>NZ_CP051305.1:1446281-2892562 GCF_024181385.1 Treponema sp. OMZ 798
AACAGCCTTAACCAGATCCCTGCATGATTCCCAATCCTTTATAGACTCGCCCAAGAAGATATGAAAAACCGTTCCGCCCGTATACTTACGCTGTAAACTTTCTTGATGATCCAAGGCTTCAAATACATCTGTAGTGTAGGCAACCGGAAGCTGACTTGAATTGGTGTAATAAGGCTCGGCATCCCCTGAAGTTATTATATCGGGAAACTGATTTTTATCGTGGCGTGCGAGTCTGTAAGAGGTACTCTCTGCCGGAGTGGCTTCAAGGTTGAACAAGCTGCCTGTTTCTTCCTGGAAGTCGGCAAGGCGGTTTCTCATGTATGTTAAAACCTTTTCGGCAAAGGCCTTTCCTCTTGCACTCACAATATCCTCTCCCAAAAAGTTTAAGCAGGACTCGTTCATACCGCAAATTCCTATAGTCGAAAAGTGGTTATTTAAATGATGTAAATATCTTTTTGTATAAGGGAAAAGGCCGCCTTCCAAGAGCTTTTCGATTACCTTACGCTTCATCTCAAGGCTTTGCTTTGCTATATCCATAAGATAGTCCAATCGGTCAAAATAGTCCTTTTCGGTTTTTGCGAGATATCCTATTTGAGGCATGTTGATGGTAACAACCCCTATGGAGCCTGTAAACTCATCCGAACCGAAAAGACCGCCTCCTCTTTTACGCAGTTCCCTTTTATCCAGTTGAAGCCGGCAACACATAGAACGGACATCCCCCGGGTTTAAGTCGGAATTTATAAAGTTTTGAAAATAAGGCGTACCGTACCGGGCAGTCATCTCAAAAAGCAATTTTGCATTAGGGCTTGTCCAATCAAAATCTGAAGTTATATTATAAGTCGGAATAGGATACTGAAAACCTCGGCCTGCGGCATCCCCTTCAAGCATGAGCTCGATAAAGAGCTTGTTTATCATATCCATTTCTTTTTGACAGTCACCGTAGGTAAAGTCTTGAGTCTCGCCTCCGACAACGGCCTTTTGGTTTGCAAGGTCGGGAGGGCAGACCCAGTCCAAGGTTATGTTTGTAAAGGGAGCTTGAGAGCCCCAGCGGCTCGGAGTGTTTACACCGTAAACAAAACTTTGAAGACATTGCTTTACGCTTGCTTCGTTCATGTTATCCTTTTTTACGAAGGGAGCCAAATAGGTATCAAAGGAGCTGAAGGCCTGAGCTCCGGCCCACTCGTTTTGCATAATGCCTAAAAAGTTGACTATCTGCTGAATAAGAGTCGATAAATGCTTGGGAGGCTTTGAGGTAATCTTATCCGGAACTCCGCCCAAGCCCTCGTGGATAAGCTGACGCAAAGACCAGCCGGCACAATAGCCTGAAAACATTGAAAGGTCATGGATATGAAAGGCTGCCGTTATATGGGCTTCAGCAATTGCAGGCGTATATATATTTTTAAGCCAATAGTTTGCCGTAATGGTTCCTGAGTTATGAAGAATAAGACCGCCCAATGAAAAATTTACATTGGCATTTTCTTTTACGCGCCAGTCGGATTGGCTTAAATAGCCGTCCATGGTGCTGTTGATATTGAGCATGAGGCTTTCCGCATCCCGCACAGCCTCCCTCTTTGCCCTGTAAAGAATATAAGCCTTTGCAAGGCGGGCTTCCTGCTGTTCTATTAAAACAAGTTCGACAACATCCTGAATTTCTTCGATTGCAGGGATAGAATGGGCATAGCGTGAAGCCATAATGGCTTTAAGCTTTTCTTCGACCTTGTCGGTTAAAAAAGCAGCCTTTTCGTCATTCGGGCTTCCTTCAACAGCAGCTATAGCCTTATTGATAGCTTTTTCTATCTTTTTTCGGTTATACGCCTCAATCTCACCCGATCGCTTTACCACAGAACGCAAAATTTCAGGCTTTGCTTTTTCCATAGTACCTAAAAAGGACTTCCACTCAGGAAAAACCGTTTGATTTGTAGTTTTTTCCTCCATAAACTTTTAATACCTCCCAATTTATTTACATTATTTAGTTATTTTTCGAACCTTTTTTACCTCGCTGACAAACTCATCCAAATTGCTGAATTGCTTGTAAACTGAGGCAAAGCGGATATAGGCCACCTTATCTATTGAATATAAATGAGACAGAACCATTTCACCCAGAGCAGTGGTTTCTATTTCTTTGTTAAGGCCGGAACTTAAAACTGCCTGATCTTCAATTTCGGTAACAATATTTTCTATAGAGTTTAATGAAACGGGACGCTTTTCAAGAGCCCTTTCAATGCCCTTTTCAAGTTTTTTACGGTCAAAGGGTTCCCTGCGGCCGTCCTTTTTGATAACCATAAAGGGTTTTTCTTCGATATGCTCATAGCTTGTAAAGCGGTAGCCGCAGGCAAGACATTCTCTTCTTCTGCGTATACAAGCCCCTTGAGCCAGAGTTCTCGATTCCATAACCTTATCGTCGCAATTTCCGCAATGCGGACATCTCATACTTTACTTACAGGATGCCTAAAAAGCCGGCATCCATCCCTCCCAAAAATAGCGTATCTAAATATATCCTACAGGATAACACACTATATATAGCGTGTCAAGCCGATATTTAATTATTTTTCGCCTAAAAGCTGTTTTATCTCGAATATTTCGGCAGACATGGCCGAACGCTGCATCGATTGATATTTTTTCGGGACCATCTCCTTGCTTGTGCACTCTATTGCCGCTACCAAATTTTGCAGTTCTATCTCATAGGGATAAGAAGGCGGAATAAAATCGGCTATAGTTTCCTCCAAGTCTTTTTGTATAACCATAGCACGGCCTTCAACAGTTGCATTCATTTTTGCCCGCACAAGTATGGCTTCAATATCTGCACCGGATACATCGAATTTAATCTTTTTAATAACAGAATTTAAGTTTACCTCATGGAGCTTGATACGGAGCTTTCTTTGGAGGGTTTCAAAAAGATCTAACCTTTCGGCATCGGTTTCGGGGTAAAAAAGAGCCAGATGCTCTTCAGCCCTGCCCTGCCGTTTTAAGTCGACAGGAATCAAATCGGGGCGGCAGGTAATCAAAAACCAGATAATCTTTCCCCGGTATGCAGTGTTTCCCATAAAATTCGCTATCTGGGCAAAGACCCTGCTCGAAGTACCCGATACATCGTTTGCAGTGCGGTTTCCAAGCACTACATCGGCCTCATCTATCATTACAGCCACAGGCGACATAGCCCGCAAAATATTTAAGACCTTTTCAAGATTCGATTCGGTGGCCCCCTGCCATTGGGAGCGGAAGTTGCGTAACCTAACCATGGGAATGCCTATCTCTCCTGCAAAGGCCGAAACTATAAAGGTTTTTCCCGTACCTATGGGCCCCGAAATAAGATAACCCATGGGAAGCACATCGGTTCTTGCAGCCTTTAAGGCCTTTGCAGCTATTTTAAAACGCTTTTTTACAAAGTCATGGCCTGAAACAAGGGAAAGGTCATAATCGGTATCTATAAATTCCAAAAGGCCGCCGGCCTCATTTTCGATAATCTCCCTCTTTTTGGCTGCCAAATAATCCAAACTTATGGGTTTATCATCTTGATAGGACTCCCCCACAAGCTGGTAAAGGTTTAAAAGATTTAGTCCCGAGGTTAGAGCTCCCATTCTTTCAGGACTTAAGCCTCTCTCGGCTAAAAGAATTTCTTCAGTACGTCTTAGATGTTCCAAAAAATTGACCCTCACGGCAGCATCCGGCAGAGGAATACGCACCTTTATTGTAGAAGGAGAGGCTGTAAGGCGCGGATTTAAGTCTGTGAGGTTTTCCGTAAGCATTATTATGGAGATATCTTCCCGTGTAAAAGAAGGCTCATGAGACCACCTGTTTAGGGTAACAAGGCAGTACCTGTCGGTTTCATCCAAATTTCCTATCTCATCGGCCGGAATTATGGTTTCGGCATAGTCTACAATAAGCACAATCCTCAAATTTTTCCCGAAATTAAGCACAAAGTACCTTTCAAGGTATGAAAAAGCCTCTTCCGGATCGCGGGACAAAAAGGCCGCAGGAGGCACATCGGGATAGGTTCTGTGCATTGTTTCAAGATAGGATCTTTCCATGTCCGATGTACAAAAAGAAATTCCTCCGGATTTATCGTAATACACTATTATATCTTGATTTCCAAAAAGAACCTCGGAAATATAGTCCCTTATTTTTACAAATAAAAAATTATGCCCGTATTCGGTTATTTGGTGAGGCAAAAAATCTCTTATATTTCCGTGTACAAAGTAAAGGTTTGCAGTTTTTGAACAATATTTTCTGGAAAGTTCCTGAGCCCATTCAGGCAAAATATCTATGTAGGCACTATTTTCTTTAATCAGCTGTTTTCCTGCTGCCATAATCCCTCCCGCCTTACAATAACCATACAACAAAAAAAATAAAATTTCAAGAAGAAATTGATTGCAATTTATAATTGTATTTTTTTTCCGCTTTGATTGTTATTTTTTGTTTTTTGTGCTATAATTAGTTTAGCTTATGAGAAGTTGAGGAGGAAGTATGAAAAAGCTTTACTTAGTTTTAATATGCTTGAGTCTTGGATCTCTTGTTTTTGCTCAATCGGCAGAAAAAGTTGATGAGATTTTGCAGTCTAAGACTTTGACAAGAGGTCAAGCATGTTACCTAGTAGGAACGGCAATTGGAGAGGTTAAGGAAACCGATTCTTATCAAGCTGCATTTGATAAATTTAAAGGTCTTAAGATGTTTGAAAACAAAAAATATGATGAGCCGATTAGATTTGACGAATTTTCAAATTTAGCCTTACAATACTCTTCAATAAAACATGGGTTATGGTATGGAATTACAAAAAGTCCGCATTATGCTTTTAGGCAGCTTAAGATAATGAAGATAATACCGCAAAAAACGGTTCCGTCTTCAAATATCACACCCTTTGCGGCAATTAATCTACTGGCAAAAATAATGCCCAAAGCAGATAAATAAGGAGAAAGAAATGAAAAAAATACGAAGCCTTATATTTTTCTTTTTGATTATTTCGGTGAGTCTTTCAGCCTTTGAAGCAGGCGGAATTTTTAAAACCGGTGTTGGGCTTGATTTTAGCAAACAAACCACAAATCTAACCCATTTCGACAGTATATCTCTTTGGGCCAAACAAAACCTCGATAAACAAGGAAATTATAACTTTGCCGTTCAGTCTTCATATTTGCTGAATTTAAAAAAACCTATAAAACCTAAAAGTGAATTTGACGTCAACAATCACCTTATGCATATAGCGAACTTGGATATGCTAAAATTCAGCTTTCTGATTCCCATAGGCGATAACAGCCTGAATATTGATGCAGGAAGATACAATATATCGGATATTACGGCAAAGATTTTAAATCAAAATATTGATGGTGTTTATGTTTCATATGATATGCCTCGGTTTTCAATGTTTTTTAATCTTGGGTATACAGGTCTTGTAAATGCTTATGTAAACCCCACAACTGCAGTAGATATAAAGTCCATAACCGAAAAGGATACAAAAGTTTACAAGCTTTCACCTTCTTTTGTTCATATGTCCGCATTATTCAGACTGCCCTTCGCTTCGCTGCGCCACAAGGTAGACTTGGATTTAAGTTCCTTTATTGCAACAACGAATGCAAAATCGACAAATAACTATATATCCATATCTGTAAACGGACCTATAGTAAAAGGTCTTTTTTATAATGCATCAGGATCATCTTCAATTATAACAAGGAATAAGAGGGAGACGCAAACAGGCTTCTTTCTCTTAGGAGAGCTTAATTATTATTTTGAAAAGTATAGTTCAAAAATAGGTTTAAAAACCGAATTGTTTTCCGGAGGAAGGAAAGCATTTAAAACCTTTACGCTTTCAAATGCTTCAAATGTGAGGTTTATTGAAACAAGCGATCTATGGAAAACGGGATTAAATGGGAGCATAAAACCTATACCTGATCTATTCTTAAGTACCGAATTCAACATTATGACGTATGGAGAATCTAAACCAAGAGGAATAAAATTTCTAAGAGGTTTGGAATGGACAGCATTGGTCAAATACACAATACTTCAAGATATAGCTCTAAGCGGGGACCTAGGTATGTTCATAGGAAAAAATGGAAAGTTTGATGCCCGAGTAGGATTAAAGGGCATAATTTCTTTCTAAAGTTTTTATAGGAGAATAAAATGAAAAAGATTTTTATTGTTATCAGCCTTCTTTGTCTTACCTTTTCTCTTATGGCAATGGATGGCGAAGTAGTAGCCGTTAAAGGAAAGGCAGAAATAAAAAAAGGCGGAAAATGGATTCCTGCAAAAACAGGAAATAAAATTGAATCGGGAAGCATGATTTCTACAGGGTTTAAGTCCGAACTAACTTTAAAAATTGACGGTTCGGTTATTACGGTTAGGCCTATGACAAGACTTACAATTGAAGAAATAGCGAAAAAAAATGAAGCCGTTTCTTCGGAAGTTTATCTAAATGTAGGCTCCGTAAAGGCTGATGTAAAACCGGCTTCAACAAAAAAAGTTGAGTTTAAGGTAAAAACTCCTGTTGCAACGGCTTCTGTTCGAGGAACATCAGGCGAAATCAGCTCCGACGGTCTTTTAATAGGAACTAGCGGATCATGGTACTATGCAAACAGTGACGGCCTTGAAACAAGGGTTCAGATAGGCGACTCCGTTATCATAAGCGATACAGGTATGGTAACTCCTGCCCAAAACATTAAGGCAAATGATGTTTTACCTCAATCTGTACAAACTCTTGCCGAAGCAGAGGCTAATTCACCTACAATGACACCTCAGAGCTTGACCATGGAGGATGCAGTAGATATTGCATCATCAGTAACAACAGTCAGCATTAATATCGGCTGGGAAGACTAAACTTATACCGCCCTTTGAAGCATTTTCAATAAAGGCTTCGAAGGGCGTTTTTTTTTCTGCCGGGATTTGACCTTTAAATCTTATCTTTTCTTCATAAGCCAATTCTAAATGTTCAACAGAAAACTCATCAAGATGCCGCTTTAAATTTTCCCATTCGGAATAGGAACACTCAAAAAGAAAAGTTTCTTTTTTGATAAGCTCTTCGGTTTGGGCTTCATTCAAGACAAGTTTTGCAGAATCCGAATAAGCCTTTACCAAACCGCCCGTACCCAAAAGAGTACCTCCGAACCGGCGTGTGACCGTAAGCATGATATTTGTGATTCCTGAACCCTTGAGTACTGCAAGGGCCGGTCTTCCGGCTGTCCCCGAAGGTTCTCCGTCATCCGAGCAGCCCAAGACCTCTCCGTTTTCGCCTGTAACAAAGGCATGAACAACATGACGGGCATCTTCATACTTTTCTTTTTGGATTTTTAAAAGCTCTCTGGCTTCAGATGCCGAATTTATAGGAAAAATTTCGGCTAAAAATCTTGAATTTTTTACGTTGAGCTCACTTGAAGCATACTGTATTAAAATTTTCATTTTAAAAGATTCTCCCTCTTTTTTAATTTCCTGTCGGAATAAAACATAGAAATTATGCCGGCCGTAAAGGGAAGCAAAGCAAATGCCAAACTATCAAAAAAAGTATCCGCCGTCATAAGAGGAAAAAGTGCAAAAATTTGAATAATAAAAAATATAAAATCATAAAAGCCATTCAATAAATAAGAAAAAATAAAGCCTGTAAAAGGAAATAAAATAGAAATAAAAATTGCCGCAAGACCTAAAATTAAAAAGGCCGATATAAGAGGACTCACAACTATAGAAGCAATGATACCAATCGGAGCCAAGACCCCTATTTTGCTTATTACGATAGGAGCTGTAAAGGTCTGCGCACCTATCGAAGCCGAAAAACTCCCCAATATTTTAGGAGGTATTTTTCCGTTTAAGATATCATATACGGCGCTTCCAAAGATTAGTATACCGGCCAAGGCACCGTAAGAAAGCATAAAACCTAGACTGAGAGCCTCATCAGGTTTTACGGCAATATGAAAAATGAGCATTGTACATAAAATGGAAATCATGGGAGGCTGCAGCCCCAAAGATTTTCCTAAAATAATTAAAATCATCATACCGAGGGCACGGTTAAGAGATGGAGCAGCCCCTGCAAACCAAACAAATAAAATAATGGAAACTAAAGAAAACTTTATTGCGAGGCTTTTTTTTCCGAATATAGACCCCATCTGCAGGGCAGTTAAGCTTACCAAGGAAACATGCATTCCGGAAAGGGCTAAAACATGGGCAAGCCCTGCATTTTTAAAAGCTTCCGAAACCGGAAGAATCAAAAAGTCTCTATTTGCAGAAAGAAGGGCTAAAAGTAAGGCTCCGGCACTTCCCCACCCTGACAATAAACGCATAAGGTAAAAACGCAAAAAAGCTCTTAATTTTAAAACAGCCGATCTCCAGCCTAAAAATTCCGGCACGGACTTATCGCCAAAAAAGGCTAAGGGGCTCAAGCCGTTTTTCTTTGCACCGAAACGTCCCGCAGTTTCAAATATTACGCCCTTAGAAAAATTGGTTAAAGCTTCTTTTCTTGAACCGGCCTTGTAGGACGAAATTCCGTAAGCATTATTTTGTAATACCAGCTCCGAAGGAAAAAATATTTTTATATTTCCCCTTGCAGAAAATTTAGCCCCATTCTTATATGAAAAAGATATCAGTCTGGCACTTGCAGCATAGTATTTTTCACCTGCAGGATAGGCTTCTCCTGTAAGCTCTGCCCGGATGCTTTCAACCTTACTTAATTCGGCAAGGGAAAAAGGCTCTGCAGATAGAAAAAAGAGACGCAATACGGCAAGACTTCCTATGAAAAGCCCCGCAAATATAAAACAAGACTTCTTTTTTCTAAATATAAAACCGATTATAAAACTTAAAATAAAAATAAAGCTTATTAAAAATTTATTAAAATAATTTTCTACTGCACAAAAAAAATAAAAAGATAGTATTGCTGCACAAGCAGACAGCACAACCGGTTTTAATACAAAAAAATTACAAGAGATCCTTAATTTTTTTTCATTTACCACTTTAACTCCTCTATGGCATTTCGAGAAGCTTGTTTAACCGTTTCAGAATAATTTAAATACTCAACATACAATAGATAGTCAAATGCGGTTTTGTCCCCAAGCTTTCTCAAAGCCGTAATTACACTGAGCATCAGGGGCTCACTGTATTGCTTTGTTTTTTCGGTTTCCGAATTTAACACACCTAAAAATATCGACAAATTTTGCGAACATTCGATTGTACCCAAATTTCCCATACAATCAATTATCTTCATAAGTAATTCATCGCCCCTTGAACTTGTTTTGCGCAATCCCTGAGCATAGTAAAAAAATTTGTTTACCTGAGAAGATGCCTTACTCCACTTTAACGCAGATAAAACAGGTAAAGCCGCCTCAATCAAATTTTCAGAGCTCTCAAGATCTGCACCCTTTAGATTTTTAAGCCCGTAGTCAATTACAAGCTCACTAATCCTTCCAAGTTCAGGGCCTTCAATACGCTTATTTTCTTTTGCCAATAAATACAGTGTCCATATATATTGTATGTTTTTTTGCATTGTTTTAGCCAAAATTTCATCAAAATAATTAAAAGAAATATTATTTAATGCGGTTTTTACGGTATTTTTTAAACTATCGTTTACAGGATAAAATAAGGTCTTAACTAAGATATCAAAGGATGAAGGATCGGCAAATTTCCCTAGAGCCTCGGCATAAACCGTCAAAAGATTCACATTAAAAGCCTTGCCCGAAATTAAATCGGATAAGCCTGCATCATAAAGAGAATTAAGATAATCCGTAAAGGCTGAATCTTTTTGAACCAACTTACTGAGGCTTTTTAGACAGGCTATTTGAAAGTCTTCATTTTCAACCGTAGAAAATAAATAGCGTATATTTCCTGAGGACTTTACCTCATTTAACTCTCCAAGCTTGGTTACCGCAATTATACCGATATTTAATAATCTGTCATCATTTTGCAATATCTCATAAGAAGTTTTAACATATTCCACAGCATCTTGATATACGGGAATTAAGGTTCTATCATCCGATTGTGAAAGTGAACGCAAGATAACAAGTTTTACATCTATCCCTGCGGAAATAAAATCTTTACGCAAATTCAAAAGCTCATCTTGGTCTATAGCAAAACCGGAAACAAAACAAAAGATAAAAACTAAAACAAAAACTATCTTTTTCATACAGAACCCTTACCTTCTGCAAAATCATAGAATATTTGATCTTCCATTAAACCGTCTTGCAAAAAATTACCATCTTTTCTTTCTTGGCTATTGCTTGACAAAGCATCGTTTTCTTCATTTAAAATATTGCTTATAAATCCGGTATTATCATCAACGGCTATGTTATATATGTAAGATAAAATAGCATTTTTCATTCTTTGATCTAAAAATTCACATTGAAAGTGTATCCTTGATTTATTCAATGGTTGATCATATACAAAACGGACAATTTTACCGCACATTACAATCTCGGTATTTTTTAGTTTAAATTGCAGCTTCATTCGAATACCCTTTGCAGCCTTGCCTCTTACAAAAAACATAGCTCCGTCTTCCGATATATCCTTTACATTTGTTTTTACACCTCCTTGAGTTTCATAATCGGAGTTATAAGGATCACCGGCCCGGAGAGGAAACATCAAGCCTTCAATATCACATGAAGCTCTAACCGATTTTCTTTTTTGTGTACGCACAATTTTTTTTGAATGTTTAACATAAACTTCTATACGGTCATCTATTTTTTTTGCCTTGGCGGATTCAGAAACAAAAACATATCCTGCATCATTTTGTTTCCAAAAATAAACTTTTATAGCCTTATTTTGCCAATTAACTTTTTCGGCTCTTTCTGCAGATGCATCAAACAGGGCAAATACAAGCTCATCCTTAGTGTTTGCCATAAGCTTGCCGTAAACGGTTGTTTCTCGCGGCACAAAGAGAATGCAAATTTGGCCGATATAAATTTCGTGAGTCGATTCAAGCCTTCGCTTTTTTTGAACCTCTTCCAACTCAATCTTTGTACGGTAATCATAGAGTTTGTTAAGTAAAATCTGCATTTTTTGGGAAACATCGGCATCCAGCTTGTTTTCAACCTGACGGGCAATAAATCGTATACATTCGTCCAAGGCAGCAACCGACCAAAAAAGACGTGTTTTGTCTTCAAGGCCTACATAATTGGCTGTCCGCCATAACAATAAAAGATTGGAAAACAAAAAGCCCCTATCCTTCCCTTCGGTAAAAAAGCGGATTGAGTCCAAAAATTTTCTTCCGGGAAGAGTAAACGAGAAAGCTACCAATAAAAGAAATACAATCACAAAAACTATAAGAATATACATGTTTATCTCTTTATGATATAATATCATAAATTATGCATTTTGATAAGAAGACTCTAAGGTTTTTATTTGAATTTATCTTCATTTTCATCATTTTTGTTCTCCCCCCGATGTTAAATAACATGGCTTTTACTTCGCCGCCTCAGCCGGAAGGAGTTTTTTATATCTTGCTATTTATATCAAAGATAGTTTTTTTTGCAGCCTATGAGGAAATTCTATACCGAATATATTTGCCCTATAGAATAAAAAGCTTTTACGGAAAAAATCCTCAAGCTTTTAAATCCTATATAACAGCCTCAGAAATATTACCTATAATCTTTTTTGCTTTAGCTCACCGTTATTTGGGTTTCTTTAATGTGCTTTATGCTATGGCGGCAGGGATAATTTTTAGAATCTTATATGTTCTTATACAAAAAAAATTCGGCACCAAATGCAGCATAACAAGGGCAGGTATAAATGCGGCCCTTTGTATTATATTGCTGCACTCAGTACATAACGGCATTATCTATCTTTTAATTTTTAAAGGATAGATTAAGGCACAGGTCTCATATATCTTTTTATATATAAAAAAATTTTCTTCATAAACCGAGGTAAAAGATTTTCCGTCAATGGGTTTATTTTCATCCTCATCAAGCAAGAGGTCAAAGCCTATTATTGTGTTGGTCTTATCGGTTTTTATTTTTTCGTCGATAAGGTTTAAGCTTTCCATGCTTTTGCTTATGACAGAATCTTCAAGAGGCTTTCCGGCTTGTAAAGAATCTAAAATATTTCGGCATATATCCATACCCTCTTTTGCGAGATTCATGGTTCTTTCCAAATCGGAACTTAGTTCTTTTAAGGCCGAGGAAAGGCTTGCAGAAGTTCTGCTATCTTCTTTTTTAGAGGTCAGGTTAATTAAAGCCTTCATCTTATCGATTTTTATTTTTTTGGAAAGAGGCGAAGCCTTAGCTTTAATTAAAAAGTCTTCCATATTTATAGCCGGCATATTCGGGATTTTTAAGCCGCGAGGTAAAAGATTATAGGTTTTAACATCGGGAAATTCGGCAATCTTACTTTCAAACCACCAAGCGTACATCTGCATTCTCTTGTCGCTTAAGACCTTCCCCTCATAGCCTTCCTTTAATTGGGGCGAGGCAGAATAAAGGCTGAGGTGCGAGGCCGTTTCAGAAGGGAAAAAACGGTTTGAAAATGAATTTAAATCCTCCTCAAAGCGGCTTCCCTTAAAGTGGGTTTGAAAATCGGGAAAGGCCAAATCGAGGCCGGCAAAAATAATTTCGGAACAGCCTAAAATTCTTGCAAAATCCCAGCAGGCTGTTGCAACCGAACCGCCTGTAACAAGCTTACCCTTTTCGCCTATAGCATTTTCTATATATTGGGCAAGCGGGAACATGGAAGTGCATAAAAATTCGGCGGCTGCTTTAAGACGGAAAACGGCCGGATATACTGAAGACTCGGTAATAAGAATCGAATCCGAAATATCGAGATCTGCAAGATGAAGGTAGTTCCAATATTGGGCATCCATTAAAAGAATAAAGTCCGGTTTTAGACCTTGCCTATGGCAGGCCCTTACGGCCGTATCAGCTGCAATGATTATAAATTTATCTTCATTTTCTTTTATAAGATTTATGGTCTTGTCTAAGCCGGGCCCCGCCGCAATTATCAAGGCCGGGTAAGAAGAAAAAATATTTTCTATTTTGTTGATTCCTAAAAGACTTTCAGTGCGGCTGATATTTTTAAAAAAATTTTTAAGCCAAAGTTTTCCGAATTTTTTTAAGGTATTTTTATTTAAATTTGTCTTTTCATTCCGCCTTTTTTTTAAGGCCTCAAGCTCGGAAAACCAAGAAGGGCTTACATCAATCAGGGACTGAATTTTAAACACGGGAATATCAAAAAAAGATTTGCTCTCAAAAAAATCCAAGATGTCTTTCGGGTAAAGGCCTAAAAGAAGCATCAGATTTTCGTGCATAAAAAAATCATCCAAGGGGCGGCTTTGTAAAAAAAGAAAAAAAACAAAAAGATCGGGCTCAATTATAATCAAGGAGGATTTAGGATTGCTTTTTGCATAAAGCTCCTGAGTATAGCCCAAGCCGAGTCCGTAAAAAACACAAGAGCTTTTAGTCTTTTTATCTTCAAAAAAATCGAGGGAGATATTTTTTTCGGCTTCGCTTATAGGATTATATTTTGAGTGAATATATTTTCCGTTTATGCGCGCAGTAAAAATCTTTTTATCTTTCTCTTTTAATTTTGCTTCTTCGAGGGTATAAGTTTCAGGGATTTTTTCGGCAAATTTTTTAATACCGGTTTCAGAGTCAAGGCCCAAGGCAGTGCAAAGTTCAGGAAAACGTTTAAAAAAAAGCTTTGCATTATAGATCAAATTTTCTTTATTCGAGATTGAGCTCAATTTTCATTCCTTTTTTAAGAGGAGTTCCGGGCGGAGGCGTTTGAGAAGTCACATACCCGTCGCCCGTAATTTTTACCGCAAAGTCTTTTTGTAAAAGAAGCTCAAGTAAAAGTTTTTTGGGAACTCCCGTTAAGTCGGGCATCTTATCTTTTAAGACGACAGGTTTATTTTCGCTTATGGGAATCCGTCCCGTGTGTTCAACGGTGGGGGCATTTTCCCTTGCAAGTCCAAGATAGTCGATAATTTCGTTCGAGGCTTCTGAAATTGCAGGAGCCGCAATGATGGAGCCGTATATTTGTCCGACGGGTTTTATGACAGCCGTATATAAAATAATCTTAGGATCATCAGCCGGAAAAATTCCTATACAGCTCGAAATAAAATCGGTCTTACTGTAACCGCCTCCCTTTTCATTTGCCATCTGTGCAGTTCCGGTTTTTACGGCAATGGGGACACCGTTGATAGAGGCCCTCCAAGCTATACCCTCTATGGAGCCTGTTGTCATGTAACTTAAAAGAAGATCGGCATTTTTTTCGGATATAACCTTGTTTAAAACCGAAGGCTTATGAAGATAGACAATGTTTCCCTCCTTGTCGGCAATCTTCGAAATAAGAGAAAGCCTGAGAGTAGAACCCTTATTGGTAAAGGCCGTCGCAGCTTCAACCAGCTGAAGGGCGGAAACGCCTACTTCCTGACCAATGGCAATTGTGTGCTTTGTGCGGACAGACCAATTTTGAGGAGGGGCAAGAAGACCGGCCGTCTCTCCGGGAAGCTCTATATTGGTTTTAGAGCCGAAGCCGAAAAGTTTAATCTTTTCATAAAAGGCATTTTTTTCGGTAATGTCGGCAATCTGGGCAGTTGCATCATTACAAGAAAGACGGATTACATCCCGAGGGCTGACCCTTCCGTGAGTCTTTAAACAGGTTATCGGCTTTACTTTAGCCCTGTTAAATTCAAAAAGAGCATTACAGTCATAGACTTCACCGTCCTTAGTAGTTCCTAGCTCTAGGAAGGCAGCCATAGAAAATATCTTAAAAACCGATCCGGGTTCATAAACATAGTTTGCAGGACGGTCAAGACGTTGTTCAGGAGTGCTTTCGATAAAGTTTGCAAGGGAGGCAGAAGGAGAGTTTACATAGGCAAGTATTTCGCCGGTCTTTGCATCAACTGCAAGAAAAACGGCAGATTCGGCCCTTGTCTCTTCCATAGTTTTCGATATAATTTTTTCGAGCATGTACTGAATGTTTCCATCGATGCTCAGATAAACATCGTAACCCTTCCCTGTATACCCCTTTGTTTCAGGCGGAGGGGAGAGGATATTTTGAAGGGAGTATTCTACACCTGTCTTCCCCCTCCCGTCATCACCTAAAAAGCCTACAACTGTAGAGGCTAAGGTGTTTTCGGGATAGGTACGGTTAAAAACCGATTCAAACCTAAGCCCGCTTAATTTATTTTCATCTATAAGGGTTTTAACTAAATCCCTCTCGCTTTCGCTCATTCTTTTTTTTAAATATAAAAAATTGGATTTGGAATCTTGAATTTTTTCTAAGAGCTCCGATTCGTTTTGCATTAAAACAGGGGCAAGAACCTTTGCTGCCTCGGCAGGTTTTTTCATTAAGGTCTTATCGGCATAAAGATTATAAACAGTCGTTTGAACTGCAAGGATTTTTTTATTTCTGTCGTATATTGTACCGCGCTCGGTGGAAATTTTAGGCTTAATAACTATAGGTTCTTTCATTATCATGTACTTTGCAAACTGGAGTATAAGCAAACATGTGAATACTATTACTATGCCTACAAAAGCCCAAAACCTGCCTTTAGAAATAAAACTATCTACTTCTCCCATATAAAAACCTTACCGTAAATACCGTCAACGAGGACAAAGCCGTAATCTCTGGAGTCCCGTGAAGCATCTAAATTATCCCCAACGGCCAAAACCGTTCCGGCAGGAATAAACGAGACCTCCTTCATAGCCTTTCCGCCCCGGATCATTCCGCCCAAATTATCGAATTGTACAGCCGTCAAGGGTATATCTTTTCCGGAAACCTTCATCGAATAATCATAAGAGCCATTGTAGCCTAATTTTCGATAAAATTCTATAGGCTCTTGCGGAATACCTAAACATCTTTTTACCGTAAACCTGCCGTCTTTTCGGTAGACGATTATATCATCGGCTTTAGGGAGTGCCCGGCGGATAAGGTACTTATTTTTTAAGGGATGCTTTATCCCGTAGGCGGCCTTAAAAATAATAACATAATCCCCATCCCTTAAGGCCGGCTCCATAGAAGGACCAGAAACACGCCTGATATCAAGGAGAAGGCCTTTGAGTAAAATAAGAAAAAATATAATACAAACAAAATAAAGGAATTTTATTTTATAATTTTTAAGCACTTTTTTAGCCTTGCTCTATTTAAACATCTTTTTTATCGAGCCGAAAACTCCTCGCGTAATTTCGCGGCCTACGGTTCGGGTCATACTGTCCACTAAGACCCGTCCAAGCCTTCCGGCCTCGCTTCTTTGCTTTCGGTTTTGAGACTCTTCCAAACGGCGCCTTGCATTTTCCGCCCGTATCCGTGCGTTTTCTGCCCTGATCAAGGCTGCCTCTTCTTTTGCCCTAGCTGCAGCTTCTTTAGAGAGGCGTTTTTCTTCAAGCTCCCTTTCGGCAACCAGTTTTTTTTCTTCAAATTGCTCCATGAGAATTTCGTATGCCGATTCCCTGTCTATTATATCCTTGTACTTATATAACAGAGGGGATTCTTCGACAATAGCTTTAAGCTTTGCTTCTCCCACAGTGCCTATCTTACTTCTTGGAGGGGCAATTAAAACCCTTTGAGTTACAGAGGGGCTTCCGTCTTCCTGCAAGAGGGAAACCAGAGCCTCGCCGGTTTTAAGCTCGGTAAGTACCTTAGCCGTATCGAATTTGGGATTGGTCCTAAAGGTCTCGGCCGAAAGCTTTATAGCCTTTTGGTCTTTGGGAGTAAAGGCCCTCAGAGCATGCTGGATCTTATTTCCCAGCTGGCTTAAAATACTTTCAGGCACATCGGCAGGATTTTGCGTAACAAAAAAAACTGCAACGCCCTTTGAGCGGATAAGCCTTATCATGGTTTCTATCTTTTCGATGAGGGCCGAAGACAAATTATTAAAAAGAAGGTGGGCCTCATCAAAAAAGAAAACGATTTTAGGCTTTTCGGTATCTCCCGCTTCGGGGAGGTTTTCGTAAAGCTCGGACAAGAACCAAAGCAAAAAGGTCGAGTAAAGATTGGGTCTTTGATAGAGGCTTGTAGAATTTAAAACATTTATATAGCCCCTCCCGTCTGAGGTAAGCTTAAAAAAATCGGCAAGCTCCAAGGCTGGTTCTGCAAAAAAATCATTTGCCCCCTCCCCTTCCAAAATGAGGAGCGCTCTTTGGATTGCTCCTATTGAAGAATCTGAAACATTACCGTATTTAAGCTTTAGATCCTTGCTGTTTTCGCCTATATAAACCAAGATCGACTTTAAGTCTTTTATATCCAAAAGGAGAAGGCCTTCTTCATCTGCTATTCTAAAGGCAATGTTGAGAACACCTGCTTGAACCTCGTTTAAATTTAAAAGCTTTGACAAAAGAAGAGGCCCCATCTCAGATATGGCCGTACGTATGGGATGGCCTGTTTCTTTTAAGATACTCCAAAGGCGTATAGGATAGGATTTAAACTCGAATTCCGAAAGCCCTAAAAGGCCTAACCTTTCGTTTATTTTTTCGTTAGCTTCACCCTTTTCGGCAAAACTGCATAAGTCTCCCTTTACATCGGGTAAAAAAACAGGGACACCCATATCGCTGAAGGCCTCAGCAATTACCTTTAAGGTAATAGTCTTCCCCGTTCCCGTAGCCCCGGCAATGAGGCCGTGCCTATTTGCACGATCAGCCAAAAGCTCTACCCTGCTCTCGCCCAATCCGATAAAAATTCCTTTTTCCATACATAAGCTCCCAAGAAATTATGTTTAAACCGATTGACTTCCGATTTTATAGTATGTAATATAAATCAATTTGGATATAATATCAATCCTTAAATCATAGTTAAGGATTTTTATTCACTCCCAATCCTTACTATCGTTAAATCGGTATTAGCGCTAAGGAATTTTTGTACTGCTTCATCATGGGATATGATAATTAGAATCTTATCTTTAGATTTATTAAGGACTTCCTTTAAAATTGATTGAATGGAATTTATATCCAAATTCGCAAATGTTTCATCCAGAATAATTAAATCCTTTTCGGCAATGACAAGCATCAGGCGGGCCAAAGCAATCCGCTTTCTTTCTCCACCCGAAACCTTATCAATTTCGCTCGTACCGATGTGCTGCGTTAAATCCTTAATACCTACAATTTTTGCGGCCGTCTCAAGGTCTTTATCAGAAAACTTCTCATTAAACAATAAAATATTTTCTTTGACGGTTCCGCCGATTAAATAGATATTTTGATGGATAATCCCTATTTTTTCTTTTAACGAATTTTTATCGATATTTTCAAATTGAATATCATTAAAAAAAATAGAACCTTCATAATCAATTTCTCCTAAAAGCGCATTGATTAAACTTGTCTTTCCGGCTCCGCTTTTACCGTTTATTAAATAAACTCTATGACTTGTAAATTCACAATTAAAATTGCCGAAGACATTTTTATCATCATAAGAAACACTTACATTTTTAAAGTTTATATTATTTATTTTTTCACAAATGATAGAACCGGCATTTTCTTTTTCCCTTGCCGATTTAAAAAAGTCTTCTACAGGCTTTTTTAAAGCCTTAACATCTTTTGAATAAGTTCTTAATGTTAAAATACTATTAAAGACGGCAGAGTAATTTATGGAATACATATACATTGCCAAAACGGTTCCCGTGCTTACATCGGGAGATATAAAAGTTTTATAACAAATAATAATGGCTATACTTGTAAAGTTTCCGATATATTTTAAATAGCGGGATTGAGAACTTGTCAGCATAAGAGAAATATGAGACGAAATATATTTTTTATTTATCTTTTCCAAATGTTTTAAAAAGCCTTCATAGGAGGCGTAATATTTTAAATCAAAATTTCCATATACGGCATCCTTTGCTAAAGCCATAACTTCCGTATAGTCAGCTCTTTCATTTATTCTATCCTTACTTATTTTATCTACAAGCCTTTTACTTACAAAATAAAAAAGTATATACCAAATAATCGTTATTAAACCCAATTTATAATCCAATAGCAAAACAAACAATAATAAGGTAAGCACCTTAATGACGGTACTTATGGATATAAAATATTGCTTAATTACAGCTTCTTTTAACTGTTGAATATCGCTTGTTGCCATTCTTGATAGTTCATCAGGGTTCATTTTAGAAAGGTGTAAAGTTTTACAGTTCATTACTATCATTAAAAATTCTTTTAATAATTCCAAACCGATACCGTTTGTAAATTTCCAATAATATTTATCTGCAAAATAATCCGAAAAATATTGTACAAATCCTGCGGCCGTCAAGCCTCCCGCTACCAACAAAACTATCAATGGCGTACTGTCAATAAAACTATCGGATATAAATTTTATTAAAGTGGGAATTCCTTGCGACAAGAGCTGGGCTACTATCATAAAAAACGTAATTATAAATAATTCTTTTTTCTTAGACAGTATTAACTTAAATATAGACATAACTTCCTCCAATAAAAACTTTCGGGCGGGCACTAATCTCCTAAAACTTCCATGCCCGGAATCATAACGCTTTTGGGGCCGAAATAATTTGAATGTTGAACCCTTTCTTTTGAAAAGTAAAATTCTTTTTGGGCTTCAAACATGTTTCCCGAAATTGAGCCGTTATTTATTATGTGAATATCCTTTCCGTCAAAATAGCGGGCAAGCCTAAACTCGCCGCCGAAGTCTCCGGTTACCGCATCTTGAAAAAAGTCGGAAAAGGTTAATATTTCAACATAGGGTCCTTTTTTTAGTTCGGCTTCCGTTTTAGCTCCGGCAGCAACTTCAAAATTAGATATATTGCCCGTAGGCTCCACATTTAGGTAATGGGCAAACTTTATAGAGCCGTGATAGGTTTTTACGATGCCGTCCTTGTAAAGCTCGTGCTCTTTTAAAAGAAGGCCGTCTCCGTCATAGGGGGAAGAATAAGGAGAACCAGCCATATCCGGAACGAGCTTGATATTAACCTTGTCTCCTTTTACCTCGCTTCCTTGAAAGTTCTCTCCCAATTTAGCTGCGGAAGATTTTGTATAAACCATTGAAGCCGAGGCTTGCGAAATGTAAAAGTCAAAGAAGGAGGCAACAGCCTTATTTGTGATTATTACGTTTACCGATTTAAGATGCTTGGCCTTTTCGGCAAGTGCCCTTTCTTCAGTTTCCTTTAATTGCTCCGAGACCATTTCATCGACAAGCTTTTCGTTTTCAGTCGAAAAAGAATTATCTCCGTAAATTTCAACTTCTTCTTTACCGATAGAGCAGTCGGTTATAACTTCAATATAGCCCTTATATTTTTTAAACCTTACATCCACTCCTTCGGAGTTTACTATTTGAACTTCCATATTGTCGATAAAGATTTCGGCAGAATTGATTTCGGCCTTCGTATCGCGCTTTTTATAAATTGCCTTTTGAATCTTGACCAATTCTTCATTTAAGTTTTCGGTATCGAATGAAGAAGAA
Source organism: Treponema sp. OMZ 798 (assembly GCF_024181385.1). Taxonomy (NCBI): domain Bacteria; kingdom Pseudomonadati; phylum Spirochaetota; class Spirochaetia; order Treponematales; family Treponemataceae; genus Treponema; species Treponema sp. OMZ 798. Next base: position 1,466,574 of record NZ_CP051305.1, read on the forward strand.
AGAGCAAAGGCCTTTTCGGAAGAAGGAGAGCTAAGAGGATACCACTCGTTTTTAACAAATTGAGAAGCAAAGGCCGCTTCTTCAATCTTTTTGTTTATTTCCTCATCGTCCATTGTGGGCGAAAGGCTTACATCGGCAGAACCCCTGTATTTTTTTCCCGCCTCTTCAAAATCCTTATAAACCGTAAGCGAGGCATGAAGAACATTTTTCCCGCGGTTCATATCCATCTTATCCCTTACCAAAAACATCTCACCCGATCTTATCTTTGTAAGGACAAGCCTGTATCCGTCTATGTTTTTTTTATTCTTTAAAATAGAAATTATCTTATCTTTCATTATCCCAATCTCCCGCGAGCCTTAATATATCCGCCTCCTGCAGAGGTTCTTACATATTCCTTATAACCCTTTCCGCAAAAACCGGAGCCTCCCAATTCAAAGTCTTCCTCTCCCGAAATCATCGAAATAGAAGAAAGAAGTTCGGGAACGTAGCCTGTCAAAAAAATCGGGCCGACTATTTTGCCTGTAAGCTTTCCGTCCTTTATTTCGTAACCCTTTTCGACGGCACATTGAATACCCCAGTTTTTAGGATCTTCCATTCCGCTAAAATAGCCGTCCAAAAGATAACCCGAATCGACCGATTTTATCATCTCATCGAGGGAAGAATTTTTTGTGCTGAAAAAGGTGTTTGTCATTCGGGTGTAGGCCTTGCGCTCAAAGGATTCCCTTTTGCCGTTACCTGTGGGTCTTATGCCGAGGCTTAAGGCTGAGAGGGTGTCGCAGATTCCCCGCTTTAAAATTCCTTTTTCGATAATATGCGTATCTTGAGCCAAGACTCCTTCATCGTCAAAAAGATATGAAGAAACCTGCTCGGCAGCTGCAGCCCCGTCGTGCATGTCGGTAATTTCGGAAGCGACCTTTTTGCCGATAAACTCCTTAGCCTTTGCTCGGTTTTTAACGAACATATCCATCTCGACCCCGTGTCCGAAGGCTTCATGGGCTATAAGACCTGTAACATTTTGCTTACAGATAATATCGTAAACTCCCGGCTTAATCCTTTCGGCATCCAAAAGTTCCTTTGTAGAATCGATGCTTTTTTTGATATTGTCTTCAACCTCGTGTAAAATCTCAAGGCCGCAGTTTCCCGAAAAAGCTTGGAAGCTGTACTTTACGGATTCTCCCTTTTTTAAATACGGAACAAGATAAGAAATTGCGTAAGCGTAGGCCTGCTCCAAATCTTTTTTTTGCGAAAGGAAAATTTTACAAACGGAAACTTCTTCATACCTAACCTGAAAATCTATCATTTCGGGGCAGTAGTCAAAGCCCTGCTTCATTATGGTTTCAAGCCTTTTTATCTTTTGCTCATCATTCATAGAATCAAAGCTTTCTTTTACCTCGGCATAAAAGCTCTTCGTTAAGGCCTCTTCCTTGATTACGGGATACTTAAGACCCTCAAGGTTTTTCGATTTAAAAAATGCGATATCGGCATTTGCAATGCGCCTTATTTCTTTTTTGACAGATTCGGCATCAACCACATCGAAGGAATACTCGGAGTACCCAAGCCCGTTATAAACGCGCAAGACAAAGCCCCTTTCCGTCGAAAAAGAATCTCCTACCGAAACGGCCGTTTTGCGTACCGAATAAGACTTTCCATTTGAGTCGCAGCCTAAAATCGAAACATATTCAAATTCCTTTGAAAGCTCTTCTACCAGTTTTTTTAAGACAGGCTTACTGTCCTTTAAAAACTTACTCATCTTTTGAGTCATCTTTATAATACCTCCAATCTTGAGCTTAAAAGCTCAAAATAAACTATCTTACTTCTCTATCAGCTTTGCCAGGTTTTCTGCCGTAAAGCCGAGGTGTTCTGCAACCTTTCCGCCGGGAGCTGAGGTGCCGAAGCGCTCTATCGAAAAATTGTCGCACTTGCAGCCTGTCCAGCCTTCCCAGCCTTGGGCAACTCCGGCTTCTGCGGTAACAACGCGGATATGTTTTTTACATCCGCCCAAAACGGAATGTTTAAAGTCCTTAGGAGAAGTTTCAAATCTTTCTTTCGACATAACCGAGACAACCCTGACCTTTTTATCCTTTACAAGACTTGCAGCCTTTACAGCCATACTTACCTCGGAACCCGTAGCGAGGACCGTTACATCGGGAGTCCTGTCAGGCTTACCCAGGGTACAGCCGCAGGCAGAAGCTTCAACATCCTTTACAATGTAGGCACCGTTTTTAACCGACTCTCTCCAAAAAAGATCCGACTTTTCCAAGACAGGTAAATTTTGGCGGCTTAGGATGAGGCATACTGGACCGTCCTTGTGTAAGAGAGCCTCTTTCCATGCTTCTCCGGCTTCTTCCGCATCGGCCGGGCGTAAAACAAGCACATTCGGGATAGCCCTCAAGGAGGCTAAAAGCTCTATAGGCTGATGGGTGGGGCCGTCTTCGCCTACAAAGATTGAGTCATGGGTAAAAACATAGATCGAAGGAAGCTTCATCAAGGCTGCAAGACGGAGAGCCGGTCTTAAGTAATCTGCGAAGACCAAGAAGGTCGCACAAAAGGCTCTAAACCCGCCGTGAAGCTGGATTCCGTTTGTAATTGTACCCATTGCGAATTCTCTGATGCCGAAATAAAGGTAGCGGCCTAAAGGATTTTCAGGCGAAAAGGCAGAAATGCCTTCCAAGCCTACCGCATTGGGGCCTTCCAAGTCGGCAGAACCGCCTACAAGATTGGGAAGAGCCTTTGCAAACTCGTTTAAGGCCTTTTTTGAGGCGGCACGGGTCGCAATCGCCTCATCCTTTTTGAATTCGGGGAGCTTAACAGAGTTTACAATGGCTTCATCGGCTCCGCCGTGAGCAAAGGAAAGATCCCATTCCTTTCGTTTTTCGGGATTGGCCTTTGACCAAGCCTCAAAGGTCTTGTTCCATTCGGCCTCGGCTTGGGCTAATTCCTCGTTTCTCTTTTTAAAGAAGGCATAGGCTTCTTCCGCAACATAAAAGTCTCCCTTTCCTTCGAGGCCGAGATTTTTCTTGGCTTCGGCAAGGCCGTCCTTGCCGAGAGGAGCGCCGTGGGCCTTGTTTTTACCTGCAACAGTCGGAGCACCCTGCCCTATAACCGACTTTAAGATGATAAGGGTCGGCCTTTCATCCTTCTTGGCCTCAAGAGTAAGCCGCTCAATATCTTCAAAGGAGTACATCGAGCCCCGCAATACCTGCCAGCCGTAGGCCTTGTATCTTTCCTCAATGTTTTCGGTAAAGGTGAGATCGGTAGAACCGTCAATAGTAATCTTATTTTCGTCGTAGTAAACGATGAGCTTTCCTAATTTTAGGTGGCCTGCCAAACTTGAGCTTTCGGAAGATACGCCTTCCATCAAACAGCCTTCACCGACAAGGGCATAGGTGTAGTGATCCACTATTTTGTGTTCGTTTGTGTTAAAGCGGGCGGCAAGCATTTTTTCGGCGATGGCCATACCTACTGCCGTAGAAATACCCTGACCCAAGGGGCCCGTGGTAGTTTCAACTCCGGGAGTGTCGCCGTATTCGGGATGCCCGGGACATTTGGAACCGAGCTGCCTAAAACTCTTTATATCGTCAATAGAAACATCATAGCCTGAAATGTGCAAGGCAGAATATAAGAGCATCGAGCCGTGACCTGCAGAAAGGACAAAGCGGTCCCTATCCTTCCAATCCGGATTTTTAGGATTGTGTTTTAATATTTTGGCATAAAGAGGCGCACCCAACTCGGCAGCTCCCAGAGGGAGCCCCGGATGGCCGGAATTTGCCTTTTCGATTGCGTCCATCGAAAGACTTCTGATTGAAAGAGCTATAGCATCAAGTGCATTGTTCATAAAAAAACCTCCAAACTTGTTATGTTTTTGTAAGAGCCGATAGTTTATTGATTATCTCGACTTTTACATCTGTATAGACATAAGATAAATTTTCAAGAGACATAGATATTACTTCAATAAAGTTATAATCTTCCGCTTCGATAGAAGAAACGAATTCGGTCCACTGAAAAACCTTGTCAAAAATTTGGCAAATCATTAAGGCTGATTGACCGTCAAAGTCCGATGTTTTTAATTTACGTTCATCAAGCTCATTAAAAAATACGATAAGATTTTTATAAAAGTCTACCAAGTCTGAACGTAAATCTTTTGAACCATCGTCCTTAAAGGGATTATATAGGTTAACCCAATAATCGTAATGCATCTCCAAATAGGTTTTACACTTTGAAGATAAGGTTTTATGGTTATTCATAAATTCCGGTATGAAAAGGTCTAAAGACTCTTTTATAAAAAGTCCTTTTACCTCATCATCAAAGCGGGCCATATAATTTGAAGATAAAAAATCCAAAACAAAGCAGTCTATAACGGCCTCTGTAACAGGCCTATTTATAGAGTTAAAAAAATTGTCCTCCTTGGTCTCGTTATAAGGATAATAAAACCAGTTAGCCGGGACGGCTATAGGTTCATCCAAGACCCAAAATTTTTCCTCGATACCGTAAGGTATAACCCCGAACACATCCTTACGCTCAAAAAACAATTCCATAGGTGCCGAATTTTCATTAAAAAGAGCATCTTCACCCAAAAAGTAAGCAAAAGATAAGATATCCTGAGTTGTAGATTCCATAGGCAGGATTTTTAAGGAGGAGCGGACTGCCGCTTCAAATAGATCAAACCAATTTGATATATTCTCTTCTAAAAATTCATGCCGTTCTTTTAAAATTTCAAATTCCGCACCAGACCAGTCCTTGATATGCACAAAAAGACGCATAGGATAATTAAAATTACATTTATCAAAAACAGCCGAAAAGTCCCAAGCACTTACGGCAAACCGGGCTTCGGGATTAAAACTGTCATGCAAACCGGAAAAGGTCTCTACATTTTCTTCATAGTCTTCACATAAAACATTGGAAAGATCGCTTTCGGTATATAAAAAATAGAAGGAAGAAAGTCTATCAAAACTCAAATACACCCTGCGCTTGGGAATTTCTTTTCCCTCATAAAAAAGCTTTGCCTCATGAGCATATTTATCTGCCGGTAAAAAGGGTAAAAAACGCGAGCCGGGGATAAAAATTTTCATTTCATCTTCCGTATCTGAAATTTGAACGGAAAATTTCTTGCCGGTAAAAAATCCGTGCTTGCTAATCCATACCCCGCTATCCGAATCGGGATCAGGAAAAAAATAAGCAAGCGACAAGGAAATTAAAAAGACCCCCAGATTAGAATCATCAAAATTCTTTAGACCGATAAAATTTTTAAGATCTTCAAGAGTAAAGGCTTCTCCGACATTTTTTAAAAATAGATTAATTTCAGGCAATAAGGTTTCTAATCGGTCAAACATTGTCCGGCATTTTAGCATATTCATCTTTTTTTTTCAAGATCGAAGAAAAATCGTAAACTGCATCAAACTAAAAATTTAAATAAAGTTCCCTTCACTTGACATTTTTTAATAATAAGTTACAATAGGCTTATGAGTGAGATTATAGGTTTTGAGTGGGAAGACTCATTAAGCGTAGGTTATAATACAATAGATTTACATCATAAAAAACTTTTATCGATAATGGGACAGTTTAAAAATTTGTTTGAATTATCTCAAGAAGAATACAAGCTGAAAATCGGCAAAATAATAAAAAACTTGTCCGACTACACCTATTATCACTTTGAAGAAGAAGAAAAAGTAATGAAAGAATACGGATATCCCGGCTTAAAAGAACATGCATCCATCCATAACTCTTTTATAAAAAAAATACAGGAAGCCATTATACCCATGGCATCAGGCAATATTGAAACCGGCCTTCAATTCTATGACTTTTTAGGCAAATGGCTGGTAGATCACATCGCCGGAGCCGACCATGAGTGGGCCGAATACATTCATACAAATCACCCCGAAGCCCAATTTTAGTGTTTAAGTTTAATATCACGTAGAATATTAGATGATTTAACCAAGCAGCTTGCGGCAAAAATTAAAATCCTTATTTAAAATAAAAATTTTACTATCTATATATAAAAAACCTCTACAATAATTATGAGAGGCGGAATAAAAATTACCGCTCTTTATGGAGGTATTATTTTATGAAACAATTATTTAAAGTCACACTCCGAAATGACTACGCATTTAAACGTGTATTCGGAACTGAAGAACACAAAGATATCCTGCAAGATTTGCTGGAGTGTAATAATATTTTTAACTAATTGAAAAATTTTTATTTAAATGTTATTATTATATTGAAAATAATAAAGTTTAAACTATGAATTATAATAAGGGGTTTCCAAAGGGGACTCCCTTTGGCAGACGGGGACAACCAGCCTTGCTTCGAGGTAAAGATAGGAGGGGTTATAGGGGAGGAAAGTACAGCCAGCGTAGCTTCAAGGCAAACCTGTTCTGTCGGGTTGTCTTTCCTCCCCTATAGCTGCTGTATTACAATTAACTTGATAGGAGAAGGCTTTAATAAAAATAAGCGTATTCACAATAAATATCGAGTTTTAGAAACAGTTGCACTGGAAGAGCTCTCTCCAAAACTTGAGATTCATATATTAAATCTTGAAAAAGCAAAATTGTTCAATGTATTTGACGATAAAGAAAATAAGGCTTTAGTAAACCGGTTAAAGTTTATTGAAACCGATGATAGGGAGGTAAGAAGAATGTTAGCTGAAAATTCACAAATGATGAGAAAGGCAAATGCAGCGATTGAAGTTATAGAAATGAGCCCAAAAGAAAAATGGTTATATGACTCAAGAATGAAATATGAACACGACAAGGCCTCATATAGAAATGAAGGTTATCAAGAGGGAATTGAGCAGGGTTTTGCAGATGGGATACACCAAAAAGCTGTTGAAACGGCAAATAGCCTTATAGAGATAGGACTTTCTATTGAAAATATTTCAAAAGCCACAGGCTTAAACTATGCAGAGATAGAAAAACTTTAAATCAGTTATTAATTTGATAGCGGATGATGTTCACTGTGCATTAATCTCTGTGTGTAATGCTACTTGAAATTTAGTAAATATTAGGATATACTAAATGACATTGAATTTTGAATCTCCCCATTTGCAAGGAAAGTAAATGCTTGAAAATATATCGGTAAAAAACATAGCTCTAATAGACAGCCTCTTTGTAGAATTTGAAAACGGCTTAAACGTTTTAAGCGGTGAAACGGGTGCGGGAAAGTCGATATTGATAGGCTCTTTGACCCTTTTGCTTGGAGGAAAAACAACTACAGACCTTATCCGCTCAGGTACCGATGAGGCCGTCGTATCGGGAAGTTTTTTTATCGGGAGTGAACACAGCGAGGCCTTAAAGTGGCTTGGCGAACACGGAATCGAACCCGAAGACAACCGAATTCTTATACGCAGAAATTTAAAGCAAAACGGCCGATCCAATGCTTGGATACAGAGCACGCCGGTAACAAGGAATGAACTTGAGGAGTTTACCTCTCTTTTAGTCGATATACACGGCCAGCATGACCACCAATCTCTTTTTAAAATTGCAGAACACCGTCGTTTTTTGGACAGCTTTGCAGGCATAAACAATGAAGTTAAAATGTTCACCTCTCTTTATGCTGAACTTGCCGAAAAAAGAACGGAACTGGAAGGCTTAAACCTTTCCGAAAAAGAACTGGCCGAAAAACAGGAACTTTTGCAGTTTGCCATCGATGAAATAAACAAGGCAAAGCTAAAGGAAGATGAAAAGGAAGAGCTGGAAGCGGAAGAAAAAAAATTAAGCCAATTTGAAAAACTTTTTGAAGCCTTAAACACGGCATCTCAGCTTTTTTCCGATGAGGCGGGCATCATCAGTCTTACAAAAAAAGCCTTACACCATCTTGAAGCCGCAAAAAATTGCGATGAAGGACTTGAAGACCTTTCAAAAAGACTGGAAACAAGCTATTATGAGCTGGACGATATAAGCTCTTCTATAGATTCCTATCTTTCAAATCAAACCTTTAATCCTGAAAGGGTTGAACAAGTACAAGAAAGGCTTTCTTTAATATATAAGCTTACAAAAAAATACGGGGCAACGATAAAAGACGTTTTAAACTATGCCCAAAGTGCAGAAGAACAGCTTGAGGGGCTTACCAAACGGGAAGCCGGAAAGGCCGAACTTGAAAACGCTATAGGCATTTTGGAGTCAAAACTTTTAAAGCTTGGAAGAAACCTATCCGAAAAACGAAAAGCAGCATCTTCTAAACTTCAAAAGGATGTTGAAGAAGTGCTTTCCAATTTAGGAATGCCAAAAACAAAGTTTCAGGTGAGGGTAGATACAAGGCTCCCTCAAGGGAACAGACTCTCGGCAAATCCTTACGGTTTTGACGATATAGAATTCATGATAAGCCCCAATGCAGGTGAACCCTTGCGTCCTCTTGCAAAGATTGCATCGGGAGGAGAGCTTTCCCGCGTTATGTTGGCCTTAAAAACCGTTTTATCCGCAGGGGATGAAGCGGATACCTTAATATTCGATGAAATCGATACGGGTATCGGCGGAGAAGTTGCAGTAAATGTAGCTTCCCACATGAAAAAGTTGTCGAAAAAAAAGCAAATTCTTTGTATTACGCACCTTGCAGTAATCGCTTCTCATGCCGATAATCATATTAAGATAGAAAAAAATACGATAGGGCAGACTACCAAAACCTCGGCAGCAGCCGTTTCAGGCAAGGCAAGGCTTGAAGAAATAGCAAGAATGCTGGCGGGAGACGAATTAAGTGAAGCATCTCTCAGACATGCTGAAGAGCTTCTTTTAAAATATGTCCGATAGAGGAGATTGTTGTGGAAGGGGAAAAAAGCGGAAACAGGGAACTGTATACAAAACGGGTTTATGAATATGAGCAGGTAATAAACCAAGTTTTAAAGCATGAACAAAATATTCTTTCGCTTATAAAAAAAGACACCTTCGGCGCCGCCTATAAAAGGCTTGTACTTGCCGACGAGATGATCTACTTGGCAACCCTTTATCTGGCCAAATTCAGACTCTCTGTAGCCCTCCTTGGAGGAAAAAACGAAAACATTCTAAATGAGGCACGAAAGACCCTATATAAGCCCATAATCTATCTTGAAGAAATTGTAACCGACCTCATAGATGCTCCTTTTTCGGAATATGAAGAAGGGGTTGCTCAGATTTCAAAAATTACCGAAAAACAAAGATACTATCTTATACGAAAGCTCGGCCTGGTGATAAACTTGGTAATAGACGCTTATGGAGAAAATACAAAATGGCGCTGGTCTTTTATAGATATAGAAGCCCGTTTTGCAGTAGTAGCCAAAAACATCATGGACCTAAAGGAAATAAGCAAAACCGGATTAAACCCTCTTGCGGAAGATTATGACACCGTCATCTATCATCTCCGCCTTGTAAAAAAGCTTTTTACAAAGGCAGCCGACAAATACCGCGAAAAATACGAAATCGTTACAAACAACATAAGCGACTTCCGCACTGCAATCCTTTTTTTGGAAGGCTTAAGAAGGGTGCACATGGTTTTAAATGAGCACAGGGAAGTTGAAGAAATCAAACGTAAAATCGAAATCTGGAAAGACAAGATGGAAAAGGATCTAAAGCAAAAGGATAAACCTAAAAAATGATTTTTACGACAAAAACCGTTTTAAAATTATTCGAAGCTTTCTCTATCCAGCGCTGGAACGATCTTATCCGGCCCTTTGAAATAGTCGAAATGGACAAAACGGCCGAAAAAACCTTTTTAGCCTACATAATCGGCAAATACGAAGAAAAAAAAGGAAAAACAATCGATTGGGATAGGATAATCGACGGTTCCGTATTCGATATTTTAAGAAAGATAGCCCTTTGCGACATCAAGGCTCCGGTACAAAGAAGGATCCGAAAAGAATATCCTGAAGAGTATAAAAAAATTAACGAGTGGATCTTCGAAAAGTATAATAACCTTTTTCCTGACGGGGAATTTAAGAGTAAATTTCATTCCTATCTTTTTGATGAACCCGATAAAGATGACATAACGTGGAAGGTTTCACGGGCAGCTCATAAGTATTCTACGATAAGAGAATTCGAAATGCTAAAACCGGTAAACGAAGCTTTCCGTCTAACCGAAATAGACGGCTTTTTAAAGGAAGAAATATGCGAATTTATGGATTTGACGGGCATTCAGCTCTTACTTGCAAACCAAAATCCTCATAAACTTATAACCGAAATAGAAAAGCTTAGATTTCAAGTCAGATGGAATCAAACGCCGCGAGTTCCCCCGACAACAGTGCTGGGCCACTCCTTCTATGTTGCCGCCCTAACCCTCTTAATGTGTTACGACTTAAACATAAACAAGGAAAGAAGATACAACAACTTCTTTTCAGCCCTTTTTCATGATCTTCCTGAAGCGGTTACAAGGGATATTATTTCGCCTGTAAAACAGGCAACAGACCATCTCCCTGCCGTCGTAAAAGAAATCGAAGAGCGCATAGTCAAGGATGAGCTTTTACCCTTGATGGACGAATCTTTTATAGACGAGGTTCTATATTATATATCCGATGAATTTGAAAATAGGGTTATTGTAGACAAACAGGTAAAAATTGTAAATTTTGAAGAATTATCTCAAAAATATGCCGATAAGAAATTTAAGGCTGTTGATGGGAGATTGGTAAGAGTTGCCGACCAGATCGCAGCCTTTGTTGAAGCTGAAAGCTCAATAAAATATGGAATTACCTCCAAGCATTTGGAAGAAGGCCGTAAAAACATACTGGGGGCTTACCCCGTAGGAACAAAGATAAATAATTTAAGCACGGATGTGTTTTTTAACGCATACCGTTAATGGGAGATAGGGAGTAGATATGAACAAGGTAGAAATGGATAGGGACATTTTTTTCCAAGAAGTAAAGCAAACCGCTATTTTTTCGTGCATTGAAGATGCGGATTTAATGCAGATAATAGATTTTTCCGAAATTCTTTCCTATGAACGAGGCGAAAGCATTATTACCGAGGGCACCGAAAACAAGGGCTTTTTTGTATTATTAAGCGGAAAGCTTGAAATAGTAAAAAACGGAAAATGGGGAGATGTTAAAATCGGCATTTTACAAAACAATGCAAGTTTCGGTGAAACCTCCCTCTTTAAAGATCAGCCTGCAACGGCTACCGTAAATGCCTTAGATCCTTCGACAATCTTACTTATATCTAAGGAGCAATTTACAGCATATATAAATGCTCATCCAAAGGCAGGAAACGTTATCCTAACCTATATAGTTTTTAGCTTATTGCAAAAACTCAATACTACAAATGAAGAGAGGGTACAGGAAAAGAATCTTGAATTCTCTCCGGAAGATTTAGCCTTTATGGTTGATATGTTTAATCCTCCAAATGCAGAGGCTTAATGTATAAAAAAAACATTTTACGGCTTTTATTTTTTATATTTTTATCTCTTGCTGCCTTTGCAGAGGATGTTGTACATATAATCGAAAAGGGCGACACCCTCTATGCTATAAGCAAAAAATATAATACGCCTATAGATATCATTCTCAAAAGAAACAACTTGAGCGATCCTTCAAAGATAAAAATAGGACAAAAACTCATAATTCCGGTAGAAAATTCTTCAAAAGCCAATACAAAAACCAATTCGGACGGCCTTACCTATGTCATCCAAAAAGGAGATACCCTTTATGCCTTGGCAAAAAAATTTGGCGTCAAATTTTCGGATATTCTTAATCTAAACGGCCTTAACGAAAAAACACCCCTAAAAATAGGCCAAATTTTAAAGATTCCTACAGATAAGGTTCAAGCCGATAAGCAAGACAAGACTTCAATTACAAAGACTGCTCCGGATAAGGGTTCTAAAGCCGTAAAGCCGAGCACTTCAACAAAACAGGCCGATTCCAAGCTGCTTTGGCCCGTTCCGGCCTCAAAGGTTGCGTACTTGTCCGGAAAAATTACGGGAGTCGTCATAGATTCGGTAAAAGGACAGGCTGTAAAGGCCGTCAGTTCCGGAAAAGTCGTATCTACAGGTCCTCACCGAGGCTTCGGGCAGGTCGTCTTTGTTCAATCTAAGACAAAACACATATATGTTTACGGCGGAATGGAGAAGGTCATCGTCAAAAAAGGAGATACCATAACAGTAGGCCAAAAATTGGGAGAATTAGGAGTAGAGTTGCTGACAGGTAAGGCCAGGCTCTACTTTATGGTCTACGATAAAAATAAACCCATTGATCCTGCAAAGGCCCCGAGAGGTCTTTAATTTTTTCCCATTTATTTGTATTTAATGCTCGACTTTTCGGCAAAAGTGTAGTATCCTATAAGTACAATGAAATTGTGTGGAGGAAATTATGAACATTAACATTCAAGCAGTAAAATTTACGATGGACGAGGATCAGAAAAACTATCTTGATCAAAAGTTTAAAAGAATTGAATATGCGGATAATCTTATTACCGACATTCAGTGCTTTATCAAACTGGATAAAAAGTTTATCTACGACACAACAATTAACTTTAGGTGGGGGGGCACAGCCCATGTTTCAACCGAAAACTATGAGTTTGAGGCCGGCGTCAATAAAATGATGGATATAGCCGACCAAAAAGTCAAAAAAGAAAAGGACAAGGTTCAAGAAAAGAAATAAACTTAGGCTTAAGGTTTAAATTTTTAGGGGAGCTCTAAGGGGCTCCCCTTTTTATTTTCTAAGCTCTTAAATTTTTAAAAGAGACAGAAAATCAGGCAAGGTCTGTTTACAAAAGAGCCGTAAATGTGTATAGTAAAAACATGGCTAACATAAGCTTTTCGGTGCTCAACCTTTTGGAATTAGACCTTAAAAAACATGACTCCCTTGAATTGACCTGCGTATCGGGGAGAATGGGCCTTGCAAATAAGATTATCGAGCCTAATATAAACCGTCCGGGACTTGCCCTTTCAGGCTTTTTCGATTCATTTGCAAATGAAAGAGTACAGCTTTTCGGACGGGGAGAATATGCCTATCTTGCCACCCTTACAGAAAAAAAAGACCTATCCACAATCGAAAAAATGTTTTCCTTTAAAATTCCATGCTGTTTATTTTCAAACGATTTAAAACCGCCTAAGGAATTTTTAGAAATAAGCGACAAGCACAATTGTCCGGTTTTGATTTCAACCCTTTCATCAAATGAGCTGGCCTTGCGCCTTTTAAGAATTTTATCAAATATCTTTGCCCCTAAAATTTCGATTCATGGGGTCTTGGTAGAGGTTTTCGGCCTCGGAATCCTCATAATGGGCAGCTCAGGCGTAGGAAAAAGCGAAACGGCCCTTGAGCTAATCGAAAGGGGACACCGTCTTGTGGCCGATGATGTAGTCGAGATTTCCTGCATAAACGGAAACACCCTTGTAGGCCGCGGAGCCAATAAGATTATAGGCCACCACATGGAAATAAGGGGCTTAGGGATTATAAACATACGCCGGCTTTACGGTATAGGTGCTATAAGAGAAATAAAGCAGATTCAGCTGGTTGCAAAGCTTGAAGAATGGGATGCAGAAAAAGTTTATGACAGATTGGGAACGGAACAGCTTACAACCGAAATTCTTGACGTTAAGATTCCTATGTTGGAAATACCGGTAAAACCGGGAAGGAATGTGCCGATCATTTTGGAAACGGCAGCTAAAAATGAAAGACTAAAGAGTATGGGATATTTTTCTGCAAGGGAATTCAGCAGAAATGTGCTCAGATGGATTGAAACCGATTCGGCAAGGGCACCCTACTACACTGATGACGATACGTATTAAAAGGATTAAATTATGATTTCAAAAATTATTAAGGTTCAAAACCGGGCAGGAATACATGCCCGCCCCGCAGCTCTCATTGCACAAAAATCGAACAACTTTTCTTCGGAGATTTTTTTATGCAGGGAAGACGCAAAAATCAATGCCAAGTCGGTAATAGGAATTATTACTATGGCAGCAGCCTACGGCACGGAGATAACTTTAACCTGTGACGGACCCGATGAAGCTGAGGCCTGCGAGGCAATCGAAACTATTTTTAACAATAAATTTGAAGAAGAATAAAATGGAGGAAGACCATGAAATTTGATGATTTAAAGAGTCATGCAAGGCTTTTTTCGGAGTACACAGAGCTTCGAGTTCAAGATGATACATTTATGACTGTCGCAGCTTTAAACGGAGATCTTGTAAACAATGTTCAAGCCCGAAAAGCCGGGGTTTGTGCCCGCGCTTTTAAGGATGGAGTATGGGGCTTTGCCTCATCTCCTGAGCAGACGGATGAGGCCATAGCCTCTTCTATAAAAGCGGCAAGCGAAAACGTTAAGTTCTTAGCTAAAAAAACGGGAAGCGGTCAAGCTGAACTTCCTGCCTTTACGGGACAGGGAACCTACGGAAAATACGATCCTTCCAAGGATGCCGATCAAAAGGAAGCTATAGACTTTATAAAAGACCTTGAAAACTACACGGCAAAAAAATATCCCGAACTTCAATCAAGAATTTTTAGAATCTCGGCAAACGGAACCGAAAGGCATCTTATTACCTCGGACAAGGCCGATGCCCACACCTATATTTCAAGGGCAAATTTAATGATGAGCTTTAAGCTCCTTTCGGAAGGACAGCCCATAGACCTTTACGATGTTTTCGGAGGCTGCGGCCAGTTTAAAAACCTTTTCGATGAACCTTCTCTTTACTATTCCAAGATAGACGAAATGGTTGAAAACCTAAAACAAAAGGCAGCCGGAGTCTATGCCCGTCCGGGAGTTCACGACGTAGTTCTCGGCCCCGACCTTGCAGGTATTCTTGCCCACGAAGCAATCGGCCACACCACGGAATCCGACTTTGTAATGTCCGGCTCTATCGCAGCAGATTTTATGAATAAGGAAGTTGCAACACCTCTCGTAACCCTCGTAGACTTTGCCTATGAGTACAACGGCAATCTCTGCCCTGTTCCGATTTGGATAGATGATGAGGGAGTTGCCGCAAAAGATGCAGTAATCATCAAGGACGGAATTTTGCGCTCCTACATGCATAACAAACAGTCGGCAGCAATCTTCAAAGTAGACCCGACAGGCAATGCCAGAGCCAACGAGTTTTCTGATGAACCACTAGTACGCATGAGAAACACGGCCATCCTTCCCGGCAAAGATAAGCTTAAAGATATGATAGCGAGCATCGATGACGGATATTATTTTGTACGCTCTTCAAACGGGCAGGCCGATTCTACAAGCGAATTTATGTTCGGCGTAGTTTTAGGCTATGAAATTAAAAACGGAAAAATCGGCAAAGCAGTAAAGGACTGCACAATAGCGGGAGTTGCCTTCGACATGCTAAAAACCGTAACTATGGTAAGCGACGATATGAGTTGGAGCAATGCCGGCATGTGCGGAAAAAAGCAGCTCATCAATGTAGGAATGGGCGGGCCTGCCATCAAGTGTAAAATCGGAGTAGGAGGACGTGAATAATGAGCGGATTTGACGGAATAAAACATGCGGAATTTATCTTAGAGACCATAAAAAAAGAGGGAGCCGATAAGGCAGTAACAAGGGTTTCAAAAAGCGTAAAAAGCGAAATGAATATTGATGCAGGCCGTTTAAGCCTTTACAGGAGTACTACGGATATTTCCGTTGCGATGACCTCCCTTGTTGAAAGCAAAAAGGGGCATATTTCAGGAAATGATTTAAGCGAAAAGGCATTAAAAGAAAACGCGGCAAAGGCAGTTTCCCTTTCACGCTCTTCCGAAAAAGATGATGGAAACGATATTTCTCCTATGCAAAAGGCAGAAACTCTTTCTTACGGAGATAGCGAACCCAATAACGAAAAAATGTATGATAGGCTCAAAGAGTTTTTGGATTATACAAAATCTACCTATCCTACCCTCCAGTTAAACCAATGTATTTTGGACTTCACACGAAGTGAAAAAGTTCTTGCAAACTCGAACGGAGTGCGCTTTACGCAAAGCTCAGGCATATATAATTTTGCTGCAATGTTCTTTGCAAAAGACGGCAAGGGAACAAGCAGCTTTAACTATAGCGGAGCCGCTCACCTTAATTTGGATAAGCCCTTAAAAGACTGGGGAAACCTCGATGAGATTATGAGGGAAAACTGCGAACAAACAATTACAACCCCTCTTTCAGGATCATTTACAGGGGATATAGTTATAACGCCTATGAGCATGATAGATTTTGTAGGTACGATGGTAGGTCTTTTTATGGGTAATATGCCGCTAATTACGGGCACGTCTATTTGGAAGGATAAATTAAACCAAAAAGTATTATCGGATTTATTTACCCTCCATTCATTCCCTCGAAAGCCGGGTACGGAACTTGAAAGCCTCTATACGGGAGACGGTTTTAAGACTGAAAACGAAACCCTCATCGAAAAGGGAGTTTTAAAAGATTTTGTTTTAAGCCTTTACGGTTCCAAAAAAACCGGACTTTCCCGCTGCGTTTCGGGAGGAGAGGGTCTAATCATCGAAAGCGGAAATACGGCAAAGACAGATATGATTAAGGCCGTCAAAAAGGGAATTTTACTCGGACGTTTTTCAGGCGGAAGCCCTGCGGCAAACGGAGACTTTTCGGGTGTTGCAAAAAACTCCTACCTCATCGAAAACGGCAAAATTACAAAACCTCTTTCCGAAACGATGATAGCCGGAAACATCGTAAAAATGTTCAGCGATATAATTTCGGTTTCAAAAGAAAAAGTAGACTATGGAAATGCAATAGTTCCGTGGATGCATTCTACGGGAATTACTATTTCAGGAAAGTAAAATGAAAAGACCGCCCCGGCCTTTATTAAGGTTGAGGCGGTTTTATTTTAAGGATAAAAAATGTTACCTTCTAAAGAAGAAGCTGAAAGATTACTTGAAGAAGCCTATTTAAAAAATCCCGGACCTTGGCGGGAACACTCCATAGTTGCAGGCAAGTGTGCACAAAAAATCTCTTCAGCCTGTAAGGACTTGGATCCCGTCAAGGCTTATATCTTGGGACTTCTCCACGATATAGGACGGCAGGAGGGCGTAACCGCCCTAGCCCATGTGATAGACGGCTATGAATATCTTATGAAATTAGGCTATGATGAAGCCGCCCGAGTATGTATAACTCATTCCTTTTCCATAAAAGATATAGAAACCTACATAGGCAAAAATGATGTCGGCCCGGAAGCTTATAAAAAAATAAAAAAGCTTATCGACGAATACGAATATGATGACTACGACAGGCTCATTCAGCTATGCGACAGCATTGCTCTCCCTCAAGGCTCTGCAAAAATCGAAGAGAGAATGGGCGACGTCAAAAAACGCCACGGCTATTATCCTCAAGACAAATGGGACAAACATATCGAACTAAAAAAATACTTTGAACAAAAATCCGGCTTGGATATAGATAATCTCGGAATCGGCCCGGAATATAAATTTTAATTTCTTCTTAACTCCCTGTGCCTTCATATTTTTTTATGCTTTTCATAAAGAATAGATAACCGATTATAAATATAATTATGGAATATATCGGTAAAAAAATAAATTTAATATTAAATGAATATTTATTCAAGCTAAAAGCAGCCGGATAAAATGCTATCATTGAGACAGGAAATACATAGGTTAAAATAAACTTGATAAACGCATTATAAATAGATATGGGGTATTGAGCAAAATCGAGCATATCCATTAGGGGCGAAAAAGCTTCTTCTATTTTAGGATATTTTATAGAAAAAGATGAGACTATCAAAAATATGCCGATAATGCCGAAAGTTCCTGCAGCTAAAAATAAGAATAAGGATAAGATGGTTATTATGCCTAAATTTAAAGTATAAGCCGAATATATAAAAATTGATAAACCTGTAACAATTCCAAAAACTTCAGATAAGGCAAAGTTATCAAAAGTGATGTACAAAAAAGGATTAACCGGAAGAGTTAATACCAAACTTAATTTACCTTGCAGTATATAAGTATTTGAATACCAAAGTGTCCAAGCAAAAAAACAATAAAAAATACCGACGGAAATTGTGTACAAAGAATAAATTAACAAACATTCTTCTCTATTAAAACCTTTTATATCAAGAGTTTTGTTAAAAATAAAAACAAGAACCAATATTCCCATTATGGAATTTAAGACTCGAACGATTAACCATAAAACAGAATCGTTTTTAAAAGAAAGCTGCTCTTTTATTTTTAAAACCAAAAGTTTATAACAATAATTCATCTAGCCGCCCATTATCTCTATTTTTTTTATTGCCCTTCTATGAAAAATACAGGTAAACACCAAAAGTAAAAATATCCAATATAATTGCCTTGATATTAAACTAAATGATTTTAAATTAGTGCTGTTTAAAACCTCAATAGGAATTTGATACAGCACTCGAAACGGTAGATAATTTAAGATTTTTTGTAAAGTTTTAGGAAAAAAATCAAAAGGAATCAAGGACCCTGAAAAAAATAAAAATAAAATATTTTTAATTTGAATAAACCCCTCATTATTACCGTAAAAGAAAACGCACAAACCGACAATATAAGCCGTAAACCAATTAAATAAATATGCACAAAAAGCTGAAAAAATAAATAAACTTAAATTTAGGGCACCGTAATAGATGTTCACGTCAAAAAATAAAATTAAAACTATAAGCAAAGGCAGAGATTTTAATATAAATCTTGTAATAGCTGCCGCAAAATCTTTTAAAAAGATATTAAGACCGAAATTAATCGGTCTTAATAAAAGAAAAGAAATAGAACCGGTTTGATAAATAGTTTGAAAATATCTATCGGTAGTTACGACGATAAAAGAACCGACTATAGTTATAATTGCAAAATAAGAAATATAATCCGTATTTCCTATTTGCGACCAAATTGAAGATTTTATTAAAAATAAAAACAACAAGGAAAATATAGAAAAAACGGCCGATATTTTAAAATACAAGTGCTGTTTAATATTTAAATAAATAATTCCAAGTAAATATTTCATTCCGTTTTTTTATCCTTGTAATAGTTTAATAAAATTTTAGAAAAATCTTCATTTTCAATTTTTATATCATAAATATTTTCTTTATCATCTAAAGAATTAAAAATTTCTTCCATTGTAATCTGTTTGTCAACTTCAAATGAAATACTGTTTTTTTGAAGATCTTTTTCTCTTATATTAAAATTGTTTTGTAGTTTTTGGGTTAAATCAATATTCTTTTTATACAAAAGTGTAACAATTTTAGACTTATCGTAATTTTCTATAAATTCATGAGTTCTTATATCTTCTTGTAATCTTCCGTTGTTTAAAACCAACAATCTTTCAGACAGATTGATTATATCATCGGAATTATGAGAAATTAAAATTAAAATAATATCATTAGATTGTTTATAAGTTTTTATCAGATTATAAAATTGTTCTTTTACTTCAAGATCCAAACCTATTGTCGGTTCATCTAAAAGAAGGATTTTAGGATTATGAAATAAAACCAAAGCGATTTCACATTTCATTTTTTGTCCTAAAGACATTTCTCTAATGGGCTTTTTTAAAAGGTTTTCAAGTTTAAACAAATCGATAAGACTGTCTAGCCTTTTATTTGCTTCATCTTTTTCGATTTTATAAATAAGCCTAAAAAGTTCTAAAGATTCTCTAAAAATCATATTTTGGTAGAGCTGACTTCTTTGACCGAAAATAACACCTATATTCCGTTTGTATTCTTTTTGATTTTCATAAATATTTTTTTGATTAAATAAAACTTCTCCGTTCGTAGGCCGCAAAATACCCGAAATAATTTTTATCAAGGTAGATTTCCCTGAACCGTTTTTGCCGACTATCGCAACATTTTCATTATTCTCAATCTTAAAAGAAATATCCGTTAAAGCCTTAACCTCAGAATAATCGGCCTTAAACATATCTTTTACGATACCTAAAAATCCGAATCTTCTTTCTTGAGTTTTATATGTTTTATTGATATCTTTAAGTTCAAGCATAATTATTTTTCCTTTGCGGTTTACCCTACATCAAGCTGCCGAGTTTTTCGCGGATGAATTCGCTTTTTTCTTTTAAGCCTATCTTGCCCGTTTGGAGGATGAGGACATTCGGGGCCTTGGGGTCAAGGCTTACACGGCCTGCGGATTCTTTTATCATGCGCAAAAGTTTATCTACCGATATTTTTGATACGCGCGCAAACTCTATTCGGACGGCGGCCTTTCTTTCTTTTAGGCTTGCAATCGAAAGATGATTACAGATAATTTTTATTTCGGAAAGTGCCAAAAGGCTTTCCACCTCGGAGGGTGCGGGGCCGAAGCGGTCAAGAATTTCGGAGTAGACCCTGTCGAGGTCTCCCTGCACCTTGACGGCGGCAATTTTTTTATAAACTTCCATCTTCGTTTCGGGACTTGAAATATAGGAATCGGGGATAAAGCCCGAGTACTCAAGCTCGATAACGGATTCTTGAACGGGCTCATAATCTTGGTTTTGAAGTTTTTGAACAGCCTCATCCAAAAGGCGCAAATATAAATCGAAGCCGACGGAATAAATATCGCCCGATTGTTCCCTGCCCAAAAGATTTCCGGCTCCTCTTATTTCCATATCCTTCATCGCAATTTTAAAGCCGGAACCGAGCTCGGTAAAGTCGGAAATAACTTGAAGCCGCTTCATTGCAATTTCGGAAAGGGCCTTATCGTCAGGATATAAAAGATAGGCATAGGCCTTTTTATCGGAGCGGCCTACCCTTCCCCTCAACTGATAAAGCTGGGAAACGCCGTACATGTCGGCT
The DNA here is from genome assembly GCF_024181385.1 of Treponema sp. OMZ 798. Lineage (NCBI taxonomy): Bacteria > Pseudomonadati > Spirochaetota > Spirochaetia > Treponematales > Treponemataceae > Treponema > Treponema sp. OMZ 798. The sequence goes on from NZ_CP051305.1 coordinate 1,487,187, forward strand.
CTGTCTATGATGATGGTGTTGGCATTCGGAATGTCGATACCGTTTTCGATAATGGTGGTCGCAATTAAAACCTGAAAACCGCCCATACTAAACCGTTCAAAAATTTCTTCAAGTTGGTTCGGAGACATTTGACCGTGGGCTGTCTCAATCATAATCTCAGGCAAAAGGGATTGAAGCATAAAAAGAGTTTCATCTAAACTTTCAACCCTGTTATGAAGATAAAAAACCTGCCCGCCCCGAGAAGATTCCCGCCTTATAACCTCGGCAACTTTTTCGGCATTGAACTCGGCAATAACGGTTTCGACAGGCTTTCTGTTTTGAGGAGGAGTTGCAATTACGCTCATGTCTCTTATTTTTAAAAGAGACATGTGAAGGGTGCGCGGAATTGGAGTTGCAGAAAGAGAAAGACAGTCCACATTGTGCTTCATCTGTTTTAATCTTTCCTTATCCTTAACACCGAAGCGCTGTTCTTCATCGACAATCATCAAACCCAAATCCTTAAAGACAACATCCTTTTGAATTATGCGGTGAGTTCCGATCAAAATATCAACTTCGCCCTTTTTTAATTTTTCCAAAACTTTTTTTTGTTCTCCCTTTGGAACAAAACGGGAAAGACGGGCCAGCTTTACGGGAAAGTTTTTAAACCTCTTATCTAAAGTTTCAAAATGCTGTTCCGTCAAAATAGTTGTAGGAGACAAAAAGGCAACCTGCTTTCCGCTCATAACGGCTTTAAAAGCCGCGCGCATTGCAACCTCGGTTTTACCGTAACCTACATCACCGCAGATAAGCCTATCCATAGGAACTGGTTTTTCCATATCCTCTTTTACCTCGGCTATGCAGGTAAGCTGGTCATCGGTTTCTTCATAAGGAAAGGCAGCCTCAAAGGCCGTCTGCCATTCATCGTCTTTTTGAAAAGCAAAACCGGTACTCGCCTTTCTTTTGGAATAAAGGTCGATGAGTTTTGCCGCTATATCTTCAACCGATTTTTTTACCTTGTTTTTTCTGTTCTCCCAAGACTTGGAGCCGAGGATATCGAGGTGTGGAGCCTCTCCTTCGTTTCCTATATAACGCTGAACAAGGTCGGCCTGCTCAATCGGAATAAAAACGGTTTCATCGTTTGCATATAAAAGATTTATATAATCTCTTTCAGTGTCTAAAATTTTAACACGCTCGATACCGCGGAATTTTCCTATGCCGTAATTTACATGAACAACATAGTCTCCCGGATTTAATTCGATGAAAGTATCGATAACGGAACTCTTTGCAGTCTTTACCGATTTTGGAATTCTTCTGCGGCGGCCGAAAATTTCGTTTTCGTGAATTACCAAAATTTTTAGATCAGGAATACCGAAGCCGCCTGAAAGGTTGTATGGCAAAATCTTTATCCGCTCTTCATGCAAAATCTCTTCGATACGGAGAGCCTGATTATCGCTTTCGGCAAATACAAAGATAGACCAATTATCGTTTAAAAGGTTATTTAATTCTTCCCGCAAATAAACTATGTTCCCGAAAAAACTGCGGGGCGGATCGGTTTTAAATTTAAGAGTTTTTGTTTTATTTTCTTGTTCAGCAAGCGTTCTAAAATAAATCGACTTATTATATTTTTGTACATTGCTTTCAAATTGAAGTAAGATGCGTTGAGGTTCGGGATATTCCGAAATCAGGGCCTTTCGTTTTTCGTTTTCGTCAAATTGAGTTTTTGTTTTTTTATAAAGCCCCATGTATTCTCTAAGTAAAACTTCGGAAGAATTTTTTTGTCTGTCATAATCGGCATAAAAAACAGGAATCTCATTTAGTTCCGCATATTCCAAAACTGAAGAGCTTTTTTCAAATGCAAGCGGATAAAAAATTTCTTCTCCCTCAAAGGTTTTATATTCTTTTAAGGCATCAACAATCTTTAAAATGTTTTCGGAGAACTCCGAATAGGTTTTTAAATTTTTTTCCAAGCAATCGATACGCTCGTCATTCCAAATAACTTCTTTTACGGGATAAAGGTTAATCTTTTTATGTTCTTCTAAAGAACCCTGACTTGCTATATCAAAGCTCTTTATTTTTTCTACCCTGTCAAAATCAAATTGAATTCGGTAGGCCGTTTTTTCGGAGCCCGAATTGGAAGCAAGGCAGATATCCAAGACTTCACCGCGCAGGGCAAACTCCCCCCTCACGCTTACACGAGGAACCCTTGTATACCCCCAAAGGGTTAAAAGCTCTGCAACGCTTAAAATATCCAAACTTGAACCGGCAGAGATTTCTACCTTGTTTTGTTTTAAATAATCGGCCGGAGGAACCGGAGTTAAAAAAGAGCGCTGACAGCTAATAAAAACGGGAGGCTTATTTTTTGCATAAGATTCATTCCCGGATTCCAACAAACGGATCAGCACTTCGGCTCTTTCCGAAAAAACGGGAGCCGTCGGCGAAATCGGCCTATAGGCAAGAGAGCCCCACCAAGGCAAAACAAAATTTTCTATTCCGGAAAAATCCAAGTCGGCCCTTACGGCCTCAGCTTCCTTTTCGGTAGGCACTACAACGAGGACGGGCTTGCGGGTTCTATACAGATACTCCGTTAAAAAAAAACCGAAAAGGCCTCCCGAAATCCCTGTGAGGTTGTAGGGATAAGAATTTTCATCTATCTCATCGAAGGCATTTTTCATATCCTTCCATGAGCGGATAGAACTTTGTAAGGAATCTATTAGAGGCTGAGGCATTTAAATTCTTACTCGTTTGAGGGCATCAGCTGCATCCTTAAAATCGGGACGGAGTTTTACGGCTGTCTGATAAGCCGCAATCGCACCTTCTTTTTCCCCGGCCGCTTCACGGACGATTCCGAGTCTATACCACCAAAGAGAGTTGGAAGGCTCCAAGTGAACCGAAATAGAATAAGCTATATCGGCCTTGTGATACTTTTTGGTATTTCGGTAAATTTCGCCGACAAAAAAATGGGCAACGCTTATACGCTCTCCGTTGGGAGCCATTTCGATATACATTTCCATGTTCCGCAAAGAGTCCTTATAGTTTCCAAGGAAAAACTGAGCTTCCCCTAATGTTTCGATAATTCGGGCATCCTTCCCTATTTTTAAGGCATCACTACACACCAGCTCAGTGTCCTTATATCTTCCTAATCGAAAAAGACACCACGTATATACGGCATAAGAATCCATGTTTTTAGAATTTACCTTTAATTCGTTACGGCAAATTTCGATAGCAGATAAATAAGCAGTCCTGGCATCATCCCGTCTCCCTATAGAATCAAGACTGCGGCCCTGCCTATAAAGCTTTAGAGCGTCAGGTTTATCTTGTGCAAAAAGAAGGCCGGCCTCCGTAAAAAAAAGGCCTGAAGTAAAAATAAAAGTTAATAGAATAAATTTAAAACGTTTTCCGGTTATCATAATTTTCTCCGTATAGTATTTTACATAAATTTATACTTTATTCAATCGGGGAGCACAAGCCTGTCTAATACACGAACTTATCTTCTTCGTCTTTTACGATGGAAACCCTGCCCCGTTCCGCCTCATTTTTGACACGGGCTAAGAAGAGGTTGACGGCATTATTCAGATCGCGTTTAAGAACAGGCCCCATGTACTGTTCTTCATCGAGCACCAAAGAAGCGCGGCTCTTAGATATATTTGCCAAGATTACTTTTCTGAATTCTTCACTTTGATTATGGATTAAAAGAGCCAATTCTTTATCGGTCATGGGCGAGATAAGATACTGAATGTGCTTGGGATACATGTTTATCACATCATCGAGTGTAACGAGTTTACGCTTGATAGTTTCAGTCAAGGTTTCATCTTCAAGATCTAAAGAGTCCAAGATATTGGAGCCTGTTTCATAATCCAGTTTACGCAAAATATCGGCCAAGACGGAAACTCCGTCAACAGAGCTTGTGCGGTTTAAATTTACATCGGCAAGTTTTTTCTTTAAGGCCTCGCTTACCTGATTGAGAACTTCTACATCTATTCTTTTAAGCTTTGCAAGGCGCAAAATGATGTCTTTTTTTTCGTCCTCATCTTCGATGGAACTTATATAAGCCGCAGCCTGCTTAGGCTCCAATTGCGAAAGGACTATGGCCTTTGTAGCCGGAAGCTCGCCTTGCAGTATTCGTGTCAGGCGGTCTTTATCCATGCCTTCAAGATATTCAAAGGGCACAGGCATCTTGGGAGGCACGGCACTTTCAAGAATCTCTTCAGCCCTGGCCTCGCCGAAGGCCTCTGTTAAAATGGTTTTAGCCGTATCGACACCGCCCAAAAGGTTTTTGTTTTTATTGTAGATATCGTTAAATTCGTTTAGAATATCGTAGGCTTCTTTTTTGTCTATTGATTGAACCGTAACAAGCTCGGCTACAACCTTGTCTATTTGCTCCTTATTGAGCTGCCGTAAAACATCGGCCGCCTGTTCCGCCCCGATTATAAAAAGGAATTTTGCAACCTTCTTATAAGGACTTTCTTTTTCCGTACTTTCAGCAATGGGAACCTTTATAAGCCCCTTCTTTAGCATTTGACTTTCAATATCGCTCATAAAAACCTCAGGGGCTATTATAGCATAGATTAGCTCTAAATAGCAAGGGTAAAGAAAAGTTATAAATTGTTCAAGGAGCTCTATACTTTAAATTTATTAACCTCAAATGCCAAATTCTCAATACTGATTTTATTTTTTTGCGTAATTTCATTGACTTCCTTCATTGCATCACTTATTTGGACAGCACTCGAAGCCATCTCATTCATACTTAGCGTAATTTTTCGGGTTAACTCATCTAATTTAGTCATCTCTTCAGCAACCTGCTCACCGCCTCTTAACATTTCAGCCGAGCCGTTGTTTACTTCAATAGTTACGGAATTAATATTTTTTATTGCATTTAAAATTTCTACACCTGCATTTTCCTGTTCACGCATTGATTGCGTTAAAGATTCACTCATAGATTTTACTTGTTCTGAAAGATTGAAAATTAAGCCGAATTTTTCTTCAGCCGTTCTAGAAGATGCAGATAAGGAATCGATTTCGCCGCTTAAAGCTTTAAGAGTCGCCGTAATTGTTTTTCCCTGAGCACTTGACTCTTCGGCTAATTTTCTGATTTCGTCGGCAACTACGGCAAACCCTTTTCCTGCTTCTCCTGCATGAGCGGCTTCAATCGCGGCATTCATAGCCAAGAGATTTGTTTGGCTTGCAATATGCTGAATAACACTGCTTGCCTCCAAAAGCCCGCCTGATTCTTCTGCAATTTTTTGAGTTACTCTATTTGACTTAGAAACGGTTTCTTTTCCGTCTTCAGTTGATTCGGCAAGAGTCTTAATAAGTTCATCGGTTTTTTCCAAGGTTTTAGTTATTGAAGCAATATTTGCAGTCATCTGCTCAATCGAAGCCGACGAGCGTGAAACACTTTCAGCCTGATTTTCAATTGAGGCATTTAGTTGCTTAATTGTTTTGATTATCTGTTCAATTGTGGCGGCCGTTTCCGTAACACTTGATGCTTGTGTCAAAGCCTGTTGTTTTACGCCGTTGATATTTTCAGTAATTTCATGAACGGAATCGGCTGTCCGGTTCATATTTGAAGCCAGGTTAGAACCGATTTCGGCCATTGAGCGGCTGTTAAGCCCTACAGACTGCATTGAATTTCCTATTTTTTCGATTGTTCTATTAAAATATTCGGATAGTTCCGTAATTTCATTATTACCAATTAGAGGCAGCCTTACGGTTAAATCACCCTCGCCTTGAGAAATATTTTTAAGAACTCCAATTACTTTGTTAATAGGTTTAACAATATTGTTTGCGGTAAAAAATCCTATAAGTACCGCAATAAGTATACCGCATAAGGCAACAAGGATAAAAATATTTAAAAAGTTGGATACGTTCTCCGAAATAAATTCTGAAGAAGGAGCCGTTATCAATAATTTCCATCCCGAATATCTCATTGTAGACAGGGCCGAAATATGTTTTATTCCGTTTATTTTAGAAACTTTTACAGCCGATTTTTTTGAAGTGAGCATATCTTTTAAGAATATCGAAAAATCCGTTTCTTTCGAATTTAATATTTCGGCAAAAAAATTTTTATATAAAATTTCCGGCCTGCGGCTTCCCAGAATAATTCCGGAAGGACTTATAAGATAAGCCTGCCCCGTTTTACCGACAATTATATCGCTTATTAAATTAGATAAAGAGTCGCCTAAAATGGAAGCATTAATAGTGCCCACAATTTTTCCCTGTAAATCACGTAGGGGAATTGCAATTATAGAAACATATTTTCTTTTTGTTAAAGACATTTCAGGTTCCGTAATTACATATTTTCCTTTTATGACGGATTTAAACCACTCGGCATTTTTTATGTTTTCCTCTTTATCGTCTGTGGTGTACAAAATACCGTCAAGTCCGCTTATTCCGAAACTAAGCCACCCGCTTTGCTTCAGCATTTGGATTTCATTTTTAAAAAAATCAATTTTCTGTGAATAAGAAATTCCCTTATCTTGAATGATCGGCATATTTGAAAATGTATCCAACTTTTTGAATATTGAATCTGCCCTCTCATTTAAAACTTTAGAAGAACCTTCAGCTAATTCATTTATAAAATATTCGGTATTACGCATAAGAGAAAAAGAAGCAAGGTATACCGATATTATACATATTACCGTTAAAAGAGATACGGCAAAAAATATAAAAACCCCTATCATCTTATTTTTTATTGAAAATAATTTTAATCTTCCGCCTGTATTTTCGTTTTTTTGTTTCATAATTTTTATTCTCCCAGCGTACGGTCCGCATCTTTTACAAAAGAGTTAAGAACATTTTGGATATCTTTACCGGATGAAGCTTCCTTTAATGCCTTATTCCAATATTCCCGCATTTTTGAAAATCCGGTTATATTATTATAATATTGCCCAAAGAATTTTTGAAGTACAGAATTATATAATATTTCGTCATCGGAAGTTTCAATTTGAATTTTAGATGTAGCCGGAAAACCTCCTGAAGCTTTTACAAGTTTACCTGCCCAAACTTCATCGGTTGCAGCAAATTTTAAAAACAGTTTTGCGGCTTCTATTCTTTGTTTATCGGAGCTTTTAAACACGCATGCTCCGCCTGCTAAAAATTCCAGTAAAGGCGCAGAAGAATCATTCGGGAAAGGCATATAAATCGGAGTAAAATCTTTACCCTTATAGTTTCGTTTTCCGTCATACATTTTATTAAGCTGGGGTGAATATAAAATAGTGTGAGCCGCTTTTGACTCTGCAAACATGGAAATTGCATCATTGGAAGTAAGCTCTGCACCGTCAAGCAAAAGGCCTTCATTCATTGCATTTATGGTCCATGTCAAATTTTTTACGGCCTGAGTAGAATTAAAAATATATTTTGAATAGTCTTCATTTAAAAGATTAGCATTTCCGAATAGGTTTACCAAAAAAGCCCTTGTGCCTTGATCACCTCCCATAGTTTTATAATAAAAAACTCCGGGTGTTTTTTCTTTAGGCAGTTTTTCTCTTAAAGATCTAAGAAGCGTTTCATATTCGGCTACAGTCCAGCGCCGATCCAAGCGTTTATAAGGTAAAAGATCTATAAGTCCCAAATCTTCAAGCATCTCTTTATTGAAGGCCATGGAAAAAGGGCCTTCATGCATGGGATACATGTACGAACGCCTGTCTTTACCGGCGGAAATTTCCAAAAGTCCTGTGGTAATATAAGGTTTTTCGGCTGCAAGAATATCATCCAACGGTTCCAGTAAGCCCGCTGCTGCCCAAGCAAGAATGCGACCTGGTGCATCATAAACGACATCCGGAGCCTTGCCGTCAGCTATTGCAGCTTCGATTTTTGCCTGCCCGTCTGCAAAACTTATAAGCGTAAAATTAACCTTAATACCCGGATATTCTTTTTGAAAGGCTTCGATAAGGCTTTTTTCAAAACCGCCGCTTTCTCCTGTTTCAGATGTAAAATTAGGAAAACTCCAAAATTCGATTTCGGCAGTAACCTGCTTCTTTTCTTTGTTTATACATCCTACAAGAATTAAAAAAGACATCACAAAACAAATACATAAAGATTTCTTTTTTAAAAGTTTCATATAAAACCTCTCAGTATAATATTAATCGTTAAAAAACATTTGCTTTTTTATCGGTATTCATAGCTTGTCTTAAAATAGTATTTATACGGCTTTGGTAACCTTTTCCGTATGATTTAAGCCAAGCAATAATATCGGAATCAAGTCTTATTGATAAAGGCTTTTTAACAGGGCGGTACATTTCCAAAAAATCAGCTTTTGTTAGTTCAGGAATGTCTGAAGTATCTATCGGCCTATCATTTAAAGCTTTTAATTCTTCAATCTTTTCTTTTGTTAAGTTTTTCTTAGCTTCCGTAATATTCATTGATTTTCCCGCATTTTATTGTATATACAAAATAGTATTTTGTCAAGTCCGGCCTATTCTCCTCGACAAAAATTAAAAAAAGCGGTATAATAGCTTCGATGAAAACAAAACAAACATTAATTCAAACTAAACTTTTTTCATTTGAAGATAAAAAGTACAAGGACTTTAATAAAAAGCTGATTCCTAATATTGATGAAAATACTATGATAGGCATAAGAACGCCTGTCTTACGTAAATTTGCAAAGGAGTTTTTTAAGTCGGAACCGGAAGCGGTATCGGCCTTTATGAAGGATGTGCCGCACAAGTACTTTGAAGAGAACAACCTGCACTGCTTTTTTATTGAAAATATAAAAGATTTTGATGAAGCGGTAAAAGAAACCGAAAAGTTTTTGCCCTACATCGACAACTGGGCAACCTGCGACAGCTTCTCTCCCAAACTGTTTAAAAAATACCACGAAGAAATTTACAAAAAAATTTTGGTGTGGATAAAATCGAAACATACCTATACCGTAAGGTACGCTATAGGGCTTTTATTATCGAATTATCTTGATGAGCATTTTAAACCCGAAATGCTTGAGCTTGTTTCAAAAATCAGATCAGACGATTATTATGTAAACATGATGATAGCTTGGTACTTCAGCATTGCCCTCGTCAAGCAATACAAGACAGCCATCCCATACATCGAAGAAAAAAAACTTGACACCTTCACCCACAACAAGGCTATTCAAAAAGCAATCGAAAGCTATCAAATTCCTAAAGAGGTAAAAGAACTTTTGCGAGGGATGAAGGTGAGAACACAATAAAAATTATTTTGATGCCCCTTGCGGTTAAATAAACTTTTTGTTTGCTATACTCCAACCTGCAATTTTGCTTTAAGAGCATTTTGCAATTCTTGCGAAAAATTCAAATTGGCATTTTCGGCAGCTTCTGCAAGCCAGGCCGGAAGAGATACATTTTTTCTAAGACATTTATCTTGCTTTAAATATTTTTTGTCCGTTTTGATGAGAGTAATAAATTCCGCTTCTTTAGGTTTTTTAATATTAGCGAATTCTGTCGGTATAGGCAGCTTTTCATTATCTTTTAACATTAAGTGTATGCGTCCGGTTAAAGCCTCTTCAGCCATAACAAAAGCTTCCTGAAGTGTATCGCCGCAAGTAGCCAGTTCCAAATCATAAAAATCTACGGAATACCCGCCTGTTTCGTCTTTATAAAATATTGCCGGATATAAATACATTTTCTACTCCTTTAAGCCAGCCTATTTTAAAATACTGTTTATAACCAATTTCGATAAATCTTTATTACCATGAAATGGAATCGTAACCTTGCCTTTTTTTGACTTGTGCAAATAATGATAATGAGACCCCACTGTTGAATCTAAATACCAGCCGTCTTTTTTTATTATCTTTTCCATTTCTTTAAATGTCATAATTTATTATACACATTTATACACATTCCGTCAAGATTATTTTTCCCTAAAAATTTTCAACTTCAATGCTTGACAAATTAGAATTTATATACTAGGGAGCCTCTAAAAACATCAGTTTTTAGAGGGTTTCCTTAAATTTAATTTGCGATGTTTTTCATAAGTCATTGATACATAAGGACTTATGAAAAACTCGTCGGGCATCTCTAAAAATCCAACAAGGTTTTTAGAGATGCCCACTAGTATTATGCCTATAGTAAAATTAATTTTAAACGGCTGGCGATTTAATCTTTCTCACGCCTCAAATTTAACGGATAAAGCCACTGAGAAAAATGCCCCCTTACAATAGGAACAGCAATTGATATCAATTCTTATATGGTATTTCTTAAACCTACTGGTATAGGTATGTCGCTTGTATGTCCAATAAGATGGGAAATTAATTTCGGAAAGGTACCTAAATTTAATATGTTTATTGAAGTAGCTCCTGTTATAGGATTTTCATATTCACCGTATGGTATGTGGCTTATTGTAAAACCAGTAAATGATAAATTAAGTATTGATTTTATACCTCAATTCAGTATAGATCTTAGAGCCAGACTGCCGAATAAAAAATAAACGTAAACATCTGGGCATATTTTTAAGTTCCATAAAAATATGCTTAGATTCAACAAAAAAGATTGACAAGAAAATCAGTATCATATATAATACCATATAATGAAGGTGCCAATAATAGTTATAGATACAAATGTGATTTTATCCGCACTAAAAAGTAGAAATGGAAGATCAAATCAGCTGTTAAGAATTATAGATACAGGTAAATTTGATTTTGCTATTTCTGTTCCGCTTATTTTGGAATATGAATCTGTTTTGAAAAAACACTTAGATCGCAGCTATTATTTAGAAAAAGACATTGACGATTTTATCGATTATCTTTGTTACATTGGAAAGAAAATAAAGCTTTTTTATTTGTGGAGACCATATTTAAAAGATCCTCATGATGATCATATATTGGAGGTAGAGATTCATTCTAACAGTAAGGTTATAGTAACATACAATAAAAAAGATTTTAAAGAAGCCGAAGATTTAGGTATATGTTCACTAACTCCGGCAGAATTTATAAATAAAATAAATGGAGGTGAAAAATGAGTACATTGAGTATTAGAATACCGGATTCATATCATATGATGGTAAAAGAGGTTTCAAAAACCGATAATATTTCAATCAATCAGTTCATAACGGCTGCAATAGGCGAAAAATTGACTGCGTTACAAACCGAAAACTATGTTAAAGAAAGGGCAAAAAAAGGCTCCAAAGAAAAGTTTTTAGCAGTTTTAAATAAAGCTCCCGATATTGAGCCCGAGGAATATGATATGTAATTAATTGTTTTTCTACCCCCCAATCTGTAATTTTGCTTTAAGGGCATTTTGCAACTCTTGATTTAACCGTGCTAGAAAAACAAGGCATTCTTAACAAAAGCTAAAATTTTTATATATACATCTTGAATATTTTGATAAGATTATGATAAAATTATGATATTGGAGGTGCTTATGTTACAAATCAGACCTGTTTCAGATTTACGAAATAAATTTTCCGAAATAGAAAATATAGTTATTTCAAGTAGAAGTCCTGTATTTCTTACAAAAAACGGATACGGTTCTATGGTGCTAATGAGTCTTGATATGTACGAAAGTCTTACAGATAATGTGGAAAATAGACTTAATGAGGCTGATTTTCAGGCTGCTTCCACCAATGTTAGGCTTTCTCATGAAGATGTATTTTCAGATATCCGCTCTCGAATAAAGTTAGGTAAATGAAAAAATATATTTTGCGTTATCTTCCTTTAGCAAAACAGGATTTAGACGGTATCATAAATTATATTCAAAATAATTTACAAAATCCTATTGCAGCAGAAAACACACTCTCAAAGATTGAATCTGCAATACTTGAAAGACTTGGCAACCCGGAAGATTTTGCAATATGGAGCTCAAAAAAGCAACGTCCATATCCGTATCGAAGAATAAATGTCGGAAATTATACAGTCTGGTATGTTGTAATTGATAATATTATGGAAATAAGGCGAATTTTATATTCAAGGCGTTACGAAGAAAATTTAATTTGATTGATTTTATGAATATATAATCAACATCTTTGCGCTCTTGGCGAGCTGCGCGGTTAAATAAAATTTTTCTGCGGCTACACCCCAACCTGTAATTTTGCTTTAAGGGCATTTTGCAACTCTTGCGAAAAATTCAAATTGGCATTTTCGGCAGCTTCTGCAAGCCAGGCGGGGAGAGATACATTTTTTCGTACTGCCCTCGAGTATGTCATAGCTCTATATTTTTTCGTATCAGCCTTTATAATGGAAAGTATATCATTTTGAGTATGTAGGATTTTTTTCTGAGGTGTCGCATTAGGAATATCAAAGCCTTCATCTTCTGCAACACAAAGCCAGGCCGACATTGCATCTTCCATTTGCTTCATTGCATCCTGTAAGTCTTTACCGGTTGTTATGCAGCCTTTGAGGTCAGGTACTCGTGCATATACCGTATCTTTTTCTTCCGTAAAAATAGCAGTATAAACATATTTCATTTTTTAGCTCCCTGTTCAATTTCTTTTTGAATGTACCGCAAGTCATTTTTATTAAAGCTATGCCTTTTAAGCGGAATAGAACATCTTAATTCGATATTGCAATATATATCGTGATTTGCCCCATGCCGTTTTAAAAAATACCCTGCTTTTTCTAATGCTTTTATTGCTTGCATTCGTTCATTCATATTATAATTATACACAATTATTACACATTCCGTCAAGATTATTTTCTCTCCAAAATTCTCAAATTCAAGGCTTGACAACTTAGAATTTATACACTAGTATTATATTTATATTAAAATTAATCTTGTAAAAGGACACAAAAAAAAGAAGTTAAATATGAAAAAAATATTGATAATTTTTTTCTGTATTATGTTGGTTTCTGTAAATATTTTTGCAGAATCTAACGATTTATCAAACGGAAACGGTAATGGAGGAAAAAACAAAATTGGGGCATGGCTGGGATTTCCTTTTATTGGTTTATCTTATTCACATGAATTTAATGATTTGATTGAGTTGGATGTACTTGTAGGGATAACAGGTCTACCATTTATAAGCAGACAAATAAACTTTAGAACAGGACTTCTTTTTACAGTATGGGAACCTGTAATTAACGTAGAAAAATGCCCTCTTACAATCGGGCCCGCTATTGATATTAATAGTTTCATGTTGTTGATACTGCCTGCTTCTCTCGGAGTTACACTATTAAGCCCTATACGCTGGGAAGTAAATTTCCGAAGTGCTCCTTCATTTAACTTATTTATAGAAGCTGCACCGGCTATAGGTTTCTCATATGCATTACCCTATACACATGGAACAGGTATGGTTATAAGCTTGCAAAATATGCAGATAAACGATAAAGTCTCTATTCACTGGATACCTCATATCGGTCTTGGGCTTCGATACCGCATTCCGAATAAAAAATAAATAAATCGTAGGCATATTTTAAAGTTCCATAAAAATACGCCTAGTAAACAAATCACTCGACACTCAACCATTAAAAATTCTTTGAGTTATTATTGGCCTTTGCGGTTAAATAAAATTTTTCTACGGCCAAATCACAATCTGCAATTTTGCTTTAAGAGCATTTTGCAATTCTTGAGAGAAATTAAGATTGGCATTTTCGGCCTTGTAATTTAACCATGCAGGAAGTGTAACCGTTTTTTTTACCGACTTTTCGGAGAATTGTCTGCGCCATTTATCCGTGTCAGCTATAACATAGTTTACAAATCCGTCTTTTATTTTTACATCCGATATATTACTGGCTTTTGGTATTGCTTGATTGTTATCTTCATAATGGACAAGCATCATAGCTATGGCATCTTCCGCCATTTCTATAGCTTCAGTTACTGTGTCTCCGAATGTAAAGCAGCCGGAAATATCGGGAACTCTAACCCCTATTTTTCCATCATCATTTTCAAAAATAACAGGATATGTATATTTCATTTTTACCTCCGCTAACCTATTTAATACCGGCTTCTTTCAAAATATTATGTGCAGTTCCTTTTGGAATATCACCTTTATGACGCGGTATTGCTATCATCTTTCCGCTTTCTTTGTGAATTGCTTTATCATGTTTTGCTCCGGTTATTATTTCATAACCGGCCTTTTTTAAGAGCTTTATAATTTCATTGGATGTCATAGATCAACCTGCAAGAATATTATAGCACGTATTAACACGTATTGTCAATCGTTTTTTGTGGAGCCGACTTTTTCTCCCCCAAAAGATTCCTTCCCAAATTAAAATCCCAAATTAAAATCTTGACAAATCATCGTTTATATGTTAGTATACCCTTATGGTAAAACTAATTTTAAGAGGCTTACAATTTAATTTTTCTCAAAACTCAAATTTAATGCTGAAAGATACGGAGAAAAATGTTAGCCTAAGTTTACCCCCCCCCCCCATTTTCTCTATTAAGTAAAATATCTCTAATCAGTAGGTTCTTCTTTTATTTTTGTTCTCATATAAAAAATTCTCTTTGCAAAAATACGATTATCTATAATTTTCACAACGCAATTTACCGTCTTTACCTTTTTTGTAAACACAAAATAGGTAAAGATAAAATATATAAATTGAAAGGAGGTGAAAGTATGAAATACGAAAAACCTGAAGTTGTTGCACAGAACAGCAACAACGGTTCTTTTGCAGCAGGCTGTCCTACAAATAAGGATGGGTGTTCGTCCAATTGCAAAAATTGCGAAAGAACAAAGTAAGCCATAGGCTAACCCGTGCCATGGGAATTTACGGCACCAAACTGTTTTTTGTACAGTGCAACAAAAACGGTAGCCTTGGGGCAGGGCTTAAACTTGCCCTAAATTTTTATTAAAACTTAATACTATTTGAAAACATTTTTAATTTAAGGAGTTATTTTATGCAAATAGGCGGAAATGGAAACATTTTTGGATATAACTATACATTACTTGGAATTGTAAAAATGAAATTTGTTTACGGTATTTTATCGGAACAAGGTGTAAATGCAATACATATTATGCTTTATAAAGGAACTGTATCGAACGCCCTTGATTTTGATGAAAAATTATTTGAGCCGATAGGTATCAATGTTTTTGAATCATACGAAAAAGAATTCGAAGCTGCCTTAGAAGAAGTATTGAAGCAACTTTTGGATGGGGCTATCGATAAGCAAATTGATGAGCAATATCCCAATAATAAATTTGCAAATGAAATAGCAAATTTTTCTAATATTACCATAAATGAGAATAATAAATCTTATACTCTGTTTGGTATTTTTCAAAAAAAATATTCTTACTTTATATTGTTTGATAAAGAAACAGAACTGTATTCAATACAACCTTATAAAACCTCAAAACCTATTTTAAATTTCCAAAATCAAGAATTAGGAGAAAGCAGTATTCAGACACTTGATAAAACAGTTAAAAGCTATCTCCTTGGTAATATAGAGCAAATTATTATGGGAAAATGTGATGTATTTATTGAAAATAATAGTAAATAACCAATAATTTGAAACTAAAATATAATAATGCAAAAAAAAGCAAAAATATAAAGATGAAACTCCATTGTAAAAAGACGGAGTCCAGAGGCAGAGCCTCTGGTCTTGCTTTTTGGAGGTGGGGTCATAGGGGAGGAGGCTTTTTTTGCTCGAAACGAAAAAAGTCTCCTCCCCTAAAGGAGAAAAAGCAATGTATTACCGTCAAAAATTCGACACCTTTATCCGTAACTATGAAGGAGCGGGCTATATTACTAATACGGGAAACTTTTTAGACCGAGTTGTAAACGGGAGCGGTACCGTTTTTTTGACAGCTCTTTCCCGCAAACCTCAAACTCTGGAAGAACTTGTTCAAAAAATAGCAGCCTCATTTATCGATGTAAGCCCTCAAGACATTATAGAAGATGCAAAAACTTTTTATGATGAACTTTTTGAAGACGGCTTTTTAACAAGAGGCAGCACTATTGAAGAGCTTGACTTAAACGATAAACGCTTTTCATACTCGGTACTGGAACCTAAAACAATCAAAAAAGATTTTACTCCTATTATTCAAAGAGCTAAGGAAAGTACACAAGATTATTTGGAACGGCATTTTAAGGGGAAACCTCAGCTTTCAAGTTTTCAAATAGAATTAACCAGCAAGTGTAATGAACGGTGCGTGCACTGCTACATTCCGCACGAGTTTAAACTAACCAATATAAAACCGGAACTTTATTACAGTGTACTAAAACAACTTCAAGAAATGAATGCCTTGAGCGTAACCCTTTCAGGCGGAGAGCCCATGTGCCATCCCAAATTTAAAGAATTTTTGCAGGCAGCAAAGGACTATGATTTCTCGGTAAATGTTCTTTCAAACCTAACCCTTGTCGATGACGAAATTATTAACATAATGAAAAACTCCCGCCTTTCAAGTGTGCAAGTTTCTCTTTATAGTATGAATCCCGCCCACCATGATGAAATTACGCAGCTTAAAGGTTCTTTTGAAAAAACAAAAAATGCTATTTTAAGACTCATCGAAAACGATATTCCCTTACAGATAAGCTGCCCCACAATGAAGCAAAATAAAGACGACTATGGTGAAGTTATGCGTTGGGCTCATGAACACAAGGTTCGTGCAGTTACCGATTATATTATGATGGCTCGGTATGACCATACCACAGGCAACCTTGATAACCGCTTACACTTATGTGAGGTTGAAAAAATTATCCGCGATATTTTGGCTGATGACATTGACTATCAGACTGAATTATTAAAACCCGATTTTGACCAAAGAATAAAGGCCCTGACAAACGATCCTGACGGAATTGTATGCGGTGTAGGTATTTCCTCCGCCTGTATGATAGCAAACGGAAATGTTTATCCTTGTGCAGGTTGGCAGGATTATATTTGCGGTAACCTTTACGAAAAATCCTTAAAAGATATTTGGTACAATTCTGAAAAAATGAATTTTTTGCGTAATATCCGAAA
The DNA here is from genome assembly GCF_024181385.1 of Treponema sp. OMZ 798. Lineage (NCBI taxonomy): Bacteria > Pseudomonadati > Spirochaetota > Spirochaetia > Treponematales > Treponemataceae > Treponema > Treponema sp. OMZ 798. Next base: position 1,503,971 of record NZ_CP051305.1, read on the forward strand.
CAAGGATTTTCCCGAATGCGGCTCTTGTGAGGATAAACCTTTTTGCGGTATGTGCATGGTACGCAATGCAAACGAAAACCCTGAAGGTGATCCTTTTAAAATAAACAAGCACTTTTGTAAGGTTGCAGCTTTAAATAAAAATATTGTTTACGATTGGAGAAAAAAACACGGTGTCTCGCAATAATACTTCGGTCTTGCCTGTTATGACAAACCTTGAACTTGAAATCTCAAATCCTTGTAACGAACGCTGTGTACATTGTTACAGAACCTGCTCAAATACGGCAAAGGGATTTTTATCGGCAGCCCAAGCGGAAAGTATTGCAGAACAGGTTATGCCACTTATGCAGGAAAATCATAGGGAAGTTCTTATCACAGGCGGGGAAAGTATGCTCAACCCTGAATGGAAAGAAATTGTAAAGTGTTTTATTGAAAAAGGTTTTAGAGTTTCTCTTTTTACAAACGGCACTCTTCTTGATGAAAGGTCTGCCGATTTTCTTTCCCAATTTAATCGGAAGCAATTAAAAGAAGTGCAATTTTCCCTTTACGCAATAGACGAAAAAATTCACGATTCCGTTACAAGGCTTAAAGGTTCATTTCAAAAAACTATGAAGGCTATCAAATTATTACGAGAACGAAAGGTACCTGTATTTATTGCCTGTCCTGCAATGCAGGAAAATAAAAAGGCATTTCCCGATTTAATGAGATGGGCCGATAAAAACGGTATTCCGTCCTGTGTTGATCTTTATATTTTCGGTTCATCGGATTATACGGGCAGTAATCTTTCGCAGCGTCTGTCTTTTACGGACTTGGAGGATTTTTTTAAAATCAGTTTAGAAAATGACGGGGAGCTTTCATATATCTGGGGAAATAAAAAAGATGTTGACTTAACTGAAAGGTTTTACCGCTCTGCATCTTCTTTACTTTGTATTTCAGGGGACGGAACTATCTATCCTATGATAGGCTGGTATACACCGTTAGGCTCTATTCATACGGATAGAATTAAAGACATTTTCTTTAACTCTCCTTTTTTACAAAAAATACGCACCATAAGTATAGCCGATATCCCTGAATGCCGTACTTGTGAAGCTGTTAATTATTGTTTTTTCTGTCCTAGTCCTCATATAACGGCTAACAATGGAGAACTATACAAACTTGATAAATACTTTTGTAATTTTATTAAACTGAAAAAAAACTTTGTAAAAAGAAGGGATGATTTTTTGAAAAAGGTAAAACCGTATGAAAAAAGAAATATTTGATAGTCACATTCATATAGGACGATTTTTTGATATTTATTATGATGCTCAAACGGTTTTTACAACATTAAAAAATGTCGGTGTAAGCGGATTTATGTATTCTTCCACTACTTCAGGTGAAACGGTGGACTCAAAAGAATCAGCCTTAAAGCTATACAAAAAAATTAAAGAAGAAATTATTGGTGCACAAAAAACAGCCGAGTCTCTTGATCTTAACTCTTATCCTTTGTATTGGATAATCCCCTTAATTCACCGATTATTGCCTGAACTTACGCTTGTCAAGGCTATGAGTGAAGCACCATATAAAGGTTTTAAACTTCACCCTCGTGCAAATGTCTGGGATATTTCGGATGCTTTTACAAGAGCTCTTGCAGAATCGGTATTTATCTATGCAGATAAAAAAAAGCTGCCCATTTTAATTCATACCGGTCCCGACACAGACCGTGCAGACCTGTTTGAAAGTTTTTTTAAGCTTTGTACAAACGGAAAAATTATTTTGGCACACTGCAGACCATTAGATACTACACTGCGGTTATTGGCTGAGTATGAAAATATTTTTTGCGACACTGCATTTGTAAATATTGAAACAATTAAACAAATCAAAGAAGCAGGATTTAAGAGTAAAGTTTTATTCGGCTCGGACTTTCCGATAACCGATTACATTAATAATAACAGAGAAAAGACAAAAGAACTTCCAAATACAAAAACTTTGTATTCGGAGTATCTTAAAAATATGTTTATTATGCAGGAAAATCCGTTATAAAATAAACAAAAACGGAAATACTGTAAATTTTTTATAAGAGAGAGGTACAACTATGGCAATATCATTTGCAGACGACGATGATGACTATGAGTATTATGAACAAAATACTTTTGTATGCAGTTTATGCGGTGCAACTGTGATTGAGGGATCAAAATTTTGTTCAAACTGCGGCTGTTCTTTTACACAACCTGTCCCGCCCCCCATTCCGCAAATTGAATACAGCATTGCGGTAAACGGAAAAGCGGAAGGCCCGTTTAATATGGAACAGCTGAAGGAAATGATCGGACAAGGCTCATTAACAAAAGAAATGCTTGTATGGAAAGCAGGAATGAGTCAATGGATAGAAGCCGAAAAAGCAGAAGATTTAAAACCTTTGTTTGAAGCTCTGCCCCCTCCGATTCCGACTGTAAAATAATTTTGTAAGGTATGCAAAAAGCTCTCTTTATTCATGGACTTAATTCTGATGAAAATTCGAGTACGGGACAAATAGTAAAAACACTATTGGAAAAGTACGGAATAGAACTTATTGTTCCTTCATTCGATATACTCAATCCGGAAAAAACTTTACAAGAAATTAATTCTTTGATAAGAGACTTGCATATTTCTACCATTGTAGGACATTCGATGGGAGGCTTTTATACTTTAGCCTCCCTTAACGGCCCGATAAAGATTTATATAAATCCCTGTCTTCTTCCGGCAGAAATACTCCCTGCCTTGATAGGCGATGTTGATCAAGAACTCATTAAAATCTTCCGCCGATTAACAGATGAAGCTTTTCGTAATATTGACCGTGAAGTTCGTATCACCTCTTACAGTATATTTGCAAAAGAAGATACTCTTTTTTCTTTTTATGATCTTTTTAAAAAATATTTTGGTAACAGATGCAGATATATAAATGGCAGTCATAAACCTTCAAAAGAAGATTTAGCCCAAGCTCTTGATTTTGCATTAAATTTAATTAAAAGCGATATAAAATGCTTTTTAAAGGAAGATGAAGTTTTAGGAAAATTGTTATTGTAAGACCAACCTGCAATCTTCCCCCCTATCTTGAATTTTTCCCACGCTTCAAGTATACTTAATTAAAATCTATCGGAACTTAAGAGGTTGTCTATGAATATTTACCGATTTTGTGTTAAAAGTAAGAAGGACTTACACTTTCAAATGCCCAAAAATGAGGAGCTTTTAAAGCAGGCCCATGTTCTGGGCTTTAAGACCGTTAAAGAAATAAGTACGGAAAACCTTTATTTTGTACGCGGGAATCTTTCAAATGAAGAAAAGAAGACCTTAGCCGACTTCTTGTTTTGCGATGAGCTTTACGAGTACAGCCAAACCGAAGACTTTAAACTAAAAGAAGAAAAAAATCTTTTTCATATAGAAACAGCCTTAAAGCCGGGAGTTACGGACTCCTCCTCACGCGAGGCCTTGAGAGCCGTAAAAGAACTCGGCATTCACGGCGTCGAAGAAATTACCAGCGGAAAGGCCTACGATATTTATGGAGAACTTAACGAAGCCGAAATAGACAAAATTGCAAAAAATCTTCTATGTAATGATGTTATAGAGCAGTACAAAATAGGCTTTGTAGAGCCTGCCTGGGCCCATGAACATGACGGAAAAAACGGACCTAACACAAGCGTTGAAACCATAGACATAGCTTCCATGAGCGATGAGGAACTTTTAGCCCTTTCAAACGAAAGACGGGCAGCTCTGGATATCCACGAGATGAGGGCTATCCGCGAATACTACAAGGAAGAAAAAAGGCCTTGCACCGATGCGGAATTTGAAATGATAGCCCAAACTTGGAGCGAGCACTGCGTTCATAAAACCTTTAAGGCAAAAATAGACATTGACGGGGCATCTCTCAACGATGAGCAAAAAAAAGCCTACCCGGATCTTTGCGTAAACAGCATAATCAAAACCTATATCAAAAAAGCCACCGACGACATTAATGCCCCTTGGGTTCTTTCTTCATTTGTGGACAATGCCGGTATAATCGAATTTGACGACAAATACGAAGTTTCCTTTAAGGCAGAAACTCATAACCATCCTTCTGCCATTGAGCCCTTCGGAGGGGCTAACACGGGAGTCGGCGGCGTTATAAGGGACGTTATGGGCGTTTCGGCCCGCCCCTTTGCCGTAACCGATGTCCTCTGTTTCGGCCATCCCGACACTCCGGCAGAAAATGTTCCCAAGGGAACCCTTCATCCTAAGCGCATAATTTCAGGCGTTATCGAAGGAGTTAAGGACTACGGAAACAAGATGGGCATTCCGACCGTAAACGGAAGCGTTCACTACCACGAAGCCTACGCTTCAAACCCGCTAGTCTACTGCGGATGTGCAGGTATCGCCCCCAGAGGTAAACACCGCACAAGCCCCTCTGTCGGAGACCACATTGTTTCTTTAGGCGGAAAAACCGGACGAGACGGCCTTAGGGGAGCCACCTTTTCTTCGATGGTTATGGATGCAAGCACAGGAGATGTTGCAGGCTCCTCCGTTCAAATAGGCGAGCCCATAATTCAAAAAAAGGTTGCGGAAGTACTCATCGATGCCCGCGATCAGGGGCTCTATTCTGCAATTACAGACTGCGGAGCAGGAGGTTATTCTTCTGCCGTAGGAGAGATGGCCTCTACCCTCGGCTGCGATGTAGACCTTGCGAGAATCCCCGTAAAATATCAGGGGCTTGCTCCATGGGAGCTATGGCTTTCGGAGGCTCAGGAAAGAATGGTCATCGCCGTTCCTCATGACAAACTCGAAACCTTGCAAAAGCTTTGCGATGCAAACGATGTGGAATTAACCGACCTCGGCCGTTTTACCGGAGATGCAGTTTTAAAGGTGCGCTTCGGCGAAAAGGAAATAATAAATCTTTCATGCGGCTTTTTACATTCGGGCCCGCCGCAAAGAAAGCTCAAAGCGGCTCCTCCCAAAGAAGGAAGGGCTCTTATAAAATATCCCGAATATAAGGAGCCTGATCTAAATGAGGCCTTAAAGGCTGTGGTAAACCATCACGCCGTAAATTCAAAGGAAGATATAGTAAGGCTTTACGACCATGAGGTTCAAGGCGGCACAATCCTCCGTCCCTATGATGGCCCCGAAGGAAATGTTCCTCAGGATGCAGCCGTTATAAAGCCTATGGAAACGGAAGGAAAAAAAGCCGTTGCAATCTCGAATGCCTTAAACCCGAGGCAGGGGCTCTTGGATCCTTATGCAGCTGCAGCAAGTGCGATAGACGAAGCTGTCCGAAATGCCGTTGCAGTCGGAGCTGACCCCGAAAAAACCGCCATCCTCGATAACTTTTGCTTAGGCGACCCCAACCGACCCGAAACCATGTGGGCACTGATCGAAATGGCACGCTCTTGCTACGACACGGCCCTTGTCTTTAAAACCCCCTTTATTTCGGGGAAAGATTCCTTTAATAACGAGTATCTGACCTCGGAAGGAGAGAGGGTTTCGATTCCGCCCTCGCTTTTAATCTCGGCGATGGGAATAGTTCCCGATATCGGAAAGGTTCCCGGTTCCGACTTTAAAAAAGAAGGCTCGGCTATTTACCTCGTAGGTAAACCTCAATTTTCTTTCGGCGGCTCGGTCTTTGCAGAACTTTTCGGCATTCCTCAAGGAGAGAGCGGTGCCGTTCCTCCCTTTAAAAAAGAAGCGGCTGAGCTTTATAAAAAACTTCACTCAAGCATAATGAGGGGCTTGGTGCTTTCATGCCACGACTTGAGCGAAGGAGGCTTGGCTGCCGCCCTCTACGAAATGTGTTTAAGCGGAATAGGAGCCGAGCTGAGCAGTGACTTTCACATAAAACTGGGAGCTTCAAAGATTGCAAGCCTCTTTGGAGAAACCACAGGCTGCCTCCTTGTAGAAATTGCAGAAGAAAACCGTTCAGCCTTTGAAAAGGAAATGGCAGGCTCGGCAATTTACGAAATCGGAAAAACTTGCGGAAAGGCAGGCCTTAAACTTTAATGGGCTTACTTTAACAAAGGTTAAGTGAGGAAAATATGAGCGGGATCGATTTAGAAAAAATAAAAGAAGAAACTATCGGCGCCTTAACCGAACTCCTTGAAGCCTCATCCTTAAAAGCCGGGGACATACTGGTCTTAGGATGCAGCACAAGCGAGGTTTCGGGAGGAGTTATCGGTAAGGCCTCAAATGAAGAAGCCGGAAGGACAATAGTTTCCGCCCTGCTTTCAATCCTTGAACCCAAGGGAATCTTTTTGGCCGTTCAAGGCTGCGAGCACATAAACCGTGCCCTCGTCATCGAAAAGGAGGCACAAGAAAAATACGGCTTTGAGGAGGTGTCGGTAGTTCCGGCCCTTCACGCAGGAGGAGCCGCCTCCCTCGCAGCCTACACTCTTTTTAAGGCCCCCGTCATGATAGAGCACGTAACAGCCCATGCAGGCATTGACATAGGAGACACCGAAATAGGAATGCATGTAAAGTTTGTGCAAGTCCCCGTAAGGCTTAAAACCAAGCTCATAGGCTCGGCAAGACTCACAGCCCTCAAAAGCCGCCCCAAACTAATCGGAGGCGCAAGGGCTGTGTATGAAAATTAAATAAACAGACTAGCTCTTTTCTCCCGAATACGAAAGACCTTCTTCTGCATATTTTTTTAGCTGACTTGCGGCGAGTTTTTGGTTTGTGATAACCGAAGGGCCGCCTATACAGCCGCCTTCGCAGGCCATAACTTCTACAAGGTTTGGCGTAGACGAATCGTGAGAAAGCTCTCCGCTTTGAATCTTTCCATAAGAGGCAAGCTGTTTCATTCCTTCCTTATTAAGACCGTTTATAAGTACGGGGCGAAGGTTTTCAGGCTTTTTAAGGCGGACTCTTACAGCTTCGGCAACTCCGCCTGAGGCTGCAAAGCCTCTTCCCGACGAGGTCGGAGTTATTGTTCCGGGCAGGGCATCTTCCTTGGTAATGTCTATCTCCTTGGCGGTCAGCAAGGCTCCCAATTCTTCTATCGACAAAACATAGTCTACAAACTCATCTTCCAAACCCTCCCTCCTCTTTGCAAGGCAGGGGCCTATAAAGACTGTAACACAGTCCGGGTCTTCTTTTTTTGCCAATTCTGCAGTATAGTGCATCGGGCTTCTTGTATCCGAAATACATGGAACAAGGGCAGGAACGTGTTTTCTTACGGCCCTGACATAGGCGGGGCAGCAGGAGGTGGTCATTAAGATATGGCCGTGCTCCATTCTCTCTTCAAATTCTAAAGCCTCTCGGTCGGCCGTTATGTCGGCTCCTATAGCTACCTCCCAAACCTTGTTGAAGCCGGCCTTTTTTAAGGCGGATTCAAGCTGCCCGGGAACGGCCTTAAACTGGGCTGCAACAGCAGGCGCATAGAGGGCAGAAACCGTCTTCCCGCTCATTAGATGCTTTATGACATCCACAATCTGTCCCTTATCCATCATAGCACCGAAGGGACATTCCCTCATGCAGTTTCCGCAAAAGATACATTTATGATAGTCGATTCTTTCTTTGCCGTTTTCGTCCTTTGAGATGGCACCGACAGGACAGGATTCTTCACAAGGAACGGGAATTTTTATAACGGCATGGTAGGGGCAGTTTTTTAAACAGATACCGCAGTTTATGCACTTTTCTTCATCGATACGGGCCCTTCCTCCCGAAATTGCTATTGCAGTTTTGGGGCAGTTCATCATACAGGGACGGGCAACGCAGGCCTGACAAGCGTTTGTAATCATAAATTTGCTTTTTACGCAGGCATTACAAGCCTCATCCAAAACGGTGAGCATGGGCCATGTCGGTTTTTTTCTTTCCAAGGCTTCTTTTGCAAATTCCGCCAAGGTCTTCTCTTCATCATAGTTTTCCAATGAACAACCGAGTCTTGCAATTACACGATGGCGCATTATTTCCCTGTCATGAAAAATACAGCATCTTATAGGCGTACTGTTTCGCGGAACCATTTCCCTCGGAATATAGTGTACCCCCTCTTCAAGTTTTCCTTCAAGCTGAAGTTTTGCAATGCGGACAAGGATTTCTCTTTTGATATTTGATGTGTTATTATTTATGTTAAGCATACTCTCCCCTAAGATTTAAAAAGGCACGATAAATGTATATAAAAAAATATCTATATAGTCAAGGGGGAAGAAATAACCTGTACATAGAAAATCGAAAAATAACTTGACAAAAATTAAAAAAAAGGTAAACTTATACTAATAGCAACTTTCCATAATTTATGAATTGGTTTTACTTAAGGAGTTGAAAAAATGGTTTTATTTAAAAATTATATAAAACTAATAATTCTTATTTTACTTTTAAACCTCCCCATCTATTCCTATACCTTTGAGCTTGAACCTTATTGGTCCTTGGGCGATGTAAAACTTGGAGGGCTTTTCCAAGCCAAAAAACCTAAGGCAGCCTTCAATCTGAATATTTCTGCCTTTAAATTTTATTTTAAAGATTTGGATTCCGGCTTTAACTTATCCTTGAGTCCTTTTTATATGGATATAAAAGGAGGCAATAACGAAATAGAAAATATCAATGGAGACTCCGCTCAAAGAGCAATTTTTCTAAAACACGGCCTTTTTATAATGTCGCTGCTAAATGCGGAATTAAGCTATAATACCTTAAATTCCATATCAGATACCTTTGAACTCAATCTTTTTACAAGTATTCATGCCGCCGATCCCGTAATCATTTCAAGGTTCCAAATAAATGCAGGTTTGGAGTTTGCAATTACAAAAGAAATCTATCCCTTTGCCGGGAGAAAATATCCTCTAAAATCAAAACTTGTAAGTGCAAGAACAGGTTTTAGATATGCCGATAGGAAGCCCCTTTTCTTTTGCGATATAGGCTTTGACCTAGGCTCCCTTTTGTTTATTTTTAAAGGCGACTACGAAAAAGCAAAAGAGAAAGCTCAAAAAGAAACGGTGAAGGATGTGTTTGATAGGGAGTAATCCGGAAATAGGACGATTAGTAGAAAGTTATTTGAGACGATTATGATATACCGGTTTAATCTTTCTTTAATAAAAAACTATCACAGTAATTCTCAACGAATAAGAGTTTTAACAGAAGACTGGGTGTTAAGAAATTTTAACTGCCCCATTTGCGGTAAATCAAAAATCGAGGCATACCCAAATAACTATCCGGCCGGAGATTTTTTTTGTAAAAACTGTAAATCTGATTTTGAGCTAAAAAGCAAAGAAAGCTCTTCCGGAAAACTCCCGAACATAATTACGGACGGAGCCTACACAACAATGATTGAAAGAATTACATCTTCCAAAAATCCAAATTTTCTTTTTCTGACATATAAGGACTATGAGGTTTCAAATTTCATTTTAATACCGAATCATTTTTTTACTCCTTCCATTATTTTAAAACGAAGACCTCTATCAAATAAGGCAAGACGAGCAGGATGGGTAGGATGCAATATAGATATTTCCCATATTCCCGACTCAGGAAAAATATTTATAATAAAAAATCAAATAAAAACAGATCCCAAAGAAATAATAACAAAATATTCAAAAATCAAAGCTCTAAAAAAGAAAAATATTGAATCCAGAGGCTGGCTGCTTGATACAATAACCTGTATCGAAAAAATAAATTCACCGGAATTTTCCTTAGATCAAATATATGCCTTTGAAGAAGAGTTAAAATTAAAGCATCCTGAAAATAACTTTATCAAAGACAAACTAAGACAGCAGCTTCAATATTTAAGGGATAAGGGTTTTATACAATTTTTAGGAAGAGGAAACTACAAAAAATTATAAAATTCCCCGCCCCTTGCTCATTGCCCCTTATTCTGATATACTCAAAATTCAAAACATCAGTGCCTTATTTTGGAGGAAAAGATGAACATACTGCTTATCGGATCGGGAGGAAGGGAACACGCTATAGCTTTAAAGCTAAAAGAATCCCCCTCGCTCGGTAAACTTTTTATAGCGCCCGGAAATGGGGGGACGGCTCTTTTGGGGGAAAATGTTCCGATAAAGGCCGAAAATATCGAAGGTCTTGCCGATTTTACTCTTTGCTCTTCAATAGACCTTGTAATTGCAGGGCCTGAGGTTCCCCTATGTTTAGGCCTCGAAGACCTCATAAAGACAAGAGCAAAAGAGCAAAACAAAAAAATTGCCTTTTTTGGGCCTTCAAAGGCTTGTGCCCGATTGGAAGCGTCCAAAGATTTTTCAAAAGAAATGATGAGCCTCCTCTCAATTCCTACTGCAAGATATTCATCCTTTACCGATTTTCAAAAAGCAAAAGAATATATTGAGGGCTTGAACTATCCCTTTGTTATCAAGGCAGACGGCCTTGCTGCAGGAAAGGGAGTTATCCTACCCTCCTCAAAGGAAGAAGGAATAGCCGAGCTTAAAAATATAATGGTAAAAAAACAATTCGGTTCATCGGGCGACAAGGTCGTTATAGAAGAACGCCTTGAAGGAGAAGAAGTTTCCATCCTCGCCTTTTCGGACGGAGAAAAAATAGCCGTAATGCCGCCCTCTCAAGATCACAAGCGCTTAAAGGACAATGATGAGGGACCCAACACAGGCGGAATGGGCGCATACGCCCCTGCCCCAATTTGTTCATACGAGACGGCTCAAAAATATGCAGAGCTTACGATTCTTCCTATTATAAAAGAAATGAAAAAGAGGGGCACCCCCTACATCGGAGTCCTCTATGCAGGCCTCATGCTCACGAAGGAAGGTAATGGCTTTGCCCCCAAGGTGCTTGAATATAACTGCCGTTTCGGCGATCCGGAAACTCAGGTTTTGATGCAGCTTTTTGACGGAGACCTCGCCTTAACTATGAAGTCTTGCGCGGAAGGAAGACTCGAAACGGCAATGCCCAAATGGAAGGAAGGCTATGCGGCAACGGTAGTCCTTGCAAGCGAGGGCTACCCTCTTTCCTCATCAAAGCCTGTAGAATTGTCCGCTCCCGAACTGGAAAGCTCGTCTGATGTGAGCGTAATACATGCGGGCACAGCCCTTCAAGACGGAAAAATTTTTACCGCAGGCGGAAGGGTTCTTTGCATAAGCTCAAACGATAAGAGCTTAAAAAGGGCCATGGATAAGATCTATGCAAAAATAAAAACCATAAACTTTCCCGGGGTGCAGTACAGAAAAGATATTGCAAAACGCGGACTCGAACATTTAAAATAAGCTTAAAATAAGCGTTTAAATAAATATAAAATAAAAAGGAAAAAAGAAAATGAACGAAACAAAAGATAAAAGCCAAGAGCAATCAAAAGACAAGAGCTCAGTTTACAGCGCCTCAGGCGTAAACATTGATGCAGGAAACGAAGCTGTCCGCCTTATGAGTCAAGCAGTTAAGTCAACCTTTAATAAATCCGTGCTTTCGGATGTGGGCTCCTTCGGAGGGCTTTTCGGCACCGAAGAGCTTTTTAAAATGAAAAAGCCCGTCTTAGTAGGTTCCACAGACGGCGTCGGTACAAAGGTGAAGATTGCAGCAGAGGCCGGTATCTATACAACAATAGGCCAGGATATAGTCAACCACTGCATTGACGACATCCTCGTGCAGGGAGCAAAGCCCCTCTTCTTTTTGGACTATGTTGCAAGCTCAAAGTTGGATCCTCAAATGATTGCCGACATAGTGGGAGGCATGGCAAAGGCTTGTAAAGAATCCGGCTGTGCCCTCATAGGAGGCGAAACTGCTGAAATGCCCGGCGTTTACATGGAGGGAGAATTCGATATAGCCGGAACCATTGTCGGAGCAGTAGACCAAGAAAAAATTCTTCCCAAACAGAACATAAAAGAAGGAGATATCCTCATCGGTCTTGCCTCGGCCAGTCCACATACAAACGGCTACTCCTTGATTAGAACAGCCTTTAAGGGCATAGATCTTAATACGGTTTACCCCGAATTAAAGGCCCCCTTGCATGAGGTTCTTCTAAAACCTCACCGCTCCTATCTTAATGCAATCTATCCGATTTTGCAGGAGCATCCCGAAATCGTAAAAGGCCTCGCCCATATCACGGGAGGCGGCTTTATCGAAAACATTCCGCGGGTTATTCCCGAAGGACTGGTTATAAAGGTCAAAAAAGGATCATGGCCCGTGCCGCCCCTTTATCCTCTAATCCAAAAGCTGACAGGAGCAAGCGAGGATGAAATGTACAGGGTCTTCAATATGGGTATCGGAATGATAGCCGTTGTTTCCCCCGACATGGCCGAAAAATACCGCTCCCTTGTCGGAGAAGACTCATGGATAATCGGCAGGTTGGAAAAGGCTCAAAATCCTCAAGCCAAGGCCGAAACCGTTTTAGAATAATTTTAAAATCAAAAATTAGATTATACCTGTTAAAACAAAGAGCCTTTTCTGCCGATAATGAACTGATATGAACTCGATATGCTTACCGCGAAAAATCGAAATCGGCGGAAAAGGACAGGTTAAAAAACTTACTCTTGGAGGATCTTCCCCAATCTTACTTCAAACCATGTGGAAAGAAAGCCTATTGGGTGCGGATCTCTATGCTATTGCAAAAAGACTAAACGAGTTCGAACAATTAGGCTGCGATCTTGTACGTTTCGCAGTTCCCGACATGGATTCTGCGGAACAATTTGTAAAACTTACCCGATTGACTACGATGCCCCTTGTGGCGGATATTCATTTTGATTATAAGCTGGCTCTGCGCTGTATGGACGGGGACACTGCAAAAATACGCATCAATCCGGGCAACATCGGTTCAAAAGAAAAGACCGAAGCGGTTATACAAAAAGCAAAGGATACGGGAACGGCAATACGAATAGGAGTAAACTCAGGCTCACTTCCTTCCGCCTTAAAAAAACAAATAGAAGAAATAAAATCGAAACAGAACCTCAGTACAGATAAAAAAACCTTTGAAGATGAGATTTCCGCTTTAAGAGCCGAGGCCTTAACGGAAGCTGCAGCACAGGAAATAGAAATCTTTGATAAAGCCGGTTTTAAAGATGCCGTAGTGTCGATGAAGGCTTCCAATGTATGGGAAACGGTTAGAGCAAACGAAATCTTTGCTAAAAAATTTGATAATCCCCTTCATCTGGGTGTTACCGAGGCAGGCCCCTTGATTCAGGGCATTGTAAAAAGCACGATAGCCTTTTACCGGCTTTTGGAGCAAAACATAGGAAGCACCATAAGAGTAAGCCTTTCCGACTCTTGTGAAAATGAAATTATAGCCGGAAGGGAGATATTAACCGAGTGCGGTAAAAGGCAGGGCGGAATAAGACTCGTATCCTGCCCGAGATGCGGAAGAAAGGGCTTTGATGTTCAAGGCTTTGTAAAACGCTGGCAGACAAGACTCTTATCAGAAAAAAAAGACATAAGCATTGCAGTGATGGGCTGTGTGGTAAACGGCCCCGGAGAAGGCAAACACGCAGACCTTGGAATTACCGGAGCCGAAGACTCCGTTATTATATTTAAACACGGATCAATTACTAAGCGGTTGGATTTAAAAAATTTAACCGAAGAAGAAAAAATTGAGGCAGTAGATAAGGCCTTTAATGAGGAGCTTCAAAGTTTATGAAAAAACAATTAAAAACTATTTTTATTGTATTATGTATTTTTTATTTTTACTCAACCATTTTTTGTCTGGAAGCAGTGGATAAAAACGAAAGGCCTTGGCATCTTTTAGAACAGGCAAAAATTCAAATTGAAAAAGGAGAGTTCGGTCTGGCTCTTCACTTAACAAATAAGGCACGAGATCTTCATAAGGCACAAATAGAAGAAAAATACAATTATATGTTCAATGCCTTAAAGCCGAAAAGAGTAAAACTCGAGGGAGATAACATTTCGGACGTCTATGCAATCTTAAATAAGAGAGAAGACTATGATGCATGTAAAATCTTGGATGATATTTTTTTAACTCATCCGCCGGTATTTTTTGATAAGTCTATCTCAAAATTAATGTCATGGCTCGAAAAACGAAAAGCCCTTCCTGAAACCGATTTTATGGCAGGTCAAATTTACTTTGCCGAAGGAGATTATGAACAAGCCATGCACTATTATAAGGAAGCATGGAATGCACGCATGTTTTTGGAAATTCCTGATGAGCGCTTCAATATAATCTACGCACTTGCCGACACATCAAAGCTTTTGCGTAAGTACGACGAACAGGAAAAATACCTTTTGCTTGTTTTAACCGAGGACCCGATATACGGAACCACAAATTTAGAAAGCGATGCCCTTCAAGCGATGATCAAAACAATAACCTCAGAAAAAACAACGGAAAAATTCTTTTTGTTGTACAGAAACCGTAATCCGATAGCCTTAAAAGCCTACATGGATTTAACGGACATATATTTGGAAGCCGGCAAAACAAGAAGATCTCTTGCAACTGCTGTTTTAGCTTCCATAATAGCAATAACAAATCTTGATGATGTTATCTCCAAAGATGACTATAATTACGAATATACGGAATTTGCAAGTCTACTTCATAAACTTAACCGAAAACCTGAGATAATACTGTGGGCCGAAAAACAAAATTTTTGGAGGTCCTTTATGAATCTTGCAGATGCTCTTTCAAAAAACGGAAATTTTGAACAAGCATCTTATCTTTATTCAAAATTAGCCGAGTCAATTCCTTCAATAAAATATGCACAAGAAGCCTTATATAAGAAAGAACAGCTAAACAAAAAATCGTTATAAGAGTAAATATTTAACGGCAAGTTTCAATTATAATTTTTAAGAAAAATTATAATTGAAGCGGTCTAAAAAAGGTTTATTATCTTTCAGGTTTTTAGAAAAATTTTCCATTAACTCGGCTGTTATTTCTATAGAGTTATTGTAAAGAGAAAAAAGTTTTTTATTTGTAATTTCACTTTTAGCATGATCAGCCGCTCTGATAATGTGTCCCTGTAAAAAATCGTAAAGACCTAAAATCTTAATTAAAAAAAGTTTTAAGCCTTGAGAGAATTTTGTAGGTGCATAAAAAAAACGTTTTCCCATTTTAAATGTTCGGAATGAGCGTAAAATATCTTCTTTTGCCATTGAGGGCAGAAGACATCTGTAAATATTTGCAACGGCTTCAGCTTCTTTTTCACTTATATCTATATAATCATGAGCCTTATACCTAAAAGGATGGAAACCATCCTGCTTTAATAAAAATTTTTCAAATTCCATTTCGATCTCGGCATGATCCCTTTTCATTTCTACGACCATGTCATTTACATAGGGATGACAGCAGCTGTCCAAACCGAAGTGACCTATAAAGCCCATGATATATGAAAATTCATCGGTTTTCGGTTCAATTTTTATCTTGGTTAATACAGAATCAAAAAAATCAGTGCAATTTTTATTATGGATATCCTTTGCAAGCTGCAAAACAAGATTATTATTCTTTTTAAAGGGCTTATGAAAATACAAAAAATCAGGCCCCTGTAAACCGAGATTATATAAATTTTTATTTGAAATTCCGCCGGCAATTTCCGGAGACAATAGAGCAAAAACCCTTTGTCCATGCATATAATGTGCGTAAAAATCAGGCATAAGAACCTCCGATATATAAAATACAAGTTCTCTATATTTTATATATCGGATATCCTGTAAATATTCTTACATTTTTATTTAAAGATTAGGCTACCTATATCCTCCGTTGTGTTTGAGTTCCTTAAAAAGACTTATAACTATCAAAATTATGATAATCCCTAAAGGAAAGGCTGCTATAATCGAAAGGCTTTGAAGCTGGTTTAAATTAGTTCCCACAAGAATCAAGGCAGCCGGCAGCATTATAAAAACTATAGCCCAAAAAGCCCTTAAGCCCTTTTTAGGTTCTGCATGCTTCTCCAAGTTGGTTTGTGAATAGGACGCTATTACCAAAGTAATTGCATCAAAGGTACTCGAATAAAAGGCTATCATAGTAATTATCAAAACGCCCAAAACAATTTTTGCATATGGAAGAGTGTTAAGAATTTGCAAAATAACTTGAGAAGCCTCCATTTCTTTTATGGCTGAAGCAGCATCTAAAATTCCGTGAGCTTGTAAATGAAGCCCGTAATTTCCGAGTATTATAAAAGAGCAATAGGTTCCGGCTATGCCGCAGATAAGCCCGCCTATTATGGTGTTCTTTATTGTGCGGCCCTCGGAAATTGTTCCGATAAAAAATGGAGTTGCAACAAACCATGCTATCCAGTAGGCCCAATAAAATATTGTCCAGTTTTGAGGGAATCCGGCTCCGCCTTCTCCCGAAATACGCAAAGGGTCCATCCATGTGGACATAGAAAAAAAGTTTTGTATAACCTTTCCAATGCCGGTTATACTTGTTTCGATTATATAGATTTTAGGCGAAGCTATAAAGACAAGGCCGAGAAGAACACAAAAAGACACGACCGAAATTTTTGCAAGTTGGGAAATTCCTCTTAGCCCCAATAAAACGGCAGCCGTGTATACAGCCGCTATTATAAGAAGAATGGAAAGGGTTAAAATCTTTCCTTGCGGAATACCAAAAATAGTGGACACAGCTAAGGACAAAAGAGGAGTCGCAAGCGAAAAGGTTGTGGCAGTTCCTGCCAATAAGCCTATTACGGAAAAAACATCTATCATCTTTCCTACAGGCCCGTCAATCTTATCCCCAAAAATCGGGCGGCAGCTTTCCGACAGTTTTTGCTTCGTTCTTCCCCTTACATGAAGCATGTAGGCAAAGGCGACGGCAGGAACTATATGAAAGGCCCACGGAGTTATGCCCCAATGGAATAAGGGGTAGGCAGCTGCCCAATCCTGTCTTTCCGCAAGAGAAAGGGAAGATAGGCCAAAAGGACTTTCGCCAAAATAGTATGCCCACTCTATAAGCGACCAATAAAGAATATCGGCGGCCATAGTCGAGGTAAAAATCATGGAACCCCATGCAAAATTTCCGTAACGAGGTTTTTCCATGTTTCCAAGTTTTACAGTACCGAAACGGGAAAAGGCTAAACCTATGGCCGTAAAAACAAGGCCCAAACCAAGCAGTATATAAAAAAAGCCCAGTTTATTTACAAAAACATACCACAAGGCATCAACCGCCTGCATCGATTCTACCGGAAAAAATAAAACTAATACAGTCAAACATATTATTACCGCAAGGGGTAATACGGTTATAAGCCAGTCAATTTCATTTTTATCCTTTAATTCAAGCGACTTTACGCCTAATTCATCTTCAGTGTTCATTATCCATAATCTCCTTTACTTTTTTATAATAATCCTTTGCATATCGGTACATCTTCAAACCGTAATCCCCAAAGCTGACACCCAAGGCCTCCTTATAGCAAGTCCAAAGAGCCCATAAAAAACCTGAAAGAGCGACATAACAATAAATACGTATTCTTTCCTCTTTTTTTACAGGTCTTTCAAAATAAATTTCCATTAAGTTCTCAAGTTCTTTGTTATCGTAATAAGCGTATATGGAAAACATAGCCAAATCTATAAGAGGATCGCACATAGCAGCATATTCCCAGTCAATTAAATGGACATCTTCTCCATTGATTATAAAATTGTCGGGAACAAGATCTATATGGCTTAAAACCTGAGGTTTCTCCATCTTTTCGACTATTTCCAAAAGCTCATTCATCAAGAGCCTGACCTCATGGTAATCATGATAGAAAATACCGTTTTTTTCGTTTGCAATTTTTTCGTAATAATCCATACGTTCACGGAGATCAAAGGAATGATCCACCTTTAAACCGGATTCATGCAGACGGCGGGCAACCTTCATACATTTTTTTAAATCTTCAGGACTGCGGGCATCGGCATTATGAGAATTCGGAATAAACTTGGTTATCTTCACCCCTTTTTCGGGATCAAAGTAAATAATTGAGTCACTTAAATTTAAGCTGGAAATCGCCTTGTAAACCTCATACTCTTCTTTTCTGTTGATAAGGGCTTCGGTCCCCTCTCCCGGTATTCTAAAAATATATTCTTCACCTTCAAATTCAAACAAAAAAGATTTGTTTGTCATTCCGAATTTTAAGGGCTTTAGATTTGTTATGCTGTGCTCAGGACGTTTAAAAACAGTTGAGATAAGTTCAAGCCATTTATCATGGGATGAAAGGAGATAGGATGAATCGAATAGGCGGATATCGTCAAGAGATTCAAATTCATAAACCTGATGCTCTCCCTGTTTGTTTGCAAACATGGTAAGCTCTTTGATATTCCGCATATAAACATCTTCCCAGTACCAATCATCGGTATCATCCCTTTCATAGGCTTCTTCAATCAAGGGGCGTATCTTTTCGGAAAATTCTTTTGAAAAATAAACAGGGCCGTACATAACCCAGCCGTTTCGGCCTCCGACCTTTACATCCATAATTTTATCGTGTAAGCCTGTTTTTAAAATCCACTCATTTGTCTTGCCGCTTACCTTAACGGCAGAATACCATGAATCATACTCATGGGAATGATACATGTTCTCCCTAAGCCAATTATCGCTTGAAAGAATATAGGTGCTTTTAAGTTTCTCTCTTACATGATAAAGGGTGGAAAGATTATTTTTACTCTTAAAATCGGGATTATATACGAGCTTTACACCGTACTTATCTATCAAATATTCAAAGGTTTCCTTTAGATAGCCTACAACTATGGTTATATCGTTAATACCGGCAGCATTGAGCTGTTCAATCTGCCTTTCTATCATCCTTTCCCCAAAAACTTCCAGCAAGCCCTTAGGAGTTGCATAGGTTAATGGAACAAAGCGTGAACCGAAACCGGCAGCCATAACTATAGCATTATCAACCCTGCACTCTTCAAAGGCTTTTAAAGCCTTCTCGGTAAGCCGCTTTTTTCCAAAAGGAGGAACCCCTTCGGTATATAAAAAACCGTCATGCTCCATATCGAATAAAATTTTATTTACATAGGCTAAGGATATTTTTAATCTTTTTGCAACATCTCTTTGCGAAATATCCATATCTTTTTGCATGAGTTTTATAATTTGAAAATATCTTCTTTTCATACCTTACATTATACAAAAATAGCGTTCAAAGTCAAGTATTAAATTGCAAAAAAGTGAACATTATTTGTAATACGGCATATGCAAATATTTTCATTACATATAGAAGATTATAAAAGTACTTTATTTTTATATATGAATATCTTGACAAGTTGTAATTTTGATTGTATAGTTAGACCGCTTGTTTTTAACAAGTTTATATCGCTATATGCGTAAAAGGAGTGTAATCGCACTATGGAACAATTTTTACAAAATCTTACAAGCCTGGTTTCTTCGGCTAACGGATTTATTTGGGGAGTTTACTTCCTCATTCCGCTTCTATGCGGTACCGGTTTGTTCTTTACAATCCGGTTAGGAGGAGTACAGTTTACAAAATTCGGAAGCGGCTGGAAACGCCTCTTCAGCAACTTTTCATTAAGCGGAAAAGAAGCCGGAAAGCACGGTATGAGTTCTTTCCAGGCTGTTGCAACAGCTATTGCCGCACAGGTAGGAACCGGAAACCTCGTAGGTGCTATGACAGCCCTCATCATGGGCGGTCCCGGAGCTATTTTCTGGATGTGGCTTGCAGCCCTCGCAGGTATGGCAACAAACTTTGCAGAAGCTGCCATCGCTCAAATTTACAAGACAAAGGATGATTCCGGTCAGACAGTAGGAGGTCCTGCCTACTACATTTCCGAAGGCTTAAAAAATAAGGTTGGAGAAGGCTTTGCAAAATTCCTTGCAGGTTTCTTTGCCATAGCAATTATTCTTGCTCTCGGATTTATGGGCAACATGGTTCAAGCCAACTCTATTTCCGATGCCTTCCAAAACGCCTTCCACGTTCCCACATGGATTACCGGTGCAGTTCTTGCAGTTATCGCGGGTGTTATCTTCATGGGCGGTGTTAAGCGAATTGCTTCGGTTACCGAAAAAGTAGTTCCCCTTATGGCTATTGTTTACATTGTAGTAGGTCTTATAGTTGTTATCATCAATGCAGGACAAATCCCCTCAATGTTTGCTATGATCTTCAAGGGAGCTTTTGACCCGAAGGCTGTTTGGGGCGGAGCCCTCGGCTTCGGAATGGGAAGAGCCGTACGATACGGTGTTGCCCGAGGTCTTTTCTCTAACGAAGCAGGTATGGGTTCTACACCTCATGCTCACGCAGTTGCTGACGTAAAACACCCGGTAGAACAGGGCGTTTTAGGTATTGTTGCAGTATTTATTGATACCTTCATCGTTTTAAACGTTACAGTATTCACCGTCTTGAGCTCAGGCGTTGTAAAGTTTGAAGGAAGCGAGCCCACAATGAAGGGAATTAAGCTTGTACAAGAAGCTTTCTCACAGCACTTGTTCGGCTCCACATTCGGATATCTCTTTATTGCTATCTGTCTTCTTTTCTTTGCCTTCTCAACAATCATCGGCTGGTACTACTTCGGTGAAACAAACATAAGATACCTATTCGGAACAAAGGGACTTATCCCATATCAGCTCCTAGTAGTTATCTTTATCTTTATCGGAAGCTTGCTTAAGATCGATTTGGTTTGGGAATTGACAGACTTCTTTAACGGAATTATGGTTATACCGAACCTTATAGCCTTGCTCTTATTAAGCGGAACCGTTGCTAAGATCTTAAAAGATTACAACAAGGGTCTCCCCTACGACGCAAGCCAGTATAAATAAGCACTAAAAAAGGGCAGCTTAAGCTGCCCTTTTATATTTACTTTTATTTTCCAAAATACACAAGATATGCAAAAAGATTCACAAACTAATCAAAGACTTATTATTACAAATAACCCCAAGGTTAAGACCTTCTATGAAGAAGATAGGACAGGTTTAAAAAACCGCTATGAGCTTAAATTTTTGGACTCAAGAGACGAGGTTTTTCAAAAAGTAAGGGATTTGATTCATTCAAACTGGAAACTTTTAAACCATGCCATGGCAGGAAACATTCCCCTTCATAAACACCCGTATAGAAGCATGGCGTTGGAACAACAGGAAAATCTTGATACAAACTCTCTTATTTTGTGGGAATCGGCAATGGAACGAGTAAAAAGAGGTAAAACACCCCCTTACCCCGATGATGTCTTAGAAGACTTCCAAGAATTGGACTACAACTTGTTTTCAGGTTCGGTAAAATTTTAAAAAATCTTCTAAATTCATTACAAGCTTTTTGGTGAATTTAGAAGAAGAGCCACGAACCGACATCATCTATTATTTTTGTTAAAATCATTACATGTATTTCTTGTTTTTCAGATTCTATATAGGTCTTCCATGAGTCATGAGTATATTGTTTATTTATTCTTGAACGCAATAGAAGAGCCTTTTCTTTTATTTCTTCTTCAGTCAATTGAGAGTAAGCTTGTAAAACGTTAACAACAAAATATGTACTTAGACACTTAATTAGAGGATTTTTTGCCGAATCAGATATCTTAGCGAATGAAGCTGCACTTTTTTCATAATTTTTCATCATTTGAAGGGAAAGGGCCGAATAAAATACAATCCATTCACTTGCCGTTGTTTTTAAAACAGGTAAAGACGATGTAAATTCAAAAACATCCTGATAATTCCCCGAAATCATCTTAGCCGCAGCAAATTTCGGCCCCAATTTTGATACATAACTTGGTTTATTATCTTTTAAAAAGTCACAAAACTTATTCATTGAAGCAAAATCGCCTAAAAGAAGAAGAGATTCGGCTAAAAGGCGCGAATTTTTATAGGTAATTCTTTTTTTTGTGTAAATTTTAGTCTCAAGCAAAGAAGCCAAAGAGGACCAGTCTTCAGATTCAATATATTTGATCAGGAGTCTGTTTTTTAAGAACATTATATTTACAAACAAAATCAGAATCAAAAATACAGGACCAAAGAACCAGTTAGTCTTCCAAAATTCCCGCATAAAAGAACCGTCAGCATAAAACAAAGGAAGAAAAAAAACGGTAAATAATAGCAAAATTAGGACGATATTAAAAATAATAAATAGTACTTTTAATTTCATATAAAATCCTTTATAATGGTATATATATATTGTACTACAGGAGAGCAAATAAGTGAATACCTATAATGCAGAACATACAAAAGATTTATCATTTTTTAATAAAAATGTTTATTTGGATAAAAAATTTTTGCTTTTAATCCCGGAAACACCTTTGACGGCCGAGCTGAAGGCTATTTTAAACGAATGGGATTTTTCTCTCCTATATTCTGACGGAGAACCTTCAAGTTTTATGAGCGTAAGAACGGATACTTCCGCAGGTAAGGATGTTCTGGACTCAAGCAAGGAAAACGAAATGATTTCCGAAAAGTTAAAAAAACAAAAGGAAATTATGGAAGAAACGGAAAATAAATTCTGGGATTTCTTGAGATTTACGGATAAAATTTTTACCGATTATACAATGAAAAAGATTTTGGATCCCCGTTTTGTTTTTGATAAAATAAAAGAGCTCTGCGATTTTGTAAAAAACGATAGAAAAAACATCCTTCTAATCGAAATGCAAAAATACAGCTCTCCGACAAACTATTTGGTCATGCACTCGCTGCGCTCTTCAATTTTTGCCATCATTATAGGAATTCAGCTTAAAATGCCGCCTCATAGGCTCATAGAGCTTGGTGCAGCCTGTCTTTTACACGAAATAGGCATGTTCAGACTTCCGCCTCAATATTATATGTATGATGCCCCCTTAAGCGAGGAAGGAAAAAAGGCCTTATTTACACATCCTGTTCTATCTTATAATATTTTAAAAACATCTTCCTTTTCTTTACCCGTATGTTTAGGAGTTTTGGAGCATCACGAAAGAGAAAACGGACACGGATATCCGCGGGGCTTGACAAAAGAAAAAATTTCAATGTACGGTAAAATAATAGCCGTTGCATGTTCGTATGAGGCTGCTACATCTCCGCGTCCTTACAAGGAAGCTCAAGATGCTTCTTCAGGCATCGTGGAAATGATAAAGAATACGAACGGACAATATGATGAAACCATTTTAAAGGCCCTTCTTTATTCTCTATCCTTCTATCCTGTCGGAATGTATGTTCATCTTTCTAACGGAAAAATTGCAAAGGTAATAGATGTCAATCCCGATGATCCCAGATTTCCTGTTGTACAGATCTACGGCCAAACAACTCCAACCGGGGACCCCGTTATTGTACAAACAAAGGCAAAAGAGATTACCGTAAAAAGGCAGTTATCAAAAGAAGAGCTAAAAAGTATTGACCGTAACTCAAGTTCCCTATTTTAGGATTACCCAGGTAGAACCTGTTCCTCCGTCTGCACCTTTAGGATGCCCGCTCTCTCCTGCCCTCTTATGCTTTTCAAGATATCTGCGGACAAAGGGGGCCAGAACGGCTCCTCCTCCTGAGTGGTTCCCCTTGCCGTGGATAATTAAAATTTTTTTTAAACAGCGGCGTATGGAATTTTCAAAAAACACATTTAAAGCGGCTTCGGCCTCATCACAGGTCATGCCGTGTAAGTCTATCTCATCCTCACAGCGCATCTCCCTCAAAATTTTACGCTGTCTTGCATAATCGACTGAGGCAGCCTCTTCTTGGGCATCCTTATCTTCTACGCCGTACCGCCTTAACCACATTTCCATAGGGTTTATCTTTTTTGAATTATCTTCTTTAGTCCTTATTGCTTGAGTCCCTTTATTCGAATTCTCGTCTTTTTTTATCTGCTTTTTTCCGTAGGGCTTTCCCGTAATTTTTTCCCACTCGTCCAAGATATCTCCGAAATTTTTACTCATACTTTCCATCCTAATCGCTTATAATAAATTCGCATCTTTTTTGCCAGCCGCCGGTACCGTCTTTTTTTTCGATAAAAAACCATTCGGAAGTTTTTTGTTTTATGATAACGGTCTCTCCAATTTCCAAGGAACTTACAACGGTTCCGCTTGTTTCCGGTATATGATAAAGTGAATAAGACTCATCATAGTTTAGCGGTCTATAAACAGCTCTTTCATATTGCCTTGAATACACAAAAATAAAGGCAGAGACCAAAACAATACTTAAAATTAAAACAAATTTAAATCCGATATTTTTCTTTTTAAACAAAATAAAATAGCTTGATAACAGCAATAAAATAAAAAATAAAAACCATAATATTTTTTTTAGGATTGCAGACCTAACGGAAAAGCTTTCTTTTAAATTAAGATCCTTTTCATATTCAAGTCTTTTATTTTTTATCTTTCCAGAAAAAAGCCGGCCGGCTTCCTTTGTACGCAGCTGTGCAATTAGTAAGGCCTTTTCTTTTTTTTGTTCAAAATTTTCTTTAGTATTTTTCAGCTTGCTTTGACGAACTTCGTTTTTATTGATGTCTAAGGCAAGGCTTAAACTTTCATAAGCTTTTTTTTCATCATCACTTATTTTTTTTTGTTCAAGGCTTCCCGCTATAACGGTCACCCTTTGCTCTCTAATATAAATTTTGCGGGAACCTTTCGATTCGGAAGCAATACTTATTTGCGGTACCGGAAGACCGACATCGCCGACTTTAAGAGGAGTCCACAAAAAATAAGAGACAGCCTTCCAGCCTGTTTCATTTATAATTGTATGCTCTATTTTAGAGCCGGCAAATTCTTTAATATTCCCGGCAGCTTCCAAAATGGAATATTCAGGAGCCTGACAGTGTATATCCAAGCCGGAAGCCCTGCCTTCGGTTTGAAAATAGTCATAAAAAAAGCCCATTAAAACGATGAGATATTTTTTTCCCTGTATAATGTTTTCTGCGGGGTAATAAGAAACAGCATCCAATATTTTCCATTTAAACATTGTATCCTTTGATAAGGCCGGAGGTTCAACCTGAATAGAAAAATTTTTAAGTTTAATTTGATAGTTTCCCAAGGACAAATACGGAATAAGTTCAAAGCTTCCTATTTTTTTTAATTTATATCTGTTTGTAATTAAAACGCCGCCGTATAATGAATTTATACCCGAATCCAAAAATTCCAGAACTTCATCATCATCCAAAATAATAAGTTTAGGTACATCCGATGATCTGTAAGAATATTCGTCCAATTTGATTTTTATTTCAAAAACGGAATCTATAGATAGAGGTCCGGAAGAAAACGAGAGCTCCATGTCTTCCTCTATTCCGGCATAGGTAAGGCACGGACAAAGAGAAAAAAGAAAAAAAAGAATCAATAATCGAATGCCTGAGGCTGCTTGTTTTCCTGCTCTTTCTTTTGCCATCGTTCTTTCTCCTTTTTTCGTATTAAATTTAAAATCGTCTTTTCAGATAAATTGTCTTCTTTATTTTCAATAACGGCGGGACCTTTGGAATTAGGAAGCTTATCTTTTTGCTTCTTTTGATAACGCATACTCAACTCAAAATTAATCTTGGCATCAACACTATCCGGTTTTAGTTCCAAAGATTTTTTAAAAAGCATTACCGCTTTTTCGTATTCATGACTTTTAAATGCTATTATTCCTTTTTGATAATAAATATAGGAATCCAATTTTTTATCAATATTTTCATCAATATTTTCAAAACGGGAAAGAGCCGAGGCATCTTCATTTTGCATAAGATAGATGGAACCTATTGCAAAATCCGAATAGTCTTTTACTCTCTCATCTTCAATCTCTTTACTTAGGTCTATCGCTTTAAAAAATTTTGATGCAGCCTTGTTCCAATCATTTTGTTTCCATGCAATATATCCCGAAAGAAAATTAAGCCGGGCCTTATCGATTTTACTGCATGAGGATATCAAAAGAATAAGGATGCTAATACAGATTATTTTATTTATTTTTACCATAAAAGGAAACTCCGCCCAAACATAAAAAAATAAAAGAAAGTAAAAGCATTTCAAAATTTCTTTTTACAGGTTCCTGTATATAAACCATTTTTTCTACTCCCTCTACACCGGTATCTATTATTTTTAAGATGCTTTCTATAGATCCTGAACTTAAAGCCGGGATATACATACTTTCACCGCCGGCTATACTTGCAGCCTTTTGTAAAAAAGCTTCTTCCAATCTTGCATCCTTTAACTGAGTATTTCCTTTTTCATCAAGGACACTGATCTTAATGTCTTCAAGGGTACCGAAGCCTGCAATAATAAGAACCGCATCCGTTTTTTTTATTTTTTCTGCAGCAAGTAAAAGAGAGCCGGATGTTTCCCCTCCGTCAGTGCATAAAACTATTATTTTTGAATTTCCCCTGTTTTCTCCAAAAGAATCCAAGGCCCTTAAAAGTCCGGCTTCAAGGTTAGTACCTGTGGAAGAAAGGATTATCGGAGACAGGGCATCTATTGCAGATGATAGGGCATTTTTTTCAAAGCTTAAGGGCACAGATAAAACGCCCTCCCCCTTTGTAATTACAAGCCCCGCTGCAAGCTCAGCCGATGTTTTATGCATTTTTTCGAGCAGGACCTTTAAAAATTGCCTTTGTACGGCAATACGGCTGGGCTGAATATCTTGAAGGTTCATACTTTTTGAAATATCGGAAACAAACATCACCGATACTCCTCTGCGCCTGACTGAAACAGGCTTAGAGCCCCAAAGGGGACAGGCCAAACCCAAAATCAAAAAAATCCATGCAGCAGAAAAAAACAGGGCTCTTATTTTAGCCTTTTTGATTATCTTTTTTGTGTTTTCCAAGCTTGAATAGGCCTTTTTTATCTTTTTTAAGTTTAGATAAAACACAAACCAAACAGGAAGTAAAAATAAGATAAAAAACAGGAAGACAGAATTTTCAAAACTTATCATATATATACCCTCATAAAAATTCTGCGTAAAAACCACACAAGCGCAAAGGAAAAAATCGCAGCCGATAAAAAGTATACATATAAATTCTCTTCGATAATCTGTGTAAAATTAGACTGAGCAGCAGGTACCTGCTTCGATATCGTATTAAATATACCTTCAAGTATTTCGGGTGAGGAGGCTGACGCATATTTTCCGTTCCCGTATTGAGCTATTTTTTTTAGCTCAAACTCATCGAACTTTGAAAAAATAGAGCCCGAGTAAGTCTTTCCCGTTTTTGGATCGGTATATTCCAAGGTAGTATATCCCGAATTTCCTATTCCTATAACATAAAAGCCTATATTTTTATTTACCAAAACCTCTGCCGCAGTTTTCGGATTTATTTCGCCCGTGTTATTTTCGCCGTCGGTAAGTAAGACAATGTATGAGGAATTTAACTTAGCCCTCGTCATATAGGCTGAAGAAACGGCAAGCCCCATGCCTATTGCAGTACCGTCTCCCAATTCTCCTATGCTCAAAGAATCAAGGCGGGATAAAAACACCTTATGATCGATTGTAGGAGGAAGAATCAAAGCAGCAGAACTTGAAAGAGCCGTCAAGCCGAAAGAATCCCCCGGATACTTTGCAACAAATTTCCTTATAATTTTTTTTGCACTTTCAATCCTTGTTTCTCCGTTCATATCCTTTGCTGCCATAGAAGGGCTTATGTCCAACAAAAACATAATAGAACTTCCAGAATCCGTATAAACCTGTTTGTTTTTAAAAATAACAGGTTCCGACAGGGCTATTATCAAAAGAATAATTCCGCAGTACCAAAGAAAATAAGATAAAAAATTCCCGAATTCCATAAGTTTATTTCTTTTAGGAAAAAAGCCCTTCCAATTAACCAAATTTAATTTTAACTCGGGGCTTGTAATAAGACCGCTTTTTTTTAATATAAAAAACAGGGGAAAAAATAAAATCAATAAAAACATAAGGGGATGGTTAAAACTAATCATTTGCATCCGCCTTGTATTTTAATTTTTCTTTTTGAGAGGAATTTATAATTTTTTGAATTTCGGATTCTGCTATTTTCATAAGTTTAAAAGTTTGATTTAAAAAATAAATGCTTTCCATTTCAAAATTTATTTCTTTTAGATCCGCATTTCCAAAACGGAGAGCTTGAAGCTTAAAAAAGATTTTTTCAAATTCAAAGTAAACTCCGTATGTCGTTTCAAACTTCCGTCTAAGGCTTTCCAAGATTTCCGAGTAGGTAAGACAGTCACCCTCTTCCGATTTTAACACCTTTTCAGATGAGGTCAAGCTGAAGCAATACTTTCTAAAAGCAAATTCAAATTTCTTTAACCAGTCCTTTCTTTTTGTAATTGGCTCAAGACTATCGGAAGAAGAAATGGAAGACACTTGCCGTTTTAATTTTCGCAAAGACTTACTCAAGGCCTTAATCCTTATTCTTTGAGCTCTCGAAAAAGAATAAACAAAAAAATGTTTCCGCACAGCAGAAAAAACCATTATCGAAGTAAAAATAAATACACCGCTTACGGAAGCTATAAGATAAAGCAGGTAACTTGTACCCGGAAGTAAAAGAGGAGGCCGCGGCGGCTGAATAACCTCAACCTTTGCCGTTTCCAATATTGAAGAAATAAAAACTTGAGGCATTGAGTCGTAAATACCGGCCTCGGTCAATGGAGGAAAAAAAATAGAACCCGTTTCCCATGGAGTAAAATTTATGGATATGTATTCTTTCTTTTCCTGTTTTTTAATTTGAATGGAAGTTATATCCATAAAAGTATTTTGGTTTATCTTATCAATCTTAAAAGAGCCGGACATCAGAACCGAAGGATCAAAAGATTGCAAGGCATCTATGGGAAATAAAAATTCTGCGGAGTCTCCCACAAAAACCTGTTGGGGGATTAAAATGCCTTCCATACATCCGCTCCCAACTTTGCTAAATTATTTTTTGAAATACGCTGATTGCTTTGCTTCGATAAAAAAAAGTCGCCCAATACTTTTACGGTATCTTCATTTACATCGAGTAAGACAGGATTTGCAAGGGAATGTTTACACGTATTTTCCCATCTCGATATTTCTTCAGTAAAATTTTTTTTATATTCCATCTGAAAAGTTTTAGAGCCCGTAGGCAAGAGCATCCTAAAATTATTTTCGGGATCTTTAAATCTTATCGAACCCGCTTCAGGTAAAAAAGAATCAATGGAACCGCTTATCCTAACGCACACAACATCATGTTTTGCGGCCAAGAGTCCAAGTTCCTTTTCATAGCCCTCAACCTTAAAATCCGAAATGATTATCACCAAGGAGCGTGACCGCAAAATCTTGGAAGCGGCCGTCATTGAAGAAGCAAGCCGTGTTCCCCTTACAGGTTTTCGGTTTTTGCAAAAGGCAAAATCTTCCATAGATTTTAATATGGCCAAAATATGCTCTTCTCCGGTCCGAGGAAGGAATAAGGGCCCCTTTTCTCCGTCAAAAAAAAGAGCTCCGACAGGGGAAAACATATGCCTCCCTGCAAAGGCTAGGAGGGCCGCCGTTTCGATAGCTTTTTCCTTAGGACTTATTTTATCGAGCCCCGGCTCCATCGAAAGCGAAAAATCCAAGCACATAAAAATGCTTAAATCCCTTTCTTCGCGGTACATCTTAACAAAGGTCTTACCGCTGCGTGCCGTAAGGTTCCAATCGATAGAACGCACATCATCCCCCGTCTCATACTCCCGCACCGAGTCAAATTCTATTCCTTGCCCCCGAAACGCCGAACTGAACCCGCCCGACCGTAAGCCTTCAGAAATCGAAAGAGAAGAGATCTTAAGCTGTTTTGCCCTTTCCGCGATAAAACCGGTTTTCATAAGTTTATATTTTAGTATTAAAACGAGTTTTATTCAAGATATGCAAAAACGGTATCGGCTGCGGCCGCTTAAACCGGCCGGAGAAACCATATCGGCCTCTTGATTTTTTTTAAAAAAAGGCCGAAAATATAAGGTATGAAGAAAGGGTTTATTATATTTTTATTTTTTGTTGTATCTTTTTGTTTTGCAGAGGAAGCCGCTCTTACAGGGGAAGCCCTTGCAGGTGAAAATGAACAGCCGCAGCTCGTGCCTGAGGTAAGGCCCGATAAAACGGGTTCCGAAAAAATAGAATTTTCCGAAAAGCCGCAAGACCTGCAAAAAAATGAGGACTTTGCCTTTCTATCTTTTTCGCTCCTTACAAGGGAAAGGTCTGTAATGATCAGTTGGAAAGCAAGGCCTGAGGGAAGAAATCTAATCCTTTACAGGTCGACAACGGCCTTTTCATCAATCACATCCCTTGCCGAAGCGGTTCCGATTGCAAACATAACCGATGACGGACTTCCCTTTTTCGACTACCCGATTCCCGGAATACCCTATTATTACGCTATTGCCGAAGAAAACGAAATAGCTTCAGGCAAGATTCAGTTTATAAACGGAATAAATACTATTAACAGCCCTATCGAAGTTTTCGGTTCTTCCGAAGAACAAGAGAAAAAACATATTGCCGTACAAAACCGCCCTATTCCTCTCCCCTTTTTAAACCCTTCAAGGCACACAAAAAAAAGGACGGAATTTTTTTCCTCTCAAACCGAAACCATTATAAACGCCCTTACGGCGGAAAAAAGGGATTTTAGGGAATTTATTATCTCTTCTCAAAGGCTTGAACCCTACATCTTTCCTGACGACAAAAAAACGCCTGACGGCGGTGAGGGTATGGAATTGCAAAGAATTCTGAATGAGCATTTTTATACAAAAAACTGGCAAAAATGCAAGGTTGAGCTCAGCAATTTTTTAAGAATACGCAGAACTTCCAGAGTTTCCGCAAGGACACATTTTTATATAGGGCAGACTCTCTTTTTCCAAAACCTCTATGACGAAGCCCTATTGGAATTTTTGACAGCCCAAGACCTTTATCCGTCTCAGGCAAAAGAATGGGCACATTATTGCCTTGTAGAGCTGGCGAATTTTCGCTAGCGAATTCTCCTAAGAAGTAAGAGTAACAAAGAATTTTTTTGGCCGGTATCCGTATAATCTTCAAGCGCTTTTTGTTTTGTCTCTTCGCTAAAAATAATTACGGAATCGCCTGCATTCATTCTATCATAGTAACCGTTTCTCTTTAAAATCCCCTCGGATAAATTTTCCTCCGACTTTGAAGGCTCAAAATAACCCAAGAGATCCGATGGGTCAAAGACCAAGCCTAAACCTTCTTTTTCGATGACCAAGCGGTCCTTTCGTATAACGGCAATTTTTAAATCCTTAAAATCCGAATCGTGCTTGCCGATATCGATGACAGCCTCATTTTGATAGCGGTTTATAAGCTTGCCTACAATGGGCATTGCCTCATTAAGCATTGAAGAAAGCCGTCTTATACCGTTTGAAAAGCGGTCATTGCCCGAACGGTAAACGGTAAATGTTTTTGCGGGAGAACCGGTACGCGAAACATAAAGCTCCAATATGATTTGAATATCCCTTCTGTTCTCTTTAAGCCTTATAATGCCGAAGTAGTCTTGATTTTCGGTACGCGATTTTTTTGAAGCCTCCCTGTAGGTTGCAGGCTTATCCGAATAAGAGGTGATTTTAAGTCCGGGATTATAAGAAAAAATGTCCGAGGTAAGGATTTGAGTTATGCGCTCGGCCTCAGGATGTAAAACATTCGAGCTTTCCATGGCGTAAAATAGGCCTATGGATATGTGGGCCTTATCCAAATAAAGAGGATCTATACGCCACTTTGATTGAATGGAACCTAAAAGATGCTTTTCATAGGCCTCAACTGCATCATTTACCCTTGTATTGCTCTTTGCTATGGACTGAATAAAGAGCATCTGCTCCAAATATCTTTCGGGATAGCCCAGACGGAGCAAGATACCGGCATAAGCCTCCCTGCTTTCGACATCATAAGGATATATTTTTAAGGTTCTCCTGTACTCATAGAGGGCCTTGTCCGTCATATTTCTGCGGGAAAAGCCGAGGGCTCTTTCTGCATGGTATTTTGAAAGCTCCATACGGAAGGAATCTTCAAAATTTAAATTTTCTATGGCGATTTCTTCTAAAAGACAGCGCATTATTTCGTCATCGGCATCCAAGGAAAGGCCTACCTTAGCGGCATTTATGGCCTCACCGTACCGTTCCAGCCGCCTTAAACTCAAGGTTTTTAAGTACCAGGCATCTGCTCTGTCTCTTTTTTTTGAAATCCTCATGTCCGAAATCTTTATAACTTCTTCATAACGTCTTTGTGCATATAGGATTGAAGCTAAAAGAGCATAGGCCTCATCATAATCTTCTTTTAGTTTAATAGCCGAATAAATACGGCCTTCTGCCTCTTCAAGCCTTCCGTCAAGGGAATTTAAATAGGCTGCAAAATAGTGAACTTGAGGCTTATCCCCATGGTATTTTAAGGCTCTTTTTATATAGTCTTCAGCCTGCTTAACATTTCCGGCCTCATAGCTTACGAGGGCTAAGGAAAGAAGGGCCTTTCTGTTTTCGCCCTGGCGCTGAAGGTTTTGCTTATACATCTCGGAAGCAAGATAGAGCTTTCCTTGGGAAACCTCTATTTCGGCCAAGCCGAAACGGGCTTCAGGATTGTTGGGATATTTTTTTAAGACTTGATTAAAAAGAGCTTTGGCTTCATCTATTTTCCCAAGGCCTACTAAAATAAACCCGTGGAGGTTTTGTAAATCGGGATCATCTTTTTTATATTTGCGCGCCGATTCTGCAAAGGATAAGGCCTGGTCATACTCATCGAGGGCATAAAAACATTCTGCAAGCCCTTGATATACCAAATTATAAGAGGGGTTTTCCTTTAAAGCGGATTGGTACATTTCGATAGCCCCATACCAATCTTCATTAGCCTGATATTCCGCACCTTTTTGATACAGGTCTGCAGGATTACAAAATAAAGAAGCTGAAAATAAAGCAATAAATATAAATCCGAAAAAAGGCTTTTTCATACAACCCTCCCTAGTTTTGTGTAGAATTCTTGTTATGAACAATTTTGACGGTCTTTACCTTGTGGCCGTCCATATCCTGAACAATAAAGTCGTAGTCATTCCATGCCGTTTTTTCATACTTGGCAGGGATTTTTCCGAACAGATCGAATACAAAGCCGCCCAAAGTTTCAAACTCATCTACAGGCAGGTCATCGCTTTTAATGGTTTCGGCTAAGTCGTCCAAATCGACACGGGCATCGCAGAGCCAGACTCCTGAGGCGATTTCGGTAATATCTTCTCCCTCATTGTCGAATTCGTCCTGTATGTCGCCTACAATCTCTTCGATAATGTCTTCCATACAGACAATGCCTGAAACACCGCCGTATTCATCAACGGCAACGGCAATATGAACATGGCGTCTTTTAAATTCGGCTAAAAGAGCATCTATTCTTTTTGACTCGGGAACAAAAAATGCACGGCGTACTATCTTATCAAGCTCAATTTTTTGATTCTTTGTCAAAAGTTTAATAATATCCTTAACATAAAGAATCCCGATAACATTGTCGATGGATTCATCGTACACAGGAAAACGGGAGTGGCCGCTTTCGGATATTCGGTCTAAGATTTCATCGCTAGGCGTATCAAGGGCTAAAAAATCAACATCAATACGCGGAATCATAACCTCTTTTACTGCCGTATCGGATAAATCCACAACACCGCGGATCATATCCCGTTTTTCGTCATTTAATCCCTCTTTTAGAATATTGTTTACATTGCCTTTCTTTTTAAATAAGTCTATTATACCCATAACTATACCCGATAAATCTCTATATTTTGATATTGCATAAGCAATTCTTCTTGAAATTTAAGCATTTCCTGTTCAGGGGAATTATCCGAATGATCCATTCCTTTCAAATGCAAAATGCCGTGTACAATCAGTCTTTTGAGCTCTTCATTTATATCTACCTTAAATTCTTCGGCATTAAAGCGGAGACTATCAAGGCTTATAACTATATCCCCGGCCATAAACCTTGTTTCACCGTCCTCATCAAAGTACTCGTCTCCCTGCTCAAAGGAAAGGACATCTGTCGGCGAATCGATATCCCTGTATTGTTTATTAAGATTGCGAATAAAAGCATCATCACAAAACAACAAGGAGATATCCCAATTTTTCAAGTTTAGACCGTTTAAAACCTCAGAGATAAAATTTTCAACTCTTACAGGGTCTATAGACCCCGGAGGTTCATCATTAAATGACACACTAATCGAATTAGACATTATTATTTTCCTTTTGAGGCTGTACCTGATTAGTTTCAGCCTCTAGTTTTTGACCGTTTTTGTTTGAAGGCTTTGCTTCCTCATCATCAGGATTTTTTTGATTCGGATATTCTATTCTGGAATGATAGTAGCCGGCTAATATTTTTACGAAGGCAGCCTTTATTATTCTGACTTCGCGGAAAGTAAGCTCAGAGTTATCAAGCTGACCTGCATTGATTTTTCCCGAAACAAGCTCATCTATAAATTTTTCCAAACGGGGAACCGAGGGTTTTTCCAAGGTACGGCATGCAGCTTCAACTATATCGGCCAGCATGACAACAGCCGATTCTTTTGAGCGCGGAGGTGTTCCGGGATAGCAAAAGTCTTCGATATCCACATTAGGATCAAGTTCTTTTGCCTTTGCATAAAAATAGGATATACAGCTGTTCCCGTGATGTTCGGCGATTATATCTATAACGGACTGAGGCAGCCGCAATTGCTTTGCTTTTTCTATACCTATCTTTACATGACTTCGTATTACCGTAGCCGAAAGACGAGGATTTATATCCATGTGCTTATTATAATTTGTCTGATTTTCTACAAAGTACTCGCCCTGCTCCATCTTTCCGATATCGTGAT
This sequence comes from Treponema sp. OMZ 798, assembly GCF_024181385.1. Lineage (NCBI taxonomy): Bacteria > Pseudomonadati > Spirochaetota > Spirochaetia > Treponematales > Treponemataceae > Treponema > Treponema sp. OMZ 798. The sequence goes on from NZ_CP051305.1 coordinate 1,538,350, forward strand.
AATAGGCTCCCACTCTTGCCAAAATCGAATTTGCTCCTATTTCGCGGCAGGCACTTTCTGACAAAGAGGCAACCATCATAGAATGATTGTAGGTTCCGGCAACGGTTATAAGCATTTTTTTCATGATAGGCGAATTAAGATCCGACAATTCCATGAGCCTAAAGCTTGTGGGAACATTCATCAAGGTTTCTAAAATAGGCAAAAAGCCCAAAACCAAGATACCGCTTATAAAACCGCTGCCTGCAGCACCCAATAAAAGAACGGATTTATCGCTTGCCGAGCCCGGGAAAATCACAAACATACAGAGTAAAATTATGGGCTGCACCAAGATTAAGCCTAAAGCAGTCTTAATCAGGTCCATCCTTCTGCCCTTAATATTTACCATGCCGGCTCCGGCAAGACCTGAAAGGATAGCAAACAGGGCCGGCTGAATTTTAAACCCGGTTGCACCGAAAACGGCAAGAGAAAAAACAAAAACTGCAAAGACCGAAATCTTTCTTGAGATTAAAGCCGCAATCAGCATAGTCAAAAAGGTAACGGGCAATATAGGAACTATATCAAGTGGATATGAAAATATAGAAAGCCTTGAAATAAAAAGAACCAAAATATAAATCAAATCAAAAGAGATTAAAATAAGCAAATTGAATTTAAAATCCAAACTTTGCCCGATAATCTTTTCGGAAAACAAAAAGAGACTTGTTATAAGAGCTAAGCTTAAAAAAATTAAGGCGGCAGCAATCTGCCTAAAATCTATGTATCTTCCATCCCCTACATAGGCCTTTAAACGTGTATAGGCATCTTCGGATATTATAAAACCCCTCTTTATAATCTTTTGATTTTTTTCTATATTTATTTTTACGGGGGCTACCTTTTTTAAGGCTTCTTCTACCCTTTTTTCGGTTTCTTCTGTATCGAATAAAATATTAGCCTGGGCAAAGGGGAGCACCATACTCAATACATAGGACTCAAGCTTTGATTTTTTTACATCTGAAAGGAAGCTTTTTATCTGATCTTGCACATTGTAAAACAAAACAAGGTTTGCAATAAATACATTTGTATAGGACTGATTTTGGTTTGTCCTCAAACTTATCTCGGCATCATTTAAATTTTCAATACCGGTAAGAGGCATCTCTATTATACCTATATCAAAAAGCTGTTTTAACATGCTCAAAGAAAGAGAGGTAATCTCATAAAAATCTTTAGTCTTATATATGCTTTCCAAATCATTTTCCGAAAGAAGAACAGGGTATTTTTCCATAACCATGAACTTAAAGGCGGTAAAACTCTTTGCAGAATCTTTTAGACCTATTATATAGCTTGCAAATTCGGAGTAATCCCTTATCATTTTTTCGGAAACAGAATTATCTTTATAAAAAACAGCTCTGACTGAATGTTTAGCTGCAACCTTTCTTATTTCCGTAGCTTTTTCATCAATGACTTCAAGATTTCGGTTTGATATTACATCCCTATCGGAAACCATCCCGACTTCAAAATCGGAAATAGTCAATTTGGAAAATCCCGAATTCTCATAAGCGTTGATATAGATCATTACAGCTAAGATCAAAAAACTTACTACAACCGAAATCACAAAGGCCTTGTTTCTTTTAAATATCAGACTGAGAGAAGATATTCTTTCTTTAAATTTACTTTCTTTTTTATTCTTTATCATAGGCTTTAATTATTTTTTGGACAAGGGAATGCCGTACAACATCTTCCGGCGAAAACCGTACAATACCGATACCCCGAATTTTCGATAAAAGATTTGCCGCATGCACCAGACCGGAATTTTTTGACGATGAAATATCGGATTGTGAAGGGTCTCCGGTTATAATCAGCTTGGAACCTTCACCCATTCTCGTCAAAAACATCTTCATTTGCTCTTTGGTAGTATTTTGAGCTTCGTCCAAAATTACAACGGCGTTATGGAGGGTTCTGCCCCTCATATAGGCCAAAGGAGCCACCTCAACCATATTGGACTCCTCCATTTGGCGTATAAGCTCAAAAGGCATTAAGAGTTCTATAGAATCATAAAGAGGTCTCAAATATGGAGTAATCTTTTGAACAAGGTCGCCCGGTAAAAAGCCTAAACTCTCTCCGGCTTCTACTACAGGTCTTGTAAAAACAATCTTACGTACTTGGTGCGACATAAGCATTTGGAGGGCGCAGGCAACGGCCAAGTAGGTTTTTCCGGTACCGGCAGCGCCAAGGCCGAAACTTATATCGTTATTACGGATAGAACCGATGAATTCAAGCTGATGAGGATTTTTAGGATATACGGAGCGTATTCCTCTTGGAATATGGATACAGCCCGAGGAAAGGTCCTGTTGCTCGGAAACAGTTATGGTAGATATAAGAAATTCGATATATTCCGATGAATTGCCGGATTTGATTTCCGATGAATTCACAGCCCTATCAACCACATGTTGAAATTTCTTACAAACCTCATCATCGGCGCTCAAAACACTTACCTCATTCCCTCGGCACACGACAGGAACACCAAGATATTGCTCAAGAAAATCTAAATTTCTGTCATTGGTACCGCAAAGAGCGGAAAGCACTTGTTCATCTTTTAACACTATTGTATATGCGTCTTCCAAATATAAACCTCTAGTAGTCTATTGTAAATGGAAAAAAGCGGTTCCGTCAAGGCCTTTAGGCCTTATTTGATACTTTTTCTTTCAATTATTAGGTATAAAATACATAAATTTCAGTAAAAAAAAGAGATACCGAATTTATCGGTATCTCTTTTAAACTACTCACCGTCTTTTTTGGTTTCGCCGCCGCTATCAGTATCGCTGCCGCTTTTCCACCATTCGGTTGATGTTTCGGTTTGTTTTTTCATTGCCTCTTCGGATAAACCTGAATCCGACGGGCTTTTTGTAATAAGGGCCAATAAAAAGGTCGTTACAAAAAACAGGGCAACTACAACATAAGTAGCTCTTGTTAATACATTGCTCGATTTTGAACCGAAGGCTGAGTTGCTTCCGCCCGAAAAAAGGCCGCCCAAGCTATCACCTTCTTCATTTTGTAATAAAACCAAAAAGATAATAATCGCACAAATTATGACAAAAAGTACCAACAAAGCAATACCTAAACCACCCATAATCTAACTCCAATTATAAAAATATACCCTACAGTTTACAAAAAAATTATAAAAGTTTCAAGAGCTCTTATTAAATATTTTAGCGGCCCTTTCTGAAAATAACCCGTTTTAAGACTGTTGTCTTTGTTTTTCCTATTGAGGCAGCCTTTAAATCTTCAACTTCAAATTTTGAAAAAACGTTAATTCGCTTGTATTCGGCGATAAATTCCATAATAAATTTTTCGCAGTCGGCCTCATTATAGGTATCATTATCTTCTTCATAAGTAAGATAAAACTCAACCTGATTTTCCAACCCGGGAACATCCATCTTTGTCCAATAAATTAGGGCTGTAGGCCTTGCTTTAATCTCAATTTTTTCTGTTTTTGGCTTTACAAGAGCAGGATTTTCGGCAAAAACAGCCAAAACCAATAAAGCCATAATACTAATTGCAAAAAACTTCTTTTTCATGTTAATAACCCTCCAATTTAAGTTATTTTATTATACTGTAAAGCTAAACAACTATCACAGCTCCTAAGATACTAGCATTTTATTGCCATTTTTTCAAGTAGAAAACAAAAACATTGATTGTTTTAATTTTTACTACGAAAACAAGGCTATGGGTAAAAATGTTTCCGCTTTAAGGCCGGCACCTCCTATTAAGCCCCCGTCAATATTAGGCTTTTTTAAAAGACCTTCGGCATTTTCAGGTTTCATAGAACCGCCGTATTGGATTATCATCTCTTTAGCAGCTTTTTCGCCGTAAATGCAGGCTAAGGTCTTCCTTATTGAAGAATGAATCGCATCGGCATCTTCAGGGCTTGCATTTTTCCCTGTTCCTATTGCCCAAACAGGCTCGTAAGCTATCGTTACCTTATCCAAATCCTTTGCGGATACCTCTGCGAGTCCTTTTTTAATCTGCCTTTCACATACTGCTTCGGCATGCCCCGCTTCGCGCTCTTCGAGAAGTTCTCCAACGCATAGAATAACCTCAAGACCGTGTTTTAATGCAAGTTTTACCTTTTTATTGATAAGATCATCGGTTTCTTTATATATATGACGTCTTTCGGAATGACCTAAAATTACGGTTTGAACTCCTACATCCAAAAGCTGAAGGATAGAAACCTCCCCCGTATGAGCTCCTTTTTCTTCCAAGCCCATATTTTGAGCACCCAACAGGATATTAGAACCCTTAAGCACAGATGCAACATCCTGTAAAAGGGTAAATGAAGGAGCTATCATGTACTTGTTTCTGCCGTTTTTTAGACCGGCCTTCATCTCCTCTGCAAGGCTCTTGGCCTCAGCCCTATTCATGTTCATCTTCCAATTTGCCGCAATGTAAAACTTTTTCACCTTTTCCTCCTAAAATTTAGGCCAAAAGCCCTCATTCATCTTAAAACAGGTTATCCTTTTATGCCTGAGTTGTCAATATGGTACAAAGACCAATCGCTTGCCCTTTTTTCGGTTTTTTCGTATAGTATAGCAATGAAGCAAAGAATCGGATTTATATACCTTAAAACCGGAGCAGGCCATTTATCTGGTGCAAAAGCTCTATCCAGCAAACTACTTGATTTATACCCCGATAATGTTGAATGTTCTTTAAAAGACGCTTTTGATAAGGGAGTTCCTTTTTTTAAGCTTTTTTTTGAAAAAGGCTATCTTGGAACTACAAACTATTTTGAGCCCGGATATGTGGCTTTTTATCAATTTACAGGTTTAGAATCAGTTATAAGATGCAGTAAAAAAATTGTGGCCCCATATACTGTTGGAAAATTAGCAGAATTTTTAAAGGCAAATAGGATAACAAAGGTTGTTTGCTTACATCAAATACTTATCACTCTTTGCCGGGATGCGATAAACAGAATTAATAAGGATATCCCGCTAATAAGCATTGTTATGGATCCCTTCACGGCTCATCCTCTATGGTTTTTTGAAAAAAATACGGAGCTTGTCGTTTTTTCTCAAAAAATACGAAAGGAGGCCGCAGAAAAATATGGTCTGGATCCTAAGAGGATTCATCAATTTCCGCTGATGCTATCCGAACAGTTTGATCAGCCTTACTCCAAAGAACAAATAATTGCAGTAAAGGAAAGACTTGGGATTCCTAAAAATAAAAAGATTGTACTTATTGCAGGAGGAGGTGAAGGATTAAAACAAGCAGCTCCTATAGTCCTTTCGTTTATGAAAAAATCTATAGATGCATTTTTAATTGTCGTATGCGGAAAAAACAGACCCCTTAGACATAGCCTTGAATATTTAACTCAGTTTTCATTTTTTAAGAATATTAAAATATTCGGCTTTGTTTCATTCATGCCCGATTTAATGAATATAGCAGATTGCCTTATAACAAAAGGAGGTCCTGCGACACTTATGGAAGCTATTTCTATAGGAAAACCTGTTATAATTTCTACATATATAAGGGGTCAAGAGCTTGGAAATATGCTTTATATTACACAAAATAAGCTTGGCTGGTACATTCCTAAACCTGATGATGTTGTTCAAAAAGTATCGGAGATATTTTCCGATGATAAAAATCTTGAAGATATACATAAGCATATAAAACAAATGAATATAAAAAACGGCTTACAAGAGATTGCAAACTTTATATATAATTTCAAATAAAATTTTGTATTGTTGATCAAAATAAATCCTCTTGAAAAAAAAGAGCTTAAAATATATACTTAAACCATGAAACGATTTAGGACGCTTTTTTACTCTTTAATCATATTTTTGAATTTGTTTAATCTTCACAGTCAAGATATCAATTCTTACGCCAAAATACTTTATGATCATGATTCTCCTTATTATGATGATCTACATCTTATGTCGCTTGAAAACGGTTCAGCAATGCTTTCATATAAAAAGCCTCTTTCTTTTGCTGAAATTGCACTATTCCACAAAGAAATAGAGCCGGAACATTTATCTAAGCATGGAGAAGCATTATACGGAAATCTAAACAAGCTTCTTTTTAAAAATAATATGCTATTTTCCCATGACAATTTTAGTTTTAATGCAAATCTAATCTTAGCTCTGCAGGGGCAATACTTTTATAATCCGGATAAAACACCGGGAGTCGACAAATTTATAAAATACAACAAGATGCCGGCTCCTTTGACGATTCCTATAGAACTGGGCTTTTCTAAGTACGTTTATTCATACACAGACCTAATAATCGAAAAAAATTTCAGCGGGTTCCGTTTATCCTATCCTTATACAAACCTGCCCCTAAGCCAAACAGCCTTAGACTATCATTTTCCAAAAAAAGCGGGGCTATCTGTAGGAAATAGTTTCTTTAATGTACACATAGGAAGAGGAAGACTGAATGTAGGAAGAACCTTAAGCGGAAGTATGCTTATTTCGGACATACCTGACAGACATGACTACATAACAGCTTCTCTTTTTTCAAAACATATAAAGATGGATACCACCATTGCAGAATTAAAACCAATGCGTTTTTTTATAACACATGCTCTAAGCTTTAAGCCTGTAAAACAATTTTCAATAACCGTACATGAAGGGATAATGCTCGCATCTCTCTTTGATCCAAAGTTTTTAAATCCTCTGATGATTTTTCATAATTATGCGGCATGGAAAGAACCTTACGTAAATCATGTACCTCCTCATGATGACAATTCTATGGGCTGCCAATTAGGAGTAGATATAAATATTGTACCTATAAAAGGCTTAAGACTTTACGGTCAGTTCGGTATGAACCAATTTCAAACCCCATCAGAACTAGCCGGAGGAGCGTCTTATATTCCTAACAGCATGGGAGGCATAGCCGGAATAGAGTATGCCTTCTCCCTGCCTATAGCTTATCTTGTACTTACGGGAGAGTTTATGTATGCTGATCCATGGTTATACATAGGTATGACAAAAGACATAAGCTTTTACACCTACCGAAAAGAAAATGTATATGCATCATCCGACTATGATAAATCGCTAATAGAGTATTGGCTTGCAAACCCTTACGGACCTGACAGTATTACGGCATTTTTAAAAACATCCTTAATTTTACCGCATAAATATAAGGCCGATTTTATGTATAGGTTTGTATCCAAGGGTGAAAATGAAGAAAAGTTTTTCACAGCGGAGGAAAAATACTATCCTTCCGAAACTAATCCTGCTCCGGCTAAGTATAAAACGCCTTCAGGAAACCCTACATATTTTCACACCTTACAATTAACGGGAGAGTACAGTCTTTTAAAAAATCTTCATATCAATGGAGGACTGTCATGGACCATAGCACACGGAAAAATAAACGGACATTCTGTTGACTTTTTATGCGGTATCATATATTCTATCCGCTGATTAGATAATCTATTTTAAGAATTAAGGGAATAAATTATGAAAAATAAAATTTTTATCGCTGTTTTTATCGTTATGGGGCTTTGTGCTTTTTCTCAAGCTGCAGTGGACATCTTTGATCCCTTATATGAAGACATAAGGATATGGGAAAATATAGGATTACTTAATGACACTCCTCAGCTAAGACCGTATCCGTTACAAGAAATAAAACGAATTTTAAACATTGTCATTGAAAAAGGTGATACACAACAAAAGAAAACGGCACAAGATCACTATAATCGTTTTTTTAACAGAAAAATCCATTTTGGCGGCAGAACAGAGTTGAATATACGGATTCCGAAAAAAGATCAAGAATTTGTATTGTCTCCGTTTATGGATATTAATGCAGAGATTTTCAAATATGTAACAATCTCAGGAAATGTTAATGTCTTTTTAACAAATAAAATACCATCTGAATCACCTCAGCCTGCTTTTCAATACTCAAAACATGATATATCAGAAGATGGTGTATTTATAGGAAAATTCTTTCTGTTGCCTGTTTTTAACACAGGTGCTGCTGTAGGAACCCATAACTACTACTTCAGTGCAGCTGTTGCAAGAACAGACTTCGGCCCTTTCGATAATTCCAATATTTTTATAGGATCACAAGCTCTGCATCAAGGACAATTTAATTTTGTAGCTAATCAAGAAAGATGGACATACACCCAAAGTCTTCTTACTCTTACTGCAAAAAATGATTTGAGAGACGGCTATACATACCCCAATAAATTTCTAGCACTTCATTCATTAAATTTTAGACCTCTGCCTTGGTTATCAATTGGTATTGTTGATTCAGTCATATATGGAGGAAGGCTTGAACCGATATATCTTATACCTTTTTCTGCATATTTTATAAGTCAAGGTTTATACGGATTTCCTGATAATAGCTTAATCGGAGGCATGTTTACAATTAAACCTATTCAGGGCCTAAGAATTGATGGAGCATTATATTCTGATGATATAGGGTTCAATGAAATAGTCAAATTTAAAAAAGATGCAAAATGGAGGATTTCCGGTCAATTCGGAATTTCTTATACAATGCCTAAAACGCATTGGTTCACGCTTGTCGATGCAAGTTATACCTTTGTTACCCCCTATTGCTATACCCATTTTGACAATGGTGATTTTACGAAGCCAAATAATCAAAATTATACACATAATGGCAGCCCTATCGGAAGTAACTTACAACCAAATTCTGATCGTATACTAGTAAAAGCTCAATTCAAACCTCTGGATGGTTTTTCAATAAATATAGCAAACACTTTTATACGTCATGGCAATGTTACTGAAAGCGTATATGACCCAATTATATTAAAAGAATATCTTCAATATGGTACATACTCAACTGACGGCTCAGTATTCAATCATTCAGCTGTAACCACGGGAGAAGGGGCAGAAACAAAAGCTAAGAAACATGCTTTTCTTTATTCTACCCCCTTCCTAACCCAGCAGACAATTCAATATGTCAATCAGCTTGGATTAGAGGGTGTAGTTAACCTCCCAATCTTAAAATCGGGAGGTTTAATACAGGTTAAGCTAGGCTATACCTTTGAAGCAAATATAAATCCCGGAGTGAATAGTCATATTTATAATACAAAAGTTGATTTTTCAGGTTTAGATGAGGAACAAATAATAAACAAAACCATCAATGAGGCTAATAACCAACTAGAAGCTTGGAGAGAAAAAGCCAAAGGGAAAGAGTTTAATCACTACTTTAACATTGGCGTAAAAATCTCTTATTAAACAATAAGCACGTAATTATTTAGCGGCTTTTTGCCAGAGCTTATTTTTAATGCTCCAAGTGCATAGGCCGCTTTTTTCTTCATGAAATTCGACATCTGCATAATACCAGCTGCGGCAGCTTATCTCGGAAAAAACAGATAGTTTTGTTTTTGGTTTTAAGCTTTCAAGTTTTAAAATAATACTTTCAGCTTTGTCTCTTGCATTCCCTAAAACAAAACCGCCGTTAAGTTCAAAAGAATCGATAGAATTACAAGGCCTCACAATTAAAGAATTATGTAGAATAGGAGGATAGATTGTAAGGCTATCAAATTTTTCTTTTGTTTTAAAAAAAGGAATTGTCTTACGGAATGGAAAATCCAAAAGGCTTTGAATCAACTTTTGCTCCTCATAGAGGACCGTCATCAAATTATCGGGTAAAAAAATCCAAGTTTCAGTCATACTTAAAAAGATTTATTTTCAAAATCTTGAAAAAACGAAGGATTGAATTTACGCTCCGTCCCTACAGAACTTGGAGGTCCGTAAAAAGGCATAATAATAAGATTATCTTCCAAACTCATGAGTTTTGTTTTTAAAATATTGCGCAGAGTCCGCTCTGCATATGTATTAGAAGTTTCGCCGATCATTCCTGCAGATAAGGATGTTCCGGTAAATACAATATTCTCAATTTGAAACATGTAAGAATATGATGAGTGTGCCGGAATTGCAAAATATCTTACAGGATAACCGGCTACATCTATAATCCCGTCACCTCTCAATGTATTTATTGTTACATTTTCAGAAAAACAGCTTCCGGCGTAAACCTTTGGGCTGTAAATTTTTAAAATGGTATTAAGCCCTGTTTCATAAGGGCTTTCAAGATTGTGCGTCAATAAAACGGCTTTTAAATTAAAGCCGTTTTGTTCGATTTGATGAATCATCTTTTCCGTTATCTTTGCAGGATCGATGATAACGGCATCCTTTGTGATTTCATTTCCGATAAGATAGGTATTTGCAAAAAGTTGGGGCGAAAAATGAAGATAAACTTTCATACAAATTCATCTCCTTCAGTAAAAACAGCCTCACGGGTATTGGATGACTTATAAGAAACCCCGTCTTCTTCCGCATGTAAAAATAAGGTCTTTTTTAAGTTGCAGTTTTGAAAATAAACATTCTTTAAAAACGAAAACATAAAACGCGAGCTGTAAAGATCAGAATCATTAAAAGAAACTTCTTCAGCATTGATTCCGTTAAAATTATTTTGTAAAAGCTCGGAATTTTTAAAATCCGTACGGATAATCTTTGCTCCGCCAAAGGAGGAAAACTGAATATCGGAACCTTGAAAATTACAAGAGTTTATTTCACAAAAATCAAAAAAACACATTCTAAGATGCAGATTAGTGAAATTACAGTTTTTAAATTTGCTGTTTGAAAATAAGCATCCTGTAAAGGATTTTTTTGAAAGATCTAAATCTTCAAATTCCAAACCGGATAAATTTAAACCGTTTAAAGAATCCGATTTTTTTAAAAGAGCGAGAAAATCTTGGTATTCCGTTTTTCTATCAAAACTAAACATCAGCTCCTTCTACAGGCTTGGACATATCGTAACCCAGTTCATAATAATGATTATTATTATAATCGAATTTTTTTATAACTTCAAAGCCGACCTTTTTTGTATGGGCTGCAAAGGAACGGGGATTTGCTTCGTTTATAAACGTAATTAAAATCGGAAAGCGTTTACTCATCTCTCGGCGAGAGGTTTCAAATAAATTGCGCACTACATTCTTTCCGCGATAAGCCTTGTCAATACAAACAGGCCCGTATTGAAAAGAGTTTTCCGTTGTCAGCTGCTTGCCAAGATAGCTTACATTAGGAAGATCCTTAATCATAAATTGGAACATAGGCCAGGCCGACCAAAAATCCCAAGAAGCGGCCATAGCATAGGCCACAACCTTTCCATTGTCGCAGGCTATGGTCAATCCGTTTTCTTTTTCGATAATAGCCTTAAACTGATCATAGGTAAATTCGGTAGTTACAAAACCGTCTTTTTTATCTTCTTCACTCACGGTAGACACATGATATCTTTTTTGAAGTTCAGCAACCATTTTAATGTCATCAATATTAGCATTTCTGTATTCCATAAGGGCTCCTTGTTATCCTATTCTAAACTAAAAAAAACTTCTTATTCAAGTAGTGAAGACCTTAATTCATAAACCTTTATTCGATTATCCAAAAAATCGGATAGGACTATTTTTTTACCGTCGGGGGAAACATCCAAACCTGTAGGCTGATTTCCTGCTTCAATGCTTTCGATACGGGTGAGGGTCTTTGTGTCGATTATATCGAGACGGCCGAAGACATACCCCTTGTACAAATAGCCCTTATCGGGATTATTCGGCCCTCTGCATGAAACATAGAGGATTTTTTTATCGGGTGAAAGCTGAATTGTGTTGGGATTAAAAAATACCTTGATAGTTGCAACAAGTTCATCCTTATCGGTAGAATAAACTTCAACAATATCGTTTTTCATATCCGAAACATAGATGAGCTTACGTTCATAATCTGTAACGATATGCCGCTTTGCTCCCTTTACCCCGCCCTCGTAAACGGTTTTATAATCGGCCAAAGATTTTTTTATAAGTTTGCATTGGGAATTGCCGGCCGAGTCTTCAAATTGGGCACAGTAGATAAATTTCCCGTCTTGAGAAAAAGCCATGCCTCTCGGTACTGCCTTAGTTTTTATCTTTTTTTCTTCTTTATAAGTAGAAGGATCGATGATGCTTATATCCTGCGAAGTCCAGTTACTCAAATAGACCCGATCAATAGCGGCATTATAGGCCATTACCTTACTCCAAGTGCCTGAAGTCTTTATAGTCCTTTTATATTCAAAAGATGTAAGATCAAAAACATGAATTGAAGCCGTCGGCATTTGACTAACCCATAATTCGTTTTTATGTTTTAAAACCAAGGATTCCACAAAACCGAATTTTTCTGCGTATTCTTTTGGGGGCGAAATTCGTTTTGTATTTCCGGTTTCAATATTTATAATATCGATGCCCGATCCGTCAAGAAGGGCTGCTGCAACGGTATTATTGTTTACAAAGGTTACGCTCTTAGGCTTTTTTCCTGTAGGAAAAACCTTAACTACATCGTATTTTGAATCTTCCGGAGAGAGAACTACAAAGGCTTTTTTATTTTGAATTAAAGTCAAATCAAAAGTATGGGTACGGAAGCCTTCTTTTTTTATAACAAGGGAAGCCGGCGTATCTTTTAAATTAAACTTCAAAAATCCTAAGGTTTTATCGGATGATATAAGCTTAGGTTCAACCTTATGTCCATCGGCAAAAAATTCCGCATTTTTATAAGGCTGAAGATTAAGATCTAAAACAAAATCGGCAAAAGCTGAAATAGCGTAAACAAAAAAGCAAAATATCAACAAATTTTTTTTCATAAAAGATAAAGAATAAATAGAAAGTTTCATAAATCTTATTTTGCTTTTTTTATGAAGCCTTGTCAATGGATTCACTTGACCTTTTTTTTAGTTTTTGATATATTATAATTATAATTTTGATACATCAAAACAGAGGATTTTAAATGACAAAAAGAAAATTAATAAGATCAAGTTTAGCAGTGCTTACTATATTATTAAGTTTGGTATTTTTCTCATGTTCTAAAACAGAGAAAACAAGCGAAACTAAGGATTCAGGTAAGATAAAAGTTACAGCCACAATAGGTATGGTTGCCGATATAGCAAAGGTTATCGGCGGAGATGAGGTAAATGTACAAGCCTTAATGGGAGCAGGGGTCGATCCCCACCTTTACAGGGCAAGTGCAGGAGATATGGAGAAGCTTCAAAAAGCCGATATCATTTTTTATAACGGGCTTCATCTTGAAGCAAAGATGGGAGAGGTTTTGCAAAAAATATCTTCTACCCGCAAAACTGTAGCAGTTGCCGAAAGTATCCCCAAGGAGCATCTATTACCCTTCGAGGAATCCGAATTCGATCCCCATGTTTGGTTTGATGTCAAGCTATGGAAATATGCAACGGAATCCGTATATAAAACATTGGCAGAATTTACTCCGCAAAAAAAAGAGGCTTTCAAGAAGAACTATGAAGCCTATATTTTAAAACTTGATGAACTTGACGAATTTATCAAAAAAAGAGCTTCGGAGATTCCGCAGGAAAAGAGAGTTATTGTTACCGCCCATGATGCCTTCAACTATTTCAGCAAGGCCTACGGTTTTGAAGTCAGAGGCTTACAAGGCATCAGCACAGTAAGCGAGGCAGGAGCAAAAGACGTGCAGGAGCTTGCAGACTTTATTACAAAAAGAAAACTTCCGGCCATCTTCGTTGAAAGCTCGGTGCCCGAAAAAAACGTAAAAGCCTTGCAGCAGGCTGTAAAGTCCAGAGGCTATGATGTTTCGATAGGCGGAGAACTTTTTTCGGATGCAATGGGAGATGAGGGCAGCTTTGAAGGAACATATATAGGAATGCTGACCCACAATATAAACACGATAATAGATGCCTTAAAAAAATAAAAGGTTTATTCTAATTAAGGATGATTTTATGAACAATTGCTGTGCCGAACATTCACAAGAAAATTTAATTCCGGCTTTTTGCGTTGAAGACCTAACCTTGGCTTACCGCGAAAAGCCTGTACTCTGGGACATAGACGTATGTGTCCCGCAAGGAGCAATGGAAGCCGTAGTCGGCCCAAACGGTGCCGGGAAATCGACCCTGCTTAAAGCAATGATGGGTATTCTTCCTATAGCATCAGGCGAAATAAAAATATTCGGAAAATCATATAAATCTCAAAGGAAAAGAATAGCCTATGTACCGCAAAGAAGTTCGGTCGATTGGGATTTCCCTACAACCGTCTTTGATGTTGTTTTAATGGGTTCATACGGGAATTTAGGATGGATAAAACGACCCGGGCAAAAAGAAAAAAAAGAAGCCCTATCAGCCTTGGAAAAGGTAGGCATGGCAGAGTTCGCAAAACGCCAGATAAGCGAGCTTTCAGGCGGCCAACAGCAAAGAGTTTTTTTGGCAAGGGCTCTTGTTCAAAATGCGGATCTTTATTTTATGGATGAACCCTTTCAAGGAGTCGATGCAGCGACCGAACAGGCTATTGTAAAACTTTTAAAAGAACTAAAAGCAAACGGAAAGACTCTTTTGGTTGTTCATCACGATCTTCAGACAGTAAAGGATTACTTTGATAGGGTTCTCTTATTGAATGTAAGATTAATAGCCGAGGGAAGTGTTGAAGAAGTTTTTACCGAAGAAAACTTGCGCAAAACCTATGGAGGCAGAATCGCCTACAATTCTGAAAAAAAATGAACGGGATAATAAAATTTTTTGCCGACTACACTTTGAGAAATGTTTTTTTAGGAACGATGCTTTTAGGAATCGGATCGGGCGTGGTAGGCAGCTTTGCCGTCTTACGTAAACAAAGCTTACTCGGAGATGCAATTGCACACGCAGCTCTCCCCGGAGTAGTAATAGCATTTTTACTTACAGGCTCTAAAATGACACTGCCTCTTTTACTAGGCGCAGGTATTACGGGACTAATAGGAACATTCTTTATAAACAACATTGTAAATAACTCAAAGGTTGACACGGATGCGGCTCAAGGGATTGTATTGGGTGTTTTTTTAGGCTTAGGCTTTTTGCTTTTAACCTACGTCCAAAAACTGCCGGGAGCCGGGAAAAGCGGTCTTGACAAATTTATCTTCGGACAGGCGGCAACTATCACACAACAAGATGTGATTATAATTTTTATAGTCGAAGCATTTATCCTTATAATTATTGCTCTTTTATGGAAAGAATTAAAACTATCTACATTTGATCCGGGATTTTCTCAATCAATAGGTTTTTCACCTAAAATAACGGAATTAATTTTGACGGTTTTAATCGTGATTACAATAGTTATAGGAATACAATCTGTCGGAGTAATTTTGATGAGTGCTCTTTTACTTGCACCTGCCGCTGCAGCAAGGCAATGGACTGATAGATTAAGCATAATGTGCCTCCTATCTGCCTTTTTTGGAGCCGCATCCGGAATGGGCGGAGCAGTAATTTCTTCTCAAGTTTTAAAAATGCCTACAGGACCTGTAATAGTTTGCTTTTTAACGGCCTTTACACTTATTTCAATCCTATTTAGTCCTCATAGAGGAATTATTCAGGCAAAAATAAAAAAACTTTATATAAAAACCAAAATACTTAAAAACATAGGGAATTAAATATATGAATATGGAAATAATATTAATTGCAATTATTGTCTCCGCTTCATGTGCCCTCTGCGGAGTATTTTTAGTTTTAAGAAGAATGTCTTTGATGAGCGATGCAATAAGCCACTCAATCATAATAGGAATCGTACTAGGTTTTTTTATAAGCAAAACCTTATCTTCAAGCATACCCTTGACAGGTGCCGTTATAGCCGGAATGGCCTCGGTTATATTTACAGAAGCCTTACAAAAAACAAAGCTTATAAAAAGCGATGCAGCCATAGGTCTTGTTTTTCCGTTTTTATTCAGCCTTGGAGTTATCTTGGTTTCACTCTATGCAGGAAATGTTCATTTGGATACCGATTCCGTCTTATTGGGAGAATTAGCCTTTGCACCCTTTGACCGAATAAATTTTTTTAATTTTTCTCTTCCCAAAAGCTTGGTTCAAATGAGCGGAATTCTTTTATTCGATTTACTTTTTATCATAATGTTTTTTAAAGAATTAAAGCTGACAACCTTTGATCCTAACTTGGCAAAATCAATAGGCTTTTCGCCTGCAATTATGCATTACGGATTAATGTTTGCAGTGAGCCTTACCTGCGTCGGAGCCTTTGATTCTGTCGGAGCCGTTTTAGTTACAGCCTTGATGATAGCTCCGGCTGCAGCAGCCCTCTTATTGACAAACAGTCTTTTTTATATGATAGCAATTTCAATTTTTATTGCTTCGGCGGCTTCAATAAGCGGCTTCTACCTTGCAGTAAAAATCGACGGAAGCATATCGGGTTCAATGGCAGCGATGACAGGGCTGTTTTTTTTACTTGCTTACCTATTCTCTCCAAAGGACGGATTGGTAAAACGAAGGGCCGAACAAAAAAATCTAAAAATAGATTTTGCCGTCAAGATGCTCATTGTGCATCTTTTGCATCATCAAGGTGAAGAAAATATGGACAGCGAATGCCGGGAAAAACATTTATGCGAGCATATTAACTGGACAGAAAAAAAAGCCCATACAGTAGTACTAGCGGCAAAACGGCTGGGATATATAAAAAAAGAAAACGGTTTACTTCTTTTGTCTCCATTAGGAAGGGACGAAGCGGAAAAATCGATAACAAATATTTAAGTTGAATAAATTTTTAGGAGGAAGAGTGCAAATCTCGCAAATTGCAACCGAAAATTATTTAAAATCTATTGTCAAATTTTTATCGGAAAGCGATAAAGATATAATTACTACCGGTGAGCTCGCAAAACTATTACATGTTACACCCGGTACGGTAACCTCGATGGCAAAAAAGCTTGAAAAAGAAGGATACATAGAATATCAAAATCGGATAGGATGCAGCCTTACCGAAAAAGGCAAAAAATACGGCCTTAATATTTTAAGACGTCACAGGCTAATCGAAACCTTTTTATTTCAAACTCTCAAAATGGATTGGAAGGATGTTCATAACGAAGCGGAAAATTTAGAACATGCAGCCTCTGATATCTTAATAGATAAAATAGACAAATACTTGGGAAAGCCTAAAAGAGATCCGCATGGGGCGGTGATACCTAAAAAAAATCAAAAAGAATATACATCTATAGACTTAAATTTAAATAAAGCAGCTTGCGGAATAGAATACTCAATAGCGAGGCTTACAGGTTCGGAAGCTCAATTTGAATATTATAAAAAAATAAATCTAAAATTAAATTCTAAGATCATACTTCAAAATAAAAATGAAGAAAGCGGTTTGGCCGAAATAATAATAGATGAAAATAAAGTCTCATGCTCCACAATGATTTTAAAAAACATCTTCGTCGAAAAAATTATTATTTAGACTGCTTTGAGTTTTTTAAAATATTCTCCGCATCTTTTTTTGCTTTATAAAATTTTTCTTTATTAAATTTATATTTTTCGATAGGCCTACATGTTTCGTCAATAATACCCATTTTTATTTTTGTTTTTAAAATATTAAATACCGCATCATCTATTCTTTTTAAAAAATCGGATTCTGCTTTCATTTTTTTTGAAATTACCTCTACGAGTTCTTTAAACTTAGGTTCGGAACACATTACCATATCACAGCCTGCTGCTAAAGCTAAAAGCACATTATCCTCTGTAGATCGCCCATCCGTTTTAAGGGCCTTCATAGCCATATCATCGGTAATAATTAAGCCCTTAAAATTTAATTCATTACGTAAAAATTTTTCTATTCCGATTTTTGAAAAACAAAAAGGCTTTTTCTCTATAAATGAAACTTCAGCATGAGAAATTAAAACAACTTCATCACTGCCATAAATAATTCGGCGAAAAGGATTAATAAAATCCCTATAAAAAATATCTTGATCAACATCAATAATACTTTTTGAAAGATGCGGATCTGTTTCCGCATTTCCGGGAAAATGCTTAACTGTAGAAAGCATCCCGCCCTTTTTCATCCCGGAAATAAAAGCTTTAGCATATCTTACTAAAACATCTTCATCATTAGAAAAAATGCGGTCATCCAAAAAACCGGAACCTTGTGATCTTTCTTTTTCAACAATAGGAGCTAAATTTAAATGTATACCCAATAAATTGATTTGCTCTGCCGTATGCGTGTATAGGGCTAGGGCTTCTTCTTCCGTTAATGTTTTCGCTATTTTTTTAGGTGAAGGGAGAGGTGATCCAATTTTTCGTATTCGATAAACACGTCCGCCTTCAAAATCGGATGCAAAAAAAGGTGGTATAAACGTTTTTGATTTGGACAAATTTTGTACAGACTGCTTTACCGATTTTATATAATAAGCACAAGCTTGAGGCGTATCCGAAAAATTATATCCGAATAAAATAAAAGCTCCCGGCGTATAAGAGTCAAAATAGGAACTTAAATAAGGAGGAAATTTTTTTTCCCCCTCAATACTCATCATTAAAACCTGAGAAGCTTTTTCTTCACTAGTCATTTTTGAAATATAAGATCGAATATCTGAATCATCGCCAAAAAGAAAAGAATAAACAAAAAAACAACAAAAGAAAGCAAAAAAATAACGTTTCATAAATATTCCAAGATTAAATAAGTTTTTGACTTTTTGCAATCTTAAAAAGTCTGGAGTTCCATAAATTATTTTGCATATACTTATCGCGTATATCGTTTTCACCTATAGCCAATACGTTTTTTTGCATCGATTTAAAAGCCTTGCTTAGATAAGCAATGGTTTGTGAAGAACTTTCTCCGTATAACTTAACGGATAAATCATAGCATAGATACATATATAAAGATGAATAAGGATCATTCTGATATAAGGATTCAACAGCCGATGTTTCCAAATCCGATAAAAAAACTTTACATTCTTCAATATCATACATTTTTGAAAAGTTAATTTTACAATTATAGTAATTATAAAAGGCATCAAACATCTTCTTACCGATAGATTTGTTATATATATTGGACCAAATCAAATCTTCAGTAATACTAAAACCTGATGTTAAATTTTTAAATTCCATAAGTCCGGAATTATTGTACTCACTATAAATCGAAGATATATCCAAATCCAATTTTTCAAAATCATTTTTTAAAACAGGATAAAATAAAAATGATTCGAGTAAAAACAATAAAGCGTCATCGGTATAATCTATATATTTTAGTAAAAGCTCTTGTCCGTTTTTTATTTGCCCCATATAAATTAAAGAACGGGCATACCAAGATTTACATAAGGGCTCTAATTTATCAAAATATAAATTTGCAAAATCAGACGCTGTCTTAAAATTTTCTGCAGCCTTACTAAATTCTCCTATTTGCAAATATACACGTCCTTTCATAAAAAGATATGGAATTTTCCAATCTTGTTCAAAATATTCATCAACAGCAGCGGCTAAACGGTCTAAAAAAGTTATAGATTGTTTTAAATTATTTTGTAAAAAATAAACAATACTAATATTAAACAATGCATCACAGATAAAAGATGTATCATGAGAGTGTTCGGCATTGTCAAGAGCATAAGAAAAATAAGTAATAGCATCGGATATTTTATTTTCCGTTAAATTAAAAAAAGCAAGTAATGAAAAAGCTCTATACTCTCCCGACTCCAATTTATTTTCTTGAAAAAAACCGATTGCAGTTTTTAGATATGCATAAGACTTTGCCGTACTGTCATCTATATTTGCAATAATCGAATTTTGATAATATTTTAATGCATCATAAAAAGTCTCATTTTTATATTTTTTTAAATCTAAACCTTCAATAGAAGAATCCGAATAATTGTGAAATATTGAAGCAAGTAAAAAATCGTGCTTACATTTAAAATTTAAAGAATCAAATATTTTTTCAGCCTCAGAATTTGCATTTAGAATTCCTTTTTTATATTTAGCCCATAAATATTCCGCTATATTCGAATCAGCCGTATTTTTGCCGGGATTAATACGTCTTTCAATAATTTCGGGTAAGCCATAGGGAACGGCATAGATATTATTTTCAACCAAAATAATTCCTATTGAATACATCCAAGCATAAATATCATCAAAAAAATTCTTGCTCTTATTCAATGAAAGCAAAAAATCGGTAATTTCATCGTAAAAAAAGTATTTACCTGAAGAAAGAATAATATATATCAACTGTAATAAATCATCAGGAATATTATATATTGAAGGCAGGGAAGAATCCAAAGCTTCTATTTCTATATATTTATTAACTGCATATATTTTTTCTGCTTCTTCCAAATTTTTTTTATCGTTTATATTATCGATTAAAACTTTTACATATTTTCCGCCATTTTGTTTTTTTATATAATTTTTCAAGTATATTGCAGCATTTGTTAAAAAGGCATCAACAAAATACTGAGGCATATTTTTAGAAAACCTGTGTTTTTTTAGATAGATATAAACATTTTTTGTGGCTAAAAAAGAAGCTCTATCTTCATTACTCATAGCCTTTAAACAATCATTATCTAAAGGATTAGCCAAAATAAAATTATATAAGGCCCAAAAATAATTATCATTCCTATGCAGTATTATTGAAGCATTTTTTTCAATATTTTTATTATAGATTAAATTAATATTTTCAAAAAAATTAAATACATTACATAATAAAAGAGAAGAGTCCGTTTCATCAAAATCAATATATTTTGAAAGCTTATCGGATGCAGCTTTTGAAGCAAACATCCCCGTTTCAGGTATTAATTGCTTTTTATATTGCAATAAGGATTCTAATAAAGTCTCATTTGAAACATCTTCCTCGTAATAATCTGTAATACATCTCACTTCCGATATTTTATTTTTATATGAAACTAATATTTTATTTATATTATATAAAAAACGTGCAGTAGAAAAGGCATAAGCAATTGATTTTTTTTTAAATAAAAAGTAAAAACTGCCTTGAGTCTGCATAAATTCCGCTCCGTTTGATAAAGCTTCTTCTTTTATCAGGTTAATAAAATCGGTAAGGATTTTTAAATTAATTTTACGCAGTTGTCTTTCATATATTATTTCTAAAAAAACACTTAACATGTCCCAGCCCTTGATTTATAAGTAATAATATCATCGATATATTTTTCTTCCATTTTTATATTTTCTTTTTCCCATATCTCACGTTTTTTTTCTTTTAGTTTTGAAATTACTTTGCGTTTTGATGCCGCTTCAATATAAATCTTTCTTTTTTCTTCAATAATTTGCTCTGCAACAACTAATTTTTCCAGCAACTCATCCTTTTTTTTATCCAAAAGGATGGTATAATTTTGGGCATTATGAAGATCCGTTATATCTATTTTATCGGACTCAGGATTAAATTCGGCTCCGGTTTTTACTTTTAACTTAGCAATCTGTTTTAGCTCAATATCTATGTAGTCCTTATGAGCAATAGCATGAGCCAAGTCAATCTCTGCCTGATGTTCATAAAATTCGCGTAAGTTTAAAAGTTTTTCAAGCCGAAACTCAAACCTTTTCATTACTTAACCTCTCGATCCGGTTTATACAATGCAGAGGCTTCAGAACTTTGAGCATATTTTTTTATTGCTCCGACACCCAACCCGGCTTCATCAAATTCTTCGGGAGGAATATCTATACCCGTAATATCCGAAAGTTTTTGTAAGGTATCTTTCAGTTTTGCAGGATCATCCACCTCTTGAGTTAAAAACTCATAAATACGAGGATAGTGGTCGATAGCGTCATCGATTGCGGTGCTGCTTCCTTTTTGATAAGCACCGAGATTTATCATATCTTCGGATTCGGTATAGTCTTTCAGTAAGGTCCGCATACGTTTTGACGCAATTTTTGTATTTTGTCCCGATACTCTGTTTGATAATCTGGAAATGCTTTTTAAAACATTGACGGCAGGGTATTGTCCTCTTTCGGCAAGGTTTCTATCCAATACAATATGACCGTCTAAAATACCTCGGACGGCATCCGAAATGGGCTCATTCATATCGTCGCCTTCTACTAAGACGGTATAAAATCCCGTGATGGAACCTTTTTCGGAAGTACCGCTTCTTTCAAGCAGTTTAGGCAGAGAACTAAAAACACTTGGGGTATAGCCGCGGGTTGCAGGAGGTTCACCTATGGCAAGCCCTATTTCTCTTTGAGCCATAGCAAACCGTGTTACCGAATCAAAAAGAAGCATAACATCTTTTCCTTGATCGCGGAAATATTCTGCAATTGCCGTAGCGGTATATGCGCCTCTTATTCTTGCAAGAGCACTTTGATCCGAGGTTGCACTTACAATTACCGAATGTTTTAAACCTTCAGGACCCAGATCATGTTCAATAAAGTCTAAAACTTCCCTGCCCCGCTCTCCTATAAGAGCAATGACATTTACATCGGCATTTGTGTTTCGCGCTATCATTCCCAGCAGGGTAGATTTTCCTATTCCGGTTCCGGCAAAAATACCCAAACGCTGACCGCGCCCCACAGCCAAAAGGCTGTCGATAGCACGGATGCCTGTAACGATTCTTTGTCTTATGGGCTTACGGGTCATAGCATCCGGAGGAGGGGCTACAACAGGATATCTTTTAGCGGAATAGGGTTCAGGTTTGCCGTCAGCCGACTTACATAAGGCATCAACGACACGGCCCAATAAAACATCGCCTACAGGTACTGATAGGATTTCGCCGCTTGCAATAACAAGATCGCCTATTTTTACACCTTGAACATCGGTATAACTCATCAACTGAACAATAGTTCCGTTTAAGCCCACAACCTCAGCCTTTAATCCATCAGGATTATCATCGGTAATAATCTGGCAAAGCTCCCCTACGGAAGCCACAGGGCCTTCACTTTCAATTAATTTATCGTGAACGCGGACAACGTGTCCTGTAAATTTTATCGGATCGGTTTCTGAGATAGCGTTGGTATATTTATCAAAAAGATCTACCATATCGGTACCCTAAATATTTCCGGTTTTTATCTTTGTTTTAATAGGCGATATTTCCAAAATCTTTTGTTCAAGTTCGTTAAGCTGACTTGCAATGCGTGCATCCACTGCACCGAAATCGGTTTCGATGATACAGCCGCCTTGATCAACTGTGGAATCTTCAACCACCGTAATATTTTTAATATTTTCTGCAGCGGATATAAAGTTTTGAGTATGCTCTGTAGTCATTTTAACATCAGCAAGATTTACTCGGATGACTACATCGCCTCTTCCTTTAACTTTACGCAAGGCATGGACAACATTGGAAACCACAACATTCCTTTGGTTTTCGGAAATAACCTTAACAACCTTTCTTGTCATCAAAAGAACAAGATCCACTATTTGCTGTTCGGTTTCCGAAAGAATTTCTTGGCGCCTATCCATTGTCTTATTTATTATCGTATGAAGACGATCGGTCAGGCGCTGCACTTCAAGATTTCCTTCTTTAAAACCTTCTTCACGGCCGCGGTTAAAACCCTCTTTATATGCATCACGATTTACGGAATCTTTGTTTTTCTCGGAATCGGCTATTATATCTCGGGCTTTTTGCTCGGCTTCGGCTATAATATCCTCGGCTTCTTTTTTTGCATTTTGCGCTATAACTTGAGCCTCATCAGTCTGCCTTTTTACTTCATCAAAGGCAGCATTTTGTGCACCTTGAATAATCTTATCGGCTTCAGCTTTAGCATCGGAAAGCATTCTTTCTTTTTGCTTTTCCCATTCGAGTCTAAAATCTTCAGCTTCTTTTTTTAAGTCTTCAATGGTAGGCCCTTGGTAAACTTCTACCTCTTCTTCAATAATTTCTTCAGGCTCTTCTTGAAAAGTTTTATTCAGCTGTAAAAATACTACATCGTTGTTGTTTTTATTTACCTCAAAGCCTCTAAAAATAGTCTTAGCCATAAGCAATTCTCCGTTTTATTTTATACCAATTCATCCTCTTCGGATCTGGCGATAACAATTTCACCCTTATCCTCCAAGTGCCTGATAATCGAAACAATCTTTTGC
Organism: Treponema sp. OMZ 798; assembly: GCF_024181385.1. Classification (NCBI taxonomy): domain Bacteria; kingdom Pseudomonadati; phylum Spirochaetota; class Spirochaetia; order Treponematales; family Treponemataceae; genus Treponema; species Treponema sp. OMZ 798. The sequence goes on from NZ_CP051305.1 coordinate 1,562,078, forward strand.
TGAGCTTCTTCAACATCTTTAACACGTATCGGGCCCATGTATTCCATTTCATCGCGGAGCATGGCACCGGCGCGCTTGGACATGTTTCTGAATATCTTATCTTGAACCTCGGCATCAACCTGTTTAAGAGCCTTAGCCATTTCATCGTTATTAACTTCGCGCAGAACCTTACTGATGGATCTATCGTCAAGCATAACAATGTCTTCGAATACGAACATCTTCTTCTTGATTTCTTCAGCCAAATCGGGATCTTCATCTTCGAGAGATTCGATAATCGATTTTTCCGAAGAGCGGTCAACAAGGTTAAGAATCTCAACGATACTGTCGACGCCTCCGGCTGCCGTATAATCTTCACTTGAAACCGTAGAAAGTTTCTTTTCCAAAACGCGTTCAACTTCACGGAGAACATCGGGGGAAGTAGTATCCATGGTTGCGACACGTCTTGCAACATCACTTTGAATTTCATCGGGAAGATTTTGCAAAATCACCGATGCCTTTTGCGGCTCAAGGTAGGCAAGAATCAAAGCTATCGTCTGAGGATGCTCTTGCTGAATAAAGTTAAGCAAGTGAGCAGGGTCAGTACGCCTTATAAAATCGAAGGGACGAACTTGAAGAGAACTCGTGAGCCTATTAATTATTTCGATAGCTTTTTGACTTCCGAATGTTTTTTCCAAAACATCCCTTGCATAATCTATACCGCCCGTTGTTATAAAGTTTTGGGCGGTCATTAGATCCTGAAACTCTTGGAGAACGGCATCCTTTAATTCCGCCTCTACTGTTTCGGTTCTTGCAATTTCAAAAACTATTTTTTCGACTTCATCTTCACGAAGCCTTTCCATTATTTTAGCGGAGATTTCACCTCCCAGAGATACTAAAAATATAGCAGCCTTTTGTCTTCCGGTAAGAGAATTAATGTCCTTACCTTTTTTTGCACTGCCTCTTTCTTTTGCAGGTGTTACAGCCATATTATTCCTCCATGAGCCAAGTTCTAATTAAGAGAGCAACATCTTCAGGATGTTCCCTAGCCATATTGATGGCATTTTCTTGAAGCTCCTGCCTTCTTCGCTCTTCAACAGTCATTGAAACATCGGCATCAGCCATCTGCTGATCATACAACATTCTTTCACGCTCCAGCTGTGCTTGACGCAAAAGCTCTTCTTCGCGGAGCCTTTTTCTTCTTTCAAGCTCACGACTTATAATTCTATACAAGATAAAGAGCAATAATATTAGTGCTATACCGGCGAGAGAAAGTAAGAATATAGTTTGTCTTTGCAGTGACTTAAAATATTCTTTATCTTCAAGTTCAAACTGTGAAGACCTGTCTACCATAACATTTAAAACGCTCACAGAATCTTTGCGGCTTGCATCAAATCCTATGGCATCTTTAATTATTTTTTCGGCCTGTTTTATTTCTTCAGGAGAAAGAGGTTTATATTCTCTTTCAATCATCCCGTTCTTAATAATATATTTTCCGTTAACATCCTTTTGCTTTACCCAAAGACCGTCTATGTTTACGGATACGGTTCTTCTTCCCATCTTAGGAAGAAAGTTCTCTTTTATCTGACTTGAGCTTACAAGATGATTTTCTTTTGTAATCGTCTGAGTTGAGCGGCCGACCAAATTTCTTGTATCCTGATAAGAAGGCGGCGTTTGTCCTTCCGTTCCCGTAGGTCCTTGAGGATTGATTCCGCTTCCTTCCCAAATCGTAGTTGCATTTTCGGAGCTTACCGTAACCGATTTTACAACTTCCGAGTCGTCATAAGAAGTTTCAGGATTATCCGGTTTAATAACTATAGGACGTATTTCGGTTGTGTCGGCAGAACGTTCAGACATATCCATGTCAATTTTAACGTTTATATCCCTAACTCTGTCTTCACCGTATATTTTTTGTAAAGGTATCAATATATTTTCACCGTATTGTCTTTCAAGTTTAGATATAAACTTTTGCTGCTTTTCAATTAAAGTTAATCGATCGGCATCTTTCATACCTTCAAAATCGTTTAAAGTAATACCTGAAGTATCTCTTATAGTTATATCTTCATCTTTTAATCCGGGAACCGCAAGCCTCAACATCTTTTGAATACCCTCTACTTTTTTGCGGTTATTGGAAATATCGCTTCCCGGTGCAGGAGAAATTACGACCGTTGCCGTTGCAGGAAGCTGCTCCGATTCAAACAAGGCTTTTTCCGGTATGCGGACAACAACATTTGCATCATCAATATCGTCTAAAGCTTTTAAGTGTCTTCTAACTTCTTCGGTAATGGCACGGCGTAAATCAATCTCACGGTCAAAATCGGTGCGGGAATATCTTTCCACATCGAAGAAAGCCCAAGGACTTGTATTGGTAGGTATCAAGTCTTCACGCATCAATATGGCCCTCATTCTTCGCGCAGTTGTTTCATCTGCAACAGAGATTATACCATCGGAAGAGATTGTAGTTTTTACGTTTTCTTCATTAATGCGCAAGATAATTCGATCCCGCAGATCAACATCGGTTATCGCCATGTCTATTACCGGCACCGAGGTCGGCTTTGAAGACCATCTACTGAGAACGACAACCAGCACCAGAGCAATAACAACTACCCCGATGATGATGCCTTTTTGGAGCTTTGTCCATTTTCCCCAAAGCGTCCCAAACTTTGTTTTTAGATTGTTAAATTTTTCGTTCATGTTTCCCCCCATGTACTGAACGAGCTTTGCAATACTTTAAGGTTAAAGTCTTGCGAGGCTATCTTTTATCTCGTTGTGGTAATATCATTCCAACTTTTTACCAAACGGTCGATTATAGTTTGTGCTAATTTAAGCGACAAACTCGCTTCGGCCATTCCCATCGTTATATCATGAACATCGACCGATTCGGGATCGACAATCATCTGCTCTCCCAATTTATCCATGTTTGTTTGCTTTGCATTCATGCTGTCAAAGGCTTTTAAAATTGTCTGCTCAAAACTTGAAGCTTCTTTATTTACGGCAAGCTCAATCATGTCCGTATTCGAAACCATCTTGGCTCTAAAATTATCGGTAACAACGGCATTAATTTTCGGAACATCTAAAAGGCCGGGTACCGAATTTACATTTGCAACATTTACAGCGTTTACCATTTTTTCCTCCCATCCTCATTTTATCGTGCAATATCCAAGGCTCGTTGGAACATATCCTTTGCACCGTTTACAACAGCAAGGTTTGCTTCATAAGCTCTTGAAGCCGAAATCAAATCAACCATTTCGGTAACTATGTTTACATTGGGATACTCTACATATCCTTCCTTGGGGCCGTACTTTAAGGCCTTAGGATGGCTTGGATCATAAACCCAGCGGGTATCGGAAGTATCTTTTTCTATCGAAAGAACCTTAACTCCCTCGCCTACACCTCTTTCTACATTTTGAGGAGTAAAAGGAGTCTGCCAGTCGATACCGCTTTTCTTTTGACCGACTATTACACGGCTTCTTTTAAAGGGGCCGCCTTCTTGAGTTTCCAAGCTGGAAGCGTTTGCAATATTATTTGATATTACATCTGTTCTAAGACGCTCTACTCCCATTCCGGTAGCTGCAATATTTATACTTGTGAACAATCCCATACTTTTTCCTCCGCTTCCTTATTTTACTTTAAAACCGATTGTACCTGATTGTACTGAAATCCTGCCATCATACTTAAAAGCTGATACTGCATTTGAACCTTCAATACCTTCATGGCCTCATCTTCCGGATTTACATTATTTCCGTTTGCCTTTTCGGAACTCAAATAATCCAAAACACGTACAGGCTCAACCGTTCGATAATCTATAGGCTCATTTGATTTTATGTGCAAGGGATGAGTTGTTGCAAGCTGAAAAGCACCTTTTGCATTTTTTTCGGAATCGAAGGCTCTCTTTAACTCTGATTCAAAATTTACCTCAGTCCGTTTAAAATTAGGAACATCCGCATTTGCAAGGTTGTTCGATGTAACGGTATAGCGCAAAGAGCTTACATCCAAGGCTCTGTGAAGTATATCCGTTGTTCTTAAAAAACTATTAAAACCCATAGTTCACTCCTAAGCATATTTTCGGCAAATTTTAAATACCCCTTAACCATATTATAGAATATATCGGGATAAATCCTGATCCTGTACTATATCCTTTAATCTTTCATCCACATAAGACACATCGATTCTTACGGTTTCACCGCTCATCTCGCTTGCATTAAACGAAATATCTTCCAAAAGCATCTCCATAATCGTATGCAGCCGCCTTGCTCCGATGTTTTCGTTTTTGCTGTTTACATCGGCAGCCAAAAAACTCATTCTATCAATGGCTTCATCCAAAAATTCTATTTTTACGCCTTCGGTTTCCAAAAGTTCCGCATATTGCTTTGTCAAAGCATTTTTAGGTTCAAGGAGAATCCGTTTAAAATCTTCTGCATGAAGGGCTTCAAGCTCTACACGCAAGGGAAAGCGCCCCTGAAACTCCGGAATTAAATCGCTCGGCTTCGATACGCTGAAAGCACCGGCCGCTATAAAAAGAATGTGACGGGTATCTACTACTCCGTATTTTGTAGAAACCTTAGAGCCTTCAACGATTGGAAGAATGTCGCGCTGAACACCTTCTCTTGAAACATCCGGCCCTCCTCCGCGATCGGAGCGGGAAGCGACCTTATCTATTTCGTCGATAAAGATAATTCCCATCTGCTCGACTCTTTGCTTTGCCTCATCCGTAACCTTATCGTGATCGACCATGCGGTCAAGCTGTTCGGTCATTATAATCTCGCGGGCTTCTTTTATGCTTACATTTTTGCGTTTTGATTTTGCGCCTCCCATAATCATATTCGAAATATTCGACATTGCAGATTCGATATCTTCCATATTTGATCCGCCTGCAAAAAATTCGAATGTAGGCATTCCGACCGATGGAGAAACCGTAACCTCAACCATCTTATCTTCGAGCTTACCCTCACGGAGCATTACTCGGAATTTTTCGCGAGTACCGCTCATATCGTTTTCATGCTGAGCCTTATCATCTTCGGCAGGAGCTGCAGAGCTCATACTCGGAATGGCTATCGGTGTCCCGGCGGAGGCATGAGAACTCTCTTGTGCAGGAACGGCAGCGGCCGGTGCAGCAGATTTCTTTTTATTTGAACCGGGTAAAAGCAAATCCAATAAGGATTCTTCCGTGTTTTTTTCTGCCTGTTCTTTTAGTTTTTCCTGCATTTCGCTTTTCACCATTGTGTAGCCCACAGCCATTAGATCCCTGATCATGGATTCGACATCGCGGCCGACATAGCCTACCTCGGTATATTTTGTAGCTTCAACTTTCAAAAAGGGAGCTCCCGACAATTTTGCAAGCCGCCTTGCAATTTCGGTTTTACCCACACCTGTAGGCCCTATCATCAAAATATTTTTAGGAGCTATTTCATCCCTTATTTCTTCCGGCAATTTTAGACGGCGCATTCTGTTACGGAGAGCAATAGCAACGGCCCTCTTTGCCTTGTTTTGTCCTATGATGTATTTATCCAATTCCGCAACAGTTTGCTTAGGCGTCAGCTCTTTTAATTCTTCGTTCATTATATTTCCTCCATAACTATTTTTCCGTTTGTGTAGATGCAGATTTTTCCTGCAATCTGTAAACTCTTTTCTGCAATTTCACGGGCGGAAAGATTTGTGTTTTGCATCAAAGCCAAAGCCGAAGCATAGGCATAGTTTCCTCCGGAGCCTATTGCAAGTACATCTTCTTCAGGCTCTATGACATCTCCGTTACCCGAAATTAAAAGAGTAGTCTTTGCATCGGCGACAAGCAGGAGGGCCTGTAAATTTTTAAGCATCTTATCGGTACGCCAATCCTTTGCAAGCTCTACGGCAGCACGAGTCAGATCGCCTGAAAATTCTTTTACCCGTATTTCGAATTTTTCTAAAAGAGTAAAGGCATCAGCCGTTGCTCCGGCAAAGCCCGTTATAATTTTTCCGTCATAAATTTTTCTTACCTTTCGGGCATTCCCCTTCATAACGGTTTCGCCCATAGTTACCTGCCCGTCTCCGGCCATAACAATTTTTCCGTCTCTACGTACAGCAAGCACTGTCGTACTTCGTATCTTTTTATCCATTTTAAAACTCCTATAAAACTTAGTAGATAAACAGTAAGGCTGAATTTCTGCCGAACTGTTTATCAAACCTCCTATGAATGAGGATGAGCAGTCTTATATAAATTTTGAAGCTGCTCAGCCGTAATATGCGTATATCTTTGCGTAGTGGAAACACTTTCGTGTCCAAGCAATTCCTGTACAACCCTTATATCCGCACCTCTTGTAATTAGAGTAGATGCAAAGCTATGCCTAAAAGCATGGGGTGAAAGATGTTTTAATTCGGGAGATAGTTCAACATATCTGTTTATTATATACCGAATTCCTTTACTTGTTAAGGGCTGAGCTTTTTGATTTATAAAAAGAGCATCCCTTATTTTTCCCTTGTTACCTTTTTGAGCTTGCAGCTTCTGTTTTTCAAGAAGTTCAGCTCTTTCTTCTAAATATGCCTTTAAATAATCCCTTGCAAATTCTGCAAAAAACACCTTTCTTTCTTTTTTTCCTTTTCCAAAAACGATGGCATAAGAAAGAGTTTTATCCAAATCTTTTATATCAAGTCCGGCTAATTCAGAAACACGGCAGCCTGTAGAATAAAGAGAAGCGAATAAGGCAGCATCCCTTGCCTCCCAAAGAATATCCGAATTTGAAGGCAGTTTACAAAATTCTTTAGCCTGTTTAGGAAACATGAACACGGGAAGTTTTTGAGCAAGTTTTAAATTCCTAACAGACGATATGGGATTTGTTGTTGTCAGATTAAACCTTAAAGCATATTTGTAAAAACCTCTGAGCGTAGACATCATCCTGTTGATTGAAGCCGGAGCAATTTTTTTATCTGCAAGTTCTGCGATAAAAATTCTAACATCTGAAGCTTTTAATTCAAAAACATCCAGCTCAAGTTCCTTTAACCATTCTTCAAAAATAATCAAATCGTTTTTATAAGAATCTATTGTTGCTTTTGTAAATTGCCTGACTCCCCCGCTGTAAGTGAGGTAGTTTTCAAATACTTCATTCATTAGTCCTATCTACCTCCACATCTTCTACACCTTCAACTACGCTGTGTAAATAATCGCAATCAGGATTAATACAGGCCTTATAGTTCCCGTTTTTCTTATCATATTTTTCTACCATAAACCATCCGCATTTAGGGCAGGATGCATTTATGGGTTTAAAGTGTGAAATAAAATCGCATTCAGGGAAATGAGTACATCCGTAAAATTCCTTCCCCCTCTTTTTTGATTTACGGGCGATTATGTCACCGCCGCAGCCTTCACGCGGACACTTTGCCAATGGAATCGATTTTGTATTTTTACATTCGGGAAAAGCACTGCAAGCCAAAAATACTCCGAAGCGGCCTAGCTTTTTTACCATCTTGTTTCCGCATTTTTCACAGACAATGTCGGTAACCTCATCCAAGGAGCCCTTAATGCTTTCTACATTTTCCAATGCAGTATCTACTTTTTCTTTAAAAGAGCCGTAAAAACTTTCCATCAGCTTAGGCCATTCTATTTTATTTTCTGCAACTTCGTCCAAGCGGTTTTCCATTCCGGCAGTAAAATTAACGTCGATTATTTCGGAAAAATTTTCTACCAAAAGACTGTTTATAATTCTTCCCAATTGAGTCGGAACAAGCTGCTTATTTGCTCTAGTTACATAATAGCGGTCAAGCAAAACCGAAATAATAGGAGCATAGGTTGAAGGGCGGCCGATTCCTTTTTCTTCAAGCATCTTTACTATACTTGCATCAGTATAACGGGCAGGGCCTTGAGTAAAATGCTGTTCAGGTCTTAATGTTTCAATGCTGATCGCATCCCCGGCCTTCATTGCGGGGAGAGATGTTCCTTTTTCATCTTTTGAAATCAAGGTCTTTGTAACGGTGTAAAAACCTTTTTCGGTTATCTTTGTAGAAGCTGCACGGAAAATTGCGTTCCCCACTTTTATTTCGTAACTCGATGTTTTTGTTTTTGCATTTTTCATTTGGCTTGAAACAAAGCGTTCCCAAATCAAAGAATAAAGTCTTAACTGATCTCGAGTTAAAAATTCTTTTAAATAAGAAGGAGTGTACTCAACATAGGTAGGGCGTATCGCTTCGTGTGCATCTTGAGCTTTTTTCCCTGCTGCATATACATTCGGCTCATCAGGTAATTCTTTAGGATGATTTTCGCTTATCCACTTACGCACGGCATCGATAGCGATATCCGATATTCTAACAGAGTCAGTACGCATATAGGTAATCAAACCTACACGGGTAGAACCGACTGCGACGCCTTCATAAAGCTGCTGGGCTACCTGCATTGTTTTTTTGGAAGTAAAACCTATTCGGTTTGCCGCAACCTGCTGTAATGTAGAAGTTGTAAATGGAGGACGCGGCTTGATGCTTTTTTCCGTAATTTTAATATCGTCGACAAGTGCCGGTAATGAACCCAACTCTTTTATAATTGCATCAACTTCTTTTTGATTTTTTAATTCGGGTTTATTTTCGTTGTACTTTACAAGCTGAGCTTCAAAAGAAGTTTTATTGTATTTAAAATCTCCGTCAAGAGTCCAATACTCATCAGGTATAAAATTTTCAACTTCTTCTTCCCTCTCGCAGATTAAGCGGAGAGCAACAGATTGAACGCGGCCTGCCGATAGGCCGTTTTTTACTTTTTGCCAAAGAAGAGGAGATAAGTTATATCCTACAAGCCTATCTAAAACCCTTCTCGATTTTTGAGCATTTACCTTTCCCATATCGATATCCATAGGATTTTTTACGGCTTCTTGAATTGCATTGGGAGTAATTTCATTAAAAACAATTCTTTTTATAGGTGAAGAACATTCTTCAAGCAAGGCCTCATGTAAATGAAAGGCTATCGCTTCTCCTTCACGGTCATTATCACTTGCAAGAAAGACACCTGAAGATTTTTTTGCTTCTTTTTTTAGTTCTTTTAAAATTTTAGCCCGTCCCCTAACCGTGATATACTCAGGCGTAAAATTATTTTCTATATCTATTGCCAATCTGGACTTAGGCAAATCTATCAGATGCCCCATTGAGGCTCTGACTATATAATCGTTACCTAAATATTTTTCGATAGTCTTAGCCTTTGCAGGAGACTCTACTATAACCAAGCAATGCTGTTTTGTTTTTTTTGCAGTACGTTTAGTTTTCTTTGTTTCATCCAATGTTTTTTCCATAAATCAACACCTCATAATCTATAAATTGGTAAACAGCATATTTTGCTGATCTTTTTTTAAATGACTTTCTGTAGGATATTGCCAATCATGCATAATATCATCTATACATTTTATAGCAAAGGCACCTTGTTCGTAAAGACTAAGACACCCCTCATTTTGTAAAGAATGTAAAATAGGCTCACATACATAAACATCCCTGCCCTGCTCTAAGGCAAAATCTGCGGTAATAAGAGCCCCCGATTTTTTCGGAGCTTCAACAATTAAAACGGAACGCGAAAGCCCCGAAATAATTCTATTGCGTTCGGGAAAACGGTAAGAAAGGGGCTCTGTTCCCGGAGCATATTCACTTAAAATACAGCCGTCCGATTCTAAAATACTTGCAGCAAGTTTTTTATTTGAGCGGGGATAAATCATTTCAGGCCCGCAAGCCAAAACAGCTACAGTTTTTCCCATACCTTCAAGACAGCCCCTGTGAGAAAAAGCATCTATACCGAAGGCTAATCCAGACACTACAGGAATATTTTTTTCGCCGGCTTCTTTTCCCAAATTTAAGGCTTGCGCAATTCCTTCTCCCGTAGGCCGTCTGGTTCCTACCATTGCAAGCATGGGCTGTTCGGGAGACAGAAGATTTCCGCGATAAAAAACCGTAAATGGATGATCGGGAATTTCTCTAAGCTGCGGAGGGAATCCTGAATCATAGAAATAAAGCATTCTCACATCATATGAATTCATAATTTTTATACTTGAATCCGTAAGAGAATTAAGTAAATCCTTATCCCATTTTTTAGGTCTTACTTGCCGGCCGATAATTTCGGAAATATCTTTTATCGAAAGCGATACAAGAGAAGATAAGGAGTCAAGCTTTTCGGAAAGAAGAAGTTTTTCTTTTCCTTTAAGAAAATAACAATGAGATAATCCTATATACAATCTTTCTTTTTCGGATATATTCATTCTTTTATTTTCCTCCCGAGCTCCTAATCTCCCTAATATTAGTTTCCGCCTTTGCTTTTTTTTCTGCACTGCTTGAAATTTCGATAATGCGCTCATAAACTGCAATAGCTTTTTCATTTTCACCCGTCATATAATAAGCAGCACCGAGTAAAAATAAATGATCTATAGGCTTCTTTTCCCACTCGGCAATTTTTTCTAAAATGGGAATCGCATCTGCAGGTCTGTTTAATTCGAATATATACAATACCGACAAAGCATAAACAGCTTTTGAATGTTTAGGATCTATTTCAAGTGCACGGGTATAGGCGGAAACGGCAAGAGAAAAATATCTTTTTTTCTCTATATCGGTTCCCGTCAATTCAAAATCCAAAGAATTCTTTGCCGTTAAACTTGCAGCAAGCCCGGCTTGATAAAATAAATTTTGATTCTCGGGATAGTACTCTAAAGCTGTTTGAAAAGCCTTTAATGCTTTTTTATACATTTTTTGATCCATATATCTTGATCCGAGTATTTTATACCAAATGCCTATTCTTCCTTCTGCAATAATTATATCGTCAACTCTTTTTTCATACTTCTTTATGGCATCCTTTAATTCGGCCTCCGTATTCGGATTACTTACTCCCTCTTCCAGCTCCTGCAGTCTGCGGATACTTGTAACCTTATTACAGCCTACCAATATAAGAATTAACAACAAAGTAATTATTACAAGAAAAAAACTTTTTTTCATTTTATACCTCTTTCTAACTTTTTAGTATCAAAAAATTTATTATGATACATTTGCAAAGATTTATCCTCGATATGCGTATAAACTTGAGTGGTAGAAATATCGGAATGCCCCAAAAGACATTGTACGGATCTCAAATCAGCCCCTCCGGCAAGCAAGTGAGTGGCATAAGAATGCCTTAAAGTATGTACCTTTGTTTCAATACCGGAAAAATTCGAAAGTTCATTTATTCTTTTCCAAATTCCCTTTCTGGTTAAAACAGCTCCCCTGTTATTTAAAAATACGGAACCGGAAGTCAAAGTATTTTCAGGATGTTTAGGCTTTACTAATTCGGTACGGGCTTCAAGTATATATTGTTTCAACCAATACTTTGCAGCCCTTCCAAAAGGAACAATTCTTTCTTTGTTGCCTTTTCCCGTAACCTTAATTAAATCTTCATCATAAAAAATATCTTCCAGTTTTAAATTAACAATTTCACTTACTCTAAGACCTGCCGAATAAATAAGCTCAAATAGAGCCCTGTCTCTAATATTATTAGGCGAATCCAAAGGAATTGCAGCAAAAAGACTGTCGACCTCATCGGGAGATAAAACTCTGGGTAAGGTTTTTTCTCTTTTAGGTCTTTCAATACCTTCACTCGGATTATCTTTTCTAACTCCTTCAATAATCAAAAATCGAAAAAAGGAATTAAGAGCTGCAATATCCTTGGCTATGGTTTTAGCCATAATTCCGGATTCGGATCTATGCAAAATAAAATTAATACAGTCGACTTCAGACGCATTTTCAATTAAGGCATCGGACATATACTCTTGAAATAATTGCAAAGTATTAATATAAGTTTGAGCTGTTGTCTTAGAATGAGATTCTGCTGAAATTAAAAATCCGTAAAAAGCCCTAAGCTGTATCTTTGTCAGTTTATTTTCCCCCTTATCTTAAAATATTTTGATTCCTATAATATGCAGGAGTTTCCAAATCACTTTCCATCGGCGGAACAATAGAACTAAAAGAAGGCTTTCTTTCTGCAACATAGATCTCTTCATAGTTTTTTTCGGAAGCGCTCTCACTTCTATTTCTTAATCCAAGTCCTGAAAGAGTAGGAGGCGTTGTTTTATTTACCTTAGTCCACTCCCTAGATGTCATAAAAGAATCATCTGTGAAGACCAAGTTTTCTGCATTGTCACGAATAGGCTTACGGTTAGATGCTGCATCATCAATAGGAAACTTATCGTTTGATCTAAAACCAGTTGCAATCAGAGTAACAACAACTTTGTTTTCTACAGAAGGATCTATGGTTGTACCGAAAAAAGTAGCAACATCAGGATCAGCTCCGGCATTAATTATATTCATGATTTCTTCAAGCTCATGCATGGTTAGTTTTTCGCTTCCGCAAATATTTACCAAAAGCTTTTTGGCACCTTCAACCCTGGCTTCTTCAAGTAAAGGATTGTTAAGTGCATTTGTTGCCGCATCCACCGCCCTATTTTGTCCTTCACCTATACCTACACCCATATGAGCATTACCCTGCTCCTTCATTACAGCCTTTACATCCGCTAAATCAACATTAATTTCTCCATGCTGATAAATTAAATCGGAGATGCCTTGAACAGCCTGACGCAAAACATCATCAGCCTTTTTAAAAGCTTCCACAACAGGTGTTGAAGGATCTACCATGTTTAATAAGTGTTGATTCGGAATAGTAATTACTGTGTCTACGGATTCTCTTAATTTCTTAATTCCTTCCTCTGCAAGACTCATTCTTTTACGGCCTTCAAATGCAAAAGGTTTTGTAACTACTGCAACAGTTAATATTCCTTGTTCTTTGGCAATTTCGGCAATAACGGGAGCTGAACCGGTACCTGTACCTCCGCCCATACCTGCCGTTATAAAAAGCATATCCGCATCTTTGATTGCATTTGCAATTATTTCGCGATCTTCGATAGCAGCCTGCTCCCCGATTCCGGGATCTCCTCCTGAACCCAACCCCTTAGTGATCTTTGTTCCTATAGGTAATTTTAATGGAGCATTTGAATGACTTAAAGCCTGCAAGTCGGTATTTGCAACTATAAAGTCAACGTACCTCATACTGCTGGACATCATCCTGTTTACGGCATTTGAACCGCCTCCTCCTGCACCTATAACCTTGATTATAGCCGGAGTACCTGCATCAACAACTTCATCATTTACCTTGTCTTCCATTACTTCATATAACATACCAATAACCCTCCCGTATGCAATTTTAAAATAGTTCTTTTATAAAATTTTTTATTTTTGAAAAAACAAGTCCCGAATTTTCTTTTCTTGAACTTGAAACCAACCCTAACTTATTTTGATCATCCAATCTATGCAATATTAATCCCAAAACTGTAGCGAACTCCGGGCTTCTATATTGCCCTACAACTCCTCCTATAGTTGAAGGAATTCCAAGTCTGGCAGATTGCATACCGAATATTTCATCCGCTAATTCCGTTGTGCCGTTTAACAAGGCTCCGCCTCCGCATATTACAACAGAACCGCCGAGGCGGGAACCTTGCATAAGACTATCCACCTTATTTTTTACCATTACAAAAATTTCAGCCATGCGGGCTTGCAATATTTCGCAGATCTCACTTCTATAAATTTCTTCAGGTCCTCTTCCTCCAAAAGCCGGAATCAAAACCTGTTCATCATGTTCAACAAAGGGCATCCAACAACATCCGCTTGATATTTTTATTTTTTCTGCCATATCAAAGGGAATACTTTTTACTATTGCAAGATCGTTGGTAACCTGTATTCCTCCGACAGGTAAGGAGGCCGTAATTACAGGCCCTCCGTTTTGCATAACAACTATGTCGGTAGTACCCGCTCCAATATCTATTAAAATAGAACCAAGCTCTTGTTCATCATTTGTCATAACAGCTCTTACATCTGCCAAACCGTTATGCATTAAACCGTCTATATTTAAATTAGCTCTTTGAACACAGTTGGGTATATTTTTCATAGATGTAGCTACACCTGTTATTAAATGAACCTCGGCTTCAAGTCTGGTACCTATCATATTTAACGGATCTTTAATTCCACGCTGCTTGTCTACCGTATAGGACTGAGGAACCACATGAATTATTTCTCTGTCTCCTGTGAACTCAACAGCCTGTGCAGAATTAATTACGGCATCTATATCGGAGCGGTCAATTTCCTTATTATTTTTACCCTTATCTCTTATAGGGAAAACTCCTCTAGAATTAATTCCCTCTATGTGAACTCCGCCCAATCCGACGGTGCAATTAAAAATATCTATACCGGACATAACCTCAGCTTCATCGACAGCCTTATTTATACCCTGAACGGTATTCTCTATATTAGTGATAATACCCCTATGCATACCTGTCGATTCACTCATACCGATACCCGTAATCTGTAAATGACCTTCTTCATTTTTTTCGGCAACAACAACGCGAATGTTTTTACTACCGATATCCAAACCTACGATTATATCATCACTCATCTTTAGCCTCTCTTTTTATATAAACGGCATTAGCACCACGCAGATCAATTCCAACAATATTTTTTTCTAAATTTATATCCTTAAGTACATCAAGAATAAGAATCATATATTGTAAAGATTCTTCAGTCAAAAATTTATTGGTTATAACCGATAATCTGCTTTTTACAGGATAAAGAATCAAATCATAACCTCCATATTTTTTAGGCTGAATTTTTATTTCGGATATTTCATTTAATAAAACAGGATGTTTTTTTTGTAAAATATCCAATTGAACAAAAAGCTGAGAAAGTTTTTCGTTAATCTGCATTCCTTCACGAGGATTTTTAAATGTTAGTCCCGTAATAATCGGCAAATTTGATTGAATTATAGGAGAACCTATCCTAAAAACAACACCATAGCCGTCAATTTCCATTGGAACTGTTCTTCCTTCAACTTCCGTAAAAGCCAAGGCAACAGCCTTTCTTTCAACTATCTTAATTAAAACCTTATCGGGGAATTTTTTTTCTACGGTAGCCGATGCAATTCCGGGATATGATACAAGTTTTTTAGAAACCTCGGAAGAATTTACCGAGAGCCATTTGGTATTATTGCCGATTCCTGCGAGTTTTTTTACTTCTATAGAACTTAAATCGGAACAACCGGAAATATTTATTGCCGCTATAGAACTATAGGGCAAAATTATTGCATAATAGACAGCTTCACCCAATAAAAGCAAAACAAAACTGATAATAAGAAATCTAATTGCCGCCGATTTAAGCTTTGATGATTTATTATCATTAATAGCCTTCTCTTTAACATATGCATCATTCAAATATTCATCTTTTTTCCAAGTATACAAAATATCAGCCATCTATTTCTCCTTTTTATTTACATATCCTGATGCATTTAAAATTAGCCCGCATAAAGAAAACGTAACTACCAATGATGAACCGCCCGATGAAAAAAAAGGAAGCGGTATTCCGGTTGCAGGAAGCAGTTTTGAAACAACAGCACAATTTAAAAGAGATTGAGATACGATGCAGCTTACAGCTCCAAAAGAAACATAAGCACCGAATCTGCTCTTACAACCAAAAGCTATTCTATATCCGAAAATTGCAAAAAAGGCAAGCAAGGCAATATAAAACACTACACCGATAAATCCCATTTCTTCAGCCCAAACTACAAATATAAAATCGGAATATATTTCAGGTACGCTTGCTATTTTACGTAATCCGTTACCCAATCCTTGTCCCCAAACGCCTCCGCTTGTTAAAGCATTAAGGGCGGCCTGTATTTGAAAACTTGAATCTAAAGGACTTCTTGAAGGATCCAAAAACGACAAAACTCTTTCCATTCTATATTCTTTTGTTATAATCATTAAAACAAAGATTGGAGCAAAACTTAAAAAACCTTTAATAAACCACAATATCGGCACACCCGCTATGAAGAACATTAAGCCGCCGATAAAAAATATAAACATTGAAGAAGAAAAATCATTTTCCAAATAAACCAAAAGAGCAAATACGGATATTATTATAAAAGGCGTAATAATCGAAACTAAAGGCTGATCATAGTTACCGTTTTTTTTGTCGAAAAAATTGGCTAAGAATAAAATCAATGAAAGTTTTAAAAGCTCCGAAGGTTGAAACATAAAACCTGCAATATTTACCCATCTGGAAGCACCGTTTCTTTCTTCTCCGATTCCGGGAATAAAAGGAAGCAGACAAAAAATAAAAGTTACAAGCATAATAAAAGGAAGCATTTTTCTTATTGTAGAAAAATCTACAAAGAGAAAAAAGGTCATGGCAATGATGCCTGCAATAAAATGCTTTATCTGTTTACTGACAAAATAAAGATGATTATCAAAAAAACGTTGAGCATAATGAATAGAACCTGAATACAAGGTTGCAAAGCCTACACCGAAAAGGAGAAGAACAGACATTGCAAAAACAAAATCATACTTTTCGGAGTGAATATTTTTCTTTGCAATAATATGTTTCACCATTTAAACCTCCCTCTCTTTTAAAACAGATTCCAATCTTTCAAGCTCCATTGATCTTGAACCCTTTAATAAAACAAAATCATCTTTAGATAAATTTTCTTTAAGCCGTTCTTTTAAGGCATCAAATTGATTTGTTTTAAACTTATATATTTTTTTTGAAGAGGAAAGTTTTAAATCTTCAAAAGCGGAAAAAATATCATCTCCAAAAAAATATAAATTATCTGCATCGGAATTCAAAGCAGCTTCAATAATTTTTTTGTGTTCATACTCTGACTCTGCGCCGAGCTCAAGCATTGAAGCCAAGACATAATGTTTTGCATATTCGGTATTTATAGAGTCGCAAAACTCTATTGAGCTTTTCATCGAATGGGGATTTGCATTATAGCAATCTAAAAAATAGGTTACAAAGCCGTGCAAAACCTGCGATCTACCAAACAGGGGCCGCACGGCTTCTAAACCCGATTTAATTTCCTTAGCCGAAAAACCTTTCTTTTCCGCCAAGGCTATACATAAAAGAGCATTTTTTACATTATAAACTCCGGGTAATGGAAATAAAATTTCTTCTCCTTTATAAAAAATTTTAGAACCTGATACACCGGCATCTTCAATCCTTTGAACCAATGAAGAATCATTATCTGAAACCGTAAAAACAGAACCGTGAGAAACATTTTTTAAAAATTCCTTAAACTCACAATCAGGAATAAAGCCCAGAGCATCATCATTAAAATATGAAAAAATTTCTTTTTTTTCCTCAGCTATAGCCTGTTTTGTGCCGAGAATACCGATATGGGCAGTTCCTATATTTGTAATTATAGCGGCGTTTGGTAAAAGAACACTTGCTATTTCGGCTATTTCACCTCTGCGGTTCATACCGAGCTCGAATATACCGGCCTCATGTTCGGGACGAACCTCAAAAACGGAAAGAGGCAAACCAGTTTCGGAATTTAAATTACCCTTTGTCGAAACGGTATTATATTTTTGAGAATATATCGAAGATAAAATTTCTTTTGTAGTTGTTTTACCGCTCGATCCCGTAATACCTATCTTATAAAGATTAGGAAATTTCGATAAATAATATCTTGCAGCATCCTGTAGAGCTTTTAAATTATTATTTACGGCAATACACGAAGCATTGTAGATTTTGCACAGGGACAGCAATGCAGTTTTATTTTCATTAAGATGTTCAAAGTCAACGGCAAAAAATTTAGCACCATTCTTTAAAGCAGACTCTATATAAATATGTCCATCCTGCTTTTCACCGCGTAAAGGAATAAAGAGAGAATTGTCTTTTACATTTCGGCTGTCTATAACTACCGACGAAAACGCATTCGAGGAATCGGATTTATAAACAAGCTTTCCATCGGTGCTTCTAAGCAATTCCTCAAGGGTCATAAGAGAATAATCTAAATCTTTGTTCTCTTTTTCTCTATCCATCCTTATTCTCCTTTGAAATTGAAATCCTCAAAATTTCAGCCGACAAAGCCTTCCTCATTTTTAACTCTTCAACAGCAATCCTTTCGATACGTTCAGGCTTAGATAAAATTGAAATACCGGAAATCTTCTTTTTATTTTCCTCAATAATTTTAGACTGCTCTTTATTATAGTCAGTCAAATCTTTTTCGATGCTTGTATAACGCGAAGATTGTAAAACCACCGCAAATAAAAAAAGAGGAATAAACAATGTTAAGACCACAGCAAGTATTTTTTTCATTTTAATTCTCCCGATAATCAATTTTACGCACAACCCTAAGGCGGGCACTTCTCGACGGAGGATTCAGCCTTATTTCCTCATCAGAAGCCTTAACAGCCTTTTTTGTTAAAACTTCAGCCCTAGGCTTGCCCCCGCACTTACATATCGGCATATTTTCAGGACAGGTACAGTTTTTCCCCAAGTCTTTAAAATACATCTTTACAATTCTATCCTCAAGAGAATGAAAAGTAATAACACCAAGCTTACCATTAGGAGCAAGGACAGAAAAAGCAAGCTCCAAAAGGCGGGGCAATCTTTCCAACTCTCCATTGACTGCAATCCTAAGAGCCTGAAAGGTTTTTGTCGCAGGATGAATCTTTCCGTGCCTGTAGTTTTGAGGAACAGCCTTATAAATACAATCAGCCAGTTCCTTTGCATTGGTAAAACTCGAAACCTTTCTTTGTTCAAGTATTCGGGAAGCTATCTTCCTTGAGTAACGCTCTTCACCGTAATTAAAAATTAAATCCGCCAAATCTTTTTCATTATAAGAATTGACAATATCCGCAGCGCTTACACTAAGGTCAGGATTTAACCGCATATCCAAGGGTTCAGCCGAAGAAAAAGAAAACCCCCTTCCCGACTTTATATAGTGGAACATGGATATACCCAGATCCAAAAGAATTAAATCGGGGGGAGCAGAGTCTTTTGGGTAATTTTTAAAAAAATCATCAGACCAGCCTAAGTGAAACAGGACACGCTCAGCGAAGGGCTTCAGCCTTTCCTTTGCCCGTTCTTGAATAGAAGCATCGGCATCAACACCTACAGCATTAAGTTGAGGATATCTTTTTAAAAAAGCTTCAGTATGCCCGCCCTCTCCCAATGTTCCGTCTACAAAAAGATTATGGGAAGCATCAGGTTTTAAGAGCTCAAGACATTCTTCAAGCAAGACCGATGTATGAACTGGCTGCATAAAATTTAAAAACCTATTTCCCCCAAAGCCTCGGCAGCTTCAGAAAAATCCGGCTCACTCTCCTTTAAATATTTTTCATATTGCTTTAGGTCCCACAATTCAAAGCATTTACCGAGACCTAAAATAATGCAGTCTTTTTCGAGCCCGGCGCAGTCCCTAAGGCTCTGGGGGATAGATATACGGCCGTTCTTGTCAATCTCAAGCTCTTGGGCAGGGGCAATTAAACGCCTCATAACAAGCAAGGATTGCGCTTTAAACAAAGAAGTTTTCTTCATGATTTCATCCGAAAACTTTTTCCACTTATCCGCAGTAAAAATCCAAAGACAGTTGCCTACACCGCGTGTAATAACCAAATTTGAGTCGGGTAATTCTGCACGGATCTTTGCAGGGAACATAATTCTTCCTTTTTCGTCAAGAGTATTCTTATATTCTCCGGTCATTGCAAAATTACCCACTTTTTACTACTTTCTCCCACTTAAACCCATTTTACCATAAAAATTTAGAATGTCAAGCGGTTTATATCAAAAAAGTGCATTTTTTTTAGATTTTTTAGTCTTTTTTTAAACTACTTGAAAAAAAACAAACTTTCTTCTATTATTTACCAATATTTTAAAGTGAATTTAGGAGATTTTTATGCAATACAAACAATCAAATGTTTCCGATAACTACTTTGGAACCATAGTAGCAGATCCATATAGATGGCTTGAAGACGACAACGCGCCGGAGGTCATAGCCTGGGTAAAAGAAGAAAACAAGAAAACGGAAGAATTTTTATCAAAAATTCCTTTTCGGGCAGAATTAAAAAAACGCCTCGAAGAAATTTGGGACTACGAAAAGCGCTCCGGTCTTTTTAAGGCAGGAGACTTTTATTACTTTTTTAGAACTGAAGGCCTGCAAAACCAAAGCATAATGTACCGGCAAAAGGGACAGGAAAAGGCAGAAAGCTCTCCCGAAGTTTTTTTTGACCCGAACACTCTAAGCCCGGATGGAACCATAGCCTTAAAGAATATAGCATTTTCCAAAGACGGAAAATACATGGCCTACTCCGTATCCGGAAGCGGCTCTGACTGGGAAGAAATCTTTGTCTTCGATGCCGAAAAGAAAACCGGCACAGAAGAACACATACATTGGGTCAAATTTTCCAATATCGCATGGTACAAGGACGGCTTTTTTTACAGCTCATATGATGCTCCGGATAAAGGCAAAGCCTTAACCGAAAAAAATGAATTTCAAAAGCTAAAATACCACAAACTTGGAACAAAAGAAAGCGAAGACATTCTCATATTTGAAGATAAGGAACATCCCCTGCGCTCCTTTTCTGCAAGCACAACTGAAGACGAGAAAACCATCCTTGTTACGGCCTTTGAAGTAGGAAACGAGGGAAGCATGCTCTTTGTTGCAGATTTAAGCGAGGGTCTGCCAAAAAGCTTTAAACAATACAATACGCATTTTAACGATAATGTGTGGCCGCTTGAAACGGACAATCGATTCTTATATTTATTGACAAATCACAAATCCCCCCTTTACCGCATAATCAAGACACCCCTAAATGCGGCAGATGAAAAAAATATCGAAGAAGTTATTCCCGAACAAGACTGTCTTTTATCGAGTGCAGCCCTTTGCGGAGGAAAGCTGCTTACGGTTTATCTGCGGGATGTTCAAGATGAGGTCTTTATCCATGATCTAAACGGAAAAAATAAAACAAGGGTTGACCTTCCGAAAAACGGAAGCATAGGTTTTTCGGGAGCCCGAAAAAATGAAGATCTGATATTTTTCAACTTTACTTCTTATACAACTCCCAACAAAATCATAAGGTACGATATAAAAACAAACAGCCTAAAAGATTTTTTTGTTCCGGCTATCCCTATTGATACGGACCTGTTTAAATGCGAACAAGTCTTTTTTAAGAGCAAGGACGGAACAAAGATTCCCATGCACATTGTTTCAAAAAAAGACATTAAGCTCGACGGAAACAATCCTACCCTTATGTACGGCTACGGAGGCTTTGCTATTTCTCTCCCGCCAGCCTTTTCTCCTGCCCGAATGGCTTTTTTAGAAAAAGGAGGCATTTTTGTCTGCGTAAATTTACGCGGCGGTCTTGAATACGGAGAAGAATGGCACTCAGCCGGAAAAAAGATGAAAAAACAAAATGTCTTCGATGATTTTATTTCGGCAGGAGAATATTTGATAGAACAAAAATATACTTCAAATAAAAAGCTCGCAATTCAAGGCGGTTCAAACGGAGGTCTTTTAATAGGAGCCGTAACAAACCGGCGCCCAGATCTTTTTGCAGTTGCAATTCCCCAGGTTGGAGTTTTGGATATGCTCCGCTACCAGCATTTTACCATAGGCTGGGCTTGGGTCGATGAATACGGAAGCAGCGAGGACAGTAAGGATATGTTCGAGTACCTTTACGCCTACTCTCCCCTCCATAACGTGAAAGCAGGAATCGATTATCCTTCCATTATGGTATGTACAGGAGACCATGACGACAGGGTTGTTCCTGCACACTCCTTTAAGTATGCCCAAGCCTTGCAAGACACCTACAAGGGAGAAAACCCGATACTAATCCGCATAACCGAAAAAGCAGGTCACGGAGCAGGGAAACCCACGGCAAAGATAATAGAAGAAACAGCGGATATTTACGCCTTCATCTTTAAACAAACAGGACATAAAATTTAAACCTGTAATGAGAGCCTTAAAAATTACCTTTTAAGGCTCTCTAATTTTCTTCCGGTTTTCCAAACTTTTTTAGCATGGGCTGAATTGCATAGCTCAATAAAAGAAGGGCTATGCCGAAAACCAATGAAGTAATCACCTTCGATAAAATATTTAAGGTGCTTAGGTCGACAACAATCAGCTTTGCAGCGACAAAAATTATCAGCCCAAGCGAAATATAAACCATCTTGGCCCTTCCCTTCCGCAAATAATAAATAAAAGAAACTATCGAATAAAAGGCCCAAAGAAGGGTTAAGACTCCGCCGTTGTTTATGGGAAGGTAAATATCCACAAAGCTCAAAAAAACAAAGATAAGACTGATAACTGCAAAATAAAGGATTTGAGGCAGCTTTAACATCTTAAAGAACGCAATTAAAATAAGTGCATTTAAAATATTTATCACAACCGAAAGAATATCTACATTCCAAATTTTGATGAGGACTGTATCTTGGTGAGGCATACGGCTGTAAACAAATCCGTAATAAAAAAACGCAATGACAATCAAAAATATCCTGCCTATGTTTAAAGTTATCTTATCCTTACTTATTTTATTTTTATAAAATTTATCCAAAGCCAAAATAAAAAGCCCCGAAAGTAAAATTCCGTATCTAAATTCTTCTGCAGCAATCGAAAAATCGGCCAGCATAATCTTAACCATAAAAACAAAAAAGCAAAGCCTGTAAAAAAATCGGGCATTTTCGGTTTTTTCTTTTATTAAAGAAAGAGCATAAAGAGAAAAGCTCATAGCCGCTTCAATTCCCAAAAAAAGAAATAAATAAGAGCTGTTTAATCCCAAAAAGTAATTTAAAGTGTAAGCAAGAGAAAAGATAAACAAAATAAAAACTTCAGCATCTATTGCCCTTTCATAGTACCACCCTTTTTTTAGTTTATGATGCATAAGGTTATAAAGAGCTACTAGCGCAAGAATAAGACCTTGAACAAAAAATTCCGTACTTTTGATATCAAACTTATACAAGACCGCAATCAAAAATATAAGGGCATAAGCTTGAAAAACAAAACCCTGATAAGCCCTTTTAAATTTTTCTTTTTGAACAAAGATAGATAGCGCCATCGGAACAAGATAAAAACTTCCTTCAAGTAAAAATCTTAAAGCGCTCAGACGACCACCGTCTTTTAAAAGAGAGGCTATAGCCATCATATAAGCCGTTCCAAAAAGAATATGCAGCAAGACAAACACCTTAGTTTCTTCGCGCTTGCGGAAAAGCCAAAATCCTAAAAAAGCTATGCTGAGTATAAGAACCGGCTGAACATCATAGGTAAATCTATCTACCACCGTTACATAAAGAGAAATCAGGACTCCTGCAAGGTAAATAAGTCCCAAGTTATCCATTCTTTTTTTTCTGAAGGCAAGATAAGCTAAAACTATATAGAAAAAAGAAAAAATAAGGTAGGCAGTACTTTGAGGTGCAAATTTATAAACCGAAAGTTTATAGGTTAAAAATAAGGAAAAGCCCAAATTTAAAACCGCAAGAGCGGGCGACAAAATTTTATCTTTTTTCTTTTCATCATCCTTTAAATAAAAATAAAGATCGGGAATGGTGTGCACGGCCATCAACAAAAGAATAAGGCCGAAAAACAAAACCACATCCTCTACATTTAAAGGCGTGATAAGTAAAAGACGGGTTAAAATTCCTAAAAATGAAATTAAGGAGGTAAACTGTAAGAGTCTCCATCGTTTAAAAAAGTAAACAGTCGATGAAAGCACAGAAACGGCAAGTACATAGAGCCCGAAGCCTGTCAAGCCCAAAAAGCCCAAATCTACGGCAAAGGGTATTATGAGAGCACCGAGCAAGCCGATTATAGATATCGATGAAGAAGCCGTCATAATCGAAAGAGTGTAAGAAAGGGCTGTAATCAAACTCAAAAATATAAAGGCAGAAAAATCGCCTAAAAGGCCGTACCTTAAATAGGCTGCGTAGGCCGTAATATAAAAAACGGCTATACCGCCCCCGAATAGAACCTGACTTAAAAGAAGGCGGGATTTTGCCGAGCTTCTAAACCCGAAAAAGCAAAGAGCCACGCCGATCAAACCGCCTATAATCAAAGCAACTTCTTGGGTTATATATCCCTTGTCATAGCTTAATTTAAAGATAAAGCCCACCCCGATCAAAAGCAGGATAATTCCCAGCTTACTGATAATGGATTCGATAGAAAAAAATTTTTTGATATACAGAGAAATGGCAGAATGTTTTTCTTTAATTTCTGCTTTTGCCGAACCTTCGCAGGATTCTTTTATAAAAGAATAAGTTGCATCTTCTTCCTCTTGTGAGGCTTCAGCGGCCTTAATCCATGCTCCGGATTCCGGCTCAGTATTTACAGCTTTAATCTCTTCATTGATAGGATTCTGCTCCTCAGTCTCAGGAGAAACATTATCGAAGGAACGAAATTTAAATTCCAAATCCGAAATCTTACTTTTTAAACGAATAATCTCTTCTTTTTGCTCTTTTATTTGAAAAGCATTTTTGATAGGAAATATAATAATATATAATATAAGGGCAATTGCAATAAGAACAACTAATACCATAACCTAACTCCGTCTTAAAGAGCTAGATACTATCATTTTTTTTAAAATAATGCAAGAATGAATTAAAAAGAAAGGAACAAAAAAAAAGCCAGGCAGCATCCTACTTTCCCACTTGATCAGCAGTATCATCGGCGTAAGAGAGCTTGACTTCCGTGTTCGGGATGGGAACGGGTATTACCTCTCCACTATGGCCACCTGGCAATAATAAACAAAATAAGGACTTAAAACATTAATAGCTTTAAGTGTACTAAAGATGAGAACGAAGAAGAAAATCATATCTCATTAATGAAAAAAGAAACAATAATATGGTCAAGCCTCACGACTTATTAGTATTGGTCGGCTTAACACATTACTGTGCTTAGACCTCCAACCTATCAACCTTGTAGTGTGCAAGGAGTCTTTAGGAGGGTTAAACCCTCAGGGATACGTAGTCTTGAGGCGGGCTTCCCACTTAGATGCCTTCAGCGGTTATCCCTTCCGAACTTAGCTACCCGGCAATTACCCTTGGCAGGATAACCGGTACACCAGAGGTTCGTCCATTTCGGTCCTCTCGTACTAAAAACAGCTCCTCTCACGTATCCAACGCCCATAGCAGATAGGGACCGAACTGTCTCGCGACGTTCTGAACCCAGCTCACGTACCGCTTTAATTGGCGAACAGCCAAACCCTTGGGACCTGCTTCAGCCCCAGGATGCGATGAGCCGACATCGAGGTGCCAAACATTCCCGTCGATGTGAACTCTTGGGGAATATCAGCCTGTTATCCCCGGAGTACCTTTTATCCGTTAAGTGACGGCGCTTCCACTCGCTACCGCCAGATCATTAAGACCTACTTTCGTATCTGCTTGAGCTGTCACTCTCGCAGTTAAGCCTCCTTGTGCCTTTACACTCGCTGCGCCGATTTCCAACCGGCGTGAGGAGACCTTCGCGCACCTCCGTTACTCTTTAGGAGGCGACCGCCCCAGTCAAACCGCCTGCCTATCACTGTCCCGCTTCCGGTTTCACGGACAGCGGTTAGAAACCTGATTTATCAAGGGTGGTATTTCACATTTCGGCTCCACCCAACCTAACGGTCAAGCTTCATAGCCTCCCACCTATTCTACACATGATAAACCAAGTCCCAATAATAAGTTGCGGTGAAGGTTCACGGGGTCTTTCCGTCTAACTATGGGTAACCGGCTTCTTTACCGGTATATAAATTTCACCGAGTCTCGCGTTGAGACAGTGCCCAGAATCGTTACACCATTCGTGCGGGTCGGAACTTACCCGACAAGGAATTTCGCTACCTTAGGACCGTTATAGTTACGGCCGCCGTTTACCGGGGCTTCAATTCAAAGCTTCACATTGCTGCTAACCTCTCCTCTTAACCTTCCGGCACCGGGCAGGTGTCACCACCTATACGTCCCATTGCTGGTTCGCAGATGGCTGTGTTTTTGATAAACAGTCGCCTGGGCCTGCTTTCTGCCACCTCCACTTTTTATAAAAGGAGGTCACACTTTTTCCGAAGTTACGTGTGCATTTTGCCGAATTCCTTAACGCGAGTTCTCTCGAGCGCCTTAGATTTCTCATCCCATCTACCTGTGTCGGTTTACGGTACGGTCTTTTATAACCTAGCCTTAGACAGTATTTCCCGGCACCTTGATTACGCCCGCTTCGTTCCACCGTAGTGTCCCTCGCTGTCGCAGCTTACCTTGGACGACGGATTTGCCTATCATCCTTTTTAACGGCTCGCTTACTTTGACCGGCATCCGTTAGCCGGCCGGGTTTCACCTCATGCGTCCTGCCATCGAAATTATAAAAGGTATCGGAATATGAACCGATTTCCCATCGACTACGACCTTCGTCCTCGCCTTAGGGGCCGACTTACCCTGGGGAGATTACCTTTACCCAGGAAACCTTAGATTTTCGGCGGGGAGGGATCTCACCTCCCTTTTCGTTACTTATACCTGCATTCTCTCTTCCATCTCCTCCAGAATCCCTCGCGGGTATTCCTTCTTCAGTTAATGGAATGCTCCCCTACCGCCTTACGCATTAATCGCGTAAGACCCGTAGCTTCGGTATACTGCTTAGCCCCGTTACATTATCTGCGCATGGACACTCGACCAGTGAGCTGTTACGCACTCTTTAAAGGAATTGCTGCTTCTAAGCCAACCTCCTGGCTGTCTTTGTATCCACACTTCATTTCACACTCAAGCAGTATTTGGGGACCTTAGCTGACGGTCTGGGCTGTTTCCCTTTTGACTACGAACCTTAGCGCACGCAGTCTCACTCCCATACGTTGATTATCGGCATTCAGAGTTTAACTGGGTTTGGTAGGCTTTGACGCCCCCTAGTCCAACTAGTGCTTTACCTCCGATAATTTTGTATGAGGCTGTCCCTAAAGGCATTTCGGGGAGAACCAGCTATTTCCGGGTTTGATTAGCCTTTCACTCCTAGTCACAAGTCATCCATACCTTTTTTAACAGATTATAGTTCGGTCCTCCACAGCGTTTTACCGCTGCTTCAACCTGCTCATGACTAGATCACTCCGGCTTCGGGTCTACGACATGCAACTATTCGCCCTATTAAGACTCGGTTTCCCTTAGGCTCCGGAACTTCTATTCCTTAACCTCGCTGCATATCGTAACTCGCAGGCTCATTCTACAAAAGGCACGCTACCACCCTTAAAGGGCTGTAACATCTTGTTGGTTTACGGTTTCAGGTTCTATTTCACTCCCCTTACTGGGGTTCTTTTCACCTTTCCCTCACGGTACTTGTTCACTATCGGTAGCTAAGTAGTATTTAGCCTTGGATCGTGGTCGACCCGGTTTCCGACAGGGTTTCTCGTGCCCCGCCGTACTCAGGTACTGCATCAACAAGTCCGATTTATTTCGCTTACGGGGGTTTCACCCTCTTCGCCAGGCTTTCCCAAAACCTTTCTGCTATAAATCGAATTTGTAACTTGTCGGTCCTACGCCGATGCAGCCCTACAACTCCCTCAAAAGGGTTTAGGCTCCTCCAATTTCGCTCGCCGCTACTTTCGGAATCTCTTACTTGATTTCTTTTCCTTGAGTTACTTAGATGGTTCAGTTCACTCAGTATCGCTTTACCTCTCTATTTTATTCAAGAGTGTAATGTCAGTATCACTACTGACGGGTTACCCCATTCGGCTATTTCCGTATCACAGGATGTGTGCTCCTACACGGAACTTTTCGCAGCTTACCACGGCCTTCTTCGCCTCTTAGCTCCATAGGCATTCGCCATAAACCTATATTCGCTTGACCATATTATTGTCCCTTCTTTCTTACTCTTTTCAAAAAGAAGTTTTGTATTTTTTTATTTTTCTTTTACGCCTAAAAGTCTTAAAACTTTTAAACGCCTTCGTTCCCTTCCCTAGTTATGTCAAATATCTGTTCGCCTTTTCTTGATGATTGGGCGAATAAAAACCTTGTCGTTAAACAAGGTATTTTATGGAGATAAGGGGATTCGAACCCCTGACCTACGGCTTGCAAAGCCGCCGCTCTAGCCAGCTGAGCTATATCCCCTCAGTTGCTTATTTATATAAAAAAGAGTTTCAGGAAAGAACGAAAAGGAAGTATCAAATTGTCTTGTGTACTTCAAGACTGATAGAAGGTTAAAAACAACCTTCAAATACCCTTTCTCATAGAAAGGAGGTGATCCAGCCGCACCTTCCGGTACGGCTACCTTGTTACGACTTCACCCTCCTTACCAAACGTACCTTCGGCACCGTCCTCCCTTACGGGTTAGACTAGCGACTTCGGGTACCCTCGACTCGGATGGTGTGACGGGCGGTGTGTACAAGGCCCAGGAACGTATTCACCGCACCGTGCTGATGTGCGATTACTAGCGATTCCAACTTCATGAAGTCGAGTTTCAGACTTCAATCCGGACTACGATTGCTTTTTTGCGTTTTGCTTGACCTCGCGGTGTCGCTTCGATTTGTAGCAACCATTGTAGCACGTGTGTAGCCCTGGACGTAAGGGCCATGATGACTTGACGTCATCCCCACCTTCCTCCGATTTGTCATCGGCAGTTCCGCCAGAGTCCTCAGCTTTACCTGTTAGTAACTGGCAGTAGGGGTTGCGCTCGTTGCGGGACTTAACCCAACACCTCACGGCACGAGCTGACGACAGCCATGCAGCACCTGTCAAGAGCCGTATTGCTACGCTGCCATATCTCTATGTCATTGCTCTTGATGTCAAACCCAGGTAAGGTTTCTCGCGTATCATCGAATTAAACCACATGCTCCACCGCTTGTGTGGGCCCCCGTCAATTCCTTTGAGTTTCACCCTTGCGGGCATACTTCCCAGGCGGTACACTTAATGCGTTTGCGCCGGCACCGAAGCTCTTGCCCCGACACCTAGTGTACATCGTTTACTGTGCGGACTACCAGGGTATCTAATCCTGTTTGCTCCCCGCACCTTCGTATATCAGCGTCAATCATCGGCCAGAAACCCGCCTTCGCCACCGGTGTTCTTCCAAATATCTACAGATTCCACCCCTACACTTGGAATTCCGGTTTCCCCTCCGTGATTCAAGTCAAGCAGTACCCAATGCAGTTTACGAGTTGAGCTCGTAGATTTCACACCGGGCTTACCTAACCGCCTACATACCCTTTACGCCCAATAATTCCGAACAACGCTCGCCCCTTACGTGTTACCGCGGCTGCTGGCACGTAATTAGCCGGGGCTTATTCGCATGACTACCGTCATCTCACAGGCATTCCCTCCTGTGTTTATTCTTCATCTGCAAAAGAATTTTACAACCTTTCGGCCTTCTTCATTCACACGGCGTCGCTCCGTCAGACTTTCGTCCATTGCGGAAGATTCTTAGCTGCTGCCTCCCGTAGGAGTTTGGGCCGTATCTCAGTCCCAATGTGTCCGTTCACCCTCTCAGGCCGGATACCCATCGTTGCCTTGGTGGGCCTTTACCTCACCAACTAGCTAATGGGACGCGGGCCCATCCTGAAGCGGAGCCGTAGCTCCTTTCCTCATTTACCTTTATGTAAATGAGCACATTCGGTATTATCTAATATTTCTACTAGCTATCCCCATCTTCAGGGCAGGTCACCCACGCGTTACTCACCAGTCCGCCACTCTAGGGGAGAGCAAGCTCTCCCTTACCGTTCGACTTGCATGCTTAAGACGCGCCGCCAGCGTTCGTTCTGAGCCAGGATCAAACTCTCCATCATTATTATTTCAATCCGCCCTTAAAGAGCGGTTGATTTCTTAACGTAAGTTTGTCCTTAACATGTTAAGGAATTTGGTAAAAGCTAATCAGCTAGCCTTTACCGGTTATTTTTGATACTTTCCTTACCAAAAGCTTTACGCTTTGGCTATTTTTGTTCTTTCCCTTCCCTCTTAGTTTCAAATATCATTCGCCGGCAACTTGTGAAAGTTGTTTAGCGAGCAAAAAGGAGTATACATTATTTTCTCACTTTTTGTCAAGAGCTTTTTAAAAGTTTTTTTAACTTTTTTTAACCTTTCTGCAAGTTTCTTACCTTGCAAAAATAAAGAGCCTTACCTTCATTCAAAGAGTAAGACCTTCAAAACTTTTCTAGTATTTTCTACAGTTTTCTAAGCTCACCGCCGTAACCGACGGTGAGAGCGAATATAGCCCATTCCGTAACTTTTGTCAAGTACTTTTTATAAGGTTTTTATAAAATTCTAATAAATTTTAATACTCTCCGGGTTTTAAAATTACCGTAAAAAGACTTTCCTGATTCTTGTCCCTATAAACAAAATTCATATTCAGTTTGTCCTTTCTAAACTGCTCAACATTGGTTTGACCTTTAAATTGGGTACTCAGAGCTTCCTTTGTTGCAGCCTCAATCAAACTCCAAGTCTCGGCACTATTATCTTCCTTAGCCATCCCTATAAACGAGTAAACATATTGAAGAGTATGAGTGCTTTCAATATATTCTACTGAATCAAGCTGAATATCATCCCCTATCTTTGTAGGGCACTGCTTATTCAAGGCCTCTGCCATAGTTTTGTACTTTTTGAACTCACTCTTTCCATTCTCTTTTGTACAAGCAGAAAAAAATAAAAAACACAGCATCAAAACAAAAAGACTTACCTTTTTAATCATTTTAATTTCTCCTTAAGATTTATAAACAAATTTCTTACATTTGTTGTCAATTTGATTCTATCATAATAAATAAAAATATATAAGAGCTTATTAAATAATAATTTGAACACCGAAAGTATTAGGAATTCTGCTGCACAAAAAAACTTGACGGTAAGGCATTACTATGGTATAATCGACATTAAATTAAGAGTTCAGTATATATAAAAACTGCGCTCTATAGGAGGATTTTATGATTATTGGTATTCCTAAGGAAATCATGCATGGAGAAGACCGTGTTGCCGCTACCCCGGAAACATGCGAGCTTCTGGTTAAAGATGGGCACAAGGTTTTGGTAGAAAAAGGGGCCGGTGAAGGCGCCTATTTCCATGATCCGGAATACGAAAAGGCCGGAGCGGAAATTGTTTCGGATGTAAAAAAACTTTTTTCCGATTCGGAAATAATTTTAAAGGTAAAAGAACCCCTTTATAATGATGCAATGGGCTGTCACGAAATCGATATGATGCACAAAGGACAGTATCTTATCACTTTCATTCACCCTGCAGCTCCGGTTAACCACGAGATGGTTAAAAATATGGCAAAACAAGGCGTTATTTCTTTAACCCTAGACGGTGTTCCGCGAATTTCGAGAGCACAAAACATGGATGCTCTTACTTCGATGAGTACCTGTGCAGGTTACAAAGGAATTTTAATTGCTGCAAACCTCTTGCCGCGCTTTATCCCTCAAATTTTCTGTGCTGTCGGTATGATTAAACCCATGAACGTTTTAATCGTTGGAACAGGCGTAGGCGGCTTACAGGCTCTCGCAACTGCCAAAAGACTCGGAGCCGTAACATACGCAGCCGATATCCGTCCTGCAGCCCGTGAACAGGCTCAGTCTTTGGGAGCCAAGATAATCGACTTAGGTGTTCCCGAAGAAGAAGCAATCGGTGAAGGCGGTTATGCCCTTCATCTTAAAAAAGAAACATTAGAAAACGAAAGAAAGATGCTCAGCTCCCACATTAAGGACATGGACATAATCTTCCTTTCAGCCCTTGTTCCGGGAAAATTAGCACCTGTTATTGTTACAGAAGAAATGGTAAAAACCATGAAACCGGGCTCTGTAATCGTTGATATTTCGATCGACCAAGGCGGAAACTGCGAGTTGACACCTCCGGGCGAAGTTCTTAAAAAACATAATGTACACCTTGTAGGTATTAAAAATATACCGGGACTTCTTCCTTCAAGCTCTACATGGATGTTTGCCCAAAACATCTGCAACCTCACCCGCTATCTTATCAAGGACGGAAAAATCGAGCTTGACCGAAACGACGATATCGTCAAGGGTATTCTTACCACTATTGACGGCGAAATCGTTCATAAGGGCGCCAGGGAGGCCATGGGTATATGAGTCTGGAATTGATACTGGTTCTTGTCTTTGTTGTAACCACCCTTATAGGCTACAAACTGATCAAGAACGTACCAAGCCTTTTACATACCCCGCTTATGTCGGGTATGAATGCCTTGTCCGGCATTACTATCTTGGCGACCATGACAGCTACGGCAGCAGCAATTGCAACAGGAAGTAAGATTTTCGGCTGCATAGGAATCATTTGTGCTACAATAAATGTAGTTGCAGGCTTCGGTCTTACAGACAGAATGCTTAAAATGTTTAAAACAGGCAACGAATCTAAAGAGGAAACAAAATGACGGACACGCTTTATTATATTATTTGCGGAGTACTCAGCATCGGGGTTCTTTTAGGAATTAACATGATGAGTAAGGTAAAGTCTGCAGTTAAGGGAAACCGCTTAAGCGCCCTTTGTATGCTGGCGGCCGTATGCGTAACTCTTTATAAATATCAAATTTTTTCTGCCGGAATGATGTGGGCGGGGCTTGCAATAGGAACTGCGATTGGGATTATTTTAACATTTAAGGTTAAGATGATTACCATGCCCCAAACAGTAGCCTTACTTAACGGCTTAGGAGGAGCAGCTTCGGCTGTTGCAGCCCTCTTAACCTTAGCAGCAGTAAATCCTAATGCGGGAGTTTTTGTTATAGTTACGGGCGGAATAGCCTTGGCTGTAGGAGCCCTAACCTTTTCAGGCAGCTTGATTGCCGCAGGAAAGCTTCACAAGATGCTGCCTCAAAAGCCGACGGTTTTACCGGCTCACCAAGCTTTGACTACTGTAAGCTTTTTAGGAATGATTATCTTTATTGTTCTTCTTCCTATTAAGCCTGAGCTGATGATGAGCATTTCGATTGCAGGACTTGTTATAAGCCTTCTTTTCGGCATTTTCTTTGCAATACGCGTAGGCGGAGCGGACATGCCGATTACGATTTCTCTTTTAAATTCCACATCGGGTGTTGCCGCCTCAATTGCCGGTATGGCAATTGGAGATATTCTCTTGGTTTCGGTCGGAGGCATAGTCGGAGCTTCGGGGCTCTTGCTTACCCAGATTATGTGCAGGGCAATGAATAGAAGTCTTGCTTCAATTCTTTTCAGCAAGGCAGCTTCCCCAGCTAAACCGGCAAAGCCTGCAAATACCGAAAAACCGGAGAAGGCATCCTCAAAAGAAGCAGAAGAGAAGCAAGGCCCGAAAGCGGAAGAAGCAAAGCACGCTCAAAAAGAGATTACTGCAACAGGCCATGCAGATAAATCTCAACTGCCTGCATGGTTTAGCGATGCTAAGGAAATAATCTTTATTCCCGGCTACGGAATGGCCCTTTCACAGGCCCAAGGCTTGGTAAAACAGCTGGCAGATAAGCTCGAATCAATGGGGAAAAACGTGCGGTTCGCCATTCATCCCGTTGCAGGAAGAATGCCCGGTCACATGAACGTACTCCTTTGCGAGGTTGACATCCCCTACGACAAGCTCTACGAAATGGAAACCATAAATCCCGATTTTGACAAGACGGATTTGGCTATCATAATCGGAGCAAGCGACGTAGTAAACCCTGCCGCAAATACGGCGGAAGGTACTCCTATTTACGGAATGCCTGTCTTGGCTGCAGAAAAGGCTAAAAAGCTCATAATCTGCAACTTCGACCTCCAGCCCGGCTATGCGGGAGTTCCCAACCCCTTGTATGAGCCTAATCCCAACACCATGATGCTTTTAGGCGATGCAAAGGAAAGCATAAACACCATGCTCGACTCTCTTAGAACTAAGAGTGCAAGCGGCGGAGCATCAGTCAGTACAGGAGGCGGTAACACGGGTGAGGCTGCAAGCGGTAACCAACCGGCTGAAGCTCAAATCGGCCCTTGGTTCAGCGAAGCAAGGGAAATCATAGTTATCCCCGGCTACGGCATGGCTCTTTCACAGGCCCAAGGCTTGGTAAAACAGCTGGCAGATAAGCTCGAATCAATGGGAAAAAATGTGCGGTTCGCCATTCATCCCGTTGCAGGAAGAATGCCCGGCCACATGAACGTGCTTTTGTGCGAGGTTGACATTCCATATGATAAGCTCTACGAAATGGAAACCATAAACCCGGACTTCGACAAGACGGATTTAGCTATTATAATCGGAGCAAGCGATGTTGTAAACCCTGCCGCGAATACGGCGGAAGGAACACCCATATACGGAATGCCTGTTTTGGCTGCAGAAAAGGCTAAAAAGCTCATAATCTGTAACTTCGACCTCCAGCCCGGCTATGCAGGAGTGCCAAACCCCTTGTATGAGCCTAATCCCAACACCATGATGCTCTTAGGCGATGCAAAGGACAGTTTAAACAGGATATTGGAAAACCTATAAATTAAAGGGGCCTTAAAAAGCCCCTTTTTAAATTCTCTTAATCTTTTTTTTGGAATACCGATAATCTACACCGAGGACTATTATGTTAAAAAAATACATAGGCTGTATATTATTTTGCATTTTTTTAGGAGCCGCCTTCGCCGACACGGCAGCCTTTGCCTGTTTTCAAAATAAGGAAGCTCACGAAAAATGCAGAAATATTACAGAAATTTTTGAAGATACTCTTTTTGACAAGTTTTTTGATGAAGGCTTTATCGCTACAAGCATTCCGGTAACCGAAATAAAATCGGAAAATGATATTTCGCTTGCAGAAATAAAATCTTTTTTTGAAGAAGGCCCAAATTACATGATTATTTTTTATATGCAATATGGGAAAGAACTACTATTTAACAAAAAAACGGAGTTAAAAGAAGCTGATTGGCAAAAACTGACTGTCCGTATGGTGGATTATGTTAGCGAAAAAGAGATATACAAAAAAACTATAGATATCACGAAGCTAAAAGAAAAGGACGTAGAAAAAAAAGCCGAAAAATTGGCGGATCAAATATCAAAAGAAATATTCGAGGCAATTAGCAGGAGATAAGGAGAGGGATATGAACAAAAAAGTTTTATTTTCACTGATATTCATTATATCGTTTTCATGTATATGGGCGGTTTGGGAAGGCAACGGAGGCATAGGCTCTCCTACCGATTTTCCCTCTGAAGGCTTATTTGTCAGAAGCGATATGTTTCCGAAACATACTCTTTTGGAAATAACAAACCTTGAAAAAAATGTTAAGGCCAGGGCCGTCGTTATAGGGCCTTCGGGAATTCCGGGTCTTTTGGTCAGTCTCTCTCCCGAATTAGGAGAAAAACTAAACGTTCCCAGAGGCAAGGTTATCAGAATAAGAGTCCTTACGCCCAGCCCGGTAAATGAAGACGACGGTAAAAGCGTTTCAGCAGGACCTGAGTCTCAAGACCTAGATACCAACCCGGCCCTATTTGTAGCATCCCATTCCGATTTGCCTAATACAAATCTAAAAAAAGAAGAAAATAAACCGGTATCTGAAAATACGGACGGAGATACAATTCTCTATGATGAGGTTGAAAACCCTGTTGATGAAACCGAAAATCCTGAAACAGTTGAAGCTGTTCCCGCAGTAGAAGAAGTTTCTATAGCAGAAGAGCTTCCGCCTGCAGAGCCTCCTATTGAAAACACAGCTACAGCGGAAGAAGTTCCTAATGTAGAAGCTATACTTGATCCGGTAGTTGAAGAACCTGAAGAGGTTGAGCCTATAGCCGAAACCTATATGGAACCGGCAAATGAAAATCCTCCCATAACGGTAGATCCTATAACTGAACCTGCAGCAAAACCTGAAGCCGCTCCGGCTCCGGTAACCGAGGTATCGGAACCGCAAGAACCTGAACAAACTCAAGAAGTTGTAGAAAGCGTTGAAGTTGTAGATCCTGTAGTAGAGCCTGTTTACACAGCACTGGCTGAAGAAAAAACTGTTGACAGCATTGCTTCAGCTAGTCCAAAAAATGTTCCTATGGCCGAAAAAAAGGAAGAAGAGGCTGCTCCGGTTGAAGAAATACCCGCTGAAGAAGATACGGGCTCATACGATGAAGCCGATTCGGATATATACAATGTTGCAAGTGAAGAAAAAATTGAAGAAAGCTCTATAGCGATTCTCAATGAACCCAAAACTGTTTCAAGTAAACTTGAAAAGGGCAAAACCTATGTTCAAATTGTTGTTTATAATGATAAGTACAACCGCGATGAGGTCGTAAAAAAATATGGGAAAAACTATCCTATAGTGATAGAAGAAAGTTTTGTAAAAAATAACACAAGATATACCATATTCATAGGACCTTTACAGCCTCAAGAAACAGGAGCCGTTCTTGAACGCTTTAAGCAATTAGGCTTTAAAGATGCTTTTCTAAGGAAAGGAAAATAGAATCAATTAATTGGTAATGAGCAATGGGTAATTGGTAATCGGTAATTAAACCGATTACACATTGCTCAATTTATCTATATTTTATCCCCCATAAGTAATCCTTTTAATCTCAGGCAATGTTTATTTATCTCAAGCCACCCCCTTGCCGTTTTAGTTTTTTTTTTGTATCTTATGTTAAAGATAATAAAATAAACTCACATAGATTCTTAAGGAGAGCTAAAATGGCTAAACAATTATTGTTTAATGAAGAGGCTAGAAAAAGCCTGCTTGCCGGTGTTGAACAAATTTCAAATGCAGTAAAGGTTACACTCGGCCCCAAGGGACGAAACGTTCTTATCGATAAGAGTTTCGGTGCCCCTACAGTTACAAAGGACGGCGTATCTGTAGCACGAGAAGTAGAACTTGAAAACAAATTTGAAAATATGGGTGCCCAGCTTTTAAAAGAAGTTGCAACAAAGACAAATGATGTTGCAGGTGACGGAACCACAACAGCTACCGTTCTTGCATACTCCATGGTAAAAGAAGGCTTAAAGGCCGTAGCTGCCGGAATGACCCCGCTTGAATTAAAGCGAGGTATCGACAAGGCTGTAGCTATCGCCGTTGAAGATATCCAAAAAAATTCAAAAGAAATTAAGGGTTCTGAAGAAGTTGCCCACGTTGCCTCAGTTTCTGCAAATAACGATGCTGAAATCGGTAAGATCATCGCCGATGCTATCGCCAAGGTAGGAAAGGACGGCGTTATCGACGTAGGCGAAGCCCAGACAATGGAAACCGTTACCGACTATGTAGAAGGTATGCAGTTCGACAGAGGTTATATTTCTTCTTATTTTGTAACAGACAGGGACAGAATGGAAACCGTTTTTGAAAATCCCTACATCCTCATCTACGATAAATCAATCTCAACAATGAAAGACCTTCTCCCCCTCTTAGAGCAGGTAGCCCAGTCAGGCCGCCCCCTTTTAATCATTGCAGAAGATGTTGAAGGCGAAGCCCTTGCAACCTTGGTTGTAAACAGCCTCCGAGGTGCATTAAAGACCTGTGCAGTTAAGGCCCCCGGTTTCGGTGACAGAAGAAAGGAAATGCTTGAAGACATTGCCGTTTTAACGGGCGGACAGGTAGTTTCGGAAGAATTAGGCTTCAAACTTGAGGCTGCTCAAATTTCAATGTTGGGACAAGCCAAAAGCATTAAGATCGATAAAGACAACACTATGATTATCGACGGAGCCGGAAAATCCAAGGACATTAAGGACAGGGTTTCCCAGATTAAGGCCCAGCTTGATGCAACCGATTCCGAATACGACAGCGAAAAGCTAAGAGAAAGATTGGCTAAGCTCTCAGGCGGTGTTGCCGTTATCAAGATCGGAGCAGTAACCGAAGTTGAAATGAAAGAGAAAAAGCACAGAGTTGAAGATGCTCTTTCGGCAACAAGAGCCGCTATCGAAGAAGGTATTGTTGCAGGAGGCGGTCTTGCAATGATTCAGGCTATCTCAGCCTTAGAAAAAGCAGATATGAGCTCTCTTACAGAGGATGAAAAAGTAGGCTTTAAGATTGTAAAGCGAGCCCTCGAAGAGCCTATCCGCCAAATTGCAGAAAATGCAGGCTTGGACGGAGCAGTTATTGCAGAAAAAGCTAAGGAAAAGAAGGGCATAGGCTTTGATGCCGCTAAGATGGAATGGACAGACATGGTAAAGGCCGGAATCATTGACCCCGCCAAGGTTACCCGCTCTGCCTTGCAAAACGCAGCTTCTATTGCAAGCCTTCTTTTAACAACAGAATGTGCAATTACGGATATTCCTGAAAAAGCAGCAGGACCTGCAATGCCCTCACCCGACATGGGCGGCATGGGTATGTACTAGAATTTTAGTTCACCCTATGAGGGTATGTACCAGAATTTAAGCTTACCCTATGCGCGGGAATGTACTAAGTCTTTAGATTCATAAAAAAGAGCCTTGTATTTAATAATACGAGGCTTTTTTTATTTTAAAATTACAATAAATTTATCTTGCTATTTTTTTAAATATATATTACAATGGCCTTATGAGTGATGATATAATATCGGAATTGGGCATTAATACATCTGAAAGTGATACGGTAGAGCTTGATTCACTAACTTTGGAAGCCTTAAAAAAAGGGCCCATAGATATTTTCAATAATCTATACCTAGGTGAAACAAGACCTCATTCTCTTATTCTGTGTATTGATGTACGCGGATTCAGCAGTTTTATGCGTGATAATGATGAACCTATAGTTTTTAGTTTGATTAAGTCCTTTACATCAAATTTCCTTTCATGTATCAATCAATTCGGCTATAACTGTTCTTATTACAAGTTATTGGGAGACGGAGCACTGGTAATATGGGACAAACTGGATGGTGTTGCAATCAAAGAAGCTGTTACGGTTTTTACAACATTTATAGAATTTGCCGATGAAGAATTATTTAAAGACCATAAAAACCTTTCAATTGGAGGTGCTTTGGTTTTGGATAAGGTTTACAAGTATGAGATATCGGCTGAAGCTTCACAATTAATGTACCGCGATTATGTCGGTTACGGTATAAACCTTGCCTGCCGCCTTCAAAACCTGGCAGAAGGAGGGGAGCTCATTGTAAGCAAAAAATTAGTTGATATCGGGGCTATATATGCGAAAAAAAGTAAAGATATGGAGACCATAAAAAAACTTAGAGAACTTAAAGGTGTTAAAGAAGAGGATAGAGAAGATATATATTTGTATGAAGGTATCAACCCGAAAATTATTTCGATATTTAAAGTTTTAAGCCTAGATTTTTAAATTAGGGCTTGACATAAATGAGTATTTTTTATATACTCAAAGCTCTTACGGCGGTATAGCTCAGTTGGCAGAGCAAACGGCTCATATCCGTTAGGTCATAGGTTCAAGCCCTATTGCCGCTAGCTTGTTTTAAAGGCACTCAAATGAGTGCCTTTTTTTATTGTTTATTTCACATTTCTATAGCTTATATAGACTTACACGATTATCAAGTAAAGCACTATTTCACTTTATTTTGTTTATTTTCCTTATATTTTGTTTTATTTTTGCCGATATTGTAAGTGCTATGTAAACTATATGGAAGCTGTCAAACTTACTAAATGAGGAGATTATGAGCGTAAAACTATGGATTAACCGCAATAAAATATATCTTAGTATATATATCGGCGGTAAAAGGTGGAGGGAAAGCACGGGACTGACTGTTACTCCCAATAAAGAACAAAATAAGATTGTTATGGATATGGCAGAAGTTTTGAGGAGCAAAAGGGAGGTGTCTTTGATTGCCGTAAGTAACGGTTTATCGGATCCGGAGCTTACAAAAATAACGGTTCTTGAATATGTAAAAAAAGCGGCCGCAGAAAAAAACAAAAAGCACCCGCTTCATAAGGTAGTTTTGTGGATTGAAAAAATATCGCCTACCTTAAGAATGGATGCCTTAACCCCGACTTGGTTTGAGAACTTCCAAAAAACACTGCAAAGAGAAACTAAACTTTCACCCTACACTTGCGAAAACTACGCTGCATCCTTACGTACTCTTTTTAAAAAGGCCGTAAGAGACGGGGTATTGGTTAAGGATCCTACACTCGGAGTTAAACACATACCCTGCCCCGAAAGCATCAAAGAATTCTTAATGCCGGAAGATATCCGAAAACTTGCTGCAGAACCCATAGGCGGGATTTTAGGGGCAGACGTTAAAAAGGCTTTTTTGTTTGCCTGCTGCACGGGCTTGAGAATAAGCGACTTGAAAAGCTTAAAATGGGGAGGCGTATCTTTTGAAAAAAAGACACTTACAAAGATTCAGCAAAAAACAAAGAGGGCCGTATATCTACCTATCAAAGATGAGGCTATAGCCTTTTTGAATCTTCTTGCAGAAGAAAACCCGAACAGGACGGACGAGGACTTTATATTCCCTCATGTTGCAACAACCGGCACTAACATGAATCAGTACTTAATCGAATGGGGAAAGCGGGCCGGAGTAAGGCAAAAAATAGGCTGGCACTTGGCAAGACATACCCACGCTACCCTGCTTTTGGAGTCCGGGGCGGACTTGTACACGGTTCAAAAACTTTTGGGGCATACCAAGATAAGCACCACCGCACAGTATACACAGGTTACGGACAGAAAGAAAAAAGAAGCTATCGACTTATTGCCTGATTACGGGATTATAGGGGATTAGGAATAAATATCGCATATCATATAGTCTAATTCAAAACTTCTACCTGCAACATAAAAACCTGAATTTTTGTAGATTTTTACAATATCCCTATTGCCGGACTGATCATCGGCATCAAGGGTTATATAGCGGATATTAAGATTTTTATTTAAAATTTTTGTTATTAAGTTTTTAACAAGCAATATGATGAATTTTACTATATGACTATAATTTTCTGCAAAGTATAACGATGAGGCGAGGTAATGTATTTTTATGGCCCCTGCAGTATCAATATGAGTTGGTACATTATCCGGCCTATTTTCGTTATAAAAGCTTATCATATCCGGGCCTATAGAAAAATAAGCACAGATGTCCTTTTTTTCTATATCATCTTTTCGATAAATGAGATATGTTTTAGCAACACCGTATTTATCGTATTCCAGGGCTAAAGAAGATCCGGAACTGCTTGCAGGGTTTATAAAGTCGGTATACATGCCGTATTCTGAGGTAAAATTAGATACATCGGTTTTACTATTTAAAATAGCAATTTTAAAATCCGAAAGATGCTTTGATACGTCAATCTTGCTCATTATTCAATTCTTCCCAGAACCGGCTGTATTGTTCTACGGACTTTCGGGCGGCTTCTTTTTGCTCTTCGGTGGGAGGATTCATTTGACATTTACAAAAATACGCTATTGTTTCGGGGTTGCGTAGTATTGTAGGTTTTATAGGTTTGAATTGCGAATAATCCATAGCTTTTTCTCCTTAATTTTAATCTAGCACCTAGGCCGCCTTTTGTCAATACTTTTTTTACAATTTTTAATGGTTTTTACGATATAAAAATTATCGGGATTATTTATCTTTTTTCTTTGTAATTTTCTTCCATAAAAATACACAGAGTGCTAGGTATCCTAAATTTAGCAAAGAGAACAAAATACCCAATCTGTATACCGGCCCTATCAAGGATTACGCCTAAGCCTCCAAAAATCACAAAATATAATACTATACATAATAATACAGCTAAAAAATAACGCATTTTATACCTCCAATTATTTTTTTATTATAACTAAGCTTTTTAATCCTGATATTTCCAAAGTTCGTCTGCATCCCAGAGTTCTTTTGCCGGCTCATAACCATTCTCATAGGCTTGCTTTATCCAATATGCAGCTTGTTTTTTGTCAGCCAGTATTCCATCTCCATAATAATACATAAGAGCAAGATTAAACTGTGCATATGCAACACCTTTTTCGGCAGATTTTGTATACCAATATAGAGCTTGTTTTTTATCTACTAGAGTTCCTTCTCCATTATAATACATAAGAGCAAGATTAAATTGTGCTTTTGCATTTTCATTTTCAGCAACTTTTTTTATCCAATAAAAGGCTTCTCCTTTGTCAATTGAAACCCCTTCACCATAATAATACCTTTTAAATAGATCAAATTGAGCTTCTGCATCACCATTTTTAGCTTTTTTTTGGATTTCAAGAAAAGACAGTTCTTGATCTAAGTTTTTGCCTTTTTGATCTAAGGGTATTTTTTTATCTTGCCTAGGTTTATAAATATAAAAATTAATAAGGTAATAATACCTTTTAATACTACTAAGAACTCCTGTAAAAGTATCAGCAAATGAATTGAAGGCATCCATAGGTCCGGCTCTACCTGATCGATTATAGTTATAGTTATAAGAATTTGAAGAAACTATTTCATCATACTCAATTACTTTAGGTATTATTATTACATCATGATAGCCTTTTTCTGCAATTTCATTTACCGATTTTATTATTAGATCATCATAAGATAAGTGAGTTCTTGTTTGGAGGGTAAGAAGAGTTACATACTCAAGATTGCTTGTATCCTGATTTTCAGGGGCTATTATAATATTACTATTTTCATACTCCCGGCTTAAAGTTGTACAGCTCAATAACAACAAACATAAAGAAATAAAAAAAATATATTTTTTCCTTTCAGACATTCCCCCCCCTTAACCATCGATTATAATCTTCTATAATTTAATACTTTCACCTCAACCAATACGGGAATTTTCCATCGCGGAAACTTCGGATTGCTTTCTATCTATAAAACTTTGGATTAAATCATCCACGACTTTTTTATCTATATCATCTAAAAGATGAATTCTTTTAATTAACTCAATATCTTCAGGAGCAATGGCTATTCCTGATGAAGGCTCTATGCCGGTAACAAGATATTCGACCGTTGTATCCAGGGCCTTAGCTATTCTAACAGCTATATCGGCAGTAGGAATTGAGCCACGAATACTAAAATAATTGTCTATGGATCGCTTTCCAACTCCAGATAGAGCAGCTAATTCTTTAACTATATATCCTTTTTCATCCATTAAAGCTCTAAGCCTTGTTTTGAAATTTGCTTCCATATCCTATTTATCGGCTATTTTACCACAAAAATTGTAAAAAATGTAAAAAAAGTATTGACAATACTTCTTTTTTAGCTATAATTTATTATAGTACTTCAAAAGAAGTACTAAGAGGAGAAAAAACTATGATCATGAACATGCAGCAAGTTATGGACCTTACCGGGTACACACGGTCTTATATCTATAACCTTGTGTATAAAAAGATGATACCCGTCCACAAGCCTACGGGCGGAAGGCTCTTTTTTGTAAAAGAAGAGATCGAACAATGGCTTATGGGAGGCCGTCAGCTTACAAGCCAAGAGCTTAATGCAACGGCCGATAAAATCTTATTAGAAATGGGAGTCCGCAGAACCCAAAGGAGGAGTAGATGAAAAGGCAGATTAGCTATTACCGCAAGCAGGTAGATTATAAAAACATTCACACCCACGGCGACATAACCGAGGCCGTTATTTTTAACACCCCCGAATTAACCTATAAATACCATGTTTTTATTTTGCACAACGGAAAGCAGACAGAAAAGCTTTACCGCCGGAGCCTATCCGGGGCAAAAAAATCGGCTTATAAGCAGCTGCAAGTGCCTCACAAAAGAGAGCAAGCCTTGCTTACAGACGAGAAAAAGACTAAGCCTGTTTTTGTTAAGATTGACGGCCGAAAGGTGGAAGTGCCGAACTCTATCGAAATAGCAATAAGGGGGTAAAGTATGAAAACAGGAGCAAACTTTTATGCAAGCATGAACGAGGTGCTTGATAATTTAAACGGTAATATTATCGAGTTAAAAGGGGCTTATGAGTCACACAACCCTATCAAGACTCATATAGAAAAGATTTATGAGGCAATCAACAAGAATTTTATTGAGGCTAGAAATCTTTTAAAAGAAGAATTAAGCCTTGAATTGAACAAGAATTTTTAACGGAGGCGAGAAAGAGTGAAAACGTCAAAACAATGGAGCGAAAAACGCAAGACCGTTTTAGGGGTTACCTTGACCTTTCCAAGTATTGAAGAAAAGCAAAGAGCCGTTGAGTTTTTAACCTCAAGAGGCAGAAAGCCGGCATCATACATGCTTTATCTTTTGGATGAAGCTATGGAAAAAGCAGGAGCCAAAAAAGTGGTAATCGGCGAACCTATAGATTATAGACTATAGATTACAAGCTTTAACAATGAAAACAATCTATACGGTAGAATCGGAGCTTTTGAATCAAAGGATCACGATTACCGAGACAGACGGCAAGTACGAGATAGACACAGAGGACGGAGTGCACTATTCCGATAAAGAAGTTTTTTTATGCTGCTTTGCAGATCCAAGGCCTAAGTTTCCCAAAAGGGTACATAGGATAAAAAAGCTTTTTGACGGAGAAGTAACCGGCATCGAATTTTTAAAAGACCATTAAGAGGAGAAAAACAAATGGCAGAAAGAAAAACTATTTTAGTTTCGGAAATTTTACCGAACCTTGACAGGAAGATGGGAGGCTACGGCAACATAGACACCTTAGCCGCTTCAATCAGAGCCATAGGACTTATCAATCCTATTACCGTAAGGCATGAATCGGGGGATAACGAATTCCCTTATACGATTATTGCAGGAAGAAGGAGGCTTGAAGCCGTAAAAAAACTAGGCTTAAAAAATATTGAGGCTGTCGTTTATGGCGAGGATGAAAGTATTCCTGATGAGGAAATCGCCCTTGCCGAAAATGTCAACCGATTGGACATGCACCCCGTAGATGAGGGGGCTAATTTTAAAAAACTTCTTAAAGAAGGAAAAACGATTGACGAGTTATCCAAAACCTTTGACCGCTCGCCCGCACATATTTACCAGCGAATGAAGCTTACAGAGCTTACCGACAACATGAAAGATTTTTTTAAAAATGGAAAAATAAGCATATCGCAGGCCGCAAAAATTGCATGTTTACCTACTGAAGTGCAAGAAAATATTTATGATGAAATTTCAAAAGATACATGGTTCAGCGGTTATGCCGATTATGCTATCAGAAGATATGCTAAAAACAGGTTGGATTTTCCTTGCAGTCTTTGTAAGGATTGCACGAAAAGAACTAGGTATACAGATAACAATCTTTTTCCGGAACTTAACGAAAGGGATGACTATTGCCTTGATCCGGAATGTTACGAAAAGGAAAAGATAAAATTATATAAAGAAAGAATAAAAGAAGGCGTAAGCAATTACGGCGATCTTGATTTTCTTTTTGTAAACGGAGTAGAAAAAGAATATTTAATACCCTTACAAAAATTCTTTGATTTTAAAATAGATCTTTGCAGTTTTAAGGATTATACGCAGCTTGATCCGGAGCGTGATTTTAATTCATTAAACGATGAGGTAAGGGCTTGTCTTGTTCCTTGGTA
The DNA here is from genome assembly GCF_024181385.1 of Treponema sp. OMZ 798. Classification (NCBI taxonomy): domain Bacteria; kingdom Pseudomonadati; phylum Spirochaetota; class Spirochaetia; order Treponematales; family Treponemataceae; genus Treponema; species Treponema sp. OMZ 798. The sequence goes on from NZ_CP051305.1 coordinate 1,607,013, forward strand.
TGATGTTATCGATGACAAAATGAAATATGTGATTACATATGAAGATTATAACAAATATTTTAGGAAGAACCGAGAAGTAAACGAAGAAGAAAAACTTATTATTGAATCTCTTCCTGATGAATACAAGGAAGAGGCGATAAAAAAGGTGAGTAAAGAACAGCTATTCACTTACAGCATGGAACATAAAGCTAAAACAAACACGCTTTGTTCTTTATTAAAAAAAGAATTTTTAAAACCCAACCCTTCCTTTTATTTATCGGATGATTTTTTTGATTATCTTATTAATAACGGTAATAACGAGTTTATTTGTAATGCTTTTAAAATTATGACGGAAAGCAATCTTAATAACTTAAAGGATACAAAGAGATTTAATTTTAAACATATAGATTTTTTGAACTTATTTTTTTACACCTATATTTTAAGAGTTGCTGATTCCATTCTCTATAAAGATCTTGATGAAACCATACCGCTTTTAGGCCTTGATGTTAAAGAAGCCAACAAAATATTTAATGAAGAATTAAAAAATATTGTAATCGAAAATTTAAAAAAAGCCCCGGAAGATGATGAAGAAGATTATGATGAATCGGACGCAGAAACAGAAGATGAAGAGTCGGAAGATGAGGATCTTACCGATGATTCTTTTCGGAGCGAAGAAGACGAGGACGGAGAGAAAGTATGTTACATTTAAAGACGGAAGATCAAACTGCAGATTGGACGGGCGAACCGTTTATGATTACGAATCTATTTATAATTATATCCGGAGCAAGGATTTTTTTACTTCAAAAGATATTAGAGCTTTTACAGGAGCCGGTGAAGGCTCAGTGCAAGGAATTATCACAACTTTATCACTCACCTACCCGATCTACGAAAAGGGTTATGGAAAATACGCATTACTTAAAGACGAGGACTTATAAATGGCAGACGGTAAAACTTTAACATGGAGAAAATTCCCAAGAGATACAATCACAAACCCGGCACTTCTTTTTATTGCCAAGAAACTACCTAAAGAAAGGCAGCACCAAGTTTTTACATTATTTGTTGCTTTGTATTGCAATGCCGATGATGACGGCGTTGTAGACTTAAGCGATTTAGCGGTCTTTTCTTATACATGCATAATGAGCGAAGATGATCTTGTTGATTTGCTTTATCGGTTTTTAGACCGCCATATAATAGAAGAAATTACCATTAACGGCGTACAGGCTTACAGGATAGCCGGATGGCTTGATCCTTATCCCGGGCGGATGACTGCTGCAGAAAAACAGGCCGCCTATAGAAACCGCCTTGCCGAAAAAAAGCCTCCCGAAAAGCGAAGTTTTTTAGGTTCAAGAGGAAGGCATCCCGTTCCTGAAGCAAACCCTATAGAGGCCCCGGAGGTTGAGCCTTACGATGAGACGGAGGCTATCTATGCCGAAGCTGCCGAATTAAGCGATGATGAGATACAGGCTCTTTTTTTACGCTTAGAAAAAGAAGATGAGCCGGAGGCCGCGGCCGAAACGGCCCAAGTGCAGGAACCGGCGGCCGCCGAAAATCCTAAAAGCGTTACCGAGCGTTACCGTGAGGTAACGCCCGTTACCCAAGAAAAAAAGCCGGTAACACCCGTTACCGGCGAAAATTTCAAGGTAACACGCGAAAACGGCGAGGTAACGCAGCGTTACCCGACACTCCCTAAGACAGAAGAGACAGACAGAAGAGATAGAGACAGACAGACAGAAAAGACAGAGGGAGAAGAGATAGAGACAGAAGAAAGAGAGATGAGAGATAGAGAGACGGAGAGAGAAATAGACATAGGAGAGACAGAAAGAGAGGATACGGAACAGAAAAAGAGAAAGGGGAGAAAGAGAAAAGACAAGACACACATAGATAGAGCTGCTAGTCCTGCCCCGACAGGAGAGATCCCGAAAGAGAGGGAGGCAGAGGAGAAAGAAACAGACGAGCCGCCCGAGCGAGACATAGGAGAACCGGCTGAGCCTACAGAGTCTGGACCACCGGCTGCACTTGCGGAAGATGCAGAAAAGACAAAAAGAGAGGCAGACCGGAAGCGTGCGTGTTTTAAGATTTTTTTGAAATTTTTTAGCGATAAAAACCCGATGGGTTTTGTCGACGAAGAAGCCGAGCTTGTAGCTTGTGCAGAATTGGCAAAAAGAATGACAAAACTGGAGGATAAAAAAAATAATGCCGAAATTATTGCCTGCCAGTTTACGAATTCTTTTAACCGTCTTTTAAAAAAGGGCGGTTATTTTGAAAACATGCCATGCACGCCTCAAATGCTTTTAAAACCCGGCAATTATTCTAAGGTTTTTTATTCCGTTTCTCAAATCCTTCATCCGAAAGATGCCGGAGGGGCTCATTGGGCCGCCGAATTTAATAAAATTACGAAGGAGGAGGCAAAAAAGAACCTTGAGGAGGCTGCAAAGGAGTATGGACTGGATCCTAACGATAAGGACTTATTGAAAAAGATGGTTGCAAGTGAAATTCAAAAAAGAAAAGGTTAAGGAATGGCAAAGATAGCGAAGGCAAAGGAGGAGAGCAAGGCAAAAATAAAGCCTAAGGTTGAAGATTGGGCAGAAGATTTAAACGAGCAACAGAGGCTTTTTGTGCTTTATTACTGCACGGATGAGTTTTGTTTTTTAAACGGAACGAAAACGTACAGAAAAGCTTATCCCAAATGCCGGAGCGATGAAGCGGCCGCAACCGCAGCATCAAAATTGCTAAGAATTGCTAAGGTAAAAAAGAGTATCAGAATGTTATTAAAATTGACGAGGGAAACAGAAGATGAGCTTGCTGCCTATAAGATTTTACACACTTATGAGACTTTAGCCTTTTATAACCCCGCAGACATAATAACGGACACGGGAGCGTTACTAAAACCTTTAAGCGAGCTAGGACCGCTTGCTGTTTGCGTAGAACAGATACAAACCTTTTATACCAAGGGTGGCTTTCCTTGCACTGTTGTGAAGCTTGCTAACAGGCATAAAGCTTTGGCTGTCTTAATGAAGTACTTAAGCCTTGTCAAGCCCGAAATCAATATGGAGGCCATGATGCCGGTTGCTATGATTACCGACAAAACGGCTATTGCCGATTGGCAGACGGAAACTAAAACGAGTTAAGAGGATCATATGATTATTTGGAAACCGACTAAAAAACAATCACTAGCCTTGCAATGCCCTGCTTTCGAGCTTTTCTATGGAGGAGCTGCCGGAGGAGGCAAAACGGACTTTTTGCTTATGGATTTTTTAGGCGGTTGTAATAAGCATAGGGAAAACTGGAGGGGGATTTTATTCCGTAGAACTTATAAAGAATTAGAGGACATTATAATAAGGGCTAAGGAGCTTTATATTCCTATGGGAGCTGTTTATAAGAAAACCGATAATGTTTTTAATTTTCCGACAGGTTCATTTTTAAGATTGAGGTACTTGGAAAGAGATGATGATGTAAGCAATTATCAAGGCCATCAGTATACATGGATAGGCTTTGATGAGTTAGGCAATTATTCCAGCGACTATTGCTGGAGATATATGATGAGCCGATGCCGAAGTGCTAAGGGTATTCCTTGTTATATGCGAGGAACGGGGAACCCCGGAGGCGTGGGGCACGGCTGGTTAAAGAAAAGGTTTATCGATAATCAAAACCCGAATACAATTTATACGGACAATGACGGGAATACAAGGTGTTTTATTCCGAGTAGATTGGATGATAACGATTATTTAATAAAGAATGACAAAAGCTATGAAAAGCGATTACGCCTTTTGCCTAAGTATCTTTATGAGGCTTTAAGAAAAGGTAACTGGGATATTATTGCCGGAAGTGCTTTTGAGGAGTTTAGCCGAGAAAGCCATGTAATTAAACCCATCGCCCTTGATCCGGGTGTATGGTTTAAGTTTTGTTCTATGGACTGGGGATATTCAAGGCCTTTTAGTATAGGCTGGTGGGCAGTATCAAGAGACGGACGAATGATTAGATACCGTGAGCTTTACGGCTGCGAAAAGGGCGAAGCGAATAAGGGAGTCAGGCGTAGTGCCGGAAGCATTGCAAAAGAAGCTTACGCCTTATCCATTGCCGAGGGTGTGAACACGATGGTTGCAGATCCGGCAGTTTGGGGTAAGGTGGATGACGGACCTTCAATCGCTGATAAGTTTGAAGCTGAAGGCTGGAAGATGGTTAAGGCCGATAACGATAGACTTAACGGCAAGATGCAGTTCCATCAGTTATTAAAGAGTAAGGGAGAAGACGGGAAGCCTATGCTTTTAGTCTTTGATACATGCTTTGATTTTATACGCACGATACCGCTATTACTTCCAAGCACTACACGGCCTGAAGATATAGATACAACATTGGAGGATCACATCTATGATGAAACACGTTATGCGATTATGAGCGAATACGCAAGGCACCCGGGCAGGGCCTTAGAAAAACAAAACGGACAATGGAATTTTAGAAACAAGCGGACAAGAGGCACAAGCTTTGATCCGTATGGGTAAATATTTTTTTAATAGGAGAAGATGAAAAATGAAAAAGATTGATTATTGGGATTTAGCCGACAGTGAGCGTTTGTATTATACAAGCGTAAATGAAGCAGTTGAGGAAATTTTAAAAAAATTCCAAAAAGAAGAAAGAGAAATACCGAAAGTCTTAACATTAACAGGTTTTGCAAAAATGGAGCCCGATGTAAAAGGTGAGGCGGCTTGTCTTTTAGATGATTTTCTACAATCTTTGGATTGTAATTTTAATTATTTCGATGACGTTGCTACAGAACCCACAGAAAGAATGAAAAAGGCGGCAGAAAAGTTTGTAAGGGAAGTATTAAAAGATTATGAAGTTTCTAATTGCGAGCCTGTTTGTACAAAAGAAGTGAATATCAAACTATGGATTAAAAGACATCCTGATTGGGATAAATAAAAGGAGATATAGTTTATGGAATTTGATAAATCAAGAGTTTACACGGCGGTAAACGCCGATGAGTTGAAAGTTGGGAGTAAATGTTTTTATAGCTGGAATTTAAAGGACTTAAAATATTCTGTTGAACATGACAGGCAACAGGATATAGGTATAGTTACAGAGATTTATGATGAAAGTAATCCTTGGAGATTTCAGATAAACTTTGATATTGATAGAGAGGATATAAGCGATGGAGCTTATGCTCTTATATATCTTCTTGAGCCGCCCCAATTTAACTCTTTTTCAACCTTGGAAAAGATGAAAGAATATATTTTTAGGTTTGGAAATACAATAAAATCAAAAAATGATGAAGAACAATACCTAATGATCGGAAATAGTCTTGATGGAAATGTTTTATTAAAATCAATCAATAATAATGAAATTAAAGAAGTTCCTATTTACGAATTGGTATATGATTATGTATTTATATCTAATGGGTATCCCTTCGGAGAAAATAAAGAAATAGAAAGGTTGTGTAAAAAATCTTAAGGAGTAAAAATATGAGTAATGAAACCGAGATTAACAATCTTTTAATAGGCGATTGTAGAAATCTACTTCCCTCTCTTCCTGATAAGCTCGTTCAATGCGTAGTTACAAGCCCTCCTTATTTTAACTTACGGGATTATGGAGTAGAAGGTCAAATAGGATTAGAGGACTCAGTAGAGGATTATGTTAATTCCTTAGTCAATGTATTCCGTGAGGTAAAGCGGATATTAAAAGATGATGGCACCTTATGGCTTAATCTTGGAGATAGTTATGCAGGAAGCGGCAAGAACAGGAACGCAAAAGGCATAGACTATGGACTTAAAGAAGAATATGAAGATGCACGCCATAAAGGCAGAAGACGAGGAATAATTAAAAAAACGCCTCTTTCCGGGAAACTCAAGCATAAAGATTTAATAGGTGTTCCTTGGAGAGTTGCATTTGCTCTGCAGGATGACGGCTGGTATTTAAGACAGGATATTATTTGGAATAAACCTAATGTCATGCCGGAAGCAGTAAAAGACAGATGTACTAAAAGCCATGAGTATATTTTTCTTTTATCAAAAAATAAAAAATACTATTTTGATAATGAAGCCATTAAAGAACCGGTAGTAAGCATAAAGGGAAACAATAAAACTTTTAGAAACGGCGGAGTTTATACAAAAAAACAGAGCTATTTTAATTCTAAAAAAATAGAAGCAGAAACACATGGTAACAAGCCAAATGAAAGTGGTAAACGCAACAAACGAGACGTGTGGACAATTCCGACAAATCCATATACAGAAGCTCATTTTGCGGTTTTCCCTCCGGCTTTGATACAACCTTGTATTTTAGCTGGAAGCCGTGAAGGAGATATTATACTTGATCCATTTTTTGGTTCAGGTACTGTGGCAGAGGTAGCAGCTTTATTTAACAGGAACTGGATAGGAATAGACATAAACGAAGAATATACCCCTCTGTATAAAAAGAGATTAGGATTATTTTCTTAAAAAATTTTTTAATTCTTTTTTTTAAGTTATGTAACAGAAAAATTTTATTTTGATAGAATGTCGGTATGGAAACTAAAAAGGACGGTAAAGAATTATTAGCCGATATAAAGGCTCTTTTTGACATTCTAAAAGATAAGCGCTCTATGCATGAGGCGGAATGGCAGGATGTTTGTACTTATATAGGCTCTAATGTTTTTGATTGGGATGAGAACAAGGCCGAAATTAAAAGGCCGAAGCGTCATACCGGCCGGCCGTCCGAATATCTTAAAAAGTTGGTATCGGGGCTTATGGGTTACACCATAAGTCCCAATGTTACGTGGTTAAAGCTATCTTTAAACAATAACGAAATGCTTGAATATGCAGGGGTTAAAGATTGGTTAGAACAATCTGAAAAAGCCTTGTATGAGGAGTTCAACAGGAACAATTTATATAGTCAAGTGTCTTTGTTTATAAGCAATGCTGCATCTTTCGGACACGGCGTTATGCTTATAGATGAAAAGAAAGAGAACGCTATAAGGTTTTTAACTATAGCAGAACCCGAAATTTATATTGCAGAAAACGAATACGGAGATATTGATACCGTCTTTAGATATTTTTCTATGACTGTAAAAAACATTATAGCCCGTTTTGGTGAAGAAAACGTAAGCGAGCAGATCAAAAACGATGCAAAGGACATTAAGGGTAAGAATAAAGAGATCAAAATCTTACACGCAGTATTGCCTAGAGATGATTATGATGAAAGCAAGCTCGACAGTAAAAATATGGAGTTTGCAAGCTATTATATAGATATGGACAATAACACGATCTTAGAAGAATCGGGTTATTTTGAATTGCCTTACAGTATTTTTATTTGGGAAAAAGAAACCTCATCAGCTTACGGAGGAAGCCCTGCAAGAGAGGCTATCCCCGATATGAGACTTTTAAACAAGGTAGAAGAAGCAAGGTTAAAGCTCGCTCAGCTAGTGTCTGAGCCGCCTATGAATGTACCTGATTCTATGAGAGGTTTTGAATCGGTTGTTCCTGCAGGATATAACTATTATGAAAGGCCAGATATGATAATGACACCTATCAACATAGGGGCTAACTTTCCTATCACGCTTGAAACCATACAGGATATAGAGTCGAGATTAAGGGATAAGTTCCATGTCGATTTTATGCTTATGTTGCAGGCTCAAACGGCTCAAAAGACAGCAACGGAAGTTATAGAATTGCAGGGCGAAAAGTCAGCTCTTTTATCAAGCTTAATTGTCAATCAAAATAAGGCCTTGTCTGAAATAGTGATAAGAACTTTAAACATTATGTACAGGCAGGGAAGATTCCCGGAGCCTCCCAATATTTTAAACGGCTCGGATGCGGTTTTAAATGTTGACTTTGTAGGGCCTTTAGCACAGGCACAAAAACGCTATCATCAAACGGGAGGAGTACAAACAAGTTTAGCCATATCACAACCCATTATACAAATGAACCCCGAAGTACTTGATTATATAGATACGGACAAGTTACTTAAAAACGTACTCGATACGAACGGATTCCCTCAATCGGCAATAAGAGAAGACGATGAGGTTGCACAATTAAGGGAGCAAAGAGCACAGGCTCAAATGCAGGCTATGCAGGCTCAAATGCAAATGCAAGCCCAAAGCGATATAACGAATAACTTTGATAAACTTAACGAACCGGTAAAAGAAGGCTCGCCTATTCAAGAGTTATCGGAGCAGTTACAAGGGGGATTAGGTGGGGCTAATGAGTAAATGCGTACTTCCGGGCTATGAAACAAGCAGCCCCGAAGAGCAGATAAAGGTTTTAAGAGAAACCTTTAAAAGAGTATTTAAAACCGAGGACGGCAGAATAGTATTCAATGCTCTTTTAAACGATTTATTTTATTTTACTGAGGCAAAGACCGAGGCGGAAAAAGCCTTGTGTGAATATGCAAAATTTTTTTTGAGGGAAAGATTGGGAATTACCAAGACATTGGATATAACCGATGCCTTAATCAATAACCTTGATTGACCTTAAATAAAACAAGGAGTAATGGAATGGATGGACTAGATCAGAACAATGGAAATCAGACACCAGAGGGTAACGGAAGCGGAGAAACACAGGCGACCGGTACATCAGTTTTAGATGCTTTTAAGGGAGCAGGAGCCGGAAGCAATCAGGAACCTACAAATGGGAATGATAATGTTAAGGGCGGACAGGCTAACAAAGAAGCAGAAACTTATGCTTTAAAAGCTTGGGGAGCACAGCTTTCAAAGGAATTAAAGGAAAATGCGGAAGCGGTTAAGGTATTATCCAAATTCGAGGATATATCGGGCCTTGCCAATTCCTACATCGAACTTGAAAAAAAACAAGGAAGCATGCACACAATCCCGGGCGAAAAAGCAACACAAGAAGAACTTGATGCTTTTTATAAAAGATTGGGAAAACCGGAAGCAGCCGATAAGTATTCTTTTGATCAGAAATACGAAGCCGAAAAACGGTTTGCGGAGGCAGCTTTTAAGGCTAACCTATCAGACAGGCAGGCTAAGGAGCTTTATGATTTTTTCATAAACATAGGACAAAGTCAAACAGCTCAATACAAAGAAATTCTTGCAAAAAAAGCACAAGAGACGGATGCCTTATTACAAAAAGAATACGGCAAAGATTTTGAGCAAAAAATGGCTAGCTACACCAAGGGCCTAAAACTTTTAGGAGGCGGTGAAGTTATGAAGCAGCTTGAAGAAACAGGGCTTGCCTATGATCCGGGTTTTGTCAAACTGATGATAAATGCCGGTGAAGCTTTTAAGGAAAGCCAAACCGTGATAGGAAACGGAACGGCAACATCAGGCGGAATAAAATCGGCACGGGAGGGAGGCACCTTTTCTTTTTTTGAAAAATAAAATTTTTATTGGAGGTAATAAATGCCTAATTTATCGATGACGGACAGCATGACAGCATTGGAAGTTATGCGAAGGGCAAACAATCAGGACGGGTTCCATATCGTAGAGCTTATGGCTCAAACGAATGAGATATTGAAAGATATGCCTATGATTGAGGCAAACGACGGCACGGTACACAACACGCTTGTACGTACTTCTTTACGGAGTGGTACACACAGAAAGTACAACGAAGGAATTGCACCGGGAGCTACCACAACCGACACGATCAGAGACCGTATCACAATGCTTGAAGATTACAGCATAGTTGATAAGGACTTGGCAGATCATTCGGGAAACGTAAAGGCTTTAAGAGCAAGTGAAGCCGATGCTTTTTTGCAGGGTATGGGACAAACACAAGCAGAAGAACTTATTTACGGCGACCACGGAAGAAACGAGGCGGAAATTAACGGACTTGCGGTAAGGCTTAATAAGCTTTCCAATAAAAACGTTATGAACGCAGGAGGAAGCGGTAATAAGTGTACATCAATCTATGTATGTGCAGTAGGTAACAGGTTTGCTCACCTCATTTACCCGCGGGGCCGAAAGGACTGCGGAGTTAAAACGGAAGACAAGGGCCTTCAAGACTGGCCTATGGAAAATGGCAAGGTAATGCCGGCCTATGTACAATTCTTTTCAACACATTACGGACTTTCAATCGCTCATCCTGATGCCGTTAAGCGTATTTGTAATATCGACAACACGGTACCGGGAGATAAAATCGTAGAAATGATCCTTGAAGCTATGCTTAGGTTACCGCAGGGAGCTCAAGGCGTATCTATCTATTGTAATCAGGATATGCTGGTAAAAATCGACAAGGCCGCTTGGAGCAAGGGCAATGCCGTATTTACCAAAGAAGATCCGTGGGGAGACATGATAACCCACATCAGAGCAGGAAGATGCCGAAGGGTTGATGCAATTCTTTCAACCGAACAAGCGCTTGTTTAATCGGTAACGGATAATGGGTAATTGGTATTTTTGCCTATTACCCATTGAGTAAAATATTTTTATAAGGAGTTTTAAAAATGGCTAATCTTTGTTTGGATAAACGCTTGGAGCTTTCAAGCGATCAGGCAATTACAACAACGGCAGAAAGTCAAAATGCTATTGATTTTGGTGTGGACTCTTGCAGTGCAGACGGCAAGAGAATTGATTTTAGAATCAAGGAAAAGTTTGTAGGAGGTACATCCTTAAAGTTTATCTTGCAGGATAGTGCAAACGGTACAAGCTTTGAGGATAAGCTTACCTCGCCCGTTTTTAATACTGCAGCATTGGTTGAAAGCCAAAAAGAGCCCTTGTATTCTCTTGTTATCCCTAAAGGCTTACGCCGGTACATCAGGGTTAAGTATGAAGTGAACGGCACTTTTAGTAAGGGCAAGATTCACGCAATTTTGAACACGGAAATGTAAGGAGGTTTTTATGGCTAAGAAAAATAAAACAAAGGACGAGGTAAGGGAAGAGCTAAAAGCCGCAAATCCTCATTTTACCGATGAGCAGATTGATGAACTTTTAGCGGAATCTTTTGACCAGGACGATACCGAAAAAGATAAGACCTTAACCGGAAGCGGTACAGAAGCAGCAGCTTTAAAGGCTGAAATTGAAGCCGAAAGGCTTGCACTCGAAAAGGAAAAAGAAGCCCTAGCCTTGGAAAGATCAGAGCTTGAAAAGGACAGGGCCGAACTTGACAAAAAGCTTACAGGCTTAGGTGAAAAGCTTGATACGGCTTTTACAGGCAAGGAACAAGAGTATGTTTGCAACACTGCATGTACTTTTGACGGAGCCTATTATAGGGCCGGTGATATTTTGGTTACGAGCAAAGAAGTATCCGAATTCTTTGACCCCGTATAGATTGATTACTTTTGAGGCTTTTAAGGCGTGAAAAAGATTAAAAGTTTTTTCTCCTCACTTAGCTTTTACTTTTGATTAACGCCTTAAAGCCTCATCTTTAAAAAGAGGTGAAAGATGAATATAGATAGACAGTTAGCAAACAGGGCCTTATCGGCTGTCGGAGAGCCTCAATTACATGAGACGGACACAACCTCTAAAAGTTTTTTACTTGTCAAAAAATTTTATTTACCTACCATGTTGGAAAGCCTTGAAATGGTTCCGTGGACCAGCGGAAAAAAAAGAAAGAAATTAGAAAAAGATTTATCGGAAAATTACACCGACTATTCGGGAGCTTTTAAACTCCCTATAGATTGCGGGAAAATTATAGAGTTAAAAGATAAAAGCTATTATATCGTTGAAGGCAAAACGCTTTATACGGATTCAAGTGAAGCGGTTTTACTTTATATCACGAACGGAAAATTACCGGAAGGAACGGGAAATGTTGACGATGATTTTCCCGATTACGATCCGCCCGAATATGAGGCTATGTTTTATCAAGCCTTCGAATTAAGGCTTGCAAGTAAATTAGCCTTGGAATTATCGGGTAAGCCTGAATTACATAAAATGCTTTTACAGGAAGCTGCAATGATTGAAGAAGCAGCTTATAGAAATACAAAGACCTTAAGTGCAGGAAAGAAAAAAGGTAATTCCTGGTGGATCGACTGAAAATGAGGCGTATATGTTGATTACGAATTTTGCAGGCGGAGAGGTTAGTAAAAATCTTTATGGACGTATCGATTTACCTATTTATCAAAATAGTGTTTCACGCCTTGAAAACTTTGATATTATGCAAACAGGAGGAATTAAAAGACGAGGCGGAACCGAAAGGATAGGAAAGCTAAAAGGTGAAGCCCGCCTTATTCCGTTTATCGTAAACAATACCTTATCTTTTATTTTTGAAATAGGACCCGAATATATCCGTATTTGGAAAAACGGAACGCTTCTTACTCTTGCAGGTTTTCCTGTAGAGTTTACCCCTACCCCCGATTTACCGCTTTATCAAAAAAGCGACTTACAGGAAATTCAATATGCTCAAACCTATGATAGTCTTTACTTGGCACACAGGTATTATAAGCCTTATGTAATAAAATGGCAGGGAGGCGATACTTTTACATTTGGAAGCCTTAACATTACCGGCAATGCTCACAAGCTGCCGTTCCAAGGAAGCGACAACTACCCTGCTTGTGTTGCTCTTTTTCAAGGCCGGTTATTTTTTGCAAGCACGATAAGGGAGCCGCAGAAAATTTGGGCCAGCAAAGTTTTTGAATACGAAAACTTTACTTATTTTGATACAATCGTTTCTAAAACTACACAACTTAAAAATCCTGACTTGCGTATTTTTAGTGCAAGAGCAACAAAGGATAGTGATATATTAACCGAGCTTACGAAAGATTTTACGGATATCGCAAACATCACAGATTATTACGTATCAGGACATAAGGGTATACCTAAAGATACTAAGGTTTTATCGGTAAGCTCGGACACAATGAAGTTATCAAAACCTGCAACAGTCGATAAAGAAGATATAGTCTTATCCATTCATCTTTGGAAAAATGCAGACAGCCCGCAGGCAGATGATTACAAGGACATAGAAATAATTAACAATGTTACAGCCCCCGATCATGCTTTTTATTTTGAAATAGGAAGCGATAAAAACGACAAAATAAAATGGATTACTCCATCGAAAGATTTAATTATAGGTACCGAAAGCTCTGAATGGATTTTAAGCGAGGGAGTTACAGCTCAAAGAATAGAGGTACAATTACACAGCCGATACGGAGTTGCAGATTTTCAAGGCTCTTTAATAGGACGATCGGTAATTTATATAGGACAAGGAGGCCGTACTTTAAGGGATTATGCTTATGACTACCAAGAGCGTACCTATAAATCTATTGACCTTACGCAGGCAGCCTCACACCTGCTTATCGAAAGTAAGGCGGTAGATTTTGATTATACAAACTCGCCCGTACAAAAGATTTATTTATCGCGTGAAGACGGAACGGCTTGCGTTTTACTTTACGACAAGAATACCGGTATTGCAGCGTGGAGTAAGATTATTTTAGGGAACGGAAAAATTAAAAATATAGTTACGGTTCCGGGCCTTGAAGGATTTGATGATGTTTATTTTGAAGTTGAACGAGGCGATAAATTCTATCTTGAAAAAATTGCAGAAAAAGAAAGAGATAAAACAATTTACCTTGACTCATTTAGTAAATACAACGCAGAAACTGAAGCGGATGAATACGAGTTATCAAGCGTATTTATCCCTGACGGAAGAAAAATCTTTAAACTAGCAGAACTTCCTGATGAATACAAGGATTTTTCAAAAGAGATGTATATAGGTTATGAGTATACCTCCACAGTTGAAAGTTTACCTGTTATTAACAGCGCAGACAACAACAAAAAGCGGATTGCAGCTTTATTGATAAGATTTTTAGACTCTTATTTACCGCTTGTAAGTCAGACGGAAACAAGGGATCAGACTATATATGAGGATGAGCCTTTTAGCGGTGTTGTTTCGGTTCCTGTTGAGGGGAATTTTAATAGGGATGTTTTTTTTAAACTTGAAATGAAAAGGCCGGAGCGGTGCGAGATTTTGGCCGTTAATGCTAATTTAGCTTAAAGGAGTGTTTTACATGGGGTTAATGTTAGGATTAGGTTTAACTTTTGGTGCCTTAGGTGCAGGTTTTAGTATTTTTCAAGGCTGGAATAGAGCGCAAGAAGAACAAGAAGAAATAAGAAGACGGAAGGAAGAAGAGCGGCGTATGAGGGAGGCTCAAATTGCAGAGCAAAGAGCGGCCGCAGAACGTGAAATAAATTATGCTAAGTCCGTTTTTAAGATAGAACAAGAAGACGCTTTTAGAAAGGCAGATGACATATGGCATCAGGGCGAGCGCATAGACATGAGAGCAGACCTTGACGAAACCTTAACAGGGAGAACCTTTAATCTTGCGATAAAACAAAACAACGCACAGGATGAAAGCCTTCTACATCAAGAACAAAGAGGTAAACAGAATTTTCAAAACACGCAAGGCTCTTTTAAGGCTGCATTGGGTACAAGCGGAGTAAGAGCCGGAGCTAACTCAAGCGAAGGATTGTTAAGTCAAAATGAAGAAAATTTTAATCAGGACCTAGCCCTTATGAAAAAACAGAGAGAAACGCAAAAGGAAATAAGCCTTATGAGTGCTTTTAGTAGTTTAAAGGGCGGTATGTTTAGAATAGATGAAGAAAGAGATGCAGCCAACAAGGCCTTTAGAGATTCAAAGCAATTAAGGGCAGATTACTCTGAGGGCGGACGAGCTGTCAATTTGTTTAATCAAAAAATAGCAAACCGCAGGGCCGACTTAGAGGGAAGTATAGATTTGCAAAACCTAGGCGGATTTTTTAAGCAGCAGGCTATGCAGAGGGCTTATGACAGAGCCGAGTATTCTTTTTTGGATGGATTAACAGACCTTTTCGGAGGCTTTAGTGCAGGATTCGGCCTTGCCGATAGGGGCCTAACATTTTATGATAAGTGGAGTAATAAAGATCCGGAGGCTTACAAAAAAATACAGAGAAACCCTATGAAAAATATGCTTTCATCGGGGCTAACGGACTCTTTGCGTTCATTAAGTTCGTTGAGAGGAGGTTTTTAGTATGGGTAGACGGGGAATTTTTGATGCTTTTCAAGCGGCCGCAGGTGCGGTAGATACGGTTTTAAATGCAGCAGATAAACGGCTGGAATTAAAGGCTCAAATGGAAGTGCAGGATGCAGCTCTTAAGGATATGGAAGCCTTCAATCAATTTACCATTGATATGCAAAACAGCAACGACTGGGAAAACTACGAGAAAAATTGGGAAGATTTTAGGGTAAAGGTGCATAACGATACATATAAGAGTTTATCAAGTCCTTTTGCACGAAGAGTGTATGACAGTCAGTACAAGGAAGCCGAAATGAAACAAAGGCTTTTAGTTAAAAGTATTGCCAATCAAAAGATGAGAGCTCAAGATTTTACTAAAGGGTTTGATTATATCAACAATGTTATTTTAAGCAATTCTTTTGCAGATAAAGAAGAAATAGATGAAACCGGGAATAAATTTATTAAAACCGGCAGCCGGCAAAAAAAGGAATTGATAGACACTAAACTTTATACCATGTATGATGCAGGCTTATTGGATTATGAACAGTTTAATTTGGCTATGCGAAACTCTTATGCAAGCCTTATGAATCATGACATGGTAACTTTCGGAAAAAACTTAATCGATAAGGGAGCCTCTATTGAGGAGGTAACCTCTAAATTACAAGAATACAAAAATGAGTTTGTAACTGTTGCAGGAGGAAGGATTACGGAAGAAGTCGTAAAAGGAAAAGCAACGGAAGAAGTAGAAAAATATTATTATAAACAAAGAAGTATAAAATGGCAAAAGGCTGAAAAAGAAGAAGTTAAAAATTGGACTAATGTATTATCACTGGTTCAAAATGGTAAGATTATAGACGCTAGAAGTCTAGCCGAAGGAAGAATAAATGAATTACAAAACATTCAAGCTCAATCGGGAGAGGCAATAAATCCTAATACAGCTGATTTATATACTCAAAAATACTATGATTTTTTACAAAATATCGACAAATATATAAAATCAGGTAGTCCTTTAGCTGCATTGGGTTCTTTGGATATAAAAAAATTTGCTGCCGTTTATGCAGAAAAATGGAAGTACGGAATGGATGCTTATGATAAAAATGGAGGAAAAACTCATGTCAGTGCAAACGAAGTTAAAGATCAAATGTTGATCGATATAGATAAAATAGCTAAAATAAAAGGAGTACCGGCAGCTTATGTATTTCCGGGAGTCATCGAAGAATTTTATAAACAGATAGAAGATGTTTTACCTCCGGGATTAAAAGAGCCTGTAAAAAAATATAAAGAAACATACGATACTCTTAGAAAGGCTCAATTAGGCGTAGATAAATTACCGCCTGAAGAACAAAAGGCCGCTTTAGAAAATGCAGGAAATTTTGTTGAAGGATTGTTGAATATTGTAGGACAGTCAAGATATCCTGATTTAGCCAATAAAGACTTATTGGCTTTAATGGAAAAGCAATCAGGAAAAAATACAGCAAAAATGTTTGATTCATACACAGGTTCAAGCGGTGCCTTGTGGTGGAAAAAAGAATCAGCCGAAAACTTAGGCAAGCTAGTAGCAGAAACAACTCAGCCGGGAGTTATTACTAAGGATAGAACTGGAACTATAGTTATCAGAGAAGAAGCTAAAGCGGCCGTTGCAGCTCATGAAAACGATTTAAGACGAGAAACAGCTATTGCTTTAGGCTTGAACCCTAACGATGAAAAGGATATAGGCAAGCTATCTATTTTCCATGATACGGAAGCAAATAGAATTTATTGCACATATGGAACAAAAGCCTCTTACTTTGAAACCGACAAGAACGGTAAAGCTGTATTAAGAACAGTTGATTGGGAAACTAAGGAAATTAAAACTACAGAAAAGTTATCTGAAGAAGTCAGACAGGATAAAAAAGATGCAAAAATAGAAGCAGAGAAAAAAGCGATTGATAAACTAACCCATTCCGGTTTTAAAGCTGAAAGCATACAACGGGATATTAAACCTTTTTATGATAAGCTTAATACTCAAGAAGATAGACAACGCTTTTTGCAATTATATAACGCAATAAATCAAAGAGAAAAAGATAAAAATATAGGTAGAGGTTACAAACTCAATAAAGATGAAGTCATTCAAGCCTTCAAAAAAGAAATTTCACCGGTTGATATAATCAATGAAAGTTTAATTAAAACTATGAGTCCTAAAATAAAAGCAGAATATGATAAATTATCGGATGAAGAAAAAATAAGGTTTATTCAAAACTACAAAAAAGAAAAGAAGGACTTTAGGCACTCAAACAAAAGTATGAGTAGTTTTTAAATTAAGGAGGAATAATAATGAGCGACTTTAACGATATAATTTTAGGACAAAATCAAGGAAGACGAGGACAGACGACTTATCACTATTTAGACTTTGGACAACCCAACACTGTTTTTGATAATAATAGGTTTGAAAAGAAAAATACAGATTTATCTTTTTTGAATTCACAAAATCAGATAAGAGAAATAGAGGAAAGAGAAAAAAAACGAAAAAAGAATCAAGATAGGTATTTAATCAATTTGAGTGATGAAGAATATGAAATACTAAATACGGCGATTGCAAATGCTGAAATACCTGAAGATGAAGCCTATAGATTTGCTTCTGCATATAAATATTCAAAACAATTTAACATGCCTTTATCCTACACTTATGAGCACTTGGAAGATTTGAATAACTGGTGGTTAGGGCCGGTCAAAAAAACGCCTCAAAGTGCTTTTACTTCCATAGTCAATAGTTTTTCTTTGGGAAATAACACCGTAAAATTAGGAGGGCTTGGAGCCCAACTTTTAAAGGCAGAACATAACGGCGATGTAAAAGAAATTCAAAGGTTGCAAAATGAAATAAAAGAGATAGAAGAAGATAATGAATATCTAAAAGATGATATGCCCCGTACATGGTTCACCAAGTTATTACAATCAGGAGCACAAACGATCCCTTTTTCGGCTCATGTTTTTATTCCTTCTGCTTTAGGTTCTATAATTGCACCCGGAATAGGAACGGCCGCAGGTTTTGCCAGATCGATGGAAATGCAAACAGGACTTGAATATTTAGACTTGAAAAAAGCAGGAGTAAAACCGGAACTTGCTAAAAAAATGGCTGTAATGTCGGGAGGCTTACAAGCAGCTATTGAAGTATTTTTAGGAAATGTTGCAAGTATTACAGGCAAGGGATTGGGAGCGGATAAGATAGTCAGTAAAATGATTACAAGACTGAACGCCAAAGGAACAATGGGAAATATTGCTAAGGGATTACGGCATTATGGAGTAGATACATTTAGTGAAGGAGTTGAAGAAGCAGTACAGGAATTAGTAAGCGCAGGCACAAAAGAATTAGCGGCCGTCTTACAAGGTGAAGGTGTTGAAACAGACGATGCATGGACTATTGCCGGTAATGTTTGGGAAAGTTTTACGGGCGGTATTACTGCTTCTTTGGTATTGGGTGTACCGGGAGCCGTAAAGTTTACAAATGCAAATGTGCAGGAAGCAAGCAATTTAAAAAAATCGGCAATAGTAAATCCTTCAAAAGAGGACTTTATCAGAAAGAATAAAGATAATGTTATGTTTGAAGGCATGACTGATGAAGATAAAAAAGAAAACCTTGACAATATCTATGAAGCACAAAAGCAAGCCCGTGAAAGTTTTCAAAAAGCAAAAATTAACGATTATGATGAATGGCTTCATGAAAACGCCAGAATTGAAGGCGAGGAAATGAGGGATAAGGAAGGTAATATAATCTATGAAACAGACGAACAAGGAAACATCATAAAAGAACAAGATGAAAACGGAGAAGAAAAGCCCGTACCCAAAAGATGGGGCAAGGCAGCCGATGTTGTAAGACATGGTGATAGGCTTTATATTACAGAGGGGCAAAGACACGAGAAAGCAAACGGGAATATAGAGGGCGAGTATATAGTGGGAGACCCCACGCAGGAAACCGAATATAACGATTACGGACATATTTATTATTCCTTTGACAAGGAGAAAAACACCGTAACGATTAAAAATGTAAGAGTTCAAAGCGATGAATACCAAGGCATTATAAAAGAATTTGTAAGAGACTTTGGAGAGAAATTTGAGGGTGCAAAAATTGAATGGAATCCTAAAGGTGAAACTTTACAAAAGATTAAGGCTGAACTTATAGCCGAAAACCCGAACGGAAAAGAAAACGGCCTACAGTATTTTACAAAAAAAAGCTCGGATGAAATACGAGAAAATATAAAACTTGCCGAACGCTTAAAAGAAACAATGCCTAACTTAACCGATGAGGAAAGGCACACGGCAACGGTTATTTTTGATGCCTTGGCTAAGGGTGCCGGGATGGACGCTCAAACTTATTTAGATACATACTATTCTGATGAGATTCTAACTAACACAGCCCCCGCCGACCTTGAAAAGATAGCAGCGCAGGAAGAAATAGATACTAAGGATATAAAGGGAGCGGCAGCCTTTAAAGAAATTCAAGGAGATATAAAGGCTTTAGTTTATGTAGGTAAGAAGGCAGATTTTAGTACATTTGTGCATGAGACCGCCCATGTTGCACGAAAGACTTTAAAAGGAGACTTATTAACGCAAGCGGAAGCGGCTTTTAATGTAAAAGACGGGAAATGGACAAGAGCACAGGAAGAAGAATTTGCACAAGGATTTGAACAATACTTAAAAGAAGGCATAGCCCCTACAGAGGAATTAAAAAACATATTCCAAAAGGCAGCCGAATTTTTAAGCCGTATTTATAAGAACTTAAAAGAGATAATAGGCATAAATGATGATATACGCAAGGTATATGATGAACTTTTAGGAAAAGATAACAGTGTCTTAAAACAGGCAGAAAAACACATAGATACTGAAAGTAAGAGCAATAGTGTATTTATAAAAAATGTTTTATCGTCAGTTGATGCAGTAAAACAAGCTCTTGAAGATGTAAAAAATACAGATATAAAGAATAAAGAAACCGGTATTACAGCCCGCGTATCTTCTACAGGGATAAATAAGATGACAAGCAATAAGGCAGTAGAAAAATCGGAGAAGAACGGGTTTACGCGTAAAGAACATTACGGAGCAGTTGCAGAAATAAAAACTCTTTATGAAAAAGCTAAGTTAGTTAATACTCATACAGATATAAAAGATGAACGCTCGAATATAGTAAGTATAAAACGCTTTACAGCAGCCTTAACATTAGCAGACGGTAAAAGCGGCGAAGCTCTTATAACGCTAAAAGAAACCGAAGAACACGGACATAGAATATACTCACTTGAGCTTGATGAAATAATTAAGCCTGAGCAAAGATGGGGAGTTAAAAATGAACAACCCCAAAGGTGGGAGACGGCTAAAAACAGCGGCACACCCACGGCTCAGGCTGATTCTATTATAGCCGAAACTACCGAAGCCGTCAATACTAAAACAGAAAAAGGCAAGATAAACGAGGCTTATGAAAAAGCTACAGAGGCGGCAAGAGAAACCGTCCAACAAGATATAAAGGCAGCAGAAGAGATAAAAGAGGATATAAGATTAAACGGTGCACAGTATGAAGCTGAAACTATCGAATATTATAAAAAGTATCATCCTGATCTTGATGATGAGGCTATAAAGACAAAAATACGGGAGGAAGCAAAAAGATCACATACAAGTTATGAGGAGTTTAATAGAAACAGGGCTCTTGAACAAAGACGGCTTAACGAGATGGGAGATGTATTTTTTCAAACAGAGCCCACAAAAGAAGAGTTAAAAGAAATAGACGATGTGAGGGCTAGGTATGAAAATAGTGATAAATGGCTGAAAGCTCCAAACGGGGAAGATACTAATTTAGACGAGGATCAATGGTTACAGGTTAGAACAGATAGCTTTAAGAAGTGGTTCGGCGATTGGGAAAATGATTCTGAAAATTCAAGTAAGGTGGTTGATGAAAACGGCGAGCCTTTAGTTGTGTATCATGGGACACGTCATGAGTTTGATACTTTTAAACAGAACGGAGGATTTAGTCAGGGTAGCTATCTAAATAAAGATCAAAAAGCCTTTTTTT
This sequence comes from Treponema sp. OMZ 798, assembly GCF_024181385.1. Lineage (NCBI taxonomy): Bacteria > Pseudomonadati > Spirochaetota > Spirochaetia > Treponematales > Treponemataceae > Treponema > Treponema sp. OMZ 798. The sequence continues at coordinate 1,627,870 of NZ_CP051305.1, forward strand.
TCGGAAATTATGAAGTTGCAGAAATGTATGGAAACGGCATTATTATGCCTGTATTTTTAAATATTCGAGATGCAAATCATATTGATGTTGAATATGAAATAAATGAGCTGTTATCAGGTGAAGGATATGACAGTGAAGAAGAAGCCGAAGAAGACGGATATCCTATTAAAATTTGGAAAGGAGAAGAAAGAAGAGAGCTTGAAGCAAATGACAGTGCAACCGCTTATTTTGACTACTACGCACAAGATATTTATGAAAACGCAAAGGAAGATGAAAGAGACGGTATTATAGTAGACGGCACCGATGGTTCACATATATACATTGCTTTTGAATCCAATCAAATAAAATCGGCCGTAGATAATGAGGGTTCTTTTGATGCCGGAAATGATAATATCTATTTTCAAACAGAGGTAGAAACCTATAAGGATACGGCCGAGGCTGCGGAATCGGGAGGAGAAGAAGCTGCGAGGGAGCATTTAGAAAGAATTGTTATTGGAGAAAATCCAAGTGAAGCCTATAAGTTTTTATATTCAAATAATGAAGAAAGAGCTAAGGCCGATAAGGTCTACAGGGACGCTTTATCGCCTGAGCTTGAAAAAGCTTTACAAAAAGATTTAAAAGACGAAAACGTTAAAAACGATACATTCCTTAAAATGATGGAAAACCGTGAAGCTATTCGCGAGTTTATGAAAGCTTATATAAAAGCAGAAAATCAAGGCTTTACGGAACTAAAAAATTTAATGCAAAACTCAGACGGGGCATTTTCTACAATCGCATACCAAATAACAAACGGTAAACCTTTAACCGAAAAACAGTATAATTTAGCCTTGAATTATATTAAAGAGGATTTACAAGGCTTTAGAAATATTTTTGCAGAACTTAACGGATTTACTGCTTTACGAAGTTTAACAGAAAAAGAGAAAGCATGGACTGAAACTTACGCAAAGGCGGTTAGTGAAAATCATGCAGAGGAAAAACATAAGCCTAAGTCCAGGGCTGAAATTCAAGATGAGATGTTTGTTGAGGAAATTGAAGATACTGAAAAAGTATATGAATTTATAAAAGAAGCGGCAAATATTTACTATTTTGATTTTGATAACTTTAAGCCGGCAGACGAGCAAGAAGCGGATTACCGTGATGATTTAAAACGAAAACAATCAAGAATAAATAGAGAGATGAAAAATCACGCATGGAAAAGCCAAATGTCAAATGCTTTTAGAGGCAAGAGTTTTTCCGAAAATTCCATTAAAAATATTCAAGGGCAAATGAGAAATAGTCCTCGCTCTTATCGTTCTCTTTATGCAGATATCATGGGCCGTGAAGATATGAAAGTTAAAGATGCCGATACAACCGATGCAATTATTACTACAAAACTTAAAAGTAGGCCTGATATAGGTATTAAGTTGGATGAATTAAAACTTGAAAATATGAGCCCTGCAGAAAAGCAACGACTTCTTAAGGCAATCAATAATAAGGAAATGGAAGATCGAATCAATAAGGGAACAATCACAAGTGAGGACATAAAACAGATAGAAGAACTTATCAAAGAAAAAAATAAAAATATAAAAGAGCTTGAAAAACATATTGCCGAATTAAAAGAAGATAACGCATACGATAGCCGGATTATTCACAATTTGGAAGAACAATTAAAAAATGAAAGAATAAATAGAAAAGTCTTAACCGATACGGTTAAAGCCCGTGATGTTGCTTTAAAAGCAGTTATGAAAAGAATAAACTTAAAAGTATGTAACGCCGAAGAAGCCGAAGCCTTAGCAGCAGTTCAATGGTTTTTAAAAAAAGAGGCACAAAAAGCTTTAAATGCAACAGTAGATAAAGATGATCCCAGAATAAGGGAAGCTTATGCACTATGGTCAACAAGTCAGGAATACCGGCAAACATTAGGTAGAATGTCAGGAAACAAAAAAGGCTGGGAGACTTTAAGAAACCTTCTTGAAAATAAACCTATCGGAGAATGGACGGCCGATGATAAAAAACTCGCACGAAGACTAATACCGGCTCGCAATAAGTTTTTTAGCCTGGGTATCTATAACCGTACCGAAAAGAACTTTTTAGACATGAAAACAGAGAATTTAACGGATGAGCAAATAGAAAAACTAGCCTCAACCGTTTTACCTGAATCAATGCTTGCTAAATTAAAACACCAGCCTTTAAGTCAATGGACTGTTGATGAGCTTATAGACTTAGCAAAGGTTATAGAAAAAACTTATAGAGAGGGGCGACAAAAATATTCTGCAAAAAAAGCAACAGAAAAATTTGAAGCTGCTTTAATTAGAGATATGGGTATAAAAAACTTTATACACAAAAAAGGATTTGATGAAAAGGCAGCAACTTGGAGCGATGCGGAAAAGCAAAAAAAAGGCGGCTTACAGAATTTGAGGTTAAAATTAAAGTATGCAGCCATGAGGCCTTACGCTTTTATAGAAATGCTTGACGGCGGAAATCGAGGCGTTCTATATGACTTATTGGAATTTGAACAGCGAGAATGTTACAATAGGTTTAAAGCAGGAATGGATACCCGCTTAAGTAATTTTAACGAGTTTATGGAAAAAAACGGATTAAAAGTTGCAGACCTAGAAAAAAAAATATTGTTTGAAAATTTTTATGTAGGAAAAGATAAAAAGGATTTAACATTAAGTGTAAGTGAGATAATAGGAGCCTACCTTGCCGGTTTTGACGAAAAGAGCCGGGCCGCCGTCCAATACGGAAACTTTGCAGAGCAAGACGAAAGAGATATTGCTAAGCAATCAAACAGCTATGGAGCATTAGATACTTTTTCCGAAATGCGATACGGCAGGGTTCTTGAAAAAGCAGAAGACCTAATCCGGGGCGATGAAAGGATTAAAAACTTTGTAGATTATTTAAAAAAAGAATACAAAGCCGAGGGTATCAGATTAAAAGACCACAACCGCACTGTAAATAATATTATCACAGAAATAAGAGATGATTACTTTCCAATGTTAAGGCTTGATGTATCAGGAGAGGAAGATGCCCGAAAAACTCAAAAAAAGATTGTGGGAGAGCACGCAACAGGCACAAGGCACGGTATAGAAAAAGGACAGACTAAGGCGCGTATTGATATAGGAAAAGGCAATCAATCACCTATTAAGCTGAACGCAGTAAATACGTTTTTAGAAAGTATAGAAGCAAACGAAAGACTTTATGCTTATGACAAATATGCTCAAAAATTAAACAGGGTTATAAAAGGTTATGATTCAAAACAATTTAGGAGAACTCTTGAAACAGCCTACGGAAGCGAGGCGTTAAGGTACCTTGATAAACAGGTAAATACGATTATAGATCCAACAGCCGGAAGGGTTTATTCCGATACGGATAAGATGTTAAGAATGTTACGGGGTAATACGGCAGCCGCTTATCTAGGCTGGAAAATGTCAGGTATTATAAAGCAAGGCTTAACAAGCCCTGCTCCATTTATGCAATATGTCAATCCCATATCTTACGCAAAGGCAGCCTTAGATTTGACAGTGCATAATAAGGAAATGATGGAATTTATTCATTCACATAGTAAACTAATGCAGGACAGAAGCTTTGATATGATGCAGGGTATAGTAGATGAACTTGCAAAAGAAGCTAAGACTAAGGGCGGTAAAGCCATTACCAAATTACAACAAAAAGGCATGGAGGGCTTAGAGTGGATAGACAAGGCTTGTGTTGCTCCGGGTTGGCTTGCAGCTTTTAGAGAAAAAAAAGCAATGCTTGAAAAAGAAAACTCAAACCTTGAAAAGCCATTAACCGATTTAGAAATAGATTTACAAGCCACGCAATGGGCCGATGATGTATTGGTAAGAACTCAACCGTCAGGAAGAGCCGAGGAGTTAGCCCCACTTTTTAGAGAAGGCGGTGAGGCTTTAAGAATGTTACTGCAATTCCAAAGTTCTCTTAATGTCATCTATAACAATATAAGGCATGATCTACCAAATGCAATTAAAAATAAGCAATATGCAAGAGCCGCAGGAATAATTACAGGTTACGCCTTAGCCGGTATTGCAGTGGGTGCGGTTACCGAAGGTTTTGGAGACGATGAAGATGAACCTGAAGATAAAATACGCCGAGGAGTTTTTTATGCCTTTACACAAGCCACGGACAGCGTACCTTTAATCAACGGAATGATAACAGGCTTTGCAGAAAAAGCAATCACAGGTAAGACAAAATATAGAGGCAACTCGAATGTGTTTGTTGCTGCAGAAAAATTTATAGACGGTTCAAAAGCTTTAACCGATGCAGATATTAAAAAAGCGGCTCAAAAATATTGGGAGGCATCAGCCCTTACATTGGGATTACCAACATCAGGAGTAAAAGAAGCCTTTTATGCAGGCGAGCAGATTATAAACAGTGAAGCGCCTAGTGCCTTATGGGGCAGGAGGAAATAATGAATTTACAATCAAATGATAAAAGCCATGAGGCTTTGACAGTGGGAAGTTTAAAGGTTTTAGGCAATATAGACAGCGGAATTATAAATTCTATTCATACACATTTACAAAGTTCGGATGCTGCACAGTCTAAGATCATTGCCGATATTGAAAAACTGCATGAGAATATATCGGCTGACGGGGTTATTACGGCGAATGAAAAGCAGATTTTAAAAAAAGAAGTAAGCATTATCGAAACGGAATATCCTATTATTTTACAAAAAGCAGAAAAAGCAAAAAAAAGTGAATCAGAGATAAATGCTTATAAAGCAGCTTTTAAGGCTTTAAGAGATTATCTTTTTGTAGAATTAAAAATCTTTGATGAGATGTCTGAAGCTTTAGAGGTTGATAGAGAGGCTTTTAATAAAAAATTTGCAGATTATTATAAGTCCAGGGCGGTACTGCAAGTTGCAAGCGATGCCGAAAATAATTTATCTTTCCCTCCCGACACCGACCTTTTAGGCCTCATCAACTTTGACGAAACTCCGCAGGCCCTACCCACCCCCGATCCATCATTTACCGCTTGGCAATCTAAAATAATCGAGTACGACTGCACGAACAGGGCAGAAATCAAAATGACTTTTGAAGAGGCCGTGAATAATGTAATTATTCTTTCGGGAGAATTAAAAAATGATTTTACATTACAATTATTCTTTAACAAACAAAACGGCAATGGAGCAAAGCAATATTTGATTGTTTACAAACTGACAGGAAATTTTAATGTTAAGATTGAGACGGAAGAAGCCGACACAAACAAAATATCACAAAACATAAATGCCGAAACATTCGGGCTGGGTTGTTATGCAGTCGTTGATTTTAGAGGGAATGTGTGGGCTTTTGAGGGCAATATCAAGCAATCCTTAATTGATGAGATTTTACAAAATACAGAAAACACGCTCAATAATACAGCTCTTCAAGCAATAACAAATTTTCAAAATGAAGTAAACAGTTTTTTTATTGCAGAAAAAAATAAAATGCTTCTCTTTATTCAAGAAAAAACAAACGAACTGGAAAATGCTCACAAAGACCGACTTATCAAAGAGTCAGGCCCTATCGGCGAAATTAGATACTTCACCGGCAAAAAATATACTTACGGCTATTTATATGCCAACGGCTATTCGTTTATTCCGGAACTTTACCCCGAATTTTATCAATTCTGGCTTGAAAATTTTGGGAATAAGAATAAGAAAAACTATCTGGGCTATGATGCTTTCGGCTATCCAAAACTGCCTGACTTAAGAGGCGCAGCATTACGAGCTGTCGATGACGGAAGCGGCCGAGGCGGAGCTAGCTTAGCTCTGGAGTATCAGGGCGACGCCATAAGGAATATTAGGGGTCGTGTTGGCGTTCAGGGTAACGATGGGTACCCCAATGTTACAACCGGAGTATTTCAAACACTAGATACAGGTTATATTGACTCCGGAACATCTCAAAGCAGTAGTTACTTAAGACTTCTAGGATTTAATGCTTCAAAAGTCGTCCCTACAGCCGAAGACAATAGAGTTAAATCATACGGGGTATACCCCTTTATAAAAGTTATATAAGGAGATTAAACAAAATGACAAATGAACAAGTAATTGAAGCCGTTAATCGGCTTACTGAAACTTACAATGAAGTTAAGGCAGGCTTGGGTGAAGTTAAAAAACAAGCGGCTTTGTTACAACCGCTTTATAAAAACGGACAAATAATTTGGGACGGAAAAGAAGACTTCCAGATGACAGACTCGCCGATTACCAACTTAATTGGAGTCGGAACAGGGGCTGTTTCAAAATATGGGAAATGGTATGCCCAATACATGATTAAATTAACGGGGCATACCGTCATCTCAAATTGTGAAACTCAAACGCCTGTGAATTATATTGTCATTAAAATAAAACTACCCGAAAACAAAGACGGTACATTTTTTATAAAATATACAAACGCCGACAACTGGGCACATGGAATTACTACAGCATGGATATGCAACGTTGACAAAAGTATTAACAAACTTTTAGGATCACAGGTCGCAGATAAACATGCCGATTATGCTAAAAGCGTTGTTTTTAATCCTAAAAACCAAGACGCATGGGATTCAAGATATTATCAATGGATAGGGTTTAATTATAACAAAGAAGATATAATCAAAGATGATGAAGGCTATTCTTACATAGCCCTTTCCGGCTCTGTCGCAACTTGGAACATCGGGGGCTGGGCTGTCGCCGAAAGAAACACGGACTTTTTATGGACGCCTGCAAGAATTTTTGATTTAGAATTCTATAATCCGGCAAGCAAGAGCACTCACAATTCACTATTGGCAAGTCTTACCCTGTCTTATTTTGCTGCGAATAAAAAACATACAAATGTAAGAATTCCCTATTCAAAGACAGGAAATTTAATAATAGGCATTTTGTGTTGGGCCGACCATTATACCCCGAATCCCAGCTTTACGGGATTCAAAACAAACGCCGAGTTTAATTTTGATAAAATTGTTTGCGGTAATTTTGCAAAAATAAAACAAAACTTACCCAACTATCAATGGGGCTTCGTCCATGTTCCTGAAAATGAAGTCCTTCAAAACACGGTAGAGATTAACGGCCTTAAACTTTTGCAATTTAACATCGACATTCCGGAAAACGAAAGACATTTTTATTTTGCCGGAATGTTTACGGAAAGCGAGGTGTAATCTATGGAGTCTATCAATTATGCAGGCGGAGCGAACATGACATTACCCGCCGATGCTCAATTTGTTCAAGGAGTATCGGGTAATGCTCTTTATTTACCGGCAGGGGCTGGAACTGTACCGATTGACGGGAACAGAAACGAACTAACAATCTCTCTTTGGAGGCAATGGGATGGAGTGGTAGACTCAGCGGAGTATAGAGGCATTTTTGCAACGGCAAATATTAAGGTTTACTTTGACCAAGGAACAGACCTTTTAACCGTTGAGCTTGAAGATACTAAAACAGTAACCGACATCAAAGACGACCAAGAGCAAACGCACTGGTGCTTCTTGTTTGCAAAAAACAGTTTTTTCAAAATCTACAAAAACGCCGAATTAAGAGCGGAACTTACCGCAGGGAACGACCCCGTGGATTTTTCCGAAGGGCTAAAGCTCGGAGGAGGAAGAACTCACGCTACTTTTGACGAGTTTAGATTTTATAAGAAAGTATTAAACAGCAACGAAATAAACGGGCTATATCGACTTGTAACAAAAGGCACACAGGTACAGCAGCTTGAAAACATCATTGCAAACAATACGCCTAGATACTTAGGTGTTGTGGAAACAGTACCTTCTACACGGACGGCCATTATTACCAAAGGCGAAAAGCTCGGAGCTGTAGACGCTAACGGCGGCGATTGGGTGTTATCGGGGCAAACAATAGGCGGCTGGAAGGTCGGGGTGTGCTATAGGTGGTCGGGTGCACAGTGGGTAAACCTAGAGCCGGAAGTAAACTATGCAAAAGAGTATCAAGCTTGCTTAGTGCATATGTTCCAGATTGAGGAGCTAAAACATCAGACGGGGCACTTCGGGGCGTTGTTTGCTAAAGTACTCGTCGCTCAAAAAGCGATGATTGATGAGCTTTTAGTCAATCAGGCGTTTATTAAAAATCTTGTGGTTCAAAAATTAAAAATTGATACAGACGATACAACTAATCAGGATTTTGAAGCGTGGTTTGATGAGCTGAATGGGTTGAAGATTAGGAATAAGGGAGAAGAGATTTTTAAGATTGATACGAATGGGGATATATATATAAAGGGGGCTACTGTTACAGCAAATAAATTAATTGCACCTACACTAACAGAAGATCCTCAAAATGCCGTGTTTGGCGAAATATGGTTTAGAAAAGGAATATAATATGGATTTTCCCTTAACTGAATTTTCAAGGAATGTTATAAAATTTGGAAATATTGCAAAAATAAACACAAGAGGATATATTACAGGTGATACTGAATGTTTAAAAGATGAAAATATAAATTCTTCATGCAATTATGCGGTATGGAGCCCGGCTCCATCTGAACCTGTTTTTAGAATCTCTTTTGATAATGAATTTATTATGTATGGATTAGGTTTAACAATAGAAATGACTTGTAATGAAAATATTCCTGCATATGGAGCTATTTCATACACTACAGTATCAGCATCAAATGAGATACATGGGCCTTTTAGACTGGGTTCTGTATTTCCAAGAGATAGTAAAGGTTCAATATCATCTTATGATGAAAAGAATGTTAAATTTAAAGTCAAAGAACTTATTATAGGAATTTTTGGGTATGGAAGAACTATAGATGCAACCTTTACTTATAATTTTTATGAGTTACTTATTTATGAAAGACCTATAAAAGACAGCGGATTAAGAATAATGGGAAACAATAAAATTTTTAAACCTGCAGAAACAGCATTTCCTTCACCTCTATCATGTTTCCATAATGGAAAAATCAGACATATAATGCTTGTCAAACCTTTTTCACACTTTTCTTCAATTTTTAGAATAAAAACAGATAGCGGTATTTATATGATTTCAAATTTACAAGAATAAAACTTAGAATTGTAATTTTTTCATAAATTCATCATATCTTTATTTAACTTTTATAAAAATTTTATAACTTATGTAACAAAATTTTTTATTTTTGCTAAGATTAGTGTATGGACAAGATTAGCAATATACCGGCTATCGGTTGGGTGGTGATTTTGATAATAGGGCTTATAGTTATTCCTTCTCTTTTTATTTTGCTTTTTAAAAAAGGCGGGAAGATGTCAATTTTGGGACAAACTATAGAAGTTTCCGAGGGCGGGAAAATTCAGACGATAGACAGTATCGGCTTGATGTACCTGATGAAGGATAATTGTGAGAAAATAGAGCTTTTACGAAAAGAACGAATTGAGGATATCCTGCCTGACCTTTCTTATCTTTTAAGTGATATAAGTATTTTAGCCTGTTGTATGTATAGGGCTGAGAGTATTTTAAACAAGAGGCTTTACAAAAACGGGTTTGAAGATTTAACGGTTGATACCGTAAACGTTTATATAAAACAACTTGCCGAAGAATTATTTATCAGACTAAATAAAGAGATTATGAGGTCTAAATCTTGTACGACCAGACCATTAAACGCCGTCAAAAAAGAAAAGATTTATTTTATCGCCCAAGATTTTACAAAAAGAGTTACAAAAATTTACTTAATGGAAGTCAAAAGTAAAGCGGATATGTATTTAAGCTATAAGCCTCTATTTGAAAAAATAGGGGATAAAATCAGGGCCGACTTTTGCCGTGAGAAGATGGAAAAGAAGTTAAGACAAGCCGAAAACTTGCGGGCTGTTTTAGAAAAACTTACAAAAAGGACAATTTAATTTTTAGGAGGAAATATATGACATTAGAAGAATTCGTAAAAGAGTACAAAGGCAAAAAAGTTGATTTTGATAAAAAATACGGCTATCAATGCGTTGACCTTTTTAGGCAGTATTGCAAGGATGTTTTAAACATACCGCAACCTACAGGAGTTAGCGGAGCTAGGGAGCTTTACACCGAATACGAAAAAAAGCCGATTGAGGTTAAGTATTTAGAGAAGCTGCCTTACCCTGCAAATAAGCCTATTGCCGGAGATGTTGTCGTTTTTGATAAAATGCGGGGCAACCCTTACGGCCATGTTGCGATTGTGATCGCTGCAGAAAAAAACTATCTCAAGGTTTTGGAGCAAGACGGGTATGCTCAAACAGGTACTAAATTTGCTTGTTGGAAGTATAACCATGTTTTAGGCTTTTTAAGAAAAAAAGGAGGTGTAAATGAATGAAAAGAAGTTTTTTATTTTTATTGTTTGCATTCTTTTGCTTTTTACCGGCTGCCGGACAGCAAACGGAATATATGATAACAGAGTCGGAGCTTACAAAGCTAGAGACTCTATTGGAGAAGTGGGAGAGCGTCAAACAGATGCTATCATCGCAAATACAGAACTTGGAAACAGAATTAAGCGAGGCTCGGAAATATCAAGAGAGCTTAACAGATCAGTTGACACAAGCGAGGCTATCTTTGAAGAAATCCGAGAAATCCTTAGAAGAATACGAAAAAGAAAGCAAGGATTTGATAGCACAGAAGGAAGAAAAAATCCAGAAAAAACAAACGGAGATTGAGAGGCTAAAAACTAAAAATTACAGGCTAAAAATAGCTCTTGTGATTTTGTCTTGCATTTTAGGGCTTTTAATTTTAGGCGGTATAGGATTTTTTATTTTAAAAATGAAATTAAAATTTTTATAAACTAGGAGGTTTATATGAAAAATAAATTTATGTTTTTTGTGATCATTGGGATGATAATACTTTCAGTATTTATCATCAATTACGGACAAACAACTTTATTAGACTGCATCGGCGCAGTTATCGGTTTAGCGGGGGGTGCCTTGGCGGTATTTGATACCATCAAATACTCCCGGCGTAAGGTTGCACTTATACCGCTATGGATTGGAATTTTAATTTTAATAATTACCGGGTTTATACAGTTCAAGGGCGTGATTGTTCTTGCAGCTTTCGGGTTTGCAAGTCTTGGATTGTATATTTATTTCAGGTTAAAGGAAAAATAAAGTTTTAATGAAAAGGGGCTGCTTAAAATGAAGCAGCCCTTTATTTATGTAAGCATTATGTAAGCAAGTTTTATTTTAATTGTGTAAGTATATATTCAATATATAATTATAAAATCACAGATTAGATAAGCCCTATTGCCGCTAGCTTGTTTCAAAGGCACTCATTTGAGTGCCTTTTTTTATTGTTTATTATCATAATCCTAAAGAGTGTTTTTACATTTCTAAAACCTTTCTATCCTTGAGGCTAAAAAAGCATCTGCAAGCACAAGATAGATCATAGCTTCAATTACAGGAACAATTCGGGGGAAAAGGCAGATGTCGTGATTTCCTCCTACAGAAAGCGTAACTCTATCTCCTCTTTTATTAAAGGTGCCCTGGTTCATTTTTATAGAGGGAACCGGTTTTACGGCAAGTTTAAGATCTATTTGACATCCTTGCTCACCTTTTCTTCCGGCTTCATAATTGGAATTTAAGGGATAATCCATGTTGCAGGAAATACCGCCTAAAATGCCTCCCGAATAGTTTTTTGAAATTTCATTATTTTCACTGCCGGGAATAGAAGCCGAGTAAAAGCCGCCTCCTATTTCTATGCCCTTAACGGAGCCTATCGACATTATGGCTTGGGACAAAACCGCATCAAGCTTACCGAAAACAGGGGAACCCAAGCCCTCAGGTACATTTAAAATAGAACAAGACAAAATACAGCCTGCCGAGTCCCCCTTATAAGCTAAAGCCTTAAGCCTTTCAAAAATATTCTCAGGGAGCTCATCATCTTCTTTAATAGGCGTTTCCGCTTTAAGGCCTGCAATTTCTTCGGCTCTTACCCTCACCTCAATAGGTTTTTTATCCGTTTTAAGGGCAAAGACCTCAAGCATCTTTTTTGCAACAGCTCCGCCTATAACACGCCCGATTGTTTCCCTGCCTGAAGCGCGGCCCCCGCCTCGGTAGTCCCTATGCCCGTATTTTACCTCATAAGCATAATCGGCATGCCCCGGACGGAAAACATCTTTTAAGTTGTCATAATCCTTGGATGAGGTTTCATTATTTCTAACAAGAACGGCAATAGGACTTCCGAGGGTCTTACCCTCAAAAACACCCGAAAGAATCTCGCAGATATCAGTCTCGTTTCGGCGGGTAGAAAAAACATTTTTTATGCTGTCACTATCGTCAAACGAGTTTTTAGGTTTTCTGCGGTTAAGCTCTTTTTGAATATCCTCTGCACAAAGGGGAATTCCGGCAGGGCATCCGTCTATCACAGCCCCTACCCCGGCACTCCTGCTTTCGCCAAAACTTGTCACCGTAAAAAACCGCCCAAAAGAATTTGCCCCCATAACTTCCCCTATAAAAACTTTTTGCAGCAAAGTTTTTCGAATATGAGCTCATTTATCACGTGTTCTTTTTTTAAGCCCTTTTTTTCAAACTTTGTTGCAGGACGCCAGCTTTGGGCAGGAGCGAATTTTTCGTACTTGGATTTTAGATCGGGAGTTTCGCTCAACTGTTCAAAGGCATCTTCTGCATAATTTTCCCAATCTGTCACCATATAAATATAGCCGCCCTTTTTTAATTTTTTTGAAAGCAAATCGGTTCGAGGTCTTCTTACAAGCCTCCTTTTGTGATTTCGCTTTTTTTGCCACGGATCGGGGAAAAAAATGTGAAAGCCGTCAACACATTCATCATTTATCATATTCTCTAAAACTTCAATTGCATCATGTTCAATAATCCTTAAATTATTCAATTTTTTTTCTTCTATTTCGCCTAAAAGCTTTCCCACCCCGGCCTTAAAAACTTCAATACCAAGATAATTTTTATCGGGATTGTCCTCGGCAATTTGAGCAGTTGCAGTTCCCATACCGAAACCGATTTCTATGATTACGGGATTATCATTTTGAAAAAAGGTTTTAAAGTCTATCAGACTTTCGGTATATGGAATACACCACTTTTGATAAAAAGACTCATAATTTCTTTTTTGCCCCTCAGTCATCCGCCCTGTTCTTAAAACAAAGGTTTTTATAGATCTAAAATGAGACGGAGCATCGGTATTTTGAGTAATTTCAGTACTATTCATTCTTTGATACTAATATAAACTATGGTACTTTGTCAAATAGGCTGTATTGCCTTGAGCATTTTGAGCCATACATTGAATATAACGGGAGTCGGGATACTTTTCGAGCAGGGGAGCGATAGAATCCTCGTATTTAGAACCTTGGGGCAAAATTTGAACAAAAAGCGGCTGTTTATCGGCTCCAGAAAGAATAAGAAAAAAAGTTCTAAACGCAGAATCTTCAGCAGCTTCAATCTTCCACCTTCCATCTTGAACCTGAAAAACAAGGGAAAGAGATGAGGGATTTTCAGGCTCTTTTAAGGTAAGTTTTTTTATAACCCTATTTCCCGACAGATCTTCCAGCACAATGGAGTATTCTCCTATGGGAATTTGTCCAAACGGAGAGGCTATCTTGTTGGAACCGGCCCAGAGCGTTTTTTCGGAATCCGAAGCTCTAAGCTGTGAGGAAGAAAAAAAAGAAGTATTTTCCCTGTTCAAAACCCATGTCAGACCGGACTCCAAATGGATCAGCTGTATGGAAGAGTAATCGTTTCTTCCGTTTTCATCCTTATACATTAAAAATACTGAAAGTCTTTCTTCAATTTTCCCTGAATCTGTTTCCATCCGTAGAATTTTTACGGAAAGCTCAGGTATCTCAGGTTTATCAAAGGAGCATGAAAGCAAAAAAACAGCAATAAAAAAAAACGAAATTTTTTTTGGATATTTTTTTTCTATGATTTTGTTCATTGAATTATCCGCATCATCTTCATGCTAAAACATAAAGGACATGTTCATCACTGTCAGATCCGTATCTTCAAAGCGGTTTGCACTCGATTCAAAACGGACATTTACCTTTTCGCAAGCATCATTTAAGTAAGAAATATAATACATTCCCAAATTTAAATCTTCGGAACCTTCAGGAAGAGCACGATAAAAGTCTATTAAAGAATTTTTGTCGACGTCTGCCATCTTTAAGTCATTTAGGTTTGCCCTGACGGCATCCGATTGTTCATTTTTACTGTAAAGGGTAACCTGAAGCTTGCCCTGTGTACCTATCGAGGCAGTGCCTCCGCTTCCCAACTTCCATGAAACAAATACCAGTTCTTGTTTTTTTTCAAGCTCGGCAACAAGCCGGCGGCGTATTTCGGGATCAAAGAGAGCCTCTTGGGGGTCATCCAGTTCAGGAAACAAGCTTACAGCTTCTTTCCGCAAATTCATGTTTTCTGCACTCAAGATCAATTCCATAAGCATTAAAGCTATGTACTCGGCTATCTTCGTTTTGTCCATGTATTCTGTAAGGGAAGTCCGTATTGTTTTTAGAATCAGATCAAAGTCCTTGTGCATCCTAAATTTAGTTATGATAAACCAAGTAAACGGGCGCATCATATTTAGAAATTTTTCAGCCAAAAAGAGCTGAATATTTTTTTCTTCGGGCGACAGGGCATTGTTCTTTGTTATAAAAGAAAAAAGAGGCTTTACTATTTCCTGTTTTGCTTCATAAATTACTTTTTCGTTTTGCTGCAATACATTAGCCAAAAATTTTTCGTTTATGCGGGTTTTCTCGTCAATTATACTTGCAGGATTTTGCCTGTTCCATTTTTTTATAACGGGAGAGTTTAAGATTTGTTTAAAAATATAATCGTCATATTGCTTATATAAAACCGAATATACTATAAGCTTTGAAAGGTCCATAACCTCCTGCCGTGAAGAAACGAATTCGGGTTTTGAGATTTCAATCTTTGAGATATAATCCACCAAAAGCAAGCGCTGAATAGTTTCAGGCATAAATTTTTCTAGAGAAATGCCGTATTCTTCGATATTTCCGGCAAGTTTAAATTTAAGGAGTTTTTTATTTCTTTTTATAAAGAACGTAGAACCTTCCTGAGTCAAAATAAGCTTTAGCGGAAGATCCAAAATTCTTTTCTTTTCACTTGCAGCCATAAAATCTCCTCTCCCCTATACTAACATACAATTAACTACATTTTTCATTTTAGCATAATTTTACGAAAAATTCTATAGGTTAATTAAAGGGATGAAAGTATCGATCGGATTTCCGATGCTTTTGAATAATTCGGATTTTTATTCAATACGCCTTCCAAAATAAGCTTTGCATCAGCCTTTTTATCCAAGCTTATGTAAAGTTTGCCCAGTTCATAATAAGCATCCCAGTTTTTAGTATCAACCTTTATAATCTGCTCATAAACGCTTACGGCATTTTCTTTTAGATCGGCAGAAATATAGGCGGCAGCCAAATTCTGCTTTGCCGTAATATTAAGAGGCTGGGTCTTTACGGCATTGGAGTAATGAGTAACCGACCTATTGTAGTCACCTTTTAAGCCGTATAACTTGCCTAAATTAGTGTTTACTTCAAAATTATTTTGTTCAAGCCTATAGGCAGCCAAAAGATTTTCTTCAGCTTCTCCGAATTTTTCCTCATCCAAATACATGCGCCCTAAGTTTATTCTGGGCTTAGCATAGTTTTTATTTGCAGAAACAGCCTGCGTGTAATAATCGTAAGCCTCAGACTTTCTTCCGTTTTTTTCCAGAGTTAAACCGTATGTATATAGGACTCTTGCATCTGCAGGCTTGAGTTTATAAGCTTTTTCGGCATTAGACAGGGCTTCGCCGTGTTTTCCCAAATCAACCTGTACCGTTGCCAAGTTATAATAGGTTATGGCATCATCTTCACCCAGAGTAATAGCCTCCTTAAAGTGACGCTCTGCCAAGTTATTTTGTCCCAAATCCGCATATACTTGAGCCATTTCCCGTAAGGCCGGAAGATTGGTAGGCTCATAAGAAAGAGCGTTTTTATAGTTTTGTACAGCCTGATCAAATTTTCTTTGAGCCTTGCGTATACGGGCCATTTCCAAAAAGGCCTTTACATAATCAGGCCTTAACCTTACAGCTGAAGAAAAAGCGGAAAAAGCTTCATTATCCAAACCTAATTTTCTCGATGCCATTCCCAAATTAAAAAAAGCATTATCGAATTTTGGATTGGACTTTACGCTTCTTTCAAAAGAGGACTTTGCCTTTTGATAATGACCTCTTGCATAATATTTTTTACCAAGTTCATAATTGTATAAATAATTATCCGGATCTAATTTTTGAGCCTTTTCCAACTCTACAAAGGCAACCTGAGGCTGTTTTTGAGCATCTGCAATTTGAGAATAAACATAATGCGCCCTTGCATTTTGCCAGTCGGCACTTACGGATTTTTTTATGTATGTGTCGGCATCCGAAAGAGCTCTTTCGGCATCTCCGGTTCCTTCACGTTCTGCAGCATAGTCATTTAGGGCAGAAGCCATATCCAAATATTTTTTTGCGGTAAACGAAACTTCAGAATCGGGCATCTTGGCCGAAGCTTTGGAAAAGATACTAAGGGCCGAATTAAGATTTCCGTTTTTTAAAAAATTCATTCCCTCAGACACCAGCCGGGACACTTCGTCCATCTGAGCCTTGGTTTTTGCATCAGCATTTTGCTTTGCAAGTCTCTCGGCTTCTGAGGCTTTTTGAACCTCTAAATCGGCCTTTTTTCTTCTTTCTTCTTCAAGTCTCTTTTTTTCTGCATCAGCCGCCTTTTTTGCAGCCTCATCTTTTGCTTTTTGTTCTGCAGCTGCCCTAGCCTTTTTTTCGGCTTCTTCCTTGGCTTTTTTTTCTTGTTCTGCCTTAGCTTTCCGCTCTGCTTCAGCCTTAGCAGCAGCAATCTTATTGGCTTCATCTATCGATGCTTTTTTCTTTTCTTCAGCTTCTTTTAAGGCCTTTTGCTGCTTAATCAATTCTTCCTGCCGTTTTTTTGCCTCTTCAGCCCGTTTTAAAGCCTCTGCGGCCTTTCGTTTCTTTTCTTCTTCGGCAGCCTTTTTCTCTTTTTCGGAGGAAGCGGCAAGATTTTTATTTATTTCTTCAGCCAGTCTGAGATTTTCCGCTTCTAAAAGAGCAAGTTCTTTTTCACTCTCTTTTTTTGCTTTTTCAAGTTCAGCTTCAATTTTTGCTGTTTGTTCTTGAAGGCGGGCAAGCTCTTCTTTCTCAGCCTCAATTTTAGCGAGGGTCTGCATATCGGCAGCAGCAGAATCGGAGGTCTTGCTCTTTGTAAAAAATAAGATACCTACAACAACTAATACGGCTATAAAAATACCCGTTAAAATGCCTATTAAAAATTTTTGAAAATCAGTCAAGTTCGTTTTCCTCCGAATAATCTATTGTATCGTCAGCTCCTGCCGATACGGCATCCGCATTGTCAACCGATGAAAGGTTGGCGTTTACATCTTCCATAAGTTTTTTATACCTCTCCTCAGCTGCCAAACGCTCAGCCTCTTCCGCAGCCTTTTTTGCTTCAGCCAAGGCTCTCGCTCTTTCAGCTTCTTCGGCAAGGCCTTCCAAAAGAGATATCATTTTTTCGATTGAAGATCTTTGCAGAGTATCAGGCTTTAAGTTTAAATAAATTTTATAATCTTGTAAAGCACCCTCAGGCTTATCCAGCTTGATACGTGTATTGGCCCTGTTCAAAAAAGCCGGAGCATAGAGGCCGTTTGAAGAAATAGCCTCATTGTACGCCAATTCAGAAGCCTCAAATTGATTTTGTAAAAAATAAACATTGCCTATATTGTAATAATACAAATGGCCGTTAAGAAGATCCTTATCCTTACCTTGAGAAAGATAGGTTAAGGCATCACTGTAATTCCCTATCCTAAAATAGGCAACGCCAAGATAAAGGTAAACCGACTTAGGAGTTCCGGGCTCTTGAATCACCTTAAAAAGAGCCGAAACGGCTTCTCGAGGCTTATCTGCGTACAAAAGTTTTTTACCTTCTTCAAAATAATCTACGGCAAAAAGCAACGAAAAAAAAGATAAAAAAACAGCAAAAAGAATGCTTTTTTTGAATTTTAATCGATAAAAATGCGTTTTCATATTTGACATTCCCTCCCAAAAACTATACCATATAGGTATGTCTTCATTAACGATTATTTTGATTGCAGCGATAAGTGCGAGCCTCATCTTTCTCATTATTTTTTTGTTAAAATCGGTTCTTTTTCCCAAAAAAAGGGCAAGAATCGAAAAAAACTTAAAATCCGGAAAATACGGAGCCGCAATCAAGGATGCAAAATCAATACTCTCAAAAAATCCCAGAGATTCGGAGGCCCGATACCTTTTGGGCAAAGCCTATCTTGCAGACAAAAAAGTTGACCTTGCCTTTATCGAGTTTAAAACTCTAAACAAGACGGCGGTATTTAATAATCCTGCAACCGAAATAGAATTCAGAACCATTATAGCAGATTTATATTTAAAATTCCAGCAGCCGGATGAGGCTTTAAAGGAATTTATGCTTTTAAATAAAAAAGATCCTAAAAATCCCAAGCCTTATTTCCAGGCCGGACAAATCTATGAAAATAAAAATATGTCGGATCAGGCAATAGCCTATTTTCAAAAAGCTATAGAGGTTGATTCCCGCTTTGCAGAAGCCTATGCTTCATTAGGCCTCTTGCTTTTTAAGGCGAATCAAATACCTGAGGCTGAAAAGGCCATTGCCACGGCTTTAAAACTAGCGCCCGATAATAGTGAAACCCTTTATTATCACGGAAGAATCTTAAAAAGCAAAAAAAACTATGCTCAAGCTCTTTCAGCCCTTGAAAAAGCTGCAAGAAAGCAGGAGATAAGAACAAAATGCTTTTTTGAAAGAGGATGCTGCTATATGGAAACGAACAGCCTTGAAAAGGCCGAATTCGAATTCACAAGGGCGATAAAATCTTCAAAGCAGCCATCGGCTCCGGAAGTTCTTTATTCGAGATATCTTTTAGCGGAATGCTGCGAAAAACAAAGAGACATAGATCAGGCAATAGAGCAATGGGAAGCTATAAGTGCAGTCAATCCTAAATTCAGGAACACGGCTCAAAAACTTGAAGAATATTCGGACCTTCGCACCAACGACCACATGAAAGAATATTTAACCCTCATCAAGGAAGAATTTTTCCAAATGTGCCGGGATATTACCGAACAGCACTTTGATTATCCCGTTCAAGCCTTAAAAGAAACAAAGATAGGCTGTACAATCCTTGCAGTCGAAAAGGGCTCGGAGCAATGGCTTAACACAAGAAAAAAGCCCCAACTTTTGATCTTCTCGAGGGACGGACACACGATAACGGAATCTTTTTTACGATCCGTGCATGAAGAGATGAAAAAACAAGCCGTGGTTACCTCTCATATCATAACATCGGGCAATTTTTCGCCTGATGCTATAAAGTTTGCAGAAAACAGGCCTTTTAACCTTATTGATAGACAAAAACTTGAAAGAATAGTAGAAAAAGTAAAATTTACATTTTAGGAAACGGATAATGAAAAAAATTCTATGTATTTCGGATCAGATAGATCCTGTGATTTACAGCAAAGACATAAAAGAAAAATACGGGGATGTGGACTTCATAATATCGGCTGGAGATCTGCCCATAGACTACCTTGACTTTGTACAAAACTCCTTAAATAAACCTCTTTATTTTGTTTTCGGAAGCCATCACTTAAAAGCTCTTACTCACTATCATCCCGAAATGGCTGAAAAGACAAAGGACGGAGAGGTAAATATATTTAAAAAGGGAAACACAAAAAAAAGCAATCAGGGAACATATATAGGATTTAAAAGCTTTAAACATGAAAACATGATAATCGCCGGAGTTTCGGGAGCTAAAAAACACAATGACGGTAAAAATCAATTTACTGAAACACAAATGAGGCGTAAACTTTCAAAAATGATTCCGGCACTATTTTTAAATAAGCTAAGATACGGGCGTTATTTGGATATCTTAGTAACCCACAGTCCCCCGTTGATTGAAAGTGAAAATGAAGAAAACAAACAAGAAGCTTTTGAGTGTTTTACCAAATTTATAAGTTTTTTTAAACCGAAGTATCTTATACACGGGCAAGTCCACATATATGACCCTCAACAATGCCGCAGCACAAAGCATAGAGGAACGGAGATAATTAACGCATACAGCAGACATATTTTGGAGGTACCCTAAAATTTACAAATTGTTACCATTATTTTCAAAATAAATCTTGACGATATTTCCTATAGATGATAGAATTACTACAATGAAAGAAATTGATTCTCTTGACGTTTATGCATTGATTACTCTTTCGGTCTTGAATATTTTATTACTGTTATTTCTCATAAGAATTATGGCTATAAACAAAAAAAAGGCTAAAGAGGTATCGAGGCCTTTTGTTTTGTCAACATATTCTACCTTGGCCTCTGCATTTATTATAAGCATAAGTGCTGCAGCCTCGGTATTTTTTAAAAGCTATATGATTTTAAATATAGGCTTGTCGGTTGTTCTTATTGTTTTTACCGTCTATATAACCTTATCTGAAAGGATGTACCTGCAGGACCAAATCGAAAAAATGAAAAAAGACAAGGCAAATGCAGAGTATATTAAAGAATTACAAAACCTCCCATCTGAAGAGTCTTTACGGGCACGTAAACTTGTAAACACAGCCCGTCTCCTGATCCAAAAGACAAACGGATTAATCTCAGGAAAAAAAGATATCTCATCGGAAATGTTTCCATACATTGCAGAATCTTTTTTAACGGAATTATCAGCCGATGGGGCTGTAGTCCTTGCGGTACAAAGCTTTGAAGAAGTCTTGGCTGTAAAGGCCTTGGTAGGAACCTTTCCTCCTCCGTATAAGTTACCTGATGACCTTGCACGTAAAGAAGATCACGTGTTTTCTAATTTTAAATATGCGCGCTTTGAAATGGGTGAATCGATATTTACGGAAGTTGCCTCCGGAGGCAAAACTCTCCTAATTAAAGATTGGAAAGATACCCCCTTGCTTCCCGACAATGGAAACGAAAAATTTTTACAGCACGGCAGTTTAATATTCTTCCCCCTAATGGTAAACACCGTTGTGGTGGGTGTAGCGGCGGTATCCCGCTGTCCGGATAAGGTTCCCTTTTCGGAAAATGAAGTAAGGATAGGCGAATACCTATCCGGTTTTGCGGCGGAAATGATCAACCTTACTTTAAGTATATCCGAGGCCTCTGAACATGCCGAAATTGAAAATATAACCGATACGGTGGCCAAAATTCAAAAGATTCTTTTACCTAAAAACTTAAAAAAAGTTCCCGGCCTCGAAATTGGAGAATATTTTTTACAGGAGAGAGGTATTTGCAGTGACTATTATGACGTAATAGTTCAACAAAAAAGGGTCTTTATTGTCCTTGCAGATGTTGCAGGTAAAAGCATTCAATCTGCAATTATTATGATTATGATCAGGGCCATCCTCTACCTCATAACAAACACGGATCAAAACACGGAGGCTATTTTAGACTGGCTCAACAAGGGTATTACCGGTAAGATAGATATAGACCACTTTGCAAGTATTTCTCTTTTATCCTATGAACAGCAAACAAATACAATAGAATTCATAGGGGCGGGTCATCAGGCTATGATGATATGGAACAAAGAAAAAAATAAGATTGAATTATTCCAGCAAAAAACGGATCCCATAGGTATAGATGTCCGTTCAACATATAAAAGTATAAAGGTTCCTTTGAAAAAAGGTGATGTAGCAGCGCTTTATACGGATGGTATTATCGAAACGCTTAATGCCGCAGGAGAGCAGTATGGAACTACCAGACTTGCAAAACTAATGGCCGATAATCATTCCGAACATTCAAAGGATATAGTAAATAAAATAAAAAACGATATGATTTCGTTTATAGGAAAGACCCAGACTCATGATGATCGCACTTTGCTGATTATTAAGGCTAGGTAATAGAGAGGTTGTTAAGGAGATTGTTATGGAACTAAAAATCCGAAAAAACAAAGAGGTTTACATTATTGACGTAAGCGGTGAAATGGACCTATACAATTCATACAGACTAAAAGAACTTGTTATGAAGATGATAGAGCGTCAAATAAAATGTATGATTATAAATCTTGAAGACGTGGACTATATTGACTCTTCAGGGATAGGAGCATTGATTTATATCTGCTCTACCGTAAAAAAGATGAATCTACGGCTGTTTATAACAAATATTCACGGCTCAGTGAAAAAAGTTATCGAACTGACAAAGCTGATGGGCTACTTTCCCATAACAAACAGCTTGGAAGAAGCATTACAAAAAATGGAAAGCTAAAGCGGAGGAGAAGAATATGACAGCTATAAAAGAACTGAAAGTTGATGAAAAAAGTCCCTTATTCGATAAAACAGGGATGTTATATAAAGAATTTCCTTCTGATTTCAGGCAAATCAGATATTTTACACTTTTGATAGTACAATCAGCCCCCTTAGAAATAAAGGGAATCAACCTCTTGGAACAGCAAATCAGCGAGATTATTAAAAATGCAGTAAAACACGGAAACAGATGTAATCCGTCAAAAAAAGTCAAGGTATGGTACGAATTCAGCTCTACCCATGCACATTTAATAGTTGAGGATGAAGGAGACGGCTTCAAAGAAATAGACAAGTGGAACGAATTCAATAGAAAACGCTTGGAGTGTCTGCATAAGCAGGACTTTGCAAACCTTGGGGCCTATGTTTCCTTTAGAACAGACAGAAGCGACGAATATGATGGAGGAAATGCCCTCTTCGCAGCCCTTGAGTACTGGGATGGAGGTTTTATTTTCAACAAGAAAAAAAACGGTGTCGCGATGTTAAAAAAATATCCGCAAAAAAAACACGGTATTTCGATATAGGTTTAGATTAAGACTTATTTGTTTGGATATCCGTACTTACTCGTATGAGCTTTTTCATGTAAAAAGCGTTTGTCTTCTTCTTGGATATTTTTAATTGTAAGGCAAAGAGCTCCGCAGCTTTCCCCTGTAGAGTTGAAATTCAGATTTGGAAGAAAGAAAGAAAATATCGACAAACATTTAACCTTTCGGCTGCCGAAGGCTATTTCCATTTGAGCTGAAATTTGAGCCGAAATTTCTTTAGCCTTTTCCTCAATACAAAAAATAAGTATAAATTCTGCATCAATATATAAGAGGCAGGGGCTGAAATCCGGAGCCTTGTGCTTTATTGCTATATCGTAAAGGCGGTAAAAAAAAGCGTCAGGGATCTTATCCGAACTTATCTTCATTAAGGCAGAAACCTTGGAGCAAAAGCCAAAAAAGACTTCACTGTCTTCATCGTCTACAATAGGAGGAAAAGGAAAGCTAAGAGGGAAATCGTTTGAAATACCTGCTTTTAGTTTAAAGCCTCCGGAATTCCGCAATGAAATTTGACAGTTTTTAAGCTCATCGTCATGTTTATAAAATTTATCGGAGAGCTTAAAAACAGTAATCCCCTCTTTTTTTTCTACTCGGCTAAAAAAATAAAGAGGGCGTTTTTTATGATTAAAAAAAACTTTTATATCATCGTTTACTTCAACCCCTTCCGCTTTAAAGAAAATATAATCATCTATAAGCTTATAAGAAAAAGAGTCTATTTTTACAAAATTATTTTTACATAAGAGGCTTAAAGGAGGCTTTTCTCTGACAAAGGTATCGGCAATATATTCATATTCGATTCTATTGAGCGCTTTGTTCATTTTTATCTCCAATAATATCGAAAGAGTCCAAGTACCATTTTTCCTCGGTAAAAACAAGGCAGACTTCAATAATAATATAAGATATTTTATCTTCTTCCCTGATATTGCATTTAAACAGGGTCTTTACCCTTTGATCAGGTTTATTTTCGGGCCTTCCGTAAAAAACAGAAACTATGGGTTTAAAGGAATCCAATCTGTAATTTATAAGATACGGCAGAAAAGGTTTTTCTTTTGAACAAAGGTTTATATCCACCTTGTTTTCTTTAAATTGTAAACTTAAATTATTCAAAAAATTCAATACGGATTTTTCAATACCGGTATAGTCCAATACCCCCAGCCCGTCCAAAGAAGGAAACAAGCTTTCCTGCAAATCGGTATCCCCATAGGAGAGCAAATTCTCCGTCCTTATCTCTTCTAAGGTAAAGGGCTCTGCCATAGGAGAAGCTGAGATTGTTTCGGATATTGTCCAGTCTATATCTGAAAAGTATTTTTTTGCTTCTTCCAATATTGTTGGAAAGGAGTTTTCTTCCGCTGTCATTCCGTTATAAAGGCTAAAAAGCAATACAAAACTTAAGATAATCCGATATTTTTTTAACTTCATATAATATTTATATCACATCTTATACTAACTAGACAATACCTTATCTTTATGTTATAGTACTTGGGGAATTTTCCCGCATATCATTTTCTGTATAACTAACAGATGGAGGACTTTTATGGATATTAAAAACTATCCTGCGGAACCTTATAGAATTAAGGTTGTAGAAACTGTTAAGATGATCGATAAAGAGCAAAGGGCAAAGGTTGCCAAGGAAGCAGGTTACAATACCTTCCTTATTAACTCGGAAGATGTTTACATTGACCTTCTTACCGACTCGGGAACAAATGCCATGAGCGACAAGCAATGGGGCGGTATGATGATAGGCGATGAAGCCTATGCCGGAAGCCGCAACTTTCATCACTTGGAAGAAACCGTTCAAGATATTTTCGGTTTTAAGCATCTTGTACCGACCCATCAAGGGCGTGGTGCCGAAAACCTTCTTTCAAGAATAGCAATTAAACCCGGTCAATATGTACCCGGAAATATGTACTTTACTACTACCAGATACCATCAAGAAGCAAACGGCGGTATCTTCGTAGACATCATAAACGATGATGCCCATGATGCAGGAAAAAGAGTTCCCTTCAAAGGCGATATCGACCTCAATAAGCTTGAAAAACTTATAAACGAAAAGGGAGCCGAAAACATTGCCTATGTATGTTTGGCTGTTACGGTAAACCTCGCAGGCGGTCAGCCCGTTTCCATGAAAAATATGAAGGCTGTACGCGAGCTTACAAAAAAACACGGCATCAAGGTCTTTTATGACGCAACCCGCTGTGTAGAAAACGCATACTTTATTAAAGAGCAGGAAGCAGGTTACGAAAATAAAACCATCAAAGAAATCGTAAGAGAAATGTTCAGCTATGCCGACGGATGCACCATGAGCGGTAAAAAAGACTGTATCGTAAACATCGGAGGCTTCCTCTGCATGAATGACGAAGAGCTTTTCCAGGCTGCAAAAGAATTCGTTGTCGTATTTGAAGGTATGCCCTCTTACGGCGGTATGGCAGGCCGAGATATGGAAGCTATGGCCATCGGTCTAAAAGAAGCCTTGCAATTTGAATACATCGAACACCGAATCAAGCAGGTTCGCTATTTAGGCGACAAGCTCTTGGAAGCAGGAGTACCCATCATCGAACCCGTAGGAGGACACGCCGTCTTCCTCGATGCAAGACGCTTCTGTCCTCACCTCAAGCAAACCGAGTTCCCGGCCCAAGCCTTGGCCGCAGAGCTTTATATAGAATCAGGCGTGCGCAGTATGGAGCGAGGTATCGTTTCAGCAGGACGCGATCCCAAAACAAGGGAAAACCACGTACCCAAACTTGAAACAGTCCGCTTGACAATTCCCCGCCGTGTTTACACCTATAAACACATGGACATTGTAGCAGATGCGGTTATCAAACTTTACAATCACAAAGAAGTCATCAAGGGCTTAAAGTTCGTCTACGAACCCAAACAGCTCCGCTTCTTTACAGCAAGATTTGAACACATCTAAACTCTAAAGGGTAAACTAATCATAAGTTTTCCTATAGCAAAACTAGGCTGTTCATTTTGCCTTTCTAAGAAGAAAGGCCGTAACAGCCTAGTTTTTTCATTTTAAGTCTAATAAATAATGTAAAGACTTGTGAAAGGAACCGCAAGGAGCGCAAAGCCGCTCAAGCCGAGGCTTGAGCTACGCAAAGGGGGAATTATTTTCAATAACTATAAAAATTACCTTAATCAATAACCTTTTCTTTCGAGAGCTTTCAAATCTTTTTTGGCATCGGTATAACCATTATCAAGGGCTTTTTGATACCAGTATTTAGCTTGTTTATAATCAACACGCAGACCTCCAAAACCATACTCATAATATTGAGCCAATGCATACATTGCTTGATTGTGGTTTTTATCTACGGCTCTTTTTAACCATTCAAGAGCAGTTTTTTCATCCTTTTTCAAACCGCCAAGTCCATGTGCATAATATAGACCAACATTAGTTATACCTAAAGCATAATCTTTATCGGCAGCTTTACGGACCCTGTAAAATAAATTGTGTAAATGGCTGAAAAATGATATATTAGGAGAAATATTATGACAGCCAAAAGAAAGAACAAAGAAAAAGATGTAATCGATTTGATGCTTGACCAACTCGATTTTCATGGAATGACAAAAGAAGAACTTAACGGATGTGATGGAATCTTGAGACAGCTTACTAGTAGATTCTATGAGCGGGTATTGCAGGCAGAAATGGATGAACATCTTGGTTATCTTAAGCACGATAATGCAGGGGATAATTCGGGTAACAGCCGTAACGGCTATAGTGAGAAGACTGTAATTTTGGATGATAACAGTACTACCAATATACATGTACCGCGAGACAGAAACAGTACATTTGAGCCTGTTATTATACCAAAACATGAGAAACGCAGTCCCTTATTCAACGATCAGATCATTTCGATGTATTCATACGGTATGAGTTGCCGTGACATTCAGCGGCACTTACAGGAAGTGTATGGTGTAAATGTTTCAGCGGAGCTTATTTCGCATGTAACGGAATCAGTAATGATGGATGTCAGAGAATGGCAAAACCGTCCGCTAGATAAATCATACCCTATTTTATTTCTAGATGCTTTACGTGTTAATTGCCGTCAAGACGGAAAAAACGTCAATAAAGCCTTATATGTAGCTCTGGCAATCAATTGGGAAGGCAAAAAAGAAGTATTAGGGCTTTGGCTATCTAATACTGAGGGAGCAAAATTTTGGAGACGCAGTCTGCGAAAAGCGGACATGTACAATCACTTCCTTACAGTACAAGGCTGAAAGCCTTATGGGAGTTCTTAGTGAGATAAAGAACCGAGGGACTGAAGATATTCTTATAGCCTGCATGGATGGGCTTACCGGATTTCCTGAAGCGGTAAAAGCAGTATTTCCGGATACTCATATACAGCATTGCATAGTTCATATGGTTAGAAGCTCTACCAAATTTGTTTCTTACAAAGACCTTAAAGCTGTATGCAAAGACTTGAAAGAAGTATATTCAGCTATAAATGAAAAAAGCGGCGCTGAAGCTCTTGAAGATTTTGGAAAGAAATGGGATGACAAGTATCCAATGATTAAAGCAGCTTGGCAGAGGAATTGGAATGAGCTAAGTGAGTTTTTTAATTATCCTCCAAGAAATCCGAAAAGCTATTTACACGACGAATGCGATTGAATCGTTAAACTTCAGCTTAAGAAAAATCACTCGCAATAAATCAAGCTTTCCGGACGATGATTCGATATATAAAGTGATGTATCTTGCGATACGGAATGCGAGTAAAAGGTGGACGAGACTTATAAGGAATTGGCCTCTTGCCGTTAATCAATTTGCTATACTATTTGACAAAAGGGTTCCTTTTTGATAAATTAAAAGAAAGCATTTACACAGTTTTTTGGACAAGGCCGGCACCTAAAAAACTATTTTTAGTGTACCTATTTATTATTTTAGTAGCTTTTTTATAAATTGTCTAGTGTAAAACTTGGATTCTTTATCTTAGTTCCCTTACTTTTCATTTTATTACCTATATGCTCCCTCATTTTATTTCTTTAGATAGCAATATCGGCATAAGTTGTATGTTAAGTTCATCATTATTATCGAAAATGTTGCACGAGCTAATCCTATCGTTCTTACATATATACCTTTCATTGAGTTTGTCATAAAGCCAAATACATGTTCTACTCTCGCCCGTATTTTTGATTTTTTTCTGTTACCGATTTTTTGTTTTTTAGTAAGAGGTTTTCCTCTTGCTCCTCTTTCACAAATTTATTTTTCTTGCCATTGTTCAGGAATTTTTCCGTTTTTGATTTGTTCATTTTCATCTTTGCTGTTATGCTGTATCGGAGCTTCTACTATTGTCGCATCTATTATCGTTCCCTCTTTTCCTATTAAGTTATTTCTAGCTAATTCTTTTCCAAACTTTTCAAATAACTTTTTTGATACTCTCGCTTCAATGAGTTTTTCTTTAAAAAGCCATATTGTTTTTGAATCGGGTACTTTATCTTTTAATTCCAATCCTAAAAATCTCATAAAGGATAGCCGATCGTTTATTTGATATTCCGTTTGATCATCACTTATGTTGTATAATTTTTGTAAGATTATTATTTTAAACATCATTACATAATCGTATGCAGGTCTTCCGCCTAAACCTTTTGACTCTTTGGTTAATGCTTTTTTTAATAGGGGTTTGAATATTTCCCAATTTATTTTTTCGTTTAATTTTTCAAGACTATCTCCTAACTTGCTTAATACTCTTAAACGATCTTCTTCATCAAATAATCCTTTTTGTTTCATACCTCATTTTATCATCTTTTTAATCTTTTTTAAAGGGGGTTTTTAGAGGTGCCCTATAGCATAGGTTAGGCATTTTTTCAATTAAGCGAGGCGGGTTAATTTGTAACTAAGTTTTCCCTGCACCTTACCAAAAACTTTTCGGCGATGGGCTTATCGGTTTTGATGATACAGGGGTGGCCGTGGCAGACCCAGTCCATTTTTTCCTTTGTGTCTGGTTTTAGAAGGGTATAGCCCGTATCTACAATAGAACAAATATCGGGGCCGACATATTCGAGAGGAATACCGGCATCTATCTTGTTCATCGAAATAAACTCGTATTCGTTTTCTGACAATTTTTTGCCGATTTTGCCTGCCAGCATGTAGGGGGACTTTGACTCGCCTGCTGTGGTTTTGTTTGCTTCCGCACTCGAAAAATAAAAGCCGGTGGTAAATTCCCTATGGGCAGTGTTATACAATTCTTCAACAAAGGGAGAGGCTTCATCGGCGCTTATCTTTCCGTTTAAAAAATCTATTTTTTTGCGGTAGGCTCTTGTGGTCAAGGCAGTATAGTAAATGCTTTTCATACGGCCCTCTATTTTTAGTGAATCTACTCCAGCTTCTTTCATCTCGTCGAGGTAGTCTATCATGCAAAGATCCTTTGAAGAAAAAAGAGCCGTATAATTTTCGCCCTCTTCTACGGGGAAAAGTTCTCCCTTCCGCTCGGACTCTTCGACAAAGAATTCTTCCTTAGGTCTTTCGGAATACATCTTGTAGTTCCAGCGGCAAGAATGGGTGCAAGCCCCGGCATTTGCGCTTCGGTCGGTAAGGTAGGCGCTTATAAGGCAGCGCCCCGAATAAGAAATACACATGGCCCCGTGCACAAAACATTCAAGCTCCATTTCGGGAACCCTTTGTTTTATCTCGCGCACCTCCTCAAGGCTTGCTTCCCTTCCCAATACCACGCGGGAAAAGCCCAAGTCCCTGTAAACCTTCACGGCCTCATAGTTTATGCAGTTTGCCTGAGTGCTTAAATGAAGCGGAATGTCCGGAAAGTTTTCTTTTAAAATTCGGGCAGCTCCCAAGTCTTGGACGATAAAGGCATCGAAGGGATATTGCTTAAAATATTGAACTTCTTTTAAAAAGTTTTTTAAGTCCTCATTGTGAAAGCTTATATTTATTGCGCAATAGAGTTTTTTTGTTAAGCCGCGCTTTTTGTAGGCTTCTTTTAAAAGAGAAATATTTTTATATTCTTCTCCCGAAAAATTATCGGCCTTAGCCCTAAGCGAAAAATTCTTTAATCCTATATAAGCTGCATCGGCTCCGTACTCCCATGCATAATCCAATTTTTCAAAATTGCCCGAGGGCGCAAGAAGTTCCATTTTATTCCCCTATAAATTCGCTTGATTTTCTATCAAAGAGCCGCTCTCAAAAAACGAATTTATTTTTTTTCCTATAGCTTCAACTTTGAGGTGAGCATCGGCAAAATAGTCGGGAACGGCTTGAAACAGGTGAGGCATGTCTTTCATTTTATCGAGCTCGGCCCTTCCTCCGGCCTTTTCGATTTTTTCGCAAAGACGGATCGAATCATCCAAAAGAATCTCATTACTTCCGCATTGAATAAAAACGGGAGGAAAGTTTTCAAAACTTCCAAAAATGGGAGAAACAAGTTCATTGCTAAGATTTTTTTCTTCGGTGTATAATTGGGCAGCGCCCGCAAGAGTCCCTTGAGAAAAAACAAAGTCTTTCTTTCGGTTAGCATTCAGTCCTTCACTTGAACAGGTTAAATCGGCCCATGGAGAAAATAAGACAATTAATGCAGGAAGAGGAAGATGTTTATTTTTTAAATAATGAATCAGCGAAAGAATTAAACCGCCTCCGGCTCCGTCTCCTGCCAAAATAAGATTGCCGGGATCTGCAGTATGAGTTTCTACAAGTTTTGCATAAACCTTATAAACATCTTCAAGGGCGGCAGGAAAGGGATATTCGGGGGCAAGCTTGTAGTCGGGTAAATAGAGGTCGGCAGAAGCCTCATGAGCAAGGCCTGCACAAAAGGAGCGGTAAGCTTTTTTTGTGCCGCTTATAAAAGAGCCTCCATGAGCATATAGGATTACCCTGCCTGAAACCGCCATCTCAGGCTTTAATACATCGGTATCAACACCGCGCAATTCGATTTCGGATAAGTCTACATTATTCGGTACATGTGGAGAATAAAGAATATCGTCATAGGCAAGCCGCAACTCGTCTATGGTATGTTTTCGAGAAAGAACGGCCTTTTTAAATTTCTTTTTTAACTCGCGTAAATCCTTCAATTCGTTTTGCACTTAAATGTCTCCATTTAATTAATTGGTTTTAGGGTATCGGTTAAAACTCATCGAGCTTGCGTAAATTTGCATAGATACCGTTTAAACTTAAAAGCTCCTCGTGAGTGCCTCTTTCCATTATTCCTTCATCGGTAACTACCAAAATCGTATCGGCATTTCTTATTGTAGAAAGACGGTGAGCTATAACTATTGTCGTTCTCTCCTCCGAAAGTTCTTCAATAGCTTTTTGAATTAAAATTTCGTTTTCGGTATCGAGGGCCGAAGTTGCCTCGTCCAATATCAAAATCGGAGGATTTTTTAAAAAGACTCTGGCAATCGAGATTCTCTGCTTTTGCCCGCCTGAAAGTCTCACACCCCTCTCCCCCACATAAGAATTATAACCGTCCTCCAAACTCATAATAAAATCGTGAATGTGAGCATTTTTAGCGGCATCAATAATTTCTTCATCGGAAGCATCGGGCTTACCGTAGGCTATGTTCTCTTTTATGGTTCCGCCGAAAAGATAAACATCCTGCTGTACAATTCCGATATTTTCACGCAAGGACTTTAGTTTTAAATCCCTTATGTCCTTTCCGTCTATGCTTATCTTTCCGTTTATCACATCATAAAAGCGCGGAAGAAGGGAGCATATCGTCGTCTTTCCTCCGCCCGATGGGCCGACCAGAGCAAGGGTCTTGCCTGCAGGAATATCTATGGAAATATTTTTTAAGATTGCTGTAGTCTCATTGTAGCTGAAATCTACATTTTCGTATTTGATATTTCCTCTTACATCTTTTAGCTCGACGGCATCTTCCTTTTCGGTGATTTCCGGTGCCGTTTCTACAATCTGTAAAAAGCGCTTAAAACCGGCAGCTCCCTTTTGGAACATCTCAGTAAAATTGATAAGTAGATTTATCGGGGCTATATAGATATTTATATACAAGACATAGATGGTCAAGTCGGGAATGGTCAGTTCATTTTTTGCAACAAAAAAACTTCCGGCTAAAACCGTTACAATAAAGAATAAGCCCTGCAAGAGACCGTTTACGGCAAAAAATTCTCCCATCTGTCTGTAGTTTATATATTTGGAGTGGACAAAGGCCTCGTTTGCAGTATAGAATTTTTTGCTTTCCAACTCTTCGTTTGCAAAGGACTGCACAACCCTTATCCCCGAAAGAGTGTCCTGCACCTGCGAATTTATTCCGGCTATTGTTTTGCGGTTGAGCATAAAAATTTTACGCATCTTTTTGTTTTGGAAAAAAGTGAAGATGAACATAAGGGAGGTAACCGAAGCTAAAATAAGGGTCAGCCTTACGTTGATAAAACAAAGAAGCGAAAAAGAACCTATTATCTTAAGAAAAGAAATAAAAAGGTTTTCGGGGCCATGGTGGGCCAATTCCGAAATATCGAAAAGGTCTGAAACAATTCGGGAAATCATATCTCCCGTTTTGTTCTTATCGTAATATGAAAAGGAAAGACGCTGCATATGATTAAAGAGGTCATTCCGCATATCCCTTTCCATGCGGGCTCCCATTATGTGCCCCCATGAGGTTATAAAATATTGGGCAAAATACCTTATTATATAAAGGCCCAAAAGAATTACGGCAATTATAATCCCAAGGTATATAATGGCCGAAGCCTCTACATCAAAACTAAAAATAGTCTTATCTGAAAAAAGCAGGACTTCTCCGCTTCTTATTTTTGGAATTATCCTTGTTAAGTACCTTATCACCTGAGGGAATACCAAATCTACCGCAGAAACTAAAAGAGCGCAAAACAGATCAAAGAAAAATAAGAATTTATAAGGCTTGTAATAGTCCGCAAATTTTAAAAAGGTGCTTTTTTTGTGCATAGTTCACAATAATATACGATAAATAAAAAAAAGTAAATAGGCGATTTTAGATTCACCTCTTACAAACTATAAAGACCTTCTATCAGTTTTGTTATAGCTCTAAGAGCCCTGCCCCTGTGGGAGACCGAATTTTTTTCTTCCGGTTTAAGTTCTGCAAAGGTTTTTCCGAAATCCTCTACAAAGAAGATAGGATCGTAGCCGAAACCTCCCGCCCCGGCAGCTTTTTCGGTTATAGTTCCCTCGCAAGTTTCCTGCACCGAATAAAAACGGTTTTCATTTAAAAGAAAAATCATACAGCAGGCAAATCGGGCACTGCGTTCTTTTACCCCTTTTAATTCTGCAAGAACCTTGATGATACCGGCCTCGGCGGAAACATGCTCTCCATTGACAGCACCATAGCGGGCCGAATGAATTCCGGGAGCACCGTTTAAAAAATCGACACAAAGACCGGAGTCATCTGCAAGAACCGGAGCCCTCACAATATCGTAAAGGGCCTTAGCTTTTATCATAGCATTTTCAAAAAAGCTGCTTCCCGTTTCTTCAGGATCAAAGTCTATGCCCTCGTCTTTAGGCAAAACAATCTTATGAGACGGAAGAAGCTCTTGTACTTCCCTTTGCTTGTTTACATTTCCCGATGCCAGATATATTTTCATGCTCCGGAGTATACCACATTTTTAGACTCTTGGCAATATTTTTATCGATCGTACCCTTATATAGATTTATATATTTTCCTATATCGGTGCTGCTTGGAGCCTTTATCTGTCTTCTATTTAATCTTTTTGTTTTGTCCCATAAATGCCGGTTATGTTGTAGTGAAAAACAAATCTTTTTAAGCTGAGTTTTTGTATTATAAGTATGGAGTAAAAGATATTTAAAAAGCTGAGCCTTTACATAATACCTGTTTCTATTGCCGACACAATAATTTATTTTTTCATATCTCCTAAAGCAAGCAGACTTTAGATCATGAAGAATAGAACATAGAAGCCATGAATCCATTTTAATTTCGGCAGCTATTTTATCGATCAAATCATCATCAAGAAAAAAACAAGCCCTGCAAGCAAGTAAAAAGATTTTTCTATGTTTACACGGCATACTAAAATAAAGCTCTCTCATATGAGCAGTTTCTTTTGAGGATCTTTTTTCATCTTTCAATCCCAAGTCCCTTAGGTTTACATCGCAGTATGCAGGAGCCGGCTCAGCAACATAAAAGTTAAAATTTTCATTTAAATCATACTCGCCCATAAGATACTCCCATCTTGCTTCTTCTTGATCTGCAAGAACGGTATCGTTTATCTCAAGTCTTACGGTTTTACATTTAAACGTCAAATAATAAAAACGAATATGATTTGTTAAATAAGTATAAAAACTTGACAGTGAAGGATTATAATTTTCCAAAATCTTAGGAAGCTTATAATAAAAATTAAGTAAAAAATCACTGCGTAAATCTTCATCCTTAAAACACACGCCAAAACTTTCCAAGTTTACATAAATCATCTCAAAGATAAACATTAAAAGTTTTTGTTTCATTGAAGGATTGGTTTTATTAAGATTGTAGGCCTTGACAAATTCCTCTCCTTTTTCTAAACTGAAATTCACTTTTTTATCTCCTTTAACTTTAATAATTATATGTTTATAGAAGCAAAAAGAGTGCAAAGCGGCGGTTTGAAAAAACTTTTAAAAAAAAGATTATTTGGATGTTTTTTCATTTTTATCGCCCCCAAAAAATGAGTTTTTCATTTTTTTTATAAGGGCTCAAAAAATTATCAATAAAAAAATGAGTTTTTCCATAAAAAGACTAGGTTTATTAGTCGTCAGAGGACAAAAAATACCGATAATTAAAGACGGAGAGCAAAATTATGATAAGAAAACATGTAGAAAAAGAATCTCGAACAGGAAGTATAACTTTTTATTCAAAGGAACAGGTCCAGTGCCCCGTATGCAGTACAAAATTTAAGAGAGAAGAGCTGCATTCGGGCGGAGGAAGGCTTATAGCCGGAGATCTGACCGATGAGTTACGCAGACTTTATGAACCCTCGGCAAAATACGGAGAAATATTTCCTACAGTGTACAATTTGACCGTTTGTCACAAATGTCTTTATACAGCATTTCCTCAGGATTTTTCAATTCCTTCCCGTCCGGTTATCGAAAAGCTTTTTGAAAACACCGAACTAAGGTATGATGCAATAAAAGGCCTTTTTCACAATATAGACTTTACAAAATCACGCGGCCTAAATGAAGGGGCGGCTTCCTACTACCTCGCTATTTTGTGTTACGAACTTTTTGAAGAAAAATTTTCGCCCACAATAAAGCAGGCTATATGTTCAATAAGGGCGGCATGGCTCTTTGACGAACTGGGTAAAAAATATCCTGAAGAAAATTATAAATATGTTTCGGATCTTTTTTACCAAAAAGCAACCTTCCTTTATCGCAGAGCCCTTGAATTGGAATCGACCGGAGAAGAAATCATTGCCGGCTTAAAATCTTTCGGCCCCGATGTAGATAAAAACTACGGATATGACGGAATCATTTATCTTTCCGCCCTTCTCGAATACAAGTACGGCCAAAAAATAGATATGGAAATGCGCCTAAAACGCTTGGACTATCACAAATTTGCCCTTGCAAAAATGTTCGGTCTAGGCAGATCCAGTAAGGCCAAGCCGGGCCCAATCTTGGAAGCGGCAAGAAGTCTCTATGATATTCTAAAAGTAGAATTAAAGGATGTCGACGATTAATGGAGAGCACCCAAAACCAAAAAAATATTCTCCTTACCCTCTCCTATGACGGCACAAATTTTTGCGGCTGGCAAAAGCAAACCAAGGAAGGAAACGAAACCTTTAGAACGGTTCAAGGAGAATTGGAAAAAGCCTTAGCCAAAATACACAAGCATCCAATCGAAACAAACGGCTCAGGCCGTACGGATTCGGGAGTTCATGCAGCCCGCCAAGCCGTAAACTTTTTTAGCGATATAAAAAGCATGAGGGCCTCAAATTTTTTACCGGCCCTCAACTCAATCTTACCTAAGGATATAAGGGTTATGGATGCAGCCGAAGTTTCCACCCTTTTACATGCTCGCTTTAATGCTCTTTCAAGAACTTACCGCTATAAGATCAAATGCGGGAAGACAATCTTTGCTCATGAACAGCCATATACCTGGCACATAAGGCGGTATCCCGATATAGCCGTCTTAAATGAAATGGCCTCCTGTCTTTCGGGAGAATTGGATTGTACAGCCTTTTCTGCGGCAGGGGATCAAAGTATAAGCAAATCACGCTATATCAAAAAGGCAGTTTTTTTTATCGAAAACGATTATCTTATTTTTGAAATTTGCGCAAACGCCTTCTTATGGAAGATGGTCCGGTCGATAGTGGGAACTCTTTTGCATTTAGACGAAATCGGAGCTTCAAAAAAAGATTTTAAGGAAATCCTAGAATCAAAGATGAGGGAAAAGGCAGGCCCCACTGCTCCGCCCCAAGGCCTTTTTTTATGGTCTATAGAATATCCCAAAGACCTGCTTAAAACCCAGCCGGATACTTTTTAATAGAAAATAAAGCTAATTACTCTTAAAGCGGTCATATCTGTTCACGGCATTAGAAACCGTAAAGAGCACAAGGACAGCTCCAAAAATCATAAAATAAGAACCTATAGAAAAGAACATATTATAAAGGCCGTGTATTATCCATGTAAAAAGAAAAGGCCTTATAATATTCCTTGTTTTTTGCACCATACTTATTTCAAGATAGTATACGCCTAAGCCTGCATGCAAGATATTTGAAGTAAAAGATCTAAGCCAAATCGATTCGGGATAGCGTATCACATAAGCAAGATTTTCAAAAGAGGCAAAAATTAAACCGTAAAAAACCGATAAAAGCATTAGGATTCTTATATTAGCCCTCGTTTGAGCCGGAGTAATCTCATCCATATTTTTCATCTTATCTGCCCAAAGCAATTTTACAAAAATAGAAAAAAGCAGAGCCTTAACAGCTTCTTCCGGCAAAGAAGAATGAACAAAACAGTCAAAAAGAATGCCGTAAGCATAGCTTTTAGTTTTTAAAAAATCCTGAAACAAAAAATATATGATGGTCTGCATTAAAATCGAAATAAGGACAGCAAAAAATGAAAACAAAAAAATATATAATAATGGTTTAACCGATAAATTTTCTTTTCTTCTAATGATAAGAGCCCAAACAATTGAAAGTGCAAAAGAAAGAAACATAATTGCGGCAATCTGCATATATAAAGCATACATTGAAAAAGAATTAAATTCAAGGGGTTTATCGGACAAGGTCTTTATTTTGATAGGAAAATAACTTATACTGTTATGGGAGGAAAGAGTATGGATAAAGAAAAAGATGATTATGACAAGCTTTTTTCGTCAATAATAAACGCAAAACACCTCGTTGCCTTTACGGGAGCCGGAATAAGCACGCTTGCCGGAATAAAGGATTTTCGGGGAAAGGACGGACTTTATAAACAGCCTAATACCGAAAAAATGTTCGATATAGATGTGTTCCATCGGGATCCTTCCGTTTATTACGGAATGGCCAAGGAATTTATATACGGATTGGAAGAAAAAAAACCTGCAATCGTGCATACCGTCCTAGCCGAGCTTGAAACAAGAGATATTCTAAAAGCCGTAATAACCCAAAACATTGATTTACTCCACCAAAAGGCAGGGAGCAAAAACGTAATTGAGATACACGGCTCCCCCTCCGTTCACTATTGTATAAACTGCTCTTACACAGAAACTTTTGAGGAAACGGCAAAAACAGCTAAAACCGGAGCAGTACCCCGATGTCCCAAATGCGGAAGTCCTATCAAACCGGCTATAACCTTTTTTGGAGAAGCCCTGCCTCAAAAAGCCCTGATGCAGGCAGAAGCTGAAGCCTCTAAAGCTGATTTTATGCTGGTTCTGGGTACAACCCTCTTGGTCTACCCTGCAGCAGCCCTCCCCGCCTATACTTTAAGAAACGGAGGCAAAATAGCGATCGTAAACAATCAGCCGACTCAATTAGACTCCTATGCCGAGATTTTATTCGATGATTTGGAAGAAACCTTTGAAAAAATCGACAAAAAATTAAAGAATTTATAACTTTTTTTATAAATTCGCTTGAC
Source organism: Treponema sp. OMZ 798 (assembly GCF_024181385.1). Lineage (NCBI taxonomy): Bacteria > Pseudomonadati > Spirochaetota > Spirochaetia > Treponematales > Treponemataceae > Treponema > Treponema sp. OMZ 798. The sequence goes on from NZ_CP051305.1 coordinate 1,665,578, forward strand.
AAAAAAGTAAGAATATGGTAACTTACATCTAGGCACAGATTGCGGGTAGTTATCCAAAATTACCTGCGTAAAGCGTTCATAAAAGTATTTGTATGTGAATGGTTTATACTCTATTTTAATCGCTCCGGTCCGCATACTCCCGGAGCGATTTTTTTATCTATAACATACAGTGTAGGCATTTAAGATTTAAGACATCAAAACCGATAAATAATTGAGAAAGATTTACAGTAAATTGCTTAAAAGGTATTTATTTTTTTTTATTTATGTGTTAGGATGTTATTCATGGAAAAAGATAAAAGAATAATCGTTGATTCAGAAAAAATTGAAACGGCCATACGTTTGGGTGTTCCTATCGCTATAACTTCATATACTTTGCCTAAAGAAACTGAAGTTTATATAACGGATGTCATTTCCGAATTTTTAAAGCAGCTTCATTGTACAGACATTACAGACTACATCGTATACTACACAAATGAGCTCACAACAAACGCAAAAAAAGCCAATACCAAGAGGGTCTATTTTAAAGAAAGAGGGCTAAATATTTCCGATGCCGAAGATTATGACCTTGGTATGAAGGATTTTAAAGAAGATACAATATCAAACATGGAGCATTACCTTGCTCTTCAAAAAAAAGCCGGCCTCTATATCAAAATGGCCCTTCAACTTAAAAATGACAATATAGTCCTTGAAGTAAGCAATAACTCGGCCCTGACACGCCAAGAATTTAAGCGTATTTTTGACAAAATAGTCAGAGCACGGCAATTTTCATCATTGGATGAGGCCTTTACTCAAGTTTTAGACAACACCGAAGGAGCCGGTTTGGGCCTTGTAATAATGGTTTTAATGCTTAAAAAGATGGGGCTAAACGAAAAGGCCTATCAAATAGATGTTGTAGACGGCGTTACAATAAACCGAGTTACAATCCCCCTAAGATTAGAGTTAAAAAAAGAAGCAGAACCTCTTACAAGGGCTATTGTAGAATATATCAACGAAATACCACAATTCCCCGAAAATATTATGCAGATACAGAGGGCTATTAACGATCCTGACTCAAAGATGCAAAAGATTGCACAGCTTATAAGCAGCGATATAGGCTTGGCAACGGACCTCTTAAAACATGTAAACTCGGTGGCATTCGGACTTTCCAAGCCGTGTATGAACATTGTCGAAGCCGTTAAGTTCGTAGGCTTAAGAGGCATACAGAACTTGCTTTACTCGATGGGAACCATCAAAATATTGGAAACAACAGAAAAAGAGCAAAAGCAAATTTGGGAAAATGCCTATAGGCTGGCCTTTTTCTCCTTAAATGTTGCAAAACTTACAGGAAAACGTACTATAGTCGATGACGCATATATTTGCGGCCTTCTGCATGACCTTGGAAAAATCATCTTAGGCTCTATGTACCCTGAGCTGGTTGTAAAGCTGGCAGAAATTCAAGCCGAAAGGAACATTCCTCCGCAAGTTATGGACATGATTATGAGCGGAATGGCTCAAGCAGAAATAGGAGCCACCCTTGCAGAAAAATGGAATTTCCCTGAGCCGATAATAGTAACAATAAGATATCAGGATAATTTTGAAAACGCACCCGAACAGCACCGGGAATTGGTTGAAAGCGTTTGCTTTGCAGACTTTATGCTCAATTTTTCACAAGAAAAAATAGATTACTACCAGATTCCTGAAGCCTTGCTGAAAAGGTTCAAAATAAAATCGGAAGAACAGCTTCGAAAACTTTGTGAACGCTTTGAATTCGCTTTTTCAAAGTAAGAACCATAAAAATATCAGCATTAAATATCAGGAAAAAGCTCCTTTATAATCTCGCGGTAGTTCTTATTGTAATATAGATGCCCGTATATAATTGCTGCAGCAAGAACATTTCTGCCGTAGCCTCTTGTTTCTGCGTAAGCAAGACCTTCTAAAAATAAGTCTGTCGGCAAATCGCCGGCCTGCCTTACCCAGCGTTTGACGGCATTGGGACCTGCATTATATGAAAAAAGAGCATGCATAATTTTTCCTCCGTTACGGCGTATCATATCCGAAAGATAGAAGGCTCCGAAACGGATATTTGTATCGGGATTGTTAAGGTCATAAGTCTCCAGCTTTAGACGGCGGGCAATATCGGCAGCCGTGGGCTTCATCAGCTGGGCAAGCCCTATGGCTCCCGCATGGGAAACAACCTCAGGCTTAAAATAGCTTTCACTTCTAAGCAGGGCATATAAAAGATATTCAGGTAAATTGTATTCGGCAGCATATCTTTTGACAGACTCAAGCCAAGGCCGGGGATAGATTAGCTTTAAGTGTTCTTCTCCAAACTCGGCACCTTCGGAGTTGACCGCAAAGGTCATAATCCTCATGGAGTCGGCATAATTAGAATTTTCGGATAAAACTTGCGAAAAAAAAGCGGCATCTTCCGTACCGATTTGAGGATATAAAACGGTAATCTTATTGTACAATTGGGAATAAAGTTTATATTTTACAAAACCTTTTAAAATTTGTATGGTATCTTCCTCCGAAAAGGAGCCGGAGCCTTTTCTTTTATAATTTTTTCCGTATGGGGAAGATGCGATAGGAAGCCCAAGCTGATAAGCGGACATAAGCCTGTAATAAAAAGAATTATGGTCTTTTTCATAGGCTTCACGGTACAGTTTTTTAGACTCCTCACCCGATAAGTTTTTAGAGCGTGCAAGAATATAGGAAAGGCGAGCCTGAGCCGAAAAAAGATTGGTTTTTTGAACAGCCTTTTGAAGTTTTTCAAGGCCCTTCCAATCCCGTGAAAGAACCAGCTTCATACAGGCATGAGCTGCAAGCTCTTCGTAAACTAAAACATTTTTCCATGAAGGAGCAGAAACACAAAGCTCATCAAAAAATACCTTAAACGATCTATTTTTTTCTATATCGAGAATGTACCAAAGGGCAACATCATAATCATAGGCTTGAGGCGGATAGGTCTTAGCCTTTTTAAAAAGTAAAAGCGCCTTTTCGGTATTTTCCTTTCCGCCCATTTTTAAACGCAGGCGGGCAGCATAAAAAGAGTACATGTATTTTTGCACGATGTAATCCGAATGCTTTGCGGATTTTTTTTCGTAAAGTTCAAGCTTATTTTCAAAAAGAAGGGCATCTGCAGCATAATCGGAGGAGCCTGATAAGGCGGACCTTCCTGCATCGGAAAGAACAGTCCTGTTTTCAAAATACGGATTATCTTCCTTTTCCATTAAGTTTTTAAAAATAGGCCATGCATCTTTAAACCTAGATTCAAATGTTAATTTTCTTGCGGTTAGAATTCTAAAAAAATCATCTCCGTAGACTTTTAAATCAGTCTTATTCTTTTCGATATTCTCTAAGCCTTCAATAAGTTCGGCATCAAATTTTTGAGCATTAAGATAGTCAGGCAAGGCCTTGTCCATTTTTTTTAAATTACCCGATAAAAATAAGAGCCTTTGGATTTCGGACCTTACAGCCTTCTCTTTTTCTGCCTCCGATTGAGCGGCTTCCAAACCGGCAAGCTTTTCTTCAAGCTTTTTAAGTTTTTCTTCATTGGATAAAAGCGCATAAAGTTCATCATCGGCCAGTTTTTTATACGGCATAGGAGTATTTTTTACCGCATACTCAAAATAAGCCCTGGCCGATTCATCATAGATTTTTTTATCGGCAGACCTTACCCTCGCTTTTTTAAGAGCAAGGCCTATATAGTATAAGGATGAAGGATCGGTATTATATAATCGTTTCAATTCCAAGGGCTGAGGTTTTAAAAAACGGTAAAAATTTTCCGAATACAGATCCTCAATTAAACGATCTTCTGCGGTCTTATCATAGGAACCTGCACACGACAAGCTCGAAAGGCAAAAGCAAAAGCAGAATAAGACAAAACCAAAGCGTATAAAAAATTTAGAGTTTATAAAACTATCCCTTCAAACTTATTTAGGCGGAATATCTATATAGGTACCGGCTATAATAAGATTGGGATTTTTAATTTTATTGTAATCCGCTATCTTTTTGTAAAGCCAAGGTGTTTTGTAGAAGGTCTCGGATAGATCCCACAAGGTATCACCCCATTTGATCTTATACCTTACCGCTCCCTTGGAAGTTACATTCGATTTTTTTTGAGCCTCAGCCTTTTTCTTGGCAGCAGCCTTCCGTTTAGCTTCTTCTTCCGCCTTCTTTTTAGCCTCAGCAGCGGCCTTTTGCTTAGCTTCCTCTTCAGCTTTTTTCTTGGCTTCGGCTTTTTGTTTAGCTTCTTCCTCAGCCTTGCGTTTAGCTTCGGCGGCTGCCTTTTCGGAAGCATCTTCCTTAGGAACATTCGAGGTCGTAGCATTTACGTCTTTTTTTTGCTCTTGCACCTTTTCAACCTTTTCAGGTGCGGAAGCTATCATATCCTTATCTGCAAAGGGCATTTTTTTAGTCAAAAGAAGAATGGCAAATACAAGGGCCGTTATACAGAGGATTATTATAAGAATTATAAGCCACATAGGCATCTTTTTCTTTTTTTCAGGCCTTTCTTCATCATTACCGTAAAGTTGAGAATCGGCAGTATGAGATTCGAAAGATTCATCAAAAGAAGAATCTTCTTTTGATGACAGATCGCTTTCTTTTATAAAATAATCATCATCACCGCTTTCAAGACCTGACGAGTCATCTAGGGAGGCAAAATCAAAGTCTATACCGTCAAGACTTGCCTCATCAAGATTTTTTAGGGAAACCCTTAAAGACTGATGTGATCCTGATCCTTCATCTATGGCTTCGGCAGAAAGATTTTTTTCTTCATCAAGTTTTATTTTTAAATTTATAGTAGGATCTCCTGCAGTCCCCATTGAAACGTCTTCCACAATAAGGGAGCCTATATATTCAGGCTCTGTTTCTTCAAATTGCTTAAATAAATTTATTTGAACACTCTCTTGATTATCTCTGACTGTGGTCAATTCCAGAGACTGTTCCGACAAAGCGTCTTCGTCCAAAATCGGGAAAAAGGTCCCATCAGCAAGTTTGATTCCTATTTTTGAAGCCATATCGTCCTCCTGCAAAATTCCAAGTTTAAATAGTTAATTATAGCATCTATAACTATTCTAAACACAAAACAAGTTCTTGTCAATGAATTTAAAAATTATTATGATAAATTATAGGGGCGAGAGTTTTTTTTCCCGCCAAAAGCATGATAAGACGGTCAAAGCCCATCGCAGCCCCGGAACAAGGCGGCATCTTAGAGCAAATTTTCCCGAAATCCTTTACCGGAGGATGAGGAACAAGGGCATTTTTTTGTTTTAATGCGTTTTCATTTTTAAAATAAGAGTCGATTTTTTCAGGATTTCTTTCTTCGGTGTAGCAGTTTGCAAGCTCAACGCCGTTCAAATAAACCTCCCAGCGCTCAACCGTCTTCCATTCGAGATCTTCGTTTTTTTTGTTTAAAACTTTTTGAGAATTTTCTTGGGCAAGGCAGGGGACAAAGGCCGGATAGTCCAAAAGGGCTATGAGCTTATTTTGGGGAAGATTGGGTTCAACCGCATGAACCAAAATAAGCTCGTATAAATCGTCTTCTTTCCAATCCGAATAGTTTTTAGCTTCGCCAAGGCCCAATTTTTCCGCATAGGCAGCAAGCTCTTCATGAGAATGTTCGGTGCTTAAAGGCACTCCTGCATATTTTCTAAAAGCCTCATCCATGGTAAGGCAGTCAAAGCCCCTTGATAGGGTTTTTAAAACCTCCCCGTCAGCTATAGGATTTTCTTTTACCCTCTCGGCAACATGATTTAAAAACGCTTCGGTTATCTTTACGGAATCCTTATAGTTTGCGTTTACAGTGTAATATTCAAGCATGGTAAATTCGGGGCTATGGATATTGCCTATAGACTCTACATTGCGGTAGCATTTGGAGATTTGAAAAACCGAGCGGGAAGTTTGGGCAATGACGGGCTTAATATAAACTTCGGGGGAAGGCACCAAAAAAAGAAGCTTTTTTTCGTTCAATCCCTTTGATGCGGCAGGGCTTAGATACTCCGTTTTAAAAACTTCCAAACAAGTTTCAGGGATGAGCTCTCCCGAAAGAGCAGGAGTATCCAATTCCAGATAGTTCTTTTTAATAAAAAATTCCCTTGCAGCCTGAATGGTCAGGGCACGCAATTCCAAAGCTTCAATATCCATAAATAGACCTCAAGTATTTGTAAAGAGTTTCTATTCCGCGAGGGCTTGCACAGGATCCAGCCTTGAAGCCTTGATCGCAGGATGAAGGCCGAAAAAGATGCCTGTACATACACTTACCGAAAAGGCTATAAGGGAGCCCGAAAAATTGGGCAAAAAAACGATTTCGGGCGGAAAAAAGAAGTTTACAATCAGTTTACTGATCACAAGCCCCAGCACAATCCCTATAAGCCCCCCTGTAAGAGTAAGAGATGCCGACTCTATTAAAAACTGCATCCTTATTGCTTTGCCTGTAGCCCCGAGAGCTTTCCGTATTCCTATTTCTTTTCGGCGTTCGGTAACCGTAACAAGCATTATGTTCATAATGCCAATGCCTCCGACTAGGAGGGATATGCCTGCAATGGCCGAAAGCACAAGCCCCACCATCCCCGTAATCTTATTCATCTGTTCAAATTGCTGGCGGGCAGAGTAAACCCAGATAGCAAAGCGGTTTCCTCCCGATAATTCTTCTGAAAAATCATGAATCTTTGCCTCAACCTTTGAAGTGTCCTTAGGCTCAAAGATAACGACTTCTGCTGTCCAAACAGCATCAGCCATTTTTCCCGGCAGCTTACTCATAGCAAATTTTCTTGGGACAAAGACGGCATCCGAAGTGCGCAGCACCCATGTGTTCTTAGTCTTTACAACACCTATAACTTGAAGGCGCACAATATGGGGAGGAGCATTTTCTCCGCTTGAAGGAATCTGCAAGGTAATAAATTTCCCGACAGCGCGGCCTTCAGGAAAAAGCTGATAAGCTATCCTGTCGCCTATAATTGCCTTTTCCGCTCCCGTAGAATAATCCGAAGAAGAAAAAAAACTACCGTAATCCATGACCACTCGGTGAGACTCAAGCCTTTCGGCCTCTATTCCCTCTATATCGCTAATTTCAATCCGCAAGTTATTCCTTACAACTGCGGCTTGAAAACGGTTTGAATAAAAAACGCGTTTTATCTCGGGGATTTTTTGTTTGAGTTTCTTGCGGAAGACCTCGTCAAACTTTATAAACTCCTCATCTCCGAATTCGGGGTTTCCCCTCTGAGTGCCTATGTTGATTATATCCATGCTGAACTCTTCAAATTCTTTTACCATGCTGTTTGAAAGAGAGCTTGCAAGACTCGTAACAATTATAACTGAGGTAACGCCTATAACTATACCCAACAGGGAAAGAAGGGTTCGCATCTTGTTCGTTTTAAAATTATGAAGGGCATTTATAAAATCCTCAAACATTTTCTTCCCCTTTTTGTTTAAAATCGGCGGCATTAAGGGAATCGGCTACCACAAGCCCGTCTTTTAGATGGATTGAACGGGGAGCAAGAGAAGCAATTTCTTGATCGTGAGTTACCATTATGACGGCTGTCCCCGTTTTGTTTATCGTTATAAAAAGATCCAAGACAGAATGTCCCGTTTCGGAATCAAGGGCACCCGTGGGCTCATCGGCCAAAATAATCTTAGGATTTGTAACAAGGGCCCTCGCGATGGCAACCCTCTGCTTTTGTCCGCCTGAAAGCTCACCCGGCCTGTGTTTTAACCTGTCGGAAAGGCCAACCTTTTCAAGCTCTTCTGCAGCCCGTTTTTTTCTTTTATCTAAGGAAAGCCCCTGATATCTCAAGGGGAGCATTACGTTTTCAAGCACATTTAGATTGGGAAGGAGGTAGTATTGCTGAAAAACAAAGCCTACGGTTTTATTCCGTAAGGCGGCAAGCTCGTTTTCTGTCATGTCGGCAGTGATTACACCGTCCACATAAATTTTCCCCGAAGTCGGCCTGTCGAGACAGCCTATCATATTCATGCAGGTGGACTTACCAGAGCCCGACGGCCCCATTATAGAAACAAAAGAAGATTCTTCTATTTTAAAGGAAACCCCGGCAAGTGCCCTAACGGTTGTTTCTCCCATCTCAAAGGTTTTAACTACATTTTCAAGGCGTATAATATCGGCCATAACTAAAACCTCTACCAAGCAGGAGGCGTCATGCCCGGAGTGTTCACCCTCAGAGTGTCCCCTTCCTTTAAGCCCGACAAGACCTTTACGGTACCCGGAGTATAGGCTTCCACCTCGATATTTACTCTCTCAACCTTTCCGTTTTCAAGAAGTCTTTCAACGTAGGGCTCGCCCTTATCGTAGGAAATTGCCGCTTGATCCAAAAGGAGAACCTCTTCGTCTTCTCCTGCAATGATGCTGCCGCTAAAAGAATAGCCGGGCAAGACGTTCTCGGGGAGCTTATCGACAACTATCTTTGTTTCTATCACAGTGGAACCCCTTTGGGCACTGGATTTGGCTATAGAAGAATGGTAGGTAACGCGGCCTTCAACCTCTTCATCTCCCAAGGCTTGAAAGTTAAGGATGACCTTCTGCCCTATCTTTAACCTTGGAACATCCCTTTCGGAAACATCCACTGTGGATTTAAAAAAGGAGCGGTCTATAATGACTCCGAAATTATCCTTGGGCATAACATAGGAGCCTTCGGTCAAATCAAAGGAAACGACTATACCGTCAAACTTTGCATAAACGCTTCTATCCCTCAGGGCTCGTTTTAAAGATTCAAGCTCAAGTTTCATCAATTCAAGGTTCTTGGAATAACCTTGTAATTGTTCCTTTTCAATGAGAAATTCCTGTTTTGCAACCTGAAAGGTTTGATAGGTATTGTCAAGGGCAAAGATAAGGTCGCCTTTTTTTACGGTATCTCCCTCCTTTACCGCAACCTTCTTTATAAGGCCCTCTCCCGGTGATTGAAGGTTTTGCTGTTGGGCGGGCTGAATATAACCTGAGATTTGAATTATATCCCGTATTATTTCTTTCGTTACTGTGACTGTTCGAGAAAAATCTTCAGTTCTCTTTTTAGGTAAAAAAAGAATCCAAACTATCGAAAGCGTTATAATTACGGTTAATATTATCAAAATAACCCTTTTACTCTTTTTCCGTTTTTTATCCTGCATTTATTTTTCCTCTATATTGAAAGCATCTTTTATTTCGGCATTAAAAGCATTTACGGCAATATGAGAATCGGTCAAACCCAAAAGCGCGTTAATATATTGTAAGTAGGCCTGCCTATTCTCCAGAGAGTTTATAAGTCCCCGCTCAAACCATTTTGCATGTTCTTCGGCATTTTCTTTATAAATGTCCAGCTCTTCGGCATAACGGATTTGCTGCCATTCAAGCCGTTCCCACTTAAGCTTAAAAGTGTTGAAGTCCTTGGCAAAGTTTTGCCTTACGGTGCCGAGCTTTATCTTTTCGCCTGATTCGGTCAGGGCCGCATTCTTTTTGCTAAGAGAATAATCATAAATTGCCAGCGGGTTTACCGAAAAAGATATCTGCATAGAAGGAACTGAAGCCTTTTCCAAGGGCATGGTAAGCCCCGTATTAATATTCACTCCCGGCAACATCATAGAAAGACCGGAACTTAAACTCTTGGTCTTACTCGTATATGAATCGGTATACGAATAAGCTAAATTGGCAGAAGCCGAAAATGGGCTTAAATCCATTTTATTTTTTTCGAGGAGTTTGTCATAGGCCCTTTCAGCTTTGATAAGGGGCTTATAGTTTTCGGCTTTTAGATTTTCGATAGAAATCAATTTTTGCTGAGGTATGCTTTTTGCAAGATTTATAAAAAAAGCATCCTCATCTTTTTTTTCTATTTTAAGACCGCAGGATTCAAAAAAAAGACGGGCAGACACTTCAAAAGAAAATTCTGTTTCTTTTTCGGCCCGCTCGGCACTTATCAAATTAAGCCGGGCGGTTCTTAATTTGGAAGAGGTTTGAGAATATCCTTCTGCAAGAATTTGCTTGTAGTTTATATCGGCCTGAATGCCGGCAAGGCGCTTTGCAAGAAGCCCAGAATACTCGCTTAAAATCTTTTGAATGTCGCTTAAAAGTTTATTGTCGGCAAGCTCTTTTTTCATCCCGGCCTTCTTTTCGGCCTCTTTAAGAGCATCCAATGAGGCTTCAATCTCCTGCTTTTTTCTTTTGCGGGCTTGACTGTAAATATCTCCCGACAGGGCGAGAGAAAAGCCTGATGTGCGCTGCATTTCATTTCCCGTATAAGAATAAGGAGCCGACAGCTTTAGTCCAAGATTATTATAAAGAGGCAGCCCCGCCGAAACCGAGGGATCGATGGAAAAAAAAGTTTTATCTTTTTCGGTGCTAAGATTAAAATTTAAGGTAGAACCAAAATTAAAGACAAAAATGGAGTTAAGTCTTACGGATTTATAATTATTTAAGGCTATTTTTGCTTCGTTTTCAGTCAAAATAAGATCGGGATCATTTTTATAGCGGTATTCCAAAATATTCTTATAAATATTTTCTTGAACATAAATATTTTTGTCTGCATAAACATTTTCTTCCGCAAAAAGAGTACCTAAGAAAAGAAAAAGAGAAATATAAAAATGGTTGTGTTTATTTTTTAGCATTTTTAATCCTTATGGAATTGCACGGCATTAAAATTACAAAAAAATAATAAAAAAGTCAAGGATCGGGATGGATCTACGGATGGATGACTATAAAAGCCGGATTCCCCTTATAAAAGTTTAAAAAATATGCTACAATTAATTCCTAATTATGAATTACTTTACAGGGGTGGGTAGAAAATGAGCGATATTCGAAGACTGCCTATTGGTGTTCAAAGTTTTTCGGTTTTGCGTAATGAGGGCTTTGTCTATATAGATAAAACGGAATATATATTGAAACTTGCAGCCGAAAGCAGAGTATACTTTTTAGGCCGTCCGCGCCGTTTCGGTAAAAGTCTTTTTCTTTCCACCTTAAAGGCTTACTTTTTAGGTAAAAAAGAACTTTTTAAAGGGCTTTATATTGAAGAAGCAGAACAAAGGCAGGCGGAAAAAGAAGGGCGCGAATCCTGGGGAAATTATCCTGTTCTCCACTTGGATTTTAATGCGGGGATTTATGATACAAGGGAGAGTCTTATAAACCGTTTTCTTTCGTTTTTTAACGAATACGAAGAAATCTACAAAAGCACAGGACTCGATATCCCCGACCGCTTTAAAAACCTGATAAAAAAGATTTACGAGACAACCGGCAGGCAAGTTGTTATTCTCGTGGACGAATACGATAAACCTCTCCTTGAAACCATGATTATAAATGAACCCTTAAACGAAGAGTATAGGCGTATCTTAAAAGGTTTTTACGGGGTAATTAAGTCTTGTGATGACTATATCCGTTTTGCCTTTTTAACGGGGGTTACCAAATTCAGCAAGGTCAGCATCTTTAGCGATTTAAACAATTTGCGGGACATAAGTATGCTTCCCGATTATGATGCTGTATGCGGTATTACTCAAAAAGAAATGGAAGAAGTTTTTAAACCCGAAATAATCGCGCTTGGAAAAGCTCAAGATTTGACCGAAGATGAGACCCTCACAAAGCTAAAACAAAAATATGACGGCTATCATTTTTCAGAAAACTTTGTAAATGTGTATAATCCGTTCAGCCTCTTAAATGTCTTTGCAGGAAAGGTATTCCGCAGCTTTTGGTTTGCAACAGGAACGCCCACATTTTTGGTCAGAACATTAGAACATCAAAAAGAAATTTACATTCGCGATATTTTGGAAGATGCGGAAATGAGCGAAAATGCCTTACAGGATTACCGCCCCGATATGAATAACCCTATTCCCATTTTATTCCAATCGGGTTATTTAACGATAAAAGATTATGACAAGGAATTTCAGCTTTACAAATTAGGCTTTCCCAATGACGAAGTAAAATACGGTTTTTTGGATAACCTTGTGCCTGCTTATACCTCTATTGCAAAGGATGCAAGCGGTTTATTTATCGCAAATTTTGTAAGAGATATCGAAAATGGCAAAACCGAATCCTTTATGAAAAGAATGTATGCGGCTTGCGCAGGCCTTCCTTACAGTCTTGCTTCAAAGGAAAATGTGCAGATGAGGGAAAGGGATTACCAGATAGCATTTTACATAATTTTCAGCCTCATGGGGCAGTTTGTACAAACAGAGGTAGTAAGCTCAAAAGGAAGAGCCGATTGCGTGCTTCACACCGATGATACAATCTACATCTGCATGAAATAACAACTATGACTCGGAAAAAGAAAATTAACAACGAAGAGTGCGACCTTGAATATTATAAAACGGCTGCTCTTTTTTGGGAAACCTATGCAAAGAATATCGAAGCGGAACTTGCAAAACAAGGTAAAAAAAAACTCGTTTTGAAAACGATGGAGGACTGCCTATCAATAGCACCGCACACGAAGATACGGAAATTGTGTAAAGTTGCAGGAGTTTCAAAGTCAACATTCTATTATAACCGGAAGAACGACAGTCAGGCACAGAAGGATGCACAAATCGTAACTTTGCTTAAGAAACTGCCCAAGGAAGTCCTATTACGGCGAGGAAACAAGGCGAAAGCGAATATTATAAGACAAAAATTCGGTGTTCTTGTGAATCACAAGCGCATCGAGCGTATTTGCCGAGCATATGGCCTTCTTGCGAAGAATAGAAGAAGAAAGTTTCCTAAACATTATTACGAGCAGCGCAAGCAAAACAAGCAAAACCTACCTGAGAATATTCTGAATCGTCAATTCTATGCAGCAGAACCGCTTAAAAAACTCTGTACGGATGTATCATATTTTCGTACCACAAAAGGATGGTTGTATCTAAGTCCTGTGCTTGATTTATATAGAAATCAGATTAGTGCATACCACATGTCGACTCATAATGATGAAAAACCGGTTATGGATATGTTGGATAAACTTCCATGCCTTGAACCCGGAGCGCTTCTCCATTCCGATCAAGGCGCAGTATACACTTCCAAAGCATATACAAATCGCCTTAGGGAAAAGAAAATCATTCAAAGTATGAGCCGTAGGGCAACCTGCCGGGATAATGCCTGTATGGAACATTTTTTCGGAACTCTCAAAATAGAAAGCGGATATAACGAGCTAATAAAAATCAGAACTCCGACAGAACAAGAAGTGAGAGCTCTGATTGACAATTTTATAAAATATTACAATAATGAGCGTATTCAAAAGAATCTCGGCTGGCAGCCGCCGGTCGAAAAATATGCTTAAACTGTCCTAAAATGTGGGGGCAGTTCACAAGTTTCCCTTTCCCCCTAATTTACAGCTTCTCCACCTCTTCTTTACTAAGACCTGTAACTTTTGAAATAATTTCTACGGCAAGCCCTATATCAAGCAAGTTTTTTGCAGTTTCAAGCTTATTTTGGTATGCACCATCAGCAAAGCCGCGTTCAAGACCTTGTTCAAGACCTTGTTGCATACCTTGATGATACCCCTCACTTATACATGAAGCTCTATCGTGTTCGTATTTCATTCGGGACTCGTATAGCCACTTATCTCTGGGGCTCATTTCCATAATTTCTATCGTTGCATTTGCTTTTCTCATCATCGGTGATTCTTGTGCCAGCATATTACGTACCTCCGGATCGTCAGTTTCGATAAATTTCAGCCAATTTAATAAGTGTTTTGTTTTATCATTTTTGCATTGACCTTCTTTTAAAAGCCTTGCCTTTTCAAGGTTTAATATATGAATCTCAAGTTTTGAAACTAAGGGCTCTTTTGTATCTTGCTCCAATACAACATACTTGTTGTGTAAACGCCTATTTTTGTTAAAGCCTTCCCCTATCAAGTTTATTGTAATACACTTTGGAAGTTTTGTATAGTCTTGACCTTGTTTTATACCCTCGTTGTACATTTTAGACCAATAATATAAGGTCCTTTCAGGAAAATCACGATGCCACCTATTTTGAATTTCAATATCGACAAAGGTGTCGTCTTTTAGCCGTAACTTGATATCCAAGATGCCCAATTTTTCAGTTATAAGTTCCTTATGAAACTCCTTGTCCAGCAGCTCCAAACCTGCGATAGTTTCAGGCGGAATGTCTAAGATACATTCTAAAAAATCCTGTAAAACATCCTTATTTTCCTCTGTTCCGAATATACGTTTAAAAGCGTAATCATTGCGGAGGGTTATTTTAAAAAGTTTTTTCATATTTCACCTCTTCAATAATTTTTTAAAAGAAGAAAAATTTTCCCTTTCATAATTATTATAGAGATTGTTTGTAATAGATAGTAAAATTTAAAAAAATTAGGAAATGTCGAGCACAGAAAACTAGTTTTTATCAAACGGCAAAGTGCGAATGCCATTTGTACTTCGACACTCGCACTTTGTACTTCGCAGTTAATGCGGGAATTTATTTTCAAAAGAAGCTAATACCTTGTCTGTTGCCGGGCGGGCATCTATATCTACTATTAATTTCTTTTTTGCATAATAATCTATAAGCGGGGCTGTTTGACTTCTGTAAGTCTCAAGGCGCTTTTGGATAGCTTCGATTTTATCGTCGGGGCGGGTAATGAGCTCTCCCGAACATGAGTCGCAAATACCTTCTTTTTTCGGCTTTACGAATTCGATATGAAAACTTTGACCGCATGAGGAACAAACCCGTCTTCCTGAAAGCCGCTTGATAACCTCATCATCGCTTATATCGAAGTTGACAACGGAATCAATTTTCACTATATGCTCCAAAGCATCGGCCTGAGCAATTGTACGGGGAAAGCCGTCCAGAATAAAGCCTTTTTTGGTGTCATCCTTTTCCAATCTTTCCTTTACAAGGGCGATTGTAAGATCGTCGCTTACCAAGGCCCCGGAATCAATGACAGCCTTAACCTTTTTTCCCAAATCGGTTTGATCCTTTATTGCAGCCCTAAAAAGATCTCCGGTTGAAATATGGGGGATCTTATACGATTTTGAAACCTCAAAAGCGAGGGTTCCCTTTCCTGCGCCCGGAGGGCCCAAAAAAATACAGTTCATTTTTCTCTTCCTTTTTTAACAATATTTATATAAAGAACCTTAAAGTGCGTGTATTGGTCATTTTAGATAAGTGGCCGATTATGTATGTTCCCACCATGGCGGTTAAGGCATCAATTGCGGCAGCTACCGAGCCTATAAAAAAGGCTGCCGGGCGCAAAATTAAAAAGCCCGATTCAAAGCCCCTGCCGTATATAGCACAAACTGCAACAAGGGAAACGTAGGTTCCCGTTACGGGGAAACGGCCCAAAAAGAATGAAAAAACGGTTGAAACACCTACAAGCCAAAACATATCCTTTACGCTTATACCCAAACTGGAATAGGACTTTAAAATTACGATAAAACTGATCGTAACGACCATTGCACTCCCAGCCCTGCCAAAAACCGAAAAAACAGGCAAGGATACTGAAGAAATTCTCCTTCTTACACCCAAGCTCTCATTGGAATGGCGCAATAAGACAGGCAGAGTTAAATTGGTATCGCCCGAAAAAAAGGCAGCACAAACAGGGGCTATCGAAGCATAAAGAATTTTATAAGGATTTATATCCCTGCATATTATTTTTAAGATTATAGGATATATGATTAAGGCTATTATAAAAAAATCTATCAACAAAAGTACAACCAGACCCGTAAAAAATTTGGTAGAAAGCATGGCTTGAAACTTGATAAACCAGTTCACCGATACGGCTATAAGCCCTATCGAAAACATATCTACAAAAAAGGCCATAACGGCATAAGAAATTCTGGAAAGCGAATCAAAGAGGGTTAAAGCAGGCTTTGAAATATTTTTATCGACGGCACAAGCGGCCCCTGCAAAACCTGCAAAGATACAGAGGGGAAGAATATAAAGTCCGTCCATAAGGGCTTCAAAGGCGCTTGAAGGAAACAGCCGTAAAAAGGACTCCATAACGCCCAAATTTTCGACAGAACTTGTCTCTTCAACAAAGATAGGTATTCTCGGCGGAGAGCTGATAGAAATAGAAATCAAACCTAAAAAGGCTGCCAAAAAGGACGAAAGAATAATAAAGACGGCAATATATATCGAAAGTTTTAGTAATGAACGGCTTTCGCGCAATTTAGATATACTTACGGTAAACCCAAAAAATAAAACGGGATATAAGGAATAGCGGCCGAATTGAATAGCAATATTAGAAGCAAAATCAACAGCTGCATTAAAAAACGCACTATCGGAAGAAGAAAGGACTGCAATTATAATACCTAGAGCAGAACCTATAAGATATTTTATCCAAATTTTCATGGTTCATTTTACAAAAAGAAAATGATTGAGTCAATAGACTAAAAAGCTTCTCCCGTTGTTTGAACAAGGGAGTCGATTATACTGCTCATATCTTCAAGACCGTAAAGGGTAAAATAGACCTTCCAAAATTTAAAAGATGCGGAATTAAGCATTTCTTGGCTAGGCACAAAATTATGGTCGAAGTATTTATCTACCTTGTATGTCAGATTGGGATTTTTTTCGGCATAGACCACAAGGGTTTTAAAATCGTATCCGTCCCCTGCGATTAAAGAATCGAAGAGAGCCTTCATTGATTTTTCGTTAATCTCATTCTCGAAGCAAAAAAGATTTTTTAACTTAGAATTTGAACTCAGGGTAAGATTTTCTATTTTGTTGCGGTAGCAATAAAGCTCTTCAAGCTCCTTCAACGAAGAAATATCCAAATCCTTTATTTCATTGGAATCGCAAGAAAGTTTTTGAAGCTTTGTGTTAAGACTTATCAAAAGTTTATCGAGCTCGTTTTTTCCGCAATCTAAAAACTTGAGCTCCTTGTTTTGAAAAAGAATCAAGTCGTTAAGTTTATTAGCCCTGCAATTAAGTCTGGTTAATTTTATATTTTTGGTTAAGTCAAGATTAGTTAAACCGGAATTTTCACAATCAAGCTCTTTTAGCTCAACGTTTTTTGTAAGATCAAGGGCTTTTAAGTTTACATAGCTTATATCAAGGTATTCAAGACCGGGAAAAGCGGAAAAATCTACCTCTTGAATCGTTGTTTTAGCTAAGCCAAGTTTTTTTAAGTCTTTTAACGAAGAAAAATCAGGCTTATCCATTTTCTTATTTCCTTCAAGAATCAGATTTTCAAGAGAAGGACAGTCGAAAAATTCTATATTCTTTAAACCCGAAAAAGAGATATCCAAGAGCTTCAAAGACGGAGCCTTTATTATTTTAACTCTGCTTAAAATTTCTGCATTATGGATTTTAAGCTCTTTTATATCGCCCAAGAATGCAAGAGAATTTTTTGCTATAAATATTTCGGTTACTGAACCGTCGGCAGGGATTTCCGAAGGGACGGCACCTTCAATTTTGATGTTTTTATCGGCTTTAACGCTTAAACCGATTTTTTTGTTTACAGCCTCAAATTCAAAAATAAGGGAGGCTTCATTTAAGGCTTTTTGGTATAAGGCCTCAGCCTTATTTTTCTCGTTATCAGTTGATTGAAGGCCCTTATCTTTTTTTTCAAGGATAAGTCCGGCTTGTGAACCGGGCGCAGCTTGTGCTTCTTTATTTTCAACCCCTATTTTTTCTTCCTTTTCGGAACACGAAAAAACAAGGAAGCTAAAAATAATCAAAGCTGCTAAGGTCTTTAACATAGCCGGACTCTTTCAATAATGTTTACTTCATTATGTAGGTTTTAATCGGCGGGAAGCCGTTAAATTCTACTGAAGCATAACTGGATGTATAGGCACCGGTTGTAAGGAAGTATACCCTGTCTCCGGGCTTAAGGTTGGTAGGAAGACTGTATTTATAGTCTTCATACATAATATCCATACTGTCACATGTAGGACCTGCCAAAACGACCTCACCCCATTTTTTGCAGCCCTCATCCTTATCGGTAACGATAGGATATTTTAAGGACTCGTTTAGGGTTTCGATAAGACCGTTAAAGAGACCTGTATCAAGATATACCCATCTAAAGAGGGCTGTGTTGTTTTTGCGCGAAATCATAACAACCTCGGTTACCAAAATACCGCTGTCTCCTACAAGGGAGCGGCCGGGTTCCAAAATAATTCGGGGGCGTTCATCGCCGAAGTCATCTTCCAAGTATCTGTTGATTTCGGAAGCGTACTCGCTTAAATCGTTTGCAGGCGTAACATAAGAAGCAGGGAAGCCTCCTCCCATGTTTACCATCTCAAGCTTGATATCCTCTTCTTCTTCCAAAGAGCCCATGAGGTATTTTGTCTTTGCAATGGCATCGTTCCACTGACCGATATCCCTCTGCTGGCTTCCTACGTGGAAAGAAATACCATAAGGAATAAGTCCTGAATCTCTAGCCTGAATACAAAGGTCATAAGCCATATCGGGATGGCAGCCGAATTTTCTTGACAGAGGCCAGTCGGCACTGGTGGTATTTTCAACCAGAATTCTCACATAAACTCTTGAGCCGGGAGCAAATTGAGCTATATTTTTAAGGTCGTCCTTACTGTCTGTGGCAAACATCCTAACGCCTTTTTCATAAAAATAAGCAATGTCTTTTGCTTTTTTTATGGTGTTACCGTAGCTGACTCTTTCAGGGCTTACACCTAATTTTAAAACCTTATCGAGTTCATAACGTGAAGCTATGTCAAAGCATGAGCCCATCTCATTGAGCATTGTAATAATTTCTTCGTGCGGGTTTGCCTTAATTGCATAAAAAACATCCGCATAGGGGAAATTTTCTTTTAACTTTTGATAATTTTTTTTGATTGTTTTTAGGTTGATAACAACACAGGGCGTTTCCAGATTTTCTGAAAAACTCATAAAGTGTTTCCACTCAGAATCGCTAATGTAATCCTTTCTTTCCATTAGGCCGACCTCCCAAAAAATAGTAATAATAGATTACCTTATAAAGCTATTTTGCATAACTGTCAATAGTATTAAGGCATAAAAAAGGCTTTTTTTTAATATTTTCAATCTAAAAACAGAAAAAACTTAATATTTTTCTATATATATGTATTGAATATATTTCAATTTTGTGGTATTCTGAGCCCTAGAACATATATTATCCTTATGTATTCGGAGTCGTTCAAACGGCTCCTTTTTTGTATGCGAAGGGTATGTTGGGAGGAGGTTGAAGTGGAATTTATTCAAAAAAAAGATATTCCGTACTTTACCGAATGTGAACCTCTTGTTGAAGGACTCGGCTTTAAACTGGTTGATCTGAATGTCCTTCATAAAAAAGATGTTTGGCAGGTTAAGGCGGTAATAAAATCCGAAAAAGGGGTCGGTATCAAGGACTGTACCTCCGTACACAGAAGTCTTCAACCCCGTATTGAAGCCCTCATAGGCTCGCAAGACGTAGCGATGGAAGTCAGCTCTCCGGGAATAAACCGGCTTGTAAAGCGGGCTGTCGAGTTTTACGCCTTTATAGGAGAACAAGCCCAAATTTGGGACAACAGTATTACTGACTGGCGGCACGGAATTATAAGAGAAGTAAATTCCGAAGGCCTTGTTTTAAATTCTGATAATCAAGACATTCAAATTCCGTATCAGGATATAAAAAAAGCCAGATGTAATCTTTAAGAATAATTTTAGCTTTGTTAAGGAGATTTAATGAAATGTCTGAAGGAATAATCGAGGCAATTCGGGAATTTGCGCAGGAAAAAGGGATTGATGACGATTTTGTTTTACACATTGTAGAACAGGCCCTAAAAGCGTCTTATAAAAAACAATTCGGAACAGATGCAAATGCCGTATTTAATGAAGAAACAGGAAAGATATACTCAAAGAAAATAATAACGGAGCAGGCAAAAACTCCTGTTTTTGATATCGGCTTAGAAGAAGCAAAAAAACTTGCCCCCTCCTGCGAGGCCGGCGATGAACTCTTAGTTGAAGTCGATCCGAAAACCTTCGGCATTAATTCTGTCAAGGTCGGAATGCAAAGAGCAATCCAATGTATAAGAGAAATGCAAAAAGACTCTCTTTATGCAGAATACAGTACAAAGGTAGGCGAAATCATCATCGGCTACTACCATAGAGAACGCAACGGAAACATCTATGTAGATTTGGGAAAGGTCGAAGGCTTATTACCTAAAAAATATCAGTCTCCGGGAGATCACTTCGGACGAAATGTGGCAGCCGGAGAAGAATCAAGAATAAAGGCTCTTGTACGGGAAGTAAAAAAACACCGACAGTCAAATGTAGTACAGCTAATCCTTTCAAGAACCGATGCGGAATTTGTAAGACAGATACTGGAGCTGGAAGTACCTGAAATTGAAAGCGGAATAGTAAAAATTCATAATATTGTAAGAGAACCCGGTTATAGAACAAAGATATCGGTTTCAACAGACAGGGATGATATAGATCCTGTAGGAGCCTGTGTTGGAGCAAAGGGAGCTAGAATTCAAGCAGTCATCGCAGAACTGGATGATGAAAAGATAGATATTCTGCCGTACTCCGAAGATCCTAAGGCTTATATAAAAAGTGCCCTTTCGCCTGCTGAGGTTATGGATGTTATTATCTTTGATGCAGAAAAAAAGAAGGCATATGCAATAGTATCCGACTCCCAATTGTCATTGGCTATAGGAAAGCAAGGTTTGAATGTGCGTCTTGCAAACCGCCTTGTAGACTGGAACATAGAAGTAAAAACCGAAGAACAGTATAAAAAGATGGATATTTATACTGATGCACGAAAGGCTGTTGAAAACTTATTTACCGATGAAGATAAGGATGAAGAGGAAGAGTATGAGGAAATTTCCAATGTTTCCGAACTTCCCGGAATTACCGAAGACATTCTAACGGTATTACGCAATAACGAAATTGAAGACGTACAAGACTTGATTAATATGGAAGATGATGAAATCAGGGCCTTGGAAGGTCTTACCGCCGAAATGGCTGATACTCTTCTTGACATTATAGCTAATGCCGTTGAAGTTGTAGAAGACGATGAAGATGAAAGCGATGAAGAAAGCGAACCTGTTTCGGATGATGAGGGAGAGGTTGAAGAATTCGAATGCCCTGAGTGCGGTCATAAAATAACGATAGATATGACAAAATGCCCTAATTGCGGAGTAGATCTTGCTTTTGAATATGAGGACGAAGAGTAGGAGTAATATGGATATAGAAAACACAAATAAACCTGATGTAATTCTCAACAAAAAAAGCGGTAAAGCAGCAGAAGCTAAGCCTGAGTCCGTAAAAACAGACTCTAAAAAAAAGGTCGTTGTAAAGGTTTCAAAAACTTCGACAGGAAAATCCAAGAAGCCTGAATCTTCCGAAGAATCTTCAGGCGGTAAAACATCCGGAAAACAGGTTATTTCCGTTAAAAAGGTTTCGCCCCAGAGCTCAAAACCTGTAGATACCTCTGCAAAAGAAAGAAAACCGGATGAAAGGCTTGATGAAACAAAGAAGGCTCCACCTCGCGCTGAAGATAAGAGGAGCGATCAGCCTTCCGCACAAAATGAAAAGCGAAGTTCCGATTCCGTAAAACCGGATTCGGTAAAAAGGGAAGAAAAACAGCCTGAAAGAAAAAAGCCGGCAGCTTCTTCGATAGAATCGATAGATTTTGCAAGCAAACGGCCTAATGTAAAAGCCGGTAACCTTGCAGACTCAGGCCGAAGAAATAACCGCAGCCAAGGTAACCGCCCTCAAAGACCCGGAGGTCAGGGTCAAGGCCAAACCGGACAAGGGCGCAGACGTGAAAGCAATTTTTCGGGAGCCCAAGCCCGTGCCTACTCGGACGGAAAAAAGCAGGGCTTTAGAACAGGTCAAGGCGGACAGCAGGGACGAACAGGCGACAGGCCTCAAAACAGGCCCGGCTTCGGCGGCCCAAGGCCCGGAGCAGCTCCGGCCCCTATTCCTGTCGAAAAAAACAAGGCTCAAACAAATAAAAAAGCCCACAAGGCCAAAAAAGAAATATATAACAAGAAAAACAAGGAAGACGAATTTTTTGAAGAACGCCTCTTAAATCAAAAGAAAAAGCAAAAAGAAAAAATTCATAATATTCCTAAACAGATCGAGATAATGGAATCGATTTCCGTTTCCGAATTGGCCAAGAAGATGAACCTAAAGGCTTCCGAGCTTATCGGAAAACTCATGGGCATGGGAATGATGGTTACCATGAATCAGTCCATCGATGCCGACACGGCCACCATTCTTGCATCGGAATATGAATGCGATGTCAAGATTGTAAGCCTCTATGATGAAACGGTTATCGAAAGCAAGGAAGACGATTTATCGGAACTGAACCCGAGGCCGCCCGTTGTAACCATAATGGGACACGTTGACCACGGTAAGACTAAGACCCTTGACGCAATCCGAAGCTCCAACGTTATAGCAGGAGAGTTCGGAGGAATTACCCAGCACATAGGTGCTTATACGGTAAACACCCACGGAGGAAAAATTACCTTCCTCGATACTCCCGGTCACGAAGCCTTTACCATGATGCGTGCACGAGGAGCGGAAATTACCGATATAGTTGTTTTGGTAGTTGCTGCCGATGACGGCGTTATGCCCCAAACAATCGAAGCCATCAACCACGCACGCGATGCAAAGGTTCCTATAATAGTTGCAGTAAACAAGGTCGATAAACCTGAGGCAAATGTAGACAAGGTAAAAACCCGCCTTTCCGAATTGGGTCTTATGCCCGAAGAATGGGGCGGAGACACCATGTTTGTCGAAATCTCGGCTCTAAAAAAATTGGGATTGGATAACCTCCTTGATACAATCCTCCTTCAAGCCGAGGTGCTTGAGCTTAAGGCCAACTATACATGCAATGCGGAAGGAAAGGTTATAGAATCCCGCATTGACCACGGAAGAGGCGTCGTTGCAACAATTATCGTTCAGCGCGGAACCTTGAGAACGGGAGATCCTTATGTTGCAGGTATTTATTCGGGCCGTGTAAGAGCCATTTTCAATGACAGGGGAGAAAAAATCGACGAAGCGACCCCCAGTATGCCTGTTGAAATTCTCGGTCTTGAAGGTATGCCCAATGCAGGAGATCCCTTCCAAGTTACCGATTCGGAACGCATTGCCCGCCAGATTTCGGATAAGAGGCAGGAACTCAAAAGATTTGAAGATTCAAGGAACGTTAAGAAGGTTACCCTCGATAACCTCTATGAAACAATCCATGACGGCGAAATATTGGAGCTCAAGGTTATCATCAAGGGAGACGTTCAAGGTTCGGTAGAAGCCTTAAAGCAATCCTTGGAAAAACTTTCTACGCCAGAAATAAGGCTCAACGTAATACACGCTTCGGCAGGTGCAATCAATGACTCCGATGTTATGCTTGCAGCAGCGGACTCGAACGCTCTTATTATAGGATTTAACGTACGCCCCACTCCTCAGGCCAAACTTTTGGCCGATCAGGAAAAGGTCGACATAAGAAAATACACGGTTATCTACAAGGCTGTTGAAGAAATTCAGATGGCCATGGAAGGAATGCTTTCGCCCGATATTAAAGAACAGGTTATCGGTATGGTTGAAGTTAGAAATACCTTTAAGGTTCCCAAAATCGGAAAGATTGCCGGCTGTTATGTTCTTGAAGGCGTCGTAAAGAGAAACTGTGCAGTACACGTTATCCGTGAAGGCATAGTCGTTCACTCGGGAAAACTTTCTTCATTGAAGAGGTTCAAGGACGATGCAAAAGAAGTTGCAGCAGGCTTTGAATGCGGTATCGGCATCGAAGACTTTAACGATATACAGGTCGATGACCAATTAGAAATTATCGAGATGATTCAGGTTGCCCGAAAGTTGAGCGACAGCGAACACTACAAGGCGCCCGAAATCAAAGAAGAAGGAACCGAAACCAATGAGTGAGTTTAGGCTTGCCAGATTAGGAGAGCAGATAAGGGAAGAAATCTCAAGCCTTATCTGCTCGGGCAAAATAAAAGATCCGAGAGTTTCTTCTCTTCTTTCGGTTAACAGGGTAATTGTTTCAGGCGACCTTGCCTATGCTAAGGTCTATGTTTCAAGCTTTTTGGATGAACATAAGACAAAGCAGGGTGTCCGCGGCTTGGAAAATGCATCGGGCTTTATAAGAACCAGCCTTGCAAAAAAACTTCACATAAGGCAGTGCCCCGAACTCAGCTTTATATTCGATAAGAGTATAAAGGAAGGAATCGACATGGTAAACAAACTTGAAAGCCTTGAATATTTTACCGAGCCTGATGAAGACCTATCTTAAAAATGGAACAAAATAAAAACCTGATAGTCCCGTTTGCAAAGCAGGCGGGATTAACCAGCTTTGCCTCAATGTCGGCCGTAAAAAAAGCCCTTTCGACAAAAAAGGTAGGCCACACAGGAACCTTGGATCTTTTTGCAGACGGCCTTTTGGTTCTTCTTACAGGGCAATTAACCCGCCTTGCCGATATAATTTCGGCCGAAAAAAAGGCCTATGAAGCATGGATGGAATTCGGAATAGAAACGGATACCCTCGATCCTGAGGGCGAGATTATCGCCGAGGCTCCCCTTCCCTCTTATAAAAATTTAACGGAAGCAATCCCCTCTTTTTTAGGCAAAATACTCCAAAGACCGCCCGAATTTTCTGCAATAAAGATAAACGGAAAGCGGGCTTCCGACAGAATACGCAGCGGAGAAAAGATAGAAATTGCATCGCGGAAAATAGAAATTTTTAAGCTAAATTTAAAAAAAATAATTACCGATGGCGGTTTGGAATTTACAGAAAGTGATTTTTTAAACATAAATGCCGATACAAAGATAAAATATACCCATATAAGCGTGGAATGTTCAAAGGGAACCTACATACGCTCCCTTGTAAGGGACATGGCAAAAAAAGCTCACTCCTGTGCCTATGTCTCGGCCTTGCGGAGAACTGCCGTTGGAAGCTTTAAGCTTGAAGAGGCTGCAGGTTTTTCTCTATTAGATGATTTTTCTGCAGCACCTCATGAGAGTTTTTGCAATATGGATGATAAGCCGGTTTTCTACAAACCGAAAGAGATTGAAATTTCAGAAATAGAGGCAAAGGCTTTTTCATTCTCGCCTAAAACGGCAGAAAGCCTAAGATTACCTCAAATCTTTTTGGATAGAAGGTATCTAAACGATTTTTATAACGGGAAAAAAATGAAAACCAATTGGTTTTTAAACGATGAAGAAGTTTTCAAAAATACCAACGGCTCAGCTTCAGAGAAGAAAAAAACATGTGTATTTTGCGATAATTTATGGATAGGTATTATAGGAATAAGCAAAAACTATTTGAAATATGAAACCGTTATAAAAAACTAAAGGCCTAGCGCTTTAATTCAAAACGTTAAGCCTTTTAGACGGTAAGTCTATTTTTTTAACTTACTGTAATGCATGTCTTCCTGAAGGAGAAGCCGAACAGCGTATACCGTAGCTGGTTACAACTCTGTCTCCTAAAGTTTTTGTCTCACGGCCGCAGTGAATACAATGCGAACCGTCAGCTATGATAACATGTTTTTTTGACACGCTCGCAGGACACTTATATCCGTTATCGTCACTTTCCAAGTTCGGTCCTACAGGCCTAACTTCTTTTCCGCAATATTTACACTTCATAAAATAACTCCTGACCTTGTTTGATTGCTATAATTTTCGGCATAATAAATGCTTTATATTAAAGGCTTAATTTGATATTTAGTTACAAAATACCATAATATACTTAAAGTAAGATATAAGATAAAATTTACTCAATTTTAGGAAAATCGTCAAGAGAAATTTTCACGAACAGTAAATTTTATGAATTTAAAGGGTCTATTTTGTTTCCAAGAACTTTCAGAACTGAAAAAATTAACCAAATAATTTTTATAAACCCGTGTAATCTGTAATAAATAAAAATAGCCGGTTACACGGTATCTGCTCCCTTGAATTTTTATCAAAATATAATTAAAATACTCTTAAAGGAGCTCACTCTATGATCTTATTAGAAAAAATAAATGAGAACTCTTATAAGCTTATAAAACAGAATATGATTAAAAATCTAGCCGAAGCTCTTATTCAAACTAAAAAAGCAAAAGCATTAACAGCTATTGATCTAGCAGAAAAAGAACTTAACAACATATTGACAGAAGGCATAAAAACAAAGAATCACAATCTATATATTATTAAAAACAACAGTCAAAAAATAGGCTATCTTTGGTATTTTATAATTACACATAATAAAGCAACATTTCCTTTTGTGATGGATATAAACATAGATGAAAAATATAAAAATAAAGGTTATGGAAAACAAACCATGATACTGCTTGAAAAAGAAATTATCAATTTAGGTTATAATAAAATAAGACTTCACGTACTTTTAAGTAATACAATTGCATATAATATGTATAAACACTTAAATTATAAAACCATTAAAAGAATAGATGGTGGAGAAATATTGGAAAAGAAATTAAGTGCAAGCTTTCAAGGAGACCTAAATATGTATGCACACACACTGTAAGCTCCGGGAAAGCACACATCTTCCAAAATAAGGAAATATGCATTGCAAGGGCAGTAGTAGACGAAACGTCGAAAACTATAAGTCGGTTTATACCCGAAAAAAGGGTATCCGATTTTGAAGAACTTATAAATAAAACAGGAGCTGCATACATGGTTAAGTTATCCGCTAAAATCGGAGAGCCTTATTATAAAAAGCATGTAGACTATTTTTAACAAATGAAAGAAAATATTACACCTGATGCAATTAAAACTATCCTCAATTCACAGCTTAAACAAAATGAATTTCAAAACATTGAATATGTGCTCATGGAAGGGCATACTTATCCGGACTTATTTAAAGGAATAACAGGGAACAATGATTTTTTTGCGATAAAATTACGGCAAAAATCGGAGAGCATTAGAAATTCACTTAAATATTTAAATGCTTTAAATGACAGTGAAAACTTGATTTTAAAATATAAAAATACTATTGAAACGGAAAATTACTATATTTTTATAAGCGAATGGCTTAAAGGGATTCAGCCTATCAAAACCGATAGACATTTGATAAAAGAATTTTTTAAAAAACTTGCATACTTAAATTTAAAAAATAAATCTTCAAGCTCTTTTTCCTCTATGTACTTGGACGGTAAAACTTATCCTTCAATCGAAGATATGATAAATGCTGAAGCCCTACCCTATCTCGAAATATACAATGGCAAACACGATAAAAAAATTATTAAAAAAAATATTGAAAATCTAAACTCAAGTTTAGGCTGCATTATCCTTGAAGATATGAATACCGGAAATATGTTTAAAACCGAAAAAGGCGATTTAAAAATAATAGACAGCGAACATATTACTTCCGGTTTAAATTTATACCAGTTTGAGCATATAAATATTTTAGGCTTAAATAAAAAAGAATGGTATAATATTACCGATGAAGCAAAAGAAGTTTTAAACGCATATTTTTCCGAAATAGGCGAAAATAAAAATAAGGCATTTTTACAAATAAAAGCCTTTGCAATTTTAAGCTTTTTACGGGAGCTTTATTTTCAAATTTGGCAAAAAAAAGAAATAGATTATTCCGAAAAAGATAAAACACTCGATAGAATATTAAATTGCACAATTGAAGAGGTTCTTTAATAATGAGCATAGATTCAATCATCCTCACCGATAAAATTATTTCACAAAAAGAAGTTAAAGACTTTCTTAAAAAAGCAAATCTTAACCTAAAGGGAAAACTAATAGGCTTATTCGATAAAGAAAAAATAATCGGCGCAGGCAGTCTTTATACAAATTATTTCCACCCATACAGGGATTATATAAATGTCTATATCGATGAAGATTACAGGAATATGGGATTAGGAAGAATTCTTTTAAAAGCTCTAAAAGAAAAATCCGATAAAAAAAGATTTCAGGTTATGTGTTCTTCCGAAAAAAAAGGGCTTATTCAATTTTTAATTAAAGAAGGCTTTACTTTAATCAGAAGGTCATACAGTTTCGATTTAAAAAAAGAATCTCAAAATATGTTTTTGTCAAAAGAATCTTCCAATGAATTTAAAAACATGCAGATAAAATCTCTTATAAAATTAAATGCAGCCGAAAAAGAAAATTTTAAAAATATTTTTTATTTTAATTATGCCGATACACATAAAAACATAAATCCCTTAAATGCAGACATAAGCATAAAAGAATTTTCAAAAGAGCTTTTAGCCGATTGTGATAAAGAAAAATCCTCATGTTTGGTTTTTAATAATGAAATCCTAGCCTACATGATAGTCTATATGGAAGACTTTCCTGAAATCGGTTACCTTGGAGGGAAAACTATTGAAGACATCGGTATTTATCTAAACTATTTTCAAGTTATAATCAATAATTTATTAACTTATTATGAACAAATTTGTTTTGAAATAGATGATACCGATTATTATGCTTTTCCATTAATAAATGCTCTAGAGATTGACTCTAAAGAATCGTATAATACATATGTACTCGATTAGATAATTTTATGGAGAAAATATGAAAAAAACAAATTTTATTTTTTTAAGCATCCTTGTTCTTATATCTGCATGTGCCTGCCGTCAATACAACTTGGAAACAAAAGTCTCGCATAATGACGCGGAAGAGGGCCCAAGATTAGTATTAGCCGGCGATTCTTTTTTTATAGAAGAAGCAGGTTCTTTATATTTAAATCCCGAGGAAGCAATATCCGGCTCTTATGTACTTAAAGGCTCTTATAACGGCACAAAACCATATAGTGAAGTCCTATCAGCAAATATACCGTTAAAACCAAATGCGGAATACGAAGTTTCTTTTACCTATAAAATTCTAGAAAAAGCGGATAAGGGTTTTGAAGTAACTTTTTATTCGGAAAAAGCGGCAAGCGAAAATAACTGGATAGATAATTTAGAATTCAATGGTGAAAACGGAGAAAAAAAGAAAGTCAGTTTTAAAGGAAAATTAAACAACTATGACGATTATAAGATATCGTGGAATATAATACAAAGTGGTTCTCTTGCTATTGATAATGTCACCATAAAAGAAAGCTCAAGCGGAAAAATAATTGCATCTCTGGATGTAGACTCCTCAATTTTTAAAATAGATGTTTCTCATAAAAGCATAAAAACAAAGATTGAGAATAAACCTACGATCCCTATATTTAATGCATGGGGCACTAAAGAAACCATTGGTGACTGCGATACCGAACAAAATCCATACAGTTTAATATGGACAAGCATAGGGATTTCTAAAGAAATTGAATCAACCGAAACGGATTTATCTTCCAATGAAAGTTACAGAATGCAAAAAGACAAAAACACCATCTACCTTATTTCTCCTCAATGGAATTGTTGGTACCCTGATTACAATGTTCTTCCTAAAACTTCACCTTTTTACCTTGATGAAATTTTTAAACCCCATGAAAATTCCGAATACCCAAAAACCTTTGTTCTCAACTTTGAAAAAGAAGAATGGCATAGCCTATTGGGAAAAAAAGCTTTAAGTTATAAAAATGCAGGCTTTGAAGGTCTTATCTTCGACTGGTGGAGCGATGAAGCCGGAAACGGAAGAAGCAGAGAACGAGTTCAAAAGGCGCGTTTAAATATATTAAAATCAATCAGGGAAAAGGTTGGGAACGATTTTATTTTAATGGGAAATGTAAATTGGACTATAAACGATCCTACATCAAAATATCTTTCAGGCGCTTTTATGGAACTTTGGAAACCCGAATTAAATAAGGGCTATGATCTTTACGATAAAGATAATCCCGAAATGTCTATCGAAAAAATGGAAGAAGCCTTGCTATATTGGAATCAGGTCCTGCAATGGCCTAAAATCATAGCCTTTGAAACATGGAAGATTACTGAAGGTAATTATATAGAAGACAGAGTAAGCAAAAAAAACATTAAGTACGCAAAACTTTTTGCGGCCATGGCTTGTGTAATTCCCGATAACGGATACTTTTTATATGCGGACAATAATGGAGACACAGAATCAAGCGATCATGAACATGAGTACTATGATTTTTATAAAACCGATTTAGGCAAAGCTGTTTCAGGAATGGTAAAAATAAAAGAAGGAATTGCCTATAAGATTTATCAAAAAGGAATTATAGCTTATAATAGAACCGAAACGGAAGAAAGCTTTAAACTTGCTGACGGTACAAAAATAAATTTAAAACCTCTTGAAGGCTTATTTTTGAAAATCAAGTAGTTTTTTTTCTACCTCATCGATTATAAAATCGGGGGTTGAAGCTCCTGCAGTTAAGCCGACTACAGAATAAGAAAAAATTTCTTCGGGGATTTCGGAAGCATCTTCAATGAGCCATGCAGGTTTATTTTCTTCTATAGCCGTTTGGTAAAGTCTTTTTGTATTTGCGGAATTTTTTCCGCCTATTACCAAAACGGCATCAACCTCATGCGCTAATTTTTTTAAGGCAGCCTGTCTGTCGGAAGTTGCAGGACATATAGTATTAAAAACTTTTAAATCGGCTATTCTCTTTTTTAGAGCCGAAGCTATTGCCTCATACTCCGAATCCTTAATTGTAGTTTGAGCAATTAAAACGGCCCTTCCCCTTTCTTTTAAAAGAGGAGGGAATTCTATGCTTCCAGCTTCTTTTGCATTGTGCACAATTAAGCATTTACCTTTTGCAAATCCTGCAATACTTATAAGCTCTCCGTGATTTTTATCGCCTGCCAAAATAACAAAAGAATCTTCCGCATGTTTTTGTGCAAGCCCCTGACTTGCCTTCACTCTGGAACAAGTAGCATCTATAATCCTAGCCCCGCTTTTTTGAAGCTCATTTTTTTTTGAAGGAGTAACACCGTGAGCCCTTATTACAATTACGGAATCACGATAATCTTCATCTTCTGTAAAATTTTCAGTATCAATAATTTCTACACCCATTTCCTTTAAACGTAACATCGCAGGAGGGTTATGAATTAAGGGACCGAATGTATAAAGCCTCAATTTATTTTGAGCATTTTCTTTTGCTTCTTTGAGAACAGCTTCAACGGCCTTTCTTACACCTGCACAATAACCTAAAACTTCCGCACGCTTTACGATCATAGACACCGGCCTTGTAAATATTTATTGGGAGCTTCTAAAAATATCGGAAGCTCATTGTATGGTCTCATCAATATAAACACGCGGCACTCTTTTATTTATATCGCATGTCAACTCATAGGGAATTGTTCCTGCAATCTTTGCAAGATCTTGAGCCGTATTGTTTTTAGGATGCTCTTTTGAACCGGGGCCGAAGATACAAACCTCATCCCATCTTTGAACCCATGGAGAAGAGCCTATATCTATCATACATTGATCCATGCAGATTCGTCCGATGATGGGAAAAAAGTCTTTTCCTATTCTCACACGTAGACCTGTCAGGGAACGCATAAGCCCGTCAGCATAACCTATCGGAAGGGTCGCAACAAAGGTTTCTTTTTCGGCTGTCCAGCACCTGTCATAAGAAACGCTTGTGTTCTTTTCAATTTTTTTGATAAGAACAACTTGAGTAACAAGCTCCATAACGGGCTTTAAGTCTATCAAAGAATTTAAAGCCTGAGAAGGTGCATAACCGTAAACCAAGATTCCCGGACGCACCATATCGAATTGGGCTTCAGGATATTGAAGAACAGCCCCGGAGTTTGCAGCATGAACCAATCCGGGATTTATCCTTGCTTTTTTTATTTCTTTTATTGAGTCCTTAAAAACCGAAATCTGTTTTTTTGTAAATTTAATATTTTCATCATCGGTAGAATCCGAAACGGCAAAATGAGTACAAACGCCTTTAAGCTCAAGATTTTCGGCACGGTCTATCTGAACTGCAAGTTTAACGGCCTCCATAGGGGAACAGCCTATCCTGCGCATTCCGGTATCTATTTTAAGATGAACTCCGGCCTTTTTATTTAGTTTTTTTGCAAAACGGTTTAGATCATTTATAAACTCTTCATCTATAACCAAGGGTTCAATATCGTATTTTAGCATCTCAGGAATTTCTTCAAGTACGGGAAGGCTTAAAGAAATAATCGGAGCTACGATACCGGCATCCCTTAACTCCACAGCTTCTTGAATAGAAGCAACAGCAAGATGAGAAACGCCTGCCCTTATTGCCGCAACAGCCGTCCGGACAGCTCCATGTCCGTAGGCATCGGCCTTAACCGGAAGACAAATCTTTACATCCTTGTTAAGCCGCTTTTTTATTTCTTTAATGTTATATTGTAAGTTATCCAAATGGATAATAGCCTTTGTCGCTCTCATAAGAATATTTTATACATTTACAAAGTTTTGTTCAAGACCGATGAAAAATGTGCGTCCATGCACATTTTTCATCTTAGAGTTTTGCTTATGCAAAACTCTCTAAAGCTTGAAACCAACCGCCGTCCGTGGCGGTTATTGAAATGTACATCCTTAGTCCTTTTTCATCTTAGAGTCTTAGGCTGCCGCGTTTATTTTTTACGGCTGAAAATACGGTAATTTATATCTTTAAAAACAGGATATTTCGTTTCACGCGAAGAAAGCCATTTTGCATCCGGTGAATCGGCTCCAAGAGCCTCGTAGGCTGCCGTAAAAGAATTGACATGTTCTACAAAGCGCCTTTCGGCAAAATCTTTGAACTGGGAATCATTTGCATAAAGAGGCCAATATAAAGATTGTAAAAGAAGAACCTCTCGTGCTGCAGCATTTAAAACACGCTCTTTCAAACTTCCATCAGCAGGAAACATTTCAACCAAATCTATCATCCTTTCCGTAATCTTGATTATATATCTATACATCCAGTCATTTTGTTTTGTCAAAAGTTCATCCGCATAACCTGACCTCAGGAAAGAAGAAAAAAATGGTTTAATAGTATAAAGCTGCTTAGACAAATTGGCAGCACCGGAGGGCAAAATAGTTTCGAGGTTTTTATTATCATGTATCAGCCTAAAAACCCGCTCAAGCCATATCAGCCCCTCGCACCATTTTTTACCGAAAAAATCGGATGATATAATCAAGAGAGAAAAAGGGGATTCACAAACCCCGGTTTCTTTAACAGCCGTTAAGGCTTCTGCACGGGAGTTAACATAGGCTTCGGCATCTGCCCAAATTTGAGCATGAGCTTTTTGTATATCATAAGGAGTCTCTTCTTCCTCCCTTGACCAATAACGGAAACCTATTGCCCTTCTGCCCTTTGAAGTATCGAATACGGGAGCTAAATACTCTTCGGATAGTTTAAAGCCGACATCATTTTCGACATCAATATAAACCTTATTTTGAGGAAAACCGCCGGGCTCATCATAAAGGGAATTACAAGCGGAAAGATCACAGGCTAAAAATTTTAATCCGTTTTTTGAAGCTGCTGCCGAAAAAACGCCGGCAGGCGGAACCTTATCCGAAAGTAAAAAACCTTCCGAAGAAACAACAGTATAATCATAACCGTAGCTTCTTATAATATCATCCAAACCGTCAAAATAAGCCATTGAAGGAATCCAAAAGCCTGAAGGAACAGCGCTGAAATGCTTTCGGTAGTTTATCTGCCCCATTTCTATCTGTGCGGCAATAGCTTCCGGCATGTTTAAAAAGAAAGGCAAAAAAGAATTAGTTGCAGCCGTTGCCAATAATTCTACATAGCCTTGCCGGGCAAGATAATCAAACTGCTTTAAAACATTTCCTCCGCAATCTTCAAAGATACGCTTATCATCATTAAAACGTTTTAAGTTGTACTGAATAAGTCTTTTTGTCTCTGCACATTCTGCAAAACGTTCAAGTTCTTTTTTTGCAAACTCAATTTTGCGCTGAACATTTTGACGGTATCTATCCTGCAAAACCTTGTCGGCAAGCATATCACATAATGCGGGTTCAAAAACAACACCGATTTTAAACGGAATATCTTCTTTTTGCAAGTTAGAACACATTTTCAAGATAGGCAGATAAAGATAAGATAAGGCATCAAAAAGCCATTCTTCTTCTATAAGGCCCAGCTCAACTTCATTTCGCACATACGGCAAATGAGCATCCAAAATAAAAATCAATTTATCATCTTTCAATTTTCGGCTCCTCTTTTACCCTAAAGGCCTGACGATAATTTTTAAAATGGTGTTTTTTTAATGCGGAAATTCCTGAAAGATATACCGGCGAGCTTACATCATTGTCAAGAACACATAAGTTATTAGCAATATTTTCCCTTCGAAGCCTTATAAGATTCGACCTTGCTAAAACGGAAATCTCTCCTTCAATTTTACGGGAGCATAATTCTACCCTTGTTACCGAATCATTAAAAGAAAGATAAAAATACCTGCTCCTATCGGATTCAGTAACATCAATATCAAAAGAATCATACGGTTCCGACAGATTATTTTCATAAAATAAAAGAACCCTTAAAAAGAAAGAGTCAAAATCGGGATCATTTGTCAAATTTAAAAATTCGGGCTTATAAAAATCCCAAAAAGTAAAAGCCCACATAGGATCTCTGAGAAGCACATGAATTTCAGTCTTGTTGTAGGAAATAGCCAAGCCCGCATTGCCTTTGTCATCCCCTTCATCATCCAAAAACAAGTCATCATTGCGGATCTTTAAAAGCTTGTTATTAGATAAATCTGTATCTTCATTTATTTCAAGCAGCTCTTCAATTATTAAATTCCTGCATAGTCCCCCAGCCACAAATACACCATGAGCATCGGCAATTTGTAAAAGCTCATCCGTAGAAACGGATTGTAAATAACTTTTAGATAAATTCACACATCACCCCTATTAATCATCAACTTTTATCGCATACAACAAGCTCTATTAGATTGTCGGCTTTATTGATTTATTTCTGAACAAAATCAGAGCAAAAAACTCATTGAAAAAAAACTCCTTTTATGGTATAAAATAATATATCAAGTTGAATCAAAATAAGCCGAAAATAAGGGGGGAGGCCCGCTCAATATGCCTAGTATAAAAGAGCTTGAAAAATTTAAGAATCAACTTCTCACAATAGCAAACGAACCCGAAATTACGGCTAAATGGGGTGAAAGGCGTGAAGATCTTCCTTTACCCAAAGAAATGCCTGTTCCTGATGTAAATGTGGATGAATTATTAGGTTTTAAAGAAGAAGACAAAATTTCGCCTGAACAAGGACAGGATGATTCTTCGGAATTTGATGCGGCAGATATCTTTTCGGCAGAAAAAGATGAAAGCGATGGAGTTTCCCAAGACTTTGACACCATGCTTTCAGGTTTGGACCTTGAAGGCCCCGGCTCCTTGGATGACATAGACAGCTTAGATGATGACGGTCTTGATGTGCCCGAAGCCTTACTCTCAGGCCTTGGGGATATGGTTGAAGATGCCAGAAGTGAAGGCGGCGGAACAGATGATATTTTCCCCGATTTTGATACGGACTTTGCTACACAAGAGCCGGATTCAGACGATACAGATAAGCCTGACATAGAAAACATAGCCGATTTAGACGCTTTTAACGATATTGATAATACAAATCTTGAAGAAGTAAATGATGTACAAGAAGCTCCTTATAAAGAAATAGACCTTTCAACTGAAGATTTTTCTGATCTTGAATCAATAGAGCCCCTTGAAGCCGACAGTACATCTTTTGAACCGGCAGATTTAGGCATAACCTCATCGGGTGATACAGATGGAAATATAGATTTTTCATCAGATGTCGGCGAATTGGAAAGCATAGATATTTTATCGGATGCAGATGAACCTGAAAATATAAGCCTTTCATCCGGTGATGCCGGCCTTGAAAGCATGGACCTTTCTCCCCTATCCAATGACCCCGGCAGCATAGACATGTCACCGGAATTCGATGAGCTTGAAGGCATGGATTTTGATAGTGAGGACGGAGAGCTTGAAAGTCTCGACCTGTCTTCCGAAGCCGATGAACTTGAAGATATGGATCTTTCTTCTGAAGATGATGATCTAGAAAGCATGGATCTTTCCCCCTTCTCCGATGGACCTGACAGCATAGACCTGCCTTCTTCACAATCTGATGAAGGAGATTTTTCAAGCTTTTCAGCCTCATCGGAGTCATTGGAAACCTCCTTTGAAAACTCCCTGCCCGGAGAAGACTTAACAAATTCGGAAGAGCCGGGCTTTTCACAAGAAGATTCTTCATCCCAGGGAACAGGATTCACCGATATAGATATCCCCGAAATAGATGAACACACAGCCTTTGCTATAGACGACAATGTTTTAAATACTGAAATGGGGGGAGGAATGGATGACTTTTCCGTTCCGGAAAGTTTTATTCAGTTTTCTCCCGATAAAAATTTTAAATTTTTTGAATCAAAAAAGCCCATTGATGAAGAAGAATATGAGGGAAAGATTCCTCTTTCAATTTCCGAAGAAGATTATGACTACTTAATAGAAAGAATTTCTTCATTCCCTCTTAATTTAAGAATAGAACTTGAAGATTACCTTGTCAATGTGGACGATTCCGAGTTAAACAAGATGGAAATCGTTCATTTAATTGTAAGCGATGTTTCTCTAAAAAGGATAGTAAGCAAATTAGAAGGTATCTTAGATAAGTCCATCCCTATTCCGAGAGGATTCGATAAAAAATCCTATGAAGAATACGAAAGAGAAAAACGCAGTTTTAAGTACCGCTTTATACATAAAATCTTGCCTGTTGCAATTTTAACCACTGTAGCCCTAGGCTTTATATTTTCTATTTTTGTTCTTGTATGGCAATTTATATACAAACCTGTTGTCGCCGAAGGCTTCTATAAGGAAGGTATGACCAGTATAGAATCAGGTCAATATGAAAAAGCTATCAAGCGCTTTGATGAGGCCGGAACTTATAAGAAAAAACGAAAATGGTATTTTAGATTTGCAAATGCCTTCCGTCAAAAAAAGCAGTTTCTATCTGCAGAAGCAATTTATGAAAGGCTTCTATCCGACTTTAATCATGACCGCCAAGGCGGTATAGAATACTCCGATATGCTGAGTACCGATTTACGTAATTATGAAAAAGCCGAAAAAGTTCTCAAAAGAGGCGTATTGGATTATCACATAAACGACCAAAATGCTCTTTTAGCCTTAGGAGATATTTACTTGGACTGGGCTGATGAGGACACAACAAAGTATGAAGATGCAAGAAAAACCTATGTAAGCCTTATCAATCTTTACGGAGCCAAGGACATATTTTCGGGAAGAATGATGCGTTATTTTATACGCACAGACAATTTGGCTGAAGTTTTACCCTTAAAAGAGCATTTTTTAAACAAAAAACTGCCCGACGAAGACCTTATTGAGCTCAGCGGTTATCTTCTTGAAAAACGATATGAGCCTAAACCCACAGATTCCGAAAATCTGATAGGAAAAATAGAAGACCTTAGAGAATTGTTGGAAAAATCCATAAAAAAACGCCCTGATAGTCCTGAGGCTAATTACAATATGGGCAAGTTTTTCTTGCATAACCAAAAAAATGAAGCAGCAAAGGACTACCTCGCTAATGCAATAAACCTTTATGAAGACAGCATAAAAATGACACCCAAACGTACTATAAGACAGATGGATGCGATGCGTCTTTATGGAGAACTCATAGCCGGAGATAAAATGTATAACGACGCTCAAGAAGTATACGCAAGAGCTCTTGCAAAATACGAAACCTACACAGCACAAAAAGGTATATATCCTTCACCTGTCGTAGGGAAACTTTATGCAAACTATGGAGATATTTCTTACTTTATAGCCGGAGATTATGATGAAGCCTTGGATGCTTACGAACATGCAGTTCGTGAATTAAATAACAGCCCCTCAATTCAATACAAGATGGGCTACATCCACTATCAAAAAGAAAATTATTCGGATGCGATGAAGGCTATGACCCTGGCTTACAGCGAAAAACCTAACGACAGGAATCTATTATACGGATTTGGAAATGTTTTGTTTAAATACACTAATTATTTTGCAGCTCAAGCTTACTATGAAAGATTGATGGAATTATTGGAAGCCGAAAAAATAAGAAAGGGTATTATTTTTCCGCAAACCCGTGTTGACCATGCCGAATTTGTAGAAGACTATATGCACACCTCAAATAACCTTGCCGTAGTCCTAAACAGGATAGCCGTTCAAAACGGAGATTCCAATAAAAACGGAAGGGCGCTATCCTTGTTCGGAGAATCGACAAGGGCTTGGGATGCCCTAAACAGAAATCCCGAAACTATGATTCGGGCAAAAACCATAAACCTTGCTTATGCAAATATTCAAAACATGGTAAAACCAAGGTCTGCATTTGTGCCGGAAATTTACAGCGATATACCTAAAACCCTTGAAAACGAAAAAATTTTACAACAAACGGAAGACAGATAGGCAGAACCGAAAATAAAACGGAGAGAAATTATGATCAAAAAAACAAACTTATTTTTTTCCACATTGCTTATAATTTGTTTAAGTTTTAGTATCTATGCTCAAGAAGCTGAACAAAAACAAGAAGCTGAAAAAACAAATGAGGCTAATCAAACTGAAATTTCAACAAAGACCCCCTCGGATTTCGGCTTTTACATAGGTACGGCGATTATATTTTCAAGCCTAAAAAAACATACAGCCCCACCCATGGGTACAGCCTTAAACCTAGGGGCTGAATATGAATACAAGGGCATCAGTACACTCAGCATAGTTCCGTCCTTGGATTTTTCCCTTTTTCACTATGGTCTTTACAAAAAAAAAGCCTATATCTGCGAAATCGAAAATAGATCGGCTCTTACAATGAGTTTTTTACTTGATGTTCCATTTTTAGTAAGACTTGAATTCAAACCTTGGACAATCAGCATGGGCGGAGGGCTTGCTTTTTTTATGCGCTTCGGCTTGCTTGAACCCGGCATAAAGCCTGATGATCCCGGCACTGAAGGATTGAAGACCTCAGAGGAAGTAAAAGAAATAAACCGATACTTTTGGCAGCAAGGGCGATTTATTTACCCCTCATTACGCATAAAGGCCGAGTATACCCTGCCGTCAGGATGGAAGGCCGGAGTGCAGCTGAAAACCTACCTGCCCCTCTCAAACATTTGGGATAAGCTAAAAAATAAGAGCTCAGACGGCTTAATGATTCAGGCAGGCATTGTTTTACACCCCGCTGTCAAAAGATAGATATTTTAGATTTAAAAGTTTTTATCAGTCCTTATTCGGCATCAACGGCAAAAGAATCTACTTTTTCTTGTAAGA
Source organism: Treponema sp. OMZ 798 (assembly GCF_024181385.1). Taxonomy (NCBI): domain Bacteria; kingdom Pseudomonadati; phylum Spirochaetota; class Spirochaetia; order Treponematales; family Treponemataceae; genus Treponema; species Treponema sp. OMZ 798. The sequence continues at coordinate 1,704,495 of NZ_CP051305.1, forward strand.
AAGAGGTAAATTCATTTATAGTCATAACCTTTTGTCCGCCCTTTCTCATTCTGACGGCAACGGAATTATTGTCCATTTCGCTTTGACCTACAATGAGCTGATAAATTACCTTTTCTTCTTGGTGCTTTCGGATTTTTGCGTTCATTCGGTCCGTTCCGACATCGGCTATAACCCTAAAGCCTTTTTCATCCAATATTTTTTGCACCTTTTGGGCATACTCGTTAAAAGCCGGAGCTACAGGAACAATTACGGCCTGCACAGGGGCCAGCCAGGGAGGCATAATACCTGCACAGTTTTCTATCAAAATTCCTATAAATCTTTCCAAAGAGCCTAAAACAGCCCTATGAAGCATTACCGGATGATGTTTATTGTTGTCATCCCCTATGTACTCGGCATTTAGTCTTTCTGCGGAAGGCAGCTGATAGTCAACCTGTATGGTACCGCACTGCCATTCACGGCCTAGGGCATCAATAAGGGTAAATTCCAACTTGGGTCCATAAAAAGCCCCTTCGCCTTCGGCTATCTCATATTCAAGACCGGCAGCTATACAGGCATCAGCCAAAGCTTTTTCTGCCCGATCCCACGTTGCATCATCACCTACTCTCTGCTCGGGACGAGTAGAAAATTTAACAAGAATTCTATCCTCATCGAAGCCGAAATCCTTATACATGCTTTTTAGCAGGGTACAGAATTTTGAAACCTCGGAAGAAATCTGCTCTTCGGTACAAAAGATATGGGCATCGTCTTGAACAAAGCCCCGGACACGCATAATACCGTGCAAAGAACCTGAGGGTTCGTTTCGGGTACAAGAACCGAATTCGGCTAAGCGCAGGGGTAAGTCGCGGTAGCTTTTAATACCCTGCTTAAATATTTCGACGTGCCCCGGACAGTTCATCGGCTTTAAGGCAAAAAGCCTCTTTTCGCTTTCGGTGATAAACATATTTTCTTTATACTTAGACCAATGGCCGGATCTCTCCCACAAGGAGCGAGGCATAACAAAGGGGGTATGCACCTCAAGGTAACCGTCTTCCTTTATGCGTTTTCGTACATAGTTTTGTACGGTTAAATAGAGGGTCCAGCCCTTAGGATGCCAAAATATTTGACCGGGATTTTCTTCATCAATATGAAATAAATCCATAGCCTTGCCTACTTTTCGGTGATCCCTTTTTTCGGCTTCTTCGAGCATGGCCAAATACTCTTTTAAATCGTTAGGCTTTTCCCAAACGGTGCCGTAAATGCGGGTAAGCATGGGTTTTGTTTCATCTCCCCTCCAATAAGCTCCCGCAGTCTTCATAAGCTTAAAGCTTTGAGCGTTTATGTCTGCCATTGAGCAAACATGAGGGCCTCGGCAAAGGTCGGTAAACTCACCCGATTTATATATACTTATCTCTTCATCTGCAGCAAGTCCGTTTATAAGCTCAACCTTAAAGGGCTGCTCTTTGAACATTTCAAGGGCTTTTTCCCGGCTGATAACCTCTTTTTCAAAATTTGAATGTGTACTTAAAATTTTACGCATTTCTTTTTCGATTGCAGGTAGATCATCGTTATTTATCGGACGAGGAAGTTGAAAATCGTAATAAAACCCGTAATCAATGGACGGACCTATAGCAACCTTGGTTCCGGGAAAGAGCTTGACTACGGCTTCAGCCATAACATGGGCAGTACTATGCCTAAGAGTGCTTAATTTTTTTGACTTTTCTTGTAAAGTTGACATATTTTCCTCTATTTTATATTGATATGTATTGTTAATTTTAAAAAAAAGCTATATACTGTTATAACTTAAAATAAACATTAGCATACCAAGATTAGTATACTCTATTGATTAGTCTTGAGTCAATAGAGTATAATATATAAACTAATGAAAAAGAAAAAAATTGCCGATAATGGATTGAGAGATTCTTAATCTAAAACGGAGGATGTTGACGTGAAAAAAGTAGTTATAATTATTTTTTGCATTATTCAGTCTTTATTTATATTCGCTCAAAACATGACCGAGCCTGTTTCAAAGGCCGATGTTTCTATAAGATTTTACGACAGGCGCGTCTATTATCCGGGATCCGGAGCCTCCGAACCTATTTTTGTGCAAATTTCGATTACAAACAATAACTCTGAAAGCCTCAGGTTTAAACTTGCAGATGACAGATCTTTTAGCGTTGATTTTGGAATTATCAACAGTAAAAACAGGCAATTACGCCATACAACAGAATGGATGAGAAAGCGCAACACAAACCGCCAAATTTATTTCCGCGAGATAACTCTGGAACCGGGAGAAACCTATTCCTTTATCGAAAACCTAAAAGACTACATAGAAATTAATGAGCCCGGAGTCTTTTTGGTCAATGGCATGTTTTTTCCTGAGTTAAAACGATATTCGGATAATTCGGAATTACACGTGGTTTCAAATAAGCTTAGCCTTGAGGTAAAACCTGCACCTTCTGCAGCTGCCTTGGGTTCTCTTCCCGTTTCTCCCCTTTCAGGAGAAATCTTGCAGGCAAAACCCATTCCGCCCGATCAGGTAATCAGCTACCTTTTAACAGCCCGTCAAAAATCTCTTTGGGAACAGTTTTTCCTATACATGGACTTGGAAAAAATGATATCGAGGGATCCTTCCCGCAGCCGAAGATTTAAGGCCGAGTCTGAAGCCGGCAGAATGGAAATGATCGAAGTATACAAACACGAATTAAGCCAGGAAAGGGTCGACAAGGACATTGCAGTTATTCCGGTAGAATTTAAGATAGAACATACAGGTTATACAGCCGTTAAGGCTGAAGTTAAGGTCATAGAATGGTTTGAATACTCTAATTTTAGAGAAAAGAAACGTTTTACGTACTTTTTAGCTTCAAAAGACGGTATATGGACAGTATATGATTATATAGTCGAAAACTTAGGAACAGAATAAGGATGAGTTTTAATGAAAGCATTATTGATTTCGGATTTACCGCGCTCAACTGATGATTTACAACCTCTCTTTTCGGAGTATAAATTTGAACTTATACATTACCGTTCTCCCCTGAAAGCTTTGGATAACATAGAAGAAATTAGTCCGAATATGGTAATAATAAATGCCAGAGACTTTCCGCGTCATTGGAAGCCTATTACACAGCATATCCGATGGGATACTTCAAGGGAAGAAATTCTGGTAATACTTTTGACTCCGCCGGATTTTTCGGCAGACGAGGCAGACAAGGCAATGTTTTTGGGAGTTCAGGGTATTATAAACATAAAGGAAAACGATAATTTTAAGGACATCCTTGAAGAATTGCGTATGATTTTTGACCGGTATAATTATAAGAATGTCAAAAACCTTTCAAAGAGCGTTCAATTTTTATTTACAAATCCGATAAATGAAACCATAATAACCGGAACAGTAAAACACTTAACCGAAAGCGATATGGTATTTTTACCGGATATGCCTGCCAATGTAGGCAATTTAAATGTTGACATGATTTTAGATCAATGCTCCTTAAAAATCGAGCATAGCTTTATAGTGCCTAATTGTAAAATAATTTCAAATGACAGTGTACTAAATTTAAAATTTGTAGATTTATCCGATGAGGATAAAAAAACTATTACAGACTTCTTAAACTAAAAGCCCTCTAGCATAAAGTTCATCCAATATTTTTTCCACAATTTTCTCGGGAGCAAGCTTATCCGTATCTATAATGAGATCAGCCTTTTCGTATTTTGTATTGTCGATACCGTATAGCTCTTTATATCGCCGGGTATCTTCCAGATCCCTCAAATTCGTGTCGGCCTTTATTTTTTCTAAATCCCCGCCCTCTCTTTTTTGAATTCTTTTTGAGCGGACATCTATCGAAGCCCTTAGATAGACCTTCAAGTCTGCCGATTTTAAAAGCCAAATTGCCAATCTAGATCCCAAGACACAAGAACCCGCCTCTGCAAGTTCGATTTGTTTTTGATCTACTGTTCTATCAAAGGAAAAATCTTTTTGAGCTCTTCGTAAAACTTCATCAAAGGAAAGCCCCAGCTCCTTAGCTATGTTTTTAAAGGTGTAGTTAATGCAGGGTAAATTTAAGGTCTTCGCAGTCAAGGTAGAAACCGTAGTATTTCCGCAGCCGGAAGGTCCCGAAATAGCAATCCTAAGTTCCCTGCCTTCAGGGATTTTAAAAGCCGTCTTTTTCATATTTTCTCCAATAAAACCTACTCTACATTCCTGCTTTGTTCTCTTATGTTTTCAAGAGCATCTTTTACTTCAATAATAGATTGAGACATTTCAATCATCTGATTTTTTGAACCTATGGTATTTATTTCCCTGTTTATTTCTTGACAAATAAAGTCGAGCTTTTTACCTATGGGCTCATTCTTTTTAAGCTCATGGGATAGAGAATTACAATGGGCTTCAAGCCTGACAATTTCTTCATTTATCGTGTACTTAACAAGCATCACGGCAACTTCCTGCATAATGCGCTGTTCGTTTATTTCGCTGCCTAAAAGCTCGGTAAATCTTTCCTTTATATTTTGGCAAAAAATTTCTTCCATTTGAGGAGCGTATTTTTTTATTACCTTCAATGAAGCGCAAATTCTATCGAGGTTGTTCAAAATATCTTTTTTTAAGACGGCGCCTTCATCGAGCCTTGTCTTATCGTATTTTATAAAGGTTTCTTCAAATATGGGAAGCAGGGTATTTTCCCAAGCGGGAATATCTATGTTTCTTTCTATAATGATGACGCCGTCTTTTTCTGAAAAGCGGTTTATATCTATTTCGGGGCTTATTCCGGCAGCCTCCGCTACCTCCCTCATAGCCTTTGCATAGGCCTTTGCAACCTTAGTATTTGTAAGAATATCTACATCTATATCCGCATCCTTTACGTGGAGCGAAACTTCAACCTTTCCGCGGGCTATTTTTTCAGAAAAATAGGATCTAAAGACAGGCTCAAGAGCCGAAAGCCAAAAGGGAAAATTTAAATTTAAGTCCAGATATCTTGAGTTATAGCTTTTTATTTCCAAACTTATAAAGGAATTAGGTTCATTTTTTTCGGTAAGGGCATAGCCCGTCATACTTTTCATATATTTCTCCAATCTTGATTAAGAATTCAATTCCTTTAGGATTTCGGCTCCCAAAATATAGTTATCCCCGGCACCAATCGTAATAAAAATATCCCCGGGTCTTAATTTTTCTGAAACAAATTTCTTTGCATCCAAGACCTCATTAAAGAAAAAGACATTTTTATGGTATTTTTTTGTCCGGGTAAAAAGGAGCTCGGCATCTACCTGCCCCTGATATTGCTCTCGCGCAGAACTAAAAATCTTGTGCAAAATCACCATCTCGGCATCTCCGAAACAAGAAGCAAATTCTTCCAAAAGAGCCTCGGTTCGGGAATAGGTATGAGACATAAAGTCTGCAATTATCCGTCTTTTCGGATAAAATTGACGTAAGCCGCTCAATAAAGACTTAATGGCCGTGGGATGATGTGCATAGTCATCGTAAACCAAGATATCCTTAGATTCTATCTTGCCTATTAACTCGGTACGCCTCTTTGCTCCGGCATAGGAAGATATAGCCTTTTTTATGGCAGAAACATTGGCCATAGAAATTTCGCCGTATTCTTCTTTTAAAAGACTCACAGCGAGGGCTGTTGCAGCCGCTGCATTTAAGGCATTGTGCTTTCCCGGAATCTGAAGATAAAACTCTCCCGAAAAACCGGCAAGAGAAAAATATAGTTTTTCATCTCGGACGCCCAAAACGGTAAGTTTATAATCGCCCGTAGCCTTTTCCCCATAGGGAATAAAGATAAGATCGGGCCTGCTCGAAAAACTTAAACGGGCAGCCTCGCAAGCGCCTTCATCATCTGCACAATAAAAAAGTTCGCTAAATTGCGGAAGCCTGTCTATATACTGCAAAAAAGCAGTTAATATAGACTCATAGGCCGGATAATAATCCTGATGGTCAGACTCAATACCCGTTAAAATTATCTTTTTTGGGTAAAAGTTTAAAAAATGCCTTTTATATTCGCAAGTTTCGGCAACAAAGTATTTTGAACCTGCAAGCATCGTGCATGAATCGCCGAAACTCTTTATTATGCTTCCGGCCAGTACCGAAACCGGCAGCTTTAATTCTTTTAAGATAGACCCCGTAATGCCCGTTGTACTTGTCTTTCCCTGAACGCCTGCAATGCCGCAAGAATAGGAATGCCGGGACAAGGCCCCTATTGCTTCAGGATATGACATCTTAGGGAGGTCTCTTTGTTCTATCTCATACATTTCTTCATTATTTTCGGGAGAATAGGCAGCCGAATAGATAACAAGCCCCACACCATCGGGGATATTATCGGGAGAAAACGGAGAAAAAATATCTATATTAAGTTTCTTTAAAGCAGTATCAGTATAAAAATTTTCAGGCACATCACTTCCTGAAACAACAGCTCCCCGCGAAACCAAAATTTCCGCCAAAGCCGTCATTCCCGTACCCTTAATACCGATCATATAAATCTTAAAGCCTTTTAAATTATCGGGTAGAATAACTTGACACATATATATATAATATTCTATATTCTGTTTTTTAGCAATAGGGTTTTAAACATGAGCCGAAACAAGAGGTGCCTTATGAATACGGATAAATTCAGTACATGGCTGGATGCCTTTATAAATTATGAAAGAAATGCGCATAAGAATGAAAATAATCTCAAAAAAATGAGGAAATTCGCCGATTTTTTTGGCAATCCTCAAGACGATTTTTTATCGGTGCATATTGCAGGCTCAAAGGGAAAGGGTTCCGTTTCTGCCATGATTGCATCCATCTTAAAAGAAGCCGGAAAAAAAACAGGCCTTTACACCTCCCCTCATGTGTCGGACTTTAGAGAGAGGATGACCGAGGCCGGAAGCTTCTTTGATGACGAGGCCTACTCTTCTGCTTATAAAAAAATTATCGAAGGCTTTGATGCCATCCTCAAAAAAGAGCCGGAAATAGACCCGGGCTGGTTCGAAATAGTTACGGTTACCGCCTTCTTGCTTTTCAGTATGCAAAAAACGGATTGGGCCGTTATCGAAACAGGTATGGGAGGAAGGCTGGATATGACCAACATCCTAAAACCAAGCGCCTGCGTTTTAACGCCCATTGAGCTTGAGCACACCCAATATCTTGGAGACACGATAGAAAAAATAGCCTTTGAAAAAGCAGGAATCATCAAGCAAAACACTCCCGTCTTTTGCTGTAAGCAGCCTGATGAGGCATTAAGGGTCTTTAAAAAAAGAGCGGCCGAGCTGAATGCGGAATTTTTTTATACCCCCGAAATCGTAAAAGAACCTGTGAGCTACAGCCTTTCAAAGGCGGGCTTAAAAATAGATATTAACTTTCAAGATTCGCATCATTTAAGCAAGCTGTTTAAAAGACCTATCAGTGCAAACTTAAAACTCCTTGACTGCATTCAGGCGGAAAATGCTGCTCTTGCAGCCTCTACAATCAAATATCTATTTCCCGAAATGGATGAAGCAATTATCGAAAGGGGACTTTCAAAGGCGTGGCTCCCTGCCCGCTTTGAACTTCTTTCGGATAAGACTGAAATTATAATCGACGGAGCCCATACAAAAAACAGCATAGCTCTTTGCATGAGCACCTACAATGAACTGGTAAAAGAAAAAGGAACCCTCATCTTTGCCTGCGCAGAAGACAAAAACGTGAAGGACATGGTGCCGTTTTTTAAGGATCATTTTACAAAAATACTTGTCACGATTCCGGGAGCGGCAAAAAAAAGCAATCCCGATTTAAGCTACAAAGCCTTCCAAGAAGCCCTAAAGGGTTCGGCATGTATTATAGAAAAAAATGCAGACTATGAGGCCGTAATAAAAAAAGAAATTATCGAATCTCGCAAAAAAAACAGTCCTCTTTTGATTACAGGATCATTTTATCTGGCGGCTGAAGCGAAAAGGATACATACTCTTTTGGATCATCAAGCTTAAAGTTTTTTTTAGGCTCAGGGAAGGAAAGACATACGGCATATAGCTGCAAGGGATAGGAGTGCTCATCTATTTTTTCTTGCGGAAAATCTTTGAACTTTCCGTTGTATAAGGGGTCTCCGTAAATAGGCAGCCCTATGGAAGCAAGGTGAGCCCTTACCTGATGCCTAAAGCCTTGATTTAAGGTACATGTTACCATCGGAATGGAATTATCCTTAGGCGGAAAATTAGTTATTTCGATAATATTGGTCGTATAGATTTTTGCTGTAGAACAAAAATCTCTCATACCGTAAAAAACCGGAAGGACCTTTTTTCCCTTGGGGCCGTAGCTTCTAAACTGGCTTGAAATTCTATACGGAAGGTTAGACTGAGAAAAATCCGGATTTAAGTCCGCATCTCTGTCAACGTCCGTAAAAGCGGCATATGTTTTTTTTATCAAATTATTTGCCTGCATTAAATTTAAGGCATCATAGCTTTCTTGATTTTTTGCAATCAGCACCAAGCCGCTTGTTGCCGTATCGAGCCTGTGAATAAGGCCGGCTTCAATATCCTTTTTACCCCTTACCGAAGAAGCTTCAGGACATCTTTTTAAAAACCACGAAACCAAGGTTCCTTCTTCATTTTCTGCGAGAGGAGCAGTAGGCATTCCGCGTGGTTTATATAGAACGGCATAAGCTTCATTTTCAAAAACCGCCTCAGCTTGGAAAGAAAATTCACAATTAATCAGCATAGAGCCTCCCGTATAAGTATTTGTTTAAAATCATTCGGTATAGGTGCCGTAAATTCTTTTTTTGAATTTACGGCTTGAGGAATTACAAGCTTATAAGCGTGCAGCATCATAGGAGTATCTTTTCTTTTGCCGTAAACCTTATCGCCTGCAACAGGGCAGCCCATAAATTTTGCATGCAAACGGATTTGATGGGTGCGGCCTGTGTAAATTCTAAAAAGAACCAAGGACATCCTTCCGTTGGACTTCAGCACCTTATATGATGAAAGAGCCTTCTTTCCCTTAGACAAGTCGGCAGAGGCCCTAAATTTTTTTCTGTCTGAAGAAGATCGAAAAACCGAAGTTTTTATCCGGCCCTTGGTTTTAGGCGGAGCACCGTCAAGGATTGCAAGATAATATTTTTTTACCATCCTCTTTTTAAAAAAAGATTTTAAAAGTTTTTCGGTTTTTAAATTTCTTGCTGTAATTATAAGCCCTGAAGTTTCCTTATCCAGACGGTGGACAATACCCATGCGGTAAGGATCTGAGGGAAAACTCTCAATATTTTTAAAAAAACATTCTTGCGGCAAAAAATCTTCTTGGCTCAGCAAACCGCTAAGAATTATTGAAAACTCATCCTTGATTTTGGAATCATAGAGCCTGTAATAATTTAAGGCATTTACAAGGGTATTATCCCAATTTCCGCCTGCAGGATGGGTTACCATTCCCCTTTCCTTGTTTATAACCAGTATGTTCTCATCTTCATAAATTACCCTTAGAGGTATTTTTTGAGGCCCGGCATATTCGGGAACCGGATTATCCCAAACAAGCTCAATCAGGTCCCCGTTTTGAACATTGCGGGAAAGTTTAGCTTTTTGTGAATTTACATGGAGAGACTTTAGACCTGTCTTTAATTGAGAGCGGCTTAAATTTTTTAGCCTTTCTGTACAATAAACATCAATCCTGCAAGGAGAGACAAGGCCTTCAACCTTAAATTTTTCGGATATTGATCTACAAACAAGACTTTTACCGGGAGCCATCGGCATCCTCAGCTTTTAAATTTTCAGCTTCCTCAAGGTTTAAACTTTTATTTTCTTCAAGCGGAATCAAAACGATAGCTGCATCTTCATTTTGTTGCTCAAGTTTTTTTTCATTAGCCCTTTTAATTGAGCGGTAGGTTAAATCGATAACGGCAACAGCCAAAGAGATTCCTATAGCCGTAAAAAAAATATTGCGCTGCTCTTTTTCGGTAAGTTTTACTGCAATTTTGGCATCTTTAATCGGCCACGGATTATAGGCAGGATCACCCTTATGTATGATTGAACGGCTTATGTCATAGGCCCAAAAGGACAAAAGCGAAACAAAGGGCAGGGCTCCGAAGGTTATAATCTCAAAACGGCGCAAATCCTTTTGCCACTGCTTAAATTCCTCGGCTCCATAGGGGTCGGGAGTTCTTGAAACCTTGGAGTCATCCGCATAAATGGGGAAAACCGAAAAAAGAGAAACAAAGAAAATCAAACAAGCAATTTTTTTTGTATGCTTCATTTATTTATCCAAAGAAGAGATTATATCAGATAAGAGCAAAAAATCATATAGGGTCAAGGACTCGGCTCTTAAATTTCCGTTTAATTCGGCTTTTTGTAAAACAAGCTCGATCTTATCCCCATATCCGTTTGATTTCATCCACCCCCCCAAGTTATTTTTTATATTTTTTCGGCGCGAAGAAAAAAGGGCCTTTACTATTTTGATAAAAAGCTTATAGTTTTTATATTCAGCAAAATCTTTTTTTGCCTTAAACAAGACAGTTGCAGACTCTACATTGGGTTGGGGCCAAAAGGCTGAAGCGGGGATTGTCTTTAAAATTTTGCACTCATAAAACAAGGAACAAAGCACCGAAAATGCCGTATAGTTTTTTTGATTGGGCCTTGCAATAATCCTTTCGGCAGCCTCTTTTTGTACTGTAAAAAGCATGGTATCAAAAACAACTCCGGCTTCTACCGTAGAAGCAATCAATTCGGAAGCTATGTTATACGGAAGATTACCGAAAAAGATATCGGGTTTCCCATGTTCTTTTAGATAAGGGAGCCAGTTTTTTTGAACATCTCCTTCGATAAGAGTAAAATTCCGCCCTTTTTCCGAAAAGATTTTTTTTAAAAGGGAGATAAAGCCCTTATCTATTTCAAAGGCTGTAAGAAAAGCGCCTTTTTCTAAAAGAAGAGCAGCCATAGCTCCGAGGCCAGGGCCTACCTCCCAAATCCTTGTTCCCTCATCGATATCCAAAAAGGAAACCAGGTTCTCACGGGTCTTTTTATCGATCAAAAAATTTTGTCCGAATTTTTTTTGCATGGCAAAACCCAGGCTTTCTAAAAGAGCCTTGAGTTCTGCCGGAGAGTCATAATTTGGAAGACCTAAAAAAGCCCCGGATTCCATCAAAACAGCATCCTATTCGCACAAGATGGCGTAAATCTCCATTGGATCGGTAGAATTTAAGAGGCGGCTTTTAAGTTCGTCATTACGCAGCTTTGCGCTAAAATGAGAAATAGTCTGCAAATAATAATCGTGCTGGTTGTTTGCAGCGGCAATCATGAAGACCAGCCGTACGGGATTCCCGTCAATAGCATCAAAATCTAAAATATCCCTCTTAGAAACACCCACAGCCATAACCAAGTCGGTTACGGAAGAAAGCCTCACATGGGGAATGGCAATTCCTCTTCCTACAGCCGTTGACATAAGGGCTTCCCTCTTTAGTATGGAATCCAAAAGCTCGGCAGAATTTTTTACCTGAGGAGCCTTAGCCAAAACTTCAGCCATCATAACCAAGACGTCATGTTTTGAAGCATAATCTAAAAGGACAACCCTATCGGGCGACAAAACATTTTCCGTTGCTATTTTATGCTGTTTAGGAGCTGAAGTTTTTGAAGAGGCTAAGCGCTCATCCACCCAGCTTTCAATATCATCTTTTTTAAAACGCCAGACCGTCCCGATCTTTCCGGCAGGTATTTCACCCTTTTGCGCCCACTCGTAGACGGTTCTTTCGGAAACACGCAAATAACGGGCCACTTCTTCAATAGTCAAAATTTCGCTTGCCAATAATCCACCTCACTAAATATTTAAACTCAATATACTAAAAAACAAAATGAGCTCAAATATTTTGCACTAAATGTACGAATATGTCAAGATATGGCTCCGTTTTTTACAGCCTTCGCCAATTCTCTTCCTCTTTCTTTTAATATGCGTTTATCTTCATCGCTTATCTTGCCCTGCCATTCATGGGATTCGATATTGGTCCACTTAAATTTTTCGATACGGGTTTCATACTCTTTTTTGGCGCCTCCAACCCAGCCCCAGCTTCCTATACGGAATACCTTTTTATTGACAAAGTGCTTTCTTTCAAAGAGGTCAAGAATATGAGCCATAGGCGGGAACATCTTGTATTCGTATGTCGGCATAGCCAGCAAGAGCCCTGCCGAGCGATAAGCCTCGCCTAAAATAAAGGTTGCGTCAGTATCGGGTATTCGGTAAATCGAGTATTCAACACCCTCTTCATTTATGCCCTCAATAACCGCATCCAAGCCGTCCTTGGTGTAGCCGTACATAGAGCCCCAAATAATGCAGATAGTTTTTTCCAGCCCGCTTCCGTCTCCGGTATTGTAATCTGCAAATTTTTTATAGAGGTTTACGATTCTGGCAGGATTTCCCCTCCAAACCAAACCGTGACTCGGGCAGATAAATTTAAGCTCAAGGGAACCGAGTTTTTCTATACCCTTGTTTACAAAGGTACTGAAGCTTGCAACAATGTTGGCGTAGTACCTGAGGGCCTCGTTTTCAAAAAATTTAAGCTCATCTTCCGTGTGCTGATCATCGAATATTTTTTCGCCTATGCAGCCGTAAGAACCGAAGGCATCGCAGGAAAATAAAATTTTATCGTCCGGGTCATAGGTCATCATTGTCTCGGGCCAGTGGATATTGGGAGTTTCATAGAAGACGAGCTTTTTTCCTCCGCCTAAATCCAAAACCTCTCCGTCCTTTACGGCCCTTACCCCCTCTTTTATCTTAAAAAAGTTTTCGACAAGGGCGGCCCCCTTCGTAGAAGCCAAGATTTCGGCTCTTGGGTTTTCTTCCCTTACAAGATTGATAAGGTCGGCATGGTCGGGCTCAAGATGGTTTAGGATTACATAATCAAAAGAAGAAAAAGAAAGTCCTATGGATTCCAGCTGCTTTCGGTAAGAATCTACCGAGCCGTCCCAATCCTTTACGATATCGATAAGGGCTGTTTTTTCACCCCTTACAACATAAGAATTTATAGAAACGCCGTGAGGCAATAGCCATATGCCTTCAAAGCGTGCAGTTCTATCATGAATATCGGCATGAATACAATATACGGTTTCTGTCAGTTTTTTTGCTTCCATAAAAATTAATACCTCCATAAAATAAAAGCTGCGGATTAAAAAGTAACCCGCAGCTTAAATATATCATAAGAAATGCATTTACTCAAGAGAATTAAGTTTATTTTTGCTCCTTGTTTTGCTTTTCCTTAATCTCGTCAGCCTTTCGGCAGGCATGAAAATGCCCCTTTCCTATATCCGTCAAAGAAGGTTCTTCCATAGAAGAACAGGTTTCATCCGCATAGGGACATCTTGTATGGAAGCGACAGCCTTGCGGAATGTTTGCAGGAGAAGGAATTTCTCCCGAAATGGGGAGTTTTTTAATTACCTCAAGCATTCCCGGCTTAGGCTCAGGAACAGCCTCAATCAAGGCCTGAGTATAAGGATGCATGGGGTTATCTATAACATCATCGGCATCACCCATCTCGACAATTCGGCCAAGATACATAACCGCTATTCTGTCGGTAAAATACCTTGCAGTTGAAAGGTCATGAGTAATATAAAGATAGGTAAGCCCCAGCTTCCTTTGAACGTCCCTCATCATATGAAGAATTTCGGCACGGGTTGAAAGGTCAATCATCGAAACAGGCTCATCGGCAACTATAACCTCGGGGTTTAGGATAAGGGTTCTTGCCGTAGCTATACGCTGTCTTTGACCGCCCGAAAGCATGTGAGGATACCTTGTCATAAATTCCTCAGGCGGGTTAAGCTTTACTTCCGAAATTGCCTGTATGATTTTTTCATCATTTTCTGCCCTGGTTCCCTTAATCTTGTGGATAATCAGAGGTTCCTCCATTACATCCCTTATTTTAAAACGAGGATTCATTGAAGCATAAGGGTCTTGGAAAATCATCTGTACACGGCGGCGGTAAACGGCCGTCTTTTCCTTATCGCTGTTTGTAACATCTTCTCCATTGTATAGGATTGTACCTTCGGTAGGCGTGTGAAGCTTCATGGCTATCTTTCCTATCGTAGTCTTACCGGAGCCGGATTCCCCTATAAGCCCGAATATTTCACCCCTCCTTAGACGCAGGGTAACATTATCTACGGCCTTTATTTTTTTTGCCTTTCCCTTAGAAAGACTTTGGACCAAACCTTGATGGGGCTCAAAATATTTTTTTATATTTAAGAGTTCAAGAACATAGTCATTAGGATCTATCTTTTTTTCGTTATCGCTCATTTTACACACCTCCAGCATGCTACTTGATGTCCCGGTTCAACCTCAATAAGCGGAGGTTCAACTTCAAAGCATTTATCCATTGTACAATGGCACCTCGGATTAAAGCGGCAGCCCTTAGGCGGAGAAATAAGATCCGGCGGAGTTCCCGGAATATAGGAAAGCTCGCTCACTCTCTTTCTCAAAAGAGGCGTTGCCTGTAAAAGCTTTTGTGTATACGGATGCAGAGGCTCCTTACCGTATATCTGCTCGTTAGTTCCAAGTTCGGCAATTTTTCCTGCATACATAACACAAATTCTATCCGAAATCTCGGCTTCAAGAGAAAGATCATGGGTAATAAATATAAACGAAAGCTTAAATTTTTGTTTTAATTCTTTTAAAAGATTTATGATCTGGGCCTGAACGATAACGTCGAGGGCTGTGGTAGGTTCATCCAAGATAACAAGTTTAGGCTTTAGGAATAAGCCGCTTGCTATAACAACCCTTTGCTTCATTCCTCCTGAAAGCTCGTGAGGATAGCGGTTTAAGACCTCAGGCGGAAGACCTACATAGCCAAGGTATTCTTCCATAAGATCTTGAGCCTCTTTATCGCCCATTTCCTTATGTTCCCTTAAGGTCTCAAGCATCTGCTTTCCGATTGTGTAAACCGGAGTCAAACTGTTCATAGCGCCTTGGAAGACCATCGAAATTTCCTGCCAGCGGACATTTTTTCTTATTTCCGAATCGGAAAGGGGAACAATATCCCTTCCATTGATTATAATTTGAGAATTCTCTTCTACCCTGCCGGGAGGAGAGGGCATTTTAAGCAGAGCCATACCGGTTGTGGTTTTACCGCAGCCCGATTCGCCTACAAGCCCAAGCGTTTCACCGGCATGGAGCTGAAAACTCACATCATCCAAGGCTTTTACTATACCTGCGGAGGTGTGATAGTACAATCTCAAGTTTTTTACGTCAAGAACTACTTCTTTATTTTCCATATTAAAACCTCCTTACCTTGTCCTTAGTTTAGGATGCAGAATCTTATCCATTGCAAAGCCTAAGAATGCGAATATCATACCTAAAAGGGCTATAAAAAGGCCCGGAGGAATAATCCACCACCATAGGCCGTTTAAGGTTGCGCCCGAAGTCTGGGCATCGTGAAGAATTTGCCCCCAGGTTACAATAGAAGGATCTCCCAAACCTAAAAGAGAAAGAGAAGATTCAAAGATAATTGCACCGGGTACAGAACTTGCCATAATTGCAAAGGAGTAAGGTAAAAGAAGAGGAGCGATATGTTTAAGGATGATTCTCCATTTTCCGGCCCCTAAGGCCTTTGCAGCCTCGATATAGGTTTCTTCTTTTATCTGCAAGGCCATGGATCGGACAGTCTTTACCGAACCGGTCCAGCCGAAGATAATAAGGGCTAGGATTATCATCCATATACTCGGTTTAAAAACGGCAGCAGACACAATCAATATAGGAATGATTGGAACAGATACTACTATTTCAAAGATGAACATCATAACCGTATCAACCTTTCCGCCGAAGTAGGCACTTATAATACCGTACATAACTCCTACCAAAACCGAAATAATACTTGCTACAAGACCTATTAAAAGAGCCCATTTTAAACCGGCCATAACACCCGAAAAAACATCCCTTTTATTTAAGTCGGTACCCAAAAGCCCCGAAACGGAGCCGGGAACTATCACTCTTGGATTTTCAATCTTGTTTGCCTGATTATTTGCAACATCTTTCGGAACAACGAATTTAAAAACATATTCTCCTTTTAAAGGCTTTTTATCCCTGTACATAGTCTTTGAAGCTTCAGAGAACAAAAGCTGAACAGGATTTGCATTTCCCGAGGTGGAAGTTGCACCATAAGAGGCTGCAAATTGCTGCATCGTGGATTTCGCATCTGTTAAAACAGAAAAGCGGCTATGATGATCTTTTAAATTTCCTTTTTGAAATACCCCAAGCTCTATATGACTGCCATCCGGACGGATAACATCCATACTCATTATTACATCACCTGTAAGTTCAGCCCTAAAAATAATGTTGTTGGGATTTTTATCATATTTATAGTTATATTTAAAGCTATATACTACAGCAGAACCGAAATGATCCGAGTTTTCTTCCGTTATTTCGGCTTCAGTAAGCTGAATCGTCCTAGCCGACTTTTTTGAACTAAAAAGTTCGGACCATATGGGAGGAGCGGAAGCAGGATTATCTTCCCAATACGAAATATTATGCCAATTATCGTTCGTTCCTTTAAAAGGTAAAACAATAGGTTCAAGTATAATCAAAAGTACAAGTAAACCCAAAAGAACTATAGCAACTATACCTATTTTTTCTTTTTTAAAGTCATCCCAAAATTCTTTAAATCTATCAATGAAATTCTGCATCATGCCTTGCCTCCAACTTTTATACGCGGGTCTAAAAAGCCGTAAATCAAATCAAGAATTATAAGACCTGCTTGATAAAGCCCTGTAGTTATAGCTAAGTCGCCCATTAAGACAGGGATATCGTTTTGCTGAACAGCGATCCAATACAGCTGACCTAGTCCCGGCCAAGAAAAAATACCTTCAAATATAATACTTCCTGACATTGAGGCCAAAAATGATAATAAAATCATTGTCACCAAGGGAGGGGCACAGGTGCGCAAAGTATGACCGTGAAGAACCTTCTTTTCAGGGATGCCTCTAGCCCTTGCACTCATTATAAAATCTTCCTGTAAGGTACCTAATACAAGGTTTCGGATAACATAAGCCGTACTCCAAAAACCTAAGAAAACCAAGGTAAGAATAGGAAGAGCAAGATGCTTAATTCTATCAAAAACAAACCAAATTCCTTCCGGAACGGGAACCGAGTTTACTCCTCCCGATGGAAAAATCGGAATGGTATAAACAAACAAAAATATTAAAAGCATTGCAAGCCACCAGCTGGGCATACCGTAAATGATAAGGGTGATCAAACTTGTTACCTTATCTAATTTGCCTCCCGGCTTTTGGGCTTTTTTTAAACCCAAGGCTAAACCAATCAGCGTATTAATTACGAAGGCAGTTGTAAACAGGAGAAGGGTCCTGGGGATTGCCTCACCGAGTATTTTAATAACATCTTGAGAACCGGTTAAGGATTTAATCGTTGTCGATTTACCAAAATCAAAGGTCAGAACCCTCTTTGCGTTATTTAAAACACGCTCAACTAGGGGTCTGTCTAATTTATATTGTTTAATAAGGGTTAATTCTTGGTCTTTACGCCACATCATTATCTGTTCGGCAGTCATATTTTTTAGACCCTTTGCTTCAGCACGGACTATTTCGGCTATCTGGCTGCGCTGAACCTTTTCATTTATCTGATTAAACAAAAAAGAAAAAATAAAAATAAGAATGGAATATATTATTACACCGCGTAAAATACGTTTAAGTGCATACCACTTGTACATAAAAGTCTCCTACAAAATTTAGGCTTGAGCTCAAGGCACGCGGCCGTCAAAACGGCCTTGCCGGCTTTTTCGGCAAAACGAGTATTTTTATTTTGCCGGTTTTAAAAAAGCCGAAAACGCCTCAAAGCCCTTTAGGGCTTCGAGGCATCTCGATTTAAACTAAAATCTTAACCTTATTTAAGAATTGTAAGGCTTGCCGAATTAGCTGAAGGAGGCTCATCAGAGATCGAGGTTAATACGACCATTATGTACTCTACGCCTTTTTCAAATGTAGCTAAGTCGGAGGCAGGTACGGTAATTGTGAATTTACCGCCACCTACTGATTTAGCAGGATAAACCTTTTCTCCGCCTGAAGGAAGCTGGAGACGGCCTTCAACATTTCCCTTATCTAGAGGTACTCTTTCAACTTCAGGATATGCATACTTAGAAACCGTAACTTCAAATACGGCATCCTTGTCGGCTGAAGGCGCCACAGGAGCCTTGATATATTGAATTTCGGTAAGATCTGTTCTAAACATATTCGGGAAGTAGTCGCTCTTATAGGGATACTTATCGAAGTTTGTCAATACAACGGAGCTTGTTATAGGATCGATTTTTTCGAACATTAAGGGGCCTGTTGTAATATAAGCATTTCCGTATTTTTCGATAAATGCAATAGAAGCCTTGTATCTCTTAACTACATAGTCTTCATTTACAAAACCCTTCAATGACTCAGGAATGTGCTTTGAAGCAACAAAGTCTTCCAATTTAGCCTTAATATCTGCAAGACAGTCGGGATTTTTAACGTTTGCTTCAACACCGCGCTCTCCTCCGTCCTTTGCAAAGTTATAAACCGTTCCGCTCTTTGAGCCGTGTACTACAATTTCTGCCAAGGCTTCATAAATTTCCCAAGGAACGTTTGTTCTTCGTCCGGGGTTAGCAGCCTTTACGCTTAAACCGCCTACACTTATGGCTGTGTCTCTGGGGATAGGAGCATGGAAATAGTTACTATATGTAGTAATTGATCCATCTTTATTAAAGACTATACCCTTTGTGTTTTTAAGACTGGGAAGGGTAACACCGCTTAAAGGAGCATCATAGTAGAGGTCTCCATCTCCGTCTTTGATAGCCCACTCATAGGCAAATGCAAATGAATATCTAACATCATTAAGATCGACAGGTTCTCCGTGATGCCAGTAATAGCCGTCCACAAGTTTACCTGTTGCAGCTGTTGCAACTGACTGTCCGGATTTGGCAGGAACCCATTTTTTTGAAGCTGTGTCATACATAACAGCTTCAGCAGGAACGGGAATATCACCGCCCATTTCAAGCTCATCATCGCCTTCAGGTGTTTTATTTCCGGTAGATACGAATTTGGGAGCAAATTTTGCATTTGCAACATCAACAGTTGACATAGCAAATTCCGAGCGTCCTACAGCAGGATTGTCAAAGTTTGCAGCATCAGTAACGGTATTTGTAAAGGCAGAGCTATAAGTATCGCTAAAGCCCTGACCGCCTACAGGATCCCATTCAGACATAAATAAAGAACCTTGAGCCGAGAACTGTAATACCCGCAAAACTCTCTTGCCCTTATAGGGGCCGTCAGCATCGGGCTTAACATCTGCACATCTTACAGTCCAGCCGTTAAAACCGTCAGAGGTTCCATAGAAGAGGCGTGAGTTAAATCTTGCCTTGTTAGCAACATAAAGGTCGTTTTGTGAAGCAACATAGACACGAACAGCCTCTTCCATTCCCATAGCACACATTTCGTTAGTTTCTTTAAAGAATTCTTCGGCAGTCAGATACTGTCCGTAAGCAGCCTTTTTACCTAAAACATCAAGTTTCTCGTTTGTATAATTCCAGAATTCGGCTTCTCCGCCTCCGGGCATATAGCCATAGAAGGGAGTATACATCTGGCAAAGAGGAGTTTCCCAAGTTACATAGAAACCGCCTGAGCCCCAGCCTTCAAGATACATCGTCCAATCATAGTTAGCAGGATTTCCTCCGTAAACAAGGGCACCGGCTGTTTTTCGATCACGCTCAAATGGTTCAACTGTAAGACCGGCTTTTTCGATTTGAGCATGGATATAGCGGGCTGCAGGAAGACGTCCCGTAGGATCGTCAACACGCATTATGGACTTAATAGAAACAGGTTTACCTTTGTACATCCATTTTCCGTTTTCTTTTACAAGTTTTCCCTTGTTTTCAGCCAAATCTGAAGCTTTTTTCATAGCAGCTTCAATCATATTTATGGCTTTTTGTTCATCGCCTGTTTCGGTGATACCGAATTTGGAAGCCAAAATATTGTAGCGGTATGCTCCGGGAAGACCTACAGTACAGGGAGTGTACATAGGAGAGCCTTCGCCCAAAAGAAGTTCGTCTACCAATTTTTTTCTGTTGATTAACCAGTTAAAGGCATATCGGACTTCCTTGATGGCAACGGGATTAAACATTTCCTCACCAGCTTCAGTCTTCCATACGTAAGGAGCCTTGTTAGGGATGGGGTTAAATAGAATAGACCAATAACCAGTCGAAACAGGATAAACATCTATCTTATCTCTGTCTTCATCGCTTAAACCTGACAAAAGTACGGGCGGAACAGAGGTAAACATGAGATCGGCCTTTCCCTCAATAACATCTTTTAAGGCAACTGTCTGGTCGGTACTTACAGAGTAGATAACCTTATCCACATAGGTACCGTTTTTTACCGGGCTTTTGCCGCCTGCGGCAGTTCCGGCGCCGCCTCCGCATGCAGTAAATACCAAAGCCACTGCAAGCATACATGATAAAAATTTAATAAAAGTTTTCATTAAATTCCTCCTGTTGTTTTTTAACCGTGTTTTTATAAAACACTCTCCAATATTAAAGCACATATTTTTCCATTTGTCAAATATTTTTTCTATATTTACCGTTTTTTTTTGTCTTAATCTTTACACATTCATTATTTTATGATACAATACCGAGCGGTGATTTTTATCACCGACAAAAATACTTGGAGGACACTATGAAAAAATTTATGGTGCTAATTGTAACACTTGTGCTCGCTTTTTCCTTGATCGCATGCGGAGGAAACAGTACAGCAACAACTAAGACAAACGAAAAACCAATCGTTATCGCTACAGCCGAATTTAACGGAGATTTTTATTCAGGCTGGACAAATTCGGCTTATGACAACGATATCCGAATACTGGTTTGGGCATTTGGTCTTATCGAAGACACTCCGGAAGGTCAAATAATCGACTCTCCCCTAGTTGCCGAAAAGAAGGTAAGCGATGACCTTCTAACATGGACTTACAAACTTGTAAAGGGTGCAAAATTCCATAACGGTGAGGCTTTAACTGCAAGCGATGTAAAATTTACCTATGAGTTTTACATGGATACCAAGGCTTTGGGCGATACAGGCGGAACTTCAACCATTAACGATTATGTTGAAAAAATCGATATTGATGAAGCTGCAAATACCGTAACTTTCCATCTTAAAAAGGCAAGTTACACCATCGACACAGCCGTATTCGGTTACTACATCTTCCCGGAAGAAACCTTTAAAAAGGGAGCAAAGGAAGAAGGTCTTACCGTTCAGCAATATGTTAAAAAGAACATATCAAAGCCCATCGGTTACGGCCCCTACAAGATGGTCGAATACAAAGAAGGCGAGTATGTTAAATTGGAAGCCTTTAAAGACTACCTAGGAAAAGCCCCCGCTATTAAGGAAGTTATCGTTAAGGTTGTTCCCAGCGAAACTGAACTTGATCAGCTCATGCAGGGAGAGGTAGACATGCTTACACAACAGGGACAGGCTGAAAAAATCGATGCAGTAAAAGACAAGCCCGGTTTTGCTTATACAAACTACTATAGGCACGGAGGAGGAACAATAGCCTTGCACTGTAACTTCGGCCCCACAGCCCTTACTGAAGTAAGACAGGCTTTTGCCTATGTTCTTAACAGACCGAAAATTATCGAGCTTTTCTTAGGCCAATATGGTATTGCATCCAACGGACCCTATTCCAAAAACGACTGGGTATTGTGGGATGATGATGAAAAAAACCTTATAGGTACTGCTGCCGTAGGTAAATTTGAAAGCACATTAACCAGCTATGATATCTTGGATAAAGACGGTAAATTCGATGAAGCTGCAAACATTGCAAAGGCTAACGAACTCCTTGATAAGGCTGCTGCAAGAACAGACGGTGATTATGCAAAACTTACAGGTAACGCAAAATCAGGCTATCTCTGGGAAGGAAAACCCCTTGAAATCAAGGTAACTTACACACCTTTCTGGTCGGATACATACAACCTAGTATTTAACGAAGCCTATGTTTCAAAGCTAGCTTTTAAAGTATCGTTAACAGGTCTTGACTGGCCCGTAATGTACAGCCACTGGACAGGAGACACCGAAGAAGAAAGAATGTACCACGCTTTTGTAGGCGGTGTAAGCTATGTTCTCAAAGCCAATCCTAAAGCTGACTATGGAACAAAACTTATTATGCCCTGGGGACAGGCTTCAAGCAACAATGTAATGTTCTCGGGCGGTTCTTCCTATACCCCTGCAGAATGGGATCAGCTTCTTGACGACATCGAAAATGCTCACCCCGTAACGGGAAGAGATGAGTATAGGGCAAACTGGAGAAAATTTGTAGTAGCAATGAACAAAGAAGTTCCTGTTATTCCCGTTTACTCAAATAATTATTTTGACTTTTTCACAGATAAGCTCGAAAACTTCCATACAAACGCTTTGTGGAGATGGGCAAGAGCATTACCTAATGCTAACTGGAAAAAATAATTAGGGCATTACTGATTGTTTAATTTAATCATAAGACCTCTTGTTTATTTTTAATCGGGAGGTCTTATTTTTTACCTAAAGGAGATTTTATGGCAAATAATAGTGTCAGCGGTTCAAAGTCGCTGTTTGAAATCCTTTTTCCATATATTCGATATATCTTCAAGCGTTTAGTATCAATCATCCCCGTATTAATAATTATGTCGATTGCGATCTTTATACTTATTAACCTGATGCCGGGAGACCCTATTCTGGCGATGCTTGATCCGGAAAAGACCAAGGCTATGACACCTGAAGAAAAAACGCTTTATGTAGAAAACATGAGAAAATTTTTAGGATATGATAAAGGGCCCATTGAAAGGTATTTTTTATGGATGGGAGATACATTCAGGGGAGAATTCGGTTATTCGGTAAAATACAATAAACCGGTAAATGAATTTATCGGAACTTATATAGGAAGATCTTTTAAAATAAATATAAGAGGCTTTCTTTTAGCCTTTTTAATTTCAATTCCGCTTGGAATTACGGCAGCCGTAAAAAAGAACAGCTTTTTTGATAAAATCGTAACGGTGCTTACAATAATAGGAATATCTCTGCCTTCGTTTTTTTTGGCATTGCTTTTAATTATGATATTCGTTATTTTTATGAAAATTCTGCCTTTTTCCGGGATGTCGGATCCAAGAGGAATTCTGCCTGACTGGCATTATATAATACTGCCGGTAACAGTAGTTGTTCTTACCTCCCTTGTAGGTCTTATAAGATACATAAGATCAGCTATGATAGAAATCTTAAAATCCGATTATATAAGGACGGCAAGAGCAAAGGGTCTTGCAGAAAAGATAGTTATATATAGACACGCCTTCCAAAATGCATTGATACCGGTTGTTACCCTCATAGGTTTATACATCCCCGGTCTTTTCGGCGGTTCTATAGTTGTCGAAAAAATATTCGCTTACCCAGGAATGGGATTACTGATGAATTATGCATACGGCTTTAAGGACAGGGCTGTATTGCAGACTGTTCTATTGTTTTTTGGGCTTCTTACATTATTAGGAAATATATTTATAGATGTAGGATATATGATTGTAGATCCGAGAATTCGGGAAGGAAAGGTTTAAAAATGGCTAACGAAGACAAAAATTTCAGCGAAAAAGATGAGGTTATTCTATCCCCGACACAACAAATAAGGATCAAATTCAAAAATAACAGGCTTGCAATGATAGGCTTTTATATGTTTGTTACTATAGTTCTCCTTGTTATAGTAACGCATTTTTACACCAAATTCACAGGCTATGACTTTGCAAAAACCGATCCTACATTGAGGAATAATCCCCCATCTTGGGCACATCCGTTCGGAACAGATAAATACGGAAGAGACACCTTTATGAGAGTTCTTGAAGGCGGATGGATTTCTTTACAAGTAGGTTTTTTATCCACATTTATGGGAGTAACTATAGGTTTAACCATGGGTGCAATTGCCGGTTTTTTCGGCGGACGGGTTGATAATATTATTATGAGGCTTATAGAAATACTTTCCTCATTCCCGTTCTTAGCGATTGCCTATACAATTTCGGCAATATTCAGAGAAAGTCCGCCTGAGTTTAGACTCTATGTAATAGTTATAATCTTGGGACTTCTAAGCTGGACAGGTTTAGCCCGATTAATCCGAGGCCAAATCCTTGCGTTAAGGGAGCAGGAATTTATTGTCGCAACGAGGGCCTTAGGTATAAAAAGACGGAACCAAATTTTACGCCACCTTGTTCCTAACGTATTGCCGACTGTTGTAGTATCGGCAACCCTTACCTTTGCTTCCTCAATTTTAACCGAATCTTTCTTATCATTTTTAAACTTATCTGTAACCGAACCTATTCCGACATGGGGAGCTCTTTTATCCAAGGCTGCAGAAAACAGCACAAACCTTAGAGCCTTTTGGTGGATTTGGGTATTTCCCGGAACAATGCTCTTTTTGTTTATAATGAGTATAAATCTCGTAGGCGAAGGGCTTAGAGATTCTATCGACCCGAAAGCCGAATATACAACAAAAAAACAGAGAAAAGAAGCCAGGGCCAGACGCAAAGAAGAAAAGGCTCTTGTAAAACAAGCTAAACAAGCGGTAAAGGAGGCGGCTATATGAAAAAACCCCTGCTTGAAGTTAAAAATTTACATACATACTTTTTTACAAACAAGGGTACGGTAAAAGCCGTTCAAGGTGTAGATTTTACTATTGAAGCCGGTAAAACCTTAGGAATAGTAGGAGAATCAGGTTCCGGCAAGTCTATTACTGCATTCAGTATTCTCAATTTATTGGAATATCCCGGACGCATTGTTCAAGGAGAAATAAATTTTGAAGGAAAAAACCTTGTAAATTTCGGCAAAAAAGAAATAAGAAAGATAAGGGGTAACGACATATCCATGATATTTCAAGAACCCATGACCTCTCTTAACCCTGTTCACAGGGTAGGCAGGCAGCTTAGTGAACCCTTAATCCTTCATCAGCATATGTCGAAAAAAGAGGCTTGGAATGCCGCCATAGATCTTTTGCGGGAAGTAAAAATCCCCAATCCTGAAAACGTAGTTTATAACTATCCCTTCCAGCTTTCGGGAGGAATGAGGCAGCGTGTAATGATTGCCATGGCATTAGCCTGCGAACCACGCCTTTTGATAGCTGACGAGCCTACAACAGCCCTTGATGTTACGATACAGGCCCAGATCTTTAAGTTAATGAACGATTTAAAGAAAAAACACAACACAGCCATCATGTTTATAACCCACGACTTGGGAGCTATTGCAGAATTGGCCGATGATGTTGCCGTAATGTACACAGGAGAAATCGTTGAAAGAGCCCCTGTAGATGTTATCTTTGACCGAAAAACTCAATTCTCTCATCCCTACAAGGAAGGCTTGCTTGAGTCAATTCCCCTCTTGGATGAAGAAGTAGAATATCTCGCTCAAATTCAAGGAAGCGTACCCCATCCTCTTAAACTTCCCAAGGGATGCAGATTTTCGACAAGGTGTGAGTATGCAACCGACAAATGCCGAAACGAAAAGCCCGAATTGGTTGAAGTAGAAGAAGGACACTTAATCAGATGCTTTTATCCGAAATCAGGAGGTAGACATGAGTAAGATATTATTGGAAACTCGCGGCCTTAAACAGTATTTTCCTACGGGCAAAACACGGAATGAGAGGAAGAATCTCAAAAGAATCGCCAATGAAGCAATAGATCTTTATAAAAAAACATTTAATGCCGAGGCGGATATACATCAGCTTGTCGATATGCATAAAAGCGGTAAGGATCTCGGCAAGGAGCTTACAGACCTCGTTTTGGACTATGAAACATACTCGGCTCTGCACGGTCAGCACCTATGCGTAATAGCCAATGACGGTATAGACCTTGTTATATACGAAGGAGAAACCGTAGGCCTTGTAGGCGAATCAGGCTGCGGAAAATCAACCCTAGGACGAACAATCCTCAAGCTATATAAGCCTACTGCCGGCGAAATCTTTTTTGAGGGTGAAAACATTACAAATTACAGCGTAACTCAAATGATGCCCTTACGAAAAAAGATGCAGATTATCTTCCAAGACCCCTACTCCTCTCTTAACCCTAAGATGACTGTAGGTCAGATCATAGGTGAAGCCCTGCTTGAACATGGAATGTTCAAAAAGAAGGATCCCGAGTATGAAAAGTATGTAAAGAAGATAATGAATACCTGCGGTTTGGCAGACTACATGATTTACAGATATCCTCACGAATTTTCAGGCGGTCAAAGACAGCGTATCGGTATAGCCAGAGCCTTGGCCTTGAAACCTAAATTCATAGTATGCGATGAGGCTGTTTCGGCCTTGGACGTTTCGATCCAATCCCAGATCATCAACCTTCTCAATGACTTGCAAAAGGAATTCCACCTATCCTATTTGTTTATTTCGCATGACCTTTCGGTTGTAAAGCACATAAGCGACAGAATAGGTGTTATGTATTTGGGGAATATGGTCGAATTTACCGATAAGAAAGAATTATACGCTAATCCTCTTCATCCTTATACAAAGGTTCTTCTTTCGGCAATTCCCGAAACTGACTTGCAGAAGATGAGGACAAAGAGGCGAATTCTATTGGAAGGAGATATCCCGTCCAACATTATTACGCCCACAGGCTGTAAATTCCATACACGGTGCCCTATTGCAAAGGATATATGCAAACGCGAAATTCCTCAATTTAAGGAAGAAAAACCGGGCCATTTTGTAGCCTGTCACTTTAGCGGAGCCGAACTGTAATGTTTTTTAGAAATAATGAACATAGCTTAAAATCCGGCAAACGGCAAGCTATAGAAGAAATGGAAGAGCTAAATGAGCTTAGAGAAAATCATCCTCTCGAAAAAGGAGATTTTCTTGCAATAATAATTGCAGCTTTTACTACCTTAGTGCCTATTGTTGCAATTTGCCTTTTAGCCTACTACTTTATATCGATGTTTTTATTCGGTTAAAGACTAAAAAAAGGGATGCTTTCCGAGAGGAGCATCCCTTTTCTATTTATAACCGGCCTAGCCTGCTTCGCCGTTTTTTACCTTTTCAAGCTTCATTTCTTTTCCTGCAGCCAAAAGTTTTTTACCCTCAATTTTAGGAATATAATCTTCTATCAATATGGGAGCGGCAAAAAAGGTGTCGGCATCTATTGCAGCAGGCTTTTGTGCATAAAAGGCGTTTACTGCCTCAGGGTCTGAAGTGTCGGCATCACCTTCAAGGATTACGGGAGTGCCCGGAGCCGCCCAAGGGGCTTGGAGAAGTTCGACATGTTCTTTTTCTTCTTCATCATACCAGCTTGCCGCCAAAAGCATACCCTTCGATTCGATGCCGCGCATTTTTCGAGGCTTTAGGTTGTCGGCAATTATGACCGTCTTACCTAAGATTTCTTCCTCTTTTAAAAAGGGAACCAGACCTGAAAGGATGGTTCTCTCTTCACCTGAGCCGTCATCAAGCTTTTCGATGTAGAGCTTGTCGGCATCGGGGTGCCTTTCGACGGATACAACCTTGGCCGTTTTTAAGGCAATCTTTTTTGAAAAAAGCTCTGCAGGGGAGAGCATTTCTTTTTTTTCGGATGAGGAAACTGCATCAGATTTTGCAGAACCAGCTTTTTCGGTATTATTTTCCATTTCTTTTCTGTCCTTTTGACTTCCGGAATAACGCTCCCTATAGGCATCGATGGCCTTATTTTCAAGGGTTTTAAAAATTATTACGGGGTTTTCTATTGTTTTAAGTCCTTCCCTTTCGCCCAAATTTTTCCATGTAAGGAAAGCTCCGTCAGGCTTATTGAATTGCGGGGCTTTGCCGTCAAATATGTTGCCGGACCAAATCTTTTGACCGAAAAAGCCTGCGGCCTGATCGGCGTATTGGGGCATATATGGATGGATTAAGATTAAAATATCTTTTATGAGGTAGCAAAGTTCAGCCATAAGAGCTTCGGCATATTCGGGATCGGTTTCACGCCTCTTCCAAGGCTCTCCATCCTGAAAGGCCTTGTTTGCAACGGAAGAAAGAGCAAAGACCTCATGGAAGGAATCTCTAAGTTCCGCCCAGTCGGAAAGGCAGGTTATCTTTTTGAAGCTTGCAGAAGCAGCATCTCTTAAAGATTGCACCATATTTCTTATGTCGTCCCTAGCCGATTTTGTTCCGTCAACTTGAGGTATTTTACCCTCATAGTAACGGTGAACGAAGGTAGCTGTCCTGTTTACAAGATTGCAGAGGTTTCCGATAAGCTCGCTGTTTACGCTTTCTTGAAAATCCTTCCATGTAAACCGGGTGTCGTTCTTTTCGGGGCGGTTATAAAAGATGTAGAACCTCCACATATCGGCAGGGATGCCGGATTCTTTGGCATCGTTTCCGAAAACGCCCACGCCCTTAGATTTTGAGAACTTACCGTTCTCGTAATTGAGGTATTCGGTTCCCGACATATGAAAGAGTTTTGTCCAGTCTTTGCCTGAGCCCAGAAGAGAACAGGGGAAGATTACCGTGTGGAAGGGGATATTGTCCTTTCCGATAAACTGAAAAAGTTCAACGTCTTTTTGATCAAGCCACCACGCCTTCCAATCCTTGCCTGCAAGGTCGGCCCAGCACTTTGTAATGGAAATATAGCCTATGGGTGCGTCAAACCATACATAAAAGACCTTGTCTTCAAAGCCTTTTTTGGGTACGGGGATTCCCCATTTAAGATCCCTTGTGATAGCCCTTTCCTGAAGCCCGTCGCGCAGCCAGCTTTTTGACATTTGAAGGGCGTTGTTTGACCATTTGCCCTCCTCTGCCGTCTTAGGCATCCATTTTTCGTATTCGGGTACGATTTTAGGAAGGTTTATATAAAGATGGGTTGTAGAGCGCAGTTCAGGCGAAGCCCCGCAGGAAGAACAACGCGGCTCTTTTAAATCGGTAGGATCTAAGAGCTTTCCGCAATGCTCGCACTGATCGCCCCTTGCTCCGTCATAGGAACAGGAGGGGCAGGTACCCAGCACATAGCGGTCGGCCAAAAAACGCTTACATGAGGGGCAGTAAAGCTGCTCTATTGTGTGTTCGGTAATATAGCCGTTTTTATCGAGGTCATTAAAAATTCCCTGAGTTATTTCTGTTTGCTGGGGGGTTGAAGTTCTTCCAAAGTAGTCGAAAGCAATATTGAACCAGTTGTAGATATCCGCATGGATAGCGTGATAGAATGAACAGAGCTCTTCGGGGCTCTTATTTTCTTCTGCAGCCTTTGTTTCGGTTGCAGTTCCATATTCATCGGTGCCGCAAATATACAGGGTTTCATATTCTTTTAGGCGGCAAAAGCGTGCAAATACATCAGCGGATAATACTTGAATTAAATTTCCCAGATGGGGAAAATTGTTTACATAAGGCAAAGCCGAGGTTACTAATTTTCTTTTCATATAGAGGATTATGAATTATTATGGAAAAAAAATCAACTACCTTGATAAAAATTAGTTTTAGCCGGTAGAAAGGACGGAAGAGGCAGGAATCGAACCTGCCATTGCGAATTATGCAACCTACGGTTTTGAAGACCGCGGGAGCCACCAGACCCCATCTGCTTCCGCAATGAATATACACAAAATCAAAGCCTTTGTCAAGATTTGTCTTGATAATATTGGGCTTGGGCGTTCCATAATTTATTGTAAAGGCCTTGTTCAGCTAAGAGCTTTTCGTGGCTGCCTTCTTGGGCTATTCGGCCCTCATCAAAGACCAAGATATGGGAGCAAAACTTACACGAGGAAAGGCGGTGCGAAATATAAAGGGAGGTTTTGTTTTTTACAAGGCCGTCGAATTTGGAGTATATTTCGGCTTCGGCAATGGGGTCAAGGGCGGCTGTAGGTTCGTCCAAGATTATAAAAGGAGCGTCCTTATAAAGGGCACGGGCTATTGCAATTTTCTGTCCCTCTCCGCCCGAAATATTTACGCCCTCATCATCAAAGTTTTTATAAAGATAAGTTTCTTCCTCTTTTTTAAACTTAGAAAGATCAAGGTCGGCCTTCTTTAAAACATCTAAAACCTTATTTTTATCGTAAGCTTCTCCGCCGGAAAGATTTTGAGCAAGAGGGAGAGCAAGGAGTTTAAAGTCTTGAAAGACGACTGAAAAAAGGTTTAGGTATTCTTTATAGTCGTATTCTTTTATGTTCTTTCCGTTAAAAAGAATTTCACCTTCCGTAGGGTCATAGAGGCGGCATAGAAGTTTTACAAAGGTGGTCTTGCCGCTTCCGTTTTTACCGACTACGGCAAGCCTCTCATTCTTCTTTAAGGTGAGGTTCAAATTTTTTAAAACTCTTTTTTCCGAATCGGGATATGAAAAAGAAACGTTTTTAAACTCGATTGTGTTTTCGGCGTTGCCGGAATAATCGAGGGGAGTATTGTTCATGCACATTCCGTTTTTGATATCCAAGAAGTCGAATAAATCCTTTAAAAAAGCCCTATTGTTTTTTGCCTCGCCTGCGACCGTGAAGATTTCGGTGAGGGCGGAAGAAAGAGCCGTTATACTTGCAGCATATTGCATGAGGTTACCTGCCGGGAAGGCTCCTCCCAGAGCCTTTAGGCCCACAAAGCCGTAAATGACTATTAAAAGGGAAGTCGAAACAAAGGCAGATAAAAAGGCAAAAAAGCCCATTTCTTTTTTAGCGCATTTTGCAAGTCTCCCTCCGGGCAGAAAAATATTAGTGGAAAATCTTATTATGTTACCCTCTCCTTGCTGGCCGTACATACGCACATCCATTGCACGATTTTTTTCGTTAAAGAGTCTAAAGAAAAAACTAAACACCCTGTTTCCTTCTGTGGCTTCCTCCGAAACAAGGGCCCAGTAGGAGTCCGACATTGTTTGAAGTTTTGCAGGAATGATAATTAAAAGCACAATGCTAAAAAGAATTACAAAGATAAAAAGGGGATTGTTTAAAAAAAGCAATTCCGCAGTCTGAACCTTAAAGCTAAAAAGGCTTATACTCAAGGCTGCCGACGTGATTACGGAAGTAAGATGGGTGGAACACTTTGTATAAATCCAAAGAATTTTGTACAATCCCCAGCCTCCGTAATTTGAATTTTGCCATATCCTTGTATAAATCTCATTTGTTTTTGCGGATTCCGCATCTTGAAAATCCATACTTAAAAATTTTTGAACATAGATGTCTTCTACCTTGTAGTCTATACTCCGTCCTTCATAGTTTGCCCATCTTTTAAATAAGGAAGAAACAAGCATACAAAGAGCCGTTAAAATAAGGGAGAGCAGTACCAAGCTTTTGATTTTCGATAAATCGCCTTGTCCCAAATAAATTAAAACAAGCTCGTTTACAATCCTTGCCGAAAAGAAAATACCTATAAAGGGCAAGAGACTCGTAAAAACTTTTTCTCCAAGCACGGAAATAAAAAACAAAGGAGCCTTTTTAAATAGGAGAAAAAAAGCCCGCCGATTCAAGCCCTTGTTATGTCTTTTTTTATTATCTTTTTTTTCGGTTTTCATAAATTTCCTCCGTCTTCTTTTAAATCATCATGCAATTCTTTATCCTGTTCTTCTTTATAATACTTGCTTTGTACCTCAAAAAGATGAGCATACTCCCTGCCCTTTTTTAAAAGAGCATCATGGGTGCCTTCTTCGATTATTTTTCCGTCCTTTATAAAAATAATCCTGTCGCAAAAGCGGGTGGAAGCAAGCCTATGCGAAATAAAGATAGAGGTTTTATCCTTCGATAAATCGTTATACTTGGTGTAAAGCTCATGTTCAGCGATGGGGTCTAAGGCAGCGGTAGGTTCATCCAAGATTAAAAAGGGACTGTCCCGATAAAGAGCCCTTGCGAGTAAGAGCTTTTGAGTTTCGCCGCCTGAAAGTTCTACGGCATCAAAGAAGACATCCTTGCAAAGACGGGTTTCTTCTTTTTGCGGAAGACTTTGAACCTTATCGTAAAGCCCCGAAAGTTTTAAGACCTCTTCAATCCTCTCCTTGTTAATGCCTTCTCTTGTTTGCGTAATGTTCACCGCAATACTTGTAGGCAATATCGAAAACTCCTGAAAGACTGCACTAAAACACTTATAGTATTCGTCCCGGTTAAAGTCTTTTATGTTTCTTCCGTTAAACAAGACCTCTCCCTCGGTGGGGTCATAAAGGCCGGTAATCAGCTTTACGAGGCTTGTTTTTCCTGCTCCGTTTAAGCCGACAATGGCAAGTTTTTCTTTAGGCTTCAAGGTCAAATTAAACTTATCCAAAACGGGAGTTCCGCCTTCAGAATATAAGAGGCTCACGTTTTTTAGCTCGATGACGTTTTCATTTTTTAGAGGAATTGCTTCGCCTTTTTCAAAGCGATAATCTTCTTTAAATTCAAAAAATTCTCTGAGGCGGGAAATATCAAGACTTTGCTTATGCAGAACCGAAACCTTATTTAAGATACCGCTCACCCATTGGGTAAAGGTTCCCGCTGCGGCAAAGTAAAGGATAAATTGGGGAACGCTTATATTTTTTTGCAGGACAAGACTTATCAGCCAAAAGTAAATGAGTCCGTTTCGCAAAAAGGTTAAAAGAAGATCTGCAAGGTCGGCAAAAAAATAACGCTTTTCTCCTTCGAGGTGAAAATTGCTGTAAAGCCTTAAATGCTTTTCGTATAATTCTTTAAGCCAAGATTCCATTCCGAAAAGACGGATATCCTTTGCTAGGTTTTTATTTTTCCCGATTTGGGTTATATAACGCAAATGATTTACATGCTTATTTTCCTCATCACGCTTTTTATACATCCAAGAGCTTACACTGTTGGTAATAAAAAAACTCACACAAGCCGTCAAAAGGGTAATTAAAATGATATTAAGGTTTAAGGAAGCAAGGATGATAAGATAGATGATAAAGCAAAGAAGGTATTGAAGAAGTTCCTGCAAGGTAGTCCAAACCGCTTCGGTTGCTTCCGAATTACCGTCTGTAACATCCATCGCCTTATTTTTCTTTGCTTCAAAATCCTTATTATCAAGGTTATTATAGGAGGTGGTCATCGCCTTATCGCCTATCATAAAAATAAGCTCACTCCTTACGCCGATGCGCCCAAAAAGATGGTTTGTCTGCAAATAAGAAAGGAGACCGCGGAGGAGCATCAAAGAAAAAGCAAAGCCGAAAATAACCATTAAAAGATTTTTAATAGCCGCATTATTTTGAATGAGGGTTAAAACGGCAGGCGCAAAAAATATCGAAATTAAATTATCGCCCGCATATAAAAGGGCTTCCAGTAAAATCAAAACAGGCACAGACTTATAAGTTCTAAAAGATGTTTTAAGCATAAACAAAACATTGCTTAAAATCCCGTATTTTATAGGTTCTTCTTTTTTATTTTCCTCTTTTTCCATAGGCTAAAGATGATAACACAAAGAGGGGGAAGTGTCAAAGGCGGATTTACAAAAATCTTTTTCAGGTTTTACTATTTTTTTCAAATAATAAGTATAAATATAATGAGAGGGGAAATATGAAAAAATTAATTGGAGAAAGAAATAGTAAAAAGATTTGAAGATTTGACATTACAAGACGATTTTATGTTTTGTAAGGTTATGCAAAATCCGAAGCTA
Source organism: Treponema sp. OMZ 798 (assembly GCF_024181385.1). NCBI lineage: Bacteria > Pseudomonadati > Spirochaetota > Spirochaetia > Treponematales > Treponemataceae > Treponema > Treponema sp. OMZ 798. Next base: position 1,737,910 of record NZ_CP051305.1, read on the forward strand.
TGTAAAAAACTTATCGAAATAATACTATCTGATACGATAGGTAAAATTGCGTATGTTTCGGTACAGCATAATATTAGCACCTATGAACAGGCAAAGTCTATCCGATTTGATGTCCTTGTTCAAACAGAAGACGGAAAATTTTACGATGTAGAAATGCAGGTCAGCAACGAAAGAAATATCCCCAAAAGAATGAGGTTTTATCAAGCTGCTATGGATATTTCTTTTTTGGATAAGGGCAATTCTTATAATGCTTTAAACGACAGCTTTATAATTTTTATCTGCACCTTTGATGCTATAGGGAAGAAAAGGCCGGTTTACACCTTTGAAAATCTCTGTATTGAAGATAAAAACGTATCTTTACAAGACGGCACAAAAAAGATTATAATAAATGCAACAGCTTTTGAAAATACTGAAGACAAAGAATTAAAGGACTTTTTAGAATATCTTAAAACAGGTAAAACAACAAATGAATTTACAAGGAGGATAGAAGAAATGATACAAACAATAAAAAACAATGAACAAGCAAGGCAAGAATATAGATTGATGTCTACTTTTGAGATGGATGCCAGAGATAAAGGGGCTCATGATAAAGCTATAGAAACAGCTAAACTTATGAAAAAAAGAGGGTATCCGATGTCTGAAATTTTGATAATGACAGGTCTTTCCGAAGCAGAAATAGAAAAACTGTAAATTAAGGATATAGTGAGTTATTTAACCGCAAGGGGTGCAAAAATCGCAAAAATTTCGAAGCCGCTAAAGCGGCTAAAATGCAGTTTATCTCCTTTTTCAAAGATTTTACTACACCAACCAAAACATTTTGCCTGTTCGGTTTCACCGCTTCGGGCGGCTTACGCTGCTTAACCGCCACGGATGGCGGTGGTTCCATACTTACGAGTTTTTTGCGAAGCAAAAACACTCGAAGCTCAAAAATGTACAAGGATGTACATTTTTGAGCAAGTCCCCGGCAAAATGTGTACCCCTTCTGGGGTACCCTAGGGCCGGCAAGCCAACCGCAATCCAATATAGTCGTTCCTTTCGTCAGGATAGCCGTTGTTCCGTGCGCCTACAGTGCAGTAGTCAGCGTTGTTGTCCCAACCGCCTCCGCGCACCACGCGGGTACTACCGTCAACAGCTCCTTGCGGATCCGTCACAAATCCATCTCCATCAGGTTCATCCCCTGCTTTAGGATCATTATTCCACCAATCAAAACACCACTCCCACACATTTCCTGACATATTGTATAGGCCCAAGTAATTAGCTCTTTTTTCTCCCACAGAATGCGTTTTTCCTCCGGAATTGTTATGATACCATGCAACTTTACCCGTTTCGTCCGTATCCCACTTGTCCTTTGCCCCGCTTGCGCTCCATAGCTTTGTCAAATATAAGTCTCCGTACTTTTCGGCATTTGTGCTGTCGCTTCCCTGCCAGCGGGCTGCATATTCCCATTCCACTTCGATCGGAAGTCTGTAGCCTTTTTTGTTCATATCGGCATAGGCATTATCACATGCAGATGTATCATTTGCACTTTTTAACACGGCAGTATCGACTTTGCTTTTTCGGTATACACATTCGGCATCTGAGCCTTTTACCATCTCAGTATAGGCATTGCACCATACTATACAGTCCCTCCAAGAAATATTGGTTACAGGATGATTTTTGTTTCCCGTAGGAGGCTTACCGATATTTGCATAATTAGGCCAAGAACCACCGCCTGTGCCGTCCCAGCCTTCAAGCCCTTTGTTGGCAAAGGTGTAGCCATTTCCTTCTGCCCATACTCTTACCTCATACCACTTCTCATAGGTTACCTCCGTCTTGCCCAGCATGTAGGGACTCAATTTTACCTTCCTATCTTTGATAAACACGCCCTTCCAATAATCTTCAGTTCCTGGCAGGGTGCTCTCATCGGGAGCTACTCCTATAATACCGTTGGCAGAAGGGGTTATTTTTACATAGTCGCCGGCGTCTTCAAAAGAGCCGAAATCAGATGGTGTAACCGATCCTCCACTCGGAGTACTTTCTCCTCCTAAACCGCCTGCAGTATTCGGGCAGGCAGTCAATAAGACAATAAAAACTCCCGCAGCCAACAACAATGAAGTAAAACTTACTGCCCGATTTAAGACCTTAGTCTTAAGTTTGAAATTAGTGTTTTCCATAACTAATTTTCTCCTTGTTAAATATTTAAATTTATACAAAAAAACCGCAAGACAGAATAAATCCGGTCCTGAGGTTTTTAGATTAAGGAAAAATTTTATTTATAACCTTTGCACAGCTCAAGCGGCTTTGCGTCCGTTGCGGTTTATTTTCAAAAAAGAAACAAAATATATGAGAAAAATATGTATTAAAAATTTTAATTGGAGATATTTTATTTAATAGATAAATTGGGGGGGGGGGGTAAGCCATAGCTAATATTTTTGTTTTATCACAAGCCCTTAAAAGGGAAAGAGAAAAAATTAATGTTAAGCAAAAAAGAGCGTTTACCATAAAGGTGAGTATACTCTACAAACTGCAAAATGTCAAGATAAAAAATTTGCGAGCCCTTTTCTAAACTTCCTCGGCAACCCATGTATCGGCGGTTTCTTCGTCGATGCCGTCGGCGAAGACCGCACCTATGAGGACTATCTTTTTCCCGCTCATCTTGTGGGGTTCGGCATAACCCTTGTCTTTTATCTGTTGGACAGCTTGGGCAGGTGTTCCCGAATTCATAAGCTTAAACTCAAAGATGTAAATAGTATCATCGGTGTGAACTACGCAGTCGGCCCTGCCCTTGGAGCTCACAACTTCAGTTTGGACAAACTGCCCCATGAGGCTAAAGAGTATATAAAAGGCTATCTGATAGTCTCTTTCCCTCATCTGCACATTTTCCTTTGAAGCCATACTGTAAGGAAGACCTGCACAGGCCGTGTACATCCTTTTCATAAAAGATTCGATATTGCCCTTTTCTATATCCCTGATAAAATTTCCTATAAATAAGCCGCTGGCATCCTTTGAAATTGAGGTATAGTCCGGCACAAGGTTATCTAAAAAGCCGTATTTTACCTCGTCATTGGGGAAGCCTAGCTTGTACAAGCCCAACCTTTCATCATAATCTTTTATAGTCAAATATCCCGACTGGAATAAAATGGGTACAGGGTTATTCATATCGGGACGATAGTCCTGTAGAGAGTTTTCACTCATTTCGGCATTTTCCAAAATATCGCGGATACAGATTTCTTTTTGTTCTTTTAGGGTTCTTACCAAGAAGGTCGGGGTTCCTGTTGAAAACCAATAAAAACCCGTTTCTTTTTTTGCAAAGGCATTAATCAAACTAAAGGGATTGTACAAACTCTCTCCTTCAGGATGAAAAAGGTAGCCGTCATAACGTTTTTTCAGCAGAGCAAGGGCATCTTCATAGCTTAGCTTTCGGTCTTCTGCCAGTGCTTCAATTTCGGGTTTAAAAGCATCCTTCATTTCGGTTTCGGTAATACCGCAGATACCTGCATATTTTTTTTCAAGGGAAATATCCCGCAAATTGTTTAAGTCGCTAAAGATGCTGACCTTACTGAATTTTGTAACTCCCGTTAAAAAGGCAAAGCGGATATACTCGTCGCAGGATTTAATAACCCCGTAAAAGCCCTTTAAGATACGCCTATACTCTTCATTTAAGGCTTCATTTATAATCATGGTTTCAAGGAGAGGCTTATCGTACTCGTCTACAAGGATTACAACCTGTTTACCGGTTTTTTCATAAGCTCGGCGGATAAGACCAAAAAAGCGCTCAGACAAGGATCTTTCAGACTCGTTACGGCAATATAAATCTTCCCATCTGCAAAGATAATTATGTAAAAGCCCTTCTAAATCTTCCCTTGTTTCATATTTTGCAGGATTAAAATCCAGATGAAAAACGGGATATTGCACCCATGCTTCGCGCCCTTCGATTTCAGCATATTTTTGCTCTGCATCTTCTATATAAAGCCCTTTAAAAAGTTCTTTTTTACCTAAAAAGTAGGCCTTTAATGTAGAAAGAAAAAGACTCTTCCCGAATCGGCGTGGACGGCTTAAAAAATGAACTCGGCTTTCAGCTGCAAGATTAAAAATATATTCCGTTTTATCTACATAAATAAAGCCATCCTTACGCAAAACTTCAAAACTTTGAACACCTATAGGCAGCTTTCTATTGGTCATTTTCTACCCCCTTGCGAATTAATTATAGCATATTTTTTAACTTTTTATAAGAGGAAGGTTTTATCCAATATTGACAAGCCTCAATTTTATCTCTATTATACAGACTACACATTGAGCAATAGTAAACCTCAAAACGGAAAAAAGCTATGAACAAAAAAAACTTGGATCTTACCGAAGGCGTAATTTGGAAAACGTTGATAATTTTTACACTCCCCATCCTGGCAGGAAACTTTTTTCAGCACTTATACACGGCGGCCGATGCCGTTATTGTCGGAAAGTTTACAGGTAAGGAGGGCCTTGCTGCTATCGACTCCGTTTTCAGTTTATTAAAATTACCCATAAACCTTTTCGGAGGACTATCGGCAGGTGCGGCAATTATTATCTCCCAATTATTCGGTGCAAAAAAAACTAATGAACTTTTTGATGCAATTCACACTTCGATAGGCTTAACTCTTATTCTCGGCATAAGTCTTTCAATAATAGGAGTTCTTATTTCGCCCCTGCTTCTTTTTATGATGGGAGTTCCTCAAGATATTTTCGATATGACATTAAGCTATGTCAGAATTTATTTTGCCGGAATGGGAGTTTCTCTTTTTTATAATATCGGTTCGGGAATTTTGCGTGCAATGGGAAATTCCAAAACTCCGTTTTATGCTTTGATAATTTCTTCGGCATTAAACGTAATTTTAGACTTGATTTTTATAGGAATTTTTAATTGGGGAATAGGAGGAGCTGCACTTGCAACTGTAGTTTCGCAGCTTATAAGTGCCGTAATAATTCTTTTTGCTCTCACCAAAAAAAACGGTCACTGTCCTCTAATCCTTAAAAAGATAAAAATTGACAGATTTTCTTCCATCAATATTGCAAGACTGGGACTTCCTATCGGCATACAGTCCGCCTTTTTCCCCATCGCCAATATGATAATTCAAGCAACGGTAAATGGAACGGGAACATCCAATATTGCGGCTTGGGCTCTTTGCGGCAAACTGGATTTTTTAGTTTGGATTTTACTTGAAGCTATGACATCATCGGTTGCAACCTTTGTTGCGCAAAATTACGGAGCCAAAAAATATGATCGCATCAAAGAGGTTGTACGATTGGGTCTTATTATGTCAAGTATTATAATAGGAAGCGTTTGTGTAATTCTTTATTTTTGGAATTTGCCATTGGGAAAACTTTTTATCAACTCAAAGGACTATGAAGTTCTTATAATCACCGAAAGGCTCATGCACATTCTCGCTCCTTTTTATACGGTATTTGTATTTGCAGAAATTCTTTCGGTTGCTATTCACGGAACAGGAGAAACTTTTAAGCCCATGGTCATAACCCTCCTTGGTGTTTGTGCTTCCCGCATTGCTTGGATATTTTTATTTGTCCCTATAAATCCTGTCGTCGAAATGATTGTCCTTGCATTTCCTATCTCATGGACTTTGACAAGCATTATATTTACGGTTTATTATTTTTTTTACAGAAAAAAGATTTGTTAAGAGAAGAAAGAATTTTAAATTGTTTGAAATATCTAACTTGACCAAAATAATAAAAACATATAAACTACTCACGGTAAATTAACTTTATAATCAAGGTTATACGGAGTTTTTATGTTTATAAACAAACAACTCATTTTTCTTTCAAAGGGAGGAAGAAAACTTTTACTTCTTTCTTCCGTTTTAAATTTTCTTCTACTTTCGTCAAAGGTGTTGATTACCTTATGCACGGCGTTGATGGTGCAGTTAATATTCGGAAAAGAAAAAATTTTATGTTTTACCTCCTTAAATCAAATATTTATTTGTCTGGGAATTTTAGCGGTTTTTTCCATCATATTACAGCGTACAACAAGCTTAAAAGGACAAGAATGCAGTATTAAAATTAAAGATATCTTGCGCGAAAAAGTTTTTAAAAAACTTTTTGCTCTAGGCCCAGCCTATACTATCAACAGACGTTCAGGAGAACTTGCCTCCATGGTTTTTGCAAAAACAGAATGGTTAAGTCCATACTTTTACCAATACCTTCCCTTTGTAAGCGGTACCATATTACTAGACATAGTATTAATTTCGATTTTATTTTACCTTGATTATGTAGTAGGTATAATCTGCCTTTTAGGAGCTGCAGGTATGTTGGGGTTTCCAATGTTCTTTTTTAAAATTATGCAAGAAAGAGGAAAGGAAGAACATGCAGCCCATTCAAAATACTATTCTGATTGTCTGGATGCATTACAAGGCCTTACTTCTTTAAAAGCCTTAAATGCCGATGAGTACCAAAAAGAGAAACTTAAAAAGCAGGGCGAAATCTTGCGTGTTACAATTATGAATCACTTAAAGGTTACTATGATCGACAGCGGAGTTTTACAGCTTTGTGCGGCAATCGGAGGAACCTTATCGGCGGCAGTTGCAGCATTAAGAGCTTACCTATATTCTTCGCCCGACAACCTTATCTACATTTTATTTTTAACCGCAGCTTGTTTCTCACCCATGTATATTCTCATAAATATTTGGCACTTGGGTTATCGAGGTGTTACGGCCTCTTATGAAATCTATAATTTTTTAAAAACACCGGTAAAACTTTCTCTTTCGGCAAATCTTTTAAACGTAAGCAAAAAAGATAATCTAAAGGAAGGAAGCGAACTTAAATCAAAACAGGCAACAGATAATTTTACCGGAGATATTTCTTTTACAAATGTAAACTTTGCCTATGAGGAAACTGACGTAATAAAAGATATCTCTTTTACAATTCCGAACGGTACTTCAACGGCCCTTGTCGGTTCTTCAGGCAGCGGAAAGTCCACAATAGCACATCTCCTTGCAGGTTTTTATCCTATTAAAAACGGAACAATAAGGGTGGGAGAAAAAATTCTATCCGAAAAAACAGTGGATGAAATTCAAAATTTGATTTCTGCCGTTTGGCAGGACAGTCATATTTTTTTCGGGACAGCCTACCAAAATATTTTAATAGGCAAGCCGGATGCAACAAAAGAAGAAGTAATAGAGGCTGCAAAAAAAGCACGCATTCACGATTTTATCTCAAGTCTCCCTGACGGGTATAACACAGTCCTAGGTGAACGAGGTGCAAAATTTTCAGGAGGAGAAAGACAGCGCATTGCCATAGCAAGGGCCTTTTTAAGAAACTCTCCTATTCTAATTTTTGATGAAGCCACCTCCTCTCTTGACAGGCAAAGCGAAATGGAAATCCAAAAAAGCTTTTCGGAACTATGTAAGGGTAAAACCGTTTTGATAATTGCCCACAGGCTTGCAACTATTCAAAAAGCGGAACAAATTTGCATAATCGATAACGGAAAAATAGAAGATGCAGGAACACATGAAGAGCTCTCCTCAAAGTCGGAATCTTACCGTAAGCTCATGGGAGAGCAAATCTTAAAACAAAAAATTAAAAAGGAAGCCTATGATTAAAGTAAACGACACTATCTTTGCCCTGACCAAATATATTAAAGGTTTTAAACTTTACTTATTTATTTCGATATTGTGCAATGCAATATTTAAACTCATTCCAATAGCACTTTCACTTTTAACCTCCTATACCATAAGCGCAATACTTTTAGGCCGGACTGAAAGAATAAAACTACTGTTCATTTTGATTTGTATTTTTATTGCCCTGCAAGCAGTCTTTGCCTATCTTGATATTTATGTTGGCCATGACATGGCTTATAGAATTTTGACAAAGCTAAGAATGTTAGCCTACGAAAAAATAGATGAGATAGCTCCTGCAGGACTTGAAAACGAAAGAAGCGGCAATTTAACTTCAATAGTTTTAAACGATGTAGAAATTCTGGAATGGTTTTATGCTCACACCATTGCTCAGATTTTTGTTGCAATTTTTATTCCCCTTGCAGTTTTAATATTTTTGGGAAGCCTTTCAATTTATCTTTCTCTGGTTCTCCTACCCACACTTATCTTACTCATGCTATTTCCTAAATTTAAAAAAAGAGAGGCAGACAAACACGGCTTCGATTACATGAAGGCTGCGGGCGGCCTAAATGCCGAATCTGTTGACTGCATTCAAGGCTTAAAGGATATTATTTCTTTTAGATACCAAGAACACTATCTAAAAAAAATGTTTAACTCCGTGACAGGTTTTAATAAAGCTGTGTTTACGGATGCCAAACGGAGAACAGACCAAAATTTAATCTTATCGATTCTAATGCTGACGGCTTCTTTTTCTGTAATGATTACCGCAGCCTTTTTAGTAAAAAACGGTTCCTTAGCCCCTCTTTGGTTTTTGCCCGTCTTGGTAATTTCTTCGGCATTTTTAAATCCCATAGCCGATGCCCTGCAAATGAGTACCCAATACGGTCTCATCGCTGCAGCCTCAAAAAGAGTATTTAATCTTCTTTTTATGGAGCCCGAAGTTTACGATATGGGAACAAAAACGGCTGAAGAAATAATCGCCAAAGGAGAACACAATGTAAAAGAAATTTGCGTAGAATTCGACAATGTAGAATTTACCTATCCTCAAAAAAATGAGGAGAAGCAGAATCCTAAAATATTAGACGGACTTTCGTTCAAATTTAAAACAGGCGAAACCCTTGCCCTTGTAGGACATTCCGGTTCCGGAAAAACTACCGCAGCCCGTCTTTTGCAAAGATTTAGAGAACCCGATGCAGGTTCAATAAAAATCAGCGGTACCGATATAAGAGAATTAAGGTTGAGGTCTTTAAGGGATCTTATTACCGTAGTTCCTCAAGATGTATACTTATTTAATATAAGTATAGAAGAAAATTTGCGGCTTGCAAAAAGAGAGGCAAGTACGGAAGAAATCCAAAATGCAATAAATGAAGCCGAAGCAGATAAGTTTATCGAAAAGCTTCCCTTAGGTAAAAATACCGTAATAGGAGAGCGAGCCTTAAAACTTTCAGGCGGAGAAAAACAGCGGCTTTCGATAGCCCAAGCCTTCTTAAAAAATTCTCCCGTTTTGGTATTAGATGAAGCGTCGGCAAATCTCGATTCAGAAAATGAAAGACTTATAAATTTAGCCTTAAAAAAATTGAAGGAAGGAAGAGCCTGCCTCGTTATTGCTCATAGAATTTCGACAATAAAAAGCGCCGATAAAATTGTGGTGTTAAAGGAGGGGAAGGCCCTTGCACAAGGCAGCTTTGATGAACTTTTAGAAAGTTGCCCCTACTTTGTAAATTTAATAGGAGCAAAAGAAGAATAAAATTATTGTCAACCTACACCTTAAACTTTGCAATCTCGGAAGCAACCCCTATAGCCGTTTCTTTATTTAGGCTTGCAATATCGGTTACATCTTGAACCGTTTTGTTGACCTGCCCTACACCAACCGACATTTCGGTCATACTTTGAGTTATATTTTCAGAAAGAGAAGAAAGGGTTTTAAGCTCTTGTGAAATTTTTTCTATTTTTGCAAGCATTTCATCTGAACCTCTTTTGACGGCTTTGCTTACCTCTTCCATTCCATGTATTTCATGTAGGACAGCCTCTGCATCTTTGAGCTGCTCATTCATGGTTCTGATCATTCCGTCTTCTTGGCGGTAGATAAAATCCATCATAGAGCTTATCTTTTCAAATTGTTCTGAAACGCGGGGCCCTGCGCCGTTTAGGTTTTCGATCTTGCTTTTTAACTCTTCCAAAACCTTTGTAATATTTTTACCCTGCTCTCCGGATTCTTCGGCAAGTTTTCTGATTTCATCGGCAACAACGGCAAAGCCCTTTCCGGATTCTCCTGCATGAGCGGCCTCGATTGCTGCATTCATTGCAAGGAGGTTTGTCTGACTTGCCGTATTTTGGATAACCGAAATTGCATCCAAAAGTCCTTCTGATTGTTCCGTTACGATTCCGGTAATATCCACCACCGATTTTACAGTTTCTTTTCCTTGATGGGTAGCCTGCTCGAGCTCCTTAATGGCCTTTAAATTGTCTTGAGCCTTACTTCTCACTCCTTCTATATTCGAAACTATTTCTCCGACGGACTTTGTAGAAGATGTAAAACTTTCGGCCTGATTGTCGATATGAACATCAAGGTCCGAAATATTTTTTGATATTTCATCTACCTTGCTGACAGCGTTTTCGACACTGGAGTTTTGAGTGAGCACCTGTCCCCTCACCCCTTCAATATTTGCAGTAATCTCATTTAAGGCAGCGGCAGATTCAACCATATTTGCGGATAAATTTTCACATATTCCCTGCATCCTATCAGTATGTTTACCTATACTTGCAAGGGCAGCACTTACTTTTTCGATTGCATTATTTAAAACTGAGGTTATGCTTCCCACCTCATCATTTGAAACATCAGCCCTTATACTAAAATCTCCTTCGGCTATCTTATTAAATACCGAATTCATTTTAGCAAAACGGCCGAAAAAGATCCGTAATAAGAATGAACTGATTACCAGCATAATCAGCAAAATAGCAAATGACCATATAAAAGGCAAACGTAAAATTAAAAAGATTGGCGGGATAAATTCTTCCATGGGAGCTGCAAGCATAATTGAATAAGGAAAATTTTTTAATTGTTTTTTTGCAATAAGCACCTTACCCAGATTCTTATCGGTATAATAATTAAGTCCGGAAAAGCCCTCAACAGGCAGCAGACTTCCCGTAATAAGATCTATATTTTTTCCGATTAATTCAGTCTTTGAGGAGATTAAAACTTGATCTCCTTTTCCAATAAAGCCCAGCCATGAATTAGTGCTGGGTATGGATTTTTTCATTTTTTCTATGGCGCTATCCAAATTCACTGACAAGCCTGCAAAGCCCAAGGTTTCCCCCCTATTATTAAAAACTTTACAGTCAAACCAAATATTTGTAGTTCCTAATGTTTTATTGTAATCAATGTCATAAAATATATTTTCTTTTTCTTTTAACAGAGCATAAAACCATGAGTCATCAGGATTATCTTTAGATAATTGATCCCGCACAATATTTTTATCTTTATCAACTACGTAATAAGAACCGGTCAAGCCGGAAGCTGCAAAACATGTACTGAATTTTTCCTCACCTGCCAGCTTTAGCATCATTGATTTGATATCTTCCCCGTCTTTTCCATCCTCTTCGTAAGACTCGAACCATCTTATTAAATTGTCCTGCCTCGCAAAATTTTTTGAAATGGTTAAACCGCTTTCAAGATCTCTTTGCAGTTCCGAAAAAGAAGAATCTAAGATATACTGAATATTTTTATAAAAAATACCCTCGATAAATGATCTTGTATAATAAAGGGTTGAAGTTAAAGCGCCGAATACAACAATAACCAAGGTAAGGGTTAAAAACAAATTTACTGATGTTCTAATTTTCATTATAGCCTCGATTCAAATATTTATTCATTATTTTAATACATTTTATCAAAAATATCTAGTAATAAAAGAAAAAAAGTCCCGTCCTCAGAGAATGTAAACTCTAAAAACGGGACAGTTTTCTAGGAAACCTTATTTTTTAACTTAATCAGATAGCAGCCTTTTCTTCCTTGGTTCTTAAAAGACCTAATTGAATAGTTATAACGGCAGCCGCTATCAATCCGAAGATATAATATGAGTGTGCAAGAACTGCCGTAGGAGCAACACCTGACAGACCTGTTACAATCAGCATACCTCCGTCATGCGGGCAAAGGGCCAAGAAGGCACAAGCAAAGATATCAAGTAAACTTGCTAAGCGTTTCGGTGAAATCTTGTATTGAAAGCCGATTTCCTTTGCAATAGGAGCAGATATAATGATGGCTATTGTATTGTTTACCAAGGAAATGGACAGAAGTCCCGATAACAAACCGATTCCGTATTCTGCACCTTTTCTGCTCTTGATTCTTGAAGTAATCTTATTGATAAGCCAATCAATACCGCCGTAGTATTTTATCAAACCGATTAGACCGGAGATTAAGATGGCAACTATAGTAATGCTCATCATATCTTCCATACCTTCTCCTAAGGATTGAACAAAGGTCATAAATGTCAAGGTGCCCTGCAAAATGCCTATCAAACCGGCCATAACAATTCCGACAAAGAGAACAGCAACAACATTCATTCCTGTCAGAGCTGTAATTAAAACTACAATATAAGGAATAATTCTTATCAAATGGAATTCCAAGTCTCCTGTAATTGTACCTTTACCGCCCATAATCGCATACAAGATAAAGGCAAAAACTGCAGCCGGTATGGCAATTAAAAGGTTCATTCTAAACTTATCCTTCATTTCACAGCCTACACCCTTCGTTGCAGAAATAGTCGTATCCGATATGATTGAAAGGTTGTCGCCGAAATAGGCTCCGCCGATTACTGCACTGCAAGCTACAGCCAAATTTAGATCAGACTTTGTTGCTACACCGATAGCAATAGGGGCCATAGCAGCAATCGTTCCCATGGAAGTTCCAATTGCCGTAGAAATAAAACAGCTCATTAAAAATACTCCGGGAATCAACAATGCACTCGGAATATAGGTTAAGCCTAAATTGACAATGCTGTCTACACCGCCCATCGCCTTTGCAGCACCTTGAAAACCTCCGGCCAAGAGATAGATAAGGCCTATGAGCATTACGCCTTCATTTCCGGCATTTTTAGAAAACACATCAACCTTTGTACCGAATTTTTCCTTGCGGTTCATAAGAACAGCAATGAAGATACCGATTAAAAGAGCAACATGCCTTGGAAATTGTTTAAAAGCCTTAGGAACTCCCTGAGCCGTAAAAAACAAACCGAATCCGATGTACAAGGCTAAAAAAACCAGTAACGGAACAAAGGCTATAAAGCCGTACCTTTTTGAACTTCTACTTTCATCCATAAATTTTCTCCTATATTTTTTTTATTGCAGCTTCCAACTGCATAAGAGCCCTTTCAATTACCCGGCGAGAAGTTGCTGCATTAAATCTCACAAAACCGCTTCCGCCTTCACCGAATTCTATTCCGCTTCCCAAAGCAAGTCCTGCTTTTTCTACAAGAAATTTTTTAAGCTCATCGTCATTCATTTTTAGATCTCTTGCATCTATCCAGCAAAGATAGGTTGCTTCAGGTTTGTTCGGTTTTAAAACCGGAATATTTTTTTTGCAATATTCATAGATGAATTCCATATTGCCGTGAATATAATCTATTGCCTGACTAAGCCACTCTTCTCCTTCTCGGTAGGCAGCAATAGTTGCTACAAGACTAAAACAATTATTGCGTGCTACATCCATCTCTTTTAAGTTTGCAATGTATTGATCTTTTTCTTCCATGTTGGGGAAAATAATTGTAGATGCTTGTAAGCCTGCAAGGTTAAAGGTTTTACTGGGAGCTATCATAGTATAGGTAATTGTTTCAACCTCTTTAGAAATAGAAGCCGTAGGTATGTGCTTAAAGCCTGAAAAAATTAAATCCGAATGAATTTCGTCCGAAATGATTTTGACCTTGTATTTTAAACAAAGGGAGGTTAAGCGTTCAAGTTCATCCCTTGTCCAAACACGGCCGACAGGATTATGAGGATTGCAAAATATAAAAAACTTAATTCCTTTTTTAAACTCCGCTTCAATACCTTCAAAATTCATTTTATATTTTTCCCCTTCTACTATAAGAGGAATGTTCACCAATGTTCTTTTTGTATTTAAAACTATATCGGTAAAGGGATGATAAACAGGGGTCGTTATCATCATACGGTCTTGCTCGGTACTGAACATCTGCAGCATCATACGCATTGCAGGCACAACCCCCGGAGCAAAGGCCATAAGATTTGTATCCGGTTTGTAATTGTTTCTTTTAATCTGCCAATCTGCAACAGCATCAAAATAAGAATCAGGCCTAAAGGTGTATCCGAAAATACCCTGCTCTGCTCTTTCTATTATTGCATCAATTATGGGTCTTGCAGTTTTAAAATCCATGTCGGCTATCCATAAGGGAATCACATCATTTGTACCGTAATGCAAATGAGCTTCTTCAAACTTTGCCGAATAATTTGAAGACCGGTCTATTATTTCATCAAAATCATATTTCATACAACTTTACTCCAATAAAAATACTTTATCTTATATTAAGCAAAAAGAATACCAAGTAAAAATAAATGAGAAGAATTTACGGTTTTATAGAAAAGGATGTTATTTTATAGAAGAATCTCACAATATTAAATGGGATAAATAACCCAAATATACCCATTTAAGTCCCATTAATACTTTAAAATCCCAAGGATTTAAGATAGCTTATGCCTCTATCGTTTATTTTTGTACCGCAGCGGCCTTCAGCTATCGTTATAAAATCTCTTTTTTCAAGATCGGAAAGAATTTTTCGTATGAGACTTTCAGAAATACCCACCTCATCCGTACGGCACCTATCTAAAATTTTTCTTCTTCCAAGGCCTAAAGGAAAAGCGCTTTCCAAGAGTCTTAAAATATAGACTTCTTTTTCCCGATATGATAAGGCAGCATGCGGTTCCTGAGGCTCAAAATCGATGATATATTTAGGCAGGTGCTCAATCCTTATCTCTTTTTCATCCAGATACTTTAAATATTCAAGAACATTGTAAAGCTCTCTTATATTTCCTTCCCATCGGTATTTTAAAAAAAATTCTTTTACCTGAGGAGATAACACAAAACCTGCCTTTATCTTATTCATAATATACTCGGATATAACCAAAACATCTGCTTCTCTTTCCCTCAAAGGAGGAACTTCAATAGGTATTGTATTTAAACGGTAGTACAGGTCTTTTCGGAATTTGTTCTGAAGGGTAAGCTCCCTTATGTTTTCATTTGAAGCTGCAATTATTCTGACATCAATTTTGATGATGCGGTTTCCGCCAACCCTTATTATTTCTTTTTCTTGAAGAACCCGCAAAAGTTTAATCTGAAGGTTTGCACTCATTCCTTCTATTTCATCAAGAAAAAGAGTACCACCGTGGGCATACTCAAAGAGCCCCAGCTTACCTCCCTTTCTTGCTCCCGTAAACGACCCTTCTACATAGCCGAAGAGCTCACTTTCCAAAAGGCTGTCTTGGAAGGCGGCGCAGTTTAAGGCAATAAAGGGCATAGAAGACCTTTTTGATGCCTTGTGAATGGAATGAGCAAATAATTCTTTTCCCGTTCCGCTTTCACCAGTCAAAAGAATGGAGGCATCAGACCTTGCAGCCTTTCCTGCTATTTCCTTTATTTTACAAATTGCCTGACAGTTGCCGATTATATCATCAAAGGTATATTTAGCAGTATGACCTTTTTTCATAAGCTGCATCCTAAGATGGTGTTGATTTTTTTCCGTGTCGCTAAAACGCTGGAGCAGAATATATCTGCCTGCATATTGATTTTCCCAACAAAACGGAAAAACATTTAAAACAAAATTTGTTTGGTTGATCCGGATAATTTTTGAAACCTTTTTTGTGAGGCCGGAATCTTCCAAATGGTTGTAAAATTTTTTTAATACCGTTTTAAAGTCCCTGTTGATAAGTTCAAACCTAGATATATTCATAATCTTGCAAAAGGCATTATTGCATACAAATATCTTACCCCTTACATCAATACCGATAACGGCAACATCCAGCGACTCCATCAGCATTTGATAAGCATTTTCAATGCTCATCGTCTTATTTGTAAGAAGATCTATGCTGTAATTTTGCTCGGCAAGGGTTGAAACATATTGCCTATAGCTTTCGCTTTGAAGGATATGAGAGTAATCAAGCCTTAAAGCCAGTTCAGCTATAGTATTCGCCGTTAAAAGCCTGTCTCCAATATCCAAAACTTCAGAAATATGGCCGGGAACAAAACGGCGCTCTCCGGGAGTTATAGCCATATCAAGATTAGGTATATTTTCTTGATTGGGATAGCAAGGATACAGGATAATATTTGTTACACCAAGCCTGTGTAAATCCGAGATGGTTTCTATAGCCATCTGCCTGCTCAAATTTACAAGAAGAGCTTCAGTTCCGTTTTTTATGGCCTTAAGCAGATCTATCTCTTTTTGCCTGAAAGTCAAACGTATAAATACAGCTTTTGATTTATCGATTTTAGCCATAATAGGCTCAAAATTTTCACTCGAAGTAGCACCTATCAAATAAACATCGGCACATTCGATAAAATCGAAATTATCGGCATCTACACTTTTAGTGCCGATAATGATATCTTCATCAAAAAAGTTTTTTAAAAAATTTTTATACCCTTCAGCAACCTTTGAGGAAATAGTAATAATAAGAACCTTTTGCATCCTTATCTCCTGAATCAGCCTATCAATATATGCTATCATAGCTTAAAAAAAATTGCAATTAAAATTCTTAATTAAGATTTCAAAAAGATATTGGCAACATTATTAAAATATATTATAATATAGAAGTGAGCTTTTACGTAAAAAATTTTGCAGTCAAACATCGTTCTCTATTCATTTTTACAGTCATAATGTGCTGTCTGCCTTTTTTTTCTTGTGTAAGCACAAAAAAAGCAGTTTCGGAGGATGCACCTATAGGTTCCATAGAACAAAATGGAACAGGTTTAAAACCGATAGGAGAAGGTACAATTCTTTCCCTCCCCGGAAAAGATGAACTCGTCGAAAAAAAGCTTGATTCAACCCTTGCCTTCCTTATAGAAAAAGGCTCCCCTGCAAGTTTAAAAGAGTCTGTCCTTTTTATTCAAAACGACAGCAAGGGACTCACAAACGAAAATAAACTTTACCTAAAAATAATTACAGATATAATGTATCTTGTATATCCCTTAGAAACAAACGGCGTCAAACCTCCTATCTATGCAGAAGATGAACCTTATTTACGTGCTCTGCGTGAGGTAAAAGCCGGATTATATCCTGCTTCAACAAAAAGAGACGGTTTTTTAAGCCTTATAATTCCGGCGTTAGTTTTAACCTATGATGATTTTTCTGAAGCAGTTCTCGAACCATATGCGGAAGATATAGAATCAAGGCTTGTAGCGGCTCAAAAGCTAAGACCTCAGTCAGTTCTGCCCTATTATCTTTTAGGCCTTTTAAAGGAAAAAAACAATAAATTGACGGAAGCCGTTGCCTTATACCAAAAGGCATGGCAGCTTGACTCCTCATGTTATCCTGCCGGTTTTAAATACGGGCAATTTGCTGCCGAATCAGGTAACGGAACCGAAGCCTTAAAAATAGCTGATGAGCTAAACAACCTCTATAGTGACAATACCGAAGTCAAACTCCTATATGCAAGAGCCCATATAGCAAAAAATGATTTTAACAAGGCTTCGGAGAACATTGTATCGGTTCTAAAAAAAGAGCCTGAAAATATTTCAGCCCTTCTTTTGCGTATAAGAATATTGATAGAACAAAAAGAATACTTAAAGGCGAACTCTCTTTTAGATGCTTATTCGACAAAGAATAAAACCGCAAAAAACTATCTTTTATACCGAGCCCGAGTAACAAGGGAGTGGAATAAAAACCTGATTCGAGCCTCCGAATTTTTAACCGAGGCTTATAAATACTACCCTGAAGATTTTAATGTTCTTTTATCTTGTGCAGAAATTTGCTTTGAAGCCTCAACAAAAATAGATAATAAGCCTGCCGATTTTTTTATCCGCAAGGTATTAGACGGCTACCCGGAAAATACGGCAGCCCTAGCCCTTTTGGTAAAAAACGATATTAATAACGGAAAATGGCAGCAGGCAGTAGAATTGGCTGAAGACCTGGCAGCTAAATATCCAAGCGATACAAACAAAGAACTCTTATTGACCTCATACCTTGGCGCAGGCCAAACATCAAAGGCTCTCAGCCTTGCAAAACAACTTTATGCAAATACAAAAAATCCTTCAAACGCCTTTATAAATCTTTATATGGAAGCTTTATATGCCGGAAAGGATTATCAAACCGTAAAGCAGGTAATAAATCAAAAAATGAAGGGAGCCGATTCTGAGCTCAAATCTATTTTGTATTACTATAATGCAAAATTGCAACAAGGGAATCCAAGTGAATATTTGAATTTTTTACAATCAAGTCTCTTGTCAAATCCGAGAAACAAAAATTCTCTTTTTGCCATGTATGAATGGTATCTAAAAAATAAAGACTATAAAAAGGCAAAATATTATCTGGGGCAGGTCTTAGCCCTCGATCCTTCAAATAAAAATATCATTAATTTATCGGAAAACTTAAATAAATTACTTGCCGATTAACAAAAAAAAGTGTATTATGAATGTATGTCGTACTCTATGCGATATACAAACATAAAGACAAGGAGTATAAGTATGGATAAATATGTATGCGATTTATGCGGATATGTGTATGATCCGGCCCTAGGCGATCCCGATGGAGGTATTGCCCCAGGAACAGCATTTGAAGATATACCTGATGATTGGGTATGCCCCCTTTGCGGAGTAGGAAAAGAAAGCTTTACAAAGGTGTGATGCTTTAAGGCATCAAAAACGGAGCCGGCTTTTAAAACAAGGCCGGCTTTATTTATAAAAAGTTACGTTTGGGAGAAGTTATGGAAATCAATGATTTTATAAATACAATAGGTTATGACGGGAATTCTGCCATAGTAGATAAGGCAAGACTTTCAAAAAATTCTAATAAAAATATTGACCAACTATTGGAAGCAGGAGCTTTCAGGGCTGCGGCAGCCTATGCCGTTTATACCGAATCCGAAGAAGACCTTCAAAGAGTGGCCGATGGATATAATAAACTATCCCGGTCAAATTATAAAAAAGAACAAATTAGGAGACTTTTCGGAGTCTCTAAGGTTGAAGTCAAAAAAAGACTTGTCTGGTAACTACTCTTTTTGAAGGTTTATTTTATAATCCGCCATAAAATAAAAAAAGCCGTGCGAGGTATAAACCTTACACGGCTTTTTGTCATAGATGAAATTCTAAAACTTATTTTTCGCTCAAAAGCATGGTTTTAGCATCAAAAGAAGATCCGGTATCGGAGGCTCCGTTTCCGTGTTCTTTTAAGGCCTTAATCCTTACAAAATCCCCATCATTTTCAAGGTATAAAAGTACATCAATCTCATCAACATACTTTTTTAAGCTCTCATCGATTTCAAAGGAAGAAACATCTGCAGCAGCCGTATACCAAACAGCTATATCCATTTCCTTGGCGAAGGCCTTCATCTCCTTCATTGCTTCAGGCAGGGCCTTTGCAAAGTTAAAGTCGTCAATCATAACTACTGACGGCTTTGAACCTCCTTCTGACAAGGCTCTGATTGTCTTTAAAATCTGAGTAGTTCTAACCGTGTCCTGATTAAAGTTTAAGACAATCCTCTTAGCAAAAGCTTGGGACTTTACCTCTTGAGCATTCCCAAGATTCTTTTTCTTCGAAAGTTCATTGAACATATCGTTATACCATGTTATGGCATAATCCACATGCTGGCTGAACGATATATGAACAACAGGCTTGTCCTGTAAGAGTTTATCTAAACCGAATTGAACTAAAATAGATGTTTTTCCTACACCCTTTTTAGATGTAACAACACCTACCTCACCTGCTGCCAAGCCGCCGCCGAGAGCTTTTTCGAGTTTTCTCATGGGGCTTTTTTCAATCAAATCTTCTTTAAGCATTACAGAGCCTCCTTATTTTTTTTCTGCAAGCCGTTTAGCTTCGTATTCTTTTATCAGTTCTTCCGAAATACTTGCAGGAGCCTTGCCGTACTTGGCAAATTCCATAGAGTATTCGGCCTTTCCCTGTGTGGAAGAACGCAGAATGGTAGAAAATCCGAACATTTCACTTAAAGGAACTTCGGCATCTACACGGGTAAAGCTGTCGTCTTCCGTTGATGAAACAATAATTCCTCGTCTTTGATTTATAAGACCGAAGATATTACCTTGGAATTCCTGAGGTCCTTCAATAGAAACCTTCATGATAGGCTCAAGTATGGCAGGTTTTGCGGCCTTGTATGCTTCACGGAAGGCGCCGATTGCAGCAGCCTGGAAGGCCATATCCGATGAGTCTACAGGGTGGGACTGTCCATCATTTATAGTAATCTTAGTTCCTACAATCGGGAATCCGATCAAGGTTCCTCTCTTGACGGCTTCCTTAAAGCCCTTATCGCAAGAAGGAATGAATTCCGAAGGAATTGCTCCTCCCTTTATCTGATTGTCAAACTCATAATCCTGTTCGGTGATGGGTTCAATAAAGCCTGCGACACGGCCGAACTGACCTGAACCTCCTGTCTGCTTTTTATGAGTATAGTTAAAGTCGGCTCTTTGAGTGATGGCTTCGCGGTAAGCAACCTGCGGCATACCTGTTTCAACATCGCACTTATATTCTCTTCTCATTCGTTCAATGTAAACTTCCAAGTGAAGCTCGCCCATACCCTGAATGATGGTCTGGTTTGATTCCTTGTCTACATAGCTTCTGAAAGTCGGGTCTTCCTTTGTAAAGCGGTTAAGAGCCTTGGACATTTGGTCGGCAGCCTGCTTATCTTTCGGTGTAAGAGAAAGAGAGATAACGGGATCCGGAACATACATGGAGCTCATGGCATAGTTTAGGTTTCCTCCGCAGAAGGTATCACCTGAAGCACAGTCAATACCGAAGAGGGCTACGATGTCGCCGGGGCCGCCTTCGTTGATATCTTCCATGGTTGCCGAGTTCATTCGAACCAAGCGGCCTACCTTAAATTTCTTTTTGGCACGGGTATTAAAGAGCTCTTCACCCTTCTTTAAAGTTCCCTGATAGACTCGAACATAGGTAAGCTGTCCGTATTTTCCGTCTTCAAGCTTAAAGCCTAAAGCTACTACGGGAGCATTTTCGTCCGTTCCCAATACGATGGGCTTTTCATCTTCATCAATATTTAAAGCCGTATTTTCAATTTCGGTCGGGTCGGGGAGATAGTAACCTACTGCATCCAAGAGGGGCTGGATTCCCTTATTTTTATAAGCTGAACCGAGGAAGACGGGAACAAACTGCTCAGCAAGGGTTCCCTTTCTAACGGCTGCTCTGATCATTTCTTCGGTTTCGGCACCTTCCAAAAAGGCTTCGGCCAATTCGTCGGAGAACATGGTAGCGGCATCAATCATTTCTTCCCTGTATTTTTGGGCATCGGCTAAAAGATGCTGAGGGATTTCGGCCATGCGGATCTGGGTACCGTTTTCGCCTTCAAAATACATAGCCTTCATTGTAACAAGGTCTACAACGCCTTCAAGCTTATCTTCCAAACCTATCGGAATCTGCATCATATAAGCATTAAGCCCTAGTTTTTCCCTAAGCTGCATTCGAACCTTAAATGGGTTAGCTCCCGTTCGGTCGCACTTATTTACAAAGGCGATTCGGGGAACATGGTAGCGTTTTAACTGCCTGTCAACAGTGATAGACTGGGACTGAACACCTCCGACAGAACAAAGAACCAAGATAGCTCCGTCCAAAACGCGCAAAGAACGTTCAACTTCGATAGTGAAGTCTACGTGCCCGGGAGTGTCAATTACGTTAACCGTATAATCCTTCCATTTAACCTGAGTTGAAGCCGACTGAATCGTGATACCTCGTTCCTTTTCAAGCTCCATATTATCCATCGTAGCACCCACACCGTCTTTTCCGCGGACCTCGTGTAAAGCATGAATCCTATCACAATAAAAAAGAATTCGTTCCGAAAGAGTAGTTTTACCGGAGTCAATGTGAGCACTAATACCGATATTTCTCATCTTAGAAATATCATTACCCATAATCAATACCTCATCTTTATAGATTTTTAGGAGAAAAAACACTTTCCCCTAAATGTTTTCATAAAACCGAAAAGTTAATAATACTTTTCAAGATACAAGACGTTACAGTATAATAAAAAAAAGAATAATATACAAGGGGGCGATAAAAAATTTAAATACAAAAAAAGGGAGTTCGTAGTCTGAACTCCCCTTTGTACTACCACCTGAAGTGCGCAAAAGCTTTGTTTGCTTCGGCCATTCTGTGAACTTCTTCCTTCTTTTTGAAGGCTGTTCCGGTGTTGTTGTATGCATCGATCAGCTCTGAAGCCAATCTCTCGGACATTTCGTGACCGCTTCTTTTTCGAGCGGCGCCGATAATCCAGCGCATGGCCAAGGCTTCTCGCCTTCCCTCCGGAATGTCCATAGGAACCTGATATGTGGCGCCTCCGACTCGGCGGGATTTTACTTCAACAACCGGTTTTACATTGTCCAAGGCCTTTGAAAAAACTGCCAAGGGTTCTTCGCCGGTTTTTTCTTTAATCTTATCAAAAGAATCGTACATGATCTTTGTAGTAATGCTTTTTTTACCTGAAAGCATCATTCTTCCGATAAAGCGGGTAACGACCACGCTATTGTACTTGCTATCGGGAGCAACAGGGCGTCTTGCAGTAATTTTTCCTCTACCCATTTTTTACTCCTTAAGCCTTGGGCCTCTTGGCTCCGTACTTGGAGCGGCCTCGTTTTCTGTCTTCTACACCGAGAGCGTCTTTAGTACCGCGTATAATGTGATAGCGTACACCCGGGAGGTCCTTAACACGCCCGCCTCTTACGAGAACAACAGAGTGCTCCTGCAAGTTGTGTCCGATACCGGGAATATAAGCGGTAATTTCGATACCGTTACTTAAACGGATACGGGCAACCTTTCTTAAAGCCGAGTTCGGTTTTTTAGGCGTAATCGTCTTAACGCTGGTGCAAACACCGCGCTTTTGGGGGCAAGACTGCAAGGCAGGACTCTTTGTCTTAACCGCAGCAGATTTGCGTCCCTTCTTTATCAATTGATTAATTGTAGGCATAAGCCTTATCTCCTTAATTTATCCGCCAGCACTACGGAATATCAGAAAATATATTATAACATAAATTTAAAAAAAATGTCAATGCCGTAAAAAAGCGTTTTTATCTTAATTAGATCTCATCGGAGGCTGCGGAGGGTGTTTTTTTGAATAAATTGTCTTAAAAAGATGATCCAAACTCAAAATAGGATGCTTAAATAAGAGCCGGGGGCCTGCATACCTCATTATCTTTTTTATTTTTTCACGCATATCTTTTTTATAGCAATGCACAGGACAAACATTACAAAAGGGCTTTTTTTCACCGTTTTTTCTATAAAGACAGCTTTCACTTCTTTTAAAGGCATAAAGTAAAAGCTCATCGAGCTCATCATCGTTTATTTCCCGGCCTTTAAAAGAACGGTACATTTCTACCATCTTTGTGATGAGTCTTTGCTCTTGTTCTTTTTTATCTGTTTTCAACACAGGCAGCATCTGCTTCTAAAGCCCTATCGGGAGGAAGTGTTTTGATTTTAAAGATAAAAACATAGTACTTTGCCGCTATAACGCAGGCTATTAAGATACGGGCATAGGGCTTAGCCGAAAAATAAAAGGCAGCTGCAAGCATTATTGAGGCAAATGAGAGAATGATAATTTTATTTTTTAGAGTCATACCTTTTTTTTCGTAAAAGCTTTGAATATATTTTTTGTGAAAAGATGTGCCCATAAACCATTTTTTTAGCCGCTCGGAGCCCTTAGCAAAACATACAAGAGTTACCATAAAAAACGGAGTTGTAGGTAAAATGGGCATGATAATACCCATAACTCCCAGCCCCAGACAAATAAAGCCCAGCACAATCCAAAAGATATTTATTATCTTCATATTCTTCACCTCTAGTAAGACATACTTTACATTATTTTTTAATTTTTATCAAGTAATTGGGCAGGGCAAATGCATCAGAGTTTTATCTTAGCAAAAAAATAGGCTGTTCAACCCGCCTTTTGCCGCTAAGTCCTAGATTTCCTTAATAAATAAACGCTTAAAATCGAAAAGATAAAAATAGGTGTCCAAGCTCCTGCAAGGGGGGAGATATATTCCCACTTGGCACTCAGCATGGTAACCATTTCGGTAACATAAAAAAGAGTCGCTATTCCTAAACTAAATAAGATACTCATCAGCAATATATTCTTTTTAAATTTACCGCCCAAAGAAATCGAAAAAAACAAGACTATAAAGATAGTAAACGGGAATGAAAAGCGCCTGTGATATTTTGAAAGAGCCTCATAATAAGGAAGGCCGTTTTTTTTGAGAGCAGCAATAAATTCTTTAGCTTCCGAAATTCTCATTTCATCTACCGAGCTTAAATTTTTTTGAAAATTGAAAGGAGGCTCCGACAAGATTATATCATCGGGAATCAAACTCGAGCAGATTACAATATTTTTTTCACTAAATCTGTAAACTTCAGCATCATCGGTTCTCCAACGGTCATTTTCCCATACCATGCGGGAACTTTTGATAATAAGCGACAAGTTTCCGTCCTCATCCCTAATTATTATATAAGCATTTGAAAGGGTTTGTGCTTCGGCATTAAAATAATCGGCCGTGTACACAATTTTTCCGAGCTCGGATAAAATTACCAAATCCTGAGTATCTAAGCTTTCTTCTTCTTGCAAAAGTTTTTTTGAGAGTTTTGTTTTTTCGTAAAAATATTTTATAACAATATTGTCTTCAAAAAAAATCATTCCTACCGAAAAGAAAAATCCCAAAACCAAAAGAGGCAAGGTAAAACGGCCTAGAGATATTCCCGCCGAAAATATCGAGGTAAGTTCATTTTGCGCATATAAGTTTCCCATTGTATATGAGCCGGCAAAAAGAATAGCCAGAGGCACGGAGTAAGCAATACATTTAGGAATGTAGAGCCACATAACTTTTACAATATCCTTAAACTTCGCTCCGTTTTGAAGGTAGGCAACTATGTTGGCAAATAAATCTCCAAGCTGCAAAAGCAAGATAAAAAAAAGCATCGCAACAATGAAGGTGGGAATAAAAAGTTTAAGCAAATACCTTTGAAGCAGCCTCATTTGAAAATCCTCTTTATTGCAATCACTGACGTACATATTACAAGCAAAACGTTTGGAAACCACATAACAAGGGCTCCGTTTATATGCAGCCCCGATTCAAGGCAGAGCATTTGTCCGCCTATCAAAAAAGCCCAATAAGCAACCGAAATTAAAAGCCCTACTATAAAGCCCGTACTTTGATCATAGGTCTTTCCTGCACGGCTTATCGCAAAAGCCAACAATACAAAAAAGAAGGCTCCAAAGGGAACGGAAAATTTACGGTGAAGTTCCATAGTATAAATATTTAAAAGGCGAGGGCTTGTATCCCCGGCTTCTTTTTTTTGCCTTATATCCTTTATCAGATCATATGAGGTCATCTTGTCCGGGCCTGAGCTTGAAATAAATTTAGGGGCTACATCCTTTGCAAGAACATTGTAGGTTATACTTTCTCCATAGACAACGTCAAATTTAGACCTATTGTTTAAATCGAGATTTATAAGCCGGGGATTGAGCATTTCAAGCTGCATAATAATCGATACATCGTTGGATTTTTTTACATCGGTTTTTGATGAGGATAAAAATCGTTTTGCTCCTCTCTGGCTTGAATCTATTATCAAAAGATCATGGATGGAATTATCCTTTATTAAGCCTGAAACAACTATCGAATTTTCGTTACGCTTAACCGAATAAGACTCAAGCTCAAGAGCAGGAGTCGAAGAAGCAATATTGTAAAGCACCTCATTAAATCTTATGGTTCCGCGGGGAATTAAAATATCGTTGGTTATAAATGAACCTACCGAAACTAAAACTCCCAGAGCAAAAACCGGTATCAAAATAAATGAGGTAGAAACCCCTAAGGCATTCATCGAAATAAATTCATGATCAGCCGAAAATCGGCCTAAGCACATGAGGGTTCCAATCAAGGCTGCATAGGGTGCTGTCGTCGCTATTATAAACGGAAGAGAATAAAATAAGAGCAATAAAACATCTTTTATTGGGGCTTTTTTCGATAGGATTTCCTCAGCCATTAAAAGAATCTGGTTTACAAAAAAAATAAAAAAGAAGAACAGGAAAGAAACTATAAAATATAAAAGAAGTTCTCTAAAAACATAGACGAAGATTGTTTTATGATTAAATGATAGACGTCCCATAAGCTTAAGCTCTTTTTTATCATGCGATTCCCGTAGAGCCGTAGCCTCCTGTTCCGCGCTCCGTATTTGATAGCTCATCCTTTTGAACAAAGTCGGACTGAATGGCTTGGGCAATAACGGCTTGGGCAATGCGGTCCCCGTTTTCGATTTTAAAGTCTTCAGAGCCGAGATTGATTAAAAGCACGGCTAACTCACCCCTGTAATCGGAGTCTACTGTGCCGGGGGTGTTTAAAACCGTAACACCGTGTTTTAGGGCAAGGCCCGATCGCGGGCGCACTTGAAGCTCAATTCCTTTAGGGAGTTCAACCGAAAGGCCTGTAGGAATTAAGCATCTTTGCATGGGTTTTAGGATAATGGGTTCTTCAATAAGGGCTCGCAAATCTGCTCCTGCAGATCCGCTTGTTTTGTATTCGGGCAAGACAGCCCCATCTTTTAATTTTGTAAAAACTTCCATTAAAATCTCCCCATGAAAAATCGAAAAGCATGGGCCGGAAAAACAGCTCCATGCTTTTTAGTTTTATTTGGAACGCTCCTCAAGGGCATCGATATACGAAAGGTTAAGCCTTCCTAGCTTATCGATTTCCAAAAGCTTGACAGGAATCTCTTGTCCTTCTTTAAGTACATCAGAAACCTTTTCTACACGGGCCTTGGAAAGCTTTGAAATATGGCAAAGCCCCTCTTTTCCGGGAAGGATTTCGACAAAGGCGCCGAAGTCCATAATCTTTTTTACAACTCCGTCATAGATTATGCCTACCTCTGGATCGCTTGTAATACCCTTAACGATGAGTTTTGCACCCTTAAGGTCTGAAGATCCGTCCTTGCCGTAAATAGTTACCGTTCCGTCATTTTCGGTATTGATTGTTACGTTATACTTATCGGAAATAGCTTTTACGTTCTTTCCGCCGGGGCCGATAAGGGCACCGATCTTGTCTTCGGGGATGGTCATAACTTCAACCCTGGGGGCATATTGGGAAAGCTCCTCATTAGGAGCTGAAATACACCGGTTCATTATTCCGAGGATGTGCATTCTTCCTTCTTTAGCTTGAGCAAGGGCATTTTTCATAATTTCAGGCGAAACACCTGCAATCTTTATATCCATCTGGAAACCGGTAATTCCGTCAGCCGTACCTGCAACCTTAAAGTCCATATCGCCTAAGTGGTCTTCTTCCCCAAGAATGTCGGAAAGAATGGCGTAGCGGTCGTTCCCTTCGGTGATAAGGCCCATGGCAATACCAGCAACAGGCTTTTTCATGGGAACGCCTGCGTGGAGCATGGAGAGGGTTCCCGAACATACGGTAGCCATCGAAGAAGATCCGTTAGATTCCAAAACTTCAGAAACTACACGTACAGTATAGGGGAATTTTTCTCTTTCGGGAACCATCGGATATAGGGAGCGGTGGGCAAGGTTGCCGTGACCGATTTCTCTTCTTCCTGTTCCGAGCCTTCCGACCTCTCCTACAGAGAAGGGCGGGAAGTTATAGTGAAGGATAAAGTTTTCTCTTCTGTCGCCTTCGATATCGTCGTATATTTGTTCATCAAAGACTGTTCCGATTGTTACTACACCCAAGGACTGGGTTTCGCCTCGAGTAAAGACTGCCGAACCGTGGGGGCGGGGAAGAACCCCGATCTCGCAGGTTATGGGACGGATGTCCTTAGTTCCTCTTCCGTCAACGCGCAAGCCCTTGTCCAAGATGTTTGTTCTTAAAATATTATATTCCATATCTTCAAAGAGGGCATTAAAAAGCTTAAGCTGAATTTCGTCTTCAAGCTGTTCGGCATATTTTTCGGCCAATTCTTTTTTTACCTTGTCCGATTCTTCGCGGCGCTCCATCTTTGTGGAAAGATAGAGGGTTTTGCTTAAACGGGGGAAGGCTTCGTCATAAATTGCCTGCTTGTTTTCAAGCTCGGCTTCGAGGGGAACGAGTGGAAGTTTTTCTTTTCCTGCAAGTTCGCGCAAGTCTTCCTGCATTTTGCACAGGGCCTTGATCATTTCATGGGCCTTTTCCAAGGCTGTGAGCATAACCTCTTCTGAAACCTCGTTGGCGCCGCCTTCGACCATGGTAATGCCTTCCTTTGTTCCGGCAACTACAATTTCCATATCGGCAGTTTCAATTTGGCTAAAGGTCGGGTTTATAATGTATTCGCCGTTTTTATAGGCAACACGTGCAGCTGCAACAGGGCCGTCAAAGGGGATGTCCGAAATATGAACAGCCGCAGAGCTTGCAATAACGGCAAGGATATCAGGCGGATTTATCATATCCGTCGAAATACAGGTCGGAACCAGCTGAATATCTCTTCCGAATTCTTTTTTAAACAAGGGACGCATGGGTCTGTCTATGAGGCGGGATACAAGGATTTCTTTGTCCTTGGGTCTACCCTCCCTCTTTATAAAGCCGCCGGGGATTTTTCCGGCTGCATAATATTTTTCGTTATAGTCAACCGTTAGGGGGACATAGTCTAAACCTTCCTGAGCCTGTCCCGAGGCGCAGATTGTAGCTAAAATTGCGGAACCGGCATATTCCGCATAAATAGAACCGTTGGCCTGTTTTGCCAAATAACCGGTTTCTAAAATTAAATCATGTTCGCCGATTTTATAAGTTACTCTTTTTTTCATCTTCTTCTCTTTCAAAATTTCTTCTTTAAAATTACGTCAATTTTAAAACTCAATAAATAAAGATAAAGGTACAAGGAAAAGTCATCAGACAAACTGCCCTTGTACCTTATCAAACTACTTTCTAAGGTTAAGCTCTTTAAGAATCGCTCTATAACCTTCAATGTCTGTTCGGCGATAGTATTTAAGCAAGCTGCGCCTGTGACCTACCATGCTGATCAAACCTCGTCGGCTGCCGGCATCTTTCGGATGCTCTTTGCAGTGGTTTGTCAACTGGTTGATTTTTTCGGTCAATAGGGCAATTTGCACCTTTATATCACCTGTGTCTTTTTCGCTTGCACCGAATTTCTTTACAATCGATGCCTTTTGTTCTTTAGTAACTGCCATTACCTACTCCTTACAAATAAACTCTATGGTGTCAAAATTATTTAGGTCTTTTAGATCAAAGGCCCTTGAAGCCTCTTCGGTAAAGCTTAAAAGAATACCGTCTGCATTTACAAACAAATGAGCCTCTTGTTCTTGTCCGTCTACCTTTCTAACCAAGACCCTATACTTCCCGCTTTGCGGAAGAATCTGCGATATATATGCCTTGGGAGCAAAAATACTATTCTTGTCCTTTACCTCCCACGGCAAGCTTATGAAATCAAATAAAAAAGGATAACCTAAAAGGTTTTTTGCAAGGGAAAAATCCCCCAAACTTACAGCCTCCCTGATAGCGCTGGAGCTTACCTTAGCGAAGCCGTGATTCACGGGATCAATGGAATCAAAGCAAAAGCCTTTCTGAGGGGCTATTTTCTTTAAATCGGCCGCCCCCAATCCTCGGCGATATCCGCACAAAAAGTCGCTGCCTACAGCCAAATACCTCATACGGATAGTCTTTATAAGAATATCAAAGAACGCAGTTCCTTCTATTTTAGCAAATCCTGCAGAAAAGTCAATAAGTACAATGAAATGAAAACCTAATTCATGAAACTTTTTTAATCTCAGCCTTAATGACGAAACATCTCCCGAATAAGCCTTATTTTTAACTGCTGCAGGAGAGCGGAAAAAAGTAACAAGCCCCGGAATAAGGGCGTTTTGAGAAGCATAATCCAAGACCCGTCTTAGAAGTTCGTCATGGCCTTTGTGGGGGCCGTCAAAGCCTCCGACACTAATTGCTGTTTCTTTTCCTTCGGGGAAAACGCACGAGCCCGATTCAGCAAGCTCCTCCCACGAAATTATCTTAAAATCATCCATTACTACGAAGCGGATTATATCTTTTTTTCTCTTTTGTTTCAAGTAGCCGGTTTAGAATATCGAGGTCTTGAAAAACTACAAAAAGTCTTATACTATAAGCAAATGAAAAAGACAATATTAATTACCGGAGCTTCAGGCTCCATGGGCTCTGAAGCCTTAAAACAAATTGCCGAAACGGAAAAATATAATATAAGGCTTATCTTACGCGAAAAAAAAGCAAACCGCCGCTTGGCAGCATCTTTGCAAAAAAAATACCGTGAAAACTTAAAAATTATCTTTGGAGACCTATCTATTTTTGCCGACTGCGAAAAAGCTGTCGAAAGTGCCGATTATATAATCCACTGTGCTGCAATGATTCCGCCAGTAATAGACCACAATCCGGATGCAGGCTATAAATCCAACTTTTTGGGCACCTTAAATTTGATAAATGCCGTAAAAAAACTGCCCCAAAACGGCAGGGTAAAATTCATTCATATAGGAACGGTCGCCCAATACGGAAACCGCACCTTTAAACACCCATGGATAAGAACAGGAGACCCGCTTTTGATTTCAGCCTTCGATTTTTACGGGGCTACAAAGATTATGGCCGAAAGGGAGGTAATAGAATCGGGTCTAAAACACTGGGTTTCCTTGAGGCAGTCGGGAGTTTTGTACGACGACATAATGCTTAAAAACATGGATGACGGCCTCATGTTCCATACAGGCTGGAACACTCCCATAGAATGGGCAACAGCCCGAACCTCAGGCCTCATGCTTAAAAACCTCATCGAAAAAGATTTAGACGGCACCCTGCCTGAAGATTTTTGGAGAAGGATTTACAATATAGGAAACGGAAAAGAAGCCCGCGTTACAGGCTACGAAACCCTCGACAGGGGCTTTAAGCTCATGGGCCGATCGGCAAAGGATGTTTTTAAGCCGCATTGGAACGCAGCCCGAAACTTTCACTGCGGCTGGTTCTACGATTCCCGCGTTTTAAACGATTATCTTGACTTTCAATATGAAGGATTTGAAGATTTTTTTAAAAAGCTCGATAAAAAGTTTTGGTATTTTAAGCTGGGAAAACCCTTTCCACGACTTATCAGAAAATTTGCCATAGAACCTCTTTTAAAAACAAGCAACGCCCCTCTTTATTGGGTGAAAAACAATTTTGAAGGAAGAATAAGGGCTTTTTTCGGCTCAAAAGAGAGTTTTGAGAAAATTCCTCACAACTGGGAAGACTACAAGCTCTTATGCGAAAACAACAATCCCGAAACAGGCGAAAAGCTAAACTATGACGAATTAAAAGAAGAAAGCAAGGCTTCATCCTTTTTGCTTGACCACGGCTATGATGAATCTAAAAAAGAAAGCGAGCTTGGTATAATCGATGCAAGGGATGCAGCCCGATTTAGGGGAGGCGAATGTTTAAGCGCCGAGATGAAAGAAGGCGACCTCTACACTCCGCTTGAGTGGAAGTGTGCCTGCGGGCACAAGTTTAAGGCAAGTCCCTTTCTTGTTTTAAAAACCGGCCACTGGTGCCCCGAATGTGCATGTCCTCCGTGGAATTTTGACGAGCAGGCAAGAAAGGTTCCATTTTACGCTCAACTTTGGTATGATGACCACAGCCCCGATGAAGCCAACTTTTATGATAAGGACTGCTTTAGGGATATTTTAAATTGAAGAGTAAACTAAGCCTTTAATTAAGTATTTTTATATCAGTTTTTTCTTTTTAAACCAGGCCAATCCTAAAACAACAATTGCAACACTCAAGATTATTACGGAAAGATAGCCGTACTTCCATGAAAGTTCGGGCATATGGGTAAAGTTCATACCGTACCAGCCTACTACAAGAGTAAGGGGAAGAAAGATTGTAGTTACAACCGTAAAGATTTTCATAATCTTATTTAGGTGCAGGTCGAGCTGGGCTTGATAGGACTCCCGCAGCTGATTTGAATACTCCCTCAAAATACGGATATTTGCTCCGTAACGCTCTACCCTTTTTGAAAGCAGGTTTATAATTGTCAGCTCTTCTTCGGTAAAAATCTCGTTTTCGTTTTCGGCCAGCTCTTGGCAAAAATCTTCCAGCTGATCGTAATAACTGAAGAGGGTTAAAAGCTCGTTGTTTATATTCGAAAGCTCCGTTTCAAAGTGACTGTCCTCTTCAATCTTTTCCCAAACACGCATTTCAAGTTCTGCTATTTTCTTTCTAAAACGGTGATAGACACCTGCATGGGACTTGATGAGCTCTTTAAAAAAGCGGTTAAGAATACGCGGAATGTTTCTTTCACGGGCTATAGTTTGCTGTAAGGCTGCTTCAAAGGCTTTTTGAGTGGAATAGTCCTTGTCTATAATTTCTATAGCCAAAAAAAGATTTTTTGATATATAAAGGCCTATAGTGTCGCGGTCTTTAAAGATGTTTTCCATTTCGACTATGTTTATAACGCCGAAACTGTAGTCTTCCCAAACGCCGAGGGTGTTTTGCTGTGAAAAATCGCTGCACTGCTCAATGAAGAGAGGATCGAGATCTAAAAGGCTTTGCAGCTCGATAAGTTCTTTAAATTTTATGTAGCCTGCAACAGGGCCCGTTATTTTTTCTGTCCGAGGATCAATCGGGGTTAATTCCGCATCTAATTTTACAAACATAGCTTAGCCTATCATATTTTTTATATTATATCAATAATTTAGCTCAAATTTGCGTTTATTGCTTTCGCAATTTTTAAAAGCTTCTCCGGAGTATTTTGTGAAGGGTCTTCGAGTACAGCTTCAAAGAGCTTTTGTAAGATTATGCCGAGCTTAGGCCCTGCTTCTATCCCAATTTCCATTAAATCCCGGCCGCCTACAGCCAAGTCCTTTAAGCTGAGGGCAGAGTCTTCGGCTATAACCTTTTCAAGCCTTTTTTTAAAAGAAACCAAATTGCTCAAATCGGGAGCCCTTCCAGTCATTCCGAAACCGTCGGACCGTCTCAAATCGAAGAGGTTGGGTATATTTTCTACTCCTGCCCTTACGATAAAGCGGCGGACGGCAGCATCGCTCCAATCTTCGGTATAATGGAACATGTGAAGCCCCACAAGATGACAGACTTCTTCAATTTCTTTATTCGAAAATTTTAAACGCTGCATGATTTTTTTTGTAAGCCTTTCCGATTCTATCTCGTGCTTATAAAAGGTGTAGTCGCCGTACTCATTTTTTTCCCTCGTGCTCACCTTCCCTATATCGTGGAAGAGGGCAGCCAAACGCACAATAAGATTATCTTGCGGAGCGGCATCGCAGCTTAAAAAACTGTGGTCAAGTACATCGAAGGAGTGCATTCCCTTTTGCTCTACCCCGCGGCAGGCCGAAAGCTCTGGCAAAAAGGCCTTTAAAAGCCTCGTATCTTCCAGGAGCCTTAAAGAAATTATAGGATGCCCGCTTAAAAGCATTTTTACGAATTCGTCGCGAAACCTTTCTATCGAAACTTTTTTGCAAACTTCAATACTTAGAGGAATCGCCTTTAAGGTTTCTTCTTCTATTTTAAAGCCCAGCTGTGAAGCAAAACGGATTGCCCTGATAGGCCTTAGACCGTCTTCGCCAAAGCGGTCAAGGGGAGCCCCTACGGTTTTAATAATCTTTGATTTGATGGATTTGACTCCCTCAAAGGGATCGACAATGGAGCTGTCCTTTAAAGAAACGGCTATCGCATTCATAGTAAAATCCCTGCGGCTTAAATCCTCTTCGATAGAACGCACATAGCTGATACTGTCCGGCCTCCGGCCGTCAGAATAATCTGCCTCGCAGCGGAAGGTGGTACATTCTATTTTTTCTCCCTTATACAGAATCGTGATTGTGCCGTGAGCTATCCCCGTCGGAATTGTCTTTCTGAAAAGGGCTTGCACCTCCTTGGGTTCGGCATCGGTCGCTATATCGTAATCCTTGCACGGCTTCCCTAAAATCCAATCCCTCACGGCTCCGCCCACGAGGTAGGCCGAAAAACCGGCATTGGATAGAATAGAAGCAATTTCTTTCATATTTTGTGAAATAGGATAACGCATAGGGATTCGAGTTTACACAAAAAATTAGGGTCTGTCTATAGATACTTTCATCTATAAAGCTTCTATTTCTTCCCCACGTAAACCTGCAGCTTGGGCTATTGTCTGCAAGGGAACACCTAAATCCTTTAGTACTTTTGACATTTCAAGCCTTGTCTTGCTCACTCCATCTGCAAAACCTTCTTGCCGGCCTTGTTCAACTCCCTTTTCTAATCCCTGCTCAATACCTTCTTTAAAGCCTTCGGCCAAAGCTTCTCTTCTTGCATCATTTCTTTCACATTCGACATACATCTGATACTTTTCTTCAGACAGTTCTCTTGCTATCTGTCTTTCTTCTTCCGTTACCCTAAGGAGTGTTTCTTCCGCCATTTTTATACCCTCCGCTAATTTGCATAGTTTTTCCAACATCCCGCTTTTTTTATCTTCTTCATAGCGGGATAAAAATCTTATCCAAAAATCCTGCAAACTGTACTCTTCCAAGTTCTTTTTCATAGTATAACCTATTAACTCGTTCAATTCAATATATAGATACTGGATTACAGAGCTTTTAGGCATCCTTACAAGCTCGGCATTTTTGGGAACATCGCAGCCGAAAACAGAAATACTTATAGCATAGAAAGGATTATCCTCCTTAGACTCCATCTTTAAAAATCGGGAGGCAAGGCGTAAAAGATACATTTGACTCCTGCGCGGATAGTTTGTTTTCCAAAACTGCTGCATCTCAAGGTCAACAATAAGACCTGTATCTGTTTGGATTAAAAAATCAAGGTGATAGGTCTCTCCTGAAGGCTTATCACGGATCAATTCGGTGTTTAGGATATCGGCCTTAGTTATTTTTCCGCACGAGTCTTGCAAAAAGGCATTAAGAAAACTTATAAGGGCCTTGTTTCCTTCTTCGCCTTTTGAAAACATCAGTTTAAAAACCCAATCTATTTTGGGATTTAAAATAGTTTTTTCATCGTTCATGTTACATTTCTCCTTAGCACAGCAAATTATTTTTGCTGACTTCATTATTATTGTAGAAATTTTTTGTAACATATAGTCTATTTTAAAAAAATATTTATTTTATAGAAAATCACTCATACATTGAAGGGACTAAAAGGTTAAATTCCAAGATTGTCTTGGCGCCGGAGACTACGATCTTATATATGCCCCGTCTCAATCTTTTGGTAAAATTCACTTTGGAAAGATCTATGTTTTTTATGCAAAAGACATCGTCTACATAGATTTTCTTTCCGCCGTATTCGGGAAGAATTTGAATAAACTTTTTTTGAAAAACATCTTTATCGATTTTTTTGATCTGAAAAACAGGAATCGACAGGATGAGATTTTCTTTTTGAAACAGCAAGATGTTTACATCCAAGTTTGCGGCAGAGTACCTCCGTATCTCGGAGGCCTCATTTAAAAGACTCCTAGACCTTTGTTTTAGGCTTTTTTCCAAGAGACCGCCTTTTTTGTTCTCCAAGAGGACAGCCCTGTGTTCAATAAAAAGAGATATTAAAAGATGGTTTGATTCGGAATTTACTCCTGCCGGTGAGAAAAAGGGAATGGGCTTTTTTGCAAGAGTTTCTTGAGATGCCGATTCCAAGTAACCTTCGGCCTGAGACTTATAAAATTCTTCGATAACCGCATTCGGAAGTATGTTTTTTACGGCTTCAGAAAAAATTTGAGGAGGCAGAATCGATGAACATAGAACAAAAAGATATGAGAGGCTCCCGTCGGTTTGAATATAAGCATCGATTACCACAGCTCTGGCTTCTACACAGGCTAACGAAATTCTCATACGCAATACAGCCCCTTGCCCGCTCATAAAATTCTCTTGAACGGCAAAAAATTTTAAACCGTAAAGGAATTCCCTGCGCAAAAGCGAATTGTGTAATACCGAGAAGTTAGAATTTTCATATTGTCTATATACGGAAACCATCGATACAATTATCGGTATTTTTTCAAAAAAGCATTACAAACTTAATTGCAAACTCGGACATAAAAAAACTGCGCCCCGCCGTAAGGCAAACTCCTACGGCCGGACGCAGTCTGCTAGTTAACAGAGGTAAAACTAAATCCTATGCAGATTTAATTTCGATTTGTTTAGGCTGAGTATCCGGTTTTCTCGGAATATCTACAACCAAGACCCCGTTTTCAAATTTTGCAGAAACTTCATCGGAGTTTATATCCTCAGGCAAGGTAAAACGCCTCATAAAATGCCTTGAGCTTCGCTCTCGTATGATGTACTCTGCACCCTTATCTTCCTTTTGTTCATTTTTGGAAGAAGAGATTGTCATAAGTCTATCCTTTAAGCTGATCTCAACATCTTTTTCGGTATAGCCCGGAAGATCCACTTCCATGATATAGGCTTTCTCGGTTTCGCGGATATCCACACTCGGAAGACCGCAGTTTGCATTCTTGATCGGAGCAAATACTCCAAAATTGGGAGCCAAACTCCTATCAATTGCATCAAATACGCTGTCTG
The DNA here is from genome assembly GCF_024181385.1 of Treponema sp. OMZ 798. Classification (NCBI taxonomy): domain Bacteria; kingdom Pseudomonadati; phylum Spirochaetota; class Spirochaetia; order Treponematales; family Treponemataceae; genus Treponema; species Treponema sp. OMZ 798. Next base: position 1,774,134 of record NZ_CP051305.1, read on the forward strand.
TAAAGGACGGACTAAAAAGACTTAAACTATTCATAAAGCACCTCCTGCTTATAATTTGTTTTATCAAGCTCGTCAAGCGGTTTTTTCACGCCTGTCTTTTAAGCTTCACTTATATACAAGCAATTTTAATGCCAAGAAATGAGAAAAAAGTGTATATTTTGGCACAATTTTATAAGTCTATATCTAATATAGAAATATAAAATCAAAAAGAATAAAATAAGCCGATTTTTGATTTTTAAGAATAGAAAAATATAAATTAAAGCGTGACAAAAAATACTATTGTGTCAAAATTTCATCTTGAATAGAGTTATTTTGACACAATAGAATCTGAAGATAGGTCTTCATAGGCTACTTTTGCTACAGACTGCTCCGCTTCTTTTTTTGTCTTACCTGAAAGGGGACCATAAACCTTACCGCCTATTGAAACCGAGAACCAAAAGGTTCGGTCATGGTCGGGGCCGCTAGCCTTTTTAAGCTCGTATTTAGGAACGGTTTTAAATTTCTTTTGAACCAACTCTTGAAGAAGGGACTTATAATCGTTTATAAACTTTTTTTCTAAAACGGAATTGATTGTTGATTCCAAAATTCTTAGGACAAATTTTTGAACGTACTTAAACCCGGAATCAAGGTAGTAGGCACCGATAACCGCTTCAAGGGCATCGGCCAGGATGGCCTTTTTTTCTCTTCCGCCGGACATTTCCTCTCCCCGGCCCAAAACCAAGAAATTACTTATATTTAATTTAGAAGCAGCCTTAGAAAGGGCCTCTTCGGAAACCGCGGAAGCCTTTATCTTTGCAAGCTCTCCTTCAGGCTTATCTTCAAAAGACTTATAAAGATAGGAAGCCGCAACAAGACCTAGGACAGAATCTCCTAAAAACTCTAAGCGTTCATTATTGGCGTGAAAATTATTATGTTCGTTGGAAAAAGACCTGTGGTGGAAAGCAAGATCAAGCAAGCGTAAATCTTTAAACTTCAATCCCGCTTGCTTTTGGAACTCAAGGAGCTCCTGCTTCCTCTTGGGTTCAAGACCGCATCTTATCGGAAACAAAGAGCTGCTCCTTAAAACAAAACTTATTTTTGCTGAGATTTGATAAATTCATAGGCGTCGCGGACAGTTTCAAACTCATTTGCCTTTTCGTCCGGGATCTTAATACCCATATCTTCTTCGAGAGCATAAACAAGTTCATAGGTGTCAAGACTGTCGGCACCTAAATCTTGCCGGAATGAAGAATCCAATGTAACCTTATCTTCCTCAATTTCCAACTTTGCTGCAATTAATTGCTGAATTTTTTTGAATAAATCATCCATAAACTATCTCCTTTTAGTCTAATTTATCGGGGTTAATAACCTGCTTGCCTTTATAAAACCCGCATTTGGGGCATACATGATGAGGCATAATCAAGTTACCGCATCCGGAACACTCAACAAGATTCGGCGCTTGTAAACGCATATTAACACCTCGTCGGCGTCTTGTTCTAGCTTTTGATGTATTCGCTCTTGGTACAGCCATACTCAATCCTCCACTACAAAATATCTAAAATTAAAAAAGCGTATTTGCCGCACCACTGCGGCCTTGTTATACATTTAAGGGACCATATTACACTAAAACTCACAAAAAGTCAATACAAAATGCCCCTATACTAAGTGTTTTTTCATTATCCTTATGGCCATATCCGGATCTTCGGTAGCCAAAAGCCCCATAGCCGATAGAATATACTCCTTATCAAGCAAAAACTGAGGATTTTTAGGTTTTAAGCTAAAAGGATCATCCTCACGGAACCTGCAGGCCTCCATAATTTCCTTATAATTGGGATTATAAACCAAAATTCCGCCCGTTCCTATTATATATCTAAGATCAGTTAGATCCTTTCCTTCTTGCTGAAAACTGGCACCGCAGCCCGTATAGACAGGGGTTAAAACTCCAACATGCCGGCTCATAGAAACATCGGCACAAACCTTGGCAACGGCACAATCAAAAGCGAGGTCTTTTTCATTTTCAGAAATAAAATCGGTGTGCTCGTTTCGTTTTTTTACCTCTTCTTCGATATTGTACTTATATTCTTTTGAAAGATAGTGCCGAAGCCCATGAGGCCCTTGCACCTCAGCAACAGTCGGAAGGGAGTAGCGCATACCGAGGTCGCCTTCTACTGTCCGCTTTAAAAAGGCTTCGGGAAGACCGTATAAAAAGACCGAATTTTGAGTCGGCTCTCCATCGGCAGCCGAGTGGACGTCGGTTGTAGCCCCTCCGATATCTAAAACTATTATATCTCCCAAGCCGTCTTCATCTTCGGTACCCTCTGAAAGAGTCTGAGCTGCCTTTAGGACAGCAGCGGGGGTGGGCATCAAAATGTTATCGATATTGCTTTCGACATGGGTCATACCCTTTGCGTGCACAATATTGTTCATAAAGATATTACGTATTGTTTCACGGGCACTTTCCACATTAAGCTTGTTTATCTTGGGCATTACGTTTTCGGCTACATAAAAATCGACTCTTCCTTTAAAAATCTCGACGATTTCGTCTTCGGCGCTCTTGTTGCCTGCAACAACTACAGGAACGCGTACTCCGTAATCCGCAAGCATCTGTGCATTGTGGATAATACAACGCGAATCGCCTCCATTTGTGCCGCCTGCCAAAAGGATGATATCGGCATTTGAATTTACTATAGCCTCTGCCTCGCTCTTATTGAGGTTATGGCTATAAGTGTGAATTACCTTGGCTCCCGCACCGAGGGCAGCCCTCTTTGCGGCCTCGCTTGTAAGCTCGGGAACAAGGCCTATGGCTATAATTTTTAAGCCTCCGGCCGCAGAAGAGCAGGCAAGACTTTTTACTACCTTATAATCTTTTCCGACCTTTTGATGTAAAAGCTCCAGGGCATTATTGTAGCCTGTCATAACATCGGTTTCGACAGTGGTATAGGCCTTTGCTGTACCTACTATATCTTCTTTTTCGATATCCACAAGGGTTATCTTTGTATTCGTACTTCCAAAATCAACAAATAAATAACAGTTCATTTTTTTCAGTAATTCTCAATTTCTGTTTAATTCTATGCGTGGTCGGGGAAATCGGCATGTAAATCTTTAATAGTCGTTTCGACAGGTGTTCCAGGCGGATAAACGTGATCAAAACCCATTTCGGTAAAGCGCTTGCGTACCTCATCGAAGTCCTGTTTACCTACAACTATGTTTCCGCCGACAAATAGCTTAATTCCTTTTAAGCCCGCTTCATCGCACTTTTCGCGTAAGCCCTTGCAGTCCAGCTCTCCCTGACCATAAAGAGATGATACTAAAATGGCATCCGCATTTGTCTCAAGAGCTGCATTTATAAAGTCCTCCTGGGGACTTAAAACGCCTATGTTTGTTACCTCAAAACCGGCCTCGGTTAAAGAGTAATCCAAAATTTTATTGCCGACAGCATGACAATCAGAGCCTATTACGCCCAATACAAGTTTTATTTTTCTTGCCATATTCCGCCTCCTAAAAAATCTATCGTGTTGGAGATAGTCTATTACTAAAAGAGTACTATGTCAAGTGCATATAAAAAATCGAATTATACAGCCTTATTTTAGATTATTTAATTATCAAATAAATGATACATAATAGAAATTTTACTTGACAATACAATATTACTATGAGATAATCTTACATGAGGGAATAAGTATGCTTAGAAAGGTAGTTTTATTAAATAAAATATCTCTACAAACAGATTCACTCCCCATTGGTTATATGACTCACCAAAAAAATTTTCATAGATTAATTGTGCCATTTTACACCCCCCCCCACTGAGTCAAAATGACTCAACATTCCTACGTATAAATTGCTTTAGCTGCATTATCTATTTTCATACATATCGCTACAAAAAAATAATATACGTTCTTACGCTTAATATTCTTTACGTTATATTACAAGGTTTCTTTTTTAAGTGGATAAAATCACATTTATTAAGGAAAATCTTTCATTTAAACTTTGATGGAGGTGTTATCGGGTAAATAGATTTAGTAAAGCTTAATATAAACAGCATGTGTGGAGTTGTTTATCAAACAACTGTAGTTGTGTTTTGATATCCTAACTGTAATTATTCCGCATAATTAGGATATTTATTTAAAGGAGAGGTCTTATGTTAAAAAAGTGGAAAAACTTAGGAATTGCCAATCAAGTTTTAATATGTGTTATTGTTGGAGGCGTTATCGGTGCTATCGTCGGTCCTTCACTGATTGTGTTTGAACCTATAGGAAAAATGTTTATCAGAGCGGTACAAATGATGGTAATAATCATTGTTGGACCCGCTATGATAAGCGGTTTTTGTTCTGTTGAAAGTCCAAAACAAATAGGAAAAACCGGTACAAAAATTATATTGTTATTTGTACTTCAATACATTATTGCTTGTACAATAGCCTTATTACTGGTAAACATATTTAAACCCGGAGTAGGCACTGCAGCTCAAATTCCTCCCGGATTTACATATACACCTAACAGGCAAAGTTTCATAGACATGATAACGAATGTAATACCCAAGAATCCTGTTGCAGCCTTTGCTGAAGGAAATTTATTGCAGATAGTTTTTGTAGTTGTTGTATTTGCAAGCATAATGTCTGCCCAATCAAAAAAATATCCTACATTACTTACCTTTTTTACAGAGTTTACTGATGTTGCTATGAATATGTTAAATGCAATAATGAAATTTGCTCCATACGCAGCAGGAATAATAATGGCTTACTCTATAGGAGTTAATGGTCCCAAGATTCTAGGTTCTTTAGCTTTATTTGTTGTTCTTATATATATAGGAGAGTTAGTAATTGCGGGAACAAATGTTTTGTTAATAGGCGCATCCGGCCTTAATATGAAAAAATATCTAGGAATTATCAAAAAACCGGCCATATTGGCTTTTACAACATCCTCCTCATTGGCTGCACTCCCTGCAAATATTCAAGCTGTTGAAGAAGCCGGTGTTCCTAAAGGTATTGGTATATTCGGCACAACTCTTGGAAATGTAGTAGGAATGAGCGGTACTGTTCTTTATCAAGTTATAAGTGTTGTATTTATCTCTCAAGCTTATGGTTTGAACATAACATTAAGCTCACAAATAATTATTGCTATAACGGCAGCAACCGTTTGTGTTTCATTAGTTGGTGTTCCAGGGGCCGGAACTGCAACTATAGGAATTCTTTTACTTTCAGCAGGTTTGCCGGTCGAAGGCTTAGGCCTTGTTATGGCGGTGGATAGAATTGCCGATATGCCTAGAACAATGAATAATGTATTTGGTGATACAACAGCTACGATAATGGCCGCAAAAATAGACAAACTATTAAAACCGGATTCACCATTATTAAAACAAAATAAATAAGCATAATGTTAGGACTTTGGGCTCTTTGCTTTATAAGCTAAAAATAGAGCCCAATTATTCTGTTTATCTGATTAGAATTTCATGGAGGATAATTTTATGGAAAAAATAATTGGAATTATAGGCGGAATGGGGCCTGAGTCTACTGTAGATTTATTCGAAAAGCTAGTACATTTAGACATATCTAATACAGATCAAGAACATGTTCGTGTTATAATTGATTGTAATACAAAAATTCCGGATAGAAATGAGGCATATTTTGGAATAGGGCCATCTCCTCTTCCCGGTCTTAAAGAATCAGCTAAGATTTTGCAAGATGCAGGATGCGGCCTTATAATAATTGCATGTAATTCTGCTCATTTATGGTATAACGAAATAATACATGCTGTAGATATACCTGTATTGAATATAATGAAGGCTTCTTTATGGCTTTTAAAAAATACTATAACTGATGTAAAAGTCGTAGGCTTGATGGGAAGTGAGGCTATGTATGTATCAAATATTTATCATAAAGTGTATGAAACAGCAAATATAAAAATATTATCTCCTTCTCCAGAAGAAATTAAAGAACTTATGAGCTTTATAAGATGTGTAAAAAGCGGGGACAAAAGTGAAGATATTTCTAAAAAATGTAACATAATTGCAAATAACTTAGCTGAAAGAGGCGCAGAAACAATAATTGCCGGATGTACTGAGGTCCCGATATTACTAAATGGCTGTACGCTTCCGGTTCCAATAATTGATGCGAGTTATGCGCTTGCAAAACAGGCTGTATATTTTGCAAAAAACAAATATAAGGATGTTTTATGATTGATTTAAGAAGCGATACTATAACAATTCCTCGAAAAGAAATGTTAATGACTATTAATACTGCTCAACTTGGTGATGATGGAAGAATATCTGAAATAACAGGCAAGGGAGAGGATGAAACTACGAACCGATTAGAAGAACTTTGTGCTCATATAACCGGAAAAGAGGATTCTTGTTTTGTTCCATCAGGTACATTTGCAAACACGGTATCGATCATGGCTTTAAGTTCACCAGAAAATAAGATCCTTGTAGATGATACAATGCATCTCTATAGATCGGAAAAAGCTTTATTCTCAAAAAAAATTGCCAATCTTAAGCCTCTTTTTTATAAGTTAAAAGATAATGGAAAACCTGATATATCAAGTATAAAAACTATATTAGGTTCTTATGAAGTAAAAGTTATGTGTATTGAAAATACTCATAACTTTAGAGGCGGAGTTGTTTTATCTCCAAATGAAATTAGAGAAATATATGAGTGTGCAAAAAAAAGGAACGTACATGTCTATATGGACGGAGCCCGATTATTTAATGCCGTAGCAGCCCTTAATGTAAAAACAAAAGAAATATGTCAATATGCCGATTCATTGATGTTTTGTTTTTCAAAAGGATTAGGAGCTCCTATTGGGTCTGTTGTTTGTGGAGAAAAAGAATTTATAAAAGAAGTACGAGAAATGAGAAAAATTTTAGGCGGCGGGCTGCGTCAATCAGGAGTTATAACAGCTCCGGCAATTTATGCCATTGAAAACAATATTGAAAAACTTGCTGAAGACAATAAAAAGGCATTTAAATTTGCTTCAGGTATTGAAAACTTGGAAAAAATTTATGTAGATATTGAGAAAGTTCAAAGCAATATTGTCATGATTGATGTTTCAAAAACAAATAAAACAGCTAATGAGGTTGTTGAAATTTTAACAAATAACGGCTTGTGTTTGGGTGTTGTAGAAAAGAATCTCATTAGAGCTGTTTTTCACCAGGATGTGACACAAGAAGATGTTGTGAATGCAATTGGTATTTGTAAATCGGTCTTTGAATAATGACATTTTATATACTTAATTTATGGGAGGCTTAAAATATGAAAATAATTGATGCTTACTGTTCACGCGGACAGGGAGGTTTTTTTTATGATGATCAAATGGCTATAAGACTAGGAGCAAAATCAGACGGGTTTATTTACAAAGGAGAAATAAAAACAAAAGGGTTCCGGTCAATCAGGCAGCGAAGTGAATCTATATCAATTATATTGGAATTGGATGATGGACAAATAGCTATAGGAGATTGTGTATCTGTTCAATACTCCGGAGCAGGAGGCAGAGATCCCTTGTTTATAGCAGATACATATTATAATTTTATTGATGACGAAGTACTTCCAAAAATAATCGGCAGAAACTTTACTTCATTTAGAGAAGCTGCTGAAGAATGTGATAATATGAATGATAAATCGAGCGGGAGGAAAATTCATGCAGCTATTAGATATGGATTAACAGGTGCATTACTGGATGCTTTTGCAAAATATAAGCATATAACAATGGCAGAGGTTGTTGCAAAAGAATATGGAACAAAAATATCAAAGGATATAATTCCTATTTACGTACAATCCGGTGATTCAAGATATGAAAATGTCGACAAAATGATATTAAAGGATGTTGATGTTTTGCCGCATGGGCTAATTAACAATGTTGAAGAAAAACTCGGAAACGAAGGTGAAAAACTTCTTGAATATATTCAATGGATATTAAGTAGAATTAAAGAACTTCGGCCGGGTGAAAAATATTCCCCAATTCTTCATTTTGATACATACGGTACGATTGGGCTAGCCTTTGGGTCGGATAACTACAAGGATATTTGTGAATATTTTAAAAAAGTGCAAAATGTTGCCGGAAATCATAAAGTCCGGATAGAATTTCCAATAGATGGAGGCAGTAAAGAAAAAACAATAAAGTATGTTTCTGAACTTACTCAATTTATGAAAAAAGAAGATATAAAGATAGATATTGTAAATGATGAATGGTGTAACACAATAGAAGATATGCGCGATTTTATAAATGCCGGAGCAGGAAATATAATACACATTAAAACTCCTGATCTAGGAGGTATTAACAATGCAATTGAGGCTGTTTTACTTTGTAATAAATATGGGTTTGGAGCTTTTTTAGGAGGCAGCTGTACCGAAACAGATATTTCAGCAAGGATAAGTGCCAATATCGCATTAGCAACCTGCCCAATCCAAGCTATAGCTAAACCGGGAATGGGCGTCGATGAAGGTTTAATGATTTTATATAATGAAATGTCGAGAGTATTAACGATTTTAAACAGAAGAACTTCACATTAACAATTGCTATCTTAAATCGGAATCGTGCTTCTTGTAAAAAGTATCAAAATTGGGTATATTGTTTCTATGTCAGAAAATGTATCGGAAATTACAGACTGGGAAACAAAAAAATTTAACGAGCTCTTTGATGACGAAATTAGAGTTTTAACCAGAAGACGCGAAAATTCCAAGGATTGTACTCTTGACGATCTTCAAGGTACCTTAGATGCCCTTTATATTCTTGAAGGGAACAATATCGACGGGCGCAGTAAGGTACATGAAATAGCTCTTTCAGCCTCAATTGCAGCCTACGAAAAATTTATAGAGGACTGGAAAAATGAAAAATAAAATTATCTTTACTCTCATCATTATTATAAGCCTGATTTTTTCTTCTTGCTCGATAAAAAAGATGGCTTACAATTCTGCTGCCAATGCAATGGCTCCTTTACCTGAAAAAAAGGTAAAACCGGTTCCCGATGCACCTGATCCGATTACTGCCCTAACGGGAGAAGACGATGTAGAACTGGTCGGCGAGGTTTTTCCCATCATTTTAAAACTATATGAGGGCATGCACATTGCAAATCCTGCTCATAGGGGGCTTGCCATAATGACGGGCGAGCTTTACATAATGTATGCAAATGTCTATGTGGAAGGTCCTGCCAACTATCTTTCGGATGACGAATACGATAAAAAGGATAAGGCCTTTTTAAGAGCAAAAAAATTTTATAAAAGGGGTTATAACAAAATCCTTTCAGCCCTGGATACGGCCTATCCGGGATTTACCGAAGCAATAAACTCCGATAATCCGGAAAAAATAGAAGCAATGCTAAAAAAATGCAAGTCCTACGACACGGAAGCCCTGCATTGGGCCGGGGCCGGTATTTTAGCGGCCTTTTCCCTTGACCCATTAGATATTCAAAGCTTACAGTCCGTGCAGGGAGCCGTCTTAATGCTCGAAAAAGTTTGCCGCCTTGATCCGGGCTATTCCGGCGGGGCAACATGGGAAATTTTAGCAAAATTTTATGCCTCGGCTCCTGACAGCCTAGGCGGCGGTATTGAAAAGGCCGAAAAAGCCTATAAAAAGGCCATTGAGCTTTCTCAAGGAAAAAGTCCTTCAATATATGTAACCTACGCCCTTTCTTTTTGTGTACCTAAACAGGATAGCAAGGGATTTGATGAGGCAATAGAAAAAGCCCTAGCAATCAATCCCGAGTCGGATCCGAATAATAAACTGGTCATCAGCATTTCACAAAGATATGCAGGATGGCTAAAGCAAAACAAAGATATGTTCATATTGGGAGAATAAGAATGAAGAAAAAATTATTATTTGTTTTTTTTGCACTTATAATGGTTTCAGGAATCTTTGCTCAACAGAAAATTGTTTTAAAGATTGCAAGTAGTGCCCCGGCAAGAACTCCTTGGGATATCGAATTAAAAAAGTTAGCCCAAGAGTGGAATAAGATAACCAAGGGCCTTGTAAGCGTCAGATTTATGGATATGACCGTTCTTGGAGGAGAAAAAGCAGGGGTTGTAAAAATGAAGCCTTCACGCCCGGGGCAAAGGCCTCAAATAGACGGAGCCATTTTAACTCCCGTAGGCCTAAATGAGCTTGCACCGAATGCAAAAATTTTTACCCTTTCCCTGCCTTTTTTAATACAAAGTCAAGAAGAACTTGATTTGATTTTAAGCAAATACGGATATGCCTTTGAAAGTGAAATTCAAAAAAACGGATGTAAGCTTATAACATGGTCCAATGTAGGCTGGCTTTCTTTCTACACAAAGGATTCATATTCCGGTCTTGATGAGCTAAAAAAGATTAAAATGCTATGCTCAAACGATACAAAGGACTTTACTGATGTGCTGAAAATTTCAGGTTTTAATGTATTACCCGTAGATCCCGCCAAATTTAATCAGGAGTTAAAGGCTTCGGCAGGAGCAAGGAGTTTTGCATCTGTTTCTATCCTTACTTACACACTCAGGCTATATAAGGATGTATCCTACATGCTTGATGCCCGTCTATGTCCCATTATGGCAGGCTTTGTTATGTCGGACGAATCTTGGGCACTCATACCTGACCAATACAAACCGGCAATGTTAGAAGCGATGAATAAAACGACTAAGAATTTGAATGCAGCCCTTGAGGACATGGAAAAACAATATGTAAAAGAAATGAAGCAGGCAGGTATAAAAATAATAAGCCTTAACCATCAGCAAAAAAAGGACTGGACAAAGGAATTCCATGAAGATATGAAAAAGGTTCAAAAGATTATGCCGAACCTTATAAATACAGAAATCTACGAAAAAATAACAAAAGAGCTTGAAGCATACCGCAAATAAGTATATTATGTTAGAATGAAAAAAATAGTTACCGGTTTTATTTTAGCTCTTACGGCAGTACTTATTGTACTGCCTTTTATAGTCCACATAGCCGTAGGTTTTGGCAAAAATAGTTTAGAGTATGAACGCCTGATTGTTCAGCTGGTCTTTGTTTTTGCATGTTTTGCAGGTATCATAACAACAATAGAAAAAAAACAACTCAATATAGAAGTTTTTACTTCCAAATTCGATAAAAAAATTCAGCTAATCATCAACCGGCTTTTATCCTGTGCAAATATCGCAATCCTTACAGCCGTATTTTTCTCGGTATTCCCGAACTACAATATACTTTCTTCGGAAGATCATGTTTTGTATATTCCTATAAAAATTTTCTTTTCAGCCCTGCCTCCAATGTATTTTATAATGCTTGCATTGGAAATAAAAAGAAACACTTGCATAGTTTCAAGTATTTTAGGGCTATTAGCAGGATTTTTAATAAGTACCGGCTCTATTCTGGGGCTTTTAAATCTGATATTCGGTTCATTGTACCCCGAAATAAACGATTCGGGCTTTGCTTTAGTTTTAAGCGACATTTTTATGTTTATGCAAGCTTTTTCGGCAAAGGGAATTTGGGCTATAGTTTTTCTATTCGCCGTATTCAGTCTTTTCGGTATGCCGCTTTACATTGTACTTTCAGGTCTGGCATATTTTGCCTTTATGACCACAGGAGGCTATGTAGAAAGCATCCCCATGGAAACTTATAATATTTTGACCGATACATCAATCGCTGCAATACCCCTATTTACGGTTGCGGGCTACCTTTTAGCAGGAGGAAGTGCCGGAAAAAGGCTTTTGGACTTTGTAAAAAGCTCTGTCGGCTGTATAAGGGGCGGAGTTGTGATTGCAGCAGTCTTGGTTGCAACCTTTTTTACAACCTTTACAGGGGCCTCGGGAGTAACTATCTTAGCCCTTGGAGGAATTTTAAGCGTAATTTTAACGGGCTCAGGCTATTCCGAAGATGACTCGGAAGCTCTTATAACGGCATCCGGGTCCATAGGACTTTTATTACCTCCAAGTCTGGCCGTTATAGTCTATGGGGCAACTAATTTTATGACCGTAAACATATTTGACCTCTTTAGGGGGGCCGTTCTTCCGGGAGTGCTTTTGGCCTTATCGATGATGGCCATAGGAATTATAAAGGATAAAAACTCAAAAAGAATCAGGTTTTCAAGGGAGGCTCTTTTTCAAAGCTTTAAAGCGGCATTTTTTGAGCTTCTTCTCCCCATTCTAATAGTAGTTGTATATTTCGGAGGCTATTTCAGCCTTTTTGAAACCGCAGCTTTTACGGTTTTATATTCGTTTGTATTGGAAGTGTTTATTAGAAAAGACTTTAGCATAAAAAAAGCCCTTGAAGTTGTTTTACAAAGTATACCGGTTGCCGGAGGAGTCCTTGTAATAATAGGAGCCGCAAAGGGATTGGCCCTATTTTTAGTATATGCAGGAATCCCCGAAATGCTTTCGGAGCTTGCAATTACCTTTGTCGGATCAAAAATTTTATTTTTGCTGTTATTAAACATAGTGCTTTTGATAGTAGGCTGTATTATGGACCTATACTCGGCTATTTTGGTAGTATCGCCTCTTATAATTCCTGTTGCCGAAAGCTTCGGTATACACCCGGTACATACCGGAGTAATATTTTTAACTAACCTGGCTCTCGGCTTTTTAACACCGCCTATAGGAATAAATCTTTTTATAGCAAGTTATACATTTAAAAAGCCTGTCGTAAAAATAGTAAAGAGCATACTGCCCTATCTGGCTATTCAATTTGTTATTTTGCTTTTAATTACATATATTCCATGGTTCAGCACAGCTTTTATCAAATAACAAGCGACAGCCGGCGAATGACATGGGCCAATCGCCATTTGCCAATCGGAATTTCTTAACCCCTGCTTTTGTCTTTTACGGCGATTATTGCACCTAAAATCATCAAATGTCTTGAAAGTTGGGATAGATAATTTAATACCGACATAGTGCTTCTAAAAATATTGCCGTTTATGGGCCCGATAATATCGATTAAAACGATATTTACAATCCATAAAATCATAAAAACAACCAATATCACGTTGGTTAAGCGAATTTCGCCGGAAAAAAACTCTACAATCAAAAATACGCCTGCAATCAATTCGGCTACAGCCAAGGTTATTATAATAACAGTAGTTATTGTTTGACTTTTAAAGACGGCATCCAAAAGAGCAACAGCCTGACCCAATTCTCCTGCACTGGAGCGGATAAGCCCCAAAATTCCTGCCACAATCAAAAAAAAGGCTAAGGCAAGTTGTAATACTACAAGACCTACAGTTCTTTTCATAAGAACCTCCATAAATTAAAAATAGGCTCTGTAAAAGAGTCCTTTTTATTGTATCGGAATAAGAAAAGCTTTGCTGTAGAAAAATAAATCGGATGTTTATTTTATAGAGGCTTTAACCCCTCGCTTTTTTTACCTCAGCTTCAATTGTTCCTTTTGAAGGTTGGATTAAAACCAGCTCTCCTTCTTTAACTTGCGAAAAGGAGCGGATGGTTTTGCCTGTTTCGGCATTGCGCACAATGGAGTAGCCCCTGTCCAAGATAGCTTGAGGGTTCGCCCCTTCCAAAATCTTGTTTAAAATTAAAAGCTTTTGCTTAAATTCCCGGCACCTATCCTGCATACCGGCAAGGATTTCTTCCTTTGCATTGTCGAATCGTACAAGAAGGGGCTGCTGAATGTTTCTAAAGCGCAGTTCCAAGGAATCGGGCTTAAAATTATTCAGCATGAGCCTTATCCTTTCAAGGCGGTTTTCGATGTTTTGTGTAAGGTCATCGCGGTTTACGGCTATGGAGTACATTATATCGTTTAAGACGGGAGCGGCCAGCTCTGCGGCTGCGGAGGGAGTTGGAGCCCTCATGTCGGCAGCAAAGTCCGATAAGGCCCAGTCTATTTCGTGGCCTACGGCAGAGATGACCGGCGTTTTGCAGGCCGCTATTGCCCTTACAAGCTCTTCATCCGAAAAGGGAAGAAGGTCTTCCAAAGAGCCTCCGCCCCGCCCTATTATAATGACATCGCCCAAGTTTTTTTCGTCGGCAATTTTTAACTGCCTGATTAGGGCGGGAGCGGCCTCTTCCCCCTGCACTATCGCCGGAAGCACAACTATTCCGATTTTTTCGTTCCGTCTTTTTACCACATTTATAATGTCCCTGACTGCGGCCCCCGTGGGGCTTGTAATTACTGCAATGCGGTTCGGAAAATAAGTCAGGGCTTTTTTCCTTTCGGAATCGAAAAGCCCCTCAGCGGCGAGTTTTTTTTTGCGCTCTTCAAGCATTTTTAAAATATTGCCCTCACCCGCAAGGCTCATTTCTTCGATAATAATCTGATAAGAACCGCGCTGTTCATATACCGAAATTGCTCCTTCCGCTTTTACGGTCATGCCGTCCTTTGGCTCAAAGCTCAAACTGCGGGTCTTTCCCTTAAACATCACGGCCTGAATTGAAGCCTTGTCATCCTTTAAAGTAAAATAGAGGTGGCCGGCCGCCGAGGGGCGGAAGTTTGAAATTTCGCCTTCAATCGAAACATAGCCGAAGCCTCTTTCTAAAAGCTCTTTTATCTGCAAAGTAATTTCATATACGGAATAAGTTTGCACCATCTTAATTTTTCCTCAAAGAAATTTCGTTGACCTTTTTGTAAAACTCTTCAAGCCTTTGAGAAATCATCCAAGTGTACATCTCCTCTTGAAGCCCCGACAAAAGTTTTATTCCTTCATCGATCGTCTTTATTGTCCAAATATTAAACTTACCGTCCTTTACGGCTTCTCTGACTTCCTTGGATAAAAACAAATTGTTTTTATTGCTGAACGGAATCATAACGCCTTGAGTGCCGGTAAAGCCTAAAATTTTACAGGTATTAAAAAAGCCTTCAATCTTTTCGGTGATACCGCCTACCGGCTGAACCATGCCGTGCTGGTTTAAGCTTCCCGTAACGGCTATATCCTGCCTCATCTCAAAGCCTCCGATGGCAGAAATGAGGGCTAAAAATTCGGCGCAAGAAGCGGAGTCTCCGTCGATGTAGCTGTAGGATTGCTCAAAACAAATACTTGCAGAAATTGAAAGAGGAATATCCTTCGAAAATTTTTCCCGCAAAAGAGAGGTTATGATAAGGTGGGCCTTATCGTAGATTTCGCCCGAAAGGCCGGCTTCCCTTTCTATATTGATGATGCCTCCCGTACCCGGGGAAGCTTGGGCCGTAACCGAAACGGGCACACCGAAAGAATGATATCCCCTTTCCTCTACGGCGAGGCCGTTTATTTTTGCAAGCTTGGAGCCCGAAACATCTATTAAAATTTCGCCCAGCTGAACCATCTCTGCAAATTTTTCTTCAGGGAGAGCATGAAGGTAGTGCCTCTTTTCGATTGTGTCGTTTAAGACGGCGGCGCAAATGGCATTTTTTTGTTGCTGCTTTGCATTAAAATCGGCTTCGATAATGAGATCCGAAATTTTAGTAAATTGAGCAGTAAGGAGATGCCGGGAACCTGCAAGCTCTGAAGCATAGGAAATCAGGCGGCTGTATCCCGAATCATCGAAGCTGAGAGCTTTTTTTTCTTTACAAAGGTACTCGGTCAAATGAATCAGGGCAGCTATATTTTTATCGTTCTTTTGCATTACCGAATCAAACTCGGCACAGACCTTAAAGAGCTTATAAAAGTCGGGGTCTTCCTGATACAGGATATCGTAGGTGTATTCTCCCCCAATTATGATTATCTTAAAATTTGCAGGGAGGGCTTCGGGCTTAAAAACACTCGGAGTATGGTTCCCCGAAGGGGGAATCTGTATTTCGATTTTGCCCGACTGCAAAACTCTTTTTAAATAGGACCAAGAGTCGTCTTCTTCAAGCAAGTCGTGAAGCCTTACTATAAGATAGCCGCCGAAGGCCCTGTGGACGGCACCTTCCCTTATGCGCAAATGCCCGTTAATTTCGGGAGCATCCGAATCGGAATGAGACTCGATAGTGCCGAATAAATTCGTAAAGCTGGGAAGATTTTCATTTATTACGTAATTTTTATCTTTATTATTTTCACAAATAAGATTGATAAGGTAGCGCCCGAAAAAGTTTTTCTTTATCCGCGAAGACTTAAATTCCGCGCTGTAGATATTCATTCTGCTGATTAAATCCTCTTCGGCCTTTTTTAAAAATAGGAGAATCTTTTTATTGTCTTCTATTTGTTTGGGGTTGCCGTATTTTGCCGTATAGGAATCGACCAGCTTTCTTAATGGAGCAAGTGCATCTTTAATTATCGGCATAACGGAATCTTTTTGATGTTTTATCAGCTTTTCGTCCATTTCAATCCGCTTATCCCGCAAAAGAGAAAAGAGCTCGGACATTTCATCGAGCGAAGCATAGTATTTTTCGCGCAAGGCTGCAAGCTCTTGTTCGCTGAATTTTTTTCGGGCAGCCTTGGATTGAAGCTCACTAAAAGAAATTTCTTTTCCCTTTATGATGGGAATTAAGTCTAAGGATTGGTTGTTTTCATCCTTTATCTGTAAGACCTTGAAGCCTGTATGCAGCATCTTAGATTCAAATTCCATCAAAAGAAGGTTTTCTTCATTATCTGTTTGGGTAATTATCTTCTTTTGCTCGGCTAAAAAAACTTCCGACTTTAAGAGGGCAAGAGTCTGAGTATGAATATGACCTATAGCTTTTTTTATCTTTTTGCGGAACAGTCTTCCTTCCCCCGCAGGGAAAAAAAGGGCAATGGGCTCAATCGGGCGGCTAAAGTTGTAAGCATAGGCTATATCTTGAATTTTTGCAAAATTTGGTTTATAATTCTGCAAGAGAGATGATATAACGGTTCTTCGGCCTGTTCCGGGCGCACCCATAACAAAAATGTTATAGCCTTCGCCCTCGATACCGAGGCCCAGTTCAATAGCCTTTAGAGCACGGTCTTGACCTACTATGGTTGAGTCGGCTCCGTTATTTTTTAATTCCCTAATCTTCGATTCGGGAAAAGAAAATTCCAGTTCATCGAGGTTTAATTTTTCTGCAGCACCGTCTGTCATGTAAGCTCCTTAAAATTGTACTTGTGAGGATTCTATGTCTGATTTTTTTGTCAGCGAAATACTTGTTTTAATTTTGTTGATTTTACCTTTGATTCGTCCATTCTCAAAAGCTCTTAAAACAGCTGACGCAATCTCAAGTTTATCCCTTGTATCTTTAATAGTCTTAATTCTTTCAATTATCGGCCAAGGCTTAATCTTCTCACTTATTCCCACAGCACTAATAGTTATAATCTGTATTATAACAGAATTTTCAAGATTTGTAATGTTTTTACGGCAAGTTCCTAATAATTTTTACACAATTCCTTCAATTTTGTTAAGAATTTTCGTCCTTGCCCTTCTAGGCGCCTCTTTTTTTGCAGCTTTTTATTTTTCGCCGGAAAGAGAATATCCGGTTTTTGTCTCCCTTGCCGAAAAAGAAAGGATTTCTTTTATTACCGATGAGAAAGAAAAAACAGCAGGGGTTTATTATGAACCGGAACCCTGCCATAACGAAAAAGAAGCTATAATAATCGTTCCGCCTTTCCCAAATGAAGAATATGTCGGAACCTTTGACCGATATCTTTTAAATGAGGGGTATAAGATTGCAAGCCTATCCCTGCCTAAAAAACCGGGGTATAAGTACAAACCGAAAAGTTCCGAAATCTTTTTTTCCGTGTTCGATTCGGTGTTTAAAACAGAAACTGCACAGGCATCGAAAAGCAGCAGCAATAAAGATTTAACCCCTAATCTGTCCGCTATGCTTCGTTTTTTTGGAGATACGGAGCTGTTTTTAATCGGTGAAGGAGCCCAAATTCAAGGCCTTTTAGACTATTACAACAAAAATCCGAATGCCTTTTCAGGCGCCTTTTTTATAATTTCTGAGGACACTCCTCTCCCTAAGGGTCTAAAAGAAGGCACATACACTGTTTTAAACGAAAAGGATTTAAAGTTTTCGGAAAATATAGCCCTCTTTCCTGTTTGCTTTTTTATTCAATCAAAGGAAAGTTTAACAGGCTTAGGCGATATAAGGGGAAACGATATTCTTGCAAGCCTCTTACTCGGCTCTTCAAGAGACTTAGGCCGGCAAGACCGAATAAACACAATAAAGGCCTTTGAAAAATGGCTAAATTTAAGAGCAAGCCGTACAATAAAGTAATTTAAATTTTACTTATAAAAATATAATGCCGATAATTTTTCTTGAGGTGGTTTTTTATGAATGATTTTGTATCATGGGATGCAAGTTATGATTTGAATATTGAACAAGTGGACAAACAGCACAGACACTTAGTTGAGCTTATAAACGATTTATACCGGGCATGTCTAGGCGAAAAAGGAGCCTTAGATGAAACCTTCCGCCATGTAATGAAGAACCTTGTAGATTACGTGATGATTCATTTTAAGGATGAAGAAAAACTAATGGAAGAAATTAACTATCCCGGCATACAAGAACATAAGCAGCACCATGAAGATTTTGTACGGGAAATACTGCATTCCGTAAAAGACTATCAAAACGGAAAACAATTTGTTGCAAATACCTTCGTGCGGTTTTTGCGCGATTGGCTTTTTAACCATATCTTAATTTCAGATAAAGAATGGGCAAAATTTTATTTTGCACATAAAAAATAAAAACTTAAGACTTTATAGCCGATCTATTTTCAAAAAGGCTGATTCTTATAGAGCCTCCACTTCTAATTCGGAAAGTCCTGTAACTTGTTTGTGGATAAATACAAAGTTTTGGGTTCATACTGTTAATCGTCCATAATACTTATCACACATCTTTTTTAGTTCCCTCGTTTTTCTTTATCAATATCCGATGCCCTACCCTGGCTAAAAGCAAAAGCCTTAAAAGCAAATTCTATCTCGCCGGTTACGCTTGCATCTTCAGGAATTATTTTTATTATACAATATTCAGAATACCATTCTCCTCCGCCTTCACGGTTTATAATACCCTCATTAAAGATATATTCTCTATAAGATGAATCATTCTTATGATCTTCAGGGCTTTCGTATATTCTTATCCTAATTTTTCCGGAGACCTTGCCCTTAAACCTTATCTTACACTTATGAAAATATGCATCATATCCCCATAGAATATTGTCATTTATTTCACTTCCATTAATTTTATATACCCGTCTTATAAGATGAGTCCATGGTTCCTCATCTTCCCTCCCCATAAAACATACACATGACATTGTAAAAATACAACTAATAAATATAAAATACTTAATATATTTCATTTCTTCAATTCCTTTTATTTTGCTCCCTTCCAATCGCTATCTGAGGACTTTTATAAAATTATATATCATAATCTTTGTTTTTATATTTTACCTAATCAACTGCCCTATCATAAAAACAAAATAAGATCAAAGTTGTTTTTTTTACTAAAAGCAAAACAACCTCCATACCAATAAAAGCACCTCCGAATAATTTAAGGAGAAAAACAGGTTGTATTATCATACAAGTATATAATATACCAACTATATTATTTAACAATACAGGAAACTGTAAAGTTTTAAAATTAATTTTACAAAATTTACATCCAATGGATTGGTAATAATAATCCATAAAAACTACCATCGTTATAATAGCCGTCAATATAATTTTGGTAATAAATATTGATCTTAATAATATTGATGTTACAGCAGCAAATATAAATAGAAACACAACACAAAATATGTTAATACTTATAGCTATCAATATTTTTAGAGATTCACCTACATTGTTTTCTGTCAATATTAATTTTCGCGATTTGCTTTTTTTAAAGAATAAGATTAAAATCGGTATTGGGAATAAAAATATATCTTTCTTTACTATTACATAACCTAAAAGTAAAAAAATAAATAATGTGAAAGCATATATAAAAATAATTGCCGCTGCTTCAACAATATATTTTTTAATCATAGTTTTATTTTTCATCATATAAAATAACCGCCTAGGCAAATTGCTTTTGGCGGTTTTTTATGATTTACTTCTTACCCTGCAATAAAATTGCAAAGGGATTGTATTTGGTTCCGTCATCATCCTTGCGGGAGCGGGGTTCGCCGACTTTTCTGTCGCCTCGATGGGCAGGAGACCTTTCACCCCTTGCTGCGGGACTTCTTTCTCCTCTTTCGGAAAGTTCCTTGCCTCCCTGCACTGCCGGTGCTCCGGCGGCGGTTTTGACGGTAAGGGTTTTGCCGTCCTTGGTTTTTACGACAAGTTTTTTAACCTCACTCTTTTGCTTTGCTGTAAGACGGGCCTTTCCTTCGGCATTACCTTCCCCGCTTTTTCGGCTCAAAGAAATTCGGCGGCGGTCTTCATCAAGAGAAATGATTTTACACTCTACAATGTCGCCTACCTTTACGGCTTCAAGCGGATCGGAGATATAGGAATCGCTCATTTCGGATATGTGTAAGAGGGCAGTTTCCTTAATGCCTAAATCGACAAAGGCGCCGAAGTCGACCACATTTTTGATTTTACCCTTTACGGTCATTCCGGTTTTTAAGTCTTCAAATTGAAGAACACCCTGCTGCATGATGGGCTTGGGGCAATCTTCACGCGGATCGCGGTTAGGTTTTTTTAATTCTTCGATAATATCGTTTATGGTTTGGTCTCCGATATTGTACTTGGTTTTTATCTCGCTTCGGAGCTCTCCCGATACTTCTTCATTTTTATGAATTACATCATAGATGAGTTTTCCCGTTTCGTAGTTTTCGGGATGAACCCAGGAATTGTCCAATGGGTTGGAGCTTTCAGGGATTTTTAAAAAACCTGCACACTGCTCAAAAGACTTAGGCCCCATTCCGCTTACCTTTTTTAATTGTTCCCTGTCGGTAAAGATTCCTTCGGATTCTCGGCGGGCAACAATCTTTTTTGCAAGGGAGGAGCTTACGCCCGAAACGTATTTTAACAAAGAGGCACTTGCGGTATTTAGGTTTACCCCTACATTGTTTACAACCGAGCCTACAACGGCATCAAGCTCTTCGCTTAATTTTTTTTGGTTTAAGTCGTGCTGGTATAAGCCGACTCCTATGGATTTGGGATCTATTTTTACAAGCTCGGCAAGCGGGTCCTGTAATCTTCTTCCGATAGAAATTGCACCCCTTATCGTCAAGTCCAAATCCGGAAACTCTTCGCGGGCAACATCGCCTGCAGAATAAACGGAAGCTCCGTCTTCATCAACAACCGTAAACAAAACATCGGGACAAGATTCTTTTATAACGGCAGAAACTATTTCCTGCACCTCGTGGGAGCCCGTGCCGTTCCCGACAGCGATGAGCTGCACATTGTATTTTTTAACGGCCTCAAGAACAAGGTACTTAGCCTCGTCTGTCTTATGCTGGTGCATCACAAAGGAGCCGAGGTACTTTCCTGTTTCGTCAAGGGCGGCACACTTAGTACCTGTCCTTATACCGGGGTCAACTCCGAGAACTCTGGTACCCTTGATGGGCCGGGTCATCAAAAGATGTTTTAGGTTTTCGCTGAAAATATTTATACCGTGTTCGTCAGCGGTATCGGCAAGATCGCTTCTTATCTCGCGTAAAACGGCAGGAGCAAGTAAGCGCACAAGACCGTCTGCGATAGCTTCCTTATGGTAATCGTTATTT
Source organism: Treponema sp. OMZ 798 (assembly GCF_024181385.1). Taxonomy (NCBI): domain Bacteria; kingdom Pseudomonadati; phylum Spirochaetota; class Spirochaetia; order Treponematales; family Treponemataceae; genus Treponema; species Treponema sp. OMZ 798. Next base: position 1,795,558 of record NZ_CP051305.1, read on the forward strand.
AATGTGTACTTGTTTTGTAAAAGAGAAATTGCATCTTCAATGCTTACATCTATTTTTACTTCCAAAACCCCTTCCCTCTCTCCGCGGTTAATTGCAAGCACACGGTGGGGTTTAATTTCGTTTAAGTTTTCGGAATAATCCCAGTACATCTGATAAACCGATGTCTTTGCAGCCTCTTCATCTCCTAATCCCTTAACCTCAAATTTTCCTGTCTTTATAAAATAATCGTGAACGGCTTTGCGGTTTTCGGTATCTTGGGAAATCTCTTCGGCAATTATATCGGCGGCACCTTGAAGGGCATCTTCAACAGTGGGAACATTGAGTTCTTCCGTTTCTGCATTTGTAACGACAAAATCCTTAGCCTTTTCTTCAAGAGGAGCGGCTTCAAGTTCCTTCATTAAATCGGCCAAGGCTTGCAAACCTCGTTCGACGGCAAGCATACCGCGGGTTTTCTTTTTCTTTTTAAAGGGAAGCCAAATATCTTCAAGCTCGGTAAGGGTTCCGGCCTTCATTATATTTTCATAAAGAGAGTCGGTCAACTTTCCTGCTGCAAAAATTCCGCGGACAATTTCAAGACGGCGGGTTTCCAAATTTGTATAAGATTTAAACAGGCGGTCTGAATCTCTTACTTGTACCTCATCAAGAGAGCCGTGCATCTCTTTTCTATAACGCGAAATAAAGGGGATTGTACAGCCTTCATTAACCAAACTTATAACTGCAGAAACTTGAGCAAGCTTTATGTTAAGCTCTTCTGCAATACGCTTCATAATATCGACCTCGTTTACACTGAGACCTTCAATAAACTCATTCGTAAATTCCATAATATTGTGAGTATATACCATAAAAAGAAGAAAATCAAGGGCTTAAAATTCGGTATCCGGTTCAGCCCTTTATTTTAATTCTCCGCTCGTTACGGAAAAAACATTGTCTTCTTTTTTTGTCTGCACTTTGACATCTCCTATCGGATTCCATTGCACAAAAAATGTTATAGTAGGCACAAGTTCATAATATTTTTTTACACCACCCGTACGGAGCACCGGCTTTAGCGAATAGGAGAATTTCATTAACCAATCTTTTAAATAGTGAGTTAAATCAAGGTTAAGAGATTTTAATTTAAATCCTGACTGCAATCGTGATCTTTCATCCCAAAAATAAAAAGAAGAAAGCAGATCCTTAAAAACATTTTTTTCACCGGGGATAACAATCGGCAGATTAAGAGAGTCTTGAAAATATCTTGCTATAACATCATTCCGGCTATATGCACTAAAACTTATATCTAAAAACTCGTGTATCTTAAACACAAGGCGGGGTGAAAACGAAAATGAAGAATCCGTTACTCTTATCAAATTAAAGTTAAGAGATGAATTAAATGAAAATTGCAATTTAATTCTATTTTTCCAAGCATACAATTCAATAGGCTGTGATGAGTTGGAAAAATTTATATCCAAAGATCTCGGAATAAATTCTTTATAAGGCAAGGACACCCATCCTACTCCCGAAGTCAATTTATACGGAGTATCATAACTCATTGCATAAACTGCCGACATATATTTCCATGAAAAAGAAGCGGCATATCTGTCACTTCTCTTTCCTTCAATATTATAAACATAGGATTGACTTAGAGAAATATTATAAGGCAACGAAAAATTTAAGCCGATATTAAGCGGATCCCAAAACCATTTTTTTACATTATTTTCTTTTTCAAATAATCTTGTAGAAATATTAAGTTTACCGTAAGGAAAAGCAAAGTTTCCTGTAAAGGAATAGGCTTCCAAAAGCGGGTTTAAATTCATGGATGAGGTAATCAATTGGGTATAATTTTTTAAATTAATTCCAAAACCTGCAGATGCAATATGGGTCTTAATATATTCCTTATCCCATTTTGCCTTGATAGTTTCCCATTCAGGTTTTGCAACAGTTCCCTTAAATTTATTTTGAAGAAGAACTTCCGAAATAGACCATTCTAAAAAAGTCGGTTTAAATAATTCGTTAAAAATAAACGGACTAAATTTTACGCTGTTTGAATTATTTACGCTATAAACATTTAATTTATAATTATTTAATTGGAGCTTATCCTGCTCTGCCTTGTCCTTATGCCATGTGTGTTTTTGATTATTACCGCTAAGTTCAATAGAATTGGATAAATTCAAAAAACCTTGATTATATGAAAGACGGCTGTCGATCTTAGCCTGTCCGTTTAATTTATAATAGGCTGAATAAAAATCATTCCAGTCAATGTCAAAAGGCTTTTTCCAATCCTTATGATTAAAAATTATATCTTGAAAGACGGAACCGTTTAGTTTATAGGTTAAATCATAACTTATTAAATTTAAAAACCGGTTTGTTTTTACACTGTCAATTTTATATACAGGAAAGAGGTCATTGGAAAAGGCCGGAGCTTCGTCTTTTTTTTCCTCATTATTATTTACTTTATCGTTCTTATCCTTGACAGTATCTTCTTCAAAAGGGTTTTTAATGCCTGCTATGTCTTGTGTTTGCTGTCTATTCTTTCTTTGAGATAACATCGATGTTGAAAAAATAGTACCGCCCAAGCCGGCTCTTAATTCCGGTAAAATATTTTTAGGATAGTAAAATAATCTGTCCGGAGCATACAAAGAATCGCTTCCGCTAAGGCTTTCATTTTTCTTTGATTCAAAATTAACCTTCCCTGAAAAAGACTCAAGAGACATATAACTTATCCAAGGCTTCAATACGGAAAAACTAGGATTGATCGAACCGTCAAGCTTCCATGAATAAAAATTTTCACTTGCCTGCCCTTTAGCTTCAGCCAGCTTATCTTTGTTTAAAAAATACTTAAACCAATTCATGTCTTCGCTTCTTCCCATAAAATCGCTCTTAAAAAAAGGATCCGAAATAAACGGAAACAGAATGGAAACATTGAATGGGCTCTTTGTCACGCTCATGTTAAAGTTGAAACTATATCTGAATGGAACTATTTTACCGAAAAGGTTTGCCCTATTGACAGCTTTTTCTTTACCCGGCTCTCCATACAGGGTAAATAAAATACTGTTCCTAGGATACAAGGTATAAGAAAATCCTAAAAGACCGTGAAAATCGGCTTGTTTTATATAACCCTTTTTAGGAATAATTTTTCCGTCGATACCTGCCAAATATCCAAGACCGGAATAGGCATCTGCTATAAGCTTTAGATAGGAGCCGCCCGTATCCGATGCAGGTTCATCCAATTTTTTTAAAAACAAGCCCTCAAGTTTTTGTTTTTTTATAGTATCGCTTTGCATAAAATTTGAAAACGAAGTAGCTTCATCGCTTTTAGGCGCAGGTTTGCGGCCCAAAATATAGGTAGTAGTTTGAACAAAGGCTCCTTCCCTGTTTTTAAAACCGAAGACCGGATGAAAAATCATCTCGTCAGCCGGATAATAAAAAAACGGAAAGTACATGATAGGCACAACACCGACCGACAAAAAACCGTTAAAAAAAGCCATTTCGTTTCCGGGTAAAATCCAAAGACGGCTTGCCCTGATAGACCACAGGGGATATTTTTCCTTGCTTGTCGTAAGCAGGGCATCCTTAAAAGCTATGGCACCGCTTTCATTTCTTCCGGCAAGACCGGTATGAATTCTAAAAGGGTCTTGATTTTTTTTTGCAGGAGCCTGCTCTATGATGCCGTCAACAAAGACACCCTCAAGTTTTTGAATATTAAAAATGAGAGCATCCCCTCTAAAGCTTTCCCCCTCATCGGATCCTATCTTGCGACTGTAAACAACATTACCCATTGCTGTCAAGGTTTCCCGGGTCTTATTGTGAATTATTTTATCTGCTGTGATAGTAGATACGGAATTTTCATCCGTTACCGAAATTGAAACAAAGCCGGTAAAAATAATGAGCTCATCGCTTTTAGGTTTAGAACCTGTATCGGGTAATTCTGTTACAGGGGCAGAAGGCACCTTCACATACTCGGTAAGCTCTGCAGAGTTAATCGTAACCTTTATCGGCTTTTCAGGCTTTTCCTCGGATGCCAAAACATTTACCGAAAAGAGAAAAAGAATAAAGATTACCCCCTGCAAAGCTTTTTTCATTATTCCGTCTTACCTGACTCTTTCAAGCATTTCTTTTATGTAATATCCCGTATAGGATTTTTTTATCTTTGCAACTTCTTCAGGAGTTCCCTCGGCTATGATTTGCCCTCCGTTGGTTCCGCCTTCGGGACCGAGGTCGATAATCTTATCGGCTTGCAGGATAACGTCAAGGTTGTGCTCGATCATAACGACGGTGTTTCCCTGATCAATCAGGCGGTGGATAACCTGCATGAGCTGCTTAACGTCTGCAAAATGTAAGCCCGTTGTCGGCTCGTCCAAGATATAGAGGGTCTTGCCCGTAGAGCGCTTGGCAAGCTCGTTTGCAAGTTTTACACGCTGGGCTTCTCCTCCTGAAAGGGTAAGCGCCGATTGGCCAAGCTTTATATAACCCAAGCCTACCGATAAGAGGGTTTGAAGTTTTCGGGCAATGTGAGGAATGGGAGCAAAGAATTCCGAAGCTTCCTCGATGGTCATATCCAAAACGTCGGCAATGTTTTTGCCCTTATAGCGGACATCGAGGGTTTCCTTGTTAAACCTCTTCCCTCGGCAAACATCGCAGGCTATATAAACATCGGGCAAAAAGTTCATCTCGATTGTGAGGGTTCCGTCCCCCTGACAATGCTCGCACCTTCCGCCCCGCACATTAAATGAAAAGCGGCCGGGCTTATAACCTCTCGCCTTCGATTCGGGAAGGCTTGCAAAGAGATCCCTTATCCCCGTAAAAACTCCTACATAGGTTGCCGGGTTTGAGCGGGGCGTTCTTCCGATGGGGCTTTGATCGATATTGATAACCTTGTCTATGTGTTCAAGGCCGCTCAGTCTTTTATAGGCCCCTTCAGGAAGGGAGGAGCGCATAATCTTGTTTGAAACGGCAGGGTAAAGTACATCGGTCAACAGGGTGGACTTCCCCGAACCCGAAACTCCGGTGATGCAGGTAAAGGCTCCCAGAGGAATTTTTATCGAAACGTCTTTTAGGTTATGCTCACTCACGCCTGAAAGCACCAAGGCCTTTCCGTTGCCCTCACGCCTTTTTTCGGGGATATCCATTTTAAGGGTTCCTGCAAGATATTGACCGGTTAAACTGTTTTTTACCCTCGCTACTTCCTCAGGCGAGCCTTGCGCCGTAATGTTTCCGCCGTGAACGCCTGCCCCGGGGCCTAGGTCTACAATGTAGTCGGCCGTGCGGAGAGTCTGCTCGTCATGTTCTACAACGATGAGGGTGTTCCCCAAATTGCGCAAATATAAAAGAGTGTCGATAAGGCGCTGGTTATCCCTTTGATGAAGTCCTATCGAAGGCTCATCCAAAATATAAAGAACGCCTATCAAGCTTGAACCTATCTGGGTCGCAAGCCTTATGCGCTGAGCTTCCCCTCCCGAAAGGGTTGCGGCCTTTCTTTCGAGGGTCAGGTAATCGAGGCCGACGTTTTTCATAAACTCCAAACGGGCCTTAATTTCTTTTAAGATTTGAAAGGCTATGTGTTCTTCCGTTTCGGAAAGTTTTAGTTTTTCAAAGAAGCTGATAGAATCCCCGACCGAAAGGCAGGTGAGCTCATGAATGTTTTTATTGCCCACCGTTACGGCCAGCACCTCGGGCTTAAGCCTCATCCCTCCGCAGGTTTTGCAGGGTTTTATCGACATAAACTTTTCGTAGTACTCCCTGACAGAGGCCGAGTAGGATTCGTTATACTTCCTATTCATGTCGGCCATTATGCCGGGCCAGGGGCGGTTATAAGAGTACTTGCCTGTTCCGCTTTTGGCCGTGTACGAAAACTGAATCTTCGTGTCGCCCGAGCCCTCCCAAATGATAGTTTGAATTTTTTTGGGGAGCTTGTTTAGAGGCGTATCAAGGGAAAAGCCGTATTGGGCCGCGAGGGCTTCAAAGCGCACCCTGTTCCAATCCGATTCGGGGTTATACGGAACAAAGACGCCCTCATTGAACGAAAGGCCCTTATCGGGGGCTATGAGGTCTTGGTCAAAATGCTGGGTCACTCCGAGGCCGGTACACTCCGGGCAGGCCCCTATCGGGTTATTAAAAGAAAAAAGGCGGGGCTGTAATTCGGGCATCGAAATTCCGCAGTCAGAGCAGGCATTTTTTTGCGAAAAGAAAACCTCGATTACAGGGGAATCCTTGGTGTCCTGCCTTGTAGCAAGAAGGGTTCCGCCCGAACTTTCCAAGGCAGTTTCCACGGATTCGGAAAGGCGTTTTCTTACATCGCCCGACAGTTGAATTCGGTCTACGATTATTTCGATTGTGTGCTTTTTTTGCTTATCGAGCTTTATTCCGTCTTCAAGGTTTACGAGGAGGCCGTCGATGCGGGCACGCACAAAGCCTGCGGCAATCGCATCGCTTACAATCTTTTGGTGTTCTCCCTTTTTTCCCTTTATGATGGGAGCCAGAATCTGAACGCGGGTTCCTTCAGGCCAGGCCATAATGGTGTCTATAATCTGGTCAACCGTCTGCTCCTTAATCTCCTTTCCGCAAGAAGGACAGTGGGCGTGCCCCGTACGGGCAAAAAGGAGGCGGTAGTAGTCGTAAATTTCCGTTACCGTGCCGACCGTGGAGCGGGGGTTACGGTGAGTGGTTTTTTGTTCGATAGAAATAGCGGGAGAAAGCCCCTCAATGTAGTCCACATCGGGCTTATCCATCCTGCCTAAAAACTGCCTGGCATAGGCCGAAAGGGACTCGACATAGCGGCGCTGCCCCTCGGCAAAGATGGTATCAAAGGCGAGCGAGCTTTTGCCCGAACCTGAAAGGCCCGATATAACGATGAGCTTATCGCGAGGAAGCTCCACATCAATGTTTTTTAAGTTATGTTCACGGGCACCCTTTACGATGAGCTTATTTAGGTGTCCGCCATGATTTTGATTATTCATAAGAAGATATTATACAAAAAAAAACGGCTTTTGGGAATAAGGAGAAAATACTGAAAATTCTTAAAAATTTATACTAGTTACCATGTAACTATTAAAACTTGCAATTATTTACATGGAAAGCTTCATACATATTTTTCAATTCACATATTAAACATTACTTTACCTGAGGGAGGAACTACATGAAAAAAAGGTTTTCAATGCGGAATAAGCTATTGATTATATTCGGTACTTTGATTTTTGCGGCAGGTTTTACGCTGGGTGTTTTAGGAGTACGAACAGCCCGAAAAACTGTAACTGAAAAGGTGGAGATTCACCTTAAAGATAAGGCTGCCGATACGGCTGAAATTATTGACGGAAGGGTTACGGCTTTTTTCCAATTTTTGGAAGGGATAGCCCGTATGCCTGTCTTAACCGATAAAACCGTGCCCTATGCAGAAAAAGCTGCAGTATTGGACAAAGAAGCATCTTTTAATAAAAGGTTGGATCAACTCAATTTGTACGACCTTTCAGGAACACGTACTGCAAATGACGGACAAGTTATATCGGTAAAAGACCGTGAATGGTTTAAATCAGCTGCAAGCGGAAAACGTTTTGCTTCAGAACCTCTTTTATCCCGTTCCCTTAACAAATTTGTACTTGTATTTGCTGTTCCTGTATACGATAAAGATCGAACTGTTACAGGTGTATTAAACTGCGCAATCGGAGCCGAACACCTATCCGATGATATTAATGATATTATCGTCGGAGAAACAGGAAACTGTTATATTTTAGGCCGCTCCGGAACAACAATAGCACATAAAGATTTTAATTTGGTAAATTCTCAGGATAATATTTTAAATAATGCAAAAACAAACCCTGAATTGACTTCATTAGCCAAATTTACGCAAAAAGCTTTGGACAGCACAAAAAGTGAAATAGGTTTTTATAAATATGATGGAACAACCTATATAGCATCTTATGCAAAGATGAGTAATACCGACTGGACTGTTGTTATTAGAGCCCCGATGAAACAGTTTATGGGAAGTATTGATACTCTGAGAAACAGAATGCTTTTTATAGGTTTTAGTATCTTAGCGGTAAGCTTAGTTATACTTTTCATTACATCCTATAAAATGATCAAGCCTATAAATGTTGTAGTTTCCGCCCTCAAGGATATTGCCCAAGGTGAAGGAGATTTGACCGTCCGTCTGCCCTTGGTCGGAAATGATGAGGTAACGGATCTATCCGAATACTTCAATCAAACAATCGAAAAAATAGGCTCTTCAATTAAAGTCGTAGGAAAAAACAGTGCCGAGATGACAAACACAGGTTCGGAGCTTGTAAGCAATATGACGGAAACAGCCAGCGCCGTGCATGAGATAAGCGCAAACATTGACGGAGTAAAAAAACAGGCTCTTACACAAGCTGCAAGCGTCAGTGAAACGGCAGCTACCGTAGAACAGATTATCCGGACTATAAAAAATCTTAACGGAAGTATCGAAAATCAGGCAGCAAGCGTTGCAGAATCTTCCTCAGCTATCGAACAGATGGTAGGCAATATCGCCTCAATCACTCAAACTCTGGATAAAACAAATGATGTTATAAAGACACTCGCTTCAGCCACCGCTGACGGAAAGGAAACCGTTGCGGGAGCAAACAGTGTAACTCAACGAATAGCCGAAGAATCGGGCGGGCTTTTGGAAGCCAGCAATGTTATTCAGCATATTGCAAGTCAGACAAACCTATTGGCTATGAATGCGGCCATTGAAGCCGCCCATGCAGGTGAGGCAGGAAAGGGTTTTGCCGTTGTTGCCGACGAAATACGTAAACTTGCAGAAGAATCCAGCACTCAAGGAAAAACTATCACCTCAACCCTAAAAGTACTGTCGGGAGAAATTGAAATGCTTTCGGCTGCTGCAAAGACGGCAGAGGATAAGTTCAATACTATTTTCAACCTATCCGACCAAGTAAAAACAATGAGTCAAAATTTGATGGATGCTATGCGGGAACAAGAAAACGGCAGCAAGGAAGTACTCAGCGCAATCCGTGATATCAATATGGTAACCAATCAGGTAAATGACGGATCTGCTGAAATGCTTAGGGGCGGTGAAAATGTTGCAATCGAAATGCAAAAACTAGATTCACTTACCCGCATTATAACGGACAGCATGAATGAAATGGCCGCCGGCGCAATTCAGATAAGCAATGCCGTACAGGATGTAAGTGAAATTACCCAAAAGAATAAGCGGAACATCGACAGCCTATCGACGGAGGTAGGAAAGTTTAAGGTTTAAGTTAACCGCAAGGGACCGTCATCCCCTTGCTCCGGAAAGTTCCAAATAGATTTGATCGGCGAGGCCGAAGCCGGCGTTTTTAGTCATACTGCGGCCGAGCTCATCATACATCATGTCTTGGTACATCTTTCCTGCAAAGGACTCATCCCCTGCAAGGGTTTTACCCGACAAGGTGCTGCGCATCGAATCAAGCATTATTTTTACAAAGTAGGATTCAAATTCAAGGGCCTGCTCGTAAAGCTTACTCGTTCTGTCAATCGAGTATTTTGAATGAACCGTTTCACCCGACTTTCCGAAGGAGGAAGCCACGCCTTGAACCTCCCTGTGCGTATCGGCCGGAACCGGATTTTCTATCTTCATGGATTTTAAAATATCTCCCGGAAGGCGGGTATCAAAGAGCTGTCCTGTTTTTAGGCCTGAGACGGAAGCGGAGCTTTCTCCCTGAATATTAGAAATAACGGAAGAAGCTCTTTCGGAACCTCTCAAAGATTCAAGCATTTGAGTAAAATTTTGTTGAGATTTTACGGAAGACGGAATTTCTTTTTTATTTATCAAAGAATTTTTTACGTCTTCCCTTCCCGTTTGATTTATTTGTATTTTGTTTACTTCCATCTTCTGCCCTCCCAAGCCTTAACTAAAAATTATTTTTAAGTCAAACTTATCGTTTTAAACTTACTGCAGTGCCGAGCATATTGTCGCTTGTCTGGATAGCCTTTGAATTGAACTCATAAGCTCTTTGGGCAACAATCATGTTTACCATCTCGCTTACGGTTGAAACGTTTGACATTTCCAAAAACTTGTGCTCGGTTCTTCCGAACCCGCTAAAGCCGGGGCGCCCCGGAATAGCTGCACCTGAGGCCGGGGTCTGCCTAAAAAGGTTTGTACCCTCGGCCGAAAGACCTGCATTATTTTGAAAGCGGTAAAGCTCTATCTGACCTACTTCGATCGGATCGTCTATGTCGCCGACCTTAACGGTAACACGGCCGTCTCTGCTGACGGTAATCGTGTTCTCCCTATAACCTTCGGGGAAGATGATTTCGGGCAAAACGCGCAAACCGTTTGAAGTCACAAGCTGGCGGTCTCTATCAATCTTAAAAGAACCGTCCCTTGTGTAAGCATAGGTTCCGTCATATTGAAGAACTCTAAAAAAACCTTCTCCCTGAATTGCAATATCGCTTGTTACTCCGGTGTTCTGTAAGGAACCCTGTTCAAATATTCTTTGGGTGGCGGCAAGCCTTGCACCATGTCCCATCTGAACTCCTACCGGTGTAATTGTGTCTTCGGTAGCAGGGGTTCCTGCCGTCCTTACCGTCTGATAGATGAGGTCTTCAAATTCAGCCCTCTGCTTTTTAAAGCCGCTTGTGTTTACGTTTGCCAAGTTGTTTGCAACCGTGTCGATATTTGCCTGCTGAGTGTTCATGCCTGTTGCGGCTGTCCATAAACTTCTAACCATAATTTACCTCCTATCTATCTTTTAACTGCTTCGTTCCATAGTTTGGCCATCATCGTATCTTCGGCCTGAATGGATTTTTGATTGGCCTCATAGGCCCTGTTTACTTCTATCATCCTAACCATTTCGTTGACTACATTTACATTGGATGCCTCGATAAAGCCCTGCACCACAACGGGACGCGACGGGCCTTCGGCAGCAATGGCCTTACCGGAAAGAGGCGTGTCCAGGTAAAAGCTTGATCCGTTTTTGCTCAAATATCTTTCGTTTTCAAATTCAACTATTTTTAAGCGGTCCAAATAAACGGAATCGCTTTCCGGTTGGGTAATGGGGCGTATATAGATTTGTCCGTCTTGGTTAATCTTATATTCCATATCCTGTAAAAAGATGCGGCCGTTTTCTCCCATAACCGGATAGCCTTCCTTGGTCATAAGATAGCCTTCAACTCCGACCATGAAGTTTCCATTGCGGGTATATTTTTCGCCGTAAGGTGTTTCAACGGCAAAAAAGCCCTGCCCTTCCAAGGCCAAATCGGCCGGAGAGCTTGTCTGCTTTAAGGAGCCTTGCTCAAACTCGGTAAAAATCTCGTTAGTTTCAACACCGAGACCTAACTTTCCTATAATTGGAGCTATGTCTGATGAGCCGAAGGGATTTTTTATAACTCCGTCATCGTTCAGCCTTCTTAAAAGCAATTCGGGAAAAGACTTTTGAACGGAAACATCCCTTTTAAAACTAGTCGTATCCAAGTTAGCCAAATTGTTTGAAATAACATCCAGCTGACGCTGCTGAGCCAGCATTCCGCTCGCCGCAGTATACCAACCTCTTACCATATAACCACCTCTATAAAAACTTTTTGCAAGGATTATAAAATCCTGAAAAAAGTTTTTTCAAGTAGTTTTGCATAGCAAAACTACATACAATATCACGATGTTTTGTGCTTTGCACAAAACTCGTAGATGAACAGAGAGGCTGAATTTCTGCCAAACTGTTCATCATACCTCTTACTATACGATTTTACCTTTTACTATATGATTTTCGGCATACTAAAATTTTCTTTTAGGAAAATATTTATCTAAAAAAAAATCACAACTTTTTTCTTAAGTCTTTTTTTAGTTCTCCGATAAAAGAACTAAGCACAGCTTAAATTTTAATGTGCTTCCGTCTTCTGCGGAACGACAGAGGATCCGGAAATGACATATCGGCAGGGATGCCGCGGGAATTAATAATTGCCGAAAATCACCAAAGGAGTAGGAATATGATCATTAATCACAACATGAGCGCTATGTTTTCACAGAGGACATTGGGACATACCCATTTAATGAACCAAAAAAACATAGAAAAACTTTCTTCAGGTTTACGTATTAACCGAGCGGGCGATGATGCATCCGGTTTGGCCGTATCAGAAAAAATGAGAAGCCAGATTCGCGGTTTGAACCAAGCAAGTGCCAACGCACAAAACGGCATTTCTTTTATTCAAGTTGCGGAAGCCTTCCTTCAGGAAACTACAGATGTTATTCAGAGAATCCGCGAGCTCAGCGTTCAGTCTTCCAACGGTATTTACTCGGCAGAAGACCGCTTGTACATTCAGGTTGAAGTATCTCAGCTCATCGCTGAAGTAGACCGAATCGCAAGCCACGCACAGTTTAACGGTATGAATATGCTTACCGGAAGATTTGCTCAAGAAACCGGAGAAAATACTGTTACTGCTTCTATGTGGTTCCACATCGGTGCCAACATGGATCAGAGAACAAGAGCTTACATTGGAACAATGACAGCTAAGGCTCTCGGCGTTCGCAATGTCGGAGATGAATCGATTATGACTATCGAGACACCCGAAAAAGCTAACCGCGCTATCGGTACCCTTGATGAAGCCATCAAGAAGATCAACAAGCAGAGAGCCGACCTTGGTGCATACCAGAACAGACTCGAACTCACTGTTGTAGGTATCAATATCGCAGCAGAAAACCTCCAAGCCTCCGAATCACGAATCCGTGACGTAGATATGGCTAAGGAGATGGTAGACTATACCAAAAACCAGATTCTCACACAGTCCGGTACAGCAATGCTTGCACAGGCAAATCAGGCAACTCAGAGTGTCATGACCTTGTTAAGGTAAGCTGTAAACAGTTTGACGGAAAAGCGGTTCTAAAAAGAACCGCTTTTTTATTTGTTGTTTATTCTTTTTATTTTTAGTATAATAATAAATCAACTTCAAACTGACTTTATAAAAATTTTAAAATGAAAAAACTAACCGATAAATGGCGAAAAATAATTACTATAGGCTCAATAATTTTTCTTTTTTGTTTGAGTATCTTCCTATATTTTTTTTGGGGCAGGCCTCTTATAAATTTTCTTATGGATGCAGAAAAGGTTCATGCCTATGTTGACTCTCATCCTTTTTCAAGCCGCATATTTTTTACGGCTGCCGTTTTTTTGCAAGTGGTATTTGCGGTGATTCCGGGAGGCCCTTTCGAAATAGGAGCGGGCTATGCTTTTGGAGCTGTAGAGGGAGCCTTAGTATCATTGGCAGGAATAGCAGCCGCAAGTATCTTAATTTTTTTATTTGTAAAAAAATTCGGCAGAGCGGCAATAGAAATTTTCTTTTCTCCCGAAAAAATAGAATCAATAAAAATATTTAAAAACAAAAAAAGGCTCCACCTGATTGTCTTTATCGTTTTTTTAATTCCGGGAACACCTAAGGACTTATTAACCTACATGGCAGGCCTTACACCCATACGCTTAAGCGAATGGCTAATCCTAAGTACCCTCGCCCGTTTTCCTGCTATATTAGCATCAACCATAGCAGGAAAAAGTTTAGCACAAAAAAATACGGGACTTGCAATCACCGTATTTCTTATAGGAAGTATAGCATCCTTTGCAGGGGTTTTAATTTTCAACAAACTCAATAGCCGTAAAAAAGGCTGAGCTCTTTCACGGCTATTTAAGTTTTATTTTAAGCGATTAAAAAATCTTTAAAAAATATCAGACCTTGGGAAAGCCGTGCTTTTCGCCCCAGCCGAAGGGATCAAGTCTCCATTCAGCCAAGCTCTTTTTATTTTCTTCGCTTATATAGTTTTGCTTTACGGCCTCATCCAGCATAATATCGTAGTTTAAAATAGTAGCCGGAATACACGGAGGATTAAGTTCTGCAAAGGCTTTTTCGGCTTCTGCAAATCCGTAAGAAAAAATGGCAAAACAAAAGGGAACCTTTCCGTTTGCATTGCGCACAGCCTCAACGGCCTTTATGGAGCTTCCACCTGTCGAAATTAAATCTTCAACCACAAGGACACCGGCACCCTTATAATCGGGATCGGCTCCCAAGCCCTCAATTTGATTTTTTAAACCGTGATCTTTTCCGCCTGAGCGCACATAGGAAACGCTTTTTTGTAAGAGGTCGCCTAAGCTTACGGAATGAGGGATGCCTGCAGTAGCTGTTCCTGCAAGCCATTCGGGATCGAAGCCGACAGCTTTTAAGAGTTCTGCAAAGGCTTCGGCTATAGCGCGGCGCATTTCAGGCTTGGCCAAAAAGCGGCGGTTGTCGTTATAAATGGGCATCCTATAACCTGATGCCCAAGTAAAGGGGGCATTAGGAGAGAGCTTTAAGGCGCCAAGCTCAAAAGCGGTTTTGGCAAGAAGGGGCCCGTATTTTGTTTGAACCTCTTTGATTTTTTGTTCATCTTTGTGCATTAAATTTTCCTTTAAATGGTTTTATAGTATTCGTAGATGGCCTGCGTTCCTTTTTCGGCATAGCCTTCTTCATTCATCTTGTTAAAGAAATTTTGTGCAAGCTCTAAAACAGGAATGTGAAGTTTTAGCTCTTTTGCAACATTTAAGGTTATATTTAAATCCTTTAAAAAGTGCTTAATGTAAAAGCCGGGAGCAAAATCCTTTTGAAGCATCTTAGGCCCGTTGTTTAAAATCTGCCAGCTTCCGGCAGCTCCGCCTCCGATGGCCGAAAGCATTTTTTGGGGATCAAGGCCTGCGGCTTCCGCATAGCAGACGGCTTCGACCGCACCGAAAAGGTTTGCGGCAACGGCTATTTGGTTTGCCATCTTGGTGTGCTGCCCTGCGCCTGCACCGCCCTGCAATGCCCAAGTTTTTCCCATGCAGGCAAAAAAGGGATCAAGCTCTTTAAAGGCAGCTTCATCTCCTCCGGCCATAATCGAAAGGGTTCCGTTTTTAGCCCCTATGTCTCCGCCCGAAACGGGAGCATCTACCGAAAAACATTCTTTTTTCTTTGCCTCATCATAAATCTTTTTTGCCAAGATCGGGCTTGAAGTCGTCATATCTACAAAGATTGTTCCGGGCTTTGCAGTCTTTAATAAGCCCTTTTCTCCGAAATATGTTTGTTCAACATCTTGCGGATAGCCGACAATGGTAAAGATGATTTTACAGTTGGGAGCAAGACTTGCAGGGTCATCATACCAAAGAGCACCTTTTGAAAGAATCTCTTCGGCGGATTTTTTTGTACGCGTAAAAACGTGCATCTTAGCTCCGGCCGACCTTAATCTTTCGGCCATACTTTTTCCCATAACACCGAGGCCTATAAAGCCTACATCACAATTTTCTACTTTCATAATAAATTCCTTAATTTATAAAATCTATTTTTTCTTATAACAAATCCAATAAAAAGTTCCGACAAAAAAGGCTCCGCCTATTATGTTTCCGAGAGTAACGGGAATTAAATTGTTTACAAAAAAGGCAGTCCAATTTATATTTGCAAGAGCTTCGGCGGAAAGACCTGAGGCAGCCGCATAGGCCGGAACGCTTTTCGCTAAAATACCTGCAGGGATATAGTACATGTTTGCAACACTGTGTTCAAAACCCGAAGTTATAAAAAGCCAAATCGGAAAAAAAGCGGCAAGGAGCTTTCCCGTCATATCCTTAGCCCCGTAACAAAGCCAGACGGCAAGGCAGACTAACCAGTTACACATAATGCCTAAAAAAACAGCCTGTACAAACGAAAGAGAAACCTTCCCGTAAGCGATTTTTACCGTAATCCCGCCCAAAAGGCTTCCGCCGCTTGAAAGCTGTCCGCTTTTTACAATTAAAAAGGCAAGAAAAACAGAGCCGATAAAATTCCCAACATAAACTGCAAGCCAGTTTTTCAGCATTGCCGAAACTTTCACCTTTTTTTCTAAAACGCCGGCAATTATCAGGTTGTTTCCCGTAAAGAGCTCGGCCCCTGCAAGGAGGACAAGCATAAGCCCTACAGGAAAGATAAGGCCTGCAACAAATTTGCCAAGGCCGTAAGTTTCAGGCTTGGCAAAGAGCCCGAAGGCCGCCATATTAGAGCCTTCCGAAGCAAAGGCAATAAAAACACCTGCCAAAAAACCTAAGCAAATCAGCTTCCACACAGGGGTCGAAGCCTTTGCAATCCCTTTTTGCACCGTAACTTCCAAGATCTCGGCCGGATCACAATACATTTTTTCAGACATACACTCACCTCCAATAAGCCGATTATATCATAGAATAGGGTATTTTTCAATTATAAATACAAATTTTGATACCTTGACATCTTCTTTATAAAAGTATACAATCGGTTTAAATAACGGTTTCGGTCTTGGTGCCCCTTTTAGCTAAGGGGTGAAAAGGGAATCAGGTGAAAGTCCTGAGCAGTCCGGCTGACGTAAGTGAGAGAGTTGTTTTTCAAGCATGCCACTGGGATTATCCCGGGAAGGCGAAAATCAATTATGACCTCCGAGCCGTAAGACCTGCCAATGACTATGAGGGTAAAATACAAGTTTTGCCCGTGCTGTACTCTGCTTGGACTCATGAGTCGCAGCAAAATTTATCGTGTTAATCATATTTATTTCCTCTATTGCTCCTTGGGCTGTTAGTGAAGATTTTGTCAAGTTTTCTTCGTTTTGGCCTTGAGTACACCTGATTGATACCCTTGGGTGTACATTTTGAGGAACCCTAAATCCCTTTGCGGACCGAAATCGTTTTTCTTTTTTAAGCTGAAATTCCAATTTTTCCCCCTAAATAACTTTCACAAACAAGGCTTTTAATGTATAATTCCTAATAAACTTTTTAAGAGGAAATTTATGGCGAGTACATACGAAAAACTTTTAAGTACAATAACCGAAGCCGCAAATACGGTGGGTTTGGCAGAGGACGATTATATAACCCTTTTAAACCCCGAAAGAGAAATGCATGTTTCGATACCGGTAAAAATGGATAACGGAAAAATCAGGGTTTTTAACGGATACAGGGTTCAACATTCTACATTAAGAGGCCCTGCAAAGGGGGGAATAAGATTTCATCAAGATGTAAATATCGATGAGGTACGCTCCCTTGCAGCATGGATGACCTTTAAATGTGCCGTTGCCGACATTCCCTATGGCGGCGGAAAAGGAGGCATCTGTGTAGATCCTTCTCATCTTTCCGAAACGGAACTTGAAAAGCTGACAAGGGGCTACACAAGGAGGATTGCTTCTTTTATAGGGCCTAAGACGGATATACCTGCTCCGGATGTCGGAACAAATGCAAGAGTAATGGCCTGGATAGTCGATACCTACAGCAGCTATGCAGGGGATTTCACACCCGCAGTCGTTACAGGAAAACCTCTTCCTCTCGGAGGTTCTAAGGGAAGAGTAGAAGCCACAGGCCGGGGAGTTCTCTTTGCGGCAAGGGAAATTTTAAAAAAACTAAATAAAAACTTAAAAAGCCAAAGTGTAGTCATTCAAGGTCTTGGAAATGTAGGCGGCGTTACGGCAGATCTTTTTTATAAAGACGGAGCGAAGGTAATCGCAGTAAGCGATGTAAGCGGAGCCGTATATAACGAAAAGGGCTTAAACATCCGGCTTATAATGGAACATGTAAAAAAAGGACAGCTTCTTAAATCTTTTGAAGGCGATTTTAAAAGAATAAGCAATGAAGAACTATTGGAGCTTAAAACCGATATCTTGATTCCGGCTGCCCTCGAAAATCAAATTACCGAAAAAAATGCATCAAATATTAAGGCTTCCATAATAATCGAAGCCGCAAACGGCCCCGTAACTCCCGAAGCCGATAGGATTCTCGAAAAAAAGAATATTATAAGTGTGCCCGATGTTCTTGCCAATTCCGGAGGCGTCATAGTCTCATATTTTGAATGGGTACAAAACCTGCAAGGTTTTTATTGGACAGAAGAAGAGGTCAACAGGCGCCTCGAAGATAAGATGATTGAAGCCTTTAGACTGGTATGGGACGTAAAAGAGACCTATAAGGTAAGTATGAGAAAGGCTGCCTATATTAAGGCCTTAAAAGAGCTTGTAGAAACCCAAAAGGCCTTGAATATAATTTAAAGCTTGTCTATCAGCATTGAACACTTGCCTGACGGAATCGGTAGGGTCTTTTTCTTTTCGTTTAAGATGTTTATGGTAAAATAATAAAGCTTTTCGCTTTCCATGTGGATTTCCCAGCCCCTCTGACTCTTGGACGAAAGAATGGTGATCAGGTTCCGTTTAAGGCTTAAATTTTCTATGCCCATTACCTCAAGGTTAGGAACCGTCCAGTTTACCGTCTTACGCGGAAGGCTTATGGAAAGGCCGATAACGTTTTCTATCATTAAACTGATTGTAGAAAGACCTACGCTTACCAGATACTGCTTACGCGGAAAGGCCGGTTTTCCCTTCCACTGGGCAGGGCCTTCCTTGACGGGAGAATAGGCCTCCCATAAAAAGCCTTGTTTTTTTGAATTTCCTGCGGGAGATAGGGTTTCAAGCACATAGTAAAGGTGCCTTATAACGCACTCTCTTGCTATCTCCCAGCGGTTATACTTTTCCAAGCCCTTTACAACAACAAAATTCAAAATAGGGAAGACGCTGCCGCAGGCACCGTTTCCGTTTTCGTCATATTCAGGCTCATCGGCTGCAAGGCTTGGAAAGGGATGATCAACCCCGAAGGTTTTAGGATTGGATAGGTGCTCCACCAAAAGAGCAGCCT
This sequence comes from Treponema sp. OMZ 798, assembly GCF_024181385.1. NCBI lineage: Bacteria > Pseudomonadati > Spirochaetota > Spirochaetia > Treponematales > Treponemataceae > Treponema > Treponema sp. OMZ 798. Next base: position 1,814,142 of record NZ_CP051305.1, read on the forward strand.
TATCCTCGTTGGGAATCTCGGCAAGCATGGGCCAAAAACCTGCAAGGGTCTTTTTCTTTATCTGATTACCCTCAGCATCAAGATCATAATAAAAACCGTCCTCTTCATTCCACATCATGGAGTTGATTCTGGTTTTTATGGTAAAATACATCCTCTTGTATTGAAAATCAATTTCCTTATCGTTTAGTATATCGCCCAAGGCAGACATATAAAGGGCATTTACGGCTAGGGCCGAATTAAAATCGGTTAAAAAAACGGAATCTTTTCGCGGCGTATTAGGCATATTGACTGTCTCAAGAGGACTTTTATAAAGGCCGTTATCCGACTTAAACATTTTTTCGATCCAGTCCATGTACTTGATCAAAACAGGCATAATATCCTTTACACGCTTCTTGTTTCCCGTCTTATGATAAATATTGTACTCAGCCCATGCAAATAAGGGCATACCCAGCCCTTCAGGATTATCCCTCTTTAAAACGGGTTCCTTTGTATCAAAATCATATCTATTGCGTATAGCTCCGTTTTCTTCCTGCCTGTCATAAAAAAAGTCAAGAGCAGAATTCGGTGTATAATTCTTATTTGAATAAACAAAGAAAAAAGAGGAAAATATAGTTTCATATTGATTTAAAAAATTACCGTCCGCTTCGGGATAAATAAAAAAACCCTCGGTACCTTGTTTACCATCGCCTGCTGAATGCCAAAAATCATGAACCAAAGCCCATGTTCTATCGTAAATGTCCACGAAATCTTGATCGTAAAAATGAACGCGCGGAAAATCTCTTTTATTCACCTTAACTCCTTATTTTTTTTGCAAGACACTATATAGTATACCATATTTTTACAAAAAAGGATAGTTTTTTAGCAATATTTATAAAAAAAGTTTTAAGCCGGAAAAAAGACTCCGCTTTTATTCATTATCGGCATCAGAGGTTTCTTCTTTTTCCTCGGCAGAGCCGGAATTTTCACTTGAGGCACCGGCTTCAGTCTTAGCTCCGTCTTCGGTACCCTCTTGGACAGAAGGTTGAACGGGTGCGGGTTCAGGAGGGCGGCCTAAAAAGAGAACTATATCTTCATCATCTTTTTTGTGCTTCATTTTTAACAAAAGAGTACGGGTTCTTTCATCATAAACATAGCCGGAGGAATTATAAATCTCAAATCTAGGGTCGGTTCTAAAATCGATTCCATGGATCTGTATCCTGTAAAAGGGGCGGATCCCCCTTATAATCAGGTAATGGGTATCTCCTGCCTTAGCCGAAATTCTAAAGCTGAATATTTTTGAATCGTTTTTAAGCACGTTTATCCCAAGGGCCGATGTCCAAGCCCAAATACCGGGTTCAGCCTTTAAAGCCAAAGACTCTTCATGGGGATAGCAGGGATTATCCTTAATGGCGGCCGGATATAGCTTTTCAGCATGGAGGATTAAGGCATCATTAGCCATAAGCCCCAACTTCTTTGCCTTATCGCCTTGAATATCAAAGGAGGCCGGTAAACTTGAAGAATTTCCTCCAAGGGAAAAGATAGAAGAATACAGGGCCTGCCCCACAGCCTTCCATGCTCCCTTATCGGGATACGAACTTCCATAACGGATTAAAACGGATGCTGTTTTCAAAGTTTTTTCGGTATCTATGGTCTTTTTATCTGAGGATATAAATATACCCTCGTCAATAGAAATTAAAGAATCTTTTAATACCGCTTCATATTTTTCGGAATCTTCAATAAAAAGATTTTGTTTATTAGGAAAATAAAGAGCATAATCCATTGCAGCTTCCAACAAGCCTGCGGCAAAAAAAGAGTTTAAGTCCTCCTGCTTTGCGTTAGAAGCTATCTTTTCCAAGGCAGGAATTAAATTTGTCCTTGAGTTGTTTATCAAAAACGGAATAATAGAGTCCCTGTCAAATACTGAAATTTCAGCCATTGCTATACTTGATTCAATGCCGGTTAACAGCTTTTTATGGTAAACTGCAAGGCTTTTATCGTTTTGCACAAGGTTATCATAAAAGGTACTTGATATATAGGTTCGCTTTTCTTTAGGCAAAAGAGAAGACGGAGCAGATACAAGAGCTCTTGCATATTCGCCCTTAAAGGCTTTTTCGGCTACATATGCCGTCAAAAGTTCTTCGTTATAATTTTTTGCCGAAATCACACTTACAAAATAATCCAAGGCCTTTTCTCTAAACAATTGCTTGTTTTTTTGGTATTCTTCGTCACTTGCAATAGGGATACGCCTGATAGAATCAAAGTCCAAAGTTTCAGATTGAATATAGGTTTCATAAAAGGCTGTTTTTTTTGAACTTGAAAGAATAAGATGGGGGAGTTCCGATGTATCATCGGAATTTCCAAAGCCGTAGCCGCCTCTAAAAATAAACCTGTCTTTTCCATATCTTAAAAAGATTTGATCATCCTGACGTTCAAGACGGGCTGATTGAGTCAATTTCCAAGGAAAATAAACGGTCTCTATTCCGGACGGCATTGAAACGGAAATTTTTACCGTCTCAACCGTTTCCGAGAGGTATGAGGTAAAATCTATCGAAATATCGTTAGAACAAATAACACTAAAGGAGTCTTCGGTTTTTTTGTACTTTAAAACCTTTAGGCTCATATCTTCGTTATTGCTCGTTTTTGCAGTAATGGGGGTTTGATCTGTAATGTAAAAATCCAACCCGTTCGAGACTATATGGAGAGGTAAAAGAGGAGTTCTGTTTCCGCTTTCATCAACCTCATCCCGGCCGGAAACGGTCATGGCACCTATTGTATAATAAAAAGTCTTCCCAATGGTAAACTGAATAACAAAAATGCCGAAAATAATTAGTATATACAATATGGTTAAGGCAATCATCCTACTTGATTTGTGTTTCATAATGTTATAGTTTATATAAAGTAAGGAATAATTGCAATACTTATAAGGAGTTATTATGAAAATAACCAAGCAAATTTTTGTCTATTTTAGTTTTTTGATCGCTTTCTTCCTCGTTTTTTCGTGTAAGACTACCGAAGAAGCTGTGAAAGAGCCTGTAATTGAAGAAGCAAAAAAAACCGAACCGGAAAAGGCCGAAATCAAAGAAATCAAGCCCATAGTAATAAAACCTGCAACAGCAGAACCCAAAAAAGTTCAGCCTAAAAAAACGGCAAAAAAAAGCAGCTCAAATCCTAGAGACGAATTTACCGATAAGCTTACAGCACTTTTAAAGGATAATGATCTTGACGGTATCTTAAAATTAATAGACGAATCGGATCCTGAACTGACCAAGGATTTTAAGATACAATATCTAAAACTATCAATCCTCATTTCGATGAGAAAAACAAAGGAAGCGGAAACTTTTGCAAATGAACTTTCCAAGGCCTATCCCAATAATACCGACATCCTTTATGCCCAAGTTATGATGGCTCAAGCTGAAAACAATCTGCAAAAAAAAGATCAATATTTGAAAAAAATATTGACCATAAATCCTAAAGATTCAAGAGCCCTAACCGAGCAGGGATTGGATTTTTACTCAGCTAAAAGATACAATGATGCGAGAAGAAAATTTATAGAAGCTTATAAGGCAGATCCTAAATGTACTGAAGCCCTCATAGGTCTAGGCCGCATAAACTATCTTGACGGAAAACTTGAACAGGCAGAATCAAATTTAACGGCAGCCTTGGAGCAGGAACCGAATAATAGTATAGCTCTTGCAGAACTTGCCCGCATAAAATCCGAAACAAATAGAATGTATCAGGCCCTGCAGGATATAAATAAGGCAGCAGAGCTTGAACCAAATAACCCGAGTCATTGGAATGATATAGGTTCCTACAATCTTACAATAGGCCGAAAAGAAGAAGCAAAAAAAGCTTATAGCAAGGTGATAGAACTGACCCCCGATTCCTATGTAGCCTATATCTACCGTGCCGGTATAAACGATGAGCTCGGATATAAGGACGAGGCTCTGGCTGATTACATAAAGGTATGCAATCTTTACCCGCCCTATTACTTTGCATTGGAAGGAGCCGGTATCTTATTTTGGGAAAAAGGAGATTGGCTAAATGCAGGTACGGCTTTTGTAAAAGCCTTAAACAAGTCTCCGGCCTCCTATCAATATGCTCTTTTATATGCAATAAGCCTTTATAAACAAAACAAAAAATTGGATGCCAAAAAATTTATGCAAAACTATCTAAAAACCATTAACCGTACCGAAAAAGAAAACGAGTATTTTTTGTGCCGTCTTTTTATAGATTTTGCAGGCGACAGTGAGTTACTAAATAGGGCTACGGCTGAAGAAGACCTTGTCAAAAAAGGAAGAATGTTTTTTTACCTTGGAGAATTTTACAATCTGACAAAAAAATATACCCTGGCAGAAAAGTGCTATGTTCAGGTAACTTCGATAGAAAATCCGGCCTTTTTTGAATACCGCTTTGCAAAAAAAGCTATGGATGGATTTAACTCAAGCACAGGGAAATAGGCTAAAAATGCTTAAAGAAGACAAGGCTCAAGTGAGAAAACTCATAAAGGAGTATTTTAAAAGCCCGGAAGGAAAGGCTCTCATACAAAAAACAGAAGCGCAGCAAAACAGCAAGGACTATTGTAAGGCCTTTTTAAATAAAATACCTCAATACGTCACAGCTAAAACCGTTTTTGCCTATCATCCCATAAGCGGGGAATTCCCTACATTGGAGCTTTTAAGGCAGGCAGCAGAGGACAAAAAGACTATTGCCCTGCCCCTCGTTTTTGATAAGGACTTGATATTTAAAAAAATGGAATTTGGGAACGGTAAGATAGAACCGGTTGAAATCGGAGCCTTCGGCATTATGGAGCCCTCCAAAGAAGCCTTAACCATTTTTCCTCAAAGCCAAGAGGAAAAAAACTATCCTTTGGAGCTGCCTCTTTTAATCTTGGTTCCCGGAAGGGCTTTTTCAAAAAAGGGAGAGCGGATGGGCAGAGGCGGAGGTTTTTATGACAGATTCTTTGAAAAACTCTTTAAAAGGGTACAAAAAGAAGATGTTTGCCTTGCCGGTCTTTGTTTTTCGGGACAGATTTTAGATAAGATCCCGATGGGAGAATTTGATTATCCCGTAGACCTTGTTTTAACCGAATCCGAAGTTTTTATAAAATAAAAACATAAAAAAATTGCTATTTTCTATTGACATTTTATAAGAAATAGTGTATTATCCAAAGACTTCCTAATTGGAAGCATTCCCCTGTAGCTCAGTAGGCAGAGCAAGTGGCTGTTAACCACTGGGTCCGTGGTTCGAACCCGCGCGGGGGAGCTATTTGAATGACGGCTGACCTTTTGAAGGTCAGCTGATTTTTTAAAGGTAGGTGCGATATGTCAAGAGTATGTGAAATTTGCGGAAAAGGCTCATTATCGGGAAACTCGGTAAGTAAGTCCAAAATTCACACAAAAAGAGTTTGGAAGCCCAATCTAGTGAATGTAAAAACAGAAATCGGCGGCAGAACTCTAACCATTAAAATGTGTTCTCGATGCTTAAAAAGCGATTACGTTACAAAAAAAGTTTAGTTTTTTCTTAATTTACTCCTTTTTATTTACATTTCGAGTTCGCTGAAAAGTGAACTCGATTTTTTTTGCCTAAAAAATTTCAAAAATGATAATTATCCCAAATTAATTATTCCAATATTTTTACTAGTTGTACAGGTAATCATCATACTCCTACTTATACCTGTCACTCAAAGAATAACTGTTATCGGCGAGCATCTTATTTTCTTCCCTAGCCCTCTTACATTCGGCTTCAATATCGGCATCAAACCAAAGGTAGCCGAACATGGGGTCGTATAGGTTGTCCTGATATTTCATATTGAGCCAAGCAGGAAAGCAGATCCACTTCCAGGCCATAACACGGATTGTGTTTTTGTAATAAGAAGGAACCATCAAGGCTGCCTCATCGGCAATCTTTTCGATTTGGCGGTTTACGGCCGCTTTTTCAAAATAAGTAAGGGAATCGTCATTATATTTTTCTAAAAGAGCATCCATTTCGGGGTTGGAATAAGAGAAAAAATTTTCAAAAACCTTTTTATCCGCATATGAAGAATGAAAAAGAGTATAATTATTCGGTATCTGAACCGATGAAAGAGCCCCCCACCAGGCTTGAAAATCGCGAGAAGCTATCTTTTCCGTCATACCGCCCGAATAGTATTTAAAATCCAGCCTTATACCGGCTTTTAAGGCCTGACTATATAAAAAGCCGAAGACCCACCTCTCAGCTTCATCCTTATAAAGAATAACAAAACTCAGCTCCTGTCCCTCATTATTTACCAAAATGCCCGAAGAATTTAAGGATGTATATCCGGCCTCTGCAAAGAGTTCCATGGCCTTTTTAGGATCAAAGGAAGGCTTTTTTATTTCGGTATTATTAAAAACGGCATCCCCCCAGGTCTGACCAGTTCCTAGGGTATGAAGGCGGGTTCTTTGCCCTTCAAAGGCAGTATAAATAAGCCCTTCCATATCCAGAGCATAATACAGTCCCCTTCTAATCCTTACATCATCAAGGGGCTTGGAGGCAGTATTAAAAAAAAGACCTGCCGGACCGTTTACGGGAACATAATAGCCCTTCCACAAATTTACAAAACCTTCCTGTACATTACTGCTGTCTTGAGCCCTTGCCCATTCTGCCGGATTATCCAAGTGAATAATATCGAAGAGACCAAGGGAGAATTTATTAAAGGCAGGCGATTTGCGTCCGACTATTATGCGGTAATAAATTTCGTCGAAGTTGGCTATGCCCTTAAAATGAGGATAGGCATGAGCCCACCAGTTTTCTACCTTAGAAAATTTAAGGCCGTGACTATAATCGTATTCCGTTAGAATATAGGGGCCCGTGGTAGGTTCAACGATGCGGTTATACTCGGCTATCCAATCATCGGGCACCTCGCCCTTATAAAAATGTTTGGCAATGGGTTTAAAATTGCTGCGGTCAATAAGTTCATATTCAGTGTAGGATTGGTCGCCTAAATATTGAACAGCAATACAAAAATCGTTTATTTTCTTTACAAAAAGATTGTTATAATAATAATTTTTAATAGGGTCGAATATTTTTTTCGACTGTAAAAATTTTAAGGCAAATATCCAGTCATCTGCCGTACATGGAACGCCGTCAGACCAGTACATTTTTTCATTAAGCTTATAGTAGACGGTCTTATTTTCCATATCGACGGCCCAATGGGTTGCCGAACAGGGCATAAAATCGAAATTTTCTAAAGAAACCCATAAAAGAGGCATCTGGGTATTAAACATCTTAACCGAATTCTCATCGGCACTAGGCCCTAGGTATCTAAAGGTATTAGGAATATCGTTTAAGTAACCGTAAAACCGGCCGCCTTTTTTTAAGGCCTTGGAAGAATAATCTTTAGGAAAGGAGGTATACCATTTAAGGGATTTATCGAGACCTGAAACGGCAAAATTTTCTACAAGAACGGGGGGGCAAGAAAAATCCGGAGGATTTTTACTTTCCTCGGCTATAATTGCCTCATAGGCATCGCAGGCCGGCTGCTCCAAATATCCTGAAGGAGGAAGGATTTCGTTACATGAAAAAAACAAAAAAACCGTCAAAAAAAAAGCTGTTTTTAGCAGTGATTTAAAATATTTATTATAAGCCATTTTTATCTACCTAAAAAAATACAGGTGTCGGTACACCGGCACCTGTTTTAAGCGAACAAAGCACTCAAGCAAAAAAAATTATTAAACGAGATGGCAAGCACACATGTGTCCGCCGCCGATATCCTTAAGAACAGGCTTTTCCACAGAGCACTTATCAATCTTCTTTGTACAGTTTAGATGGAAGGGACAGCCCGGAGGCAGGTTAATCGGTGAAGGGATTTCACCTGTAAAGGGAATTCGCCTTTGTCTCTTTGACGGATCCGTATCCGGTATGGCCGCTATAAGGGCCTGAGTATAAGGATGAACAGGTTCCGAGTATATTGCAGAAGAGGTAGCAAGTTCCATAATAGAACCCAAATACATAACTGCAATTCTGTCGGACATGTGCCTAACAACGTTTAAGCCGTGAGAAATAAAGATAACCGTCAGCTTTCTTGTTTCCTGCATATCGAGAAGCAGGTTTAAAACCTGAGACTGAACGGAAACGTCCAAGGCGCTTACAGGTTCATCGCAAACTACAATTTTGGGGTCTACAGCCAAGGCGCGGGCAATAGCTATTCTCTGCCTTTGTCCGCCTGAAAATTCGTGCGGATATCTATAGTATGCATCTTCAGGAAGACCTACGTCCTTTAAAAGCTGCAAAACTTTTGCTTTGCGCTCATCTGCAGTCATCTTTGTCTGTATAATTAGAGGTTCTTCGATTACGTAGCCTACATTCATACGGGAATTCATAGACTCTGCAGGATCTTGGAATATCATCTGAACATCGCTTCGTACGTCTTTTAATTTTTTTTCTTTAAGGTAGGTAATATCTCTGCCTCTATATTTTATTACGCCGGAGGTAGGCTTATAAAGACGCATCATAGCTCGGCAAAGGGTACTTTTACCGCAGCCGGTCTCGCCTACCAAACCGAGAGTTTCGCCCTCATAAACCGAAAGGGTTACACCGTTTAAGGCATGAACTACAGCCTTGCTGTACCTGCCTTGCGAAAACTCTTGTACTAAATTTTCAACTTCAAAAATAGGTTCTTTGCTCATTATATTTCCCTCGCTCTAAAACATCGGATTACATGATCCTGTTCAAATTCTTCAAGCTCCGGATTATTGGCTCGGCAATAATCGGTAGCATAACTGCAGCGCTCTGCAAAACGGCAAGTAGCGGGATATGCACGAGGAGCCGGAACGCTTCCTTCAATGTAGGGAAGGCGTGTCTTAGGCTTTGAATCCAGCTTAGGCATTGAAGCAATTAAGCCCCTTGTATAAGGATGCCTCGGATTTTTAAATATGGTCTCTACAGGCCCTGTTTCAACAATTTGACCTGCATACATAACGGCAACATGGTCGCTAACTTCGGCAACAACACCCATATCGTGGGTAATATAAATAACACCCATATTGGTTTTGCGCTGTAATTCCTTGATTAGGGCCAAAATTTGAGCTTGAACGGTTACGTCCAAGGCGGTTGTCGGCTCATCTGCTATAAGAAGTTTAGGATGACCTGCCAGAGCCATGGCGATCATAACTCTCTGTCTCATTCCTCCCGACAGCTGGAAAGGATAGTTATTAAGGCGCTGTTCGGCAGAAGGAATTTCAACATCCTTTAAATATTTAAGAATATGAGCCGGCATTTCTTCTTTTTTAATATCCGGTCTATGAAGTTCCAAAACTTCGCCGACCTGCTTTTTTACCATGTGAACGGGATTTAAAGCCGTCATAGGTTCTTGGAATATCATAGCAATTGAAGAACCCCGAATCTGATACATTTCTTCGATAGGCAAATCAAGCAAATTACGCCCTTCAAATAATATCTTACCCTTCCTTATTTCACCGTAAGGATGCGGCAAAATTCTCATTATAGAAGATGCAGTAACACTCTTACCGCAGCCGGACTCTCCAACCAAGGAAATAGTCTGCCCTGCTTTTATACTAAAATTTATCCTATCCAAAACCTCAACATATCCGGCATCTGTAACAAAACCGGCAGAAAGGTCTTCAACTCTAAGAAGCTCATCACTCATATAATTTCTCCAAAGTTTAATGACAGGCCTTAACCTTCCGGTTAAGAAGGCCAGGACTGCCATATTTTTTATATCCGGTTTACCGGACTATTCAACATACCTTGTACTGTTTTTCCAGATCTTAGGTTCAAAAGCCTTGCCTTCGGCACGGGCCTTTTCAACCTCTTCTTTTACAGCAGGATCAAACCAAGCATAGTTGTAGATGGTATCGCCAAGTACACCCTTAACGAACTTCATGTTACCCCATGAAGGGAACTTAATCCACTTCCATGCAGCTGTTCTGTAAAAGTCGGTGTAATAGTTCGGGATTACAAGAGCTTCTTCGTGAACAAGGCGTTCAATCTTCTTGTTGTTTTCGGCCTTTTCAGAAATAGGAACAGAGTCATCGCTTTCAACAGCAAGGAGGGCTTCCATTTCGGGACTCCAATATCCCCAAATATTGTTGGTATCTTCTTTTTCGGCATTTTCTTTTGACCAGAATTGCCAATAGGTGGGCTGGAGCCTATAAGTCCATCTTAAAGAAACCATGTCATAGTCTTTTGCAAAGACCTTGGGTATCCATCCTTGTTCCATAAGGTTGAGGACAATTTCGACACCGGCTTTTTTAGCCTGCTCTTTTAGGTAAGCAAACTGCTCATTAGTTGAAGCACCGCCATATAAGAGTTCAAAGCTGGCTCTTTTGCCTTCTTTGTTTACACGGATACCGTCGCTTCCAAGCTTATCATAGCCTGCTTCTGCAAGGAGCTCGCCTGCTTTGACAGGATCAAAGTCGGGCTTGCGGATAGTATTGTCGTTAAAGTTGTATCCTGCCCATTCTTGTCCGATACCGATATTGTGATATCGTTTAAATTCGCCCTGCAAGATATTGTCGATCATACCCTGAATGTCAAAGGCATAGTACATGGCTGTTCTAACCTTCTTATCTTTAAAGAAGGGGCTTGTAACGTTCATAAACCAGCCTTGAGTACCCTGTGTCGGAGTAAAGTTTCCGATCCAGCGGTCGATATAGCCGTTTGTTACGTTGGGCTGTGTTGCAGCTTCGTTCCATTCTTTAGCCCTGGTTAAACCGAAAATGTCAAGCTCGCCCTTGTAAAAGTACTCTTTTTCTACATCTGCACCGCCTGTGATAACCTTGATTTCGATATAATCAAAGTTAGCCATGTTTTTAAAATAGGGAAGAGAATCACCCCACCAGTCCTTTACCCTCTTTAAAACAAGAACTTCACCCTTTATTGTTTTTTCTTCATCCAAAACATAGGGTCGGATTGTGGGAGAATACTTCCAGTTAAAGTCAACGTGCCAGTTCTTATAAAGCTGTCCGTTATTGAAGAATTTTTTATTGTAAGCTACAAAGTTGGTATTATCAATAAGCTCATATTTTGTAAGCTTATCCGATTCAAGCCACTTTACTGCAATACAATAATCGTTGATCTTCTTAACTTCAAATTTTGCACCGTACTTATTGTAGAAAGGAGCATCCAAGAGAGGATCATTCCACATCTGCCAAGCCCATACATAGTCATCGGCTGTACAGGGAGTTCCGTCAGACCATTTGATTTCTTCGCGTAATTTGTAGTAAACTGTCTGATTGTCGGCACCGAAGGCCCAGTGAGAACATTCAACGGGATACCAATCCTTTGTTTCATCGGAAGCCCACATTAGGCCGGAAGAAGAATACATATAGTCTCTCTGAGAATGGTTACCCTGAGGTCCGATAAAGCGGTAGTTTTCGGCATATTGGGATTCGGAAAGGTGCAGAGTACCGCCCTTCTTTGTCTGAGGGGAGCCGAAGTCGGGCATGTTTGCAGTAAGCCAAACGACATCTTCGGGCAGGCCTTCAACTTTAAGGTTTTTGTCTTCAATAACCTTAACACTAAAATCGGGAACTTTTTTAGCTTCTTCAGCCAGCAAGTGTTCGTATCTGGCAGAAGGACCCAATTTTGCTAAGTCGCCTTCTTTAGAGCAGCTTGTAAGAACGATAGCAAGTGCAACTAAAATAGTTCCAATCTTTACAAATCTTTTCATAAGATTCCTCCTAAATTTTTATATAATTAGCCTCAGAAAGGACCTAAGGGCCCTCTCTTAGAGCTATTTATAAACAGTATAACGCTTAGGATCAAAGGCTTCTCGTAAACCTTCTCCGATAAACGTAATCAATATAAGAACAAAAACAAAGGCTGTTACAGTCGAGCTTAAGATCCAAGGAGCATCCTTATACATGGAAGTTCCCATACTCAATAATTCTCCCCAACTAGGCGTAGGCGGACGTAAGCCGTATCCAAGATAATCCAAACCTGTTAAAGACGAAATACCGCCTGAGATTGCAAAGGGCAAGGCTGTAATAACTATAACTATGATATTCGGCAAAATATGGAGCATAACTATACGCATAGTACTTGCACCCATTGACTTAGCAGCTAAAACATAATCTCTTTCCCGTTCACGGTAGGTCATAGCTCGGGCTGCCCAAGTCTTACCGGACCAGCCGAATACCAGATAGACAAGCAAGAGCCAGCCGAATGAAAGGTGGAAAATTGAGCCTAAAATCATAACTATATACAAGAAAGGTATTTGTTCCCATATTTCGATAAACCTTTGAAAGAGAGTGTCAAACATTCCTCCGATATATCCCATCAAAATACCGATTGTAATACCTATTAAATAGGTAATAAATACAAACAATAGAGAGAAGGACATACATATGCGGTAGGCGTAGATAAGACGGGCCAAAATATCCCTTCCGATACTGTCAGTACCCAAAAAGTGTTTTGTCTTAAAAGAAGGAGCAAGAGGAGGATACATTTCACCGCTTCGGCCCTTAGCAAATCTAACCCATGTATACTTGCCGTCGGGCTGGGCAATTCCCTTTTCGGTACCTATTTTGTACCATGTATAATCCTTAGGATCTTCAGACTCAATCGAAGATTTTTTATTCCAAGCTATACCCAGATACTTTCTTTTGATGGAAGCAAAGTCCGAAAGGCGGGCCTTGTCGGGATTTTCCGTAAATTTAATCCAGACATATCTTTTGGTGCCGTCTTCATCTTGAGAAACCCTTATGCCGTCAACTTCCGATACATCAATCCATTTATAATCGGATGCATCATCAGAAGGCATTTCGCCGGGCTTGTTTAAGCTCAAGCCCATTACAGGGCAGCCGATATTGCTTAAAGAAAGTGGAGCCGGAGTTGAGTCCGTTTCATAGGGGTTATAAGGAACGGGAGGCATTATAAGCCAGCCGCGTCCCGTTTCTTTTAAGATAGGCTTAATAGCCCTATAATCAAGTTCCAGCTCATTATGCAGCTGTAAACCGAAATCCGTTGCATAAAGAACCTTTGAATATGTCGGGAAATACAACTTTCCGTCAATTTTCATCAATATGGGACGGTTATTTATAAGGAGTTCCGAAAAAAGAGAAATGATGTAAGTTACCAAAATGAACATAAGAGAAATTCTTGCACGCTTAATCTGCTTAAATCTGTGCAAACGCATTTTTGTAAGAGGGCTTAAAGCCATTCTTTCTCTAAACAATTGCCATGAAGCTTTTAATTTACTAAAAAAATCTTTGTTTGTATCTGCCTTAGTCATAATTTACCTTCCAAGTTTAATTCGCGGATCAACAAGTGATACGATAAAGTCGCTTAATATGTTTGACACCATTGAAACAAGGGAGGTTATAACAAGGGTTCCTAAAACAATGGCATAATCTCTTTCTTCCAAGGCCTTAAAACCTAAAAAGCCCATTCCGTTTATATTAAATATCTTTTCGATAAGGAAGGCACCGGCAAAGAAAACACCTAAAATACCGCCCAATCCGGCAGCTACAGGAATCATACTGTTTCTAAAAGCATGTTTCCATAGGGCATCCTTAAAGGTTCTACCCTTTGCGACAGCCGTCTTAACATAGTCGGATGCCATATTTTCCATCAGATAATTTTTGGTGGCTATTGTAAGGGTTGCAAAACTGCCCAAGGTATAAGCAACCATAGGCAAGAACATGTGCATAAAATTATCACCCAATTTACCGAAAAACGAAAGTTCGGCATAGTTTCTGGAGTACAAACCTCCTGAAGGGAAGATATTAAGCCTAAAAGAAAATACGGTGAGGATAATAATGGCAACAACATAGCTGGGTAAAGCATAAGTGATTATTATTATAAATGATGAAATGTTATCAGATACGGTTTTATGCTTAAGGGCCTTGGACATTCCCAAAGGTATACAAACCGAATAGGTTAATATCAGCGAGATAAGGCCGAAACGCAATGAAATAGGAATACGGGAACCGACCATATCTATGACTCTATCTCCGTATTTAGTCGAACGGCCTAAGTCACCTCTAAGCACCTTACCCATCCATTGAACATAAGAAATATACCAGGGTTTATCAAAACCGTAATAGGCTCTAAGCTCTTTTTCAATTTCCGCTTTGAGAGCACTGGCATTTTTTACATCCTTGTTAGTATTCTTACCTTCCAGGCCAAAAATAAGTTGATTTAAGGTCTGCTCGACAGGCCCACCGGGTACGGCACGTGTAATTGCAAAAACAACCAGAGTAATTCCTATGAAGGTAGGAATAATCAATAACGCACGCCTAACGAAATAGTTATTCATTATAAAGCTCCATAAAACCAAGATACTAATATACGACAAATCCTAACCAAATTATACCGGTTTGATTATTATAATATGAGGGAAGGAATGCGCATACTTAGACGTTCGGAATATTATCATAATGTAAAAAAAAAGTCTATAGTTCAAACAATTTTTTACCCTATAAGCCATAATTTTTTATTAATAAAAATCATCAATTTGGTCAAGGCTGACAAAGGTCCCCTTTTTACACGTCAAGATATTTCCGCAAGAACATTCGCCGCAAATGCCTACTCCGCACATTGTGTTCATTTCTAGGGACATAAAAATCTGAGATTTACGCACTCCCATTTTTAAAAGGATTTCGGAAGCCCTCCTCATAAAAATCATAGGCCCGACCAGATAGGCAGAAAAAAACTCAAGTTTACCCATGCTTTCGGCTTTTCCCTGAATCGGAAGGCCGGTATTCTCTTCAATATTGTCTTTTTGAAATTGGTTCAGCACCCTGCCTACTACGCCCTTATCGGCTACTTTTTTATAGGCACCGCATTCAATAAGAATTTTTTCGATACCGTTGGGCTCTCCATTTTTAATTTCTCCTGAAGTTCCTACATAAGACGAAACCGTTGTTCCCTGTTTTTTTAAGCGTTTTGCTAGGGCCGGAAGGACTGCAATACCGGTTCCTCCTGCAATTAAAAGGGCATTTTCGGTCTTGGGAGGCCTTATTCCCTTGCCGTAAAGCCCGCGCATATAGATTGTATCTCCTTCTTTGAGCTCAAAAAGAGCCTCGGTAAAGGGGCCGCGTTTTTTTATGATAAGGCTGATAGGATCGGGTTCAGCAAGCGAAAAGGGCTTTTCTCCAACTCCCGGAATCCACAAAAAGACAAACTGTCCCGCTTCGAATTTACACTTTCCGTTTAGGGTAATTATGACGATATCTTCACTTTCTTTTTCGATTTTTACGATGGTTTTAGCTTCATAGTCCAAGGCCTTTTTTTTGCGTAAAAAAGAGGATGTTTTATCGGTTTCTTTTCCGCGTATGCAGTTTAGAGCATCCGAGGCCAAGGCCTTAAAAAAAGGTTTTAAATCGTCCTGTTCAAGCATACCGCAGGCAGACCCGATTCCGACTACATCGGCTCCGGCCCTGACAAGCCCGGCAGCCTGAGCTCCGGACATAACGCCGCCCATTCCGATTATAGGAATTTCTTCCCCGACAGCCTTCCGTATATCGCTAATACATTCTAAAGCTCTCGGAAACACCCATGAGCCGCTCATACCGCCCTTTCCTCCCAGTTTATTTTGCAAGATTGGCTTGCCTGAATGGGGTTCAATATAAACTTTTGGGCCTACGGTGTTGATGGCCGTGATTCCGTCTGCTCCGGCTTCGATTACGGAGGAAGCTATAGCTCCTATATCTTCAACATTTGGGGTTAATTTTACAAAGATAGGAACAGTACAATCCGGCAGAGCTTTTTTTAAGGCCCTTACGTATCCGCTAGCAATCGCAGGGTCGCAGCCTATGGAGGCGCCGAAACCAGCCGAAGCATGGGGACAAGAAAAGTTAAGCTCAAAGGTGTCGGCTAATTCTTCAAAGCCCTTCACAAGACTGATAAAATCTTCGGGATTTGAGGCCGAAAGAGAAACATTTAAAATTGCGTTAGTCTTCCAAGAGGAGCGGAGCTCTTTAAGTTCTTTTACGGCCTGTTCCATTCCGCAGTTACGAAGACCTACGGAATTCCCGAAGCACCCCAATTCGGGCTCACAAAGGATGGGCTCGCGGTTTCCCGGATTGGGCAGCACCTGAAAGCTCTTTGTAGTAACAAGACCGAAGCCCAGCTCATCGGCACAGTACCTTATCAGATGGGGCTTTGTCGAAAGTACACCCGAAACCGTTGCAAGAACGGGTTCTGCCCTTCCTTCTCTCGCTGCCGTACCTGCATTTTTAATTTTTTGTATTATTTCTGCCTTGTTTTTCATTGAACACTCTCCGTTAATTTTTCCCCATCAGTTTTTTATCTCTTAATATTCATATGAAAGATAATACCAACTTGGTAAAACTTTACATAAGTTTTTTTATCGGTATCGAGAATCCTTGTTTGGTAAAAATCATCATTGCTGCCGCCTTTATAAAGCGGCTTTGTGTGCCACTGAGCCAAAAGAAGGATGTTATAATCTTTTTTTATGTTAAAGTTGATTATGGGGCCGAAGGTGGTATAAATAAGGTCTTCACCCCAAGTCTTTCTATCTAAGTCTTTAGGAGACGCATATAATTTTTTTTCGGTATCGATCTTTAAAGCCGCAAGGTCAAGAAAGATAGGCATCTTATACCCTATTAAATAGGAAGCCTGATATTTCCAGCCGTTACGATTTTGTCCGCTGTCATCTTTATAAATCCAAGAAGTTTCAGGTGATACACCGGTCATGGCATGGTAAAGGGCATATTGATCCATACGGAAAACCACATGACTCCAATCATGAGGGATTACAGCACCCAGATCAAACTGTAAGGCTCCGCCTAATGAGAAAGAGTAAACGGCATTTGTCAAAACAAGGTTTTTTTTATGAGTTTTTCCTGAATCGTTTTCATTAATGCCTATGCCGATAATGTCCTTGGGCTTGACAGGAATATTCCAGCCCGAGCCTACAGTTGCCTCGGTATATAACTCCATAAAAGCAACAGGAACCCAGGTAATTCCCGTAACGGCTCCTAAGCTTACAGGACTAATTTCCGCTCCTATTTTAAAGTTGATATGATTATCTTTCATCAATGGATTATCAAACCTCATTAAAGGAATTTTAAAATTCTGATTTACACCAAGCAAGGCTTGTGGAGGCCATGTTGCTATAAAGTTTATGTTAGTTATATACTCACTGCCTTGATTTTTTTGTTGAGGTATATCTTCATTACCAATACTTGAATCTTGTGCATTAATCGGCAATAAAAACAAAAGAAAAGAAAGAAGGCACAATAAAAAATTCTTCATCAATTAAGCTCCTCAGTTATTGCTCAAGTTAAGTTTATACCGCTTAATTCTATCACATTGCATAATAGGGGTCAAGATAGGCTTAAAGTGCTTTAATGCTTGACAGAATAAAAATTTACCATATAATATATCTATTATGATACATTTAATTAAAGATATTTTAACCTCAGAACCAAAAGGCCAAGCTATCGATGTTTACGGCTGGGTTCGCACAAAGCGGGAAACCAAGAATTTGGTTTTTATCGAGATCAATGACGGCTCTTGTTTTGCCTCCATTCAGGCAGCATTTGACAGGGATAAGGGACTCGATAATAATACGGAAGCTCTCTTAAAGAAAGCCGGCACCGGAGTTTCGGTAAAGGTTTCAGGTAATCTTGTTCCCTCACCGGCTGCGGGACAGAGTGTTGAGCTTCAGGCTAATAATATCCATATTTTCGGTGATGCCGATCAGGAAAAATATCCTTTACAAAAGAAACATCATACCATGGAATTTTTACGGGAGAAAGCTCATTTAAGAGCCCGCACAAATACCTTCGGGGCAGTCGCCCGAATGAGAAGCCAGATGGCCTATGCAATTCACACCTTTTTTCAGGAAAGAGGTTTTCAATATGTGCATACGCCTATTATTACGGGTTCGGATTGCGAGGGTGCCGGCGAGATGTTCCATGTTACCACCTTCGACATAGAAGAAACTGTAAAAAAAGCTCTAAAAGATAAAAAAGATCCCGATTCCTTTAAAATAGATTATTCTCAAGACTTTTTCGGCAAGCAGACCAACCTGACCGTTTCGGGACAGTTGGAGGGAGAAACCTATGCGACGGCCCTTTCGCGCATTTACACATTCGGCCCGACCTTTAGGGCGGAAAACTCGAACACAAGCCGCCACCTTGCAGAGTTCTGGATGGTAGAGCCCGAAATGTCCTTCTTTACGATAAAGGAGAACATGGAGTTGGCGGAAGACTTTATCGTCTACCTTTTAAAATGGGCACTGGAAAAGTGCAGGGAAGATTTGGAATTCTTTGATTCGAGAATCAAAAAAGGGCTTATCGAAATGCTTAAAAATGTCGTAAACACGCCTTTCACCCGTCTTACCTATACCGAAGCTATAGCCGAACTTGAAAAGCACCTTGACCGCTTCGAGTTTAAGCCCTACTGGGGCTGCGATCTCCAAAGCGAACATGAAAGGTTTTTAACCGAAGAAGTATATAAGGGTCCCGTAATCGTTACCGACTATCCCAAGGAGATTAAGTCCTTTTATATGAAGTTAAACGAGGACGGAAAAACGGTAAGGGGCATGGATGTGCTTGTTCCGGGCTTGGGCGAAATCATCGGGGGTTCCGAAAGGGAAGAAAACCTAGATATTTTGCAAGGCAGAATTAAGGAACTGGGATTGAGAGAAGAAGACTATTGGTGGTACCTTGATCTCCGCCGATACGGAACCGTTCCTCATTCGGGATTCGGCCTCGGCTTTGAAAGGCTCCTCCTCTATGTTACGGGTATGGGAAACATAAGGGACGTTATCCCCTTCCCCCGAGCACCTAAATTGGCAGAGTTCTAATTATTTTAATACAAATTAAGCTTTAAAATGAAGCACAGCTCAAAAAGAATTTTAAAATGTATTTTTATCCTCTTTGCGGCTGTGCTTTTTTGTGTTTTAAGCTTTGCAGGTTTCGTTTTTTTTCATGTTTCCGAATTAAAAAAGGCCGAGCCTCTTCAAATTTCTTACGAACAGGTTGAAAGAGCTCTTGATATTTTTTACAAAGAGCATAAATTCAATGCCGAGTTTCCGCCCCTTAATTCCATCGAAAATCTTTTACCCGTTCAAAAACCGCCTTCTGCAGCTGCGGTAAAACCGGCCGATATCGAATTACCTCAAATCGATGCGGAAGCCTATATTCTTATTCATGCAAAAACAGGAACAATTTTGGCGGAACACAATGCAGAAAAACAAATTCCTCCGGCCTCCCTTACAAAGCTGGTAACGATTTATACCATGCTGCAAAATCCCGAATTTCAAAATTTGAAAAAGAGGGTCAGTCCGCCTAAGGAGGCCTGGGCCGTTTTTTTACCTCGCGGGGCTGCATGGATGGGCTTGGGAGAAAATCAAACTTTGACCGTAGAAGAATTGATAAGAGGAATGACCGTTTGTTCCGGGAATGATGCAGCCCTTGCCGCAGCCATCCTTACTGAAGGAAGCCTTAAAAAGTTTACGCTTAAAATGAACGAGGCCGTCAAAAAGATGGGTTTAAAATCCACCTGCTTTGAGGACTCTTCGGGCTTAAGCGAAAAGAACCAAACCACTGCCAAGGACTTTGCCCTATTTTCTCTTCATTATTTAAAACGCTATCCCGAAAACCTAAAAAAATTTCATTCGCTAAATGAGATAAGCTATCCCCAAAAGCACAATATTCTTATCAAAAAAAATTCCTCAGGCTTAAAACAGTTTCAAATTACAAAGCCTGCTACCAATACTCTTTTAAAAAAACTGGAAGGCTGTGACGGCTTAAAAACAGGCTTTATTTACGAGTCGGGTTTTAATATTTCGCTTACAGCTCAAAAAAACGGTGAGCGTTTTATTGCGGTTATCTTGGGCGGCCATTGGAAAAACTTAAAAGAAGGAATCTCCACAAGAGAGCAAAATTCGATTAAGCTTATGAACTTTGCATTCGATAATTTTGCAAGCTTCGATATAAAGGAGTACAACAAAATCGAAAAAACCGTAAAGGTACTTGGCTCAAACCTAAACGCAAAAAATTCCGCAATTATTCCCGTCCCTGCAAATTTGGATTTTTCGCAAGATTATCTTACCGTGTTTAAAAACGATGAGAGGCATATAGAAAGAGTCATCAATCTACCCGAAACAATAAAGGCTCCTATTTCTGCAGGCCGGCAAATCGGTTCTATGGAATACCGTATCAAAGATTCGGGCCTGATCCTAAAAACCATACCCCTGCTCTGCCCTATCGATATAAAAGATGGCTCATCTTTTAGAAAATTTATAGACGGTTTTTTTAGATAATTTTTGTAAAAGAATAGTAAATATTTCAAATAATACATACAACATAATTGATGATAGGCTATAAAAATTTATCCGTTACGGACAAACCCGATATGAGGGAAAGGCTTTTAGAGTACGGGCCTCAGAATTTAAGCGACTCTGATTTGGTGGCCATTCTTTTACGCACAGGCATTAAGGATAAACCCGTAAAAGAATTGGCCGAGGACATTATTCTCCACATCGACAGGGCAAGGCCTGAAAAAATTGAGGGCTATCTGCGCTCTATCCGCGGGATGGGAGATTCAAAGATTTCAACGGTTCTTGCTGCCATGGAATTGGGAAGGAGGTATTACGACAATAAGAACCGAACGATTTCGCACCCGACCGATGTTGTTCCGCTCTTGCAGCACTATGCAGGGAGGGACAGGGAGCATTTTATCTGCGTTTCCTTAAACGGAGCAAACGAAATTATTGCAACCCGTGTTGTAAGTGTCGGTACAATAAACAGAACGATTGTGCATCCGCGTGAGGTTTATTCCGATCCGCTAAAGGACAGGGCGGCTGCAATAATTGCAGCCCATAATCATCCTTCGGGAAATTTGGAACCTTCAAGTGAAGATATGGAGCTGACACACCGCATCTACGAGGCAGGAAAAATTTTAGGCATCAAGCTTTTGGATCACATAATCTTGGTGCCCAACGGAAATTTTTTCAGTTTTGTGCAAAGCGGCATGAGATTGGATATGTAAGCTCTAATCGAAAAAGAGGCAGAGCCCGATTACTTCTTTGCAGCCTCCTTCTTTTAAGGCCGCAGCACAAAAGTTAAGGGTTGCTCCCGTGGTCATAACATCGTCCAAGATGATGAGCTTTTCGGGCAAGGCGGGTTTTAAATCCTTGGATTGTAAAAGCCGCTTTTTTTGTTTTAAAAAAATCTTTCCTTTTAGGTTGCTTGCCCGTTTTTCGCGGGAAAGGCTTTTTTGGGAAGCCCCGTCCTTCCGCTTTAAGCAGCGGAGAATAGGAAGATTATACAAATGTTCCAAATAGACGGAGAGATCTTCTATTTGATCCCAGCCCTTGTTTTTAATCTTTTTAGGACGGGGCGGAACCGGCACCATAGGAATGTTTTGAAGCTCAAGACTCCCTTCAATAAAGGCAGCAAGGGCAGAAGCATAAATTTCTGCAAAGCCTCTCATGTTTTGATTTTTCCACAAGCGTAAAAGCTCGCCGCCCCTGCCCTTGTAAGGATAGAGGGTGTAAACCCTTTTTACAAAATCGGATTGAAGAGAAAGCAGCTTTGCACTACCCTCTTTTTTTTCAGTTTCTTGCTCATTCGTTTTTTCTCCTGCCCCTTCTTCATTTTTTTCCCGTAATTTAGCCCTGCAATTTGTGCAAAGCTCCTTTTCGGAAATTAAAATCTTTCCGCAAGAAGAGCAAAACTTTTCCGGGTATTTAAGCCGGAACAAAACAGGCTCGGTAATTTCTTTTTGCAAACACTTACCGCAAAGCGGAATACCGGTTCCCGTTTCTTCCCCGCAAAAGAAACAAACCTGAGGACAAATTATACGGGCATAAATATTCCTCAGAAAAGTCAACGCCTCTAATTTAAATCTTTTTATCATGATAATACTTCTCCTTCCTATAAGTATTATCTTAATTTTATGAGTCTTTTAGTATATTTTAAAAATTCTTAAAAAAAAATTAAACGGAGTATTTACTTTTTACGGAACGTCTACATTACTTCCATAAAGGGAATGAGCACGAGGTTCATTGCGTTTTGAAGCACTATCTTTGTTGCCCTTGCCAATTCCATTCTTGTATAAGAAAGATCTGCCGTTTCTCCTGAAAGAATCGGGCAATCGCGGTAGAAGCGGCTGAAGGCTTTTGAAAGTTCGTAAAGATAGGAAGTAAGAGCCGTCGGATCCTTTTTTAAGGCAGCCCGTTCAACCTGTTCGGGGAAGTCCTCCAAGGTTTTTAAAAGAGCCCATTCGGATTCGTGGGTCAAAAGGGAAGCATCCGGTTTTCCGTTCTTTAATTTTTCTTTGCCCTCGTCAGTTTCTGCCTTTCTTAATATGGAAGAAATTCGGGCTCCCATGTATTGAAGATAGGGGCCTGTGTTTCCGGTAAAGGAAAGAGATTCCTTAGGATTAAAGAGCATATCTTTTTTGGGACTTACCTGTAATAGAAAATAATGCAGAGCGCCTACTGCAATCTTTTCGGCAGCCGCTGAAGCAGCTCCCACTTCCTTTTCTCTTCCGTTTTCTTCGATTTTTTTTAGAGCCTCATCTTGAAGAGAGTTGATAAGGTCATCGGCATCCACTACCGTACCCTCGCGGCTTTTCATTTTTCCCTCAGGCAGGTTTACCATTCCGTAAGAAAGGTGGTATAGGTCGCGAGCCCATTCAAAACCGAGTTGTTTTAAAACATAGAAAAGAACTTGAAAATGATACTCCTGCTCATTTCCTACAACATAGATCATTTGGTTAAAGGGCCAGTCCTTGTGGCGGGAAATTGCAGTTCCTATATCCTGTGTCATGTAAAGAGAAGTGCCGTCGCTCCTCAGCAATACTTTTTTGTCGAGCTTGATGGGAGCAAGGTCAACCCAAACGGAGCCGTCTTCTTCCTTATAAAAAACTCCACGCTCCAAACCTTTTAAAATCTGATCTTTTCCTTTTAGGTAAGTTTCGCTTTCATAATAAAGCTTATCGAAGGAGATGCCGGTTCTCTTATAGGTTTCCTGAATGCCGCCTATAGCCCAGCCGTTCATCATCTTCCAAAGATTGATGAGTTCCGAATTCTTTCCGGCCTCCCAATCCAAAAGCATCTGCTTCGCCTCGGCCTCGGCCTTTTCAGGATTTTGCTCACTGTATTTATGGAAGGCGACATACATATCGCCTACAAAGCGGTCTGACTTTATATTTTCGCTTTCAGGAGTTTTTCCTTCGCCGAATTTTTGGTAGGCTATCATGGACTTACAGATATGAACGCCCCGATCGTTTATAATGTTTACCTTAAAAACATCTGCCCCGCAAAATTTTAAAATACGCGAAATACTTTCACCCAGAGCATCGTTACGGAGGTGCCCCAAGTGGAGGGGCTTATTCGTATTCGGGCTTGAAAACTCAATCATAATTCTCTTGCCTGAAAGAGAAGAAGTTTTCCCGTAGTTTTCTTTTTGACTTAGAACCTTGTCCAAAACATTCGAGGCCACGTCTCCCTTGTCAAAAAAGACGTTTAAATATGGTCCTACAGCCTTAGGCGTTCCGTATTTTTTTATTGTCTCGTTTTCCAAAAGACGGGCACAGACATCTGAAGCAATCTTAGCCGGAGCCGTTTTAAAGCTCTTTGCAAAGCTAAAAAGAGGAAAGGCCGCATCCCCCATCTCAGGGTTGGGAGGAGTTTCTATATTTATATTTTCGGGTAAAATCTTATCGCAATTTTCGGGAGCAATCCCGTTTAAGGCATCGGCAATGATTTTTTGCCATGTAGTTTTAATATCTTCCATAATAGACGGATTATACCGTATTTTTTGAAAGTTTTCAATCGGGTTCTGCTTGCATAAAAATGCCAAAAATGCTAGAATTACCCACAATTTTTAATGAGGTGAAATATGATTAGAGGCGGAGACATAGCTAAGGGCACGGTTTTGCTCAATAAGGGTACTCCCTATTTGGTTGTTGAACGGGAATTTGTAAACCCCGGAAAGGGAGCGGCCTTTGCCCGTGTTAAAATGAAGAATTTAAGAGACGGCTCTGTTTTGATGCAGACAATCAAAACGGCAGACACAGTTGAAGATGCAGTAGTAGATACCCACAAATGTCAGTATCAGTACAAGGACGGAGATCTGTTTATGTTCATGGATACGGAGAGTTTTGAATCCATTTCCGTACCTGCCGAGACAGTAGGAGACAAGGAGCACTATCTAAGAGAGGGAGATGAGTACGATATTCTTATATGGGAAAATGAACCTATCGATGTAAGGATTCCCACAAAGATGATCTTCATTGTTGAGCAAAGCGAAAACTATATAAAGGGAGATACCGTTTCGGGAGCAACAAAGCCCATCGTTACTGAAACAGGCCTTGTAGTAAGAGTTCCGCTTTTTATTAAGCAGGGCGAAAAAATTCTCGTAAATACCGAAACAAACGAATATCAGGAAAGAGTTAATAACTAACCCTTACAGAAAAGGACGGTAGTTAAGAGGCTTCCCCTTAATTACCGTCTTATTAAATGAAGCTTAAGCTACTACGGAAGCTGATTCTGAAAGCTCGTGAATGTAGCCGGTGCGGACGCACATATCAAAAAGATCTTTTTCTATAAAATCTTCACTTACCTTTTGATAGCCTTCCTTATCCATACAAATACGCAGGATGTATCCGGCATCGGTTTCTTGTAAAATCGTACAATATGAGGCATCGCCTTGAGTAGTTTTTATCGAATATAATTTCATACTTTCCCTCCGTATAGTAATATTTTCGGTATACAAAATAAGACCTTTAGGATATAATGATTTCCATGTATACCGATGCCCATGTCCATATTTTAGACACAATCGAAGAATTAGATTCTCAAAATATAGAAAACCCGATTTTTAAAACCTTTGATAAGGAAATATTTTTTTGTGCTTCTGCAAATGAAGCAGGCCGTTTTGAGGTTCAAGAAAAACTATGCAGGGAAAATACAGGGAATTTTATCCTTTCTTTCGGAGTGCATCCTCAATGCCCGATAGAAAACGAAATCCCCTATTTAGAAAAACTTATAAGCTCAAAAAAAATAGCGGCAATAGGAGAATGCGGTTTCGATCTATTCAATGAGCACTATAAAAGCGCCTTGGAAGAGCAAAAAAAAGTATGGAAGGTACAATTGGAGCTTGCCTTAAAATCGGGACTCCCAATAGTCGTACACTGCCGAAAAGGTTTACACCTCATATTCGACGATGTAAAGACTATAAAAAAAATAAATGCGGTTATCTTTCACGGATGGGCAGGTTCTGTAAACGAAGCAAGGTCGCTTTTAAAAAAAGGCGTAAATGCCTATTTTTGTATCGGTAAGGGCCTGTTACGCGGACAAAAAACACAAATTGAAACGGCAGCAAATTTAGAAGAAAATAGAATCTTAACCGAAACGGATGCACCATACATGAGATTAAAAGAAGAAAAATTTTCACTTCCTACAGATATAAAAAAAGTATTTTCCGAGCTTGCAGAAATACGGGCTGAGTCAGCAGGTTTTTTAAACTATGATGAGCAAAATTACAAAAATTATACGGAAGATTTAAAGGTTTCCATCTTTGAAAATTTTAAAAAAGCATACAGTATCGATTTTAAACGTAATGTCAACGTTAAAGGTAATTGATTTTTTTTTAATCTTATTTTAAAATAAGCCATATGAAACAATTTATAAGAATTTTTATGGGCGGAGATGTTTGCGGAAACTTAGGTCTTGAAACCTTGCAAAAACATTTGCCCTTTATAATAGAAAAAGAAAAAATAGATTTTTGTGTGGTAAACGGAGAAAACACGGCCCACGGTGTAGGCATAAAAGAAGATCAAACTGAGGCTTTTTTTAATGCAGGCGTAGACGTTATAACCGGCGGAAACCACACGCTTGAAAGATTCGAAATCCGGATGAACTTCGGTAAGGATAAAAGGGTTTTACGGCCTCACAATTTTCCCCTGGCTCAAGGGTCCGGGCTCGCCCTTATCGAAAAAAACGGAATAAAATACAGCGTTATAAATCTTCAAGGAAGGGAAAACATGAGGGCTATCGACTGCCCCTTTCAAACTATAGATTCTCTTTTTTCATCGCAAAGCGATGACGATTTATCCGAGTCGATTAATATCATAGACTTCCATGCAGAGTCCACAATGGAAAAAGAGGCTCTCGCATTCTATGTTGACGGGCGTGTCTCGCTTTTTGCAGGGACTCATACTCACACCCAAACGGCAGATGAAAGAATTTTACCGAACGGTACAGCCTATATTACCGACCTCGGAATGATAGGCGCAAAAGAATCCGTAATAGGCGGCAGTCCCTTTACGGCAATAACAAGAACAAAGAGTCAGGTACCCCAGCGTGTAGAGGTTCTTGAAGACGGGCTTGCAATATTTTGCGGCTTAGTTGCAGAAATAGATATCGAAACAAAAAAAGCCGTTTCAGTAAAAAGAATTCAAATCAGCGCATAGAACATTATAGACGATTAAACAAATGCCGGGATTTTTAAAAATCCACCTTTCCCGAAATACCTGCATTTACGTTAAGCAAAAAAGAATTTGACGTTGTAGAGGCCCCTTCCAATTCTGCAAATATTTTGATTTCTCCATGGGAGCCTATCTTTGTTGACTGCGAGTGTTTAAATGAAAGCTTATAATTAAGTTTTTTTAAGCTCTTATTTTGTGAAAGCTCTATCGAAAGTTTTTCCTCCCGGCTGTCGGACAGAGGTATTTTTGAAAAGCTTTCTATTATTACGCGAGGAAGAGATGTTCCGCCCTTATACGAAAACATTAGGCTGAATTTTTCTTTCCATTCATCGGTTGAAAGTTTTGAGTTTTCTATTTTTGAAGCCGTATATAAAAATTCGTTTTCAAAGCCAAGCTTATTATTTGAGTTAAAGAAAAAATAAAGGCCATGGTTTGAATTAAAGTTAAATTTAAAAAAGTTTTTTCCAAACGAAAAACCGAATTTATAGAACCTGTTTAATTCATCTTGATCATAAAAATCAAACCAATCAAAATAACCGTATTTACCCGAAATATTTAAAGTCGTGTACTTAAATGAAAAATCAAGTCCGTATATATTGCTTTGCCCGGAATTTAATTGGGCGGATTGTACTAATCTGGATACGGCCGTACCGAATTCCAGCGGCGTATATAAATCCTTAATGGTTCCGCTTATCAAGCGTGAAAGGTTAAATCCGTAAGAATTAAAAAAAGTATAGTACACTTCATTGTTATTGGTTTGAATTTCTTTGACTATTTTTTGGTCAAACATGTCATAAAAAAAAGGTATAGAAAAAAGCCAATATTGACCTCCCAATCCCGTAAATAAAAATTTTAGATCCGAAGCATAAGAGTCTTGCTTTTCAGCTTCGGTTCCAATCTTTTCTTTTGTAATTTTTCTTTTAACAATCGGAGAAAAAAATATTTTTCCCGTATTAAAGGGTACGGAAATTTCAAAGCCGGTTTCATCAAGGGACTTTACTTTTCCCTTATTTTGAAAAAGCGTTTTTGAAAATGCATCAAAGTTGATTCCCGACAATTGAATACCGTCTTTATCTTTTTCATTCGGAAAATAATTGAATAAAAAAGTCATCCCTCCTGTTCTATCCTCAGCATTTTTTTCACCCTTTGAATACATATCGATTAAGCTTTTTGTCCATGCCGAATTGTAAGAAGCTGAGGCCGGATTTAAAAGAGTTTTATACTTTTGACTTATAAAAAAATTAATTTGACTGTATATAATTCCAAAATCCGCTTCCGGAATTGCAGGAGATATGGATGTAAGTATCTTTTGAGAAGTATAATCTTTGTTGTAGTCAACTGATGTCAGATAATTAATGTTTACATATTTTTCAAAATTAATCTTACCTTCTCTTCTTAATATATTATCATGTATATTTACAAAAAAATCTTCGGATAAGTAAACAAAATAAATAGGCATTATAACCGAATGTCCGTAACTTTCAATCATCTTTGAATTATCCGAGAAAAAATTATTTTTTAAAGACAAAAGACCGGCAAATTTAATTTTCCATATATCGATAGCTGCATTTGTTTTAGTATGAGCATTACCTATTCTTTTATCAATTTTTATATTCTCTTCAAAATAAAATTTCGGATTCGAAAAAACGGGGATAGAATTTTTTGAATAAAGAGGGCCGTCCAAGCTGTAATTAAAATAAGATTTATTTTGAAAAGAGTAAGCTTGTTCTTTTGCACTTAGTTTACGGTCAACACCCGCCTCAAATCCGAAAACGGATCCGGTTTTTATAGTTTGATTTTTATAATTCAAACCTGTCGAAAGCTTATAGGTATCTATCGGATTAAATTTTTGCTTTGTAATTTCCCAGTCACCCGAACCCGCAAAAAACATATCCAGCCCGGAAACCGGTCTCCAGTGAGCTCCGCCTGCAAAGCGTACAAGCCCGGAGTCGGAATAAGTTAGGGCTTCCTTCCATTGGATTTCGATAATATCATTTGAAAGTACAGGCTCATGTATCGTTAAATTATGATTTGACTCATTATAATCAAAATCGAATATCCGTATTTTATTTTTAAAAACACGTATACTTCCGGGAATTGCCGTATCGGGTAAAATAAAGCCGGGAGAAGGGAGGTAATTTTTACAAAATATTTGTAAACTTAAGTCCGATTCATCCGAGTTACCGGGAAGATATATTTTAGAGTCAGTTTTACGAAAAGGAAACATTTGCTCAATTATACTAAAATCATAGCCTTGGGAGGGATTCAGAACCTGAATAAATTTTAATTTTTGAAAATCTCCTAAAAAACTGCCGGCTGATTCAACTGAAGCTTCAAAGTTTAAAACCTCACTTTGCGTATGGGTATCAACAATACTCAAAGAAGAGTTTGAAGATTCCGGGGCCTCATAACGTGAAGCAATCTCAAAGGGAGAAAAATTATTTTTCTTTAATACCAATAAATCTTTTCCAAAAACATTTTCTTTATACCATGAAACATCAGGATGAATAGAAGCAATTATTTCGTTTATCGCCGGAATGGAACCTAAGACTGAAAAATAATCTGTAACATTCCCCAAATGCTTATTTGCCGGATTATTCGGGTCACCGGGATTGGCCTCCAAATCAAAATAATTTAAGGCAACCCCTTCAGGATAAGATTTTTTTAAGGATAAAGTTTTTAAGCGGGGATCTACCGCAAATTCATCGGGACTCAAAGGTCTCCATTGCCCTCCTGCAAAATCCTTTACAAAGACCAAGACAGGTTTTCCATATAGATTATCTACAGGTATATAAAAATGCCTCGCTTTTTGCCAAGCGTTAATCGAAATTTTATTTTCTATAATTTCCGTATTACCGTAATACGTTTTTGAATTGTATTCGGAGCTTTCATATCTGAGCACCGTATCGCCACTCCAATTCTCTCCTGCAAAGGTTCCCATAATACCGGGACTTATAAACTTACCGCCCCCGGTATCTATGTACCCATAATTAAGAGGAAATTTTATATTACTGTTCCCTGCCCGTATATGTTTGATAGGAGATTCTTCCTTTCCAAAATAACCGAAAGCCAAAGTACTTTTTTTATAGTCATCCTTATAAAGAGTTTCAAAATAAAATTCATTATTCAGTAAAAGCAATAAGGCTAAATTAGCCTTTTGTTTAAACACCCCCTGAAAAGAATTTACCTTTGCATAACCGTCAAAAAATTCAAAAGATGAAAGGCCTAAAAATTCCATATCCCAAAATCCGTCCAAAAAAAGAACGGTATTTTCTTCATCAAAATTTTTAAAATATTGCCCGGCCTTGTTTTCTCCGGTCCTCTTCTTGATTAAATCAATACCGAAATCTACATCCGGGTTTTCATCATTTTCAAAACCATGTGCAAAGCTTAACAAAAAAACACAGAATACAATTGAAACACTAACTATTTTTTTCATTCAAGGCCATCCTTATCTTTTTTTAAAAGGCGCGCAGGTTTTAAAATATTCTTTCCTTTTTTTTTTGTAAGAGCATACATAGTTTCTTCAATCTTTCTTTTTTTTATATTCTTTTCGCTGTAAAATAATTCGGTTTGTGCTTCAGGTCCATCGGATTCAACATTCATAATGCACAATCCCAAAAGTCTTATTGGAGTTTTATTATCGAATTTTTTATAAAAAAGTTCTTTAGCACGCTCAAACAAATCCTGAGTGTCATTGACAACAGCTCCTGTAGATTGAACGGAAACGGTAGTAAAATCATTATAGCGTATTTTAACTGAAACGGTTTTTCCTTTTACCTTCTCATCAAATATTCTATACATAAGCTCGGATGCCAGATAAAACATAACATCATCTATCTCTATATGAGAAAATAAATCATGCTCAAAGGTCCGCTCCGTACTTATAGAATGAGATTTGGCATCATCGCTAAAAACATCGTAAAGCTCTCCTCGTACAGCCTGATATAAAAAACTGCCGGATGCATTCCCTAAAATACTTTGTAAAAGATGCTCGCTTGAGTTAAATATTTGAGGTACGGTAGTCAAGCCTGCAGCAATAAGCCTTTCTCTCGTTTTTCCTCCTACACCCCATACATCCTTTAATGGGAGACTTTTCATAAAATCAATTTCTTCACCGGCAGGCACAATAAAAAGTCCGTCAGGCTTTGAGCGCCCTGAAGCTATCTTTGCAATATATTTATTTTGAGCACAACCTACCGAAACAGTTAATCCGGTTTTTTCCTTTATAGTTTTTTTTAATAAGAGTGCGGAATTTTTAGGAATACCGAATATTTTTTCCATGCCGGTCATATTTAAAAATGCTTCATCTACTGAAATTTGTTTTACTTCCGGAGTAAAATCCTTAAAAACAGCCATAACCTCTTTTGATTTTTCGTGATATCGATCCATTCGGCCTCTTAAAAATATACCGCCCGGACAAAGTTTTTTAGCCTGCAAAATAGGCATAGCGGAATGAACACCGAATTTTCTCGCTTCATAGGAACAAGTTGATACGACACCTCTTTCCGATTGACCGCCGACAATTACGGGTTTACCTCTATACTCAGGATTATCAAGCTGCTCAACGGAAGCAAAAAAGGCATCTATATCAACATGAAAAAAAACTTTTTCTGCCGTCATCCTAAGACTCCGTTTTAGGTATCAAATCGAATTCTTTTATAACATGAAAAATCATTTTTTTATTCTTTAAATTATCGTTTAAAAATTCAAAGTTAGGATTTAAGGGATTGTCATAAAACCATGCAAGTATTTTTACATGTAAGACGGCATTTTTTTCTCCCGAAAATTTTATAGAAAAAGGTTCCGTTAAATTGATAGGCGAAATAAATTCCGCTTTTTTCCCTTCATTTGATTTTTTAAAATCCATATTTGCTTCATAAACCGGGAAACCGTCAGTGCGGCTTATAATAACCTGTATAACGGCAGCTTTAATAAGCGGATTTATATTTACCTCCCCGATAACACGCTCAAGATAATTTTGTGTACCGGCCTGCACTTTTATAAAGTCATCCTCCCTTATTCCCGATAGTTTATAAAATTCTTTATCCTCATCTATTCTTTCAGGCTTATTCTTTATATTTGAAATAAGGGATATATATTTATTTTCATTTTCAATATTATATAAAATAAATTCTTTTTTATTTTTAAGATGTAAAAACGGCGGATAGATTAAAACAAGAACAACAAAAACGCAGGTAATCAATGTTATCGCGCCTATAATTTTCAAGTGCATAAATTTTATCATCGGCCGTTCTTTTTTTAACTGCATAAATAATCTTATAAACATCAACATATATGGAAGGATAAACATTGCAGCCAATATATTATTAGCATAAAATAAAACATCAATAAGATTGTCTTTAATAAACAGTACATCCGAAAAATAATAAACCAATAATAAGCTATTTAAAATAAGAAACAGTATTTGAGCATATAGTTTTTGAAAGTGATAAGAAAAGAAAGATAAGATATAAATTTCCAAAACTAGAATTGCTAACGATAAATTTACTCTCGAAAAAATAAATATATTAAAAAAACAAACAATACTTGCCAAGTATCCGTATATAAATATATTATTAGGCAATTTTAAATATCTGTTTACATAGGCAAATAAAGAAATTATTATTGCAGCAAATAATAATTTTAATAAAATAGCCGTAACAGGCAGAAATTTAATGGAATCTTGAAAACCGAATTTAAATGAAAACATAAGAGTTGTCAGATACTCTCCTATGTATAGAGCAAATAAATTAATTATAAAAAAGAAAATAGGAACCCGCCACAAAAGAAGAAGGTCTCTTATATTTTTTTCTCTCCTTCTGCCGAATAAGAAACTGAATATAAAAATATAAAAAAGAGCGAATAAGGTTACTCCTATTACTAAAAGGACCAATGTCCTTTCACTTATAATTCTAAGACCCCAAATTTTTTTTACATTATAATGTTTATCCCATTCCGATGAAATACCTTGTGTGTAAGTATTTATTAAAGAGAGCAAAACAGGGCGTATATCGGCTCCATAAGATATCCTTATTGCAGGAATATCTTCCTTTAAATACTCTGTCAGCATATTATCACCGATAATGCCAAGACGATACAGAATAATATTATTATATTTAAAATCAACAGGAATATTTTGTTTTTGTAAAATTTCCTGTAAATCTTTTAACATCCATGAAGGCGAGGTCTTTTTTACAGCCCCGGCACTTAATACTGCTCTATCGGAAGGACCATCCGATAAAACAAATACAAGACTTGATTTACTTTCATTTATTTTTGAAATAAGTTTTTTTGTATTTTGAGATTCTATTATATCAATACTTTCAGGCAGTTCGGGAAAATCATTATCGGTGATTGCAATTATAACGCGTGTCTGAAAAAGCACATCTTTTAATTCTTTTGCAAAATTTTCTAAAAGATCTGTAGAAAAAGTTGACTCATTATTTTGATTCCTTGAAGCGGTAAACACAATAATGTTTTCGCTTTTAGGGCCCAGCTCATAAACGGTGTTTTCGGAATAGGCATCCTGTAAGAAAAAAAATAATAAAATAAAAAAAAGAATCCTTTTCAATTTATAATTCCTTATGAGTTTAAGTCTTTTTCCGATAAAATATTGCCTGTCTTAAACCAAGTTTCTATTTTACGATAAGAATTATTTATACGCCTTATTATCTTATTGGCTTCGGCCTGTTTTGCAGGCGAATCCTGAAAGTCAGGATGATGTTTTTTGATTAAGCGCTTCCATGATCTTTTACATTCATCAAGCGGTACTCCCGATAAAACATTTAAGACGGCAAAATCTTCTACAAGTTCAGGAGGAACAGGAACACGGTCTAATTCTTTATCTATCTTAGGCGGAGGCCGTCTTTCCATGCGGCCGCCCATTGTGCGGTAACGCCCGCTTGATCTTTGAGCAGCCGCTTCAAATGGATCTTCATCGGAGATAAGAGCATCCCGTAAAATATTTCCCATATCGTTATAATAATTCTTACTCATATCTTATTTCCTTTTAAGAAAATGTTCCATCAAAAGGCCTTCGCCTGACTTAACGTTTTTTTCTAAAACGGCTCCGATAAAATCATCGAACATATCAGGGGCCGCTCCCGGCGATAAGATTTTTTCCGTTCTCAAAATAGCAATATCCTTATCGCTTATTACATCCCCCTTTTTTAAATCTTGCATATAATGAATGGACCTATTTGTACGCCCGTAGTTTTTGCTTTCAGCCGGGCTTAATTTTTTTTCGCCGGAACCGATAACTTCATTTATAAGCTCTAAAGAATAGTTTAAGTTTTTTAAGTATTCTATAATCTCACCATAAGTTTTTTGAGACAAAGCTTTCAAAGTGCTGCACATCTTTTTGAACATTTCAGGCTCTAAAGCAACCGGATCATCCAAGCCCTTTTCCTTACGGGAAAGACAGATATGTTTTTCTATTATAAAACCGCCGGAAGCAAGCGTTAAGGACGGAACTAAAACAGGATCTAAAGAATGATCGCTTACTCCGCATGCAATATCGAAAACACGGCTCAAATTATCAACCAGGGAAATATTGTATTCTTTTTCGGGAGCAGGATAAGATGTAATACAGTGAAGGAGAGCTAAGTTCAGATTTTTATTTTCAGAGCGTAAAACATTTAAAGCTTTTTCAATATCTTTTAGAAGAGAAACTCCGCCGGATAAAATCATAGGGAAGTTAAACTTAGCACAGTATTTTAAAAGCTGCACATAATTAAGCTCAGGTGAAGCTATTTTTATAAAATCGGGTTTTAATTCGGCAAGCTCTGCAGCAGACCTAAGCCCGAAGGGGCTGGCCGAAAACAAAAGCTTTTTTGCCCGGCTATATTCTGCAAGCTCTTTGTAAAAAGCTATAGGAACTTCCAAAATTTTAAAACGTTCATAGAGAGGGATCCTGCCTGTAGGTAAATCTACATAACCCGTATTCGGGTGAAGAATTTCATCGGCATAAACAATTTGAAATTTTACGGCCCTTGCGCCGGCTTCCGCAGCCGCATCTATCAATTTTAAAGCCCTTTCAATAGAGCCGTTATGACTTGTTCCTATTTCGGCAATCGTGAGAGGATTTTTTACTGAAAAAATTTCCGAACCGAGTTTAAAGACTCCAGATTTTCCGCACATAATATAAAAAATCTTACATCAAATCTTAAAAAAAAACAAGAGAGCCTTATATTTTTATCCGGCATTTAAGCCTGATTCATAAAAGCATATACACAATATATATTTTCGATTTGGAATATTTTTTAAATTTACCGTAAAGGTACGGACGGGAAGCCTTGATACAATGGAAATATAAGCATCCGACAATAAATAGTTTTTTTCAGATGCAATAAACCTTGTTATATACCTATTTTCGATAATATTTAAACAATCCTCTTTTAACGAAAAGAGCGGATGGCGATTTGAATTCTCAAATTGAGCTTTTAATATTTTTTTTGTTACTTGTTTCCCTGCAAAATCAACCACAGATAAAGACTCAATCTCGGGATAAAGCTCAATAAAGTTTTCTAAACTATTTTTCATTCGGTCCAAGTCATCATAAACAAGATTATTTATGAGAAAATTCGACATTAATTCCATATTTGAACCTATGGACCTTTTTTTTGTGGAAGCCTCAAGTTTATATCTTTCAACCTTTGAAAGAATTTCGTAGGTTTTATCTTTTGCCTGATCTTCAAAAAACTTAAAATCACTCAGAGGCCGGCTTATTCCGAAACCTTGAAATAGTACAAGCCCTATATCGCAGCAACATTGAATCTCTTCAGCCGTTTCTATTCCTTCGGCTAAACAAACTGCTCCGGTCATATTTGCATACACATTAAGAGCAGTTACAATCGATTTTTTATAAAGGTCATCGTGAATATTTTGAATCAGACTGCGGTCGATTTTTATAATATCAGGATGAACATTAAGCAGCCTGTCTATATTTGATTCTTTAGAACCGAAATCATCCACTGCAATAACAAAACCTTGTTCACGGTATTTATTTACGGCCTCTGTAAGCAGGGCCATAGATAAAACCCTGGTTTCAAGAAATTCTATTCCGACTTCCCTAGGCTGAACCTTATTTTTATCCAATATATTCAAAAGAGCGTCATAGAAACTATCTTCCGTAGCGGTTTGGGCGTTTACATTTATGAAGAGAATTGATTTTGTGTTAGAACATGTCTTTGCAAAAATTTCAACAGCCTTTTTACAGCAAAGTATATCAAGCTCATAAATAAGATCTGCCTCAACAGCTGCTTTAAAAAGAGTTTCAGGCTCGATGATACAGCCGTCTATAGTAAGGCCCCGTGATAGAGCTTCTTCGGCAAATACATATCCTTTTTCGATGTTTATGATTGGTTGAAAAACGGTTTCGATTTTTTCTTCAGAAATAATTTTTTCAACATCAAAGAAATGACTCATTGCTATAAGATAATACTTATATAGTTTTTATTCAAGTATTATATGAGTTTATTTTTTTTCGACAGATAAAAAGACCTTATTCGGAAGGCAGGCATTCCAGTCGCCGTGTTTTTTTAATTTTGGAGCCGCTATACAGGTTTTATTTGAACACGTTGAACCGACAACAAAGGCTTCATTTTTTTCGATTCTGATACTTACAGGCCCTGTTTCACCCTCAACAGCAAAAGATATATCCGTATTCATAGGATATATCCAGTCGCCTTTTGGTGTCCGTACCAATAGATAGAGGGTAGAATTATCTGCAGAATATATAAAAAGAGCAATCGAAATTATAAATGCAGCAATTACGGCAAGTATTGCAACATCCAAGACTCTAATCTTATTAAAAAACTTTTTCACTTTTCAACCTTTTAGCAGTTTTTTTAGCCATACGTCTGCGGTTCAAAAAGCCTGGAAGTCCTTTTTGAAAAAATTCAAGGAGCTCTTTTTTATTATTCATGGTTATGGAGTATCCCATTTGAATTTGATAAAGAGGATCCGAAAAATCATGGGGAGCCATACCCGTATCAATATCAAGAATATGGGTTGGAGTATTGCGTACACTATAATCGGATCTTATCGAAGCTACCTCGAGACATCTTGTCAGAACTGCAATAGAAGAATCTATATCATCGTTCTTTATAACCTTAAAAGTTCCAAGAGTAACAGCCAAGATATTTTTAAAACCCTTTTCCTTGGCAATCCAAACAGGCGTATTATTTTTTACACAGCCGTCCACAAAAATTTTTCCGTTATGATTAAAAGGGGCAAAAAAACCGGGATAGGAGTATGAAGCCCTCATCGCATCGGCCAAAAACCCCTTATCAAAAACCGTTTCATTCCCGTCGGATAAATCCGTTGCATTACAATAGAAAGGAATTTTAAGCTGATCAAATGTTTGATAACATGAAAGCTTTTTAAAGAGGGTTAAACTTTTTTCGCCGGAATCGGCACCTTGATGAGAAATTAAATTATTTAAACCTGCTCCGATTTGCAAAAACTTTGTGAGCTTCGTAAGGCCGAAACCTAAATGAGATACATCCAGATAGTCGGTTAATTCAAAATCTTTAGAAAAGAAAGAAACCATCTCATCTACAGTCATGCCCGAGGCATAAAGCCCGCCGATAATTGCACCCATAGAACAACCGACAATACAACCAGGAAGCGGATATTCCAATTCTTCAAGAGCCTTAAACATTCCTATGTAGGCAAGGCCCTTTGCGCCTCCGCCCGATAAAACCAATGCCCATTTCATACTATAATTATATATCTATTTTTAAATTTATTCCAGCTATTTTTTAAGTAAATGTGAAATCTTGTCAGGATAATCCGTTATAATTGCATCCAAACCTGTGCTTAAAACTTGGGCATAGTCCGTTTGGATTGACCCGAACCATGCATTTACCCTAAGGCCTTCATTATGAAGCTCATCTACAAATTCTTTCGTAAGCCTATATGCAGGCGGATGATAACATTCTACGCCGTATTTTTTTAAATAAGCGGCAGGATGCAGATCCCACGAATCAACCAAAAAACCGCACACAATGGAAGGATCCAACTTTTTCATCCTCAAAAGACTTTCATGATTAAAGGAAGAAATAATACACTTTTCTTGAAGATTATATTTTTTTAAAAGAGCATATACTTTTTCCTCTATCCCCGGATATTCAAAGACACCTGTCTTTAATTCAATGTTGGAAATAATATTTTTATTCTTTATAAAATCAAAATACTCTTCAAGTGAAGGAATCTTTTCATCCAAGAGTTCAGCCGAATCCAATGACATTGAGCTTTTAAAATTTGCTGCGGCATTTATTTTTTTTAAGTCGACAAAAGAAAAATCCTTTACAAGGCCTGAAGCGTTACATGTTCTATCCAAGGTCTCATCATGGATTATAACGGGCACGCCGTCATAAGAGAGATGAACATCAAACTCTATTCCGTCAACACCTAAGTCCGCTGCTTTAGAAAAAGCAAGCATCGTGTTTTCGGGATATTGACTGCGAAAACCTCTGTGGGCAAAATTAAGAGTCTTACTCATAATAACGGCCTAACAAATTTAGAAGTTAACCTTGGGAGCAGTTGATGCCTGATCATCAGCCTTAAAATAAGCCTTCTCCCTAAATCCGTACATGTTTGCAATAATGGAACGCGGGAATTGTCTTATATAAACATTGTATGATTGGACGGCTTCGTTATATCTTTTGCGTTCAACTGCAATACGGTTTTCGGTTCCTTCAAGCTGGGTTTGTAAGTCCATAAAATTTTGGTTTGCTTTAAGCTCAGGATAGTTTTCGGTAATAACCAACAAGCGCTGTAAGGCGGCTCCAAGCTCGCTTTGAGCTTGTTGAAATTTTGCAAAGGATTCGGGATTATTTAAAACCTCATCGGAAACATTCATAACACCGCCGGCCTTTGATCTTGCTTCTGCAATATCGGTAAAAACCTTAGACTCATGTGCAGCATAGCCTTTTACGGTATTCACCAAGTTGGGAATTAAATCAAAACGTCTTTGATAAACATTTTCTACCTGACTCCACGCAGACTTTACATTCTCTTCTGCAAGGATAATGGAATTATATGTTCCTATAAAAAACCTATATAAGCCGAAACCTAAAACAAAAACAACAGCCAAAATAATCAATCCGGTTTTTAAACCCTTACTCATAACACCTCCATAAATATAAAAATAAGATATAATAATTTAACAAATTATAGACAAAAAGACAAGCTAGTTTAATATTGATATATTAGAGTAAATAGACAAAAACAATTTTATTTTTGCACTATATAATTTCAGTTTTTTATATAAATTTCCTTGACAAAATGACAATACTGTAGTAATATGATAATAGCTTAACGCAACACCCTTTCTTTCTTGAAGGGTAACGGACCGCTCATGTAGCGGTCTTTTTTTATGGGAGAAAAAATGTGTGTCAAAAAACGTGTGACTTTTTATGTTGATGGTTTCAATTTTTACTATGGATTAAGAAGATCTGAAACAGCCGATAAAAAATGGGGAAATGCATATTGGATCAATATCGTAAAGTTATTTCAAGGCTTCATATCAAATGACGAAGTTATTGAAAAAGTTATTTATTTTACCGCGACTCCATTGAATTCACAAAAAAGCAGCAGGCAAAGTGCATTTTTAAATGCAAATAAAATGTTAAATGGTGATCAATTCGAAATTGTTCGAGGTAAATATCTTGAAAAACATATACAATGCCCTTATTGTAACAGTGATATATCAAAACCTGAAGAAAAGAAAACGGATGTAAATATATCTATACGCATGATCAACGATTGTATAAATAAAAGCACAGATTCATTAGTCTTGGTAAGTGCTGATAGTGATTTAATCCCTCCGCTTGAATTAATCAAAGAAAATTTTCCGTCTATGAAAATAAAAGTGCTATTTCCTCCATCAAATTATAGTAATGATATTGCACATCTGCTTGCAGCATGGAATAAAAAACCTGTTTTGATGAAAAAAAGCTACAAACGATTTGAAAATTCCATTATGAATGATTGTATAAATAAAGATTCAAAAAAATATGAAATTCCAAAAGAGTGGAAATCAAAGCAAACCAAGCCCTGATAATATCTTTATTTTGGCATATACTGAATTTATTTATTTTTTTCTAACGGAAGGTGCTGCAATAAAAAAGATAAGAGCTACAAGATAAGGAAAGGATAATAAAATACCGGACGGAATTTTTACGGCACCCTGCATTATGTTCACGGCATATTCAGCCGCAGAAAAAAGTAAGACAGCTAAAGTGCATAAAAGAGGATTTTTATTTCCCAAAAAGATTGCAGCCAAGGCTGTCCAACCTCTTCCCGCACTTATATTGGGCGTGTAGGCGGCAAGACGGAACACAAGGGTTGATCCGGCGCAAGCTGCAAAAAAACCGGCAAGCGTCCATGAAAATATTTTATATTTATCGGGATTTATTCCGCGGGCAATTAAAACATTCGGAGCTTCTCCTGAAAATTTTAAATTTATTCCCTTGGAGCTGTATTTTAAAAATAAAAAGATTACAACAGCTAAAATTAAACCTGCAAAAAACGGATTAAGATTATTTACGGGATTAAGATGGGAAGAAATTTCAAAGTCTTCAAAGGAAAGCGCTCCGCCTTTTTTTAAAAAAAGCTCGGAAGCCCAAGGAACAAAGCCTGCTGCAAAGAGGTTTAAAGAAAGCCCGGTCAAAAAAGAATTGGCCCTTGTTTTAACGGTAAACAAGGCAAGCAAATAAAGAATAAGAGAGGTCAAAAGAATAGAAGCTATAAAACCTAAAAATGGATTACCGCTTATTATGGTTATAAGAGCGCAAAAAAATGCCGAGAGAATAACGGCGCCTTCCATAAAAACGGCAAGAGAGCCAGCATATTCGGTAAGAAGGGCTCCTAAACTTAAAAACAAAAGAGGTGCCGAGATTTTTAAGATAACCAAGACGGCTTCAATCATATTCCCTTCCTTTTTAAAAGAAGCATCTTAATGCGTGAAATATTTTTACTCAATCTTGAAGTCAAGCGCAGGCTTAACAAGTTTGCAGAAATAAAAAGAAAAACTACAGCCTGTAAAAATACGGCCGTATCAAAAACCAAAGAACCTGACATTACGGCAGCATCGGAAGCGCTTTGTATCCAAGAGTATAAAAAGGCTGCCGGGATAAGGGCAAAGAAACTATTCTTTGCTACGAGGGCAACGGCAAGGGCCGACCATCCCATTCCGGAAGAAAAAGATAAGTGACAGATATACCAAGTTCCCGTAATTGCAAAAAAACCGGTTAAACCGTGAAGACCGGCAGAAATTCCCATTCCTGCAAGAGGCGGAGCATAAACGGAAAAACCTGCAAACTTGGAAAACTCAGACGCCGTTCCTGAAAGCCGCAAACGGTAGCCCCACTTTGTTTTAGCAAAAAAAATAATAAAAAACAAAACCAAAATAATAGAAAACACAAAAGAAATATTCAATGAAGAAGGCGGCAAAAAAGTTTTAAGCTGAAAGGCTTCTTTTATTGGAGGCAGGGCCAGTAAATTACCCGATGTATCCCGCAAAGGATTACCGATAAGATAATTTACAACAGGCAGGATAGCCGCAGAAATTAAAAAAGAAGTTAAAAGCTCATCCGCATTAAATTTAATTTTTAAAAATCCCGAAAAAAGACCGATTAAGCTGCAAGCAAAAAAAACGATAAAGCCTGTAAGAACAAGCTGCACGATCGGCTCTGCCAAAGTATGCTGTAAAAGAATTCCGGTCAAAAGACCCGCAAAATATATTTGCCCCTCGCCGCCCAAATTAAAACAGCCGCATTTAAAAGCAAATAAGGAACCGGAGGCCGCAAACAACAAAAGGGATGTTTTGTTCAGCATGTTTCCAAAATACCAAACGGAAGAAAAGGGTTTTAAAAAAAATTCCGACAATGCTTCTTTAGGATTTTGCGAGCCCAGAGAAATAAAGATAATTATTACCAAGGTACCGAAAAAAAATGCAGCTCCCGAACTTAAAAATTTATACCTTCTCAATTTTCTTTTCCTAAAAAATAAACGGCATCAAAAGCATTTTTATAAGAAGCCGTATCGAATTCTTTTGTCAATATTACAATGGTTCGGCCTTGCTCTGCAAGAGCCCTAAACTTATTCATAAGAAGCTCCGTGCTCAAAAGATCCAAGCCCCATGCAGGTTCTGCAGCTATTATAATTTCAGGATTTTCTGAAAGACAGCGAGCCAATATCAAACGCTGGAGCTGTCCTCCCGACAGGGAACCGGCCAAACGGTTTTTATCGGCACTTATATTTTCAGCTTTCAATAAGGATAAAATAAATTCATCGGAATTCTTTTTATCAAAAAAATTATTTTTAAAACGGTAACAATTTAAAACTTCTTCAACTGTAAGATTTGCATCAGCGCCGCGTAAATTTCTATCAGATGGAATAAAACCTATTTTATTTTTTAGAAGAAGGGAGGGAGTAATTTTTTCGCAGTTAAAAACTTTTTTTTCATTTCCCGGATTTTCAATTACAATATTGCCTGTATGATGCCTTTTATTTATATCGGTATTCTTGGCGTCAGACATTCCCGAAAGAATATCTTCCAAGTATTCGATACCACTGTTAGGGAAGCCTACAATTCCGGTAATACTTCCGCATCCTGCTTTAACTTGAAAATTTTTTATTTCGTAACCGAAACCGGAATTAAAAGAAATACAAAAACCGAAACCGCACTTTTTTTCTTCAATATTTTTCTCATGAAGTTTTTGTATTTCTTCTTCAGATTTTAAAAATTTATCGCCTGAAAATATTTGCTTTTTTATAAAAAGTTCAGCCTCATCATTATTCCCTAAATCTTCCGTTAAAAAAGAGCCTTGCATTTTTCCGTTTTTTAAAACCGAAATTCTATCGGCAAAATTTAAAGCTTCTTCAACCTTATGAGTAATAAGCACAGTACCTATTTTTTCTTCGATACATGTTTTTTTTAATACCGAAAAAAAATCCTTCCGCTCCTTATCGGTAAAAACGGAAGCCGGTTCATCTAAAATTAAAAACTGAGGATTAGTATAAAGGGCAGAAAACATTGCAGTGTAAAATCTTTTATCTGCAGAAAGATTTTTTATCTTTGCATTTAAGTCCAAGTCAACATTCCATTTTGACTTTAAACTTTCTATTTTTTGTTTTTCGGCACGGAGGTTTATAAGGGATAAAAAGCTCTTCTGTTTTGTGCCAATCAT
The DNA here is from genome assembly GCF_024181385.1 of Treponema sp. OMZ 798. Lineage (NCBI taxonomy): Bacteria > Pseudomonadati > Spirochaetota > Spirochaetia > Treponematales > Treponemataceae > Treponema > Treponema sp. OMZ 798. Next base: position 1,856,720 of record NZ_CP051305.1, read on the forward strand.
TATATTTTCAAAAACACTTGCATTTGCGGCAAGACGAGGATGCTGATGAACAATTGCGACTCCTGCATTTAAAGCATCGTTAGGGGAGTTAAAATTAAAAACCTTATTCGCTATCTTGATGGAACCACTCGTCGGAGAAAGAAGACCCGAAAAAATATTTACCAATGTAGATTTTCCGGCCCCGTTTTCTCCGAGCAGGGCGTGAATTTCGGAAGTGTAAAATTCTATATTCACATTACTCAAAGCGGCATTTTTATAGACCTCGCCGGTTTGTTTGTTTTCCGTTTCATAGATCTTATAAATACCGCTTAACTCGGCCGTCGTCTTTTTCACTTCACAAAACCCAATTTTAAAAATTTATTTTATAGACAAGTCCAAAGAACCGTCAGCTATTTTCTTTAGCATTTCATCTTGTTTTTTTCTGATTTCTTCTGGGACGGTTTGCATATAAATTTCATCATCAGAAATAAAATTTACATAACCTTCTTTGATGCCCAAGGTAGAAGGGACTCCTTCTTTTAGCTTCCCGTCGATGAAGTTTAAAATCTGCTCATAGGCAAGCTTTTTTTGCTTCATTTCGGAACTTGAAATTACATAGCCCTTTGCTTTTGCATAGCCGTTATTATCGAACCAAGAAACATAGAAGCCCAATTCTTTTGCAGCGGCAAGAACTCCCTGATTTGCACCACCTGAAATAGGCATTATTACATCAGCTCCGTTTTTATACATTGCACGGGCAAGTTCGGCACCCTTCGCCGCATCATACCAGTTTCCTACGATTTTAAAATCAACGGTAAATTCGGGATCGGCAGCTTTGGCACCTTCAAGGAAGGCAGGCAAAATTATATTCATCATTGCAGGATATTCTTGCCCCGCTATAAGCCCTATTTTTTTTTCGGGATTTGCAAACTCCATCTTGCTTAAACTTACCAAGGCAGAAATATAGCCTGCTATATAAGCCTGTTCTCTTTGATTGTATCTAAAGGTAGTAATCATGGGTTTACCTTCGGCATAGGCATCCAAAAGCAAAAACTTTTGATTGGGAAATTGCTTTGAAATAGGAGCGATGATGCCCGGCATGGCGGGATTGGAAGAAACAATCAAATCATATTTTCCGTCCACAGCTAGGGAAGTAAGCTTCGTTCCCCATTCTGCCTGATTGGTTCCGGCTTCCAAAATCTTCAAGTTTACCTTTTTACCGGTTCCGATTGCAGAAGCAACAGCTTCTTCTACACCTGCAGCCAACATATCGTAAACCGGACTTTCAGCCCTGACACCGGGAACAAAAACCGCAATACCGATTTCTTTTTCTTTTTGTATATTTTCAGTTTTTGCACATGAAAAAAGGCTTAAAAGAAAAGAAGCAAATAAAATAAAATTAAAAATCTTTCTCATGGTTGACAATATAACAAAAAAGAGAAGATAGTGCAAGATAGGAAGAGTATTTTTATAGTTAGAATTCTAAGTCGAATCTTCATCTTGGTATCATCTTCGGAACAAATACAAGTTGCAAAAAATATTTATTATTCCCAACCGAGGTGATAATATAAAAAATCATTAGAACAAGCATAAAAGCCGTTTTACTGCGTATAAAATTCACTACTAAATATCTCCAATCCTATTTTTAATTTTCCAAATTGTCTCTTTTTCTTCCTATAAAAATATAATAATTAGTCCAAAAGAAAATTCATGATATTAATTAGTAATAAATAGTTTTGTTTTCATAACCAAAACCATTTATTTTAACAACGAACAAAAATCAGCTTTCATCAAACATATGATCATATGTCAATATTACAATGCATATTCCAAATTTTTTCATACCTTTTCTCCATTATTAAAATTGATTAGTCAAAATATTTACAATATTTTACTCCTCGCAGTTTATAAAATATTCCTATCTTCAAAACGACTGCTTAAAGGCCGGTCAATCGCTGTCCGAAAAATGAGATAGTTAGGTTGTGAATACAAATAAGGCTTTATTTTCATAATATTTTTCTCATGTAAGCAAATCATCCGACAACGATGTTTTAAAATAATTTATGTATAGTTTTTTAAAAGCATCTAACTGCTCTTTCGACATTTTTTTTAATACCCCTGAGTTAATTATTCGAATCATTATTTTTTTTTGTTCTTCTTCTTCTAAAGGCGAACTTTCAGTAAACGGAATGACCGATTTATTTCTTTTAAATTTCTTCCAATTTTCTATTATATGCTCCACATCACGAACATGCATAACCATACTTGATATTTGTAACAATGGATAACTTTTTTCAAAAAATAACCGTTTTTTACTATTGCAAAAACCCAATGTATCATTATAATAGCAATATCCTACACTTACAAGTTCGTCCCAATGTTTTTCAAGACCATTTAATAACCGTATTTGAAATTTATTATGAAAATGTCGATATAAAAGGCTTACAGAACTATCTGCTACCAAGGCTGTAAGCATCAGCCATGAATTTTCTACAGTTTTTTTCATATACCATGACACAACATCAGATGTATAGACTTCATCATATAAAATATAATCACTTAAAACTGATGGAAAAAACGCATTCGGTACTGCACGTGTAGGATATCCATCAACCATCACGATTGGCGTATCTTCCGTAACTTCCATCATTTTATCCGGAGCTTGTATTTTTTTTATAAAATTCTTCATAAAAACTATATTATGATTTTTTAACGGCCTTAATCTTTTTATAACTTCGTTATATGATCCGAATAATATGCTAGGTATTTTCATTTAAATATTCCTATATTTTTTATAATCTAGTGAATTTAATTCCACATATTGCAAACATATTTTCTTCAAATGTTTTTCCTTCTCCTATTCGATATAAAAGCCGATCCTTTTGTGGAACAAATTGATTAAAATAGTAATATAATTGCTTAGCCCACATATAAGTCTCAGGATTAGCAGTATCTCCATACACAATATTAGCATACTTTTTATTACATATACGCAAATAAAATGGTTGATTCATTCCTCGTATATCAGAATATTTTTTATGATTATTATTCGATATTAACCTTAGATTGATTTGTTTACTAATAATATGAAATTCATCTGAGGTCAATTTACCTATTAAATTATGTTGAGAGTTTGAATTAAAAAAAACAATACACTTTTCATAGTTTTTTGAAGCAACAAAAACAAGGTGCCAATAAAATTTATTATTATTTTCACTGATTCTTGCAGGAACACCTATTTCATAAAATTCCCATATATCATTACTATTAAAATAAGATTTAAAAAAGACATTTGCTTTATCATCATTAGCAATTAAATAAGGAAGATCAAACCCATGTAATACGTCAAAACATAGTATAAACATAATAATAATTAATGAATAATATTTTTTCATCGCATTATTCTCCACATTTCCATTCTTCTTTTAGTAGCATCTTTTGATCGTATAGGAATAATTTCACCACAGTATCATAAGCATGTGTTAATTCATGAGCAATAATTCCGACTGGATATAAGAGCGTACCTAAATCAATATACTTCACATCGGACGAAAAGTAAATATCAGAATCAATCATATAAAAGACTCTTCCTTTCCTTGCCATTAAGAATCCCGAACCTTTCTTATAACTTTTATTATTGCATAAAACATAAAAGTAAACAAGTATCGGTATAGCGCTTTTCATGGCTTTGCTTTCGCTTCGGTATCTTTCCGCAGAAATTGCTGTCCGAATGAGATAGTTAGGCTTTGGATAAATGCAAAGTTTTGTTTTCATTGCTTATTACTTTTCTTTTGCTTCATTTTTTTCGGACATATTTTTTCTCTCTTATTTAAGGCTTCAAAATTTTGATTTTCTATCTTTTTCCATAAACAATCCATAAATAATACTAATGGCTATGGTATAAATATATACAAAAAACTCACTATTATTCCTTCTGGGAAATATTAAAATAGCTCCTACCAGAATCAAAATAAATTCACAAATCTGTTTTAGTATATATATAATTTTTCTTAACTTCGTATCAGGATCATAGATATATAAAAATTTTCTATTAAATAACTCACCAAGCCATACTCCAAAAGAAACAAAGGTATATGATAGTGAAAATATAATTACTAACACTAATACTATATGCATAAGCAACACCTCACTAATAGTTTAAATTTTCGGTATGTGTAAGAATTGGCTTACCATCACTATCTTCTCTTTCACGTTTATAGATGTTGGTAGTTCTACTTCCGGAATTTTTTATACCTGAACTATCACTTACAACTTCTAACTCTGTATTTATTTCTATTTTCATTCCTGATTCATATCGTAAAATTTCTTTACTACCTATATAAAGACTGGCAATAGTTAAAGCACTCTTTATAGCTCCACTTAATATTGGGCCACCTATACAACCTAATATGCTTTTAAATATTAGTCCAGATGTTATCGCATAACCTATATCAGCACCAAAATTCATATCTTCTGCTAATTTATTACCAGTTTCAGTATCCTTAATCAAAAAAGAATAATTTATAGAATAATGCTCAAAAATTTTTCCATTTTCCATATAACTTGTATAACTTATGGTAGAAGTATACTTATATGCATCAGTTTCTGTATTAGTTATATTTATTTGAATGAAAGGCTCATCAATAGTGCCTTTACCGGAATGTTTAGTTTCTCTCCCATCCGGATCGGTATACTTAATCGGATTATATAGCTCGAAGCTGCGCTGCGAATCCCCCGCATAATGGTAAACATGTAAGTTTATAACATTAAACACGCCTCCCATACCCGGCAAGTTTTCATTATGCTTTTTAGCCTCATCGTTTACTGGTGCCTTGGGTATATAATCATTTAACGCCGGATCCCCACTTAACCACCTACTATACTTCGGATCAAGATACCTCGCTCCATAGTAGTATAATCCTGTTTCTTCGTCAAGCTCTTTCCCCGTAAACCTAAACGGTAACTTATCTAACCCTGCAGCAACTTCCTCTATCAGCCCTGCGGGCTGCTTTGCAAGGAAATTATTATACGTCGTCAAAAACAGCATAGCAGTTTTTGACTTGTAAGTCCACAACTCTATTTTTAGTAAGCATGTTTTTATTTTAATTTTATAATTTATATTATTTTATATTTAAAATTTTTCAAGCATTTCCTCATAATTATCAGGATAGGTATATTTTATATGATACTTCGTGCTGTCAGGAATAGGCGTTGCATAATAGTCGACACCCTGTCTTTTAAATTCGGCGATTATATCCTGTTTTAATTTATATTCTTTACTATCTAACGGAAATATCCAAGATTGCTCACGTAAGATATTTACTGGATATATTTTTTCTTGCCCTGGTCTATACAAATTCTTATCCCGCACAGGATCATAGCATGGTTTAGTTATATCAGCATGACATTCTGCTATAAGATAATGAGCAATGGTATATCTCTTCAACTGTAAAGCGAGACTTGCAGCAGTAGTACTTGCATTTCGCTGTGTATTGATATAGGCTCCATTATTAATCAGCAGCTCCACCAATTGCTTACTATCTCCCGTAGATATTGCATTCATTAATACAGTTATTTCGTCATAAGATTCTTCCAAATATGGAATATTCGGATCTGCACCAGATTTTAATAATAGTTCCGTATATTTAATATTTTCATTTATATCAATGCTTTTGTCTTTCCAGCGCTTGCCAACAGCTAAATACAGAGGCGTGTTATTCGATGCACGTTGCATAAGATCAGGATCAGCTCCGTTTTTAAGTAATATTTCTGCTGAATTATACTTACTGTTTGCAATTGCCCAATACAACAAAGGCGTACCATAAAGGGGCTCACGGTAATTTATCAATTCTTTGTGTTCAGAACAAATCTGATCTATTTTTTTTATATTTTGCGAATTAACTGCTTTTGCTAAATCCCATGCAGGAGTATCCTTAAAAATATTAACCGATATGGACGGATCAGCAGAATTAAATGAATTTCCCATCGAACCTATTATTTTTACACTTAGCCAACCTACCGTATATAGTGTTACAGGGTTAAAAATAATAATGAGACATATAAATGAACATAATAAAATAAAAATAATTTTTGAAGTATTATATTTCATATTTCACCGACATAATTATAAATTATTTTATACTCATTTGCAAGCTTTAAAAACATATCTTTTTTATTTTATTGCCCTATTTTTCTTAATTACGTTGAATTATATCTAATCCGCCAAAAGAAGATTGAAATCTTTTCTGTTTCTCCATTTCATAAGCACTATCAGTGAAAATAATGTTCTTTAATCTTAAACGATTTTTACTAAAAGACACAAATAACATCAGCCTTGTCTTTTTTGTCATTTCACAATCCCTCGACTTAGTTCTTATACTTTAACTAATATTGTCAATTGGCAAAAAAATTATTCTCCATATTGTTCAAAAATTAGTTAGTCCAAAACCAAATGTATCTGTTGTCGATTTTACTCTGTACAATATAGCCATTGTGATTATTTTTAATTCCCAAATTTACTAAGGACTCCGCATAATCCAAATAATCTTTCTCCTCAATTTTATTTAATATTTCATCGAGAGTTTCATTAGTGCCGTATATAACTTCTTGTTTATATAAGATATTATCTTTTGAAAAAATAGTACAACCTTTCTTTAACTCCGGATTAAAATATTCCATCAAATAGGCTATAACATAATCCTTTTTATTAACAATAAATTTTTCATCATCTTCAGTAAAATTTCTTAAATCAAAAATAAACACTTCTATTTTATCTCTGCGCCCGCCGATGAAAGGCTCATAAATATGTAAACACAAAAGCATTTCACATTCATAACCTACATAACTATAATTATGAGGAATACAAATATGATTATTTTTTTGAGGCGTTAGATTGAATTCTTTTATATCGGAATGATTATTATTTACAAACAACAGCTTTATTTTGTCGAAATCTTTTACAGAACTATAATTTCGCCATATAATTTCTCTTTTACTGCAACCTGAGAGAAATAGAATTATAGCAATCAAGTATATTTGTAACCCAATGATATTCTTTTTTCTTTTATGATAAATCTCCATACTCATAATATTTTGCTCCTCGCAGTTTATAAAATATTCCTATCGTCAAAACGACTGCTTAAGGGCCGGTCAATCGCTGTCCGAATGAGATAGCTAGTTCGTAAATAAACGCAACGGGATGTCTTCATATCTTAGTTATTTCGATTTTTTTTTTACTGTTACTGATTTTTTGTTTTTTACTAAGAGGTTTCCCTCTTGCTCCTCTTTCACAAATTTGCTCTTCTATTCCTTTCGCTTTTAAAATCCTGTCTATTTCTTCTCCTATATAGGCACTATCTGCGTATAATCTTTCATCTTCTTTTTCAATCAAATTTTTTAACTCTCTACTATCATGAACATTGGCTGCTGTTACCGTCGCTTTCAATATAAGCTTACTTTTTTATCTACTTTTATATGATCTTTATAACCGTAATAATTACGTTTATGCTTCTTTGTCCACCTCGCATCACAGTCTTTTTGCGATAATTTTGCCTTATTTTGTTTTTCTTGCCATTGTTCAGGGATTTTTCCGTTTTTGATTTGTTCATTTTCATCTTTGCTGTTATGCTGTATCGGAGCTACTATTGTCGCATCTATTATCGTTCCCTCTTTTCCTATTAAGTTATTTCTAGCTAATTCTTTTCCAAACTTTTCAAATAACTTTTTGATACTCTCGCTTCAATGAGTTTTTCTTTAAAAAGCCATATTGTTTTTGAATCGGGTACTTTATCTTTTAATTCCAATCCTAAAAATCTCATAAAGGATAGCCGATCGTTTATTTGATATTCCGTTTGATCATCACTTATGTTGTATAATTTTTGTAAGATTATTATTTTAAACATCAGTACATAATCGTATGCAGGTCTTCCGCCTAAACCTTTTGGCTCTTTGGTTAATGCTTTTTTTAATAGTGGTTTGAATATTTCCCAATTTATTTTTTCGTTTAATTTTTCAAGACTATCTCCTAACTTGCTTAATACTCTTAAACGATCTTCTTCATCAAATAAGTTATTAATACTATTTATCAATAACTCATCACTCCTATATTATCCGTAAATAAAAAAATGTACAAAAAGTAGCTGAAACTATTCCTAAACCAACAAAGCTCCACATATATCTATTAAAGCCTGCCGTATTAAAAATAATAAATAAATACACAACTAAATGTATAAAGCCTAAAGCAAGTATAAAAATTTGAAACCTCAAAGTATTTTTTATATAATTAAACAAAGTCTTTTTACCGCAAATAAGTATTCCAAAATGTATCATCAGCATACATGAATATATGAATAACATAAACAGTGTATCGTATACATTACTTTTATTTATTATTCCAAAAATAATTAAATAAATATAAGTAATCAACAAATAAATAAGCATCATATAAATATATTTTTTTGAACCGATCATTTACATCATTTCCTTAATCGTTTTTAATATTTGTTGTTTGATATCATCAGGGATTGAATCTAGATTTTTAATAGTATCAATAATTTCTTTTAGTTGTTCTGCGCTACGGCTTTTTTCTCCATGTTTAATAATTTTAAATCTTGCAAAGCCTATAAAATTGACACCTCCACCAATTATCCCTGCATTAATACCTGAAATTTCATTTGATTCCATATCAAAATTTATGCCAATACCTACACCTACATTAGCTTCTGTTCCTGTCAAACTCGCATTAAAAGAAATCCTAGTAGAACCTATACCTGGAAGGTCATCTATGTTTTTACCCTTAGTAACTGAATAAGAAGGAGTTAAAAAAGTATGAAGTTGTGCTTCAACACCTACACCAAAGCCGCCTGTCATAACAAGAGCAGAATTACCATTATCATCCCATGCTATTCCAATATTTAGTGAACCGCCAATGACAAGTTTAGCACCAACACCACCTAAAGTGAGTATATGAATATCCCGTCCATCCGGATCGGTATACTTTACCGGATTATTCCCAGCATAATGATACACATGCAAGTTTACCGTGTTGTATACCCCGCCCAGTCCCGGTAAGTTCTCATTATGCTTTTTCGCTTCATCGTCAATAGGAGCCTTGGGTATGTAATCACTCACTGCCGGATCCCCACTCAACCATCTTGAATACTTCGGATCAAGATACCTTGCCCCATAATAATACAACCCCGTCTCTTCATCAAGCTCCTTTCCCGTAAACCTAAACGGTAACTTATCCAACCCTGCAGCAACTTCTTCTACCCACAATTCTCCGTAGGGTGTATATTCTATATGTTCGTATTGTTTACCTTTCCAGTCAGTTACAAATTGTGCGCTTCCTAAGTGGTCGCTGTGGTAGTAATATCTTTTAACTTTTTGTTCCTCATTATCTCCCTGGTTATCCGTATGCGTCATCGCTGTTACAAGGCGGCTGTTACCCACAAATATGTGTTTGTGTACTCTTAAACCTTGAGGGTTATTTTGGTCTTGTGTCGGTATGTGTATCGTAAAAAAATTATTAAAATAAAGCGTTTCACTTCTTCCCTCGTCAGTGTATTTTAAGGCTCTTTGGCCATCTTCGCCGTATCGGTAGTGCACGGTAAAGTTTCGGTCACTTGATTTTGTTAATAGGTTACGCTCGTTCCATGTGTAGTTGCGCCTGTAGGCAAATAGGTCTTGCGGGTTTGACTGTTCCGTTTCTTTTGGTGCGTCAAGCCCGAAGCCGTAGTCTGCGCCATAAACATCTTGTTCTTCAAAGTATGAGTATGTAAATACAAACTCTTCTTCGTCTGTGAATGGACCGTCTTTTTCTGCCGTTATGTTGCCGTTTGCGTCATAGCGGTAATAGCGGGTTCCGGCTCTTATTAAACGGTGTGCATAAGCCGGGTCGTATTCGTAGTCGAGGCTGTAATCAAGTTCAGCTTTGGGGTATGAGTTCCCTTGAGAGCCGGGTATGTTTGTGGTGCTTAATTTTTCTTTCATGTTGCCTATGCCATCAAAGGCAAAGGTTTGTTTATATTTTGCAATGCTTACAGGTGTTGTTCCAGAGCTTTTTTTAGCCTTGTATTGGTTACTTGTACCCTCTACACCTATAAGCTGATACAAGTTGTCGTATGTGTAACTCTGATTTGTTTCATACGTGCTTGCGTCGTTATTATAACCTAGTACGTTTCCTACAGGGTCAAATGAGTACTTTATTTTTTGAAAGACGTCTTGAGTTTGGTTATTCTTTGTTTCTATCGAGTCAAGCCATCTTCTTTTCTCATCGTATTTGTATCTTGTTTCTACTCCGTTTCCGTAGCGTATGTAAACTCTTTGTGCGTGTTCGTCATCTTTTGAAAATATGCGGGCATCTCCTGCGTCGCTACGCAAAAATAAATGCTCGACGTATACCAGATACGCCTCCGCTTTATTTTTACTAGGCTCCTTGTATCTGCTCCACCTATTTTCAAAAGCCATTGTTTTTCCGCTTTCTACCGTAAGCGGAAAAACCTCCGATAAGTTGTTTTTATTTAATAATAACTTTCTTTTGGCGGACTGCTGCATTTTGTTTATTATTATCATAAAGAAAACAAAATGCGGCACCGCGCTTTTCAGAGCTCCGCTATCGCTTCGGTATCTTTCCGCAGAAATTGCTGCGGAAAGATGTACAGCAAAAGCAATTTTGATAAATTGCTTTTGCTCCCTTACAATCGCTGTCCGAGTGTTGATATGGTTAGGTTGGTTGAATAAATAACTAATCTTCATTTAAATAAGTCCTTTAATTTATTTAAATCCATATATCTTGACTTATCAAATAATTACTCAGAACAATGTTCAATTTTTCAATAAATCATTTCGCAAATCATATACAGTAATATCTTCATTTTTGATATATATGATTTCATCTTTAGTAATAATTTTATATTTAATATCATACTTTCCTATCTTTTTATTTTTTTTAATAAAATCAATTGTATATTCTTTATATGACCCCCAGGAAGCACTTGAAAACGGTATTTCGATCAGAAGCTCAATATCATGATTATTTATATCTCCTATTTTTAATGGAAATTCTCCATACCGGCATTTACCGATCAATATATAAAAATTATTATAAATATATAAAATTTTATTTCCTGAGCCATAATATAAAAGAGGTTCTTGGTAAGACAGTACAAGAATATTTTTATTATGATTAAATAAGACTATCTGTCTTGCAGAATCAAAAATATTTTTTGTATATATACAATATGCTATAAATATAAAAAATAAAAACACACTTATAATAAATAAAAAAACAATCCTTTTCATTATTCCACCTTCTTTTATTTTGACCTTAGGATGATATTATATCCATATAAACTTCGCGTATACTGATAGTCATTTTCTCCATACTTAGGAGCAGGGCCATACACACTTCCAAACACCTTATACATACCAACTCCCCAAAGGCCTTTAGCATGTAATGCCCCAGCACCTTTTTGAAAATCATCAAATTCCATACCAAAAAGAGCAGCATTCATTCCTGCTAAAATATTGCCAGCTTCTCGTAATGTTACATATTTACCGTGAAATAAAAAACCATGATATGAAAAACCTTCATGGCCAGGGTATTGTGTTTTTATATCAAATTCTTTATTAGGAAGAGATAATCTGAAGGTCTTATCTTTTCCATATGATTCCGCTTTTGCATGTAGATCATCAATATAAGCATCTATAGATTCTCCTAAGATCAATTTACCAACTGGTTTATTGGTATCGGGGCTAATAAAGGCATCCCAAAACAGAGTTTCACCAACTACTTTCCATGGATTTTCATTATCAATAACACTCTCTTTTGACAATGGTCCTTCAATATTTTCATAAACGCCATTCCCGCTCCATTGATAGATATTCAAATCTCCATCATTAATCACATTTCTAACTAGGCCATCTTGATCTATCCATGTAGATCTCCCATCTGGATCCACATACTTAATAGGGTTATTGCCCGCATAATGATACACGTGTAAGTTTACAACGTTAAACACGCCACCCATTCCTGCAAGTTTGGACGGATCCGTTCCCGAAGAAGGAATGTACTCACCTAATGCCGGATCTCCTGACAGCCACCTACTATACTTCGGATCAAGATACCTCGCTCCATAGTAGTATAAACCTGTTTCTTCGTCAAGTTCCTTGCCTGTGAACCTAAACGGTAATTTATCCAATCCTGCTGCTACTTCTTCAATCCATAACTCTCCGTAAGGTGTGTATTCTATATGTTCGTATTGTTTACCTTTCCAGTCAGTTACAAATTGTGCACTTCCAAGGTGGTCACTGTGGTAATAGTAACGCTTTGCCTTTTGCTCATCGTTGTCGCCTTGGTTATCCGTATGTGTCATCGCGGTTACAAGCCTTGAGTTTCCTACAAATATGTGTTTGTGTACTCTTAAGCCTTGAGGGTTGTTTTGGTCTTGTGTGGGTATGTGTATCGTAAAGAAGTTATTAAAGTAAAGCGTTTCGCTTCGCCCCTCGTCTGTGTATTTAAGAGCCCTCTGTCCGTCTTCGCCGTAGCGGTAGTGTACGGTAAAGTTTCGGTCGCTTGATTTGGTTAAGAGGTTTCGCTCGTTCCAAGTGTAATTTCTTCTGTAGGCAAATAGGTCTTGCGGGTTTGATTGTTCCGTTTCTTTAGGTGCGTCAAGACCAAATCCGTAGTCGGCACCGTATACGTCTTCATTTTCAAAGTATGAGTATGTAAATACAAACTCTTCTTCATCTGTAAAAGGTCCGTCTTTTTCGGCTGTGATATTGCCGTTTGCGTCATAGCGGTAATAGCGGGTTCCGGCTCTTATTAAACGATGGGCATAAGCCGGGTCGTACTCGTAGTCGAGGTTGTAATCAAGTTCAGCTTTGGGATACGAGTTCCCTTGAGAGCCGGGTATGTTTGTGGTGCTTAATTTTTCTTTCATGTTTCCTATGCCATCAAAGGCAAAGGTTTGTCTGTATTTTGCAATGCTTACAGGTGTTGTTCCAGAGCTTTTTTTAGCCTTGTATTGGTTACTTGTACCCTCTACGCTTATAAGCTGGTAAAGATTATCGTAAGAGTATGTTTGTTTTGTTTCATAAGTACTTGCATCATTATTATAGCCTAGGACGTTTCCGACAGGATCGAATGAGTACTTTATTTTTTGAAAGACGTCTTGAGTTTGGTTATTCTTTGTTTCTATTGTATCTAGCCAACGCCGTTTTTCATCTCCAATCTTTTTGCTGCATGGGCTTTTTCCAGGCGGTGTTTTTACGCTCTCGCTCCAAAAACCGCATTTGATTAAACACACCGCAAAAAGTATTTTTGCTTCAATCGCTGTCCGAATGAGATAATTAGACTGTTTAAATAAATGACTATTTTTCATAAATTAAAAATATATTATCCGCTAAATCGCTCATTAAAAAGTTACAAATAGAATGAATACAACTATACCGTCGGAATCCATCGCTTATAGCGCATTTCTTGTTTAAATGGAATATAATGATTATAATTTTTTTCCGTTCCATCTTTGTATATTATATCCATGTTTATATGTATTTGAATCTTTTTATCGATCTTCTCATCAAGAGGAATCTTTGAAAACCTAAAACTAAGTCCGTCTTTAAAAATACTTATTTTTTCATGGAGGAGATTTGGAATGTTGGGCGGATTATAAATTTCAGGGTCACCCTTTTCTAAGTATCTAATAAATGCAATTATAAATGGTAGAAGAGATTTTTTCTCACCCCCATATGAAATAATTTCCAGTTCCTTTATTCTGACATACTCTACTTTTCCTCCAGATGAACGATAAAGCACCTCAAAATGTATCCATAGGTCATACGGTGATTTCATAACTATACGAAAGAGAGAGTTATATGACGTAGGCATAAATTGCATATTTACAGAAGTTCCGCTATCTTTATCAGCAAATTCATATTTAGGATTATCCACTACATAATCAAAAAAGATCATCTTTGCGCCAATCAATACAATCGAAGTTAATAGTTTAAACATATCTAATCTCCTATTCCAAATTATTTTGTTTTATATAGTTTTTTACAAGGTTTTCAATTTCATTTTTTGCTTGATCTTTTGAAATCTTTCCCTCATCAAAGTCATTATAAATATTTTTTATTGAGTTTTCCAATTCAGTAGGCATTACTTGGTTATTTGCCGTTCCATTTCCCCACTTAAGCCATGGAGAAACATCTTTTACAGAATGTTTGATGACTCCCGAAACACCGCTGGGAGAGGCCTTATCAAAAGTCCCTTGATTCAGTGAATCAGTAACTAATTTACCATTAGAATCATAAACAAATTGGCATCCTTCAAATACCGTTCCTGTAGCACCTCTATAATCCTTATTGGAGCCTCGCGCACCTAACACAAGTCCTCCTAGTCTGTTCATTACTGTATCATCCCCAGACAAGTTATGAGTACCTGTATTCCCCCAGTCTGAAAAGAGTCCTAGCTTTACCAACTTATCCATAGTATCTCTATCTGAAGGTGCTAATCCTGCTTGATTGTCATTTCTTGCTAAATGCTCAGCCTTCGAAGGTCCTGCAGCATCAATAATACCTATTGTTAATAATAAAGCATTTACACCCCAAACCACAACAGCAGTAACTACTACAACAGATTCCCCATCCGGGTCAACATACTTCACCGGATTATTCCCTGCATAATGATACACATGAAGATTGACGGTATTAAACACCCCTCCCATTCCGGGCAAGTTCTCATTATGCTTCTTAGCTTCATCATTTATCGGTGCCTTGGGTATATAATCATTCAACGCCGGATCACCGCTTAACCACCTACTATACTTCGGGTCAAGATACCTTGCTCCATAGTAATACAATCCGGTTTCCTCGTCAAGTTCCTTACCCGTAAACCTAAACGGCAGTTTGTCTATTCCCGGTGCAGTCTCTTCAATCCAGAGCTCGCCGTATGGTGTATATTCTATATGTTCATATTGTTTACCGCGCCAGTCTGTTACAAATTGTGCACTGCCGAGGTGATCACTGTGGTAATAATATCTTTTAACTTTTTGCTCTTCGTTGTCGCCACTGTTATCGGTGTGCGTCATCGCGGTTACAAGACGGCTGTTACCTACGAAAATATGCTTATGCACACGTAAGCCTTGCGGGTTATTCTGGTCTTGGGTTGGTATGTGTATCGTAAAGAAGTTATTGAAGTATAAGGTTTCGCTTCGGCCCTCATCGGTGTATTTAAGAGCCCTCTGTCCGTCTTCGCCGTAGCGGTAGTGTACGGTAAAGTTTCGGTCGCTTGATTTGGTTAAGAGGTTTCGCTCGTTCCAAGTGTAATTTCTTCTGTAGGCAAATAGGTCTTGCGGGTTTGATTGTTCCGTTTCTTTAGGTGCGTCAAGACCAAATCCGTAGTCGGCACCGTATACGTCTTCATTTTCAAAATAGGAGTATGTAAATACAAACTCTTCTTCATCTGTGAAAGGTCCGTCTTTTTCGGCTGTGATATTGCCGTTTGCGTCATAGCGGTAATAGCGGGTTCCGGCTCTTATTAAACGATGGGCATAAGCCGGGTCGTACTCGTAGTCGAGGTTGTAATCAAGTTCAGCTTTGGGATACGAGTTCCCTTGAGAGCCGGGTATGTTTGTGGTGCTTAATTTTTCTTTCATGTTTCCTATGCCATCAAAGGCAAAGGTTTGTCTGTATTTTGCAATGCTTACAGGTGTTGTTCCAGAGCTTTTTTTAGCCTTGTATTGGTTGCTTGTTCCTTCTACGCTTATCAGCTGGTAAAGGTTATCGTATGTGTAACTCTGACTTGTTTCATACGTGCTTGCGTCGTTATTATAACCTAATACGTTTCCGACAGGGTCAAATGAGTACTTTATTTTTTGGAAGACGTCTTGGGTTTGGTTATTTTTGGTTTCTATTGTATCTAACCAACGCCGCTTTTCGTCGTACCTGTATCTTGTTTCTACTCCGTTTCCGTACTTTATGTAGACGCGCTGTGCGTGTTCGTCATACAGTATTTTATCGACGTAGGAGTATTCTGCCGTACCTTTTGATGAGGTCTTTACTCCGCTAACTCCACTTAGCTGTCCGCCTTTGTCGTAAGAGTAAGTTATTGTTTCTCCGTCGGGATACTTCATGCTTTGCATTCTTCCAAGGTAATCGGAGCGGTATTCAAAACTCGCCGTTTCAGGACTGCTTCCTGCTCCGTAGCGGTTTATGGTTCTTGTTTCGCTTACTACCTCGTTCAAGTTTCCGTAAGTGTAGTGAGTCTCTCCCGTTTCATCTTTTTTGTAGACTATTTGCCCCGCTCCATTTTGTCCCGGCGCTCCGTATTTATATTCTATGTCTTGGCTAAAAGGATAGTCTGTCTTTATTATGCGGTCAAAGCCGTCGTATTCATATCGTATTTCGGCAGCTTTGTTTTTTAATACCGAATCGGTTTCCGCTTGAACTCTTCCTTTATCGTCGTATATCCATTCTTTTTTGCCTGTGTCTTTGCTTTCTAAACTTATCCGTCGTCCGAGCATATCGTAGTTTACTGCCAATAGGTTATCTTTGGCATCGTAGGCTTTTAGCATTTCTCCTAGTACAGAGTATTCGTATCGGGCTTTGGTAAGTAAGGTATTGTTTTTGTCCAGCCTCTCTACTTCCCTAATGTTTCCTCTTGCATCTTTTTTACTTATGCTTACGTTTTCTTTTGGGTCGGTTGTTTTTGTTATTTGTAAAGAAGAATCTATCGAATACTCCGTTTTTTGTTTGTGTCCATCGGGCAGTATTGTTAAGATGTTCCTGTCTATATCGTCATATTCGTATTTTGTGCCGTTTCTTATCTTCGTAAAATCGTTTAGTTCGTAAAAGGATTCAAGGGCTTGATAAGAGTTTTTACTTGATAGTTCTTGTTCTAAATCTCCTCCGTAAAAGAAGGGCATTCCTTCTTCTATCTTTCGTCCTGCTTCATCATAGTTTATTGCACTTGAAATATTCCAGCCCGTTTGGGTTTGATCATTCGTTCCGTCGACATACACTTCTCCTTCTTTGGCCGTGTAGCTTATGCGTCCTAGACCGTCGTGAATTACTATTGTTTTCATTACACCGCTGTCTTTTGCTTCGGTGCTTATTTTGTTTTCGGTTACGGTGTACCAAAAGGAATCTTTTGGAGTAATGTATGTGTATTTTGCATAAGGAGTTTTTCCTGGTCCGATGATTTTTTCGGTGTCTTTGTCTCTTTCAAAGTCGTAGGGGCTTCTCACCTCTGTTACCCGTCCAAAGTTGTCGTAACTGTAGGTCATGAAGTTTCCTGCACTGTCTGTTTCTTCTACCTTTACCCCTAAGGCTGTATTCCATTTTATTGTGCTCGTGTAAGATTTATCTCCTTTAGAGCTTATTTCTTTTATTTCGATAGGGTATATGCCGTCAAGGTATTTGTATTCCGCTTTTTTACCTGTCGGGCTTGTTACCGCTTTTATGTTTCCTTCCTCTGTCCATTCTATGCGGTTTACAAGATATGCTCCATGAGATGTGTATTGTTTTAACTCCGTTAAGGTCCCTGTTCTGCTGTCGTATGCGCCCTCCCTTTTACGCAAAAGAGTTCCTGTCTTTCCGTGCAGGACATGTATTTTTTCGGGGTGGGCTTTAAAGTACGCTTCTTCTCTTCCGCCTTTCCAATATGTTATTTCTGCTATGATATCGTCGTTTGTGTTTGTTACCTCTCCCTTATCGTAAAGTTTTGTAACGTTGCCGTATTTGTCGTAGTCGTATTCGCTTTCGGTTTTTATTTCGTTGTAGTTTTCTCGTATTGTGTTAGTTTCTTTTTTTATTCTTGCATGGGGTGCTGTGTCTATCTCGTATTCTTTTATTGAGTATACTTGGTTTCCGTTTTTTATAGTTTCTTTTGAAAATATACACGCCGTCTGCGGCGTCGCTTCAAAAAAATTAATCCTCAACGTACATAAAGTACGCCTGCGGTTAATTTTTTCTCGCTCCTTGCATCCAACATGTCTATTTTCAAAAGCCATTGTTTTTCCGCTTCCTTTCGTAAGCGGAAAAACCTCCGGTAATATAATTCTATTTAGTAATAACTTTATTTTGGCGGACTGCCGGTATTTGTGTACTATCAATATTATGCAAAGGTACACAAATACCGGCATCGCGCTTTTCGCTCCAATCTTTTTGCTGCACTTGTCTTCACGGGCAAGGATCTTCCCTCCGGTCAGAGCTTGCTTTTTGCTTAAACAAACCGCAAAAAGGATTTTTGCTTCAATCGCTGTCCGGAGGAGAAAGAGATAATACATTTTTTTTGATACATAGTTCTTTTTCATATTTTTTCTGTTATATATTTAATAATCGTTATATTATTAGTGAAATTATAAAAAAAGGAGTAGCTATTATGTATTTCATAAAAACAATAAGTAAAACAAAGAAAAATAAATAAGTTAGTATAAGAAATCTCATTATTACATCTTTTTCTTCATTAATATTTTCATAAAAATAAAATTTCATAAAAACAAACCAGTATATTGAATATGGAATATTTATCAGAGAAGACCCCGACACCTCTAATAAAATTGATACGACAGGATTCAGAAACCATATAGCTAAACAGGCTTTTATAATTGTTATAGAAGCCAAATTATTTATCTTAAATAATTTTTTATTCAATAGTAATAATACAAGCAATAATATAGTAATCATAACTTTACGTAAAAAAATACTAAGAAAAATAAAAGTTAATTTATACCAATCTCCCTGTACAAAATGCAATAACTTTAATACAGCAGTTAAACAAGCGGGAAAAATAAAACTAGCCATAATAAATATTATAACAAACCAATACACCGCATATGTATTCATTTTTTTAATAGATAATTTATCAAGAACACATCCTTTTATAAAATTTTTTAACATACTAATAGTCTCCTAGCTTCAATTCATTTATCTTCTTTTTTATATCTGCAATTTCTATTTCTATATTATCTAACTCGGCTTTATTTGATGCATTTATAGCTTTCATCTCTCGTATTTCCATTAACTTAGTAAAAATAGAAGTATTTACTTCATTTCCAGTGGTTTGCATATTTTCAGCATAATAAGCATCTACAAGATATCCACTTAGTGCATCAACATCAATATTAATAAAAAAAGCAATTAGCATCATATTAAACGATCCACTATTACTCATAGCCGCATTGATACTATTATCAAAGATATCATAAAAATTAACGAAATCATTTATTTCTTTATAAACTGAATTAAATGCGATATCATATATTTCTCCTTTTTTTCTATTAATCTCATGATTAATTTTAATAATTTTATCTTGGACTTGATGTTTCATTTCAATATATTGATTTAAATTTTGCACTAAACATTTCCATTTTGCATTAAGTATTGCAGTCGCTGTCTGCTTCCCATCCGGATCAGTATACTTCACCGGGTTATTCCCCGCATAATGATACACATGTAAGTTTACCGTGTTGTACACCCCGCCCATACCTGCAAGTTTGGCCGGATCTGTGCCAGGAGAAGGTATATAATCATTTAACGCCGGATCGCCTGACAGCCACCTACTATATTTCGGATCAAGATACCTAGCCCCATAATAGTACAGTCCTGTTTCTTCATCCAGCTCTTTCCCCGTAAACCTAAACGGCAGTTTATCTAATCCTGCGGCAACTTCTTCTATCCACAATTCCCCGTAGGGTGTATACTCTATGTGTTCGTACTGTCTACCTTTCCAGTCTGTTACGAATTGTGCGCTGCCGAGGTGATCTGAATGGTAGTAGTACCGTTTTGCTTTTTGCTCTTCATTATCGCCTTGGTTGTCGGTATGCGTCATTGCCGTTACAAGGCGGCTATTACCCACAAAGATATGTTTGTGTACACGTAGTCCTTGAGGGTTGTTTTGGTCTTGGGTTGGTATGTGTATTGTGAAAAAGTTATTAAAGTATAAGGTTTCGCTTCGCCCCTCGTCTGTGTATTTTAAGGCTCTCTGTCCGTCTTCGCCGTAGCGGTAGTGTACGGTAAAGTTTCGGTCGCTTGATTTTGTTAAAAGGTTCCGTTCATTCCAGGTATAATTTCTTCTATACGCAAAAAGGTCTTGCGGGTTTGATTGTTCCGTTTCTTTAGGTGCGTCAAGCCCGAAGCCGTAGTCGGCACCGTATACGTCTTGTTCTTCAAAATAGGAGTATGTAAATACAAACTCTTCTTCGTCTGTAAAAGGACCGTCTTTTTCTGCTGTGATATTGCCGTTTGCGTCATAGCGGTAATAACGGTTGCCTGCTCTTATTAGGCGGTGTGCATAGGCAGGGTCATACTCGTAATCTAAGCTATAATCAAGTTCTGCTTTTGGATACGAGTTCCCTTGTGCACCGGGTATGTTTGTGGTGCTTAGTTTTTCTTTCATGTTTCCTATGCCATCAAAGGCAAAGGTTTGTCTATATTTTGCAATGCTTACAGGTGTTGTTCCAGAGCTTTTTTTAGCCTTGTATTGGTTACTTGTACCCTCTACGCTTATAAGCTGATACAGGTTGTCGTAAGAGTATGTTTGTTTTGTTTCATAAGTACTTGCATCATTATTATAGCCTAGGACGTTTCCGACAGGGTCGAATGAGTACTTTATTTTTTGAAAGACGTCTTGGGTTTGGTTATTCTTTGTTTCTATTGTATCTAGCCAACGCCGCTTTTCATCGTATTTGTATCTTGTTTCTACTCCGTTTCCGTATTTTATATACACTCTTTGTGCGTGTTCGTCATATAGGATTTTATCGACGTAGGAGTATTCTGCCGTACCTTTTGATGAGGTCTTTACTCCGCTAACTCCACTTAGCTGTCCGCCTTTGTCATAGGTGTAAGTTATTGTTTCTCCGTCGGGGTACTTCATGCTTTGCATTCTTCCAAGGTAATCGGAGCGGTATTCAAAACTCGCCGTTTCAGGACTGCTTCCTGCTCCGTAGCGGTTTATGGTTCTTGTTTCGCTTGTTACCTCATTGAGATAGCCGTACCTGTATCTTGTTTCTCCTGTTTCGTCTTTTTTATAAATTATCTGACCCGCTCCATTTTGTCCCGGCGCTCCGTATTTATATTCTATGTCCCGGCTAAAAGGATAGTCTGTCTTTATTATGCGGTCAAAGCCGTCGTATTCATATCGTATTTCGGCAGCTTTGTTTTTTAATACCGAATCGGTTTCCGCTTGAAGCCTTCCTTTATCGTCGTATATCCATTCTTTTTTGCCTGTGTCCTTGCTTTCTAATGCGGTTCTTCTTCCAAGCAAGTCATAGCTTACCGATAAAAGATTATTCTTTGCATCATATGCTCTAAGCATTTCTCCGAGGACGGAGTATTCGTATCGTGCTTTGGTTAATATAGTATTGTTTTTATCTAAGCGTTCTACTTCCCGTATGTTTCCTCTTGCATCTTTTTTACTTATGCTTACGTTTTCCAATGGGTCGGTTGTTTTTGTTATTTGTAAAGAGCTTTCTATCGAATACTCCGTTTTTTGTTTGTGTCCGTCAGGAAGTGTAGTTAAGATGTTCCTGTCTATATCGTCATACTCGTATTTTGTGCCGTTTCTTATCTTTGTAAAATCGTTTAGTTCATAAAACTGTTCTACACCTTGATATGATGAGATGGTTTTTAAATTGTTTTCTAAATCCCCTCCGTAAAAGAAGGGCATTCCTTCTTCTATCTTTCGTCCTGCTTCATCATAGTTTATTGCACTTGAAATATTCCAGCCTGTTTGGGTAGAATCGGCTGTTCCTTCGATGTATACTTCTCCCTCTTTTGCTGTGCAGCTTATTCTTCCTAAGCCGTCGTGGGTTACTATTGTTTTCATAACCGCCGTATCGTCGGCTTCCGTGCTTATTTTGTTTTCGGTTACGGTGTACCAAAAGGAATCTTTTGGAGTAATGTATGTGTATTTTGCATAAGGAGTTTTTCCTGGTCCGATGATTTTTTCGGTGTCTTTGTCTCTTTCAAAGTCGTAGGGGCTTCTCACCTCTGTTACCCGTCCAAAGTTGTCGTAACTGTAGGTCATGAAGTTTCCTGCACTGTCTGTTTCTTCTACCTTTACCCCTAAGGCTGTATTCCATTTTATTGTGCTCGTGTAAGATTTATCTCCTTTAGAGCTTATTTCTTTTATTTCGATAGGGTATATGCCGTCAAGGTATTTGTATTCCGCTTTTTTACCTGTCGGGCTTGTTACCGCTTTTATGTTTCCTTCCTCTGTCCATTCTATGCGGTTTACAAGATATGCTCCATGAGATGTGTATTGTTTTAACTCCGTTAAGGTCCCTGTTCTGCTGTCGTATGCGCCCTCCCTTTTACGCAAAAGAGTTCCTGTCTTTCCGTGTAAGACCTGTATTTTCTCAGGGTGTGCTTTAAAGTATTTCTCTTCACTCGCCCCCTTCCAATATGTTATTTCCGCTATGATATCATCATTTGTGTTTGTTACCTCTCCCTTATCGTAAAGTTTTGTAACGTTCCCGTATTTATCGTAGTCGTATTCGCTTTCGGTTTTTATTTCGTTGTAGTTTTCTCGTATAGTAGTAGTTTCTTTTTTTATTCTCGCATGGGGAGCTGTGTCTATCTCGTATTCTTTTATTGAGTATACTTGGTTTCCGTTTTTTACAGTTTCTTTTGAAAATATACACGCCGTCTGCGGCGTCGCTTCAAAAAAATTAATCCTCAACGTACATATAGTACGCCTGCGGTTAATTTTTTCTCGCTCCTTGCATCCATCATGTCTATTTTCAAAAGCCATTGTTTTTCCGCTTCCTACCGTAAGCGGAAAAACCTCCGGTAATATGATTTTATTTAGTAATAACTTTATTTTGGCGGACTGCTCAATTTTGTTTTTTAGCATTATGAAGAAAACAAAATTGAACACCGCGCTTTTTAGGGCTACGCTGTCGCTTCGGTATCTTTCCGCAGAAATTACTGCGGAAAGATGTACAGCAAAAGCAATTTTTATAAATTGCTTTTGCTCCCTTTCAATCGCTGTCCGAAAGATGAGATAGTTGGGCTGTGAACAAATTCTAAGTTTTGGTTTCATAATATTTTTAATACTTAGTTATTTAATTAAATAGTTTTTAATTTTACCTCCAAGTTTTCTGTATTTTGACAGCCGTAGTTTTATACTACCAAATCAAATCTAAACCATTTACACAATTTATTTTATTGTGTCATCAAAAATTTAATAAAACTTTCAATAATGCTATCAACATGAATATATTATACATGATGATGATAAAAATATAAGTATTTTTTTTATATAAATCTCTGAAAACCAGTGCTCTAAATATTAGGAATATACTTCCTATTACCATTAAGAATAAAAAAAAGAATATTTGCTCAATCATCATTTACCTCATTCAATTAATTTTTTTATAAACCTAATCTCTTCTTTTAATTCCTTTATTGCTTTATCATTCCATGAATATGATGTTAAACTTCCATCCCATGCAGTAGTAAATTCTACATCTCCTTTTTCTGTTAATTCTGTCATCCGAAATTTTGCAAATTTATATAATGCCGAAACATTTTCATGACTATTAGAGGTAAGTTCTCCACCAACTAATCTGTCTATTATTTTTTCCATACCTATCCCATTATTATCGGATAGTTGAGAATATATATCGTAAGCTGTTAATATCATTGAAATAGCACCAAGTACTTTTCCCGCTACTTTTAGAAATTTTGCATTGCTTCCCAAAAAATCAGCTACAGTTTTTGAACTTCCAGCTATAGAAGTTAAATCAATAAGATGAGAACCTATATTTTTTAATTTTTCTATACCGTCATTTGAATTAATTGTTTTAAATCCAAATATATAATTTATGCCTTTAGGAATAAAAGAACCAAATGGTATAAATCCATATGCAGCTTCAAAACTTCCTTCAATAACTGATAGTGAAGACATATAAATATATCTATTATCTGATACTTTAGGGCACCTCTAAAAACCTATTTTTTAGTGTACCTATTTATTATTTTAGTAGCTTTTTTATAAATTGTCTAGTGTAAAACTTGGATTCTTTATCTTAGTTCCCTTACTTTTCATTTTATTACCTATATGCTCCCTCATTTTATTTCTTTAGATAGCAATATCGACATAAGTTGTATGTTAAGTTCATCATTATTATCGAAAATGTTGCACG
The DNA here is from genome assembly GCF_024181385.1 of Treponema sp. OMZ 798. NCBI lineage: Bacteria > Pseudomonadati > Spirochaetota > Spirochaetia > Treponematales > Treponemataceae > Treponema > Treponema sp. OMZ 798. Next base: position 1,880,848 of record NZ_CP051305.1, read on the forward strand.
AGCTAATCCTATCGTTCTTACATATATACCTTTCATTGAGTTTGTCATAAAGCCAAATACATGTTCTACTCTCGCCCGTATTTTTGATTTTTTTCTGTTACTGATTTTTTGTTTTTTACTAAGAGGTTTCCCTCTTGCTCCTCTTTCACAAATTTGCTCTTCTATTCCTTTCGCTTTTAAAATCCTGTCTATTTCTTCTCCTATATAGGCACTATCTGCGTATAATCTTTCATCTTCTTTTTCAATCAAATTTTTTAACTCTCTACTATCATGAACATTGGCTGCTGTTACCGTCGCTTTCAATATAAGCTTACTTTTTTTATCTACTTTTATATGATCTTTATAACCGTAATAATTACGTTTATGCTTCTTTGTCCACCTCGCATCACAGTCTTTTTGCGATAATTTTGCCTTATTTTGTTTTTCTTGCCATTGTTCAGGAATTTTTCCGTTTTTGATTTGTTCATTTTCATCTTTGCTGTTATGCTGTATCGGAGCTTCTACTATTGTCGCATCTATTATCGTTCCCTCTTTTCCTATTAAGTTATTTCTAGCTAATTCTTTTCCAAACTTTTCAAATAACTTTTTTGATACTCTCGCTTCAATGAGTTTTTCTTTAAAAAGCCATATTGTTTTTGAATCGGGTACTTTATCTTTTAATTCCAATCCTAAAAATCTCATAAAGGATAGCCGATCGTTTATTTGATATTCCGTTTGATCATCACTTATGTTGTATAATTTTTGTAAGATTATTATTTTAAACATCAGTACATAATCGTATGCAGGTCTTCCGCCTAAACCTTTTGGCTCTTTGGTTAATGCTTTTTTTAATAGTGGTTTGAATATTTCCCAATTTATTTTTTCGTTTAATTTTTCAAGACTATCTCCTAACTTGCTTAATACTCTTAAACGATCTTCTTCATCAAATAATCCTTTTTGTTTCATACCTCATTTTATCATCTTTTTAATCTTTTTTAAAGGGGGTTTTTAGAGGTGCCCTTTATATGATTTAGGCGTTTTCCCATCCGGATCAATATACTTAATCGGATTATTCCCCGCATAATGGTACACATGCAAATTGATGGTATTAAACACCCCGCCCATTCCCGGCAAATTCTCGTTATGTTTCTTAGCTTCATCATCAATAGGAGCCTTTGGTATGTAGTCGTTTAGTGCCGGATCCCCACTCAACCACCTACTATACTTCGGATCAAGATACCTCGCTCCATAGTAGTAAAGCCCTGTCTCTTCATCCAGTTCTTTACCGGTAAACCTAAACGGTAACTTATCCAACCCTGCTGCAACTTCCTCAACCCAAAGTTCACCATACGGCGTGTATTCAATATGCTCATATTGTCTGCCTTTCCAATCTGTTACGAATTGTGCGCTTCCTAAATGATCGCTGTGGTAGTAGTAACGCTTTGCTTTTTGTTCGTCGTTATCGCCTTGATTATCCGTATGGGTCATGGCGGTTACTAATCTTGAATTCCCTACAAAGATGTGTTTATGCACCCTTAACCCTTGAGGGTTGTTTTGGTCTTGGGTGGGGATGTGTATTGTAAAGAAGTTATTAAAGTAAAGCGTTTCGCTTCGCCCCTCGTCTGTGTATTTAAGCGCTCTTTGCCCATCGTCTCCGTAGCGGTAGTGGACTGTGTAGTTTCTGTCGCTCGATTTAGTTAAGAGGTTACGCTCGTTCCATGTGTAGTTACGCCTGTAGGCAAATAGGTCTTGCGGGTTTGTTTGCTCGGTTTCTTTAGGAGCGTCAAGCCCGAAGCCGTAGTCGGCACCATAAACATCTTGTTCTTCAAAGTATGAGTATGTAAATACAAACTCTTCTTCATCTGTAAAAGGTCCGTCTTTTTCGGCTGTGATATTGCCGTTTGCGTCATAGCGGTAATAGCGGGTTCCGGCTCTTATTAAACGATGGGCATAAGCCGGGTCGTACTCGTAGTCGAGGTTGTAATCAAGTTCAGCTTTGGGATACGAGTTCCCTTGAGAGCCGGGTATGTTTGTGGTGCTTAATTTTTCTTTCATGTTTCCTATGCCATCAAAGGCAAAGGTTTGTTTATATTTTGCAATGCTTACAGGTGTTGTTCCAGAGCTTTTTTTAGCCTTGTATTGGTTACTTGTACCCTCTACGCTTATAAGCTGGTAAAGATTATCGTAAGAGTATGTTTGTTTTGTTTCATAAGTACTTGCATCATTATTATAGCCTAGGACGTTTCCTACAGGGTCGAATGAGTACTTTATTTTTTGAAAGACGTCTTGAGTTTGGTTATTCTTTGTTTCTATTGTATCTAACCAACGCCGCTTCTCATCGTATTTGTATCTTGTTTCTACTCCGTTTCCGTAGCGTATGTAAACTCTTTGCGCGTGTTCGTCATAAATGATTTTATCTACGTAAGAGTATTCAACCGTTCCCTTTGACGAGGTTTTTACGCCGCTCACTCCCTTTAACTGTCCGCCTTTATCATAGGTGTAGGTTATGGTTTCTCCGTCGGGGTACTTCATGCTTTGCATTCTTCCAAGGTAGTCCGAGCGGTATTCAAAAGAGGCTGTTTCAGGATTAGTTCCCGCTCCGTAGCGGTTTATTGTTCTACTCTCTTTTATTATCTCGTTTAATTCGCCGTACTTGTAATGTGTCTCTCCCGTCTCATCTTTTTTGTAGATTACTTGCCCGGCTCCATTTTGTCCCGGCGCTCCGTATTTATATTCTATGTCTTGGCTAAAAGGATAGTCTATTTTTATTATTCTGTCTAGTCCGTCGTATTCATACCGTATTTCGGCAGCTTTGTTTTTTAATACCGAATCCGTTTCCGCTTGAAGCCTTCCTTTCTCATCGTAAATCCATTCTTTTTTGCCGGTGTCTTTGCTTTCTAATGCGGTTCTTCTTCCAAGTAAGTCATAACTTACCGATAAAAGGTTATCCTTTGCGTTGTATGCTCGCAGCATTTCTCCTAATACAGAGTATTCGTATTTTGCCTTTGTGAGGAGGCTATTGTTTTTATCTAAGCGTTCTACTTCTTTTATATTTCCCCGTGCATCTTTTTTGCTTATGCTTACGTTTTCCAATGGGTCGGTTGTTTTTGTTATTTGTAAAGAAGAATCTATAGAGTATTCCGTTTTTTGTTTATGTCCGTCAGGAAGTGTAGTTAAGATGTTTCTGTCAATATCGTCATACTCATATTTTGTTCCGTTTCTTATCGTTGTAAAATTATTTAGTTCATAAAACTGTTCTATCGCCTGATACGATGAGACGGTTTTTAAATCGCTTTCTAAGTTTCCTCCGTAAAAGAAGGGCATTCCTTCTTCAATCTTTCGCCCTGCTTCATCATAGTTTATTGCACTTGAAATATTCCAGCCTGTTTGTGTTTGCTCATCGGTTCCGTCTACGTACACTTCTCCTTCTTTTGCTGTGTAGCTTATTCTTCCCAGACCGTCATGGAGTACTATTGTTTTCATAACCGCCGTATCGTCGGCTTCCGTGCTTATTTTGTTTTCGGTTACGGTGTACCAAAAGGAATCTTTTGGAGTAATGTATGTGTATTTTGCATAAGGAGTTTTTCCTGGTCCGATGATTTTTTCGGTGTCTTTGTCTCTTTCAAAGTCGTAGGGGCTTCTCACCTCTGTTACCCGTCCAAAGTTGTCGTAACTGTAGGTCATGAAGTTTCCTGCACTGTCTGTTTCTTCTACCTTTACCCCTAAGGCTGTATTCCATTCTATTGTGCTCGTGTAAGATTTATCTCCTTTAGAGCTTATCTCTTTTATTTCGATAGGATATATGCCGTCAAGGTATTTGTATTCGGCTCTTTTACCTGTCGGGCTTGTTATTGCCTTTATGTTTCCGTCCTCTGTCCATTCTATGCGGTTTACAAGATATGCTCCATGCGACGTGTATTGTTTTAATTCCGTTAAGGCTCCTGTTCTGCTGTCGTATGCACCCTCCCTTTTACGCAAAAGAGTTCCCGTCTTTCCGTGCAGGACATGTATTTTTTCGGGGTGGGCTTTAAAGTACGCTTCTTCTCTTCCGCCTTTCCAATATGTTATTTCTGCTATGATATCATCGTTTGTGTTTGTTACCTCTCCCTTATCGTAAAGTTTTGTAACGTTCCCGTATTTATCGTACTCGTATTCGCTTTCGGTTTTTATTTCGTTGTAGTTTTCTCGTATTGTGTTTACTTCTTTTTTTATTCTCGCATGGGGAGCTGTGTCTATCTCGTATTCTTTTATTGAGTATACTTTATTTCCGTTTTTTATAGTTTCTTTTGAAAATATACACGCCGTCTGCTGCGTCGCTTCAAAAAAATTAATCCTCAACGTATCAAAGATACGCCTGCGGTTAATTTTTTCTCTCTCCTTGCATCCAACATGTCTATTTTCAAAAGCCATTGTTTTTCCGCTTCCTACCGTAAGCGGAAAAACCTCCGATAAGTTGTTTTTATTTAATAATAACTTTCTTTTGGCGGACTGCTGACACTTGTGCACTATCATAATTATGTAAAAGTACACAAGTGTCAGCACCGCGCTTTTCAGGGCTACGCTATCGCTTCGGTATCTTTCCGCAGAAATTACTGCGGAAAGATGTACAGCAAAAGCAATTTTTATAAATTGCTTTTGCTCCCTTGCAATCGCTGCCCGAGTGAGATAGTTGGGTTGTAAATAAATGCTAAGTTTTACTTTCATAGTTTTTTCTTTTATGTGAACTGTTTATCAATTAGTTCTTAATTTTACCTCTAAGCTTTTTTTCTCATATAATATCATATTTCAATCGGTTACACAATTTATTTTACAGAATCATTTTTTACATCCCTTTTCTTATTATTAAAATCCATCTTGAATACCCATAGTTAGCCAACGCACATTAGAATACTCATTATATTCGGATAACAGCAATAAGGTTTGTTCTTTTAATTCATGTAATTGAGATTCCAATTCATTAGGAAGTAGCGATTCAAAATCTTCTATGTAATGACACTCTATTAACAAATCATTTATTTTCTTATTAAATTTATATTTTTTATGCATACCCACTGGGAGGATGGAATTAACTTCATTTATGGTTATCTTTTTGTTAATGACAGCTTCAAGTGTTCCTAGTATAATAACTAAAAACATTTTCTCATCATACTTTTCATTAGTTATTTCTGTTATTTTCATTTTTATAAGTCTCCTTAAGCATAAATTACTTAATTATCTCGTGCTCCATCCATCTATAACTTTTACATCGAAAACTTTTTTGGATTCACTTTCAAAGTAATGTATAGAAATTTTATTTCCTGCCTTATCATAACCATTCTTAAATACCTTTTTCCAGTTACCTGGTTCAACTTTGCGTAAGTTATCTAGTAACTTACCGTTATTTACTTTATTCACCAGTGTTTGACCTCGAATTGCTTGAAATCCTTTAGGATATTTTGGAGCATCTTTTATTGATTTATAAATATTTTTTATTGTATTGTCAGATTTTGTAACAGCCTTCGTAACATCATAAACATCGTCAACTCTGTTTATAGCTTTTGAAATACCAGCCGCTATATTATCACTATTCTTAACAACTTGCTTTGTAAGACCAACAATTTCATCACTGTGCTTGACAAGTTGTTTAGTTGCTTTACCGCCTTTACCAACGGCATCACCAATGATAGGTATCATAGATGCAAAGCTAAGTCCAGCACTTACATAATCTCCACGACCTAAAGAGATAACACCGTTTATTCCATCAGCGAATTCTCCAACGCCGGGAATAAGACCTATAGCATCAAGACCTCCTTGAACCCAGTCAAGCCAATCTTTTCCGTCGGGGTCTGAATATCTGATCGGATTATTTCCACTATAGTGATATACATTTAGATTAACTGTATTATAAATGCCCCCAGAAGCTCCATCATAATCTTTGGAAATATAATCATTTAACGCCGGATCGCCACTCAGCCACCTACTATACTTCGGGTCAAGATACCTCGCTCCATAGTAGTATAAACCTGTCTCCTCGTCAAGCTCCTTACCCGTGAAGCGGAAAGGTAACTTGTCCAACCCCGCAGCGACTTCTTCAATCCAGAGTTCGCCATACGGCGTGTACTCTATGTGTTCATATTGTTTACCTCGCCAGTCGGTTACGAATTGTGTACTACCAAGGTGATCACTGTGGTAGTAGTATCTCTTTGCCTTTTGTTCGTCGTTATCTCCATGATTATCCGTATGTGTCATCGCTGTTACAAGGCGGCTGTTACCCACAAAGATGTGTTTGTGCACTCGTAAGCCTTGCGGGTTGTTTTGGTCTTGTGTTGGTATGTGTATCGTAAAGAAATTATTGAAGTAAAGCGTTTCGCTTCGGCCCTCATCGGTGTATTTAAGAGCCCTCTGTCCGTCTTCGCCGTAGCGGTAGTGGACTGTGTAGTTTCTGTCGCTTGATTTTGTTAAGAGGTTGCGCTCGTTCCATGTGTAGTTACGCCTGTAGGCAAATAGGTCTTGCGGGTTTGTTTGCTCGGTTTCTTTTGGTGCGTCAAGCCCGAAGCCGTAGTCGGCACCATAAACATCTTGTTCTTCAAAGTATGAGTATGTAAATACAAACTCTTCTTCATCTGTAAAAGGTCCGTCTTTTTCGGCTGTGATATTACCGTTTGCGTCATAGCGGTAATAACGGTTACCTGCTCTTATTAGGCGGTGTGCGTAGGCAGGGTCGTATTCGTAATCTAAGCTATAATCAAGTTCAGCCTTGGGATAGGAGTTTCCTTGTGCACCGGGTATGTTTGTGGTGCTTAGCTTTTCTTTCATGTTGCCTTCTTTTGAAAATATGCGGGCAATTACTGCGTCGCACGGCAAAAAAGTGTCCTCGACGTATACCCGATACGCCTGCGGTACTTTTTTGCCTAACTCCTTATACTTACCTCGCCTATTTTCAAAAGCCATTGTTTTTCCGCTTCCTAACGTAAGCGGAAAAACCTCTGATAAGCTGTTTTTATTTAATAATAACTTTCTTTTGGCGGACTGCTGCATTTTGTTTATTATTATCATAAAGAAAACAAAATGCAGCACCGCGCTTTTCGCTCCAATCTTTTTGCCGCATTTATCTTCACAGGCAAGGCTCTTCCCTCCGGTCAGAGCTTGCTTTTTGATTACACAAACCGCAAAAAGGATTTTTGCTTCAATCGCTGTCCGAGGGAGATGGTTGGGCTGTGAAAAATATATTTTTTTAGTTTTCATATATCACATCTCAATACTAGTAATGTCTATAAAATAAAACTAATTTTATAATTAAGACATAAACAAATAGATCAAATTATATTATTCCCAATATTCAATCTCTCGATATGTGGTAGAGAACAAAACTCCATCAGAAAAAAAATTTTCTTCAATCCAATTACCGTATTTATTATGTTTTACAATTTTACCACCAATACTACTTCATGTTTTTTAAACTATAATTTTCATAATCTTTTATATCACAAATTTCGCATTGCTTATTTTTTTTTATGATATAATCAAGTATCATAAAAATTTTTCTCTTTTCAAATGGTAAAATAAGTAAAAACAATCTTTTATTTGTTGCAAAAATTAAATATACACCTAACATATAATATTCTACCTTATATATTTCTGTATAAGGAACCTTTACAGAAATCGAAAAAAAACAATAGTAGAAACTATCACAATCTATTTTATAAAAAATACCAAAATTCAATATCAGCAATAATAAAAGACAAGTTATGATTATCCTGTCTTTTATGGAAGTTAATTGAAAATTACATATAAATGCACATCCTATAGTGATTTCAGTTAATGTTACAATCAATCCGTATATTTTAGGATATAGTATTACTTTTTTCATTTTACCATCCCCAACCTTTAAACTTATAATCAACATAATAACTAGTAGTAGTACCAACTACAGTTCCTGCAATAGTCCCTGGCACAGTTCCAACTCCACCTGACAGAGCCGTAATGCCTATAGAAACTAATCCGCCTGCTATAAACCCAGAGGCTGTTGAAGCTGCATTTCGAATAAATCTTTTTCCAGCGGCGAGAAAACTCTTTTTACTAATACCAGTATATATCGAATCTCCTATTCCTAATACAACTGATGCTACAATTAGTTTTTTACTTATATCTTTAAATGTATTTCCCCATTTAACAAATTTAGGATCAGGCAATGTCCTCATAGGAATTTGGGTAACGACATATTCAGGCAGACCAAAGCTATTTCCAATTCCAGCATATGGACTTGTCCATGAAGGAGCTCCAAAAGCAAAACAAGCCCCCGCTGCACCATCAAAAAAAGCTTGAACAGTAGAAATAGCAGAATTTGAAGTATTAAATATATTTTCAGTTTTCTTCCCAACAACTTCACCTGGTTGTAGCGTACGAGGGTCTCTATCAAAACCGGATTTTTCTTTCCAATCATCTCCATACAAACCATATAATGTATCCCCTTTTTCTGCAGTGTAGGTTCCATCTCCATTATTAATCCACATTCCGGTAGGATCTACATATTTAATCGGGTTATTTCCGCCGTAATGGTATACATTAAAGTTTACAGTATTATATATACCGCCCTCTCCTACAGAAGAACCAGCCATATAATCATTTAACGCCGGGTCTCCTGACAGCCACCTACTATACTTCGGATCCAAGTACCTTGCTCCATAATAATACAGTCCAGTCTCTTCATCCAGCTCCTTTCCTGTAAATCTGAACGGCAGTTTGTCTAATCCTGCGGCAACTTCTTCTATCCACAATTCGCCGTAGGGCGTATACTCTATATGTTCATACTGCCTACATTTCCAGTCGGTTACGAATTGTGCACTTCCCAAATGGTCACTGTGGTAATAGTAACGCTTTGCCTTTTGTTCGTCGTTGTCGCCTTGGTTATCCGTATGGGTCATGGCGGTTACTAATCTTGAGTTTCCTACAAATATGTGTTTATGCACCCGCAAGCCTTGCGGGTTATTTTGGTCTTGTGTCGGGATATGTATCGTAAAGAAATTATTAAAGTAAAGCGTTTCGCTTCGGCCCTCATCGGTGTATTTTAAGGCTCTTTGCCCGTCGTCTCCATAGCGGTAGTGCACGGTAAAGTTGCGGTCACTTGATTTTGTGAGTAAATTTCTCTCATTCCATGTGTAGTTACGTCTGTAAGCAAATAGGTCTTGCGGGTTTGATTGTTCCGTTTCTTTTGGGGCGTCAAGGCCGAAGCCGTAATCGGTGCCGTAGACGTCTTCATTTTCAAAGTATGAGTATGTAAATGCAAACTCTTCTTCATCAGTAAAAGGTCCGTCTTTTTCGGCTGTGATATTGCCGTTCGCATCGTATCGATAGTAGCGGTTTCCGGCTCTTATTAACCTGTGTGCGTAGGCAGGGTCATACTCGTAATTTAAACTATAATCAAGCTCAGCTTTGGGATAGGAGTTTCCTTGGGCACCGGGTATGTTTGTGGTACTTACCTTATTCCTCATGTTGCCTATGGCGTCAAAGCTGAATGTTTGTTTATATTTTGCAATACTTACCGGTGTCATACCGAAGCTCTTTTTACCCTTGTATTGGTTGCTTGTTCCTTCTACGCTTATAAGCTGGTACAGGTTATCGTAAGAGTATGTTTGTTTTGTTTCGTAAGTACTTGCGTCATTATTATAGCCTAGGACGTTTCCTACAGGGTCGAATGAGTACTTTATTTTTTGAAGGGCACCTCTAAAAACCCCCTTTAAAAAAGATTAAAAAGATGATAAAATGAGGTATGAAACAAAAAGGATTATTTGATGAAGAAGATCGTTTAAGAGTATTAAGCAAGTTAGGAGATAGTCTTGAAAAATTAAACGAAAAAATAAATTGGGAAATATTCAAACCACTATTAAAAAAAGCATTAACCAAAGAGCCAAAAGGTTTAGGCGGAAGACCTGCATACGATTATGTACTGATGTTTAAAATAATAATCTTACAAAAATTATACAACATAAGTGATGATCAAACGGAATATCAAATAAACGATCGGCTATCCTTTATGAGATTTTTAGGATTGGAATTAAAAGATAAAGTACCCGATTCAAAAACAATATGGCTTTTTAAAGAAAAACTCATTGAAGCGAGAGTATCAAAAAAGTTATTTGAAAAGTTTGGAAAAGAATTAGCTAGAAATAACTTAATAGGAAAAGAGGGAACGATAATAGATGCGACAATAGTAGAAGCTCCGATACAGCATAACAGCAAAGATGAAAATGAACAAATCAAAAACGGAAAAATTCCTGAACAATGGCAAGAAAAACAAAATAAGGCAAAATTATCGCAAAAAGACTGTGATGCGAGGTGGACAAAGAAGCATAAACGTAATTATTACGGTTATAAAGATCATATAAAAGTAGATAAAAAAAGTAAGCTTATATTGAAAGCGACGGTAACAGCAGCCAATGTTCATGATAGTAGAGAGTTAAAAAATTTGATTGAAAAAGAAGATGAAAGATTATACGCAGATAGTGCCTATATAGGAGAAGAAATAGACAGGATTTTAAAAGCGAAAGGAATAGAAGAGCAAATTTGTGAAAGAGGAGCAAGAGGGAAACCTCTTAGTAAAAAACAAAAAATCAGTAACAGAAAAAAATCAAAAATACGGGCGAGAGTAGAACATGTATTTGGCTTTATGACAAACTCAATGAAAGGTATATATGTAAGAACGATAGGATTAGCTCGTGCAACATTTTCGATAATAATGATGAACTTAACATACAACTTATGTCGATATTGCTATCTAAAGAAATAAAATGAGGGAGCATATAGGTAATAAAATGAAAAGTAAGGGAACTAAGATAAAGAATCCAAGTTTTACACTAGACAATTTATAAAAAAGCTACTAAAATAATAAATAGGTACACTAAAAAATAGGTTTTTAGAGGTGCCCTGAAAGATGTCTTGGGTTTGGTTATTCTTTGTTTCTATTGTATCTAGCCAACGCCGCTTTTCGTCGTACCTGTATCTTGTTTCTACTCCGTTTCCGTACTTTATATACACTCGCTGTGCGTGTTCGTCATATAGGATTTTATCTACGTAAGAGTATTCAGCCGTTCCCTTTGACGAGGTTTTTACGCCGCTCACTCCCTTTAACTGTCCGCCTTTATCATAGGTGTAGGTTATGGTTTCTCCGTCAGGGTATTTCATACTCTGCATTCGCCCAAGATAGTCCGAGCGGTATTCAAAGCTTGCAGTTTCAGGATTAGTTCCCGCTCCGTAGCGGTTTATGGTTCTTGTTTCGCTTACTACCTCGTTTAAGTTTCCGTAAGTATAGTGCGTTTCTCCCGTTTCATCTTTTTTGTAGACTATTTGCCCCGCTCCATTTTGTCCCGGCGCTCCGTATTTATATTCTATGTCATGGCTAAAAGGATAGTCTGTTTTTAGTATGCGGTCAAAGCCGTCATACTCGTATCTTATTTCGGCAGCCTTGTTTTTTAATACCGAATCCGTTTCTGCTTGCAGCCTTCCTTTCTCATCGTAAATCCATTCTTTTTTGCCGGTGTCTTTGCTTTCTAATGCGGTTCTTCTTCCAAGCAAGTCATAACTTACCGATAAAAGATTATTCTTTGCGTCATATGCTCTAAGCATTTCTCCGAGGACGGAGTATTCGTATCGTGCTTTGGTTAATATAGTATTGTTTTTATCTAAGCGTTCTACTTCCCGTATGTTTCCTCTTGCATCTTTTTTACTTATGCTTACGTTTTCCAATGGGTCGGTTGTTTTTGTTATTTGTAAAGAGCTTTCTATCGAATACTCCGTTTTTTGTTTGTGTCCGTCAGGAAGTGTAGTTAAGATGTTCCTGTCTATGTCGTCATACTCATATTTTGTTCCGTTTCTTATCGTTGTAAAATCGTTAAGCTCATAAAACGCTTCAAGGGCTTCATAAGAATTTTTATTTACCAGTTCTTGTTCTAAGTTCCCTCCGTAAAAGAAGGGCATTCCTTCTTCCGTCTTGCGTCCGGCTTTATCATAGTGTATTGTACTTGAGATGTTCCAGCCCGTTTGGGTTTGGTCAGCGGTTCCGTCGATGTACACTTCCCCCTCTTTTGCTGTGTAGCTTATTCTTCCTAACCCATCGTGAATTACTATGGTTTTCATTACGGCGCTGTCTTTTGCTTCGGTGCTTATTTTGTTTTCGGTTACGGTGTACCAAAAGGAAGATGATGGAGTAATGTATGTGTATTTTGCGTAAGGAGTTTCACTTGTGTCGTAGGGGCTTCTCACCTCTGTTACCCGTCCAAAGTTGTCATATTTATAGCTCATGGTGTTGTTTGCGGCATCGGTTTCTTTTAGCTTTACGCCTAAGACGCTGTCCCATTCTATTGTGCTTATATAAGCCTTATCCCCTTTCGAGCTTATCTCTTTTATTTCAATCGGGTAGATACCATCAAGGTATTTGTATTCACTTCGCTTTCCGGTCGGGCCTGTTAGCGCTTTTATGTTCCCTTCAGCCGTCCATTCTATGCGGTGTAATAGATACGCCGACTGCGTTGTGTATTGTTTTAGTTCGGTTAAGGCGCCGGTTCTTGCATCATAGCTTCCTTCTCTTTTTCGTAAGAGCGTTCCGGTCTTTCCGTGTAAGACTTGTATTTTCTCAGGGTGTGCTTTAAAGTATTTCTCTTCACTCGCCCCCTTCCAATATGTTATTTCCGCTATGATATCATCATTTGTGTTTGTTACCTCTCCCTTATCGTAAAGTTTTGTAACGTTTCCGTATTTGTCGTACTCGTATTCGCTTTCGGTTTTTATTTCGTTGTAGTTTTCTCGTATTGTGTTTACTTCTTTTTTTATTCTCGCATGGGGAGCTGTGTCTACCTCGTATTCTTTTATTGAGTAGATGGTGCTTCCGTTCTTTACCGTTTCGCGTTTTACCATGCCTTTACGGTAGTAAGAGTCGATATAATATTCCGTTTCAGTTACAGTGCCTATTGCGTTTTTACTTTTTACGGTTTTAAAGCCGTAGAATTCTTTTTCGGCTCTGTTATAATAGCCGTCTTCGTAAGTGTAATGGGTAGTATACTCTTGTTCTTTTGAAAATATGCGGGCATCTCCTGCGTCGCTACGCAAAAATAAATGCTCGACGTATACCCGATACGCCTCCGCTTTATTTTTACCAGGCTCCTTGTATCTGCTCCGCCTATTTTCAAAAGTCCTGTCAGTGGGGCTGTTTAGTAATAACTTTATTTTGGCGGACTGCTCAATTTTGTTTTTTAGCATTACGAAGAAAACAAAATTGAGCATCGCGCTTTTCGCTCCAATCTTTTTGCTGCACTTGTCTTCACAGGCAAGGCTCTTCCCTCCGGTCAGAGCTTGCTTTTTGATTACACAAACCGCAAAAAGGATTTTCGCTTCAATCGCTGTCCGATTAGAATTTCCAACTGTGTAATTTTTACCCTGCAATAATTTATCCATCTAAGTATCTATCTATGCAACAATATTATTTACATATTTTCGTCCAAGTATTTATCCCCATCAACCTATCGACAACATGCTCCCTGTCCCAAACAGCAGTTACTTCTAGTCCAAGACATTCATCCTTTGTTGCTTTCCTTATTTTTCCTTTATAATAAATTTCAAAATTCCCAGGTTTAAGAATATCTTCAATAAAAGTTTGTGGGGTCCAAGCATCTCCGTCATTGTCAAAAGGAATGTTTCCTACTTTCGGCCATACACCATCGGATAAAACATCTTTATATACTCCTACATAAAAATCTATATTTTTAAAATCAGGTATATCATACATATCATTAGCTCTTGCTTTTGCTGTAGCCAATCGCTCTCTATGCAATCTCCCAAATGCAAATGTTCCATCTGGTAATGGTATTGCATAAATATTTCCAAGTTTTTCTCTTTGTCTCTTTGCCATAGTTTTAAAACTCCTTATTTGCTTGATTTATATAATATAATCGATTGGGATTATTCTGACTAATACCATTAATAGCGTTACCAGATGTACCTCAACAGTTTTTATCACCTAGTTTTAATTTTATATACAGGTATTGAAATAATTTCTTAAACTTCAATTTGTCATTTAAATAAATAATATATCAATACTTTTTTAGGATTCATCCAAACAATGTTTTAATTAACATAAAAAAACAAATCAAAAAAATAAGAATAGCTGCAACTAATCCTTTAATAGTAGAAGGTAATATCTTATCATTATCACGGTCATCTTGAAAATCCAAATAGAAACTAGGAAACATACAGCCTCCCATAATAGTACCCAATAAATAATATAAAATAGCCGAGTCTCTATATTCAATCATACATAATACGATTAAAATCAAACATGCTATTAAAGCAATATAAAAACAAACTCGGGCGATATGTCTATTCATTCAAAGTTTCCTCTCTTTCAAATTTTAATATTTCTTTCATAACATAATCAGCCATCTGTGAAGCAGCTCCTGGAGCCATTTTTTCACCAAAATATCCTTCTACAAAATCTTTGTATAATTGCTTTCTTAGTCCATCAATTGTTTTTAATGCACCCCGCCGCCCTTTCATATAATACAAGCCGTTTTTGCCCACAGAAATACTAATTAGACTACCTAATTTTTCACACCCTTTCTTAATGCCACTACCAGCTAATGAAGATAAAATTACTACTGCAAAACCTTTAGCACCCTCAATATAATTACCATTAGAAAGATTATCAAAGCTCAGCAGTATATCAGCAGCAGTACCAATAGTTCCCGTAATTGCCGCCAATTCAGGCTGTCCAATAGCTAGGAAGAGCAATGTAGCAGTTCCAGAATTTTCACTTGCAAATTGCAGCGTTTCAATATATATGCTATATCCGCTCTTTACCATTTGATCAATTTTAGCTAAAACCTCATTTGCCATTTCAAATTGAGGATTTAATGGATAATCTAATCGATTCATTGAATAAATTGCTTTATTTAGATTATAATTAAACCATCCTTTAATAAAATTGATTATATCCCGTCCATCCGGATCCACATACTTAACCGGATTATTTCCCGCATAGTGATACACATGCAGATTGACGGTATTAAACACCCCTCCCATTCCCGGCAAATTCTCGTTGTGTTTCTTCGCTTCGTCATCAATGGGAGCCTTTGGTATGTAATCGTTTAATGCAGGATCCCCGCTTAACCACCGACTATACTTCGGATCCAAGTACCTTGCTCCATAGTAGTATAAACTTGTTTCTTCGTCAAGTTCCTTGCCTGTGAACCTAAACGGTAATTTATCCAATCCTGCTGCTACTTCTTCAATCCATAACTCTCCATAAGGTGTGTATTCTATATGTTCGTATTGTTTACCTTTCCAGTCGGTTACGAATTGCGCACTGCCAAGGTGATCACTGTGGTAGTAATACCGCTTTGCTTTTTGTTCTTCGTTGTCTCCATTGTTATCCGTGTGCGTCATTGCAGTTACTAATCTTGAATTTCCCACAAAGATGTGTTTGTGCACTCGTAAGCCTTGCGGGTTGTTTTGGTCTTGTGTCGGTATGTGTATCGTGAAAAAGTTATTAAAGTATAGCGTTTCGCTTCTTCCCTCGTCAGTGTATTTTAAAGCTCTTTGGCCGTCTTCGCCGTAGCGGTAGTGTACTGTGTAGTTTCTGTCGCTTGATTTGGTTAAGAGGTTTCGCTCGTTCCATGTGTAGTTTCTTCGATAAGCAAATAGGTCTTGAGGGTTTGTTTGCTCGGTTTCTTTAGGTGCGTCAAGACCAAATCCGTAGTCGGCACCGTATACGTCTTCATTTTCAAAGTATGAGTATGTAAATACAAACTCTTCTTCATCTGTGAATGGCCCATCTTTTTCTGCCGTTATATTTCCGTTTGCGTCATAGCGGTAGTATCGGTTGCCTGCTCTTATTAGGCGGTGTGCATAGGCAGGGTCATACTCGTATTGAAGCAAGTAGTCAAGTTCAGCTTTGGGATAGGAGTTTCCTTGGGCACCGGGTATGTTTGTGGTGCTTAGCTTTTCTTTCATGTTGCCTATGCCATCAAAGGCAAAGGTTTGTCTGTACTTTGCAATGCTTACAGGTGTTGTTCCAGAGCTTTTTTTACCCTTGTATTGGTTGCTCGTTCCTTCTACGCTTATCAGTTGGTACAAGTTGTCGTATGTGTAACTCTGACTTGTTTCATACGTGCTTGCGTCATTATTATAACCGAGGACATTTCCAACTGCATCAAAGTTATATTTTATTTTTTGAAAGACATCTTGGGTTTGTACGTTTTTTGTTTCTATCGAGTCAAGCCATCTTCGCTTTTCATCGTACTTATATCTTGTTTCTACGCCGTTTCCATACTTTATATATACCCTTTGCGCGTGTTCGTCATATAGGATTTTATCTACGTAAGAGTATTCAGCCGTTCCCTTTGACGAGGTTTTTACGCCGCTCACTCCCTTTAACTGTCCGCCTTTATCATAGGTGTAGGTTATGGTTTCTCCGTCAGGGTATTTCATACTCTGCATTCGCCCAAGATAGTCCGAGCGGTATTCAAAGCTTGCAGTTTCAGGATTAGTTCCCGCTCCGTAGCGGTTTATGGTTCTTGTTTCGCTTACTACCTCGTTTAAGTTTCCGTAAGTATAGTGCGTTTCTCCCGTTTCATCTTTTTTGTAGACTATTTGCCCCGCTCCATTTTGTCCCGGCGCTCCGTATTTATATTCTATGTCATGGCTAAAAGGATAGTCTGTTTTTAGTATGCGGTCAAAGCCGTCATACTCGTATCTTATTTCGGCAGCCTTGTTTTTTAATACCGAATCCGTTTCTGCTTGCAGCCTTCCTTTCTCATCGTAAATCCATTCTTTTTTGCCGGTGTCTTTGCTTTCTAATGCGGTTCTTCTTCCAAGCAAGTCATAACTTACCGATAAAAGATTATTCTTTGCGTCATATGCTCTAAGCATTTCTCCGAGGACGGAGTATTCGTATCGTGCTTTGGTTAATATAGTATTGTTTTTATCTAAGCGTTCTACTTCCCGTATGTTTCCTCTTGCATCTTTTTTACTTATGCTTACGTTTTCCAATGGGTCGGTTGTTTTTGTTATTTGTAAAGAGCTTTCTATTGAATACTCCGTTTTTTGTTTGTGTCCGTCAGGAAGTGTAGTTAAGATGTTCCTGTCTATATCGTCATACTCGTATTTTGTTCCGTTTCTTATCGTTGTAAAATTATTTAGTTCGTAAAACGCTTCAAGGGCTTGATAAGAGTTTTTACTTGATAGTTCTTGTTCTAAATCTCCTCCGTAAAAGAAGGGCATTCCTTCTTCTATCTTTCGTCCTGCTTCATCATAGTTTATTGCACTTGAAATATTCCAGCCTGTTTGGGTAGAATCGGCTGTTCCGTCGATGTACACTTCCCCTTCTTTTGCTGTATAGCTTATTCTTCCTAAGCCGTCGTGAATTACTATGGTTTTCATAACCTCTTTTGAAAATATGCGGGCATCTCCTGCGTCGCTACGCAAAATGAGCTCGACATATACCCTTTCCCCGCCACGGATGGCGGTGGTTTTAGCTTTGAGAGTTTTGCGTATGCAAAACTCTGAGATAAAAAAGGTACAAGGATGTACCTTTTTTATCGGTCTATTTTCAAAAGTCCTGTCAGAGGGAATTTTAGATCGCGATAGTTTTTTATTTAAGTACCTTTGAGCGGCGGACTGCTGACACTTGTGTATTATCATAATTATATAAAAGTACACAAGTGTCAGCACCGTGCTTTTCAGGGCTCCGCTGTCGCTTCGGTATCTTTCCGCAGAAATTACTGCGGAAAGATGTACAGCAAAAGCAATTTTGATAAATTGCTTTTGCTCCCTTTCAATCGCTGTCCGAAAGATGAGATAGTTAGAATGTGGATAAATGTAAGGTTTTGGTTTCATTGTTTTTATATTTATCGTAAAAGTTTTATCAACTAGTTTTTAATTGTATCTCCAATTTTTTTGTTCTCTCCTACAATTAATATCATATTTCTTCCTATAGAAATATAATAATTAGTCCAAAAGAAAATTCATGACGTTCATCAAGGTCTCGCAAATCTAAATACAATAATCTATCTTTTAAATTCCAACACGGTAGCATATCCTTATATAACACCCATCCCTCTCCTTCTACATAACGAGCAGCTTCAATTTCATTTAAATGATATGCGCCGTATTTCTTTACCAATGTAGAAATAATTTTATTTTTTAGCTTTTCAGGTATTGGTCTACTTTGAGTTCTATCAAAACCAATATATAACTTCTGTTTAAGAAAATCATAGTCTACAGTACAGAATACCTCTGTCCAAAAGGTGCCGTATTTAAATGACTGTACATAATAAGTGCCTGCCTCCCAGAAGCCCCATTTTTTATACAGTTGATATAATTCCTCATATGATTTAATAGATTTAAAATCATAATGTATTGCATCATATAGTATATGATACCTTTCAGTACAAGAACTAAAACTGAGTACAACCACAAATAATAACACAATTTTTTTCATTTTTTCCATGCTCCAAAATCCCATCTTCGATAATTTATCCCAAAAGCATTTGATGCATTAGGAACTTCATTATTGCCTGCACCTTTAAAAACATCTCTATTAGTATCTAAAGTCCTTTCACTTATCATTGTACCCCCATAAAAAAAAGCTCCATATTTTGAACTCCCTCTCAAAAAATTACCCTGCTTTATAGTAAATATACCTTGTTTATTTTCTGTAACTACCTGTGTATGGCTCATTTTATTATCTTTTGTTCCATTAGGCGTTCCCGTATCCATCAAAATTAAATCACCTGGAGAAATATTTTTTTTATCAACTGCAACTGTATTTTGCATCAAATCATGTGCTGCAGTTGAAGACAAAACATCTTTTTTATATTTTTCTGGATCAGAATATTTATTATCAGATGAATTATATGTTCCAGAATTATTTTTTATATTGAGAGGTAAAGAATTTTCTGAAGCAAAATCAATAAGAATACTTAATGCCAGATCTTCACAAGTAAATCTTTTTTTATTTTTTTCATATTCAGATATTTTTAAAGAAATATAATCTTCATATTTTTTTTGAAATTCTGAATTCCATTCATTTTTAGCATCCCACATTCCCGTAGGATCAGTATATTTAATCGGGTTATTTCCGCCATAATGGTATACATTAAAGTTTACCGTATTATATATACCGCCCTCACCAACAGAAGAACCTGCCATATAATCATTCAGTGCAGGATCCCCTGACAGCCATCTACTATACTTCGGATCCAAGTACCTAGCCCCATAGTAGTACAACCCCGTCTCTTCATCCAGCTCCTTCCCCGTAAACCTAAACGGCAGTTTGTCTATTCCGGGTGCCGTTTCCTCTATCCACAGCTCTCCATACGGGGTATACTCTATGTGTTCATACTGCATACCATTCCAATCGGTTATAAACTGTGCACTTTGCAGATGGTCTGCGTGGTAGTAGTATCTTTTCTCTGTTTGTTCTGTTGTGTCGCCGTTATTATCAGCGTGCGTCATTTCTTTTGAAAATATGCGGGCATCTCCTGCGTCGCTACGCAAAAATAAATGCTCGACGTATACCCGATACGCCTCCGCTTTATTTTTACTAGGCTCCTTGTATCTGCTCCACCTATTTTCAAAAGTCCTGTCAGTGGAGCTGTTTAGTAATAACTTTCTTTTAGCGGACTGCCGATACTTGTTTATCATTATAATATAAAAGTAAACAAGTATCGGCACCGCGCTTTTCAGGGCTCCGCTATCGCTTCGGTATCTTTCCGCAGAAATTGCTGCGGAAAGATGTACAGCAAAAGCAATTTGTATAAATTGCTTTTGCTCCCTTACAATCGCTGTCCGAGTGGTGATATGGTTAGGTTGGTTGAATAAATAACTAATCTTCATTTAAATAAGTCCTTTAATTTATTTAAATCCATATATCTTGACTTATCAAATAATTACTCAGAACAATGTTCAATTTTCCAATAAATCATTTCGCAAATCATATACAGTAATATCTTCATTTTTGATATATATGATTTCATCTTTAGTAATAATTTTATATTTAATATCATACTTTCCTATCTTTTTATTTTTTTTAATAAAATCAATTGTATATTCTTTATATGACCCCCAGGAAGCACTTGAAAACGGTATTTCGATCAGAAGCTCAATATCATGATTATTTATATCTCCTATTTTTAATGGAAATTCTCCATACCGGCATTTACCGATCAATATATAAAAATTATTATAAATATATAAAATTTTATTTCCTGAGCCATAATATAAAAGAGGTTCTTGGTAAGACAGTACAAGAATATTTTTATTATGATTAAATAAGACTATCTGTCTTGCAGAATCAAAAATATTTTTTGTATATATACAATATGCTATAAATATAAAAAATAAAAACACACTTATAATAAATAAAAAAACAATCCTTTTCATTATTCCACCTTCTTTTATTTTGACCTTAGGATGATATTATATCCATATAAACTTCGCGTATACTGATAGTCATTTTCTCCATACTTAGGAGCAGGGCCATACACACTTCCAAACACCTTATACATACCAACTCCCCAAAGGCCTTTAGCATGTAATGCCCCAGCACCTTTTTGAAAATCATCAAATTCCATACCAAAAAGAGCAGCATTCATTCCTGCTAAAATATTGCCAGCTTCTCGTAATGTTACATATTTACCGTGAAATAAAAAACCATGATATGAAAAACCTTCATGGCCAGGGTATTGTGTTTTTATATCAAATTCTTTATTAGGAAGAGATAATCTGAAGGTCTTATCTTTTCCATATGATTCCGCTTTTGCATGTAGATCATCAATATAAGCATCTATAGATTCTCCTAAGATCAATTTACCAACTGGTTTATTAGTATCGGGGCTAATAAAGGCATCCCAAAACAGAGTTTCACCAACTACTTTCCATGGATTTTCATTATCAATAACACTCTCTTTTGACAATGGTCCTTCAATATTTTCATAAACGCCATTCCCGCTCCATTGATAGATATTCAAATCTCCATCATTAATCACATTTCTAACTAGACCATCTTGATCTATCCATGTAGATCTCCCATCTGGATCCACATACTTAATAGGGTTATTCCCCGCATAATGATACACGTGTAAGTTTACAACGTTAAACACGCCACCCATTCCTGCAAGTTTGGACGGATCCGTTCCCGAAGAAGGAATATACTCCCCTAATGCAGGATCACCTGACAACCACCTACTATACTTCGGATCAAGATACCTAGCTCCATAATAGTATAATCCCGTTTCCTCGTCAAGCTCTTTGCCTGTAAACCCACGGCTTACGCATGAAAAAAAATAGCCGATATTTAAAGTATGAAAACATTAAAAGAATATTTTAACGAACTTAATGATAATCGTCAGTCGGGCAAAGTAAAACATCTAATCAGCGAAATATTGGTAATAGCACTGTGTGCTGTTTGTAGCGGAGTTCAAACTGTATTTGAAATAGGGGAATTTGCCGAAGTAAAAAAGGATTGGCTAAAAAATGAGGTAGGACTCTTGTTAGAAAATGGAGTTCCTTCGCACGACACCATAGGAAGAGTCCTTGCGATGATTAATCCCAAACAATTTCAAAGCCTTTTTATCTCGTGGATTGAACAATCCCTTAATATTCCAACAGGTTCATACATTCACATTGACGGAAAAACATTACGTGGAAGTGCAAGTGAACAAAGGAGAGGTATTCATTTGGTAAGTGCATTCGCTCACGAAGCGGGAGTTGTATTAGGACAAATAAAATGTGCTGAAAAATCGAATGAAATCACAGCAATTCCTGAACTCCTTAACCTTTTAAAACTAAAACACTCGATAATTACTATAGATGCCATGGGGTGTCAAAAAGAAATAGCGAAAGAAATCACAAAGAAAAAATGTGATTATGTATTGGCTCTAAAAGAAAATCAGCCGGCAGCGTATAATGATGTAAAAGATTATTTTTCTATAGAAGATAAAGACTTTCAAAACACACTTTTAAGATTTGAAACCTTGGATATAGGGCATGGCAGAGAAGAAAAAAGAGAATACTTTCTTTCAACTAATATAAACTGGTTTGCAGATAAGAATAAATGGGCAAATTTAAAGAGTTTTGGAATGGTCAAAAGCACTGTAAGGTGCAAAGGCAAACAATACAGTGAAAAGCGTTACTTTATTAGCAGCATAGAGGATATAAATGAGTTTGTAACAGCTGTAAGAACACATTGGACAATAGAAAACACTTTACACTGGTCGCTGGATGTAATATTTAGAGACGATGAATGTCAAATTCGAGAAAAAAATACTGCTGAAAACATAGCAATTTTAAGGAGGATTTGCTTTAATCGAATAAAAATGTATCAAAATGGTAAAACTCTGAAAAGGAAGAAAATGCTTTGTACTTTTGATGATTCATTTAGGTTTAATGTTTTATTTAGCTAAGGAATTCATGCGTAAGCCGTGTCAAAAATGTCAATAATTTATGTTAATAATAATTATAACAAAAGTAAATAATAATTTTATTGAAAAACCGGCAAAAATCGGCAAAGCATACCCCTGTACAATAGTTTAAATTTTTTGTATATTAGTTTTCGTAAACGAAAAAATTTTAGGAGCTTACATGAACTTTATAAATGAAACAAGCGAAAACAAAAAAAATAAAACTGACGATAATGATGCTTTGATGCAAAAATTTCTTAATACACGCCAGATAATTTTGGCAGGAGAAATAAATAAAGAACTTTCCGAAAAAATTGTACGCCAGCTTTTGCTCATGGAATCCCTTTCTGCAACAAAGCCTATATACATTTATATCGATTCTCCCGGAGGAGATGCCGATGCAGGCTTTGCAATCTTCGATATGATAAGATTTATCAAGGCTCCGGTATACACAATAGGCATGGGCCTTGTTGCCAGTGCCGCCTCTATCATCCTTCTTGCAGCAAGCAAGGAACGCCGTTTCGGAATGCCTAACAGCCACTACCTCATCCATCAGCCCCTATCAGGCATAAAAGGCGTTGCAACCGAAATTGAAATACACGCTAAAGAACTTGAAAAGATGAGAGTCAAAATCAATAAGCTCATCGCAGAAGAAACAGGTACTGATGAAAAAAAGGTTGCAAAGGATACCGACAGGGATTGTTGGCTAAATGCCGAAGAATCCGTAGAATATGGTCTTATTTCAAAAATAGCTAAAAACCGAAAAGATATCCCTGAAAAGTAATAGCGCATAAAGCCCAAACAGAAGAAGCTCGGATGCATACATTAACTGTATGCATCTTTTTATATCCTCATCTTCAATTTCAAAAAACTCATCCCCTATAAACGGTTTATCGACAAGAACTCCGCCGTAATAATTCGGGCCGCCTAGCCTCAAACCTAAAAGCCCTGCAGCAGCACTTTCAGGATGAGCGGAATTAGGGCTTGAGTGCTTTCTGCAATCCCGCCGCCAAATCTTAAAACCCGTTTTTATTACAGCTAGTTTTGACATTATTTTGCTTGAAGCTTTCTTTTGTGAGCCGTCTTGCCCCTGCTCTCGCAGTTTACAAAAAAAAGAACCTGCAAGAATGAGCAAGGCCGAAAGTCGGGCCGGAAGATAGTTTACAAGGTCGTCAATCTTTGCCGGAAAAAAACCTAAGTCGGCATATTTTTCATTTTTATAACCGAGCATAGAATCCATAGTATTTACAGCCTTATAGGCAATTCCTCCTGCAGGACCTAAAAGCATCATAAAAAACAATGGGGCTATAACACCGTCGCTTGTATTCTCGGCAATGGTTTCAACACAGGCACGGCTAACACCCTTTTTATCCAAAGACTCCGTATCTCTCCCTACAATATTCGCAATCTGCCTTCTGCCTTCTTCAAGACTTATCCGAAGAGCCTTAAAAACTTTTATAGATTCTTTTTGAAGGCATCTGGCTGCAAGGCAGGTATAGCTGACCCACACGGCAAAAATAAGGTATAAAACCTTGTAAGGATATAATAATTTTAAAAAGAAAAAGACAAGGTAAAAAGTAAAACCAAGATTGAAAACAACTATTAAAAGTCCTGCAAACTTTAAACCTCTATGAGACCTAAAACAAAAACGGGCAAGGGCTTCTTCTTTTTTTATCAAGCTCCCAATAGATTTTACAGGATGAGGAAAAGAATAAGGGTCGCCCAAGATAAAATCAAGAATAATTGCAAAAAATAGAACAAAAAAATTAAGATGCGAAAAAATAAAATCGGAAAGATTAAAAAAATTAAAATTCATTTTAACTTATGACGCTAATCTAAAACAAAACCGTCCTGCCTTTTTAAAGCCAAGACGGTTTT
Organism: Treponema sp. OMZ 798; assembly: GCF_024181385.1. Lineage (NCBI taxonomy): Bacteria > Pseudomonadati > Spirochaetota > Spirochaetia > Treponematales > Treponemataceae > Treponema > Treponema sp. OMZ 798. The sequence continues at coordinate 1,905,132 of NZ_CP051305.1, forward strand.
TTTATAAACAAAAACAAATTATTTTTCTTGAAGGTATGAAGCCTGAATCCAGCCTTTTTTTTGCTTGTTTTGTACATAGTACCATTCTGTTTGAGAGCCGTCACTTTCAGCAATGACAACCTTCTTTACAGCAGAAAGAATGGTGTCGGCCTTTACAGATGCCAATATCCTTACATCTCCGTCTACAGTAGGAATACTTAAAAGATCAATATCTTGTTTTGCTGTAAATTTTTTGTCAACTTTTTCGGCTTCAAGCTTCTTTAAAAAAGCAGTCTCAGCATCCATCACTTGAGCAAGATTTTGTAAAATTGCTATATCATCACTATATCTGGAATTCATTTCAATAGCGTTTTGAAAAAGCTCGGCTCTGCTTGTTTCACTTTGAGTTTCCATTGCAATTTGCGCAAGAACCATAGCATCGACACTCGGCGTTTCAAGCTCAACAGTTTCCCGTTTTAAATACTTTTCCTTTACTATCCACGATGTTATCAACTCAGGACAATATGCTGCAATTTTTACGAATTTAGTGTTTAGGCTATCTTTATAAACAGCAACAATAAAATATTGAGGTATGATTTCATCTGTGACTGCCGTTAAAGAATCCGATTTGTATAGGACCGTATCTGTAGAAGAAATAAAGGCCGGCACTGTATTCGGCTCATAGCAATAGTCTTGAATCCAATATTCTTTATCTTTTAAAGAAATATGAAAGAATACACGCTTTTGTCCATCAGTTCTTTGAGCTTCTTTTTTTTCTCCGAGATATAAGGCTTTATCTCCCAATGAAGCTTCTGCCGTCCATTTCATTTTACCGTCCTCGGTCTCGGTATAAAGCCCTGCACGATGAACATAGATAACACCCTCTACTTTTAAATCTACCTCAGTTTCTTTAGAGGGTTCTTTTGATACATCATCTGTTTTTTCAGTTTTTACAGGATCGGATTTTTCACTTACATTTTCTTTTGCACAAGACACAAAAACAAATAGTGAAACACACAATAATAAAACAGCTTTTTTAATAAAATTTACTCTCATAAATAACTCCTTATTTTATATTCAATAATTCAAGTTCAAAAACCAAATAGGCATTGGGAGGTATAACTCCGCCTGCACCGGCTTCACCATAGGCAAGATGCGGCGGAATAATGATGATCCTTTTTTCTCCAAGTTTCATCTTAGAAGCTTGAGAGTCGAAGCCCGGTATAACCTGCCCTACTCCTACGGGGAAATCTAAGGGTTTGTGCATATCTGAATCATCAAAGACTTTTCCATTTTCTAAAAGAGAGCCCTTATATTTCATTTTTAAAGTTTGTCCCTGCTTTGGGGTATCTCCCTTACCTTGTTTTATAACAAAGGAATATACCCCGTCATCATCCGGCTTTGCAGGAGGATACTTAGTTTTAATAAGATCTTCCATTTTCTTTACAAGGGCCTCTGCTCTGCGCTTTTCACTTTCCTTAGTTGCTGCAAGATACTTGTAAAAAGCTTCTTGATCAGCTTTAAAAGATTTTGCCTCATCGCCGGTTCTTATAATTTTGATCGTTTTCATTTTATCGCCTTGTTGAACTGCATCTACAACATTTTGACCTTCAACAACCCGTCCAAAAACGGTGTGCTTACCGTCAAGCCAAGGAGTTTCAACATGGGTAATAAAAAACTGAGAACCGTTAGTACCGGGGCCTGCATTAGCCATCGATAAAACACCCGGGCCGTCATGTTTTAAACTTTCAACAATTTCATCAGGGAATCTATAACCGGGACCTCCCGAACCTGTTCCGGTAGGATCGCCGCCCTGAATCATAAAATTTGCTATTACTCTGTGGAAAGTTAGACCGTCATAAAAGGGTTTTCCCTTTGCAGCATCAAGAGTTCCTTCTGCCAATCCTACAAAATTGCAGACCGTTAATGGAGTCTCTTTGTAAAAAAGCTTTAGAACAATCAAGCCCTTATCCGTATCTATAGCCGCATAGAGACCATCTTCTTTTAAAGCTTCTATATCCTTTAAACTACTCATATTTTTATCTCCTTTTTCTGAGTTAGAATTTGTTATTATAATAGCAGCAGCCGTTCCGGCAACTAAAATCATAAACACAATTGCTATAACCATGATCCAAAGTTTTTTCATTTTCATTATTTCCTAAATTATCAGAATTATTTTTTTTTGGTACTATATTCAATACCTTGCTCGGCACATTTATATTCATCCATAAACCAATTATACACAGCCATTAACCTCGACGAAAAAGCTCTTTTTATCCTGCCGCCTATAAAGGGTATTGTAGGAAATTTTGCGGTACTTAAACAATGTATTAGAATATAATCGTCAAGATCATATACAGCCAAAGACAAGGCCATTGCATCAGGCTGAAGGGCTATAAGACGCACATCGGGATGAGTGATCTTCTGGGTATTTACACATATCATACCGAAACCCTTATCTTGTTTTAAATATCGGTATTTATAAATAAAATCTCCAAAGGTTGCATCGATTTGACGGGCAAAAATTTGCAAACCGTCAAATTCCTCATTTAAAGGATCGTCTATACGTTCATAAACAACACCGCTCGAAGTTTTTACTTCTTTTACTGCATGGGAAGTCAAATAAAGGGGCCTCATCTCCTGCATACTGTTTGAAAAGTATTCAATACCTTCAAGTCCCGAAATATGACGCAATATTTTGGACACATCAGGCTTATTTGGACCTTCTTTTTTATACAAAGATATAAATTCGCCCAAAAAAGCGGGTTTATTTTTCGACAATAAAGGCGACATTTTTTCCGAAAGAGCTGAAACAGGCTGCATTTCGGGTTTCATATTTGAAGCTCCATATTTGAGCTTAATTATTTCTTTTTTTTGAATAAGCTCGGAAGCTATCTTTGGATCAAGGATATCTGAGAGTCTTTTTTCAATACTACGTGTATCTACATCATTGTTTGAAAAAATCGGAAACAGGCAGACTGCAAAAAAAATGAACAGCGTTTTAATTTTTTTCATAAAAATCTCCTAAAATTCATGATTACCTCTACGAGGCATTGAGCCCACCTGCTATACTTATATACCTTTGTAGAACACGCGAACCTGTTTATATAAACCACTTCCCTCGCTTTTGGTTTCAATATCATTTACGGCATTTAGGGTTGTGTGTATAATTCTGCGTTCATAAGGGTTAAGAGGTTCCAAAAGCTGAGATTTCTTTGTCATGCGCACCTTATCGGCAACATCATAGGCCATACGGATAAGAAGCTCTTCCCTCCTCATTCTATAGCTTTCACAATCTACCGATACGCGTGCACCTGCATGACCGATAACTCCGGCATATACATTTGCCAATAGCTGTATAGAGTCAAGATTTTTACCCTTCTTACCTATAAGCATGGCGGCATCTTTAGAGTTAATCCTATAAGCAAAATGCTTTTTGTCGCAAGCAATTAATGAAACGGAAGAATCATAACCTATCTTTTCAACAAGGGTCTGAATAAAGAGTCTTGTTTTTTCGGCTCCTTCAGAAATATCTTCGGCAGTTCTTAAATCATTATCTTCTTCAAGTTTTTGATCATCTTCAGACTGTTCGGAATTATTTCTCATGTTAGCCCGTAAAGACTCATCAACATGTACCCGTATCTTTGCATGGCCTTTCTTAAACAAAGAATTTTTTTGAATTTCCAAAATTTCAACATCAAACTGATCTTTTTCGAGACCGAGCTTGGCTACCGCAATATCGATAGCTTCACGCTCTGTCTTTCCTTCAAATTCATATATCATATCTATCTCCTAGTATCAAAATAATTATTCTTTGTGCTTCATGGACTTATTTATTATAAGCTGCTGTAAAAGCATCAAAATATTGGAAAAAGTCCAGAACAATAAGAGTCCCGAAGGTGCATTATAAAAAAGGAAGAAAAAGAAAATCGGCATAAAATAAAGCATTATCTTCATAGAAGGATTTTGCTGAGACTGTCCCGGTGTTTGTGTCAACTTACCGTGCAGAAGTTGAGACCCTGTGTAAATGATGGGCAGCAATCTCAAATCCGTCCAATTTAAAAACGGAATAGTAAAGCCGAATTTCAAAATACTGTCTCCTAAAGAGAGATCCGGTATCCAGCCGGGAATAAAGCTGGCTCCTCGGAATTCAAAATAGTTATTGAATAATCCGAACATTGCAAACAAGAAGGGAAGCTGAATAAGAAGAGGAAGACAGCCGGATGCCGGATTATAACCTGCTTCTTTATAGAACTTGACCATCTCTGCGTTGAGCTTTTGCGGATTATTCTTATACTTCTGCTGCAGCTCATTAATCTGAGGCTGAAGCTCCTGCATACGTTTTGTTGCTTGTGAACTTTTTTTGGTCAGCGGGAAAAAGATAATGCGCATAAAAAGAGTAAGCAAAAGGAGGGCAACACCCCAGTTAGGAATAATTTTATAAAAAATTTCCATAATGAATTTTAAAACTCTTTCCAAGGGAGCTAAAAAACCGGTTGAAGCGGCAAGCCCGTCTATTCTTAAATTTTCATAACCGTAATTATTTGCGGCCGGAGAATTATAAGAATTTAATATCTTTTCGGAACTCGGACCTATATAAACCCTGTATTGATCATAGGCTGCATTCCCCACAATCGGCTGCCTTGAAATAAAAAACTGCGAATTGTGAAGCTTTGCACCGTCTTGTTTTATACCTGAAAAGAACATTTTTTGAATCGGATCTTTAGGGATAACTATAAAGGAAAAGTACTTACCTGAAACGCTTACCCATGAAGCCAAATCGTTTACAGCCTTTGTTTTCCCATCGGTAATGCCTCTATCTTCTCTTTTCTTTTCATTTGCAAAATAAGAAAGAGCCCTGTATTCATACTTATCGTTTACCTTATCCCATTCAGGACCTATCTGGGGAGCGCTCCTCAAAGTATAGGCGCTGTCACCAAAGGCCAAACCTCTCATTCCGTCTTTTCCGTCGATAGTTACCTCCAGGGTGAACATATAATCGCCGGGAATAAAGGTGTAGCGTTTTGCAAGCGTAAACACGGATTCCGAGCCGTCTGCATTTTTTATCTTTATATCTCTATAAAAGCCGATCTGCTTTCTTCCGTCTTCAAGCTTGTCTTCTTTTACATTAAAAAGAAGATCCACAGCCTGAGCCTCAGGCCCGCCAAAGGCAAGAGAAAGAGCTCTATTTTTTTCGGTAACATTATCTATCATTTCGACACGCTCGTCGCTTCCGGCTGAAGCATGTTCTTTCAATTTATAAGAAATAATGTCGCCGCCCTTGTTTGTAAAAACAGCTCTGATAATATCGGTTTCGACTACATAGGTTTCCTCTCTGGAAGGAAAAACGGAATCTGCAGCAGCTTCAATCATCAAACTTGAAATTTGATTTGAAGATGATTGAAAGGTATTTTCAGGTGAAGCAGCATTTTGCCCCTGATCCTTTGCAACAGGTTTTTGGGGAACATTATACTCGGCGGGGAAATATTTTTGCTGAATATACATCCAGCCTCCAAGAACAAGCATTGATAGCACAACAGCCAATACGGTATTTTTTTTCAATTCTAACTCCTAAATTTTAACCCTACAGGTTAATCATCATTATGGAACAGGGTCGTACCCTCCCTTAAAAAAAGGATTACACCTCAAAATCCTAAGTAAAGCCATACCGGTACCTTTAAACGGGCCGTATTTTTTTATACTTTCGATGGCATACTGAGAACAGGTAGGTTCATACCTGCATGCAGGCGGAAAATGAGGAGAAATAGCCTTTTGATAAAAGATTATACAAGCACACAAAAAACTTACTAAAAGTTTTCTCATAAAGCCTCATCATTATACATTTTTGCTTCTGAAAAGAGGGTGGTAAGTTGTTCTAAACGGAGAGAGTAAGAGTCCTTCTCTGAAAAAACCAGCAGGATAAAATCGTTTCCCGTTTTTAACCTATGTTTTATATGCCTATAGGCCTCTTTTGATATTCTCCGAGACCTGTTCCGCATCACTGCGGAACCGAAACCTCGTCGAAAAGTACATAAAAATCGATTGTACTCCAATCCATTAGGCAGAATGAACAAACTCACTCCTTTTAAGCTCAGTTTAAGGCCTTTTTGAAATACAGCCTTAATACGTGATCGATCTTTTAACCGTTCTTCTCCGGAAAATGTAAAATTACTCACTTAAGAGAGAAAATTAGAACGGTTTTTTTTCGTCGGAAGCTGAAAGCTTGCGTCTGCCCTTTGCTCTGCGGCGGCTTAAGATAGCACGTCCGCCCTTTGTTTTCATAAGTGCACGGAATCCGAAGCGTCGAACCCGTTTTGTTTTACTTGGTTGATATGTCCGTTTCATAAACTAGACTCCTTATATTGTAGAATGGGGTTTCCATTCAAAGATTTCAATACAATCCCGTTAAGGATAATACACATTAAAGATTGAGGATTATATCAATTAAGGGGATAAAAGTCAAGAGTGCTGAATATTCTTAATATTTTAAAATATCGTAGTATTGACTTTTTCGGGGGGGGGGTATAATGGAAGAGAGTTTTCATATTTTGCAATAAGGCTGTTTTCTAAACGGATTTATGTAAAAGTGTGAAAGCTCATAAAATCATAATCCTGCAGAATGCAGAGCAAGGAGTTTTTATGAAACATAAGAATTTTGTTTCAATGGCCGCACTTTTAATTTTAGTTTTAAGTGCCGTATTTTTGGTTACAGCTTGTCCTACTGGAACAGGACCCTCAAGCGGCAGCAATTCGGGAGGAACGCTAACCCCGCCAGCCGTCAGTGCAGAGGAAACCGAGTTGACAGCACTTTTAGGAAAAATAAGTTTAGATAAAACTATTATTACCGCTGCCTCTGAAAGTATTACAATTTCCAATTTACCCTCAGTACCCGAGGTAAGGGCTGACATAGCTTCAAATAACATCGAACTTATCGAATATGAAGCACCTAATCAGTTGAAGGTCAAAGCATTACCTACGGAAACCGCAGATGTAAAAATTACTATTACCCTAACAAAAAACGGTATTTCAAAATCAAGGGATTTTACCGTAAAAGTATTTAAAAGCGGAGATACCCCCACAGAAGATGACTATTTCAATACCTTAACTATTCCCACAACGGTAAGCGACGATTTTGATCTACCTAAAGAATTAAAAAATACAGAGAGCACAGCAATTACTTGGTCAACTGAAAATGAAAATATCATAAAAATTGAAAACTCAGGAACAAATCCAAAGGCCCTAATTGCGTTTGATATTGTAGAACGTAAAGTTAAACTTAAAGCAACAGTAAACGGAAAATCAAAAAAATTTGAAGTTACAGTTTTACCTGTTGTAAAGATTGAAATTAACAATGGTCCGAACGATAAAAAAGTTTATGAGTTTACACAAAACGGTATAACTATAAAAGAATTTCAGGATGATAAGCTTTTAAGAGGTAATCTGTACTCATACACATTAGATGACACAAATAAACAAATTACCGTAAGACTGACATCTGCTTTTTCACCTGAAGGCACATGGATTACCATTGAAGAATACTATAGTCTTATGACAGACATGAATATTACTGCTCTAAAAAATCAGTTGGAAGGCATTGATGCTCTTTTGAGTAAACCCACTATAAGTATCGCGGAGACAAAAGAAGTTCTTAAAAACTTTTCTCATGAAGATATGTCAGGATACACTGATGAAGAATTTTTTAACGAATTCCTAAAAGACGCCCTTGATATGGAATATAATGAATTTACAGCTCTTTCCCCTCAAGAACAAACAGAGAAAATAAAAGCCGTACTTATAGAAGAAAAAAAAGAAATAGCTATGAGTGTAGGATTACCTGAAAATGCATCAACGGAGGATATATTAGCTGAATTTAAAAAACAATTTCAACAACAAGCCGCTCAACAGATAAAAGAAGCCAAAGAACCTCACACCTATTCTTACTCTATAAGAAAAGACTCGGAAGGCAAGCTCTACTTTGGAACAACCGAAGTTTACAATCCTTCAAAAGCTTGGTATGAAAATAGAGGGCATTGGGATTATCATCCGGCATCTTCTGAAACCTCTTGGATTTCCGATATGTATGCAAGGAAATTACCTAATGGAATAATCAAAAGCGATTTATCAATACAAGAAGATCAAGGAGGGCACTATAATCACAAGCACTACAGAGGCACAATCACAGGAAGCGGTCCAGACTATACCTTCAACGGCAGCCGAGAAGATAATCCCGGAGAACAAATAACTGCAACAATTACCGATAACAAAAATGGTACTATAAGAGTAAAAGTTACCTCAGGAGGAACAGCTGAGTCAACATTAACTTTTAGAGGACATTCCTTATAATGTTTTATAGTTAAATATTATCTATAAATTAAAAAAATTAAAGCCTGCTTTTAAGTTTTTCTTAAAAGCAGGCTTTTTAACATCTAGTACATAAAATAAAAATATGATAAAATTAAAAATAGATTTTTTGGCAGGAATACATACTGCAAAAAAAAGGAGATAGTATGACTAAAAGAAAAATTTTGGTTACCGGTTCACTCGGACAGATCGGAAGTGAATTGGTTATGTTTTTAAGAAAAGAGTACGGAAACGACAATGTTATAGCTTCCGATATCGAAAAAAAAGATGTACCCAAGGTTATCGGAAGCGGTCCCTTTGAAAAGCTCGATGTCCTTGACGGCAAAAAAACTCTTGAGGTTTGCAAAAAATATAAGGTCAACACGATAATCCACCTTGCGGCCCTTCTTTCAGCCGTAGCAGAAAAAAATCCCCAATTAGCCTATCAAATTAACCTTACAGGTTTACACAATATGTTGGAACTCGCAAGAGAACAAAAATATTCTCTTTTTGTACCAAGCTCAATAGCAGCCTTCGGCCCCTCAACCCCTGCCGATAAAACTCCGCAGGATACGATTCAAAGGCCGACCTCAATGTACGGCGTTACAAAGGTTGCGGGAGAACTTTTGTGCGATTATTACCACCAAAAATTCGGCGTAGATACAAGGGGCGTACGCTTCCCCGGCCTTATTTCCTATGAGGCCCTCCCCGGCGGAGGAACCACCGACTATGCAGTTCATATCTATTATGAGGCCTTAAAGAATGGAGCCTATACATCCTTTATCAAAAAGGGAACCCTCATGGACATGATGTACATGCCCGATGCCCTAAACGCCATCTTTAAACTTCTTGAAGCCGATCCTAAAAAATTAAAGCACAGAAATGCCTTTAATATCACGGCTATGAGCTTTGCTCCCGAAACAATCGCTGCCGAAATCAAAAAGCATATTCCCAAATTTAAGATGAGCTATGAGGTAGACCCTGTTCGTCAGGCTATAGCAAATTCTTGGCCTAACTCCCTCGATGATTCTTGCGCCAAAAAAGAATGGGGATGGAAGCCCAAGTACAACCTTGAAAGCATGACAAAGGATATGCTCGAAAAATTGAGCGAAAAACTCGGCATTGAGCTCCCCAATGCAAAACCTTCTGCAATAAAGGTAAGCAGCGCTAAGGCTCCTGCCGCTAAAAAGCCTGCCAAACCTGCAGAAAAGACTTCTAAAACAGCCGCTAAAAAGCCGGCAGCCAAAACCGCCAAAACAACTGCAAAAAAGAAGTAAGTTTTTAAGAGGGCTATGAAAGAAGCGGAATTTTGGAAAAAAGAATCTTCAATTTTAAAAAATGAAGACGATAAAATACGCTGCCTTTTATGCCCTCATAGATGTCTTATAAAAGAGGGCCGGCTTTCCCTATGCCTTAGCCGAAAAAACATAGACGGAAAACTCTATGCCTTAAACTACGGCAAGGTTTTGGGGGCCGCCCTCGACCCGATCGAGAAAAAGCCTCTCTATCATTTTTATCCTTCTTCCTATATCTTCTCGGTAGGAACCTTCGGCTGCAATTTTGACTGCCGATTTTGCCAAAACCATTCCCTTGTTCATTCCGCTCCGCCGGAAGAAAAAACAGAAAAAAACACAGATACGGTCAGCCCCGAAGAACTGATTAGGGCCGTTTTAAAAACTCCCTCCATAGGCATAGCTTTTACTTATAACGAGCCTACGGTTTGGTATGAGTATGTTAAGGATGTGCTTCCGATTGCAAAAGAAAAAGACTTAAAAACCGTCCTCGTAACAAACGGCTTTATCGAAGAAGAACCCTTAAACGGAATCCTCCCTATGGTTGACGCAATGAATATCGACTTAAAATCTTTTTCCCCTCAATTTTACACCGAAATCTGCAAGGGAAAAATAAAGCCCGTAATAAAAACGATCCGAAGTGCGGCCTCAAAAGTTCATGTAGAAGTTACCTGCTTGGTAATCGAAGGCTTTAACAGCGGCGATGAGGAAATGGAAGCCCTCTCTCAAATGCTTTCAAAAATAAGGCCCGATATCCCCTTACATATTTCGGCCTTCTACCCTGCCTACAAGATGAAGGATAAAAGGCCCACAAGACCCGAAACAATCAGGCACCTGTGTAAGATAGCTCAAAGAAATTTAAAATATGTTTATCCGGGGAACATTTAATCGATTCTTGAGCACTTAAAAACCGGCTCTAAATCTTTTCTATCCATACCCTTTCAGCCCCTATCGAGGTATTTGAGCCGTGCCCGGGATAGACGGTAGTTTCATCAGGGAGCTTTAAAAGGAATTTCAGTGAAGCCTTTATTTTTTGATCGTCCCCGCCTAAAAGGTCTGTTCTTCCGTGGGAGCGGTAAAAAAGGGTATCGCCCGAAAAGAGCACCTTTGCTTCTTCATTCCAAAAACAAACCGAACCTTCGGTATGCCCGGGAGTGTGTAAAACCTTAAAACCGTTTACAAGGTCTCCGTCTTTTAAAAAGCCTGTCGGCTCGGGAAAGTCGTATTTTAAAGCCTTTATATATCTTTCGGCGCGGATTTGGCTAAAACAAGCAATGTGTTTTTCCTTTCCGTTTTGCCCCAGATAACCCGCATCCGCAGGGTGGATCCATAAAGAAGAACCCGGATATTTTTGCATAAGTTCGGGTACGCCGCCCACATGGTCAAAATGTCCGTGGGTTAGCATTATTTCGAGTCTTTCGGCATTTTTACTTTTTAGGTAATCCATCAATTCCTCATCCGTGCCGCCCGGATCAACGAGGAGAACCGTTTTTTTGTCTAAGGGAAGAGCCCAGGTCTTTACAAAAAGCGGGCCGGTATAGATCTCCGTAATTTCCATATCTTTTTTATACGGCAATTCGAGAAAAATGTCAATTGCGATGATAAGATGAAGGAAGTCCTATTTCTTTGCGGTACTTGTTGACCGTTCTTACGGCAATATCGATTCCGCGTTCCTTTAAAATTTGAGAAATGCGGGCATCGGTTTTTTTTTCGGTATCGGATTCGATGATTTCTCTTATGGCCTTTTCTACATAGTCTTTTGATAGCCCGCTGCTCACTTCAGGCGAAAAGAGGTCCTTAATTTCAAAAAGCCCCCATTCGCATCTTATATATTTTTGGTTTGAAACTCTCGAAACGGTAGAAGGGCTCAAGCCAACAATTTCCGCAATGTCGATTTGTTTTAAGGGCTTTAAGTAGCCGGGCTGCATCTTTTCGTTTTCTCCTCCGGAAGAAGGTTTACACGGGCGGCCTAAAAAAAAGGCTTCTTGAAAATTGACCAAGGCAGTTAAAACCTTGAGTATGGTCTGATTGCGGTAGGCAAGTACGCTCATAAAAAGAGAGGCCTTGTTTAAAAAGTCTGAAGCCTCTTTCCTTTCTTCCTTTGAACCGGAATTTTTTATCCTTTCATATTCGGGCGAAATTTCAAGGGCGGGAATTTCTTCGTCATTGATTATAATCTTAAATTCATTTCCTTCCCGTTTTATTTCGGCTATGGGCGTAATAAATTTTTCGCCGTCCGTTCCGCGGGAATAAGCAAGGCCGGGCTTAGGGTTTAAGGACCTTATCAATTCTGCAAGTTCTTCCGCAGTTTCAAAATCTATAATGATTTTTTTTTGAGCAAGTTTTTTTATAAAAAGTTTTAAATCGGAAATAAAGGAAAGAACTTCGTAATGTTCCTTTATTATCTTTACGCAAAGGGAATGTATGTTTTTATAAATGTCAAGGATTTCGTGAGTTTTGGGAGACTCGCAAAGGATTCCGGCCTGTACAATAAGGGATTCTTTAAAGCCGGAACAGGCACAGCCTATGGGTTCAAGCCTCCTGACAATATTAAGAGCTTTTTTTATTTCTGTATGCGTTATTTTTTTTTCGGTAAGAAGATCGGCAAAGAGCTCTTCAAGAGGAACCCAATAAAAACCGTTATGATCCAAATTTTGAATGATGAGCATTGCCGCATCTAAGACATACTCGTCTGCAATCGATTCTCCGGCCTGTTCAATGAGATGAGCCTGCAAGGTCTTGTGGGAATCATCTTCGATGCTCTCCAAAAAACTTTGGTGCTTATCCCCTTCTTCCGAAGATGCGGCACTCACTCGCGAAGAGGTCTTAAAAATAAGGGCCGGATTCCGTTTTACTTCCTTTATTACCTCTTCTTGAAGCTCTTCGCTCGATAGACTAAGCAGGGCAACAGCATTTAACATCTGCTGGCTCATCACCATTTTTTGAGATAGAATCTGCTGCTGCCTTTGCTTTAATAACATTTATTTTTTTACCTTATAGCGTACAGTTAAAATCTTTTACCAAGATGCCGGGAAGTGAGGCACCTCCGGTACTTCTGCTTCCGTAAGTACTTGTGTTTGCAAAGATTCGGCTTTCCTTTGTTACGGCTAAGAGGTTTTCTCCGAACATATTGTACAAGGATTCATCCCATCTCATGTCGGCAATGGGAGCAACGATTTTTCCGTCTTCAACCCAAAGACAGGCAAAGCGGGTCATTCCCGTAACTCTGGCCGAAGAGGTATCGCTCCAGTTTAGATAGTTAAAGTTGGAGATATAAATTCCCGTACCCAGCTCTTTTACGGCATCCGCTTCGTTTAAATCTCCGGTTCCGATAACGATCGATCGCATACTCTCACTTAAAGGGGCACCGTTGGATTTTACACCGTATTGGGTTTCGGTTCTTAAACTGACCAAGGTATTTTTAAGCTTACCTTTTTCGATGATGCTTAATTTTTCGGGAGCCAGTTCTCCGTTCGAGTTAAAGGCAGGTTCGAGTCCGAGAGAAAAATCCTGAGTCAAATTAAACTTATCCGAAAAATGCTCTCTTCCTTCTTTTAAAGCAAGATAGGCGCTTGAGCCCTGCTGCATACTCCTTTCGCTAAAACCGTTCCACGAGAAAAAGTCTGTTACGTCGATAAGGGCATCGGCACTTATAAAGGCCTTGTATTTTCCTGGGGCTAATTTTTTTTGCGGAGTGTGCAAGATTTCCAAGCCTTTTCGGGCTTGCTCAATCTTTGAAAGGTACTGCTCATCGCTCCATTCCGTTCCCGAATAAAGAGATTTTATACCGCGCCCGTTTTCGAGCCATACCGAATAATCCAAGACAAAGGTTTCGGTTTGAAACCAGTGAGTCGCTCCGGCCGAGGTAATAACACCCTCGCAAATAATCCCTTGAGAATAAAGGCCTGCAAAGTCGAGGTCTTTAACAGTGGATAAGATAATCTCCGGTATCTTGTCTTCGGGCAAGAGCTTCCCTGTATATATCGCAGAAGAAGTATCGGAAGATTCAGGAATTGATTGATACTTATCCTCTGGAAGGAGCATTATAGAATCTCTCGCCTCTTGAAGAGCATCGGCCGCCATCCTCTTATCCTTTCCCATATTCATCTGAATACCGAAACTGAAATTGTGGGTGCGGTTCTTTTTCCAAAAGGTACAATAAAAATAGCCCTGATCTACTGTTCCGTTTTGGCGTACCTTAGCCTTGCTAAAGCGCATAAAGTAGGTCTTTTCGCCCGAAAAGGAAATCGAAATTTTTTCTCCTTCAAGCAATTCCGAAAGCATAAAATCGGCAATCGATTCAAAATATTCTTTAAAACTCATTTTCATTTTCCGCCTCCAAAAACTTCTACATCAGAAAATGCGCAAACGGGACTTGCGTGTCCGACCTGAATAACCTGATTGGGTTCTCCCTTTCCGCAGTTGGGCGTTCCGTATACATGGAAGGTGGATTTGTCTCCTACTGCACAGAGGTTTCTCCAAAAGTTTTGAGATACTCCGCGGTAGTTCGGGTCGCGCACGGTTTTGGTGATTTTTCCGTTTTCGATTAATTGGCCGTATTCGCAGCCGAACTGAAATTTATTGCGGTAATCGTCTATCGACCATGAGCGGTTCGAGGTCATAATAATTCCTTTTTCGATAGAAGAAATTATTTGATCAAAGCTGCTGGTTCCCGGCTCGAGGTTGAGGTTTGCCATCCTGTCGATAGGCGGGCGGTTCCACGCGGTTGCTCTTTGGTTTGCGACCATCTTATCAGGCTGAACGGTTTTGCCCGCATAGAGGCGGCCTGCACTTTCGAGGCTGCCCAAGGCGCAGACTAAGATTCCGTCCTTGATGATAAAGGTCTTCTTTGCCAGAGCCCCCGTCTGGTCGGCAGCAAAGGTTGCAAGCTGATATGGAATTGTCGGATCGTAGCAGATATTCATAAGCTTTGAGCCGTACTGAAAGCTGCCGATGTCTTCGGGCCTTATAAAACTGCCGCCTGCAAAGTTTCTTTCATCTCCCAAGATGCGGTCAATTTCCAAGGGATGGCCGACACTTTCGTGAATCTGCAAAAGCATTTGGTCGGGCATAAGGACAAGGGTGCGCCTGTCGGAAGGACAGGGTTCTGCTCCCAAAAGCTCTATTACCTCATTCCCTACCCTCTTGGCTTCTGCCTTAGATTTGGCAAAGTTTAAAAATTCATAGCCGCCCTGAAAGGTGCGGGCTCCGTATCCGTTATAGGAACGTCTTTGAATTATGTCTCCGCGGCGGGCAGCAGCTCCCAAGCCGGAACCGATCCTGTAAAAATCCTGTAAGATATTGGCTCCCTCAGAGCTTAAAAGCTCGATTTGCTCTTCTTCCAACTCCACATAGGCGTGGGTATCTATAACCTCATCCGAAACTTTTAAAATATCGCATATTTCAAAAAGGTAATCGAAAATTTCGGTTTTGGAAGGGCGGGTCTTTTTACCCCTAAGGGTTTCGTATTTTAATTCCGTATCGGGTCTGACATTTTTGTCAAAATCGGCAATTTTAAAGGCTGAAGCGGTTTGAGCGGCATTAAAGGCTTGACGGGCAGCTTCGCCGGCTCCCTGAGGAGTCAGATTCTGGGTTGCCCCATAGGCAATGTGCCCATTATATAAGACTTCAACCATAAAACCCTGATCGGCCGAATAGCCGGAAGACTCAAAAGCTCCATCCTGAGCCGCAAAGGAAGTTCCCCTTGTGCGGTGAATGCGTAAAGTTACAAGGTCCGCCTTAGGAACGGCATTTTTTGCAGCTTCAAGCAGGCTTTCTGATGTATAAATCATATTTCCCCCTAAATAATTACTAATAGATATTATATCAAAAACCTTAAGATTTTGCAATTGAAATTTTAAAATCTAGACTATGACACAGAAACGGTACTCTCCAATTTTTTATAATCGAATTCTGTCTCATTGATAGTATAAACTTTATCAAAAAACACTTTATACCTATAAAAATCTTGAATGAGATGTTTTTTACCGGATAAAGCAGCTATTGAAGAACCAATTCTATTTATTGATGAATTACGATCCTTTTCAAAAGACTCATTTTTATTTTTATTATATACAAGAATATAACTACAATCTTTTCTTATTTCGCTTAATGTAGTGTTAAGAATATCAGCCAAAATTAATAAACTTTCACTTATTTTACTGCGTATTTTTTCTTTTTCAAGTTTAGAAGTAATATCCCCATTTTTAAATTCTATAAAAACCAATTTATTTTCTTTTCGGTAAAGAACATCATTTGATCTAAAACATCCCTCAGATAAGCCTTGATAGTTTTTTATAATACGATTTACATATTCATCTTTTATTTTATCAAAATCATATACCTCGATAGATAAATTACTTAGATAAATTTTATTGGCAGAATCATAGGAGGTATTTTTCAATGTTGTTTTAAAATTATAGTCTTGTTCTAAAACTTGAAAATTCAACATTTAATTATCGGAAATACTTTTTAAGCTTTCCAGCTCCTGTAATGGTTTATATAACAAATTATAAATAGGCTCTAAATCATCTGAAACATCTTTCATATTTATTAGACCATCTTTGATTTCTTCCGTTAAATAAAATTTCGGATTGTATATTTTCTCTTTTTTGGAATAAACCTCTATTGCATGAATAAAATAAGGGCTGTGAGAACTAATAAGAATATGCATCTTATATTCTTTTTGCAAAAGTACTATTATTTTGGCCAATACTATTTGCCATTCGGGATGTAAATGAATCTCAGGCTCATCAAGAATCAAAGTTCCTTTTTCTTCCAAGTAACCGTTTAAAAGCAAAGTTTTTATTATCGTAAAAGTCTTTAACCCTGTTGATAAATTTGTTAAACTTATTTCCCGCCCGTCCGAATCACTTACAAAAGATAAAACACCCGACTCCTGTCTTACCAAAGAACCATCACAAACATTATTTAATTCCACGTAGATATTTTTTAAATTATCTTCTACCAATAAATCATTTACAGCTTTTTGAACAGAAAGATTATTATTATCTTTCTTATTATTTTGTTCTTCAAATCGAGTGTAGAGTAACTTTCGTTCAATATTCGCTCTATGTGAAATTGGATTAATATACCTAGATGATAAAGCACTGTCCAAAACAAAAGGGTCATCAATATAAATAGCCTCATGTGTTAAATTAAGAGGATTTTCCAATTCGATAATTATATTATCTTTTATTGTTATATTTACAGTTTTATCCTTAATCTGAAGGTTTATAAAAGCTTCTTTTTTGCCATTAAGATTTTGAATTTGTCCTTGAAATTCGGACGTAAATAAATTTTGTAAGATTTTTTTATTTATATCTGCCTGAGAAAGTGTCAAAATTGAAATAATGCGGTTTATATCAATTCCTTTATTTTTAGTAAAACCATGACCGAGGTTTTTCGTTATTATATCTATGGCTATCTTTTCAGTAATATTTTCTTTATTCTTAAGAAGTTCTCTTATTGTATTTCTTATTTGCCTTAAACTTACTTCCGGGTATTCAATAAAAAAATCTAGTGAAGACATTTTAAAAACACTATCAATATTATTTTTAAGAACTTCTTCCGATTTTTTTTCAACATTATAAAAACTGTTAAAAATACAATACAAAGTCTTACTTATGGTGCTCTTTCCCGTATTGTTTAATCCTGCTATAAGAGTTATTGAATTTAATTCTATTGAGGCTTTTTCTATTTTTCCTACATTGGAACAATCTAATCTCATACAAATACCTATTTTACTATATCGGCTGATTTTTAAATATCTTTAAAACCCAAATAGAGCCTACTCAAAGCTATTTTTGTCGGCAGCGCCGCTGACATCGACGGGGTACTTA
Organism: Treponema sp. OMZ 798; assembly: GCF_024181385.1. Taxonomy (NCBI): domain Bacteria; kingdom Pseudomonadati; phylum Spirochaetota; class Spirochaetia; order Treponematales; family Treponemataceae; genus Treponema; species Treponema sp. OMZ 798. Next base: position 1,922,584 of record NZ_CP051305.1, read on the forward strand.
CCGTCAAAGCAGGCACAGCAAAAATGGGTGTTTGCTCCGGCATCCTTCATAGCTTTAAGCATACTTTCTTGGGATAGGTAAACTAAGGAATCGGCTCCGATGTGCTCTCTGATTTCTTCAACAGATTTTTTGTGGGCGATTAGGTTTTCGGGGTCTCCCATGTCTACTCCCATAAAACAGGAGTAACGCACCGGCGGAGAAGCTATTCTGATGTGTACTTCTTTGGCACCGGCACTCCGCAGCATCTTGATTAAGGGCCCCATGGTGCTTCCGCGGACGATGCTGTCGTCAACCACTATAATGCGTTTTCCTTCGACAGCTTCGGAAAGAATATTGAACTTCATCGCAACACCTTGGTCGCGCAATTTTTGGGTAGGCTGAATAAAGGTGCGTCCTATGTAGCGATTTTTTGAAAAACCCTCATCATAGGGAATGCCCGATTCTTGGGAATAGCCTATGGCTGCCGACCGCGATGAGTCGGGAATGGCTATAACTATGTCGGCCTCGACGGGGGAGTTTTTTGCAAGCTCCTTGCCGAAATTTACCCTTGACATGTGAACCGAAGCCTTGTTCCAAACCGAGTCGGGACGGGCAAAGTAGACGTATTCAAAGATACATGGAGAAAGCAGCTCCTTAGGGGGAAGCTGCATACAAAGCTCTGCTCCGTTATCGACCAACTTTAAAATTTCTCCGGCTTTTACCTCGGTAAAATCCTTGCAGCCCAATGTTAAAAGAGCGCAAGACTCACTTGCGGCAATCGATACTCCGTCTTGAAAGCTGCCTACACAAAGAGGACGAAAGCCCCAAGGGTCCCTAGCGATGTAAATGCCTTCAACCGTCAAAACGGCAATAGAAAAAGCTCCTTCCCATTCCCGCATACATGAGGCGATGCGTTCTGTCCAAGAATCTCCCTTGGCGGCGGCAAGCATCATAATCATAACTTCGGTATCCGAGGTAGAAGAAAGCCCTACTCCCCCTTCCAAAAGTTTTTGCCGCAAATACGGAGCGTTTACAAGGTTTCCGTTATGAGCTAGGGCTATGGGCCCATGCATGGTTTCAATATAAAAGGGCTGAATGTTTCCCAAAGAAGAAGAACCTGTAGTCGAATAGCGGGTGTGGCCTATCGCAGCATAGCCTTGAAGGTTCGATATATCGTTTTCGGTAAAAATGTTGGAAACAAGGCCCGGCTTTTTAAACACGCGGATGTGTTTTCCGTTTGAAACAGCCATCCCGGCAGCCTCTTGCCCCCTGTGCTGAAGAGAAAAAAGAGCATAAAAAACCGAGCGGGCAGCATCATCCAGTCTTTCGGGGTTTTCGGTCTTAAAGGATTTTGAATCCCAGACAGCCGCAATTCCGCATTCTTCCCCTAAACTCGATTTAAATATATTTTCCATGCTCATCTTACCCTCCTAAAATTCGATAAAATTTAAATGCTCGTAAAACGAGAGAGGGAGACTTTCCATAAAATATAAAAAGTCTCCCTCTTTAGCCTCGTTAAAAAACAGTCAGATTAATGAAAGTCTTTCGGCCTTCTTTCAACTCGTTTACATTTCGGGCATTCTGCAATATTTTTAATCTTACCGTTATCGACCATTGTTTTCAATACGATTTCTCCGCCGCAAGGACAATTAAATTTTTGAGTTGCAGCAGCAGTTCGTGAGTTTTTACTTGCACCAGCCATATCTGCCTCCTAGCAAAATATTTATAGATTATAGTTATATCAACCGAGTAAGTATAAAAAAAAACGGATTTTATGTCAAGAGATAGAAAGAATATAAATTTGCGTAAAATTTTTATCCTAAGTTAAGGCTTAAATCTCTTCGATCAACCACTCCCCGACAGTCTTTTCTTCCGGATCAAAGCCGGCACCGATAAGCACGATTTTTTTGTTTTCAGCCTTGAATCTTTCGGCATAGTTTTTTTCTTTGATTTGTTTTAAGGCGGCTTCGGCACCTTCTTTTAGTTTAAACTCAAATATGTAAATTGCACTGTCTGTTTTTATGACTGCATCAGTTCTGCCGTTAGCAACAGGTATTTCAAGCTCAATAAACTGCCCCAAGAGGGCAAAGACCAAGTATACGCAGACCTGAAAATTATGCTCTCTCAAGGCGATGCTTTCACCGCTCTCTTTTTTTACGGTATCATAGGGGAGACTTGCCATTATCGACTTTAACCTTTGCATAAACTCTTCTACCCTTCCCGCAATTATATCCCTATAAAATTGGGCTATGCAAAAAGGTCCTTCCGCATAGACTACATTGCAATAATTGGGGAAAAGATTGTATAAAAAACCGTATCTGACTTCATCGTTAGGAAAGCCGAGCCTGTAAAGCTGCAAGAGCTTATCGTAACCCTTAATCGTCAAATAACCTGCCTGAAACAATACGGGGATTTCAGAACCTGCTTCGGCCCTGTAATCGGATAGACCGGCCGAGGTCATCTCCACATTGCCGTCAAGGTTGGGAATGTGATAATCGCTCCGCTTTAAAGAATTTACCAAAAATGTGGGCGTTCCGGTAGCAAACCAATAATATTCAAATTGATTTCCGAAAAATACATTAAGTAAGCTGAAAGGATTATACATTCTTTCAGTATCGGGAGAAAAACAATAGCCGTCATATTTTTGCTGTAAGGTTTTGATACAGGCCTCATAGCTTAATTCGTTGGCTTGGGCCAGGGCTTTTATTTCGGGCTCGAAGGTTTTTAATAATTCGGTATGAGTTATTCCGCAGATGCCTGAAAATTGAGGAGTTAGACTTATATCGTTTAAGTTGTTTAGATCGCTGAATATGCTCACCTTGCTGAATTTTGTCACCCCCGTCAAAAAGGCAAGGCGTATATATTGGTCGGCTGTTTTGATGACACCGAAAAATCCCCTTAATATTGTCTTATAAATTTCGTTTAGAGCATCGTCTTTCCACATAGTTTGAAGAAGGGGTTTATCGTACTCGTCAATCAAAATAACGGTCTGTTTTCCCGTTTTTTTATATGCACGGTAGATAAGGCCGAAAAAGCGTTCCGAAAGAGTGTTTTCCGAATTAGAGCTGCCGTAAACTTCTTCCCACCTGCAAAGATGATTATTTAGGACACTTTCAAGATCTTCCCTTGTTTCATACTTTGCAAGATTAAAATCCAAATAGAGTACGGGATATTCCTGCCAGATTTCCCTTTTACCCTTTTCGGTTTCTTCAAGCTTTTCGATTGCGAGGCCCTTAAACAGTTCTTTTTGTCCCAAAAAGTAGGCTTGAAGAGTAGAAAGAAAAAGGCTTTTTCCAAACCGCCGAGGACGGCTTAAAAAATAAACACGGCCTGTAGAGGCTAATTTATAAACATAGCCGGTTTTATCGACATAGAGATAATTATCATCACGCAATACCTTAAAACTCTGTACGCCGATAGGAAGTTTGCGGCTAAAATCCATATCCATACCTTACCTCGAAAGAAAACTATCCCCTTTTCTTCAAAATCAGGAAAAGCCAAATACTGCTTACTCCGTTTACCAAAAAACCGAAACCTATCAAACTAGCAAAAAGACCTGAAATGCTTGCAGGATTAAAAATACCTGAAAGACCTATTAAGCAAACGATGCCTGCAAAAATCAGCCAAAGCCACCACAGCCTAACACCTGCGCTTTTTAAATCGAATGATTTTTTAACCTCAACGGCTCCCAAGCAAATCAAAAAGAGGCCGAGGACAAGCCCGATAAGACCGAGAACTGCGCTTGGATTTACCAGACAAAAAAGCCCCAATCCTATTAAGATGATACCCAAAACCAAAAAGGAATTCATCTTGATCGAAAAAAACTGATAAATTTCGATAAGGCCGTAAACGATTAGTGAAATACCGACAATGGTCACAATAATTCTTGTTATACTGTCGGGGTTAAAAATACATACAATCCCCAAAACCGTAGACATTACGGCAATAGCCAAAAAGATCATAGAATAAGACAATTTTTTTTCAGACATATATACTCCAGATACTTTTAATGATAATATCTTTTCAATTTTTTTTCAAGCGCAATAATACATCAAAATTTCAAACAATGATAATATTAAAATATATATCGGATCAAAATATAACTATAGAGAGAAGCAATAATTATAAAAGAAAGCACGATAGGCAGAGTCTTTACAACCAACGATAAAAATGAAGTTTTATAATGTTCTGTTATGATTGCCAAACATATATGAGTGGGCGATACCTGCATTGCGATATAGCATATACTCATAAACAAAACAAGTTCTCCAAGACCTGCACCGGGTATGGCCGAAAAAGCTAAAGGCAGCATCATGGCTATCATGGCCTGACTGCCTGCAACTATTGTTCCCAGAAAAATTATTATTGAAAACACAGCAGTAATAGGAATAGGGAGAATTCCAAAAACTTCGGGTAAAGTTTCAATAACATGACTATATTCCAATACCGCTTTAAAAATCATAACAACGATTACTGTAAGAAGCATTTTTGCTTCAAAAGCTTTAACTGCAAATTTTTTTAATTGGGATAATGTAAATTTATGAATAAACATCATTAAGAATATTGCAGGCAAAACAGCATAAAAAACTTGAATTTTTAAAACAAGAATTAAGATAGTTGTAAGACCGATAGGCCACAGAGCCTTAAAAAACGAATAGACGGCATCTTTTTTATTTTGTTCGTTCTCTGCGGTCTTATTCTTGGGTATTTTTTTTACATAAAATACAAAGCCCAGTAAAAAAAGAACAAAAACCATCGGCAGCATACTTACAACAAATGCAGTCATATCCACCCCGGTAAGTTTTAAGGCTAAAAGTATGGCTGCATAGGTAGGCATAAACAATTCCGATATATGTCTATAATAGCTGGTCACAAAAGTTTTTTCATTAGCATTAAGATTATCATCCGCGGCGGCATCCACTATCGGAGCGGCAATAAGTACCGCTCCGGGAGAGGGCAGCAACCCTACTATAAAGGGAGCAGCCATAGCATTTACACGTTTGGAATGAAACATTTGTTCAAGCGATATTTCAGCAAGCATAAGCATTTCCTTGTCTTCCATCATACGCTGTAAGTATGTAATGATATAAAAAGCAAGCAAAAGATATATTGTTTGAGAATTTAAAGAAGCACTTCTTGCCATTTTTATAAATTCCAAAAAAGGAATTTTATATAAAATCACGGCTAAAATCACAGCAATGAGTATCGCTTGATAAAGAGGACGCTTAAAAGTCAAACCCAATACAATAGCCAAAAATATTACCGCCAAATAAATTAATTCCATACAGTATCCTAGAATCCTTTTTTCTTTAATGCACCACCAAGCATTTCCAAATGCTGTTCTAAAATTTTAGTAGGACAAGCTACATTGATTCTTTCGAAGCCGTCTCCTTCAGAGCCGAAAATATAACCTTCGTCAGTAAAAAATTGCGCTTCATTATGCATAAAATCTTCCAAAGCTTTATTATCCATTCCAAGAGCCCTAAAATCTATCCATTGAAGATAAGTACCTTCAATGTACCTGCTTTTAAGCATTGGAAAGTTGGAATCAAAATAATTTTTAACCAGCTTTTGATTGGTATCAAGAACAAGCAGAAGCTCATCAAGCCATTTATCGCACCGGGTATAAGCTATTTCGCAAGCTTTAAGCCCGAGAGCATTCACACTCGAAGACCTCATCTTTTGAAGGGTTTCATAATACTTGGTTCTAAGATTTTCATTTTCTACAATTATATTTGATGTAGCAAGGCCGGCGACATTAAAGGTCTTTGAAGGAGCCGTTGCCGTGATGGTATTTGCACCTATCTCTTTTGAAATACTTGCCATAAGAGTATGTTTATAGCCGGGCATTATAAGATCATTCCATATCTCATCGGAAAAAACAATTACATTATTCTCCAAGGCTATTTCAGCCAGTCTTTTTAATTCTTCTTTTTTCCATACACGGCCGACAGGATTATGAGGAGAACAAAAAATCAAAAGTTTATTTTTCGGCTGCTTTGCAAGGCTTTCAAATTTATCGTAATCGATTGTGTAATAGTTATCCTTATCACATAAAAGAGGACAATTTACAAGCTCCCGCTCATTCATCTCAATTGCCATGGAAAAAGGATAATACACAGGGCGCATAACGATTACTCCGTCTCCTTTTTCCGTAAAGGTATTTACGGCAGCAAAAAAAGCATTTACAACTCCGGGTGTCTGCATAATCATTTCGGGACTTACACTGTAATCATGTTTTCGTTTAAGCCAATTTATTACGGCATTGTCATAATCTGCATACCGCATAGAATAACCTAAAATCAGTCTATCCAAATAACTTTTTAAACCTTCAATTATTTCCGGCGGATTTTTAAATTCCATATCGGCAACTGAAAGAGGTATTACTCCTTCAGAAACATTGGGATTCCACTTGTACATAAGCTCCCATTTGGCAGCTCCAATTTTTTTTCGTGATAAAGTATTTACAAAATCATACATAATTCATCTCCTAATAGTTAAGGGTCTAATCAATAGTATACAGTAAATAATTTATTTTTACAAGAATAATTTTAAAAAACTTTACAATTATTTTATTTTTCCTTGACAAATCTTGAAAGCTGATGTTATAATGATGCATATAGTTAACAACCTTAACTATTTATATCTTTATGTGTCGCTGAACTTTATAAAATTCTAATATACCTTTTCGTTTTACTGCCCAAAAATTTTGTAGAGTCAGACTAGGAGGTTTTTATGGATACAATTACGATTGTAAACGGAACTGTGTGGGTTTTTGCTATCATATTGACATCTTTCGTCATAATTCAAGCAGCTATATTTTTAAAAAAAGCATTAAGCTTTAATAAAAAACATCAGCTGCTCACGAATGAAGAGGTAAAGATATCGATAAGAACCGGAATTTTTTCGATTATCGGACCCGGTTTTTCTGTAATGATAGCAACATTGACAATTATGGCCATGCTGGGATCAGGAGCAGCATTTATGCGCATTGGAGTTATCGGCTCTGCAAGTTATGAATTAATGTTAGCCGGAATTGCAGCAGATGTTTTGGGCATTGAACTTACAAGCGCTAATATAACGACCGGTGTTTTCATTTTAGTTCTCTATGCAATGATTCTCGGAAGTGCACCTTATTTTATCAACTGTTTTTTCAGCCTAAAACCAATGGAACGCTCTTTGATAAAAAATAAAAGTATTGAAGGAAGTTTTGCAAAAATAGTCGGTTTTATCGCATCGATAGCGCTTATAGGTTATTTTGCTATCGATAATGCACGCAAAGGAAAAGTCGAGGCCATTGTAATGCTTATAACAGGCGGAATAACTATCTTACTGTCGATGTATGCAGAAAAATCAAAGAAAAAATGGATTTATGAATGGATGCTGGCAATTGCTTTAGTTGCAGGACTAGGCAGTTCTATTATTTTAACAGAATTTATTTTTAAATAGGAGAAGATTTATGGAAAACACTAATGATTTAATGGTTACTGATTACGAAAACAAATTTATCATCGATATTCACAGATGGGGAAGGCTTTCAATGCTGATAGCCCTTATACTTTCATTCTTGCCCATAGGATATATGTATTTTATAAAAGGCTGGACTGAAAGTGCCTCAGCTTTTGCAAGTGTAACTATTGCAATATCATCATTCGGTATAGGAATGTGGTTGACTGAACCGATGAGCTATTTTCCCGTACTTGGCAGTGCAGGTACTTATATGAGTTACTTTGCAGGAAATGTTTCAAACATGAGGGTACCGGTAGCTCTTTCAATTCAAAATGCACTTAAAACAGATGTAACTGAACCTCGCGGTAATATAGCAACTATCATTGCAGTTGCAGCTTCCGTATTTGTAAATCTGTGTATTTTGCTGATTGTAGTTATTATAGGACAAAATCTTCTCGCTATTTTTCCGCAAGTAGTGCTTAAATCTTTTAAATATGTTTTACCTTCTTTATTTGGGTCGGTAATTGTAATGCGGTTTAGAGGGCAACCAAAAAGAGCCGTCAAATATTTTATTCCAACAGTTATTACATACTATCTGGTAAGATTGATACCCGGAATAGGAACTTTTAAATTAGCAATAGTTATCGCCGGAACTATCATATACGGCTACATATTTCACAAAATTGAGAAAAATAAAAAGGCGGAGTAAATGAACTATATCGATCTGCATTGCGACACTCTCATGATGACATGGAAAGAAGAAGAAGGAGAAACAGTTGTTTCCAATAAATCTTTTTCCGTAGATTTTGAAAGGTTAAAAAAATCAGGAGCCTTTGCACAGTTTTTTGCTATTTTTATGTTAACCGAATCTATATTTGATTTTTTAAAAAGACCCGTAATTTCAGATGACGAATACATTGAAAGTTTACTGTCTCAGATAAAAAGAGGTATAGAAAAAGTTGATTATGTAAAAATATGCAAATCTTATGATGAGCTTTTAAAAAATAAAAGTCAAAACATAATATCTGCATTTTTAACCCTTGAAGACGGAAGATCCGTAAACGGTAATTTAAAACGCCTTGATCATTTCTATGAAAAAGGTATTAGACTAATAACCTTAACATGGAATGACGAGAACTGCATAGGATTTCCCAATTCAAAAGATCCCGAAATCATGAATCGCGGTTTAAAACCCTTTGGAATTGATCTCATAGGGCGTATGAACGAATTGGGAGTCATAATTGATGTAAGTCATCTTTCTGATGGAGGTTTTTATGATGTAGCCAAACACTCAAAAAAACCTTTCACCGCATCCCATTCAAATTCGCGCATGTTAAGCCCCCATACAAGAAACATGACCGATGATATGATAAAGGTGTTGGCGAATAAGGGCGGAATCATGGGTCTCAATTTAGGACCGGAATTTTTAAATGAAGATATAACCTGTAAGGACAGTACAGTAAGCTTAATGGTTAAACATCTAAACCATCAAAAAAATGTAGGCGGAGTAGAAGTTCTCGCACTTGGTTCAGACTTTGACGGAGTTTTCGGCAATCTGGAAATAAACAGTTGCGATAAGTATTATCTTCTTTTTGATGCGCTAAAAAAAGACGGATGGACGGAAGATGAAATCGAAAAAATGGCATATAAAAATGCTGAAAGATTTTTAAAAGATGTTCTTAAATAGAGCTATACATTAAATTCATTTAAAAAAATTAAAAGCGTCCGTTTATTTTAAACGGACGCTTCTTTATTAAAAACATTTTATATTTTAAACATTTACTTTCTCAAGCTTCCAAATTTCATCGACGTAGTTTTGAATAGTCCTATCCGAACTGAACTTTCCGGATCTGGCTATGTTCAAGATACATTTTTTAGCCCAAGCATGGCGGTGATAATAATCGCTTATAATCTGTTCGTGGACTTTTTGATAGCTCTTAAAATCTGCAAGAATATAATAGGTATCGGGCCGCTGTCCTTCAACACCATGTATGAGAGAATCGTAAAGTCCTCTAAAGGTCTGCTCTCCCGGCAGGGTGTAGGTTCCGTCAATCAGCTGATTTACAGCCTTTTCAAGCTCTGGATTTGCGGCAAGATATTCTCTCGGATTATAGGTGTTTTCCTTATCCATCTTTAAAATCTCTTCAGCTTTAAGTCCGAAGATAAATTCGTTTTCGGCCCCGGCCTCTTCGACAATTTCGATATTAGCCCCGTCAAGAGTGCCAATTGTTAAGGCCCCGTTAATCATGAATTTCATATTGCCCGTACCGGAAGCTTCTTTTCCGGCAGTCGAAATTTGTTCCGAAATGTCGGCAGCAGGGAAGATCTTTTCTGCGGCGGAAACGCGGTAGTTTTCGACAAAGACAACCCTCAATTTACCTGCAACCCTGTGGTCATTGTTTATTCTGTCCGCAACCGTATTGATGAGCTTTATTATCTCCTTTGCACGCCTATAGGCTGCTGCAGCCTTTGCCCCGAAGATAAAGGTTCTCGGAATGGGATCATAGGAAGGGTCATTTATAATTCTGTTATAAAGGGTCATTATATGGAGAATGTTCAATAACTGCCTTTTATATTCGTGGAGGCGTTTAATTTGAACATCATAGATAGAATCCGGGTTGATAAAAATTCCCTGATTTTTTTCAAGGTATTCGGCAAGGCGTATCTTATTTTTATGTTTGACCTCAATAAAACCTTCCAAAAATTCCTCATTATCTATAAAGGCTTCAAGCTTTTTTAACTCTTCCAGATTAGTTATCCAGCCTGAACCTATGTACTTTGTTATAAACTCGGAAAGCAAGGGGTTGGCGGTCAAAAGCCAGCGCCTTTGAGTTACTCCATTGGTTTTATTGTTAAACTTGTGAGGATAGAGGTCATAAAAATCGGCGAGTTCCTTGTGCTTTAAAATCTCGGTGTGAAGAGCTGCAACTCCGTTTACCGAAAAAGCTCCTACTATAGCAAGACGTGCCATGTGAATTTTTCCGTCGGCCATGATTGCCATATTGTTATGCTTTTTCCAATCGCCGGGATATTTTTCGTAAAGCTTTGCTAAAAAGCGTCTGTTTATTTCTTCGACTATTTGATAAATTCGCGGCAAGAGCTTTTGAAAAACTTCTATCGGCCATTTTTCCAAGGCCTCAGCGAGAATAGTATGATTGGTATATGCAAAAACTCTCTTTGTAATATCCCAAGCGGCATCCCATTCAAGATGATAATCGTCCATCAAAATACGCATGAGCTCAGGGATTCCCACAACAGGATGGGTATCGTTTAGCTGGATTACTACATAGCCGGGGAGCTTGGTAAAGTCCGTTCCTTCTCTATGTATAAAGGAGCGTATAATATCCTGCAAGCTTGCGGAAGTAAAAAAGTACTGCTGCTTTAACCGCAGGTTCATTCCGGGCGGGCCTGAATCATTGGGATACAGAATACACGAGATGCTTTCGGCATCTATCTGTTTTTGAAAGGCACGGTTATACTCCATGCTGTTAAAAAGAGGAAGGTCAAAGCCGTCATCGGAAGAGGCCTCCCAAAGGCGCAAGGTGTTTACCGTCTTGGTGCCGTAACCGACAATCGGCATATCGTAGGGGGTTGCAATAATTTCTTCTGCTCCGTTTAGATCATAATAAAGCTTTCCGCTTTCGGAGGTTCGGGACGAAGGGGTGCCTCCAAAGTAAACCTTGACACTCAAATCGGAGCGGCGCACCTCCCAAGGGTCTCGGGCAAAGAGCCAGCGGTCGGGATATTCTACCTGATAGCCGTTTTCGATTCTTTGCTCAAACATTCCGTACTTATAGCGGATGCCGTAGCCGTGCCCGGGATAGTCAAGGGTTGCAAGGGAGTCCAAAAAGCAGGCAGCAAGCCTTCCCAAGCCTCCGTTTCCCAAACCGGCATCGGGCTCTTCATCTTCGATGATAGAAAGAGGCTCGGCTATTTCATCCGTAATTTCTTCGATGGTTTTTCGAATGCCCATATTGTTTATATTATTGATCAAGGCCCGCCCCATCAAAAACTCGGCCGAAAGGTAATACATCCTTCTTACCCCGGTTTTCTCTTGAGCATTCATGGTTTTAATCCAGTTGGATTGAACAAGTTCCATAACCGTACTGGCTACGGCATCATAAATCTCCCGGCGGGTAGCCTTATCAAGGCTCTTACTGAAATTCCTTTTTAAGCGTCTTATTACGGAATCCTTTACATCTTCTTTTGAAATAACCAAACTTCTTACCTCCTTTTATGTATCCATAGAAATCTCGAACCAATCTTCTTCATCAGAAATAAGCCATTCAAGCCCGCGCCTTCTTTCCATTAAAACTTCGGGATTCAAATCTTTTATTTCCGTTTTAGGCTTTAATCTTTTTTCTTCCGTTGCCCAGTGGTATCTATAATGAAGATCAAGCATGTCCAATATTTCTTCAATATCGCGCAGCTTACAAAGAGACTTAAATTCCCTTTTACTTTCTCTATCGCCCACTGTTGTTATGGCTTTTTGTACATCACAAATATCATTGGGATGGGAAATGTCTTCAACCAGCCCCAATGCCCATAAAAGCGCCCAGTAAGCTTCATAAGTCCACCCCACATCAACTGCATCCTGTTCGGTATAAGTACCGTCAAAAAGTCTTTTTTCTTTTTCCAATAAAAGATTTTGAACGCCGTATTTTTCTAAAAGAATAGAAAATAATTCTTTTGACTCTTCATAGTCTTGTTCATTACAAATATCTTCTGCCAGCTGAATAGACAAAAGAGAAGCTATAGCTCTTTCGCATATCTTATCTAAGGATTTTAATTTAACCTCTTTAGATGAGGGCAAGAGAGGCAAGGCTTCAAAACAAGCTATCCCCATACCCTTTATCTTTGCATTGGATTTTTCTCTACGCAGTTCGGGATCAATACACATAAAATAACCTCATTACATTTATTGTATGTCTTTTTTTTAATAAAATCAAGCCTTTTATTAATTGAGTACTTTACAGTTTTTTAACCACAAATCTTAGACAAGTATCAAAACCGATATTTTTATAGAAAAACTTTGCTTCCTCGTTGAGTTCCCAATGGCTTAATTCTATTTGTGAGGCACCTTCTTGAACAGCAATTTTTTCGATTTCTTCCATAAGGGCCTTACCGAGGCCTTTCCGCCTATATTCGGGATCTATGCCGATTTGATCGATATGTATTCCCCTATAAGCCTTCCTAACAGGATTTTCCTGATAATCCCGAATATAAAATAAGGCATAACCGGCATCCTTTCCATCACAAGAAACAATACAGCAAAACCAATTATCCTCTTGTAACTGCTTTTTTAAAAATTCTACCGTTGAATCATAAGAAAAGGGCTTAAAATACTCAGGATACAATCTATAATGAAGTTCATGTACATCCTTATTCATTAATGCAATCTTCTCGGCCTCTTTTGATAATCTAAAACTTAAATTCATAGTTTCATCCCTAACATATACTCCTCAAAACAGGGAGGAGTATCATCAAAATCCGGAGTCATCCAAATTTTACCTTTCAAAATCCCAAGTCTGCGTTTTGGCTTCTTATCCTTTAAATTATTTTTCTTACTCATTGCCGTATTTTTTAAACTATCTGCGATTATATAAAGAAGCTGAAGTTTCTGTTCATAAGGTATTTCTAAAACCTGTGTTTCTAACTGAGAATACTGTTCATAAGACATAAACATACCTCCACTAAATTATTATAACACAAATATAAATTTTTGTATCTAAATTTAACATATTTTAATAAGATCAAACCATTCCGCTTAATCGTTTTTCCATTCTTTCTATAGCCCTGATATGAATGCGGTCATGCCAAATAGTTCTTCGAATTACTTTTTTAACTGTCCAATCCTCACTCTCATTACGATAAAGTTTATTGCCATCTTTTAGATATTTTTCCTTTAGTTTTTCTATGAATTCTATGCGGTTGAGCCGGAGCTCATCATCTATATTCATTTCAGTACCGATTTGATTTAAATAGTAGTTTTGCACCTTAACAATATGACGATATTGATCATTAATTGTACAATACACATCACCGTAAAAAGTTTTCCGCTTCATCGTAATATCAATCAACGATTTTCTCTTCATTTTTTTATATATTTCCTCAGTTTTTTTTCCGGAAATTAGAACCTTATCACACCAAAAGATAAAATCTTCTTTTTTATCAAAATCAAGCAGCTCCGAATCGAATATAATATCGGAATCTGCATCTTGAATACATAAATCGGATTTTTTTATTTCTTCATTTATTTGCATATCGATATCGGTTTCAAGATTAAGCCATTCATTATATAAAGTTATTTCTTTACTGACTTTACCCCCAGCCTCTTCCAGTGTCTTCCCACGGATATAAGCTCCCGGCAAATCAATTACCCAGCCAAGAAAACCTAAGCCATTGGTTTCATAGATTATGTGCATCATAGCCTCCTTTTCCTAAACACGAGCTTATCTTAATTAATCATAGTTTTTCTATTTCATCAAGACTTAAACCGGTTGCTTTTACAATGGAATCTAAGCTAAGCCCCATTTCAAGTAAATTCTTTGCAGTTGCAAGCTTGTTTTGGTACACCCCTTTATTAATACCATACTCAACACCCTCTTGATAACCTACATGTTTCCATGAAGCTTTATCATGTTCATATTTCATTCGGTTTTCATAGAGCCATTTTTCTTTTGGATCTTGCAACATTACTTCTATAGTTTCATTAGCCTTTATCATCATCGGCGATTCCTGTGCCAGCATTTTTCTCACCTCCGGATTATTTGTCTTGATAAATCTTAGCCAGTTATACAGCTTCTTTTCATTTTCATTTTCTTCAGTGGTTTCATAATCTTCTTTTACTTTGGCTAAATTTAAAAAGTGGATTTCAAACTCATCAGAAAGCTTATCATTTAGGTGCTTTTCGACTACATTGTATTCACTGTGTAAAAGCGTATTTAAATCAAAGCCCTCACCCACTATGTTTATTGTAATACATTTGGGCAGTTTTGTATACACTTCACCTGTTTTTAAGTTTTCCGTGTACATTTTAGCCCAATAAAAAATAGTGCGCTGGACAAATTCGCTGTTCCACCTGTTCTGAATTTCGATGTCTATAATGGTGTTGTTATTCAGGCGTAATTTTACATCTAAAACACCTGTTTTATCGCCTATGGCATCCTTATGAAACTCTTTATCCAAGAGTTCCAAGCCTGCAATATCCTCCGAGGGAATATCTAAGATGCATTCCAATAAATCTTGTAGGACATCTTTGTTTTCATCCACTCCGAACACTCGCTTAAAAGCATAGTCATTGCGGAGAGTAATTTTAAACGGTTGCATCATATCAACCTCCATAAAAATGATTTAAAAAGGAGAAAAAAAATTCCTCTTTCATAATTATTATAGAGATTGTTTATATATAGATAGTAAGATTGTAAAAAAAAAGTTATACTTTTTTAAAATAAGTGAATTTTCAAAAGGATGAAGCCAAATCCTTTTGTTTCAATCTCAACTAAAGAGCTATCCAAATTCTATGGTAATTTGCGGGATTCCAAAGGGCAGCGAGCCCTTTGGCAGCGCGAGAAAGAGAGGGGGTTATAGGGGGAGTACACCCAACGAAGTTTCGAGGTGAAAACTCTGCTCTGAACGGGGTTGTCTCTCCCCCTAGATTTTAGATATCATCCAAAAAGTTTTCTTCTTCGATAAGTTCTTTTTCTTCGAGAGCTTGGGCAGCTTCGGCTTCAAGCCTTCGGCGCTCTAGGATTTCGTTCATCTGAACATCCAGATCGCTCTTGTTCTTATCGAAAAGTTTAATATCGCGGTACTGCTTCATACCTGTTCCGGCAGGGATTAGGTGACCGATAATTACGTTTTCCTTTAAGCCGCGAAGTTCATCGGATGAACCTGCGATAGCGGCATTTGTAAGAACCTTTGTGGTCTCTTGGAACGAAGCGGCCGAAATAAAGGAGTCAATATTTAAGGCAGCCTTTGTAATTCCTTGGAACATGGGACGGGCAACGGCAGGCTGACCGCCTTCTTCTTTAACCCTCTTATTTTCCTCATGGAAGCGGTACTTATCTATCTGCTGGTCAAAGATAAACTTGGTATCTCCAACCGAAACAATCTTTACCTTTCGGAGCATCTGACGGACGATTATACCCACGTGTTTATCGTTGATGGTAACGCCCTGAGCATCGTAAACTTCCTTGATTTCCTTCATCAAGTAGTTTTGAAGGGCATTTTCACCGAGAATATTTAAAATATCGTGCGGATCAAAGCTGCCGTCACACAAGGGTTCTCCGGCCTTTACAGTATCGCCGTCACGGACAAGCATCCGTTTTCCGATAGGAACAAGGTGCTTTACATCATGGCCGTACTCGTCGCGGACCATAATAGTTCTCTTACCCTTGAGCAAGCCCTTTTTAATGGTAACAACACCTGCAATTGCGGCAAGAACAGCAGGAGACTTAGGCCTTCGAGCTTCAAGGAGTTCTGAAACTCGCGGAAGACCTCCGGTAATATCCTTTGTCTTTACCGACTCTTTTGCTATCTTTGCAAGAATTGCACCGGCTTTAATCTCCTGACCTTCTTCAACCAAGAGCTGAGCACCTCCGGGAAGGAAATAAGAATCCTCACCTACAGTGTTACCTGATTCATCCGAAATAAAGATACGCGGCTGCATCTTATCGAAATGAGCATCGCTTATTCGCTTTTCGACAACGCCTGTTTCTTCGTCGGCTTCTTCCTTTAAGGTTGTACCGGGAAGAATGTCTTCAAAGCGGACAAAGCCGTCATATTCTGCCAAAATGGGGTCGGCAAAGGGGTCGAAGGTACCTACTGTTTCTCCGGCCTTTATAACATCATTTTCTTTTACTACAACCTCTGAGCCGTTTCTTATCTCTATTGTCTGTTCTTGACCAATCAAATAGATAATATTATCTCTGACTTCGGCAATAGCTATATTTTCGGAAAGCACTTCCTTTCCGTTTTTTAATGTATAAAGAGGATTTCCTTTTACAACCCTCATTCCTGTACTTACAAGCGGAGTTTCACCTTTTTTAAGAGCGTACTCGTTCAGTACCCTGCTGAAAGTAAACTCGCCCTTTCTTGTAAAGAGGAAATTTCCGTTTTTAAGAATTACATAGGAACCCTTTATGCCTCGAACGATGATAGAATAATCGTTAAATACTATTCTGTTCTCTTCAACGTTTTTAGAAGCCGTACCGCCCTCATGGAAGGTACGCATCGTAAGCTGGGTACCGGGCTGACCGATGGACTGGGCGGCGATGATACCTACAGCCTCCCCTATTCGGACAATTCGGTTTCGGGCCAAGTCTCTGCCGTAGCACTTAACGCAAACACCGTGCTTGGATTCACAAGTTAAAACGGTGCGGAGCTTAACGGTTTCAACACCGGCTTCTTCTATCTTTTTAGCAACCTCATCAGTAATGTACTCGTTTACATCGATGAGGAGCTCTCCCGTAATGGGATGGATAACCCTCTCCAAGGTGTATTTTCCTGCAATACGCTCGCTCAAGGATTCACGGATTTCGTCCCCGCGCTTGATTGCGGCATATTCGATTCCGTTAATGGTACCGCAGTCTTCTTCGTTTACGACTACGTTTTGAGCAATATCTACAAGACGCCTTGTCAAGTAACCTGCGTCTGAGGTTTTAAGAGCCGTATCGGTCAAACCTTTTCGGGCACCGTTGGTCGAAATAAAGAATTCCATAACGTTTAAGCCTTCTTTAAAGTTTGATCTAATCGGAAGCTCGATGATGTCGCCTGTAGGCTTGGACATAAGACCTCGCATACCTGCCAGCTGGTTTATCTGATCCTTATTACCTCGGGCACCTGATGTAGCCATCATGTGGATGGTATTAAAGCCGCCCTTGTCTTCTTGCAGGCGGTTCATAAGAATCTCTTTAAGGTTGGAGTTTGTCTTCTGCCAAACGTCAACTACACGGTTATAGCGTTCTTCTTGAGTAATATGGCCGCCCTTGTATTGGTTATAGATTTCCAAAACCTCTTTGTTGGCCTTTTCGAGCATTCCGGCCTTTTCAGGCGGAATAATCATGTCTTCCATACTCAAGGTTGCACCGAAATAGGTAGCATACTTATAGCCTACAGCCTTGAGCTTGTCCAAAAGCTGTACAGCCAGCCACGGGCCCTTATCCTTAAAGACATCTTCTATGAGTTTTCGTATTTTTTTATCGTTTAAAGCATCGTTTGTAAAGGGAACGCCTTCAGGCATTTCTTCATTAAATAGAATTCTTCCCGGTGTAGTTCTTACTTTTTCAATTTTGCCCGGTTCTGTTTCATAGTCGATTAAAACAGGTTCCTGCCAGCCTACGGCATGACCTTCTGCCGCCATCAAAACTTCTGCAACAGAAGAATACCGGCGCTCCTTTTTACCCTCAGGCAGAGCCCTTTCCTTTGTAAGATAGTAAAGACCTAAAACCATGTCCTGTGTCGGGAAAACTATTGTTTTTCCGTTTGCAGGGTCGAGGAGGTTCCGGGCTGAAAGCATAAGGGTCCAGCATTCCATCTGGGCTGCCTGTGTCAACGGAACGTGGATAGCCATCTGGTCGCCGTCAAAGTCGGCGTTAAAGGCCTTACATACAAGAGGATGAAGGCGGATAGCCTTTCCTTCTACCAAAACGGGTTCAAAGGCTTGAATACCCAAGCGGTGGAGGGTCGGAGCACGGTTTAAAAGAACGGGGTGCTCGCTTACAACCTCATCAAGAACTGCAAAAACCTCGGCAGCTTCCTGTTCTACAAGGAGTTTAGCCTTTTTTATATTCGAAACAACTTCCTTTTGAACGAGTTTTTTCATTATAAAGGGCTTAAATAGCTCCAAGGCCATCTTGGTGGGAAGACCGCACTGCCAGAGCTTAAGCTCGGGGCCTACAACAATTACGGATCGGCCTGAGTAGTCGACACGCTTACCTAAAAGGTTTTGGCGGAACCGGCCCTGTTTTCCCTTTAAAAGATCCGAAATGGACTTTAAGGGGCGGTTTGAAGCTCCCTTAATAGCCTTTTTGCGTTTTGAGTTATCGAACAAGGCATCAACGGCTTCTTGAAGCATCCTTTTTTCGTTTCTGATGATGATATCGGGAGCCTTTAATTCCATGAGCTTGCTCAAACGGCTGTTTCTGTGGATTACCCTTCGATATAAGTCGTTAAGGTCTGAGGTTGCAAAGCGTCCTCCGTCAAGCTGAACCATGGGGCGCAAATCGGGAGGAATAACCGGAATAACATCCAAAATCATCCATTCGGGTCTGTTGCCTGAGGCTCTGAAATTTTCGACTATTTCGATTCGGCGCAAAAGGCGCTGGTCGCTTTTTGCACCCTTTTCAATCATCTTAGCCCTCAATTGATCTGCAAGTTCATCCAAATTTATGTTTTGAAGGAGGGTCTTAATAGCTCCTGCACCCATACCGGCCGTAAAGGCGGCTCCGTAACGCTCGTGAGCATCCCTGTACTCATCCTCGGTTAAAAGCTGCATGGGTTCCAAGTCGGTATCGTTTGCATCGATAACGATGTATTTTTCGTAGTATAAAACCGACCTTAGGGCTGCCACCTGTAAGTTGAGGAGGAGTCCCATTCGGCTGGGAACGGATCTGTAATACCAAATGTGAGAAACGGGGGCAGCCAGTTCTATGTGACCCATACGTTCACGGCGGACCTTGAAGTGAGTAACCTCAACACCGCAGCGGTCGCAGATAACTCCCTTATAGCGGATTGACTTAAACTTTCCGCAAAAACATTCCCATTCCTTTGTGGTTCCGAATATTCTTTCGCAAAACAAACCGTCCCTCTCCGGACGCAAGGTTCGGTAATTGATTGTTTCAGGCTTTTTTACTTCTCCATAGGACCATGCCCTGATAGTGTCGGGTGAAGCAAGCCTTATCATCAAGCTATCAAAATCCTGTATATCTCTCATAATCTCTCCCTCTCCTTACTTCCGTTAAAAGTTAGTACTTGTTTTTTCGCGTTTGATTAGCTCTTCATCCCTTTCGGTCAAAGGAATCTGCTGACCCTTTGCATCATAGATTGTAAAGTCGAGAGCTAAACCTCTTAATTCCTGGACCAATACGTTAAAGGATTCGGGGATTCCTGCGGAGCTTGAAGGCTCGCCCTTAACGATGGATTCGTATATCTTGGATCGTCCGTGCATATCGTCGGACTTGATTGTAATAAGTTCCTGCAAGGTATTGGCAGCACCATAGGCTTCGAGGGCCCAAACTTCCATTTCTCCCAAGCGCTGACCGCCGAATTGGGCCTTTCCGCCCAAGGGCTGCTGGGTAACGAGAGAATAAGGACCGGTAGAGCGGGCATGCATCTTGTCGTCGACAAGGTGGGCCAGCTTTAAGAAGTAGATAACGCCGACAAAAACCTCGTTTTCAAAGAGGCGGCCTGTTAAACCGTCGCGGAGTTTTACCTTGGAGCTCGCCGGATAGCCGGCTTCTTTAAGTTTGGCTTCAATCTGCTCCATGCTGGGTGACTCAAAAACGGGAGACTCGTACCATTCGTCGAGTTTTAAACCGGCCAAGCCAAGTTCGGATTCAAGAATCTGGCCGATATTCATTCGTGAGGGAACACCGAGCGGGTTTAGACAGATATCGAGCGGAGTTCCATCTTCCATGTATGGCATATCTTCTTCGGGGAGAATTCTGGCTACAAGGCCCTTGTTTCCGTGGCGGCCTGCCATCTTGTCTCCCTCGCGGAGTTTTCGTTTTGTGGCGATTAAGACCTTTACAACCTCATCTACGCCGGGACTCAAGTCGTCCCCCTGATTCCTCTTTAAGCGCTGAACATCTATAACCGTACCCTCGGTTCCGTGGGGAACGCGCAATGAGGTATCCCTAACTTCCTTAGCCTTTTCACCGAAAATAGAGTTAAGGAGCTTAAACTCAGGAGTCGTATCGCTTTCGCTTTTCGGAGTAACCTTACCGACAAGGATGTCGCCGGGCTTTACCTTAGAGCCTATGCGGATAATACCTTCGCTGTCAAGGTCGTCCAAGCTCTTTTCGGACTTGTTCGGAATGTCGCAGGTCATCTTTTCGGCACCGAGTTTTGTTTCGCGGACATCGGTTGAAAGCTCTTTTATATGGATAGAAGTAAACATATCTTCCTTTACGACCCTGCGTGAAATTAAGATAGCGTCTTCATAGTTATAACCGTTCCAAGGTACGAAACCTACAAGAATGTTGCGTCCTAGGGCCAATTCTCCGCTATAGGTTGCAGGTCCGTCTGCGATGGGCTGACCTTCTTTAACCGTGTCTCCTACATTGACGATGGGCCTTTGATGGTAGCAGGTCTCCTGGTTTGTTCTTTGATATTTTAATAAGGTGTATTCGTCCTTATCTTCCTTATTTTTTCCCCTTTCGGGGGCTATGATAATCGTATCGGAAGAAACATACTCAACCTTTCCCGGCCTCTTTGCCTTTATTAAAACGCCCGAATCATAGGCGCACTTTTTTTCCATACCTGTTCCGACACGCGGAGGCTCGGGGAAAACAAGGGGAACAGCCTGACGCTGCATGTTGGAGCCCATGAGGGCACGGTTAGCATCGTCGTGCTCAAGGAAGGGGATTAGAGAAGCCGAAACGGATATAATCTGTTTGGGCGAAACGTCCATGTATTGAATATCTTTAGGGCTTATTGAAGTATAGTCGCCAAGTCTTCGGCACGAAACCTGATCAGTATTAATCTTTCCGTCCTTTCCGATAGCGGAAGAAACCTGACCGATAAAGTATTTGTCTTCATCCATTGCAGACAAGTACTCAATTTCGCGGGTAGCAACCCCGTTTACAACCTTTACATAGGGGGCCTCCAAAAAGCCGTATTCGTTTACTCTTGCATAGTTTGCCATAGAAACGATTAGACCGATATTCGGGCCTTCAGGGGTTTCAATCGGACACATTCTTCCATAGTGAGTATAGTGAACTTCTCGGACCTCGAAACCGGCTCTGTCGCGTGAAAGACCGCCGGGACCTAAGGCGTTAAGACGGCGTTTATGAGTAAGCTCGGCCAAAGGGTTTACCTGATCCATGAACTGGGATAACTGGCTTGCACCGAAGAATTCTTTTATAGCTGCAACGATGGGCTTAATCGAAATTAAGTCCTGAGGCTTAATGGTATCCATCTCCTTGGAACTCATCCTGTCGCGGGCAATGCGTTCCATTCTGGAGAAGGCTTTTTTTAGAACATCGGTCATAATTTCGCCGACCGAGCGAATTCGCCTGTTGCCTAGATGGTCGATATCGTCAATACTCTCTTCACCTATGTAAACCTTTATCAAAAATTTCATGGTCTTAAATATATCTTCTTCGATTAAGGTTGTACCTTTCACATCATCAGAGTAGTCGAATTTTTTATTTAACTTATATCGGCCGACCTTGCCTATATCGTACCTGCGTGCAGTAAAGAACATATTGTGAAGATCTTCTTTTGCATTTTCGTAAGTAATGGGGTCTCCGGGACGGATAACGCTGTAGACTGCATTTAGGGCATCTTCAACAGTAGGCTCATCATTTACTGCAGGATCGGGAGTGTACTTAATTTCTTCCCTTTCAAAGCAGTTGATGATAATCTGAGAGTCTAAGGACTCCTTTGCCTTAAAGTCTATTATAGTAATCTTTTTAACGTCATTTTGAATTAAATCGTCTATGTTGTGGGGATGAATTTTTTCTCCGGCCTGATGCATTTTACGTTTTTCGCCGTCTTCACCCTTTACAAAAACATCCCTTGCCAGTACCTGACCGATCAATTCTTCGTACTCAGTCCTGTCTGAAGATATTTTTGCAGTTTTAGTTTTATAGAAAAGGTCGATAATTTTTTCCCGCGTATCATACCCGAGAGCTCGTAAAAAAATCGTACCTAAAATTCGCTTTTTGCTGTCAAGCTTTGCATAAATAAGCTCTTTTTTCTGATCTATTTCAAATTCAAGCCATGTTCCGCGGTAGGGAATAATGCGGCTTGAGTAAACTCCCTTTTCATGCGAAAAGATAACACCCGGCGAGCGGTGAATCTGAGAAACTACAACCCGTTCCGCTCCGTTTATAATAAAGGTTCCTCTTTCCGTCATCAAAGGAATATCGCCCATGTAGATATTTTTGCGGCGTATTTCTTTGGTTTCTTTGAAGAACAAGTCTATTTCGGCTTTTAGGGGAACAGAATAAGTAAGCCCCTTTTGTTTGCATTCAATTTCGGAAAATTTAATACTATCGTAATCGAGAGAATAGGATAGATATTGCAAAGCCATGTCTTCATTTATACTTTCGATAGGAAAAGTTGTATGGAATACCGATTCTAAGCCCTCAATCTCGGTCTCATCTGTCTTTTTTTCTTTGTTTAAAAATTTATTGTAAGATTGAATCTGAATATCGATGAGGTTTGGAAGCTCCATAAAATTCGGAACATCCTTACCGTAATACCTTCGATCTATTTTTTGGCCTCTTGCAAACATCCCTTACCTCCCAAGTTTATATTTAATCACAAAAAGACTTCCTGAAATTTCATACAGGAAGTCTTAGAGAAAATTCATTGTTTATGCTGCGGTGTTCTTTTTTGAAAAAAACACTGCAATGTCCGGCATAAAGCCGGTATTTTGCTTATTAAGCAATTTCAACTTCACCGCCGGCTGCTGTAATAGCTTCCTTAATTTTAGCTGCTTCTTCTTTAGAAACATCTTCTTTAAGGACTTTCGGAGCTCCTTCAACAAGCTCTTTAGCTTCTTTCAAGCCGAGACCGGGAATAACGTTTCGAACTTCCTTAATAACACCGATCTTTTTACCGGGATCAGCAAGGCCTTTAAGAGTAACAGTAAATTCTGTTTTCTCTTCTTCAGCGGCTGCACCTCCGGCAGCTCCGCCTGCAACTACTGCAACGGGAGCAGCGGCTGTTACACCGAATTTTTCTTCCATAGCTTTGATAAGCTCAGAAAGTTCGAGAATCGTTTTTTCGCCGATTGCTTCAATAATTTGTTCGTTTGTTAATGCTGCCATATTATCTTCTCCTTAAAATTTAGATTTTTGTGCTTTTAGCACATTAAGCAGACAGGGGGTCAGCTTTTGAAGCCTGACTGCTTAAAATATAAGCGTAAAACAGCTTATTTATAGGTTTAAGCCTCAGGAGCTGCATCAGGAGCAGTCTCGGCGGGCTTTTCTGCCTCTTCCTTAGCGGGTTCAGCTTGAGCTTCAGCCGCAGGTTTAGTATCTCCCTTATCCACAATCGCCTGTAAGGTACGTACAAACTTGGAAGTTGTAGCATTGACTGTAGACATAAACATTGCAATAAGATCCTTTTTGCCGGGAAGTTTTGAGAATGCCTCGATTTGTTTAGCATCGTAAACTTCTCCGTCAACTACAGCACCCTTAATTACAAGGGCGGGAGCATCTTTTGCATATTCAAACAAGGTTTTTGCAGCCATATTTGCATCTTCTGCAACCATAGCCAAGGCTGTAGGTCCAGTTAACCAAGAATCTACATCCTTAATGTTTGCATCTTCAAATGCAATGCGTGCAAAGTTATTGCGTACAACCTTGTATGAGCAAGCATTTTCTCTGAGCTTTTTGCGGAGTTCAGTGATTTGCTCAACCTTTAAGCCTCTGTACTCGGTAAAAATAAAAGAGGAGGAGGCCTTTACATCGTTTTTGATGCTTTCAATCGCTTCTGTTTTTTGGCGATTCGGATTTTTTGTTCTTAATGCCATTTTTACTCTCCTACCTTATAATCAACCCAAACACCGGGGCCCATTGTCGAACTAATAGATACGGATCTGATATAGTCGCCCTTTGCATCAGCAGGCTTTTTTCTCATCGTTTCGTTAATAAGAGCCTGTACGTTTTCTGCAATCTTGGCAGAATCCATAGATACCTTTCCGACAGGGAGATGAACAACTCCGCCCTTATCGGCACGGAATTCTACACGGCCTTTTTTAAGCTCATTGATAGCGCTTGCAATATCCGTGGTAACTGTTCCTGTCTTGGGGTTAGGCATTAAGCCTCTGCGGCCGAGCACCATACCTAAGCGTCCTACATCCTTCATCATATCGGGGGTAGCAACTGCAATATCGAAATCGAGCCAGCCGCCCTTTACCTTTTCAATGTATTCCGTAGAACCGGCATAAGCTGCTCCTGCCTCAAGAGCTTCTTTTACTCTGTCATCCGTACAAAAAACCAAAACCTTTTTTTCGCCCTTAAACTGATGAGGGAGAACAAGGGTATCTCTAACGCTCTGTCCCTTACCAAGGGTCAAACTTACATGAACTTCAACCGTTTCATCGAATTTGGCATATTTAAGCTCTTTGACAATATCAACAGCCTTGGGAAGCTCGTAGGATGCTGCAGAATCATACTTTGCAAGTGCATTTTTGTAATTTTTTCCGTGTTTCATACTAGCGCTCCACCTCTACACCCATACTTCGTGCAGTTCCTGCAATAATTTTCTTTGCAGCTTCAATGTCGTTTGCATTGATATCGGGCATCTTTGTTTTTGCGATTTCTTCCAATGCGGCCTTTGAAAGTTTTCCAACTTTTGCAGTAACCGATGCGGCAGAACCTTTTTCAATCTTGCAGGCTTTTTTGATTAAAACCGATGCGGGCGGTGTTTTAAGGATAAAAGTAAAACTCTTATCGGCATAAACCGTGATAACAACGGGAACAACCAAACCGGGCTCCATAGATTTTGTACGGTCATTGAACTGCTGTACAAACTGGGGTGCACTTACACCGTGCGGACCTAGAGCCGGGCCTACAGGCGGCGCAGGAGTTGCTTTTCCTGCGGGACACTGAAGTTTAATCTGTGTCACAACCTTTTTCTTTGCCATCTTCTCTCCTTCCGGTACAAACGGAGGTCTCCCTCCTCCCGTAATATACAATTAAAGCGCAGATACCGAAGCACTGCACCTTGTTTAAAATTTAAATGATTTCGGCTTGAGACATTTCGACTTCAACCGGTGTAGTACGGCCGAAAATCGCTACCATAACTCTTAACTTGTTTTTATCTGCCATAACCTCATCGATGACGCCGGTAAACGAGGCAAAAGCACCTTCGATGATTTTGACATGCTGTCCTTCACTGAAATTTTGAATAACGCGGATATTCTTGTCGCCTTTAATTTCTCCGGTTTTTTGCAAGATTTCCTTTGCTTCTTCGGAAGAAATAGGCTGCGGTTTTTCATTTCCTGCCGTGCCCAAGAAACCTGTAACACCTTGAATTTTGCGGATTTCGGAGCAAACACTTTTCCAGCCGATATCGGGAAGATTCATTTCTACAAGCATGTAACCGGGAAGAAACTTTCGCTTAACGTTGCGTTTTTTTCCGCCCTTATTTTCAATTACAAGCTCTTCAGGTATTTTTATATCGGTAACAAAGTCTGCAGAAATAATTCCTTTTTCTATAAGAGTACGTATTGTTCTTTCAATCTTATTCTCATAACCTGAATAGGTATGAAGAATGTACCAAGCCTTAGCCATTACTTAAAATATCCAACCCACACAAGCTATAAAGAAGGCATCGAGGCCTCCGAGAAAAACAGCTACAATAAGGGTAGAAATCAACACTACTTTTACCGAAGATCCTACTTCAGAAGCTGTAGGCCAGACAACTTTTCTAAGCTCTCCTATACATTCTTTCCAAAAAGTTCCAATTTTAGCCATAAAAACCTCGTTTTTTAAAATTACAGGCCAGGAAGGACTCGAACCCTCAACATTCGGTTTTGGAGACCGACGCTCTACCATTGGAGCTACTGACCTAATTGAATCTAAGCCCGCTGCCTTAAATCGTCACGGACTTATTCGACTACTTTATCTTTGTTTCCTTATGCAATGTATGCTTGCGATCAAAAGAACAATACTTCATCAATTCAAGTTTACCTTGAATATTTTTTCTGTTCTTAGATGTAGTATAATTCTTTCTTTTGCATTCGCTGCATTGAAGAGCTATGAGCTCCACAGCTGTTTTCTTAGCCATTACTTTACCCTCCGCAAAATTCTAGGTCATCGTTTCCGAAAAGCTCCCGAGCAGAATTGAACTGCTGACCCCAACCTTACCATGGTTGTGCTCTGCCGACTGAGCTACAGGAGCAAAATACCCATAAAACAGGTTCAGGCATTTTATCAAATAGAGTATTTTTTGTCAATAGCTTGATGAGGAATATATAGTAAAATATAAATAAAGAAGTTAAATTTTAAGGGTTAAACAAACAAAAAGGTGCAGTCAAATTCTTTTAAAGATTTTACTGCACCTTACATATTTTGCACCGTAGGTCAGCAGGCAAAAAGTAAGTTTCTAAAACTTATAAACCTCTAAAACCTTCAATACATATGACAATTTTTCGGCATAATAATTGATTTCGGTTTCTTCTAAGAGATTTTTTGCAGCGTATAACTCGTGAATACTGCTTTTCCCCTGCTTATAAAGCTCTTCGGCGAGGGTAAAGTACTTTTTTTGAATTTCAAGGACGGATTTTGACATTTCGGATATAAACAAGGCTCTTTCTATATTTTTTAATCCCTTATTTTTTTCTTCATCAATGCTATTCTTTAAAAAAGCCTCATCCAAAGAGTTAATTTCTTTTAAAATTTTGAAATTTTTGTTCAGCCTAAAATCATCATGTATGGGAGAGAGGTTTATCCTAAAATTCATGGATACCGACCATTTGAGCGTAGGATTATCCTTCCAATAGCCCATGAAGGCAGCCGGAAAAGACGGATAATTTTCTTTAGAAGGAAGCACATCAGCACCAAGCGAGAAAAAAAGACGTGGAATCCTGCTGTTAAAATTTTGAACCGACTGCATCCAAGAGACCTCATGCCGCAAAAGACTCAGCTCATCTTCGGCAGAAGCCTCTCTTTGAAGATAAAAAGCAAAATTTTCAAAAAAATCAAGCCAAGAATCCATATCTTCGCTCAAATCACTAAAAGATAAACCCATAGCTTCTATTTCGTTCATAAGAGCTTGATAGCTTTGTTCAGTTTGAAACAGTAAAATTTCCTCTTGCCGGATTTTTTTATTTTTTTCGGAAAAATCCAAAACAGATAACTTTCCTTGAGAAAATAAAATTTCATTTTTTTCTTTTTCTTCAATGTTCCACTTTTGAACATTTTTCAAAAGCTCTATCTTTTTCCTTAAGATTTTTTCCGAGCTTATGGCCGAAATCATTTTTATGATCAAGGCTTTTTTGTTATTATCTCTTTCAAGTATGAAAAGCTGCTTTTTCCTTTGATGAAGGCCTAAGTCTTGTTTTACAAAATCGGGCAGGGCAGAAGGCGCCATAAACCAAAGCGGAATACTTAGCCCCGCCGAGGAGCTAAATTTATAGGCGTAGTCCGGCTTATTATCAAAAAAGATTCCGCACGATTGCTTACCTGTGAGATTAAGGTTCATGCCCAAAGGAAGCCTTTGACTAATCCCCAAAGATGAAGCAAGATCAAGAGCATGATAGCGCTTATCAAGTTCGGTACCTGAAAAGGAAGTATTTAAATCAAGATACGGAAGAGGAACCCAAGTTGAAAATTCCGAAAACAAATTCATTTCATTCAGCTTGAAGTTCAATTCCATTTTTTTATATTGTTGATTCTTTTTGATAAGGGGATCTACCCTGTCAAAAAACTCTTTTATTCCAACTTCCATTTTTACTTCAGCATGAGCTGAAAATAAAATAAGACCCCAAATTATACTTAATAAAAACTTTTTCATTTTACCTCCAATCTTTTTAGTATAAATGACAGGATAGAACCTGTTTCGGTGATTATTGATGCCTCGGCATCCAATCCCACCTTTAGAAAATGAGCAATACCTTTTTTATCAGGCAAGGTGTTTCCATCCAATTTTACAAAGACAGCATATTCGGAACTTTTTGAACCTAAGAAAACATCGGGAAGGATGGTTTCCACCAGCCCGTCAAGGCTGCCGAATTCGTGATGAGGAAAGGCGGGAAATTTTAAACGAACCTTCATATCTTCTCTTACAAGTCCCGCCTTTGAAGAAGGAAGTCTTAGCACAACCCGAATGTTTTCACTTGAGGAAGGCACAATCTTTAATATTTCCTGTCCGCTAAAAACATTATCCCCGCAGTTAAGGGATGAAAGTTCCTGCACCTCTCCCGAAATCGGAGCATAGAGGGTAAAAAGTTTTAAACTTTCTTCTATCTTAAAAAGGGAGTTGCGTAAATTTTCTTTTTGAAAATCTAAGCTTTCTTTTTCGCTGAGAAGAGAATGGAAAAAAGAATTTTTATACTGATCCAAGTCTCTTTTGCTCTTTTCAATATTTAAATTGAGCAGTTCAAGTTTTTGATTTGCCAAACTGAAATATGGAAGAGCTTTTTCTTCTTCAAAAATTCTGGAGTTTAGCTCCAGAGCTTTTTCCAAATTAGTTTTTACCGAAAAATAATTCTCCATACGCTTATAAGCTATTTCCCTTTCAACAGGAACGAGCATTAAGTCTTGTTCAGCACTTTCGATGCAAACTTGCGCATCCTTAATTTTTTGTTCGGTTTTAAGGATCAGAGCTTCGAGGTTCTGTCTTTCTTTTTGAGCAACCGTGTTGTCAATACTTAAAAGGAGAGTACCTTTTTCGACATATTGACCTGAGGTAAAGTAGATGTTTTGTATTTTTCCTGCCGTAAAGGTTTTTACAAAGGAAACATTTTCTATAGGGCGTACCATTCCTGATGCCCTTACAACCTCTTCTTTTTTTCCCAAAAAAAGCCAGGCGATTGTACAGACCGCAAGGAGACAAATAATTGAAATTACCGAGCTGAAAATTCCCGTTTTTTGCTCTTGAAGCACTTCGCCGGTATAAGTTAAATCTTCAACATACAGAATGGATTTCATGCTACCACCTCCTCTACACTATTTTGTGTTTCCCACAATCTTGAATACACACCGTCTTTTTCGAGTAAGTCTGCGTGGGATCCTGTCTCGGCTATTTCCCCCTTATCGAATACGAATATTTTGTCGCAGTCCTTAATGGAGCTTAATCTGTGGGCAATAATTATCGAAGTGCGGCCCATAGTAATCTCTTTTAGGGTATTTAAAACTTCCGATTCCGAAATTCCGTCCAAGGCCGATGTAGCCTCATCTAAAATCAGCATGGAAGGATTGTGTAAAAGGATGCGGGCAATGGCTATGCGCTGCCTTTCTCCTCCGGAAAGGGTTGTACCCTGCTCCCCGACAAGAGAGTTGTACCTGTCCGGAAGAGCATCTATAAATGAAGAAGCACCTGAAACCTCGGCAGCCGAAATCATCCGCCTATAATCACTGTTTCCCGAACTCCAATTTATATTTTCCGCGACGGTTCCCGAAAACAAGAGAATGTCTTGAGGAACATAACCTATTTGCTTACGGTAAGAATCGTTTTTTAGATCTTTTAAATTTATATCGTCTATAAAAATATCTCCTTCTTGTGCAGAGTAAAATTTCATCAAAAGCTTTGCAAGGGTGGTCTTGCCTGAACCTGAAGCCCCGACAAAGGCGACCCTTTCCCCGGGGTTTATACTCAAATTTATGTTCTTTAAATTTTTTGAATGAAAATCGTAGCTGAAGGATAGATTCTTTATATCGATCTTACCTGAAAGTCCTCCCAATTCAATTTTTCCCTTGTCCAGATCTTCTTCCGTTTCTTCATCAAAAATTTCGGCAAGACGCTCGGCAGCAACATAGGCCTCTTGAAGCTGGGGCTGAAGGGTTAAAAGCCTTGCAAGAGGATCCAAAAAATAACCTGAAAGAATTACAAAGGAAATCAACTGACCTAAGGACATTGAACCGTTTAAGATGCTCAAACTGCCCAACCAATAAATAGCCAGTGTTCCGCATCTTCCGATAAAATTTTGAAGGCTGTTTTGATAATTTGAAAAAGATGCGAGTTTGATACCCTTTCGGACAGCGTTTACGATTTTAAACTCGGCTCTTTCAAGGGCCTTAGGTTCGGCACCCAAGGCCTTGATTGTAGCTATTCCGTTTAGACTTTCAACGATGCAGGCATGTTTTTCGGCCTCGGCGGCAGCCCGGGCCCTTATCATTTTTTGATAAGGCCTTGCATACAGCCACACCAAAACAGAGCTTACAAGCACAGGTACCAGGGCTGCAACAAGAAGATTTGACCCGAGGGAAATTAAAAAAATTGCTCCGAAAATAAGCATCAAGGAGTCTAAAACGACGGTCAGGGCTGTAGCGGAAATAACCTGCCTTATGGTAACCGTATCGTTCATCCTTGCAAGAAGCTCGCCGGTCTTTTTTTTGGTAAAAAAACGCATCGGTAAGTGAAGAACATGCTCAAAATATCGATAAACCAGAACCGTATCAATCTTATAACTCATATTCATCAACAGCTGATTTCTGGCCAAGCCCAAAAGGCTTCTAAAAACAATTACGCCCAAAAAACCTATCGAAAAACCTGTAAGGGACTCTCTCAAATTGGAGCTAAGAACCTCATCAATCAAAAATCGAAAATAAAACGCGCTAATAATACCCAAAAAAGATAGGATAACACTCGCAATTAAAATTTCCGCACATATTTTTTTGTGAGATCTTAAAATAGGCAAAAATCTGCTTAAGCCCTTTGATGAAGAATCTTTTTCGGAAAAATCCGGATAGGGCAAGAGTATAAAAAACACCCCTGTCCAATTTTTTTGAAAAACCTCTATGTTTATTTTTTTATATCCTTCGGAAGGATCTGCCAAATAAACATAGTTTGAATCCGATTTATAAACGACAAGATAATGGTTATCGCTTCCCCTTATCATATGAGCGATAAAAGGCGTGGGGATGTTTTTTGGAATTTCTTTTGATTCCGAAACAGCCCCTCGGCATGAAAAACCTAAGGTCTCGGCAGCATTAATTATTCCCAGTCCTGAGGTTCCTCTTTTACCGCTTTGAAGCAGCTTTCGTATCTTGCCTATATCGATCGGCTTCCCATAATGCCTGCATATATTTGCAATACATGCAGCACCGCAATCTTCGCGGTTTTTTTGTAAAATTATATTTTTCATATCTACCTCTCTATAATTCTTATAGTTTTTTTTTGTAATCAATAGTAATTTTTTAAATATGAGACAAAAAAAATTATTTAATTTGAAGATATAAGTAGATTTTACCGGCTCAAGTTTGCAGACACCCCAATTTCCCCTTCCTTGACAAGAGAGGCTTTCTATTCTATACTTCCCCCATGGCAAAAGAAAATTCAAATCCGCTTGCAAGAATTCCGCAAGTCGAAAAACTTTTAAACGAAGATATATTGAAAAACACGGCAGCTCTTATCGGAAGGCCATTTGTCGTAAAAACGGCCTCAGAGTATTTGGAAAACATACGCAAAAAGGCAAGGGCCGGAGGCGAGGTGCCTTCACTTGAGGCTTGTGCCGAAGAGATAAACAAGCTGTGCAGGCCCATAATCCGCACAAAAATCACACCCGTAATAAACGCAACGGGAATCATTCTGCATACAAACCTAGGCCGCTCTCCCCTCCCTCAAACAGTTTGGGATAGGGCAAAGGAAACCGCCTCAGGCTATTCTTCTATTGAAATGGATTTACGCGACGGCAACCGCGGAAAGAGGTTCGAGTTTTTAAACGACTGCATGAGCCTTTTGACCGGAGCCGAAGATGCCCTCATATTGAACAACAATGCGGCGGCGGTTTTTTTAATGCTGAAGGCCCTCGCAGGCGGAAAGGAAGTTATAGTTTCCCGCGGCCAGCAGGTTCAAATAGGCGGAGGTTTCCGCATTCCGGAAATTTTGGAGATGGCAGGCTGTAAACTCGTCGAGGTCGGCACGACAAATATCACAAGCCTTAAAGACATTCAAAAAGCAATAAACGAAAACACGGCCATGGTGCTCTGGGTTCACACCTCAAACTACAAGATACGCGGCTTTACGGAACAGCCCTCCGTTTCCGAAATCAAAAGCATCCTTCCGCAAAACATAATCCTTGCAGTAGATCAGGGCTCCGGAAACCTATCTTTAAATGTTCCCGAAGAACCGACAGTTTCTTCTATCATAAAAGAAGGAGCAGACCTTGTTTGCTTTTCGGGAGACAAGATTTTGGGCGGCCCTCAGGCAGGCTGGATTGTAGGAAAAAAGGAACTCGTTCAAACCGTAGCTAAAAATCAGCTCATGCGTACCTATCGCGTAGGACGGGCTGTCGCAAGCCTCATGCAGGAAAGCCTCATCCTCTATTTAAACGGTGGGGAGTCGGCAGCTCAAAGAGCCATCCTTTTAGACCAAAAGAAAATAAAGAAGCGTGCCGAAAAAATCATTTCAGGCATAAAAAACGGAGCGGGCGAATTGGTTCAAAAAAACTTTTCTCTCGGAGGAGGCAGCACTCCGGACACGGGATTCAGCTCTTGGGCCGTAAAACTAAATACTAAAACGCCTTGCGAAAAACTAAAAAAACTTTTGCGCGAAATGCCGATTCCGATAATAGGCTTCATCGAAGAAGATTCTTTTTATATTCATCCTGCAAGCATCGAAGAAAAAGATGATGAATATGTAATAGAATCTTTGAACAAGTGTTTGTAAGTATAGGAGGAGCTTATGCTTGATTTGTCCAGAAAACTTCCCATAGGTGTTCAAAGTTTTGAGGTCATGAGAAACGATAAATTTATCTATGTAGATAAAACCCAATTTATTTTTCGGCTGGTACATTCAAATCGAGTTTACTTTTTAAGCCGTCCCCGCCGTTTTGGAAAAAGTCTTTTTCTTTCTATGCTCAAGGCCTATTTTTTGGGGCAAAAAGAACTTTTTAAAGGATTGTATATCGAAAAAGCGGAAGAAGAAAGGAACCTAAAAACAGGCGAAGCAAGCTGGCAGAAATATCCTGTTCTTTATTTTGATTTTAACACAAAAAATTATATAAAAACCGAATCGCTTATAAGTATTATAAACTTGCATCTTGATTTGATAGAAGAAACCTATAATCTCAAAAAGACATCAGGCGATGTTGAGCTCAGGTTTATGCAGATAATTTTATCTCTTCACAAGCAGACAGGCAAACAAGTTGTTATCCTTGTCGATGAGTATGACAAACCTCTTTTGCAAACCATGGAAGTAAACGAAAATTTGAATGAAGAATACCGCAACATTCTCAAAGCTTTTTATTCGGCGATAAAGACTTGCGACCAGTATATAAGATTTGCTTTTTTAACAGGAGTTACAAAATTCAGCAAGGTAAGTATTTTCAGCGATTTGAATAATCTAAAAGATATAAGCATGCTGAACGATTATGCAGAAATTTGCGGCATTACACAAAATGAGATGGAAACCGTTTTCAATGTAGAAATTGAAAAGCTTGCAAAAGTCAATAATATGAGCATGACTGAAACACTAAAAGAACTAAAAAATAGCTATGACGGTTATCTCTTTACCGGCGGCGGACAAGCTGTATATAATCCTTTTAGTATTCTAAATACCTTTGACTCTTGTGAGTTTAAAAACTATTGGTTTGCAACAGGTACTCCGACTTTTTTGGTAAACTATCTAAAAAAAACACAATATAATATTCAGGATTTAGACGGAAAGATAGAACTTGACGAAGCCGGTTTAACTGATTATAGAGCTGATTCGGCTTCTCCGATTCCTATTCTTTTTCAGGCAGGATATTTAACGATCAAAAGCTATAATACAAAATACAAACTTTATACATTGGGATTTCCTAATGATGAAGTACGCTATGCTTTTTTAAATAGTCTCCTCCCGGCCTACTCAAGTCTGGATTCAACTACAACAGCCTATTCGATTAAAGAATTTTCAAAAGATATTGAGGAAGGAAATGCCGAATCTTTTATGCAAAGGCTGAAAGCGATAATATCGGGTATCCCGTATGATAATTTTGGTACTAATTTAAACGAAGAAAAAATTAAACTGAGGGAGCAAAACTACCAAACGGCAGTCTATCTTGTATTTAAGTTGATGGGGCAATTTGTCGAAACGGAAGTTCAATGCTCAACAGGCAGGGCTGACTGTGTGGTAACTACAGAAGATAACGTCTATGTATTTGAATTTAAAATTGACGGATCAGGAACTGCCGAAACGGCATTAAATCAAATAAAAGAAAAAGCATATACCGAGCCGTACAATACAGGGAATAAGAAAATCATTGCAATAGGTGTAAGTTTCGATCAAACCTTAAAAACCATCAAAGAATGGATCATTGAAAAATTATAAATATGGAAGAACCTTTATCTATCGAAAAAAACACCATTCGCGAAAAACTTCATGCGGTTGCTCTCTCGGCTCCGAAAACGAGCGGGGTTTATCTTTGGAAGGATAAGGCAGGGACGGTCATCTATGTGGGAAAGGCAAAGTCGCTTAAAAACCGCCTGAGTTCTTATTTTACATCGAACAGGGATATTAAAACCCGCATCCTCGTTTCGCGTGCCGATTCAATCGAGTACATTCAAACCGATAACGAGTATGAGGCCCTCCTCCTGGAAAACACACTAATCAAAAAACACAAGCCGAGGTACAATATAAATCTTAAAGACGGAAAAACCTATCCCGTCTTAAAATTAACCAATGAAGAATTCCCGAAAGTTTACCGCACGCGGAACATTAAAAATGACGGCTCAAAATATTTCGGGCCCTTCCCCAATGTTTCGGCAGTCGATATGTTCCTGACCCTGATAAAACATAATTACACCCTGCGCCAGTGCAAGCGGCTAAAAAAGCGTGATACGCCCTGCCTCTACTTTCATATCGGAAGATGTAAGGCTCCATGCTGCGGCAAGATAAGCGCAGAAGAATACGGAAAAGAAATAGAAGAAATTACCCTCCTTTTAGACGGAGATGTAGAAAGCGTGGTTTTAGCCTTAAAAGAAAAAATGAAAGAGGCCGCGGAAAAAAAAGAGTTTGAAAAGGCGGCCCGTCTCCGTGACGGAATACAGGCAGTCTATGCTCTCCGCGGACAAAACATAGTTCAGGACATGGATCCCGAAAGCCGCGACTATATTGCCTGGGCCTTTGAAGGGACCATGATCAGCATAGCGGTTTTAAAGATGAGAAACGGCCGCCTCGTCGGGAGGGATCTTTACCGCTCGCACAGCTTAAAAGAAGAAGGCGAAATACTATCCGAGTTTGTATCGGCTTATTACGTTTCGGCAAACGAGGTTCCGCCTAAAATCTTTATTCCTCAAGCCGCCGACGGAAACGCCCTCATCGAAAAATGGCTTAACGAGGAGCTGCACGCAAAGACAAGGATAAGCATCATTCCTTTAGAGGAAATCGAAGAAGCGGCGGACAAAACACCGGAGTACACAGCCAAAGAGCCGCCCGATCTTTCTCAGGCTGAGATTAAACACCACAAGGCCGCCTTGAAGATGGCACGCTTTAATGCAAAAGAAGATGCCCTGCGCCGTCTAAGAGAACAAGGAGATTTTGCGGCAGTTGAGGACTTACAAAAAAGGCTTAACCTCCCCTGCCTTCCTCAGCGTATCGAGGGCTTCGACATTGCTCACCTCGGCGGAACCTTTACTGTGGCCGCCCTTATTTCTTTTAAAGAAGGAAATCCGGATAAAAAGAATTACAGGATATTCAGGCTGAAAAACACAGACGGCGTAATCGACGACTATGCTTCGATGAGAGAGGTAATAGCCCGCCGATACACCCGCCTTGTAAACGAGGGAGCCGACCTTCCAGACCTAATCCTGATAGACGGAGGCTTGGGGCAGGTAAATGCGGCGAGCAAAATCATAAAAGCCCTGGACCTCGGAATTCCGGTTATCGGCCTCGCCGAAAAAAACGAAGAAGTTTATTTTCCGCATAATTCAGAGCCCCTAATCCTCCCGAGAAGAAGCGATGCCCTCCGCCTCCTCCAAAGAATACGAGATGAAGCTCACCGCTTTTCGAACACCAGAAATAATAAACTCAGGCGGGCAAACAAACTCAAAACCGAATTTGAAAACCTCCCCCACATCGGCAAAAAAAGAGCCCATGCTTTGTTAAAAGCCTTCGACAATATGGAAACCTTAAAAACGGTAACAGCACAAGCTATTGCAGAAGCCGTAAAGATTTCTTTAAAACAGGCAGAAGAGGTATTGGGGGCGATTGAAAATGTACATCCTGTACATTTTCAATCTTAGAGTTTTGCTGGCAGCAAAACTCTCCAAGGTTGGAACTAGTCAAACCGAAGCTTGAGCTGCGCAAAGATAAAAACTAAGCTTTGGTTTCATTATAAAGAATTTCAGCCATGGGATCCGATCCGCAAAGTTTTTTAATTTCTTCAATAGGTTTAAGAAATTCATTAGTATTTTCCACAAACTTTTTTAAAGAAAAAACACTATTTGCTCCCTCAGAATAAAGCAATAAAATTTCTTTACGGGAATTAAGAATATCTACGCGGACTTTATAATTTTTTTGTAGTTTGCAAAAACTTCCAAAAGTTTATTTAAAACTTCCTCCGGCTTGGAGTTTTTGTTCTTTTCAAAAATGCTTCAATTAATCGCATTTAAAGAAGCATTTTCTTCCTCAGATTCAGGCTTCGGCAGCTTATTAATTACAAAATTCAGTTCATTGGATGAATACTCAAGCCAATAAGAAACATGGGCAAGAGTATCACGGCAATTCCAAATTATAGGAAACGACAAACCTTTGCCTATAATTACAAAACACAGAGGTATCTCTTCTTAAAAAAAGAATTATTCGGGAAAGAGAATTAGGTAAAACTGCAGTATCTTGATACCGAAACCGAATTACCGTATAATAGGTACAGGTGTTACGGCCTGAACACTTGGATTGATTTATCGGCTTTAAATAAAACATCTTGGCGGCTTCATAATTCGGGTGAAAGTTTACTTGACTCAAGAACAAGGAAGACATGTCCTAAAGCAAAAACAATACCTGGAAAAATGGAAGATTCAGAACAAAAAATACTTAAAACAATAAAAGGGCACCTCTAAAAACCCTCTTTAAAAAAGATTAAAAAAGATGATAAAATGAGGTATGAAACAAAAAGGATTATTTGATGAAGAAGATCGTTTAAGAGTATTAAGCAAGTTAGGAGATAGTCTTGAAAAATTAAACGAAAAAATAAATTGGGAAATATTCAAACCACTATTAAAAAAAGCATTAACCAAAGAGCCAAAAGGTTTAGGCGGAAGACCTGCATACGATTATGTACTGATGTTTAAAATAATAATCTTACAAAAATTATACAACATAAGTGATGATCAAACGGAATATCAAATAAACGATCGGCTATCCTTTATGAGATTTTTAGGATTGGAATTAAAAGATAAAGTACCCGATTCAAAAACAATATGGCTTTTTAAAGAAAAACTCATTGAAGCGAGAGTATCAAAAAAGTTATTTGAAAAGTTTGGAAAAGAATTAGCTAGGAATAACTTAATAGGAAAAGAGGGAACGATAATAGATGCGACAATAGTAGAAGCTCCGATACAGCATAACAGCAAAGATGAAAATGAACAAATTAAAAACGGAAAAATTCCTGAACAATGGCAAGAAAAACAAATTTGTGAAAGAGGAGCAAGAGGAAAACCTCTTACTAAAAAACAAAAAATCAGTAACAGAAAAAAATCAAAAATACGGGCGAGAGTAGAACATGTATTTGGCTTTATGACAAACTCAATGAAAGGTATCTATGTAAGAACGATAGGATTAGCTCGTGCAACATTTTCGATAATAATGATGAACTTAACATACAACTTATGTCGATATTGCTATCTAAAGAAATAAAATGAGGGAGCATATAGGTAATAAAATGAAAAGTAAGGGAACTAAGATAAAGAATCCAAGTTTTACACTAGACAATTTATAAAAAAGCTACTAAAATAATAAATAGGTACACTAAAAAATAGGTTTTTAGAGGTGCCCAAAAATATATCTGAAAGGGAGAATATAAGGAAACTATGGACAAAAGAATAATTGATAGAATCACTAAACTTGGCGGCAAATCTGCCTTTGAAGGCGAGAACTTGCTGCACAATATGGAAAGCATTAGCTTACCTAAAAGTTATCTTATGCAGGACTTTAGCGATTACTTAGAAGATGATTTGCTAGATAGAATAAAGGCAGAAGGAATATTACCTGAATTGGAAATCCCATATCCAAGGATACAATACCAAACTGAGAAATTTACTCCTTTCACAAAAGGAACAGCCGACTATGATGAATACTCCGGGTTTATACATAAAGAATATGTAAGCTCAGTAATTCCTTCTAATGATTTAGAGTTTTTAATTATTGGCGAATCCAACTCTTATCCCAATTATTACTTTATATGCCTAAGCGATAAAGATATTAGCAATCCCAAAGTATATACTACGGATCATGAAGTATTCTTTAGAGAGATTGAAGAATTGGGGCGTTTCTCTGACTTTCTTGATTTATTCGTATCTGAAGATGAGTATAAAGTAGAAATCAACAAGCTGAGAGAATAGGGAGGTTATAAGAATAATTATGTGCAAATATTGAGATGATATAGACAGCAAAGCTATGTTTGATGAACTACCTGGCTCAAAACCTAAAAGGAGACGATAGATTGGGAAGATTAATTTTTATTTTGCTGCTTTCCGTTTCAGGACTATTTTTTTAGCGGTTATCTTCAGAATGTATATTTATATGAAACGAACTGTTTCCAGTGGAAAATCATTGATGGAAGAAGCAGTAAATGAACAGACAGATACTACAAAAATGGCGCTCAGTGAGTTTTTAGTATATGCATCTTTGATACTTGGGGCGGTATTATTTGCCTTACAGGTGATAAAAAAGGGAGGTTCAGGATTTTCTAATTTGGCAACATATATTATTTTGCCTCCGGTTATGGCTCTCTTTAATGCTCGGAAGCGTACCGGAAGAAGTATTTTTGTGTTTGTGGCTGTCGCAA
This sequence comes from Treponema sp. OMZ 798, assembly GCF_024181385.1. Taxonomy (NCBI): domain Bacteria; kingdom Pseudomonadati; phylum Spirochaetota; class Spirochaetia; order Treponematales; family Treponemataceae; genus Treponema; species Treponema sp. OMZ 798. The sequence continues at coordinate 1,961,843 of NZ_CP051305.1, forward strand.
TATTTTCACTTTATATGTTTTGGTATATATCATAATCAGCGTTCCGGTGAAGGCACCGGTTTTTACGATTAACAACACAAAGATTAAGATGGCTCATACAACTGTTGCCGATATAGCCGCAGATGGATTCGATATTTATGTAAAACAAGCTAATCCTTCCGGCAGAGATTATAAAAAACTACTTTCCTCGGGTGCTTTTAAAAAATATCCTGTCGATCGAAGTATTCTCGTTGAAAAAGGATTCCGAAGAAATAATACTGCTATACCTTATGCTAATTATCTTCTTGTAAAAGACGGTTTTGTAATCGGGAGCATCGGTCTTTACGGTCATAAAAAGAAGGATACGGTATTGGAGGATTGTAAAATCATTCATTTAAAAATTGACGAATACTGTATTTTCGATGCAAGAGCAAATTCAATTCGTTATTGTCTTGATGATATTGATCTGATGGTTCCATTGCAACTGGATACCTTGCAAAAAACATTCGATAAAAAACTGTGGTTAGTACCGCCAAGAAATACGAGAGACATAACTCAGCTGCACTACGGAATTAAAGGCCTTGTCCAAAAAAGGAAAGATTCAATATAAAATTGAGATTTTAAACTTTTTAGGATATATATTTCAAGAGTATATTCGAGACGAAAATTGCATTTTGGTACCCCCTATTGAATATCAGGTCGCTGCACCAAAGTTATCATTACAATATTCTGACGAGTTTAAATTTTATAAACGATTTCAATCCTTTGTAAAAAGAGTATTCCCTGACAATATTGAAACTCAAATACCGGAAGTCATTTTTTATAAGTCCTCATTGGATAACAGCCAAAAAACTTTTGAAACATTGATGTATAACATTAACTTACAAAATATAGGAGAGTCTCTTTTTGCATGTGGATTGATGAGTTTCAAAAATCCCAATTTGAATATCCATAATTTAAACATAACTCAACAGGATAGTATTACTAATTTGGGCTTATGTATAAATCGAATGGAATTTGACAAAAGACTCGCAATTAATTCGCTTTCTACACCCACACAACATTCATTTGTATGGGGAAATGGTTATGAATGTGTATTGGCAACATCATCAATGATGATTGATACTTTACATAAAGATTTTAGATGTCAAAAAAACACTGTCAATAATATAATGAATGGATACGATACAACAAAAAAATTAAACATTGATGAAGAAATAGATTTTCCACCCCATAGGTTTATGTTAGAAGATTTGAGTAGTGTTTTATTTCAAGAACATCTTGGTAAAGAGATATTAATTGACAAAAAAATCTAACCGAAATACAATTATACTTTTATAATTTATTATCAAAAGAGTATCGTACTCACACTTACACGCTCCTTTATGCAGGAATACTTCCCAATGGGATGACAATTGAAGATGTTAACAATGTAGATGATATTTACAATTGTTACAACTAAGGTAATGCTCCGGATTGGAAGTCCTGATTGTAACAATCAGACAACCGGTTGTAAATTTTGAAATAAAAGCGTAAAGCCGGGGATATTCTCCGAGCCTTTTACTGTTTTTAGAATTAAAACAACTTTTTAGAGAAAAATTTGGAATTTTGCAAAGAGCTCTTTGAGGTGAGATTATCCGTTCTTATATCAAGGTCAAAACCTTGATATAAGAACCGAATTAGCGTATAATGATAGATATAGGTATTACAACCCAAACACAGGGAATTACATAAGCCAAGACCCGATTGGGTTCAAAATTAGATTTATAAGATTATGAAGAATATTAAAGTTAAAATTGGCGATGTATTTCTTATACCATATCAAGATAAATATGCTGTTTGTAAGGTATTGTGGATTTCAAAAAGGACAAAGAATGCTTTTTCATTTATTGTAAAAGACAAGCTAGTTGATACAAAAGAAGAAGCTGTAGAAATAATAGATACCGCCCAAAATATTTCCGTTCAGATTTTTACCGGATTAATTAGTGTATTTTATACTGACATTACAAAGCTAAAAAAAGGCGAATGGGAAATTATTGGTAGCCAAAAATTGACAATTGAAGAAAGTGATAATTTTCAGTATCACAATATTGGGGGCAAATTATTTAAAGGCGACGAAGAGGTAAGACCATTAAATAATGCTGAAATAAAAACAATTCCCAAAATGTTAAATGCAGGATATGAAGCTATGAATAATTTTCTAAAAATGGCATTTGAATAATTAAAAAACGCTTCAATTGAAGCATTTTTCTGCTTTCTTTCTTCCACCTTTGGCGGAACATCGGCGGTTTTTTTTATATCAAGGTCAATATCTTGATACCGAGACTGAATTAGTATATAATTATAAGCGTTATTACAGCCAGAAGACAGGTGCTTATATCTCACAAGACCCTATAGGGTTGGCGGGTGGTAATCCGACTTTGTTGCCTACGTTCTCGATGTGAAATAAAATGTGGAGGATAAATATATGAAATATTTCAAAATTCACCGGCTTCACAGTTTTACAGATGAACCGAAGTATATTTTTTCTGAAATTGATAAAGAAGGATACGAAGTAAGGAAGGTCGAGATTTTCAAAAATGGTAATCATATCCTATATTCTAATTATATCAATTCAGATAGATTAGTTGAGGGGAAATATCCTTCTCTTGAAGAGCTTAATTATGAAGAAGAAACGGAAGTTATGCAAACAATAGAAATTCCTAAAAGTGAGTTCTGTAATGTATGGTTGAGATGTAATTCAGAATAAACTGTTCCTTGGAATATGCCGGTTTAACAGCAGAAGAAACCGCTTAAAAAAGCATTATCTTATAAAACTTTTCAACTGTAGTTGGAGAGAATAGTATGACAAATCGATTAACGGCAAGAGACCGTTTTTTTTTAAACTGAAGTTTAACGATTCAGAGCTTTTTGTAATAAATCGTAAAATTTTAAAAAATAATTTGAGTAAAGTTAAAATCTTTATGAAATAACCGTTTTCATTTCTTTTAAGGTATTAACATAGTTTTCTTTAAACTTTGCAAGAAAGCCGTTGAGCAATTCGACATTTGCGGGTGTTTTGATGTTTGAAGGCTCAACCAGGAACTTTTCTATATCCTTTGCGGAATCACCTAGGATGCTTGCACCGACCATATACGAGCTTCCCTTTATCTTGTGAGCCGTTTTCCGTACATTTTCACGCAAATCACCATCGCTTAAAACGGCCTCAGCATTTGAGTCAAAAAGAGTTTTTAACCGCTCTATTTCAGTCGCATCTTTTTCATAGGCTTCGATAAAGGTTTCAAGTAAGCTCATGTATATTTCCATGTCTCCGTCTACAAGCTCCATCGCAGCCGCTCTGTCTAAATACATATTTTCCCCTATAAAAACTTTTATAAATTAAAGCTAAGGCCTTGCAAAAACCTGGTTTGCGAGGCCTTAAGTTATTTCAAAATCTATTTTAAGTTTGTCATCAGCCTGTTAAGCCTCTTTACAAAGTCGACCGGGGCTTTTAGCTCTCCGCTTTCGACTAAGAGGGCTTGTTCCAAAAGCAGGTTGGACATATCCTCTACAAATTCCTTGTCCTCGGAATCCTTTAATTTTTGAACCAAGGGATGATCCGCATTTACCTCCAATATCGGCTTAACGGCACTTGTGTTAAACTGCCCCATAGCCCTCATCATTCTTTCCATCTGGAGGCTGGGATCGCTTTCATCCACAACTATACATGAAGGAGAATCGGAAAGGCGTTTTGAAAAACGTACCTCTTTTACCTTATCGCCAAGCACTTCTTGAATCTTTTCGAGAACGGGCTTAAAGTCTTTTTCTTTTTTTTCTGCTTCTTTGGTTTCTTCTTCGGTGCTAAGCTCCTTATCGGAACCGGCTCTGTTTGCAGCCTTCAATTCCCATTCCTTGTATTTTCCCAATGAAGGAATAATTATATCGTCAACCTCATCGGGCATGATTAAAACTTCAAAGCCTTTTTGTTTGTAAACTTCAAGATGAGGAGATTGGCGCAAGGTCTTTTCATCTTCTCCGGTAATATAGTAGATAGCCTTTTGATCGGCCTTCATTCTCGAAACATAATCGGCAAAACTTGTCCACTCATCTTCTTTTACATCGGGAGAAGTTGTTTTAAAGCGGACGAGGTCGGCGAGTTCTTCCCTGTGCTCATAGTCGCCGTACAAGCCTTCCTTCAAAGGACGGTTAAATTCGGCTATGAATTTATTGTATTTTTCCTTGTCGTTTTCGGCGAGCTTTTTAAATTCTCCTAAAAGTTTTTTTACCGAGGCATTTTTAATGCTTGAAAGAATTCTATTTTGCTGTAAGATTTCGCGGCTTACGTTTAAGGGCAAGTCCTCGCTGTCGATAACGCCGCGTACAAAGCGGAGGTATGTTGGGAGAAGTTCTTTTTCGTCATCGGTAATAAAGACCCTTTTTACAAAAAGCTTAACTCCCGGCTTATAGTCCGCATGGAACATGTCGAAGGGAGCCTTCGACGGAATATAAAAGAGGGTTGTATATTCTTGAGTTCCTTCTGCCTTTGTGTGAACATAGAGGAGGGGCTCTTGGGAGTCGTGCGAAAGGGATTTATAAAAGTTAAAATAATCCTCTTCTTTTAATTCCGACTTAGGTTTTTGCCAAAGGGCTCCCGCATCGTTTATCTGCTCCGTTTTAAAGGCTTCGGACTTTACCTTTCCCTTATCGTCATATTGCTTTTCCGTAAAATGAAGATAGATGGGGAAGGCAATGTGATCGGAATAGGTTTTAATTATTTCTTCGATACGCCAGCGGGCAGCATACTCCGAGTCCTCATTGTTTAGGTGAAGTATAACGCAGGTTCCGTTTGCTCCTTCGGGCACATCGTCTATTATGGGGAAGGCAGTATCGTCAACCTTTTCCAAGTCGTAGGCACCCTTTCCGTCAGAGGTCCATTTCCAAACATCGCTTTCTCCGGCCTTTTTGGAAATAACGTCGATGGTAGATGCGGCCATAAAAGCCGAATAAAAACCTACACCGAACTGACCGATAAGGTTGGAGTCTTTTTTATCGGCTGCGGCAAGCTGATCTAAAAAAGCCTTTGTTCCGGATCTTGCTATAGTTCCCAAATTATTTTTTAGATCTTCCTCGTTCATACCCAAGCCGGTATCCCGCACGGTGAGCGTATTAGCCGTATCGTCAAAACAGATATCGATTCTGGGCTCGAATTTAATCTGCTTATAAGCCTCATCGGAAAGGGTTAAATACTTTAACTTGTCCAATGCATCCGAAGAGTTGGAAACAAGCTCCCTCAAAAAGATTTCCTTGTTTGAATAAAGCGAATGAATGATGAGCGACAAAAGCTGGTTCACTTCAGTTTCAAACTTGTACTGTGCCATAACAACCTCCAAAATAAACCGCAGAGCACGCAAAGAGCGCAAAGGGGTATTAAAAATTAATTATTAATATAGATATTCAAGGATAATAAATTATCGGTAAAAAGGCAAGAGGAGGGAATTCTGTGTTTTGAAAAACAATGATAATGTCTCCATTGACCTTAAAACAAGCTGCCATAAAAATGTTTGATAAATAAAAACCGGCCGAGTCTTTTTAAGATCCGGCCGGTCTTGTACAGAGTCTTTTTAAAAATACAAGAAGATTTTTAAAAAGATTTATTTTCTGTTTTTCTTAATCTGCTCAACGGCATATTCTAAGGCTTTTTCGTAGAACTCCTGAGGAGGTTCTTTGATGAAGTTCTTTTCCATTAACATTTTGGTCAAGGAGCGGCTTTCTTCGATATCTTTTTTTGCTCGCTCGTAAGCTTCTTCCCATGTCATGGTTACGCGGGCCAAGCCTTCTTTGATAGCCTGCATTGCAACGTCGGCAGCTTCAACAGCAAATACATCCTCATCCTGCATTGTAACTACTATATTGTCGGGATTGATTCCCTTCTTTTCGGAGTAGTCTGCAATCGAGTGAGAACAGCGGATTGCCATTCCGTCGGAAATCTTTTTGGCTCGTACCAAGAGGGCACCCTTTAAGATGCCGGGGAAACAAACGGAGTTATTGATCTGGTTCGGGAAGTCTCCGCGGCCTGTTCCTACGATATAGGCACCTGCGGCCTTGGCTTCATGCGGCCAGATTTCGGGGATGGGGTTTGCACAAGTGAAAACGATGGCCTTTTCGTTCATCGAAGCGACCTGTTCCTTTGTTACGGTGTTTGGCCCGGGAGTAGAAAGGGCTATTAAAACGTCGGCACCCTTCATAGCCTCATCAAAGCTGTCTATCTTCTTGGGGTTGGTCTGTAAACAGAGTTCCCACTTTCGGTAGTAGCGTTTATCTTCTTCTATGTCTTTTCGGCCTGAATGTAAACCGCCTCTTGAATCGCAGATTATCATGTTTTCAGGCTTACCGCCGTCAGCCAAGATAAGGCGGGCGATTGTCGTGTTTGATGCCCCTGCTCCCAAAAGAACAATCTTGCAGTCTTCCATTTTTTTGCCTGCAAGTTTTATGGCGTTCAAAAGACCTGCAAGGGTGATACAGGCAGTCCCTTGAGCATCATCGTGCCAGACAGGGATTTCACAGACCTCTCTCAAGGTGTCCAAAACCTTAAAGCAGTCAGGCTGCTGAATATCTTCGAGGTTTACGGCACCTACAGAAGGTTCAAGCATTCTGACAAAATCTATAATCTTGTCGGGATCATGCTTTCCGGATTTTATACCTCGTTTTTCTTCTTCATCAACTCTTACTTTAGAATCGATACACAGGGGATAAGCGTCAACGCCGCCTAAATACTTCATAAGCATACATTTGCCTTCCATAACTCCCAATCCTCCGGGAGGGGTGCAGTCGCCGTCGCCCAAAACTCGTGTAGAGTCGCTTACAACAGCCACCAAATTACCTTTGTTGGAAAGAGCAAAGGATGTTTCATTATCATCGCGAATTGAGGTAGAAACGGCAGAAACGCCGGGCGTATACCAAACGTTAAACCAGTTAAAACCGTACAAACCGCATTTGGGAACAGTTTGAAGCTTTCCGCCGTAAAAACTGTGAGTCAAAACAGACAGTTTTTTTAAAAAATGCGTTTTCGCGAGAGCCTTTTCATCATCCGTAAAATCGGACGGGAATAATTCAGTAATGGAGTTCAACTCCTTATCGATGCTTTTCATACTATCAATGATAGCATAAGAACCGAATTTTATCAAGCCGTAAATTTATTTACAAAGACAAAATGATTTGTTCCGCTGTGTTTTCCGGGGAAAGGTTTTTCGGATTTATGGAAAATGAAGCCAGCTCTCGATAAATTTTTATCCGCCTTTCATATACGGCAAAAAAACGGTCTTCCGCATCTTTTTCATCTTTAATATTTTCTCCCAAAAAGGCAGGATAAAAACCTTCTTTGTGTTCAGCCGCTTTTATTCTATAAAAAATTTCGGCAGGCTCGGTGTCGATTAAAATTATTCGGGGAAAATCTTTTAGTTTTTTAATAAGAATTTCGTTTTCGGCATAACCTCCTCCCGTGCTGACAACAGCGTTTTTCTCATCACAGATAACGGCGTTTTCGTTACCAGAGAGAACGGCGTTTTTCTCATTGGAGCAGGACGAAAAGTTTTTGATTATTTTGTCAAAGCATTCCAATTCTTTTACTCGGAATTTTTTTTCTCCATGAGCTTTATAAAGTTCTCTTATAGTTTTACCGTAAAGATCTTCCATAAAAGAATCGGTGTCTATAAAGGAGGCTTTTAATTTTTTTGCTAAAATCTTTCCTGTTTCGGTTTTTCCTGCCCGGCTCATTCCGATTAAAAATATAATCATTAAAATATTTCCTTTGAAATAAATTGGTTTAAGTTAATCCTTTTTAATTTTGCGTAAAATAAGAAGCTCGCCCAATTCGCCGGAATACGGCTTTCTTTGAGCGTTTAAAAATGAAAGAGAGCCGTCCGCATTTTTTATAAAAAATTCGCTCGGGACACTTTGTTCAAAATACAAAATAATAATTCCGTCCTTTGCTATAAGCCACTTGCCATAAGAAATTTCAGGCTCCGTTCTTCCTTCTTTAAAAAGCAAAACCCTTGCAGTTTGATCGGCCTTAAATTCCACAGAATAGCTTGTAATTCCGCTTCGCGATGAAGGCAGGTCCATAATATAAACACCCAAAAATGGGTCTTCCGGCTTCTCTTCGATTAAAACCTCAGGCGTTTCCAAGGGTTCGGCAAGTCTGCGGCTCTTACACGAAAAAACACAGAACAGGGTACAGAAAAAAAATATCAATAATTTAAATTTTCGAGTTTTAATTTTTTGCTCCTCGAGTTTTCTTGTTTAAGTATAACCTATAAGCACATTCGATTCAATAGAAGCGGAACCTTATTTCGACGGCCAAGAATACTAAATTACTAAATAATTGACAAGCTATCCTGCTTATGCTAGACTATTAGTTATGATGGATTTTAGTAGAAAACTGCCTATAGGCGTACAAAGTTTTAAGGTAATACGTAATGATAATTTTCTCTATGCAGATAAAACGGAACTTGTGTATAAGTTAGCTTCATCAGGACGTGTTTATTTTTTAAGCAGACCGCGCCGATTCGGTAAGAGTCTCCTTCTTTCAACACTAGAGGCATACTTTTTAGGGCAAAAAGAATTATTCAAAGGTTTAGCCATCGAGAAATTGGAAGAAGCCGAAAAAGAAAAAAGGGAAATCTGGCAGGAATACCCCGTTTTTCATTTGGATTTTAATGTCGGGAAGTATAGCGGTATTGAAGATCTCAATGAAAGGATTAATTTTTTGCTTAAAAATATAGAAAAGCAATATGGCATAATGCATGAAAACACTGCGGCTTTCGGTCTAAGATTTGAAGCAGCAATAAAAACCGCTTACGAAAAAACCGGCAAACAGGTTGTCGTCTTGGTGGATGAATACGATAAACCCCTCCTCCAAACAATGAGTATAAATGAAAAATTGAATGAAGAATACAGAGCCGTGTTAAAGGCTTTTTATTCCGCATTAAAGAGTTCCGACCAATATATCCGTTTTGCATTTTTAACCGGAGTTACAAAATTCAGCAAGGTAAGTATTTTCAGCGATTTAAACAATCTCCGTGATATAAGCATGGAAGAAGACTTCGGCTGTATTTGCGGGATTACTCAAGAAGAACTTGAAAAAACCTTTCAACCTGAAATTAAAATTCTACAGGAAAGAGAAGCTTGCAGCTATGAAGATATCTTACTAATGCTAAAGCAAAGATATGACGGCTATCTTTTTAATCAAAACAGTATAAATGTATATAATCCCTTTAGTTTGCTGAATGCCTTTGCAAAAAAAGAACTGGGTAATTACTGGTTTGAAACCGGAACTCCCACCTTCTTGGTAAACTATTTAAAAAACTATTCATACAATATCCCCGACCTTGACGGAAATGTAGAAATGGATGCATCAGGTCTATCCGACTACAGGGCAGAATCAGGCTCGGTAATACCTATCTTGTTTCAAGCAGGATACCTAACGATAAAGAGTTATGATAAATTGGTACGGCTTTATAAATTGGGCTTCCCGAACGATGAGGTACGCTACGGATTTTTATATAATCTTTTCCCAAGTTATTGTAATGTAGTATATGCAGAAGGGCCTTTTTGTATAGCCCAATTTTATAGGGATATTATTGCAGGACGGGTAGAAGATTTTATGCAGAGGTTAAAGTCGATAATGGCAAGTCTTCCATATAGCAATGTAAAAAAAGACAGTAACGAAAACCTTGCTTTAAGGGAGTATAACTATCAGATATGTATTTATCTTGTCTTTGCCCTGATGGGACAATTTGTCGAGGTGGAAATACCTTCATCAAAGGGGAGAACTGATTGTGTTGTAAAAACCGGCACGGCAATTTATATCTTTGAGTTTAAACTAAAAGAAGATGCAAAAACCGCTTTAAATCAAATAAAAGAGAAAAACTATGCCGAAAGGTTCAAGGCTGATAATAAGCAGATAGTGCTTATAGGTGTCAGTTTTGATCCTGAAGAAAAAACCGTCGGGGAATGGATTAAGGAAGAAATTTAAAACCTCTTATTACTCATGTCTTATAACTTCAAAGCGGTACATAGTATAAGGTTCTTCGGGACTTATACCGCCCTTTTGAAGAGCAATGGCAAGCTGCATACCGACGGAGTCTATGCCGTCAAGATTGGGTAAAAGAAGTCCTGTACGGCCACCCGAGGCAACTATTACGCCGAAACGCTTTACATCCAAATCCAAAACGGATTTTATTTCTTCCGGTTCTGAAAGAATATCCACAGAGCAGATAATATCGTTCATTTCGGATAAATCGACAGGCGGAAAACGCGGATCATTTAAGGCGGCTGATACGGCATTTTTAATTATCTCTTCCTTTATAGTCCTTTTGGTAGGCATAATTGTTCCTATACATCCGCGAAGCGTTCCTTTTTTTTTCAAACATACAAAAACACCGGCCCTGTCTGCAGGAATACCTCTTATGCTTTTATGTTTTAAAAATTCCTTGTGCTTTAAATAGTAGGTAATACTCTTCCTTGCAAGCTTTATATATGGGTCCTTAGTTTGAGAATCAGGCAAGATAAATTTCTTTTTTCCGTTAAAAACTTCTTCAGATTCTTCATCATCTTCTTCCTGCCTTATAGATTCAACCTTAAACCGGGCTACACCATATCCGACACCGAAGGGCCCCTCATAAGAAAGCAGCTCTTGAGAATATTCATAGCAGGATAAAAGGCCTGACAATATCAAGAAAGAATTTAAGCCGCACTCTCCGGCTCTTTCAGCCAAGACAGGGGACATTTCGGCAAATTCGGAAAGACAGCCCTTTTCTATAATTCTTACAAACTCCTTATCGAATTTAGGTCCTTCAGGAGCAAAACCGTAAGGCCCTGTAGAAAGAAGCCGGTGAGAAAGATCTCCGCTTGCAACAAAAACAGATTTGCATTTTTTTTCCTCTATAATTTCGGAAAGAATTGAACCGAATTCTTCGAGCATTGCACTCAGCATAATTCCGTAATTTATATGAACAAGAGAAAAGGTTGAGAGTTCGGAAGCTATAAAATAAAGAGGAACAAAAGAGCCGTGATCAAGGCTCATATCTACTGCAGCATAAGGAAAACCGGTTTTTTTACATTTTTTGATTATACTTTTGACTATATCTGTGTTGTTATTTGCCGAAAGGTTTAGGTCAGGGCAGCCGAATTGCCTCATGCTTCCTTCAATAATCTTGGCAGTATTAATGGTAACTGCCCCTCGGTGCATTTTTGCATGGGGAGTAATAATTATAATGGTTTCGGGTTCTATTTGCCTTATTTCTTCCGATATAGTTTTAAGAGCCCCAGAAGTTGAGGCTATTTTTTTTTCTTCTCCCCTTCCTATTTCGGGGATTATAATCGGAGGATGCGGCGTTATATAAGCAGCCTTCAAATTAACATGTTTTAAATCAGCTGATTCTTTATTCATAAAAACATTATAATATAGTTTTTATAATTATATCAATAGATTTGTTATGATTCTATTTACTTTTTTTGGATAAGAAGATATACTTAGCCCTATGAATGTCGCTATTTTCTATGATGAAAAGAAAAAAGACGCAGCGATGGCTATAAAAAATATAATCATATCCCACGAATGTGATGTCATTCTATACAATGAAGATGAGATATGGAAAGATGAAAACTTAAACACGCCGCGCCATATTATGAAAAACATTACCCATGTTCTCTTTATTTACAGTAAAAATCCGGTGGCCTATTTGGGCTTTATGTTTTTTTCGGGCTATGCTACGGGCTTAAACCTTCCGGTTCTTGTACTTGAAGAAGAAAAGCTTGAACTGCCTAAAAACTTTTTGCGTTCCTTTGTAATGCTTACGATTAAGTCCTTTGATGCCTACTTCGAGGTAGAAAAAAGACGCTTTAACGAAAACCTGCTCAAAGAACAAGCCCGGGCAAAATTGTTGGAAAGCGGCTATTCCCTCTTTATTCCGAATTATGTGCGTGCCGTTAAAAACAACGAGAAGGAAATAGTCAGCCTTTTTATCGACGCAGGTTTTGACCCTTCGCAAAAGGATTCCCTCGGAACACCTGTTCTATCCCTTGCCGTAAGAAATAAGTGTTTTGAAACGCTTGAGCTCCTCCTCGAAAAAGGAGCAGCAATAAACCTCTGCGCGGAAGACAGAAACTATTCGGCCTTGATGGATGCAGCCCAAGTCGGATACGGCGAGGCGGTAAAGGTTCTCCTCGAAAAAAAAGCCGACACCAATATTCAAAGCAAGGACGGGCAGACAGCCTTGATTCTTTCGGTAGGCCGCCGTGAAGCCGATATCGTGGAAATGCTTGTAAAGCACGGAGCCGACTGTAATATAAAAGACGGCCTAGGTATGTCAGCCTTAGGATATGCAAAACTTTTCGGTAATAAAGCAATTTTATCCTTGTTCGGAGAACAAACAAATTAAAAAATACTTTAAAAATTTACCTTGATGGAAGACTATGCTTACAAAAGAATTTAACTTTGACTTACCCGAAGAGCTCATAGCTCAGTCGCCTTCAGAAAAAAGAGGCGGAGACAGGCTTTTAATTTTAGACAAACAAAGCGGAAAACTTGAAGACCGCCTTTTTACGGAGCTGCCCGATCTTCTCCCCAAAAATGCCCTGATGATTTTTAATAATTCGAAGGTGCGCCATGCCCGCATTTATGCAAAAAGCAAAACAAATGCAGTGTGCGAATTTTTGATGATTAACCCCATGAAGGGCTCGGACGGTTCTCTTTGGCAGGTTATGGCAAAAAAAGCAAAGCGCCAAAAGCCCGGCAAAACCTTTTTGTTTGAGGACGGAACTGAGGCCGAAATCATTGAGTCCGAGATTCCGCTTGAAAGCGAATTCCGCTGTATGAAATTTAACAGAATCATCGATGACGAGTGGCTCGATAAATACGGCCACATGCCGCTTCCGCCCTACATTCACCGAAAGGACACCGAAGAAGATGCCGACCGCTACCAAACTGTCTATGCCGAAATATACGGCTCGATTGCAGCGCCCACTGCCGGCCTTCACTTTACCCGGGAGGTGCTTTCAAAAATACGAGATAAAGGAATCGAAATTGAATATGTAACCCTCCATGTCGGGCTCGGCACCTTTCTTCCGGTCAGGGCAGAAAGAATAGAAGACCATAAGATGCACACCGAGCATTTTTTTATTTCGGAAGAAACGGCTCAAGCTGTTGAAAAAGCGAAAAAGGAAGGGCGGCCCATTATAGCCGTCGGAACTACCAGCGTGCGCACCCTCGAATCCGCATGGGATGAAAAAAGAAACAAACTAAAAAGAGGGCATCAGGCTACCGATATCTTTATTTACCCCTCTTATAAGTTTAAACTGATAGATAAGCTTTTTACGAATTTTCACACCCCCGAATCGAGCCTTGTAATGCTAGTCTCAGCCCTCGCCGGAAAGGAAAATATTTTTAATGCCTACCGCCACGCCGTCGAAGAAAGATATAAATTCTTTTCGTATGGGGATGCGATGCTGATTTTGTAAGTGAGGTTTACCTCAAGGCAAACCTCGCTTGATTACTTGGATAGATCTTCGGCAAGCCAGTTATTGGAAGACTCCGAATCCATACCGTCACCGAAGACGGCTCCTACCAAAACTATTTTTTTACCGCTCATCCGGTATGGTTCGGCATAGCCCTTTTCTTTTATCTGTTGAATTGCCTCCTGAGGCGTTCCATTTCCCATCAATTTAAATTCAAAAACATAAACTGTGTTAGGAGTATGCACAACGCAATCGGCTCTTCCTTTTGAGCTTACTACCTCTGTTTGAGCAAATTGCCCCATCAAACTAAAAAGGATATAAAAGGCAATTTGATAATCCCTCTCCCTCATATTGGTGTTGCCTTTTGCAGCAAGGCTGTAGGGTAACCCTGCACAGGCTGTGTACATACGCTCCATAAAGGAATCTATATTTCCGCTCCGCAAATCCCTTAAAAAATTAGCTATAAACAAGCCGCTCGCATCTTTTGCTATTGATGTAAATGCAGGTACAAGGTTATCCAAAAAGCCGTATTTTACCTCATCATTCGGAAAGCCCAACTTATAAAAACCGAATTCGGGATCAAAACTTTTTATAGTCAGATATCCGGCCTGAAACAAAATAGGTATGGGGTTTTCCATATCGGGACGGTAATCCTGTAAGGCATTTTCGGTCATCTCCGCATCCTCAAGTATCTCCCTGACATTGCCGGTCTGGTTTTGCAAAAACTTGACCAAAAAAGACGGAGTTCCTGTGGCGAACCAATACATACCCATTTCTTTTTTGACAAAGGCATTAAGCAAGCTAAAGGGGTTGTACAAGGATTCACCCTGAGGATGAAAAAGATAGCCGTCATATTGCTTTTTTAAAAGAGAAAGGGTTTCTTCATAGTTTATATTTTTTTCTTCAGATAAGCTTTTGATTTCAGGCTGAAAAGATTCTTTTAATTCTTCTTCCGTAATGCCGCAAATACCTGCATAATACCTTTCAAGGGAAATATCCCTCAAATTATTCAAATCGCTAAAAATGCTGACCTTACTGAATTTTGTCACTCCCGTTAAAAAGGCAAACCGGAGATATTCGTCACTCGACTTAATTACCCCATAAAAGCCTTTTAGAATCTTTCTGTATGTTTCATTTAATTCTGGATTATCATTCATCGTTTCCAAAAGAGGTTTATCATATTCATCGGCAAGAATTACAACCCTCTTACCTGTTTTTTCGTATGCTCGGCGGATAAGGCCTGCAAAGCGGCTTGAAAAACTTTTTTCGTATAGCTCACTTCCATACTCTTTTTCCCACAAAGAAAGATTATTATCGATTATAGTTTCAAGGCTATGTATATCACGATAGGTTTCGGAATTAAAATCCAGATAGAAAACAGGGTATTTTTGCCAAATTTCCCGCTTATCGGCTTGAGCTTCTTCTAATTTTTCTATTGCCAAACCCGTGAGAAGCTCTTTTTGTCCTAAAAAATAGGCCTTTAAGGTAGAAAGAAAAAGACTTTTCCCGAACCTGCGCGGTCGGCTTAAAAAGTGGGGATTAAAATTTTGCACCAGCTCCCAAATATATTTTGTCTTATCGATATAAACGTAGCTTTCTTTTCTTAATTTTTCAAAATTTTGAATACCTATCGGCAGCTTTCTTTTTTCAGGCATTTTTACTCCCCTTAATCTAATTCTTAATTAGATTATAGCATATTTTTTTGATTTTTATAAGATGTGGAGGGGGATTTGTGGGACGGAGCCCAAGTCCTTATTTAGAATGTTTATATAAAATGTTACGATTTTTCATCCTCACCTTTTGATAACCAAAGCTTTTCGGCAAACTCTTTTATTTTTTCATTTCTATCCATCCCGGTTTTAATCTCATTTATAAATGTCTGCTGCTCCGGTTCATCTGCTCTATCCATTATTTTTTTAATAATATCTGAAAATTTAAGTAAGATTTCTATATGTGAATCGATAACATCAGCAGGGAATAGTGTACGCAAAGCTTCTTTTTTTTCTTCAAGTTTTCCATATTTTAATAAGTATGAACCTATAACAGAGAATATATTTGCATTCATTTTCTCTTTTCCATTTGTAAAAATATCCCGTACATTTTTTGCACCTGTCTGTAATGGGCAATTATCATTTTCAGCTTTACTGATAAGGTATTTTATTTGGGCAGAACAATTTGCAAAACCCGATTCCGATTTAATAAAATTTTCAATAACTTCTTCCAATGCTGTAACTGCACTATGCTCCAATGGTATCTTGCTATAATCTAATACTTTATAAGCAAAAGTTTGATCTTTTATGGATTCAATCCAGTCTTCTTTTTTAAGATTTTTTAAATACTCGGAAAGCGTATTCATACAATGTTTAGTCAATTCATTATTGATATTTTCAGTATGCACAGCCTTAAAAAAGGCTATAGGTATATCCGATATATTAGATTCGTTGATAGCTTTTACTGCAAAATCTCTCCACGCATTTAAATGTGATAACAGCACATCATGCGAAAGCTCTAATTTTTCATTAATCGAGTCATAATGCATGAGCAGTTTCTCTATATGTGCGCTAGATATACCATAAGAATTCTTTGTTAATTCCTGTGCAACAGCTTTGTAGACAGGGAACTCCATTTCCGGTAAATGGAGAAGAATATCACCATAGCTTGTATAATATTCAATTCGTTCTGATATTTTTTTAACAATATTAGGATCATTACTATTTAACACAGTATCAAAATAAATTGAATATGAGGAGTTAAAGTTATCATATTGCGCAATTCTCATACAAATTAAATCATAATAAAAATCATTTTTACTATCCCAGTCAGTAAATAGGGAGTATATATTGCTATCCGATAAAAGGTCTTTTTGAACCGGACGTTCCAGTTCCTTTAAGCGAGTGTATAATATTTCAATATATTCTTTATTATCATAATTGTTTTTAATTCCATCAATTAATTTTGATTTGTATTTTTCTAAATCGTCTTTTTTTGTAAGATACGGTATAAATGTAACTCCCTTTAACTTTTCAAGTTTCAGTTCAGATAAATATGTATCAATCTCATTATTATCACAAGTAATTTTATATTTATTAATATTGGCCTTAGCCAGATTAATAAAAACAATAAACTGCTCAATCTGTAACTTCTTTGGCATAAGATGAGAAAATACATCAATATTTTTTAATTGAGTAAGTTTTGTGATATCATTATAATACTGCTGAGGATTAAAGTTTTTATTATTTGCTAACATACTTATAATAGTTTCTAGATATTGTGCAGGAGCTTCAATATGAGATAGTAGTATATACTGATAATTTTCAAGCTTTGTTTCCACTTTATCTCTTGCCTTATTGTAAAGAACTTTCCAAATATATTTGGCATACTGAGTATTCATTTTATCATCAAAAATTTTATTAATAGATTCTACAGCATTACCGATATTTGTAATAATCGGTACAGCAGATTCTAACGCATCAATAAAAATTGGTGATTCGCTGATCTCTTTAACGGTATTTGCATCGTTATTATCAAGTGATTGCTTAAGTTTTTCCCTAAATATAACACTTTCTACTTCTTCCGGAGGTAGTTGATAGTGAAGTGCTGCAAGGTATTTTGCTAAGTCAGTATCATTTTTATATAGAAATTCAATAGCACCTAAAAAGGTAGGCGAAAAAATTTCAATAATACCTTTTTCGGTTATTTTCTGTTTACCGAATATGTACAATGCAATATATTGATAAGGTATAGCATCTTCTACAATTTGTTTAATTGTTACTATTTCGTTGATGAATGCAATAATTTTTCGAGGTGATTGTTCTATCGTAAGCATATCATATATTTGCATTACATTTTCATAATTATCTTGATCAATTGTATTCCCAAATGCCTCCTTCCACTGAATTCTAAAATAGTTTTTCCAGTCCGACATAATAGGCGGAGAAACTCTATACACTACATCAAAAGTTTTATTGATAAAATCATCGCCATAACATATATATTCATCTAAAAAATTATCTTTATCTTTATCGTTATCTTTTGTGAGTATTTGTATATCCTCTTTTTTAAAAGCATTTCGTATATGTTGCCTATCGAAAGGAACAATAACCCATATATGTTCGTATCTTTCTTCTGCAAAAAAACTATGAATAGATGACCAAAGTTCTTGCACCTTATCTGATGGGAGTCTATCCATATTATCAAAAATGATTATTAGATTATTGTTTATCAAGTCATTAGATACTTCTTCTATCCAATCTTTAAAGTCTTTTGAAGAAGGATTGCGTTCAGATATTATTTCATGTGTTATAGTATCTTTTCTATCTTTTGTATAAAAAGCAAATATATCATTAAAAATATGTATAAATTTTTCCTGTTTTTTTTGTTTTTTGAAGAACCCAAAAAGATATTTTAATATTATATAACAAACTGCAACTATAAATAATGATAAAGGTGTAAAAAATATATATTTACTAACTTTTGGACAAGTTTCTTGTAATAAATCTGAAAGAGGTTTTAAAGCAGGTGTGATAATGATAGAAAAAATACCTATCATAACGCTAATACTTAACCTTGGTATAGTTTTTACTTCGGTTTCTTTTGTTCTTGATTCAAGATTTTTGCATTTTTCTTCCCATTTTTTACTACCAAGAATTTTTTTCTCATTAACCAGAAAATCGGTTAAATTTTCTAAAATTGCACGTCTTTGAATATCCTCTTGATGTCCCCATGCGTCATATAGAAAAAAGTGATATTTTTCATTCTCTTGCTGATTAAGCTGTTTTTCTACTATCTTTAACAGATTTGATTTACCGGAACCCCAAGACCCGTCAAGACCTATCATACGGCAATCCGAATTATTTTTTATAGTATCACAAATATTCTTTGCAATTGTAGTATGAGCCTTACCGGTAAATAAATCTTCTGCACAAAGAATTATAACCAACAATAAATTCTTCTTTTAGATTACAATCGGAAAGATAAAAAGCTTTATTATCTCCACTCACTATTCCCTGAAAGATACCTTTGAAAATATGTTTTACCATCATCTTTTGTAATTGTAATTTTTGAATGAGTGAAGTATCAGCTGAAGCAGATAAATGCCAAGCTCCATTGTCTTGCAAAATATCAAAAGGTAAAATATCAAAAAATAGTTTATCTGTTATTTTTTCAGGCTCGGTTTTTATAAATTTAAAGTCGGTATTGTTGTGTGAAAGTCCAATAATACAGGTATAAACAGAAGCCGTATTGAATACAAGATGTGATTCAAAATGAACGATACTGTTCAATGCATGATTTTCATATATAAATTGTCTAATACCTGAGCCGAAATCACTATTGATAAATTTATTAGGAAGAATAAATGATTGTACTCCATCCTTATTAAGCAATTTAAAACCTTTTTCCATAAAAAGTATATAAAAATCAAAGCGTCCGGTTGCAGATTTATATACCTGCTCATAGTATTTTGATTCCTCCGTATAATATTCACGCAATCCTTGTACTCTAAGATACGGCGGATTCCCTATCACACAGTCAAAGCCGCCTTGAGCAAAGACTTCGGGGAATTCCTTGTCCCAGTCAAAGGTGTTGATTTTCCGCATGGCTTCATCATCAAAAAGGCTTAAATCTTTTTCGTTATAATAGTCGGAACCGACGAGGCTGTTGCCGCATTTGATATTTGAATCGAGTGAGGGCAATAGTGTAAGATCCGAAAACTTAAAAAGCTGTCCCTGTGTTTCGCTGCCTTCGTTTTCCAAAAGTTTTAAGTAAAGCGACAATTTGGTAACTTCAACAGCCTGACCGTCTATATCAACTCCGTAAATACTGTTAAGCAATATTCTCTGTTTTTCTTCAATGGTAAGCTTATATACATTTTTTCCTGCTTCATAAATATAACCGTTTTTTAGCGCAGCCTTCCGCTCCTTTTCATTTGAATAATAGTCCAAATGATAATTAAGCAGCTCTTGATAGGCTTCCACAAGGAAGGAGCCTGAACCGCAGGCAGGGTCTACAACTTTCAGCTTTGCAATATCTTCGGGAGTTTTTCCCCTTATCTTTATACCGATTGTATTATCAACAATGTAGCGGACAATGTATTGAGGCGTATAGTACACGCCGCCTGCCTTTTTTACCTCAGGCTTTTCTTAGATAAGGGCGGTGTGTCCGCCTTTTACATTGCGGAATTTAATGGTCTTTCCTAAAAACTGCTCGTAAATATTACCGAGAATTTCTACGGGTAAAATAGAAAACTCATAAGGACATTCAGGGTAATACAGCCCGTTTATAATGGAAGAAAGAACCGCATCGTCAATCGTCAGATTCCGAAGCCAATCATGCGGTTTAAAAAGACCGGAATTGTACTTTGCATTTGCCTTGTCAAACACAGCTTGCAGCTTTTGGTATACCGCACCGCTTTCCGTTATTTTTTTAAGAAGTCCGTACTCTTCCATTTCTTTATCTTCTGCAATCCGCAAGAAAATAATACGGTCGATAATTTTTTGTACGGCAACATTTAAATGGTAAATGCTTAAAGAAGGATTGCGTAAGGCAATATTCTTTGCAATGTCCGTCCGCCAGCTTTCAATCAGCTTTAGTAATTCTTTGTCGACTTCGGAAGTGCCCTTTTTATTTTTATTTTCTTGAATATAGGAATCAAAGCTGCCCTTTAAAATTGCCTCTTTTGAAAAGGTGTTAAAAATAAAATCGAAATTCTTTTGATATTCATCAAAGGTGCAATAAAAAATACGGGCCGTACTCGGTTTATCGGAAGGCGAAGGTTTTATGCGTGTATCGTACACGGCAAATTCTTCAAAGTCGGTGAGAATACACAGGGGCAGCTTTGCCGTATAGCCGTACCGCCTTACCTGAAAAGCAGGCTCAAGGTCATCTTTGATATTAACGCTAGGCTTTTTCGCTTCTACAAAAAACTTTCTCACTCCGCCTATCCTAAACGCATAATCGGGAGCCTTAACTTTACCTTCGATTGTTACCTTGTCTTCACGCACAACCTCGCGATACTGCTCGGAATAACCTTGTGTATTACTGATATCCCAGCCCAAAAGCTCAAAAAACTTATCTATAAAATCAGTGCGGGTATTTGCTTCATCATAAGCCGCTGCATTATACTGTTTTTTATTTTGTTCAAACAGATCAGTTAATTTTGTAAGACCGATTATATGTTCATCTAAAATATTCATGAGTAACTCCGTAAAAGCATAATTACATTTGATTATACCAAATTCCTATAAAAAAATCAGAGGGTAACAAATAAATCTTTAGCAAAATAAAGTTTGAATGAGGCAAATGATATAAGCAAGGAACCTTACCCAAGCCAACAATCTTCCGTAATGAGGCCTTCTTTCAGTTTGAGAACTCGGCCGCACGAAACTCCCAATTGCCCATAGCTTTCAAGCATTAGGGAACGCAAGCCTGCATTATGTAAAACATCTGTAGAAAGCTTCACGATTTTAGAACTTTTAATTATAAAAAAATCTTCACAATTTTTAAAATTATCATTGACAAATTGTCAGTTACGTGATATTCTAAGTGTTGGGATGAATAGTATGAGAGATGTAAAAGAACCTGAAATACGGCGTGCCGAGATTATGAATGCGGCAATGCTGCTTTTTATGGAGAAAGGATATACTAACACAACAACTCAGGATATAGTCGATAAAGTAAATATATCAAGAGGGTTGTTATATTATCACTTTAAGAATAAAGAGGATATCTTATATTGTCTTGTAGAACAATATTCAGATAAACTATTGAAAGATATTCACATTATTACCTATGATGATAAAACTGCCATAGAAAAAATCAGATCATTTATGAATGCCACCATTATATCTTCGGAAAATATTTCGGCAGAGGGTACAGTGCTACAAAAAACAGTTGACCTTAAAGAAAATCAATATATGATAGATAAGTTATCCCATAAGCTTGTTGAAAAACTGACAATATATTTTGAAAAGATTATAAATCAAGGAATAACGGAAAAAGTTTTTTTTGTAAAATATCCATCAGAAACAGCAGAATTTCTTATGACAGCTTATGTTTTTGTTTCAAATAACATAAGTATAAGATATTCGAAAAAAGAACCTGTTAATGACTACTTAAACGCATTTAAGATAATGCTTGAACAAAGTTTAAATACGAAAAAGCTCTTTAGTAATCAAAAAAAAATAGAATGTTTGTAAGGAGAATGGTATGCCGATAGATGTTGCTACACAAGTTATCGGTTTTATTTTAAAGAATAACTGACAAATTGTCAATAGAGGCGGAAATTATGTTAGAGATAAAGAATTTTAGTAAATTCTATGGGAACAAAAAGGCTGTTGAAAACTTATCCGCTTCAGTACAGTCCGGAGATATTTATGGATTCATTGGTGCAAATGGAGCCGGAAAAACTACAACGATAAAAGCGGTAGTTGGGATTCATGATTTTGAGAATGGAAGTATAACGATTGACGGGCATTCCATTAAAGAGGAGCCTGTTATTTGTAAAAAAATGATGGCATACATTCCGGATAATCCGGATTTATATGAACATCTGACAGGATTTCAGTACATCAATTTTATTGCAGATTTATTTGAAGTTTCTACTGAGATACGCAGAGAAAGAATCCAGAGATACGGCGATTTATTTGAAATGACGAAACATCTTTCGGGAATGATATCTTCGTATTCACATGGCATGAAGCAAAGAACGGCGATTATTTCTGCACTGGTGCATTCTCCAAAGTTACTAATTTTAGATGAACCTTTTGTTGGACTTGATCCGAAAGCAACTTTTCTACTAAAGAAAATAATGCACGAATGCGTATCAGATGGAGGAGCCATTTTCTTTTCAACACATGTATTGGATGTTGCAGAAAAATTATGTAATAAAATTGCAATTATAAAAACCGGAAAGTTAATAGCGAGCGGAAATACAGAAGAAGTCAAAGGCAATAAATCTTTGGAAACTTTTTTCATGGAGGTGCAGGATAATGAGCAAAATTTGGATACTAATTAAAACACAATTGATGAATTTTTTTCCGATCAACGAAATGAAAGAGCCGGGAAATAAAAAACAAAGTTCAATTGTTATTGCAAGTTTTGGAATAATAACTCTTGCCATATTTTTCTTTGTTTATAATATCATAACAGCCAAAACATTGGTACAAGCGGGACAGCAGGAGTTGATACCGGCATATATGGTATCGGTATCAAGCTTTGCAATATTATTTTTGACAATATTTTATTCGAATGGGATTTTATTTGGCAGTCGTGATATGAAAAATCTTTTGTCGTTGCCTGTAAAAAGTTCGGATATTATAAGCAGCAAGTTTATGTTTATGTATTTATTGAATTTTTTAATAGGATTGATGTTTATGCTTCCGGGAGGAATTGTTTGGGTGTTAAACGGAAGTTTAAATGCATTACAGATTATATTGTATTTTACTTCCATAATTTTTGTTCCGTTGATACCGATGTGTATAGCAGCATGTATGGGAATCGTTATTGTTGTTGCTTCATCTTTCTTTAAGAGAAAAAATGTTATTACATTAATCTTTTCATTTGCGATGATAGGAATCATTGGATATATTGCAGTGTCGGCTATGAAATCAGGTAATGAAAATAGCATTGGGATTATGCTTTCTAAGCAAATTACCGGACTGTACCCGCTATCTAAGTTATTTATGGAATACTATAAATTTCCAATGCACATTGGAGTAGGGTTATTTATTGTTCTCTCGATAGTATTTTTTTATATATTTGCCAAAATGGTTTCATTGAAGTATGGATTGCTTAATACTCTTGCTAAAACAACAACAAGATATTCCGACAACAAAAATTCGAATAATAGAAAATCAGTATTTTTTGCCCTATATAAAAAAGAAATGGGACGGTTTCTAAACTCATATATGGCAGTGTTGAATGCAGGTCTTGGTGTAATACTTTTATGTGTTTTCAGTATATTTTTCCTTTTTAATTCTTTACAACAAATAGGGGAATATTCGGGAATCGAAAATATTAATGAATATCTTTCAAATTTTGCTCCGATGTGTATTGCTTCAATGTTTTTACTTAGTTGTCCGGCAGCGTTTTCCATATCTTTAGAAGGTAAAAATGTTTGGATTTTGCAAAGTTCTCCTATTCGGGTAAAAACGATTTTAAATTCTAAAATTGCAGTAAATCTTACAATTCATTTAATCGGATACATGATTTCCATATTTGTATTTACACTGAAACTCGACATGAGTCCAATTCAAATGATTAACCTAATAATTGTTCCTATATGCTATTCCGTTTTTATAACAGTGATAGGAATTTCTTTGAATAAAAAATATCCTAACTATGAATGGGAAAGCGAGATGATGGTAGTAAAACAGAGTATGCCTGTTATTGTGTCTGCAATTATTGGAATGGCTGCATTAGTTATACCAATTCTTCTTCATTGGTTTTTAAATCTTCCGATAACGCCTGTTTTTCAAATAATATCGGTTACTTTACTTGTTATTGCAAGTGGAGTTTATATAAAAATCGGTAAATCAAATTTTATTTAGTTCAAGGAGAGAAATTGTATGAAAGATGGACTGTTAAAAGATGTCTTGGTGTTGGTGGTAATAATGGTTGTAATATTTATTATTTGCTTATTTCTCCCGGAGAAAATTCCTGTTCATTTCAATGCAAAAGGAATCCCTGATATGTATGTGAATAAATTTTATCTTTTATTTGCCACAGTCGTTCCTTACTCTGCATACCGGAAATTTGTACGAGGAAGAAAAAACAGAAAGCTAAGTGAGTAAGCATCCACATTTACAAATTGGTTGCAATCCTTTTATCAAGCCTTTTTAGCATCATACATAAAAACAAATGCGGCAATCTGTTCGTTGAAACGTGCTTCATTCGTTCAATTTCAAGGAAGCCCCCTCCCCCAAATTTTTCACTTTTCTTTGTTAAATTCGGTTGACACTAACTTTAAATTATGTTATCTTTATATTAGCGACGGTAGCGTCGCTATAATCTGCCGGCAAGGCAGGGTGTTTGGGAGAATGTATGTGTGCAAAAGAAAGGCTTCCGGCTGATGTCCGCAAAAAGGAAATCAGGGAGGCGGCAAAAAAGGTATTTTTAAAAAAAGGCTTCGGCAGTACCACAATGGAAGACGTTATCGCTGCAACGGGTATGAGCAAGGGCGGGGTTTACCGGCACTACAAAAGCACGGCAGAAATGCTCTATGACCTTATGCTTGACGGCAACGAATACCGCTCCTATCTTTCCGAAGACTTTATGCGCAAGCATGAGGGAATTTCTGTCGAAGACCTTGCAATCGAAATTGCCGTTATGAAAATGCTTGACCCCAACGAGTACAAATCCTTATATGCCATGTTTTTAATGGAAGCGGAAAAAAATAAAAAACTTCAAAAATTACGCGATGAACTTATAAAAGAATCTGCAAAGGAATTACGCTCATTTTTACATGAACATAACTTGGATAAACTCATACCCCTAACAAGCGAAACGGGTATAGCTTTTCTAAATGCCGTCATCGTATCATGCGAAGTCCTATCGGTGGGTAAGGTTTTTAGAAAAAACAAAGATTTTTTTAGAAACATAATTCGTCATTATTTTAGTGAATCAGAGGAGAAACACAATGAACCTGATAAAAAAATACATCAGTAAAAACAAGGGTATGTATGCAGCTTCCATATTCTGCGCCTTGCTAGAAGTCGCTATGGGACTTATTACATACATCACTTTGGCGGGAGCAGCTGCCGCTCTTATCGAAGGCAATAGAGATATGCAGTTTTACACAAAGGCAGCAGGAATTATTTTGATCTGCTTTACGTTAAAAGAAATCTTTGCGGCAATTTCTACATCAATATCGCACAGAGCAACTTTTTCTGCATTGAAGGATATACGCAAAGATATTTCGGACAAGATGTTTAAGATGCCCTTAGGCGACATTCTCGACATCTCATCGGGAAAGCTTAAAAATATTCTTGTCGAACAAGTCGATTCAATGGAAACAACATTGGCTCATCTTGTTCCCGAAATGACGGCAAACATTGCAGGCCCCGTCATTCTGTTAGTGTATATGTTTATTTTGGATTGGAGACTGGGGCTTCTTTCTCTTGTGCCTCTTGTTATCGGCATGATGTTTATGAAAACCACAATGAAATCATACGGAACAAATTATGCCGAATCGGTAAAAATAAATCAGGGAATGAACAGTGCCGTAGTCGAATACATCAACGGTATCGAAGTTATAAAAACCTTCAATCAAAATGAAAAGTCATACAAAAAATACAGCGATGCAGTCTACAACAATGCTTCATTTTATTATAAGTGGATGAAGCAGTGTATGGTCGGCGTTTCGGCATACCGAACTATCTGCCCTATGATGCTCTTAACAATTTTACCCTTCGGCGTTTTATTCTATTTAAATAATTCGATTACGCCTGTTAACCTTATCACGATAATTATCCTTTCATTCGGTACAATCGAAAATATTATTGCAGCAACAAATGCTTTGGATGACCTTGCACGCATAAACACCATTACAGGAGAAATAAACGGAATCTTGGAGTCAAAAGAATTGGTTCATGCAGAGACGAGGGCAGAGATTCCAAATTATAATATAGAATTTAAAAATGTGGAGTTTTCATACAAGGACGGCAAAAAAATATTGAACGGCTTAAATCTTTTATTAAAAGAAAAACAAATTACCGCCATCGTCGGCCCTTCGGGTTCGGGAAAGTCAACCATCATAAGACTCATTGCAGGCTTTTGGGATACAACGGCAGGCAGGCTCAGCATCGGCGGTACGGACATAAGGGCACCTCTAAAAACCTATTTTTTAGTGTACCTATTTATTATTTTAGTAGCTTTTTTATAAATTGTCTAGTGTAAAACTTGGATTCTTTATCTTAGTTCCCTTACTTTTCATTTTATTACCTATATGCTCCCTCATTTTATTTCTTTAGATAGCAATATCGGCATAAGTTGTATGTTAAGTTCATCATTATTATCGAAAATGTTGCACGAGCTAATCCTATCGTTCTTACATATATACCTTTCATTGAGTTTGTCATAAAGCCAAATACATGTTCGACTCTCGCCCGTATTTTTGATTTTTTTCTGTTACCGATTTTTTGTTTTTTACTAAGAGGTTTCCCTCTTGCTCCTCTTTCACAAATTTGCCCTTCTATTCCTTTCGCTTTTAAAATCCTGTCTATTTCTTCTCCTATATAGGCACTATCTGCGTATAATCTTTCATCTTCCCTTTCAATCAAATTTTTTAACTCTCTACTATCATGAACATTGGCTGCTGTTACCGTCGCTTTCAATATAAGCTTACTTTTTTTATCTATTTTTATATGATCTTTATAACCGTAATAATTACGTTTATGCTTCTTTGTCCACCTCGCATCACAGTCTTTTTGCGATAATTTTGCCTTATTTTGTTTTTCTTGCCATTGTTCAGGAATTTTTCCGTTTTTAATTTGTTCATTTTCATCTTTGCTGTTATGCTGTATCGGAGCTTCTACTATTGTCGCATCTATTATCGTTCCCTCTTTTCCTATTAAGTTATTCCTAGCTAATTCTTTTCCAAACTTTTCAAATAACTTTTTTGATACTCTCGCTTCAATGAGTTTTTCTTTAAAAAGCCATATTGTTTTTGAATCGGGTACTTTATCTTTTAATTCCAATCCTAAAAATCTCATAAAGGATAGCCGATCGTTTATTTGATATTCCGTTTGATCATCACTTATGTTGTATAATTTTTGTAAGATTATTATTTTAAACATCATTACATAATCGTATGCAGGTCTTCCGCCTAAACCTTTTGACTCTTTGGTTAATGCTTTTTTTAATAGGGGTTTGAATATTTCCCAATTTATTTTTTCGTTTAATTTTTCAAGACTATCTCCTAACTTGCTTAATACTCTTAAACGATCTTCTTCATCAAATAATCCTTTTTGTTTCATACCTCATTTTATCATCTTTTTAATCTTTTTTAAAGGGGGTTTTTAGAGGTGCCCATAAAAGATATTCCGCTTGCCCGGCTTTCAGAAATTATTTCCTATGTATCGCAGGATAATTATTTATTCGATATGTCCATACGAGAAAACATCAGAATAGGAAAACCCGATGCAAGCGATGAAGAAGTTGAAAGCATTGCAAAAAAATCGGGTTGTGATGAATTTATACGGAACCTTGAACACGGTTACGATACGATAAGCGGTCAAGGCGGAAGCCGTCTTTCAGGCGGAGAAAAACAGCGCATTTCTATCGCCCGTGCTATGTTAAAAAACGCCCCGATTGTTATCCTCGATGAAGCGACGGCATATATGGACACCGAAAACGAGAGCCTCATGCAAAAAGCTATCGGCACCTTGGTACAAGGCAAAACCCTCATTGTAGTTGCCCATCGATTAAGAACCGTCGTCAATGCAGACAACATCGTTGTAATCGAAAACGGCAGCATAGAAAGTACAGGCACTCACACCGAACTTTTGGAAAAATCGGCTCTTTACCGCAGCATGTGGGAAGCAGCTCTTAAGGGAGAAGAATAATGATTAGTGTTTTTAAAAAGATTATCCGCTTTGCTCAAAAGGAGCGGGCAAATATAAGAAAATCGATTATTGCAGGTTTTATGAATGCAGTTTTTAACGCATTACAATTTGCGGCAATTTATTATGTATTAGTTAGAATATTCAATAAAACAATCGGAACAAAAGACATTGCTGTAAGCCTCGGCATCCTGCTTATAAGCCTTGCAGGAAAGATGATTACCAAATATATTTCGCAATTACAGCAAACCCATGCGGGTTATTTTATGGCAGCCGACAAAAGAATCGAAATCGGCGAAAAACTAAAAAAAGTTCCTATGGGATTCTTCTCCGACTTCAGTTTAGGAAAACTCACCACACTCAGCACCACCACTTTAAGCCTCATCGAGGCACAGGTCCCTCTTCTTTTGGTTTTAATGCTAGGCGGTCTACTGAACACAAGCATTTTTGTATTAAGCCTTTTCTTTTTTAACGTAAAAATAGGCTTAATTGCGGTAGGCGGAATGACAGGCTTTTTTATCGTTACCGCCTGTATGGAAAAACGCTCGCGTAAAAATGCCCACCAAATCCATGAAGCGCAACAGGACTTAACAAAGCAGGTGCTTACAACCGTACAGGGAATGTCTGTTATAAAATCCTACAATCTTGCAGGAGAAAATAACAAGGAACTTCACAAGGCCTTTGACGACAACTGCCGCATTACGATGGGTCTTGAAAAAACAATGACACCCTACATTGCAGCACAGCGCATCATTATAGGAGCCGCAATCAGCCTGATGGTTTATTTTTCTTTTAAGCTTTATTTAAAAGGAGCCATGCTTTTACCTGATGCAATTATGTCGATGATTGCAAGTTTTATAATCTTTGAAGGATTAAAAGGAGCAGGCAGTTTGATGGCAATTTTAAGAATTACCGAAAACGCTATCGACAGTTTAAACTATCTTGAAACAATGCCCGAAATACAGGAGGGAGAAAAAACTCAAACAACCGCATCCGCTTTCGGCAATTCAAAAACCGAAATCGAATTTAAAAATGTGTCATTCAGGTATGACGAAAAAAATATTCTTAACAATGTTTCATGCAAGATGAATGAGAAAGAAATTACCGCCGTTGTCGGTCCCTCAGGTTCAGGCAAAACTACTCTATGTAATTTGATTGCACGCTTTTGGGATGTACAAGGCGGAAGTATTTCTATCGGCGGAGTTAATATCAAAGATTTAAGCTTGGAAGATTTGATGAGCAAAATCAGTATGGTATTTCAAAATGTTTATCTTTTTGAAGACACAATCGAAAACAACATCAAATTCGGAAAACCTGAAGCAAGCCGAGAAGAAGTTATCGAAGCTGCAAAAAAAGCAATGTGTCACGAGTTTATCGAAGCCCTGCCTCAAGGTTACGACACTCTTATCGGTGAAGGAGGCGCTTCCTTATCGGGCGGAGAAAAGCAGAGGCTTTCAATCGCCAGAGCTATCTTAAAGGACGCTCCCATAATTATTTTTGATGAAGCAACTGCCAACATAGATCCGGAAAATGAAGACAAGCTGCGCCTTGCCATCGAAGCCCTGACCGCAAACAAAACCATCATCATGATTGCACACCGCCTAAAAACCATCCGCAATGCCGATAAAATTTTGGTACTCCACGACGGCACAATCGAACAAAGCGGAACTCATGAAGAGCTTACGGCTCAAGGCGGTCTTTACAAAAACCTCATCACCGCCAAAAATGAATCGGCGGGATGGAAGCTGTCCAAGAATTGACATCCTTGTCAATTCTTGGACAACGAGTTTACTTCGTAAACTCGATTCTGTTAAGAACCGGCGGCATCCGTGCCGCTTCTGAATTGACATCCTTCTTCAATTGACTTAAAAAACTATTTGAGCTAGAATAAGTCCTATGAAAAAGCGTATCTTTTTGGACAATGCGGCCGGAGCTTTTCCTAAGGCGCCAGGTCTCGATCAAGCTCTTGCAAGAGCTGTTAATATGGGCACGGGAAACATTAACCGCAGCACCTACACCGAAACGGAAGAAGCAGGCCTTGCAGTTATCGAAACAAGGGAACTCTTGTGTAAGCTCTTTAACTTTCAGCCGGCTACCCATGTTATTTTTACCTCGGGAGTTACCGCAAGTTTAAACTATATTATTAAGGGTTTTTTAAAAGCCGGAGACAGGGTCTTAACAAGTTCTTTTGAGCATAATGCCGTAATGCGCCCCTTGGTTCAAATGGAAAAATCGGGCGTTAAGATTGACCGTGTTCCTGCGGTTTTAAAAAACGGAGGAGCCTTTGTAGACACATCCCTAATCGAATCCATGATAAGGCCCGACACCCGTCTCGCCGTGTTTTCTCACGCTTCGAATGTAACCGGCTTTATTCAGCCGATAGAAGAAATTGCCTCAATCCTAAAAAAGCACAATATTCCGCTGGTAATAGACGGAGCCCAAAGTGCAGGCCACATCCCCGTTGACCTTGCAAAATTAAAACCTGCGGCCTTTTGCTTTACGGGACATAAGGGCTTACTCGGCCCGCAAGGAACAGGAGGCATCCTCTTCGATAAGGATTTTGCAAAAGAAGTCGAACCCCTTATCACAGGCGGAACGGGAAGCGCATCCGACTCGGAAGTTACCCCTTCCTTTATGCCCGATAAATTTGAAGCCGGAACTCAAAACATAATCGGAATCGCAGGTCTTTACCACAGCTTAAAATGGCTGGACTCTTTCGGGATTCAAAAGATTCACACAAAAGAACAAAAACTGTTTAAGCTCTTTTTGGATGGAATAAAGGACCTCCCAATAAAAATAGCCGGAGGAGATTCAGCTGAAAACAGGGTCGGAATAGTTTCGATAGATTTTTCAGAGCTAATGGATAATGCAGAAGCAGGCTCCATCCTCGAAGAAAAATACGGCATCCTTACCCGCTGCGGCCTTCATTGTTCGCCTTCGGCACATAAGTCCATCGACACCTTTCCGCAAGGCACGGTAAGATTTTCGACGGGCCCCTTTACCATAGAAGAAGAAATTGAAACGGCAATAAGAGCAGTAAAGGAGCTTTGCTCAAGGACTTAGCTTACCCTAAGTATTTTATCCTCACGCTTGGTCACAAGACCGATAATAGCGGGCTTTCCGCAAGGTGTGTTTTCCAAGGCTTGAGACAATTCCGCATAAAGAGCAGCCGCATCTTCCTTGTCTACCGAAATTAAAAGCCCTCCCGAAGTTTGAGGATCGAACATCAGGTCTTGGTATGCAAGAGGAACATTTTCAAAGGCAACATTTTCTCCGACAAAATCCCTATTGGTATAAACGCCGGCAGGCAAAAAGCCCATTTGAGCGCTTTCAATCACAGAATCATAAACAGGAATGGATTTGTAATCCACCTCAATGCTCATACCGCTCCCCTTCCCCATCTCGTAAAGATGACCGAGAAGGCCGAAGCCTGTAATATCGGTACAGGCGTTTATCCTATATTTTACCATGATATCGCGGGCCTTAGCATTTAAAAAAGCCATAATCTTATAACAGCGGTCAAGCTCTTCAGGCGGCGACATATCGGCCTTTGAAGCCGTAAGCAATACTCCTGTTCCTATGGGCTTGGTTAAAATTAAAACGTCGCCTTCCTTTGCCGTCGAGTTTTCTAAAATTTTTTTAGGATGAACGAAGCCGTTAACGGCCAAACCGTATTTAGGCGAATCGTCATAGATGGTATGCCCGCCGCAGACAATGGCCCCGGCCTCATAAACCTTATCGAAGCCGCCGCGTAAAATTTCTTTTATCATGTCTTCAGGCATATCCTTGGTTATACAAAAAAGATTTAGTGCCAGCTTGGGCTCTCCGCCCATCGCGTAAATATCGCTTAAAGAATTTGCTGCGGCAATTTGTCCGAACATGTAGGGATCACCCGAAACAGGCGGAAAAAAATCTATGGTAGAAATAAGAGCCGTTTCATCGTTTATTTTATAAACTGCGGCATCATCGGAAGTATTAAAGCCTACGAGTAAATTATCGTCATTCCTTACGGAAAAATGTTTTAAAAGTTTATCGAGTGCACCCGCACTCAGCTTTGCACCTCAGCCGGGATTCTTTGCAGATTTTAATAAATCGAAATTTTCATTAATAAGTGAACAGCTCATATCAGCCTCCGAGTAATAATATCTCACAATTTTAAATTATGGTCAAGATAAAAAATAGGGTATTGAACATTTAATTTTATAATTGTATACTCCAACCGACAAAATCTCATTCAGGAGGAAATTATGAAGATGAGTAAAAAGGTAAGAGCTATAGGATTATTTGCAGCAGCTCTTTTGGTATTTGCTTTTGCCTCAGAGCCTAATCCGGTACTTTACGGTACGGCAAAGGTAAAAGGCTCGCCCTCAGCCGGCCCTAACTATGAGTACGGATATTCCGTATGTATAGATGTAGAAATCGATGCCCAAGGCAAGATCATCAAAGTAAGCGATGACGAAAAAAATACCGATGCATCAATAGAAGCTGATGTTACCGGAAATGCAGGAACAAACAAAGTTTATTGGAAAAAATTTTTAGAAGCCAAGGGTTTTGACAAATACAGGAACAAAACCTTAAAGGATGTAAAAAAAATAAATGTAGGTATTCCCGGAAAAGCAGGCCCCGATGTTGTCGGCGGAGCCTCAGCTTCTTCTTTGGCTGTAAAAATGGCGGTTCTTCAAGCCTTAACGCTGGATGCTTCAATAAAAGAACTTGAAACATACAAAAATCCCGAAAACTACAAAAAGGCCGAACAAAAAAAATTGGAAAAAATAGTTACGGAAGGAAAAACTCTTCTTGAAAGTTTAGAAACTTATGAAGAAATAGAAAAGGCCCTTGAAGAATTAAAACAAAAATTGGATGCATTAAAAACAAAATAATAAAGAAACGGCAGTATTGATGAGTTTCTCCAAAACGGAGACCTCATAATACTGCCGCCTTTAATCGCACTACACTTCAACGTACTTGCCGTCTTCACCTAAAAAATAAAAAGCGTCGTAATCAAATTGACTAAAATCATCTTTATTGAAGGCTAGGCCTTCTTTAAAAATTAATTTTAATGCAGTGCCGCAGCTTGAACTTACAGAGCGCGGCACCGGAACAAGTTTTGCAGTCAATCCCCCTGTCTTAGCATTATCCGTTTTATTCACGGCCCTCATGCAGACAAGAGAATCGTAATGCGTATGAAAGGTAATTAAATACTCTTTCATTATTTTGATACGGCAATTTTCCAGCCGTCATCAGTCGGTTCAATCTTTGTTTGAGCCTTTGAATTATCGCAAAAGCGTTTTATATTTTCTTTTGCAGTCTCGTTATCTACCAATACAACAAAGCCGGAATTTGATCCAAGAGCTTTTTTGGTTAAAACCACAGGCTCAGGGCAAGCAAGCCCTCGAGCATCTACAATAATATCAGACATAATCTTTCCTTATAATTAAAACTTATTTATTCTTCAAAGAATAATAGATACTTACAAAGGCTGTAAGAATCAAGCCTACAACAACAGCTATCATACCGGCACTTGTCGGCCCCTTGGGAGAAGAAGCAAGACCGAAGTTGTGAGCAAAGGCTGCACCGGCTATAAGACCTACAACGGTAACTGCCGAATCGCTGTTTCCTTCACCTGTCAAGATTAGCTGTCTTAAGGGGCATCCGCCTAAGAGAACGCTTGCCCAGCCGACCAAAACCATTCCGAGGGCATTCCATAAACCGTCTGTGTGAGCAACAGGCTGACCTGCAAAGCCTAGGTTGAATTTTCCTAAAATAAAAGAACCAACCAA
Organism: Treponema sp. OMZ 798; assembly: GCF_024181385.1. Lineage (NCBI taxonomy): Bacteria > Pseudomonadati > Spirochaetota > Spirochaetia > Treponematales > Treponemataceae > Treponema > Treponema sp. OMZ 798. Next base: position 1,995,654 of record NZ_CP051305.1, read on the forward strand.
TACGGTTACAAGAACAGTAAGGCTTCCCCATAATAGGTGGAAATCTTTAAGCATTATTGCATCGCGAATTCCGCCGACCGTACACATTCGGCTTCTTTGGGCAAGACCGCCTACAACAAGACCGATGGCCAAAGCCAAGAAGATCGGAGCCTTCATAGAGCCGGGGCCCTTTTCGCTGAAAGCAAGAACTGAGGGGAAGGCAACCAAGAGCACAAAGAAGACGATCATAAAGATGATAGGAATTACGCCTTCCTGCTTTGACTGATTATAGGCCCTGTTAAGAGAGAAGTTTTTATTTAAGAAGAAGATACCGATCACAATTCCTACCACAAAGCCTGCTAAACCGAAAATAGCATTTAAGTCTCCTGCACCCAAGCGTAAAAACATTCTTAAGGGGCAGCCCAAGAATACCAAGGCTCCTATCATAACAAAGAAACCCAGGGTGAATCTGGTAAAGGCAGCAGAACCGCCTCTCGGCTTAAATTCTTTTTTTGCAAAGGCCAATACAAAGGCACCTATAACAAGACCTATTACCTCAGGTCTCATGTACTGAACAACACCGGCATTGTGCAGTTTCAATGCTCCGGCAATGTCACGCAAAAAACAAGCGATACAAAAACCCATATTTCCGGGGTTTCCGAATCTTACCAATACAAGAGCGGCAATACCTATAACTGCTCCCGTTACAATTACCATGAGATGTTTTTTCATAAACTCTCCTTTTAAATTTAATTAAGCTAAAAAATAGAATTTTCAAATAAAATCTATCGGGGGAGAGTCTAACAAAAAGAAAATAAAATGTCAATATATTAAAAAAAATAGATATTTATTATTTAATTTAAAAAAGCGGCAAGAGCCGTACCTAAGGTTACAGCCTCATCATTTGTTTTGAGCACAAAATAAATGCCCTTTTTTTCGGTTAAACAGGTGTGTAAACTCTTAAAAATTCTTTCCTTAATCAAAAAGCCTTTTAAAAACATAGAACCGTCGGCACTTATACATATAGGCTTATCCGGAGATTTACCCTTTCCCGTCTTTATACAGGCTGCAGCAATGACGGCAGCCGACAGCCTTCCGGCTCTTTCAAAAAAACTTTTGCATATGGAATAAATCTTAACATAGTCTTCCGAAACCGAATGTGACTCGATGATACCTGAAAAAATATTTTTATCGTGATTTTGATCTTTTAAAAATAAGGAAATTTCCTCACTCGAAAAATTACGAGAATTTAAAAGCATCTTGTTGGCCCGCGACGAAAAAATTCCCTCGGCGGCACCTGCTCTTAAAGCGATGGAGCAAAGCTCTCCAAGATAACGGCCTGAACACATTCTCTCCAAAAAATACTCGTTTTTTAAATTGGAATTTTCAGAGAGGGTTTTATCGAATTTGCTTTGCGGAATCTTATTGCTCTTACCAGACTCGCATACGATTATTTGAGGCTTATTATAAAATTCGGTATCCTTTAGTTTTTCAATTTTATCATACTCGATATATGCAGAATTTAAGCCTGTTCCTAAAACAATGCCTATATGGGAATCGAATCTCTGCTCATTCGTTTCTGAAAATATCCCCGACTGGAGAACTGCAGCAGTATCGTTTACCATAATAACTTTTTTTACTTTTTTCCAAGCCTTTCTTGAAAGAGCCTGAAAAAGTCCCTCATTTATTTTACACTCGCCTATATAAGGCAGCTTTATTTCTTTGGAAAGCTTAATAGCCTGCCCGCCTCCATCAGGAAAAATCTTTATAGCATAGGAAAAGCAAAATGAAACTACCTCAGCCTCATCCTTTAGAGGCTCTAAGTATTCTGCAATGTTGTCAAAAAATTCCTCATTAGTCATTTCCCTGTCAAGGGCCGGCATGGGATGTTTAAAAAAGGAAAGAATCTCAGGCACTCCTTTTTTATCAAAGTATACAAGCCCCGCTCTAAAATTGGTTCCTCCGGCATCTATTATAATTACCTTCTTGTTTTTAGGTACACTGTCGGGAAGATTTTTCCATAAGGGAATCATATCCATGGAAGAAGCAGTCTCGAAATCCACCTTCAATCCCTTTGTCATATCTTCCAAAAGAATTGAAGATGCATATTCTATATCGATTTTATAATCAAAATTATTTCTCTTAAAAAAATCATCTATCTCTTTCATTTAAATAATTCCCTCAAGTCTTAGTTATGGAACAATAACCTACGAGCCTATTTGATTGCCTTCTTTAAGGCTTCTGTCTTGTCGGTCTTTTCCCATGAGAATTCGGGACGGCCGAAATGTCCGTAAGCAGCTGTTTCCTTATAAATAGGGCGTTTCAGATCTAAGGTTTTTATAATACCTGCAGGAGACATATCAAAAACTTCTTTTATTGCCTTTTCTATTTTTTCTTCAGGGACTTCACCGGTATCAAAGGTATCTACTCTGACGGCAACAGGGAAGGGAACCCCTATTGCATAGGCCAACTGAACCTCACAGCGGCGTGCAAGATCTGCAGCTACTACGTTTTTTGCTATGTATCTGGCCATGTAGGCAGCAGAACGGTCAACCTTTGACGGGTCCTTACCCGAAAAAGCACCTCCGCCGTGTCTTCCCATTCCGCCGTAGGTATCTACGATTATTTTTCTTCCGGTAAGACCTGTGTCGCCGAAGGGGCCGCCTATAACAAAGCGTCCTGTAGGATTTATAAAATACTTGGTATCATCGGCCAAAAGTCCGGTCGGCTCCAAAACAGGTTTAATAACCTGATTTATCAGAGTATGCTTTAATTCGTCATATTGAACATCGGGATAGTGCTGATGAGAAAGCACAACCGTATCTATCTTGATAGGCTTAAAGCCTTCGTATTTTACCGTAATTTGAGTCTTTGAATCGGGTCTCAGCCAAGGAATAACCTTTTCCTTTCTGAGCTTTGCAGCATAGCGTAGAACCGAATGAGAAAACATAATGGGAGCAGGCATAAGCTCAGGAGTTTCCTTACAGGCAAAGCCGAACATCATACCCTGATCGCCAGCACCCTGCCGGCCCTTGTACTCATCAAGCCCCGTTCCGTCTACACCCTGAGAAATGTCGGGGGATTGTGAGTGAATCATATTCATAACGGCCATAGAATGGCAGTCCAAACCGAAATCCGTATTTGTATAGCCGATTTCTTCTGCTATAGTCCGTGCAATCTCTTGAATATCTACGTAGGTATTGGTAGTTATTTCTCCGCCGACAAGTACTAAGGCAGTAGAGGCAAAGGTTTCACAGGCTACATGACTTTCAGGGTCGTCTCGTAAACAGGCATCTAAAACCGCATCCGAAATTTGATCACAGAGCTTATCGGGATGACCCTCGCTTACCGACTCTGATGTAAAATAACTTATATCGTTTTTCATATTAACCTCGCATTTTAATAATAGTATCAAGGTTGATATTATATCATAAAATTAGGTAATTTTTCAAGCTCTACGGAATTACCGCTATATGGAAGTACTAAAAGTTTATCTTACTATACCGTTAAAAGCCGGAATTTTTAAAGTTTTTCTAGGCTTTTTCTTTTTTTAAAAATGAAAGCTTTGTTTCCGAAATTATTATCGCTATAAAAATTAAGATAAAGCCTAAAACCGAATAAACGTCAAGGCTTTCACCCTTAAATATAACCGAAAAGATAATTCCAAAAATAGACTCAAGCCCTAAGATAATGGCGGCACTTGAAGCATCCGTGTGCTTTTGCCCTATGTTTTGTAAAAGAAGAGCAAGTCCCGTACAAATGGCAGCAAGGTAAAGTACGGAACCTATGGACGAATAAGACCAAACTATTGCACTATTATCTTCAAAAATAAGGGTTACAAGCCATGAAAGTATTGCAGCCGCACCGAACTGGATAATCGTCATAAGAATCGGATCCTTTCTCTTGCTTAATCGTGTAATACTTATAATGTGGCTTGCAAAAAGAAGACCGCTTAAAAGAGCATAGAAGTCTCCCATGGTTATTCCTACACCAGAAGAAAGCACCAAATCCTTAAAGGACACAAAGCCTATTCCCAAAATACACAAAACCGCTGCAGAGGCATTGTACCTATCCGGACGAACCTTGTTCACAATCCAGCCTAAAAAGGGTACTATCACGCAATAAGAAGCCGATAAAAAAGCGCTTCTTCCCGGAAGACCTCCCGCAGTTGTAACGCCGAAGGTTTGACTGGAATAAGCTATAAATAGAAAAAAGCCGACAATTCCTCCGCTTATAAGGTAGTCTTTGTTTATAAGTTTTAACTTTTTATAAAACACAAGACAAAGCAATAAACAGGCAATAGAAAACCTCAAGCCCAATAAAAAATTAGGCTTAAAAAAATCGGTAGTTTCGCTTACAACTACAAGAGAACTACCCCATACTATAGCAACAAGTAAAAGGGCTAAACGCGATAAAACATTAATCTTGGTATTAGTCAAAATAAAATCCTTTGCATCGTCAGTAAAACGGCAAATGCAAATGCCTCAAAAAGTTCCGGAACGAGCTTTCCTTTTTGAAAAAGGTTTATTACATATTAGGAGGGTATTATACAAGAAAACAAAAAAAAAGACAAGTCGATGGAAAATTGTACAAAAATAATCCTATTGACATCTTTTTATATTTTATATATAATCAGCCTTTAATCCTAAAGCCGGAGGGGGTGAAAAGAGAAATGGCATATGTAACAATTGACGATTCAGAGCATCTTGAAAAAGCTCTCAAAAGATTTAAGCGTCAAGTCGAAAAAGAAGGTATTATCCGCGAATGGAAAAAGAAGGAATTCTACGAAAAACCTTCCACTGTTTTAAACAGAAAGAATAAGGCCCTCCGCCGAAAACTTATGAAAAAAACAAGACGCTCACGCGATTCAAAGAGCTATTAATGCAAAAAGAGCTTGCGGTTTTATCTTAAACCGTAAGCTCTTTTTTTATGTCAAATAGTTTTTTGTCAAACCTTATTTTTCAATCCGAGTCAAATTTTTGACCCAGCGTTCTTTTTTCAGCTGGATTTCGGCAAAGACGGCCTTCATTATGCTGGTGATTTTTGCGATTGCATACATCACGGGTGAAGACCAATCCGTAAGATAATACAATAAAAGCATACAGGGCATAAATAAAAATAAATTTACCGTAGTATCAACCCAGACTCCCATGACGGCATCGCCTCCGGATCGGGCTATAGCATATTGGGTGTTTTGAAGAGTCCACACAGGCATATAAAGAGCGATAAAGATTATAAGAAGCCTTGTAACCTCATGGGATGCAGGGCTTAAACTTCGGAACACAATCGGAACCAGCATAATCGAGAAAAGCTCCAAAACAGCTGTTCCAAGCCCGATTGCAAGAGCCCCGCTTTTAATCCAGCGGGCCTGCTCTCTTGCCTCTTCCAAATTATTCCGTCCGAGGGTACCGCCTATTATAACGCCCACCGAAGTGCCTATCGCGGGAAAAATCAAAAAGAAGAGGTTTGCGATCGTCCAGCCCGCAGACATACCGGCTACAACCTCGGGGCCTCCTCGGCTGTTATAAACGGCAGTTGCTACTATCTCGCTCATAACCCAAGACATATCGGCAAAAAAGATGAGGGCCGACTTTTTAAAAATCTCATGGAAAAGATGTAGCTTTATTTTAAGCATCTCCTTTATCTTTACATAGAAAAGAGGCTTAATTTTTTTGGCATAAAGCACAAAGATTATAAGTTCGGCCGAACGGGCAATGACCGTCGCGTAGGCAGCCCCTGCAACCTCAAGCCTCGGTGCTCCAAGATTTCCGTATATGAGCATATAGTTTCCGATGGTGTTTATAAGGGTCGAAACAAGGGATATATACATGGGCACCTTTACGTTCCCCGTCTCGCGGAAAGAAGATGCTATTCCTATCGAAAAGGCTGTAGGAATAAAGGATAATAGGATGACATCGCTGTAAATTACGGCCTGTTCGACTATTTCTTTTTTTGCAGCATTGCCGCTGACCAAAAGACCTAGCACAAGGTCGGGAACTGTAAGACAGACGGCAAGAAGAGCAAGGGCGAAGATAAGGCCCGATATCTGCTTAAAGCGGTAGGCTTGCTGCATTCCTTCTTCATCCTTTGTGCCGTTGTACTGCGACATAAACATTCCGCCTGCACTGCAAAGAATATTGAGGCCGGTTATATATACGAAGATAATTTGATTGGCAACATTTACCCCGCTCATCTTTAGGTCGCCAAGGTCTGCCACCATAAAATTATCTATAAGAGAAACCAGAGATTGAATAAAAAGCTGTACCATTACAGGTACAGCTAATTTTACGGCCTTTTTATAAAAAGAAAAGGGGCCGAAATACTTATGTCTTAAATTTATAAACACTATTTGATTATCGTTCCGGATTTACCGTCGATTGCATCCTTTGCTTTTTCCAAGAGGGTAATAAGGGCATAGCCTTTTTTGTTCGATTCGGCAAATTGAATGGCGGCCTGAACCTTAGGCAGCATGGAGCCGGGGGCAAAGTGTCCTTCTTCAATGTATTTCTTTGCTTCTTCAACAGAAATTTCTGAAAGCCATTTTTGATCGGGCTTGTTAAAGTTGATTGCAACCTTTTCTACAGCCGTCAAAATTATAAGGCAATCGGCATTTAAAAGCTGAGCAAGTTTTGCACTTGCAAAGTCCTTATCGATAACGGCAGGAACACCGCAAAGAGCGTTTCCTTTTTTTACTACAGGAATACCTCCGCCTCCGCAGGTAATAACTATCTGACCGGCATCGCAAAGAGCCCTGACGCTTTCGATTTCTGCAATATCGACCGGCTTGGGAGAAGCCACAACACGCCTGTAACCTCGGCCTGCATCTTCTACAACATTTTCACCCTTAGCTATTAAAACATCGGCTTCTTCTTTGGTCATAAAACTGCCTATGGGCTTTGTAGGCTTTGAAAAGGCAGGGTCGGAAGGATCTACGATAACCTGAGTTATTAATGTAGCAACGGGCTTATTGATACCGCGGTTTAAAAGCTCTTCACTTAAAGCGGCTTCCAAATCGTTCCCGATATAGCCCTGGCTCATGGCAACGGAAACCGCAAGTTCCGGTTCCGAAGTTTTAGGATCGATTTTGTGGTATTCGGACATAGCCAAATGAATCATTCCGACCTGAGGCCCGTTTCCGTGAGAAACGATGACCTGATGACCTTCTTCAGCCAAGTCGGCAATGGCCTTTGCCGTAATCTTAACGGCCTTTCTTTGTTCTTCCAAATTATTTCCCAATGCATTGCCGCCCAAGGCAATAACAATCTTTTTCGGCATAGAATTCTCTCCTTAAAATAGAATTATTTCATTCAATCCGGAGATTATATAGGATTTTTTTGATTGTTTCAAGCACAAAGAAACTTAGTTGTCAATACACCATAGAAATGTCTGTCAATACACCATAGAAATGTCCCCTATTTTAGCACAATAAAAATGTCCCCTCTTGTTATGCCGATGAGGATAATTATACCTTTTTTGAATATTCTTTAGTTTCAAGACAAAAAAAATTACGGCTTGAAAAAAGCGGGAAAAAGGAGTATCATTAATTAATATCAAATGGGAGGTATTTAATGAAGAAAAATTATAAATTACTTATTTTGATGTCCATCCTTGTGCCGATTTTTTTTGCATCATGTGCATCGAAACAAAAAGCGCAAGAGATCCTGCCTGAGCCGAAAGTTGAAGAAGTAAAGACTCCGGCCGTAGAAACGGAAAAGCCTAAGCAGGAAACCGTCAAACCCGAAGTACCCAAGGCTGACCCTCTGCTTGCAGAGCTTAAGCTTTTTCAAGGTCAAAACGGAAAGGTTAATAAGGCGAGAAAAAAAGCTGTAGAGCTGGGTGCCGATAAGGCTTATACAGAGCTTTTCCAAGTACCGGAAGCCTTAAAACAAAAAGCCGACTCTGATGCCCAAGCCGGCAACTATAAAGCTGCAATAGCAAAGTATAACGAAGCTATTATACGATATGACACTCTTTCAAATTTGATGAATGCCTCAAGTTTAAGAGCTGAAATTGAAAGCAATAACTTTGGAAGATATTCGCCGGCAGACTATGTTGATGCCGAAAGATTTTCGATCAACACGATAGATCATTACCGCTTAGACCACAAAATGGCAAAAGAAGCTTCGGAAGATGCCGTAAAGCTTTATAAAAAGGTAGCCGCTAAGGGATACCTTGAATTTACCAAAACTGCTAAAGATACAGCAAAAGAGTACAAAGATGACTGTGACTCTATCAAGGCAGCAAGAAGCAGAAAAGAAGAGTACAACAAGGCAGTTAGAACCTATAATAAAGGCAAATCGGCTGCAGACAGGGCTGATTATAAGGAAGCCTATATCTCGTACAATGAAGCTGCAAAGCTCTTTGCAAAACTGTACGAGGAAGTTTCTTTAAAACGAGCTGAGGCCGAAAAAGCTATGGCCGAAGCTGCAATGAGACAACAGGAAAGCTCGGATCTTGCCTTAGAAGCGGACAAGGAGGCTCCTTTGACCGAGGCCGGAGAAGGCTTTACTGAAGGAGAACTTGATTTACAAAACCTGTCCACACCTCAGACCGGAGCACCTGTTGAAAATATAAATACACAGGGAGATGAGCCGGCAAACACGGAAAATAACCAAACAACAGCAGGAGGAGGTCAATAATGAAAAAGCTTATCACAATTTTAATATTTTTAACGGTTTTAACACCTCTTTTTGCCGTATCATATGATGATAACGAATACCAGAGAAAAAGCCGGGCGTATACGGAACTTGCAGCAAAGGCCTATGATGAAGGGGATTACGAAGCATCTATAGAATACTCTAAACTTGCAGAAAGCTATGCACAGCAATCCTCCGAGTTCATTCAAAGAATGTTGGCTAAAACCGAAGCCGAGCAAGAGATGAACAAGGCACGAACCAGATTCACTTGGGCTAAGGCAAATGGAGCTGAAGAAAAATATCCCGATGCCTATAAGACTGCAGAAGAAGCCTTAAATGCAGGAAGCATAGCCTTCGATAACGAAAACTACGATGTAGCAGTCGTATGTGCCCAAAGGGTAATGGATGCTCTTTCTGTTGTCAAGGGAAAGGATGACACGGGCCTTGCAGAATTACCTTCTCAATATAGAATTAGGACATGGCGGGGAGAGCGAGATTGCTTGTGGAACATCGCAGCCAAAAAGGAAATCTATGGTAATCCCTTTATGTGGCGCAAGCTGTATGAGGCCAACAAGGACAAGCTGCCTGATGCAAAAAATCCCAACTGGGTAGAGCCCGGCATAGTTTTGACAATCCCCTCGATTAAGGGAGAAAAAAGATCCGGCCTCTACGATCCTTCAAAAACCTATAAACATTTTAAATAAATAAATTAAAAAAGCCTCCAAAGTCTTTTAGAGTTTGGAGGCCTTTTTATTAAGAGCCTTATTAAGCACCCATCAAGGTTTTAACATCGGTAATCTCATATCCCATTTCGGTTAAAACATCAATCAAAAGCTGCAAATTATAATAAAGATAATCGTTCCTGCTTGAAAAGCTTCTGCCTATGCGTATGGGAATTATAGAGCCCGGCTGAACCGCATCGGCTATATCTTCAATCAACTCGGCAGAAGACTTATAAAGAGAAGGAACTGCGAATTTTTCATCAGGGCTGAGCCAATCGGCCACCCGCACATCAGGCGAAATAAAAATATAGCCGGCATTTTTTCCTGCATTTACGATGAGGGAGGAAGAAATATAATGAGGGGTGTGCCAGATAAGGGAAAGCTCGGATCCTGTGAGAGAATAAAAACTATCCTCATTTCGAGCGAGGCCCTGCTTTATAAAATTATCATCGATTCTATAAGAGGCATCGTTTAAATTCCATGTGGTAAAGAAAAGGGAGCCGCATTGATGTCCGCTTTTTACAATTTCTTTTACGGCATTAGGATTTTGCCTCATCGCTTCTCCGTTTATAAAAAAAGTTGAACTTATATTATTCTTTTTTAGGGTGTAAAGAATGCTCGCAATTCCGTCCATGTCATCCATGGCATCAAAGACCAGGGCAACCCGTTTTTTTCCGCTCCGGCTTCCATGCGAAAAAACGGAAGAAGAATTACCGCTCTCGGAAGAAACCTTTTTTTGAGCTTTCTCCCTTAAAAAGCCCCCGTCTTCCAAAAGAGGACGCGTTATAAAGTCTTTAAGACGGCGGATATAGATCATATTTGAAAAATAGCCGGAATTTGAATCAATGTAAATCCTGTCGGAAAGATTTGCATTTTTCTTTTGCATAACTTTTTTTTCGGAAAGCCTCCATTTTAATTTGGAAGCATATTGCAAGATTTCTAAATTAGCGGAATCAAGACTGCCGCTTTTTAGGCTTATTAAAATTTCCTTGCCCGAATCAGACCAGCTATAATCCTGCATGGCCGAAACGGAAATCTTTTTTTTGCCTGCACCGGAAGAATTATCGTTAAGGTTATACTCGTAGATATAATTTTCACCGCCTAAAAAAACGGTAAAATTATTTTTCCAAACGGCTGAGAAAATTTTTTCATCCAAAAAAATATCGAGCTTTTTCCATGAGGGCTCTCCATTTTCACCTTTACCAAAGGTATCATAAAAAACCAGACCCTCATCTTCATTAAAAGCGGCAATTTCAAAATTAGGGGAAGCAGCAAGAAAGGAGCTTTTTTCCGTAATTGGGATTTTTTGAAAACTTGAAGAAGAAGGAAGAATTTGCCATGCCCTTAAAATTTTTGCTCCGTCTGTAAGACCTTCGGCAAAAACGATGGGAAAATTATCCTTCCAATAAACTGAAACTTCAGCCGTATTTCCCGGGAGCAATAAATAAGGAATGGAATCCGAGGAGTAAACATTTATATAATCGTCTCCATCCAGTTTAATATAATAAACATTTCGTTTACCCTTAACAAAAACGGCGGTATTACCATCAGGTGCTATAAAAATGGAATCAAAGGCTGGAGAAAAATCCGAAGGGATTTTTGCGGCAAGCTTTCCGGCCGAAAATAAGGGGGCGTAAAAGGCCTTCGTAAAAAGCTCTGTGGAGTAGACCTTATAAAGAGCATTTCCCGATAAAAAAACAAATTCCGAAGATGAAATCCATTTTAAATTCTTTATTTTGCCTTGAGATAGTTTTCTAAAATTCTTATCGGTAAAAGAAGATTCCGAAAACCACTCAGGCCTGACAAAGTAAATAACACCTTCATCTTCGTATAAAATAATTTTTGAATCAGGAGACCAAGATACGGGAAGATCATTTCTGACATTTTTTTCGCTCAATATATATCTTCGGTCGGTATGGGTGTCAACCAGCACGAGCCGGCCGAAAACAAGGGAGAACGGCTCTATCAATGTAAGCCATCTTCCGTCAGGGCTTGATTTTATATTGTTAAGGGCTCCTATCTTTGATGAATTGGATGCCGAAAGAGGTTCAAAATCGGAGTGAGAATCAACAGCTCCGGAATCGAGGTCAAGCCTTATAATGCCGAAGCGGTTTGAAACCTGTAAAAATTTATTGTTTCCTAAAAGCTGCAATTTTTCGGGGAAAAATGTAAGCTGTTCTATTTTGTTTTTTTCATGTGAATACTTAAAAAGGGTTTTATATGAATAGTCCTCATAAGCATCTGCTTTTATATCGAATAAAATATCGCCTTCCGCATTGATATCTGCGGATTCAAAATAAAGTTCGGAATGGAGGTTTAATAAAGTAAAAAAAATAAGGCAAAGCGTTAAGGCAAATTTTAATTTTTCTTTCATAAAAAGCTCCGTCAATTTTCCGTCAATATATTTGAATGGGTGTTAATAATATCGGTCAATTCGTCTTCAAGTTTTTCCAAAGATTCTTCCATCTCGGTTATTTTTTTTATTGCGATTTTTTTTTGCATTTCGCCCATTTTACCGAAAACCTCGTCTATGTCCTCGCAGCCTTCGACGGCCCTTGTTTTATTCATCTTAAGCACTCCCTTCTAAGAAATCAGAGCAGTTATATTCTTCCTGAATTCACCCGATGTGATTTCCCCGCTGATAAAACTTTTTATCTCCTGTTTGACTCTCATCGGAAAACGGCTCCAGTATTTTTCGGTCCAGTTTCCCATCGCCGTTTTTAGTTCATCGTTTTCTTTTGCACTCATTTCGCCTATGCTGTAAGAAACAAATTGCAAAATCATTCCATATAATACATCGGCAGGAAGGCCGTCAATCTTTCCGTTTTTTGCAAGGCTTTTTACCGAACCGTCATAGGAGCCTTGTTCGGGAATCCAAGAGTCGATAAGAGCCTTCATCTGATCTTCGGAAAGTTCGGGGGCTTCTTTTAAAAGCATGTCGGCCGCAAAATCACGGAAGGTATGGCGCACCCCCTCAAGACTTGCCTGAATCGACTTGTTGATGGATTCCGACATCTGTTTTGCCATATTTTCGGGATTTATAGCCGATAAGGGGCTTGCCGCCGAGGCCTCATGCTTTTTTCGTTCCAAAGCAGCCGAAATAACCTCTATTTCTCTCTCTCCTGCCCTGTTTAAAATATAATCGACGACAGCCAAAAGCTCCCGTTCCTTGTTTTGCACATCATTAGCCATATCTTTAATTATACACCTTTTTTAAGGCTTTGAAAAGGGAGGAAATGGCGAGGGAGGAAGATGGGATTACAAGCAACGAAGTTTCGAGGTCAATAAAATTTTATCCGAACAAGCATCTTTGTTCCATTAACCAATTATAGTTTCTCCACCTCTTCCTTGCTAAGACCTGTAGCTTGTGAAATAAGCTCTACGGAAAGCCCTATATCAAGCAAGTTTTTTGCAGTTTCAAGCTTATTTTGGTATGCACCATCAGCAAAGCCGCGTTCAATACCTTGATGATACCCTTCACTTATACATGAAGCTTTATCATGTTCATATTTCATTCTGGATTCATACAGCCATTTATCTCTAGGACTCATTTCCATTACTTCTATCGTTGCATTTGCTTTTCGCATCATCGGTGATTCTTGTGCCAGCATATTACGTACCTCCGGATCGTCAGTTTCGATAAATTTCAGCCAATTTAATAAGCGTTTTGTTTTATTATTCTTGCATTGACCTTCTTTTAACAGCTTTGCCTGTTCAAGATTTAGTATATGAATCTCAAGTTTTGAAACTAAAGGCTCTTTTGTATCTTGTTCAAGGACAACATACTTATTGTGGAGACGCTTATTGTTATTAAAACCTTCCCCTATCAAGTTTATTGTAATACACTTTGGAAGTTTTGTATAGTCTTGACCTTGTTTGATACCCTCGTTGTACATTTTAGACCAATAATACAAGGTCCTTTCAGGAAAATCACGATGCCACCTATTTTGGATTTCGATATCGACAAATGTTCCGTCTTTTAGCCGTAGTTTGATATCCAAGATGCCCAATTTTTCATTTATAAGATCCTTATGAAGCTCCTTGTCCATAAGTTCCAAACCTGCGATGTTTTCAGACGGAATATCCAGAATGCATTCCAGAAAATCCTGTAGAATATCCTTGTTTTCTTCTACTTCGAAGACACGCTTAAAGGCATAGTCATTTCGGAGAGTAATTTTAAAAAGTTTTTCCATATTTTACCTCTTGAAATAATTTTTTAAAATAAGAAAAAAAATTCCCCTTTCATAATTATTCTAGAGATTGATTGTAAGAAATAGCAAAATTTTTTTAAAAAATTATAATTTACGGCATGCCGACTTCATCGAGCAGGGCTTGATAGAGGGTGAGGGAATCCTTGGTCGCTTCTTGGAGGGCCTTTGCCAATCGGCAGGCGATCCGGTAAATAACCTTGGAGCCTTGGGCAGGCATTTCTTCGCAGAGACTTAAAAAGTCTTGGGACCTTAACTCCAAGACAGTGCAGTCACTCAAGGCCTTTACGGAAGAACCGTGAAAGTCTTCTCCGAGTAAGGCAGCTTTTCCGAAGCAGACATTTTCTTCAGCTTTCAGATTGCTTAAGGCAAAGGGCGAACCTTCAAGGGTTGTGCGGAGCATTTGCACTTCACCATTTAGCAAAATATAAAGGCTTCTTCCTGCATCGTTTTTATCGAGTATAATTTCGCCCTCGCGGAAATTTTTTACATTTAAAAAAGAAAAAAGCTTTTCTAAAAAAGTCTTATTTTGCTCTCCCCTAAAATGCTCAAAATTGTTCATACCTTCTGAAACCTGAGCTTCCTCTGCATCTGCAAGATCGGCAAATATTTCCAGCCTCGATATAAGGGCTATAATCTCATCTTTCTTTTCCATGATTTCTTTATCTGTCATCGGAGCCTCCTTCTTCATTTAAAATTTGGGAGTCATCGAGAGCAGTTCCGTCAAGGGTAAAGTCGGTACGCTTTCTTCCCGAAACGAAGATACCGCGGGAATTGGGTTTTATTATATACTCATCGGGCGGAGTTAAAATAGGCTCGTTGCTTTTAAGCCTCTTTATCTTTTTTAGATTATTTACTATCTGCCGGATATTGGGATTTTTTTGAGCCTCATGCAGGGCTTCTTTTCGGCGGCTGTAAAAGTTCCCCGTATTTTCCAAAAGGCCTATCAAAACTCGGCCGCCTGAAAGGCTGCGGCGGTATTCGCGGTAGGTCTTGCCTATAAACTCAAAAGGAATATCTTTTATGATAAGCCCCTCCCCCGATTTTTCCGTGATTAGTTCTCTCAACACGTGGCTAAGTCCCGTGCCGCTTGATGCCGAAACTAAGATGCTCCTTTCGTAATCGGTACTTAAAATAATTTCATCGCAGTGAGCAAGGGAAAGGTGCTGACGGAATTTTGAATCGATAAGCTCGGCTGCCGTATAAATACGGGAATTAAGACTTCCTATCGTAAGAACCGCAAGCACCGTGCGCGAATCGATTTCCATGGGGGAAGAATTCTGCGAATAGTCTGAAAGAATAAGGGCGCGCTCTGCATATTTTACATTTGCGCGGAGCAAGGTAGCCTCGTCGGTATAATCTCCGAAAAGGTAGATAAGCCCCTTAAAGCGTTTATCGGTTTTGATTATATCCATGTTTTCGGGGCTTGCATTGTTTATAAGCACAATATGGTCTATGGGAATGTCGGGGTTTGCCGAAATAATCCCTAAAAGAATCCTGTCAAAGTTAGGCTTCCAGCCGCAAATTAAAAAATGATTTTTTATCTTTTCCAATCTAATAAGCCCCCTATCTTTTTTTATTTGTCTGTCAAAAAAAACTGATGCAATTTTTCCGCTCACCCCCGCAAAGGCAACAACCCCGAAAAGAAGAAGAATGATACCTGCCAAGCGGCCCAAGAGGGTGGACGGCGTAATGTCTCCGTAACCGACAGTTGTGATAGTTACAAGAGAATACCAAAAGGCATCGAAAAAATTGTTAATCCTTGAATTGCTGTTTGCTTCCGAAACAAAGATAATCACAACCAGCACAAGAAATATAAAAGCAAACCCTGCCAGTATTCTAAATATATCGCTTGCAGGAATATGCTTAATCCACAGCATAAACCTGACAAGCAAGGGTGTTTTTTTTGGCTGAGAAAATTCTATATCTGCTTTTCCCGATTTTTTCTTTGCCTTCATTGGATGAGTTACTCCGCGATATAACCTATCAATAGAAGAAGAGTGTTTTCAAGGCCTTGCTTGTGGATTCTTTCATAGCCGTGAGAGGCTGCAACACCCGTACCGATTAGGGCATGGCGGTAGTCATAGCCTGCACTTAGAGCAGCGGAAGCGTCCGAGCCGTAAAAAGGATAAATATCTACGGCAAAGTTAAGCTCCATCTCCTTAGCTATTTTGATAAGCTCGCTTGTAAACTCGTAGTTATAGGGCCCGGAAGAATCCTTCGCACATATTGAAACTGCATATTCATCGGTATCAAGGTCGCTTCCTACAACTCCCATATCGACTGCAAGCATGTCGCTTATGCCTTCGGGGTGTCCTGCAGAAGCGCCGTGTCCTATCTCTTCATAGTTGGTAAACATAATATAGGTCTTGCGTTTTAGTTTTAATTCACCCTTTGCAACCTGCTCTGCAAGATAGATGAACATACCGCAGCTTGCCTTGTCGTCCAAGTGGCGGCTCTTTAAAAAACCGTTCCCGGCCTTTCGGGCAAGGGATTCAATGGCCACAACATCGCCGGCCATGATGCCGAGCTTTTCGACATCTTCACGGGATTTTACGATTTCATCGAGGACGAGCTCCATGTTTGCGTCATCTCTTTTTAGTTCATTTATTTCGCGGGAAGCGTGAACGGCGGGCTCGGTAAGGCGCATGGTTCCCTCGTATTTTTTCCCTTCTCTTGTGATAACGGTTACATTGGACTGCTCCACATAATTGTACGGAAAGCCTCCGTCAAGAGAGGTACGTAATCGGCCTGAAGATTTAATGTGGCGCACAAAAAGCCCCAGCGTATCGATGTGGGCTGAAAGTAAAAGAGCCTTATCTCCTTTTTTGCCTGTATTAGGTTCCGCATTTTTATCCAGCTCACAGACAACAGCGCCCTTGTTTGTAAGCCAAGGCTTAAAGCCGAGACCTGAAAGTCTTTTCATAACATAGTCGGCGGCTTCGCAGGTGTAGCCCGTGGGACTGGGTATATTGCAGATAGTTATGATCTCATCCATAACCTTTTCGGCTGAATTTGAAATTGAAGTTTTAAGTTCGTTAATCTTATTTTTTTCCATGATAAAGCTCCTCTATATCTTATCTTAAGACTTATAGAATATTATAGATGGGGAGATATGTCAAGAAGAGGAGAGATGATTCAAATCTCATTGAAAGACGACGAGAAGACTCTTTTGTAAAAAAAAAGATTTTATATGAAAATTAAATAATTCTAAAAAAACCTAAAAAAAGCTTTGTTGATGCCGATACTCTTAAATATTAAAAGTAAGTGTATTTAAGGTTGTACGATAAAGCCTCCTACCAAATCATACTGCAAAATTTTAAAGCTTAAATAATGTACATAATACAAAAAGTTGTAGGTCAAGCATGTATAATAAATTTCAAACTAACCAAAGAGCTATCGGGTCCGAGAATTCTTATAAGGATAAAACTCAGGACCAGATTTTAATCGAGAAAAGGGCAGAATTATTTTTAAACGCAGCAAAGAAAAATCCCAAAAGATTTCCCTATAGGATAAAAGGTTTCAAGCCTAATTTCAACTATATTAAACGCAGTTTCCATAAGAAGAAATAGATATTTTTTTAGCAAATACAGTAACCTTTAACATAGATTATATATTTATAACATATCTGCTGCCCGCCTTTGAGCCTAAAATAAATTTTATTGGAATAAAGACCGTTATTGTGTTTTTATATTGAAGGAGAAAATAAAATGAAAAATAATGATTCAAGAGGTGACCTATACCCTAAAAAAAATTCTTATGCCGGGAAATGGGGATTTTCTATAAAAATGAAGTTATTGCTAAGTGTTTTTGCTCTGCTGCTCTTACAATACATGGTTTTAACATATAAAGACTGGAGGAGCATAAAAAAATTTTCAAACAATCAAATAGAAACACTCGGAGATATCAAATATTTAGCCTTTATGGATGCCATAAACGGATATACTTTGACGGGAAAGGCCGTTCTTGATGGGATAACAAACAACGAGTCCATAGTCAAGGCTTTTGAAGAACAAGATAGAGAAAGTCTTTTAACCATAATGAAGCCTGTATATAAAAAACTAAAAGAAAAATATAATGCCAAGCAAGTCCACTTTCACACTCCGGAAAACCGTTCATTTTTGCGTCTTCAAAAACCCGAAAAATTCGGAGATGATCTTTCTTCATTTAGAAAAACAGTGGTAAAAGCAAATTCCGAAAAACAAATAGTATACGGTTTGGAAACGGGTGTCAGCGATTTAGGTTTCCGCATAATTTTTCCTGTCAATAAAGAGGGTAAGCATCTGGGTACGGTTGAGTACGGAGGAGCCGTGAATACGGAATTTATTAAAAATTTTACAGAAACCTGCCCTGAAAAAGTTTCAAAATACGGTTTGAATATAAGCGTTTATGCAAAAAATTTAAACGGTGAATACAAAATAATGGGCTCAAATTTCGAGCAAGAAATAAAAGAAAACCCCGAAGAAGTTATAAGCAAACTGGACAAGGGCTCTTTTATAAATATCTCAAATGATAAAGCTTCCGCCTATTATCATCTTAAAGATTTTTCGAACAACGTAATAGGTTATATAAAATTCGATTACAGCATCGCTCAAATCATAACCGCAACCAATCTCTTTTTTATAAGGACATTGCTTATATCCGTAGTAATACTGATTATATTTATTATAATGCTTGTTATATTTATAAATAAATTTATAAATTATCCAATAAAAAATACGGCCCGCATACTTAAAAATATTTCTGAAGGAGACGGAGACCTAACGGCAAGTCTTCCGATAAAAGGTAATGACGAAATAACTTCCCTGTCTCATTATTTTAATTTAACGATAGAAAAAATTGCAAATTCGGTAAAATCGGTTACACACGATACGGAAAGTATGCAGGAAGTCGGAAACAATTTAGCAGTCAATATGAACGAAACTGCGAGTGCAATTTATCAGATAAACGAAAATATTTCAAACATAAAAAAGCAAATGATGACTCATGCCGGAAGTGTCATAGAAATAGGAACCTCATTACAGTCAATGATGAGAACAATCGAAAATCTCGATAACTCGATAGATATTCAAACCTCTACTGTAGATGTTTCAAGCGAATCAATTAAGCAGATGGTCGAAAATATAAAAGAAGTATCAAGTATAGTCGAAGAGAACCTTCAAACTCTTGAAGAGCTTAAACTTGCGACCGAAAACGGTAAGGCCTTAATTACCGAAACGGTCGAGTTAAGCAAGGCTGTAGATTCAAGCTCCGATATTCTTTTGGAAACAAGCGCCATCATCCAAAATATTTCTGCACAAACAAATCTTCTTTCAATGAATGCAGGAATTGAAGCGGCTCATGCCGGAGAAGCCGGAAAGGGCTTTGCAGTAGTTGCAGGTGAGATTAGAAAACTTGCAGAACAGTCGGGCGGTCAAGGAAAGAAAATCAATGCAATGCTCAAAGATTTAAAAGAAAAGATAGAAAAGGTAAATGATTCCGCTTTAAGCATAGAAAAGCATTTCGATAATATATTCGCTCTTGTGGAAAAAACAAAGCAGCAAGAGCATGTTATTATGAATGCAATGGATGAACAAAATGAAGGAAACCAACAAATACTGAGTACAATAAATACTATTGACAATATAACTCATAAAATAAGAAATGTTTCTCAAGAAATGCTTAAAGGAAGCACTCTGGTATCAAATGAGATGAATACTCTTTCTGCGATGTCAGACAGCATAGCTAACAGTATGAATGAAATGTCATATGGAACGCTTGAGATAAATAAGGCTGTTCACGAGGTAAACGAAATCACTCAAAAAAATAAGGAGAGTATTGAAAACCTCTCCTTGGAAGTTAAGAAATTCAAGGTAGAATAATTTTTTTTTATAAAACCCGATTAAACGGTTTAAGATAAAGCTTTTAATCGGGTTTTATAATTTTAACTAAAACTAAAAACTTCTTCCTCCGCCTCCGTGAGTTCTGCCGCTGGAAGAAGTATGCGTAGAACTTCCCCCGGATTTAGATCCGCCGTCTGATTTTGCAATAATTTGCGATACCGTATTGGTAGAAAGAAATACATCATCGACAGTTGCAAATGAAACAAGGCTGTTTTTATTCACATCGTAGAAGGGAGCAAAAGCAAAGGCTTCTTTATTTTTATATTTCTTTTGTGTTCCGAAAAATTTAAAAAGAAATACTAAGGCCGCAAGACCTAAGCTCATTGCAACTTCCAAAAGAGAAAGGCTGTTGTAAAATCTTCTTCCCAAAGTTTTAAGATAGGATTCTATACCGCTAAGATAATCATTTTCTTTTAGTCCGCCGTATATAAGAGAGTCTAAAAGTTTTTCAATGTTATTGTCGGTCAGGGTGCTTATCGTCTTTTTTCCGTGGGTCGAAATATGGGCATAGCGGCTGCCTTGACTACCGTCTCCCGTTACAATGAGTAAGAGGCTTCCTTCATATTCGGATCCTTGCCCGTAACCATTATAGTCAAAATAATCATCGGCATAGTCTTGGGGGCTCTTTTCTCCTGTAGAGGAAACAATTACAATTACAGCATCGGATTTACTTTTGCGGGAAACAGCTTGCAAATATTTTTCTATCTTTGTAAAATTTTCTTGGCTCAAAACACCGGCTTCGTCTATCAAAAGTTTTTTTTCATTCTCTGCATACGAGCTTAAACCTATGCAGAAAAAAATCATCAACGAGCAAATAATTTTTTTTACTACCATATAAACCTCCCGCCCAAAAGTAAGAGAGCTGCAAGGATTCCCGATATAAGACCTGAAACAAGAGCAAGTTTAGACTTATTTAGCGGAAGCTCTCCTGAAGATTTTCCGGTCTGTCCGTTTACTGCAAATACATAGGTTTTCCCCCTATAAAGATATGTAAGTATCCACGAAGGAAGCAAAACATAATTATAATTTTTTACGGTGTAGGAAGTATTATCTTTTTCATCTTCAATACCTCCGCTGTAATCGGCAGAATCTCTGATAATTCCCTTAGCATAATCTTCTGCTCTGGTTTTTATTATAGGTTCTACATCTTCTTTTTGGATATCATATTGCTCCGAAAAAAAGCCTGCAAGATAGCCTTGAGAAAAATCTTTTTGCTCATCGGAATCATAGGGGCTTATTCCATTGATAAGGTTTTTATCTATCTTTGTAAAAGCCAATTCCTGAAACTTATTCAGTTCAAGTTTTCCGGTACGGTCAATCTTATACTTATCGGTTTTTGTATATTGGGTATCTCCCGCTTTCCATGATGAAGTTTTTAGACCAACGGCGTGATAGTCAACATCGGCTGTAACGTCGGCCTGCCAATGAGGAAGGTAAACTCCGGTCATTTTTTCTTGTGTACTCGTACTTGTAAAATCAGCCGGAACATATTTTTTTCCTTCTACCCATGAAGCAAAGCGCTTTAAGGCTTCCTTTTTATCAAGCTTAAAGGGAATAATCTTATCGGGCTTAAATTCTCCTCTAAGCCTGTCGGATAAAACGACAGGACTGTGACAATAATAACAAAAGACCGCACTTGAAGTTTCTCCTGCCGCAACTTCCGCTCCGCAGTTATTGCAGTGATATTGCTTTATCCCTCCTTCACCTCCGCTTTCATCTTCGAAAGAAGATAAGTCTTCAAAGCCGCCCTTCTTTGCTTTTAGTTCCTCCATGTAGCGGGTAATTTCTTCTTCCGTGTAGCTTGAAAAACAATAATCACACTTAAAACCTCCCGCCGAGGGTTTATAACTTATCGGTGCTCCGCAGCCCGGACATTTATAATTGTCAACACTCATGTTCCACCTCCATGTTTATCATACCTCTATAAAAATAGAACTTATAATTTTGTTCCGCATTCGGGACAGAATTTAGCTCCGGCCTTTATCTCTGCACCGCATGAAGGGCAACCGCTTCCTGCAGGTTTAGGAGTTCCGCATTCGGCACAAAATTTCCCGGTATTTTTATGGCCGCACTCGGTACAAAACCATTCTCCCGCAGCCTTGCCGGCTCCTCCGCCTGATTGCTGCACAGCCCCTTGAGAGGGACATTGAGCATTTTGCTGCATCTGCATTTGCTGCATGTTATTTTGGCTGGCCTGTCCCATAAAGCCGCCGGCCGTATTCATGCCCATACCCATTCCCATAAAGGCCATTCCGGCACCGGCTTGATTTGAACCGGCAGCTTCCATACCGCGAGCAACAGAACCTTGAACATAGCCTTCACGAACGGACGGATCACCGAGCATAGCGCCCTTGTTCCGCATATTGATAAGCTCTTTAGATTCATCATCGTAGGAAATGCTTGCAATACCGACCGAAAGCACCTCCATCCCGCGCAGCTCTTTCCATGAATCGTCGAGGATTTCGGACATGTGTTTGCTTAAAACCGTTCCCTTAGACGGAATAAAGGAAATGCGCTCGCCTTCCATGGACATTTGGCTGATGGCAGCCTGTAAGGCTTCTAAAAATTCGCTCAAGTATTGCTCGTTTATTTCATCAATGTAAACATTTTCAGCATCCCGAGGACAGGCTTCTTTAAAAAATTTTATCGGATCGGTTATCTTAATAGAATAATTTCCGAAGGTGCGCAAAAATAATTCCGCATTATAGAAGTTGTCAAAGTATTGCAAGGGGTTTGGAGTACCGAATTTAATACCCTTAATCTCCTGTAAATTAACATAGAAAACTTCCTGTTTCATCGGAGTAGTACCGCCGAATTTAAAACGGCTGAATGTTTCTTTTAAGGCATCGCCGAATTGACCTCCGAAAAGAGAAGGAGAAGCCGAATTTTCAACCTTAAAATATCCCGGCTCTGCCGTATAATCGACTATCTTTCCTCCGTCTACCAACATCATAAACTGGTTTTGATTTACATGAACGATAGAACCGTTTGAAACGATGTCGCTTGAACCCTTTGTGTTTTTGTTGCGCTTATCGGTGCGTACGGCGACCCCTTTTGCAAGGACAACGCCCTCGCTCATATCTCCTGCCTCAATAACTTCAAGCCATTGATCGGCCAAACCGCCGCCTACAGCTCCAACTGCTGCTGCTATAAGTCCCATAATTTACTCCTTTACATTTAAATGATATATAACTATAATATAACGAAAAAATCAAAATATCAATATTTGAAAACGATATTTTAATTTAGGAAAAACAATGGTCAGACTTGCAGAATTAAAAGATTTATCAAGGGTTGCAGAAATAAATGTTTACGGCTGGCGAAATACTTATAGGGGCATCGTTGATGATAATTTTTTGTTTTGCGAACTATCGGTTGAAAAATCTATAGAACGTTTAAAGGAAAAGCTTAACTTTGAAACAAGCACATCAAAACTGTATCTTTATGAAGATGACAAAGACGGGATAATAAAGGGAATGATGCGTACAGGAATGTGCCGGGACAGCGATAAAAGCGATAGTTTTGAACTCATGGCTATTTATGTCGAAAAGGCCTTTGAAAAGTCGGGAGTAGGCTCGAAACTAATCACCCATTTTGAAAAAGAAGCAAAAGAATTAGGTCTCCATGAGTTATGTATTTGGGTATTTCAAGAAAATGGGATTGCAAAAAGTTTTTATGAACATCACGGCTTTAAACCCGACGGCAAAACTCAAATCCAAGAGGTATTAAAGGCCCCCGAAATGAGGTATGTAAAAATAGTTTAAAAGTTTTATTCTTTAGTCGGCAATCAGCCGGCTTGGCTTCACAAGGTTATCCAAAAAGCCGTATTTTACTTCGTCATTGGGAAAGCCTAATTTGTAAAGCTGAAATTCCTTGTCATAATCTTTTATCGTTAAATAGCCGGACTGGAATAAAATGGGAATAGGATTATTCATATCGGGACGGTAATCCCGTAAGGCATTTTCGGTCATTTTCTACCTTCCTACGAATTAATTGTATCATATTTTTTAAACTTTTATAAGGGGAAACTCGGCTTGCTTTTATGCCGGAAATCGGTTAACATAAAGAAAGGACAAAAAGATGCCGGATAAAATTTCGCACATACTTATTTCAAAAATATATCTCGAAAAAACAAATGACATTAAAGAAAAGGAGTATTTTTATTATGGAGCGATATATCCCGATCTATACGATTTAAGCAAAAAAGAAGAATACTATAAAAGCCATTTTGTACAAAAAGGAGCCGGATATAGCTCAAAATTATTTGAAAACTTTATTAAAAAGCATAGTTATGCTCCGCCCTCATTTTTAAGAGGTTTGGATTTTCATATATTTACGGATCACTTTGTTTCTAAAAATTTGAATAGATATTATTCCTTTTACACCGATATAAAAAACAAAACCGATGAAGAGTTGTCAAAGATATTATCGGATTACGCCCTGCATCATTGCCGAAACGAAAAAATAATTCCGGTAATCTTAAAAGAAGATAACGATGAGCAAATTCAAAATTCTTTTTACGAATTTGAAAAATATAGAAAAACGGATATAGGAGATATTTCATCGGTCAACAAAAAATATCTCGAATTTATCGATGAGATAATCGCTCAATATTTAAGCACGAAATCTTAATTTCACTTTGTGCACTCTATCACTCGGTCGCTTCCTGCAAGGTCCTTATGGATTTGAACCGAAGAAAAACCTGCACTTCTAAAAATCTCCGCGGCTTGGGAGGCGTGGTATTCCCCTGCTTCAACAAAGAGCTTCCCGCTTGCGTTTAAGCCGGAATAAGAGTTTTGTGCCAAGGACGGAAATAGTTCTAGTCCCTCAGCTCCGCCGTCAAGGGCAAGACGGGGCTCGGAGCGGCCGTCCTCCAAAAGACTTTCCGTAAGCTTCGACGGAACATAAGGAGGATTTGCAGTTATCAAGTCATAGCTTCGGTTTGAATCAGGTACACTAGGAAAATCAAGGCGCAAATCGGCCCTTACTGCAAGAGTCTTTTTATATAGAGCGGAAGGCAAAAGAGAAGCCATATTCTTCTTACAAACCTCTAAAGCCCCTTCCGAAATATCCGCAAGCACCAAAAAAAAATTCTCATCAAAATAGTTTTGCACTTCGTAAGTGCTTTGCACTCTTTGCGCCCTCTGCGGTTTATTTAGAATACTTTCGTAAAGCTCCGCCGCAAGAGAGATTCCTATACAGCCTGAGCCCGTGCAAATATCCAAAACAAATAGGGGGTCATTTTTTTCAAATCTTTCACTCGCAAAGTTTAGGGCAAGCTCTACCAAGGTTTCGGTATCGGGCTTGGGGATTAGCACATCTTCATTTACATAAAAGCTTCTCCCGAAAAAACCTTTTTTTCCGATTAAATAGGCGATGGGAAGCCCTGCACTTCTTCTTTTTACGAGAACTTCAAAGTCTTTTTTGTAGGGCAAAAAATCTAAATCGGAATGAGCCAAGATCCAAGAGCGCTCTTTTTTTAGGACATGGGCTATTAAAATATCGGCATCAAAGAGGGCAGCATTCCTTTCATATCCGTTCCTTGTTAAAAAGTGAGACGAAAGAAAGGAATCGGCTGCAAAAAGACGGGCTTCCCTTATCGTAAAAAAAAGCATTAAAAATTATTTATGCTCCAAGTGATGGTCTGCGGCCTTCATCATTTCTTCGCGGGCGGCGATACAAAGAGCATCGATGAGCTCGTCGAGAGTTCCCTGCATAACTGCATCCAATTTGTAAAGGGTTAGGTTAATGCGGTGGTCGGTTACGCGGTTTTGCGGAAAGTTATAGGTGCGGATGCGCTCGGAGCGGTCACCTGAGCCGACCTGACTTTTTCTGTTTTGAGCCCGTTCTGCCTGCTTTTTACTTTCTTCCAAATCATAAAGACGGCTTCGCAAAACGCGCATGGCCTTTGCCTTATTTTTAATCTGGCTTTTTTCATCCTGACAAATAACCACTAAGCCGGTGGGTATGTGGGTAATTCGGACTGCGGAGTCTGTGGTATTAACGCACTGACCGCCCGGGCCGCCTGCACGCATAACGTCGATACGCAAATCTTCTTGATTGATTTCGATTTCGGTTTCTTCGGCTTCGGGCAAAACCGCAACGGTTACCGCACTTGTGTGAATGCGGCCTGAGCCTTCAGTTTCGGGAACACGCTGAACGCGGTGAACGCCCGACTCGTAGCGGAGGCTTCCGTAAACATACTTTCCCGAAATGGAAAAGGTAATTTCCTTGTAGCCGCCAAGCTCCGTTTCGTTTAAGGACAAAATCTCGTACTTCCAGTTTTTCATTTCGGCATAGTGGGTGTACATTCTAAAAAGATCGGCCGCAAAGAGGGCAGCCTCCTCGCCTCCTGTACCGCCCCTGATTTCCATGATAATATTTTTTTCTTCCAGAGGATCGGGCGGAATTAAAAGCATTTTTAAATCGGCCTCGCTTTTTTCAAAGGCGGCCTCAAGAGAGTGCAGTTCTTCCCTCGCCATCTCTTTGAGTTCGGGATCGCTTTCTTCTTGAATAAGGAGCTTGGAATCATCTATCTGTTTTTCGATAGAAAGATAGTTATCATATTCTTCCATCAACTTTGAAAGATAGGAATGCTCCCTCATGGTTTCTTTATATTTTGCAACATCTTTTATAAGGTTAGGGTCTTCGACTTCTTTTTCGACTTCAACAAGCCTGTTTCGTAAATTATCCAATCGTTCTTTCATAAAAATTCCTTGTATTGAGGAGGGAGTATAACACTTTTTAAGGAAAATGTATACAGGGATTACAAAATCATTTGTTAATGATATAAATATCAAGCCTTGCAATTTCGGCTTTAATGCTGTATACTGTTACTATGTTAAAAAGAGGAAATAGAAAAACTTATCGGCTTTACAAAAAAACTGAAAAAAGTTTTGCAAAAGTACCGTGCGAAGCACTTGACATAAGGCTGCCTATCGAACAAAATTCACAGCTTCACAGCTGAGGGGTACCTGTGCCCAAATAAATTTAAATATCAATTACTCAAACCATGCCCAAAGACAAGCCGTCAGTCAAAGCCCGGCCTCCTGTCCTTGGGCTTTTTTCATACACCGTTTAAAAAACCGCAAGGAACGCAGAGAACGCAAAGGATTATAAAAGAATGCCTTACAAAGCCTTCTTAAAACACCTTGCGTCCTTGGCGTGCTCCGCGGTTAAATTAAAAAATATAAGGAGAACAAGATGTTAAAGTATTGTTTGCGAGAAAACTTACTCACTCCTGCGCCGGACGATTACATGGTGCAGGCTGCGGATGTGCGCTCGTACACACTTGACGAGATTATCGACCTTATGATGGACAAGGGCACCACGCTTACACGGGCGGACGTGGCTGCAACACTGCAAGTCTACAGCGAGGTAGTAAGCACCATTATCAAAAATTAATTACCAATTATACATTACAAATTAACAATTAAAAGAAATTTTGATAAGGAGGTTTTCAAGATGAAAACAAACAACAAGCACAAGGCATTTGCCTTGACAAAGAAGAAGGGAGCCGCGGCGCTCATCATAGCCGCAATTATTGCAACGGCACTGCTTTTTACCGGCTGTCCGAATGCTGCAAAGGCATCGGAGTCGCTGACATCTAAGCCCACCGTAACCTTTAGCGTAGACGGATCGGGCGGCACGCTTAAAGCAAAGGTCGAAGGCGGCAGCGAAATCAATTCAGGCGACAAGGTTGCGCACGGCACAACCATAACCTTTACGGCAACAGTGGCGAGTAACGATTATGTTGTTGAAAAATGGACTATAGCCGGCGGTGTGTTGCAATCAGGCGGCACGGACGGCAGTCCTACCGCAACAGTACAAATTACCAGCGAAACGGCGGTAAAGGTAAACTTTAGCTGCTATAAAAGCGTTGCATTCGGCACAAACGGCGCAGACTTGGCCGATTATCTAAACACCGGCTCGGCGGCAGCCGATGGCATCTATTACATCAAAATAACCGGTCTTACGGCGGCGGACTTAAAGGGCGACTCCAACGCCCCTGCGAAACCGAGCCTTCTCGGAAAAATTCTTCAAGACAACCCGAGTAAAAAGTTTGCGCTCAAGTTCGGCGAACTGCCCGCCGTTACAGATATAAACAGCTGCTTTAAAGACTGCGAAAATCTTATAAAGCCGCCAGTTCTTCCTGCAACCGTTACAAACATGGAAAACTGCTTTTACAACTGTAAAAGATTGACCCAAGCGCCGCTCATACCAGCAAGTGTTACGAATATGAAGAAATGCTTTGCCTACTGCAAAAACCTTACACATGTTCCCGCTCTTCCTGCAGGCGTTACAAATATGAGCGGTTGCTTTACCTACTGCGAAAACCTTACGCAGGCGCCTGCTCTTCCTACTGGCGTTAAGGATATGACATCCTGCTTTGAAGACTGCAAAAACCTTATACAGGCACCCGAGCTTCCTGCTGGCGTTAAGGATATGACCTCCTGCTTTAAAGGCTGCGAAAAGCTTACACAGGCGCCTTCGGCAATACCGCAAGACGTTACAAATCTGGACTCTTGCTTTAACGGCTGCGAAAAGCTCACACAGGCGCCGGTAATTTCTGCTTCCGTTACAAATATGAGATACTGCTTTCAACATTGCAGAAGCCTTACATCAGTTACGCTTAAATGCAATTATGGTGGCAAATCAGCCTTTCTCAATGCTTTCGGTCTCTGCGACAAGCTGACCGCAGGCACCATAAAGGTTCCGTCGACGCAGCTTGATGCATATCGAGCCGGTGCCGATGATATGGGCACGCAGCAAAACAGGTTTGTTGGGGAGTAAGGTTAATTGGTAATGGGTGATTGGTGGCAAGTGTATGATGATGCGTAACACACAGAAAATGAAACAGAGATAAATTCAAACGATTTGGCTAATTCCACAACTGCTGCCAAGTATTTACGCGAAACTTATGCTGATAGATACTGGAAGAAAAGCTAGAAGAAAAAATATAAATGCTTAATTAGGAATTGGGTTCAATTCTTAATTAAGCATTAAATCTATTTTTCGCTCAAGAGTTCTTCTACAAGGTAGTCATCGCTCATACAGTGCATATCCGAAATTCCTTGCGACATTAATTTATATACATTAGAATGATAAAATTTTTTAAGGGCTGAAGATAGGCTCACTCCTGTTTTTTCGGCATAGAGAGCTGCAATGCGTGCATACTTTTTTTGTAATAAAATAGGATGAGCCGTCATAGAGTTTCACTCCCTGTAAACTTTAAGTATCTATCAATAACATATTGCTTTTTTAAGCAAATCTGCCAATTAGGTTTTTCATATTTCAGCCTTTTTATAACTTCCTTTTTATCGATTAAATCGGATAAAAAAAGTTCAATGGTATTAAAAACTTTATCGTTTGCAACACCGCCTTCAATTATATCGTATATCTCGTAATCATCTGCCGATTTACCGCTGCGGCAGCCGACTATAAAATCAAGCCATTTCTCATCATAATAATCAAATCTTAAAACCTTACATTCTTTATATGCAGAAGTATCAAACTCATAGCTTGAAATTATTCCCGTCTTTTTAAGAGTCATAAACTTTCGGCACCATTGTTTAGCCTGTTCATAATGAGGCGTTAAATAAAAACCTTGGCCGAAATCTACACGGCTTCTTGAATGGAGTACATCAGGCTTAATAATTTCAAGGTTTGACCCGTGATATAAAATCATATTTTAACACCTTTTTCTTTTGCAGCCGCAAGAATATCGTTTACAATATAATCCTTATCCTGCGTATGCAGTATATCGTAATTCGGTAAGATATAATCAAACAATAAGCTGCTTTTTTCCGCGAGAGCTGTATATACCTCACTGCCGTCTTTTTTTAGTTTAATGGCAATGTTTTCTATACAAAAAATTGCAAATTCAAGACTGTTTTTATCCGTTATTCTATCCATTCTGAATATATAATAGCATAGTTTTATTTTTTTTTCTATTCCTTTGCTTCACATAAGATTGACCGGATCGGTGTCGACTTCGATGTAGATGCCGGTCATCGGTTTATATTCTTTTACAAAGCGGGAGGCTGCATTTTGAATTAGGGGAAAGTTAGAAGAGCGGAGCAGAACCTGTTGACGGTGGTTTCCTGCTATCATCGATAAAACGCATTCGGAAGGCCCCATTATTTCGGCCTTGTCTTTGTTTTGTGAGGAGAGGATATATTTTAGAATGTTTACGGCGCCCTCTGCGGCGAGCTCGGCTTTTTTTAAGTCCTTGCTTCTAAAGACCAAGCGGATGAGGCGTTTAAAGGGCGGGAAATCCAAGAGCTTTCTTTGGCCGAGTTCATAGTCGTAAAACTTTTCGTATTCGTGTTTTTTTGCACAAACAATCGAAGGATGATTGGGCTTTAAGGTTTGAATAATAACGAGGCCGTCCCCGCTAAAACGCCCTGCCCTTCCGGCTGCCTGAGTGATGAGGGCAAAGCTTCTTTCGGCGGCTCTAAAGTCCGGCATTTGAAGCCCCGTGTCTGCAAGGATAATTCCGACAAGTCTGACTTTCGGAAAATTCAAGCCCTTTGCTATCATCTGAGTTCCGAGGAGGATGTCTATTTTCCCTTCCTTAAAATCCTTTAAGCGGTTTTCAAGGCTGTTTTTTTTGGAAACCGTATCCGTGTCCACCCTCGCAACAGTGCAGTCGGGAAATGCCCTGGAAACTTCCTCTTCGATAAATTCCGTACCGACACCTGCATAACCTATGTCGAGGGAATTACACTCGGGGCAAAGAGACGGAGGCCTCGCCTGCATTCCGCAATAATGGCACTTCATTACGTTTTCGGCTTTATGAAAGGTCATCGGCACGGAACAGTTTTTGCAAAGCATCTCATAGCCGCAGGAGCGGCACCTGAAAATATGGGAAAAGCCCCGCCTGTTTAAAAAGAGGATGGTTTGCTTTCCCTCATTTTTGGTTTTGCGTATTTCGCTTATAAGCCTTTCGCTTAAAGCCCCTTTAAGCCCTGAAATATTTTCTATTTCGATTTGAGGAAGGCTTCCGCCTGCAAGTCTTTTTGAAAGGGAAAGAAGGGTGATCTTTTTGTTTTGAATCATGTTCCACGCTTCAAGTGAGGGAGTTGCAGAGCCCATCACCACGGGGCAGTTGTGTTTGGCGGCCAAGTACATGGCAGTCTGGCGGGCGTGATAGCGCGGCACCGAGCCCGACTTATAAGAAGCATCATGCTCCTCATCGATTATGATAAGGCCTATTTTTTCGGCAGGAGCAAAGACGGCGCTTCTCGCCCCGACAATCATAAGGGCTTCCCCCCGCCTTATCCTCATCCACTGGTTGAGTCTCTCGCTTCCCGTAAGGCCTGAGTGCAAAACTGCCGCCTGAGTGCCGAAGCGTTTTACGGCCGCACTTATAACCTGATGGGTAAGCCCTATTTCGGGAACAAGGTAGATGACGGCCTTTCCTCCCGAGATTATCTTTTCGGCGGCCTTTAAAAAAACTTCCGTCTTCCCCGAACCTGTTAAGCCGTATAAATAAAACAATTCTTTTTTGTTTGAGTTTACGATTTTTTCGACGGCAGTTTTTTGCTCATCGGAGAGGCTAAAGGTCTTATCTTCAACTTCGCTGCCCCATTTTAAATTTTCGAAAGAAACCTCCCTTTTACCTGAGGGGAGGATTGCAGAGAGGGCTTCGCCGAAGCTGCAAATATAAAAGTGCGAAATCCAAGAGGCAAGTTCTATCTGAGCCAGCCCAAAAATATTTTCCTTATCAACAACGCGTTTAATCGGCTTTATCTTATCCTCTCCCACAGGGCTATCTTTAGGAAAGGTATCGGATTCTTCTATTATAAAGCCTATTAAATTTCTTGAACCGAGCTGAACGGAGGCCCTCTTCCCCACAAGGCTTCCGCCCGCTTCTTCTATATTTTTATAGGTAAAGTTTTGATAGAGATGGAGATTAAAGGCAAGAGTCAGCCATTTTGCCATAGATGCCGCCTAGTTTTTCTCAAGCAATTCGTTGAGGCGGGCACGGAAGAGTTTTAAGTCCTCCCATGCAGGCCGTTTTAAATTGACATCCCGCAAGAGGGCGCTTGGGTGATAGGTCGCCATGAGGGGTATGTTTTGATATTCAAAAAACCTGCCGTGCATCTTGCCTATGCCTTCTTGAGTTTCCAAGAGGTTTTGAAGGGCCACCCGTCCGACCACAAGAATAGCCTTAGGCCTTATCAGGGCAATTTGAGCATTTAAGTAATTTCTGCATGCGGCCGTTTCATCGGGTAAGGGGTCTCGGTTATTGGGCGGCCTGCATTTTACCACGTTTGTGATATAGCAATTATGGGTGCGGTAAAGTTCGATGGCGGCAAGCATCCTGTCCAAAAGCTGTCCGGCCTTTCCGACAAAGGGACGGCCCTGAGCATCCTCATCGGCTCCCGGCCCCTCGCCTATGACCATTACATCTATCCTGCCTTCAGCATTGGAAAACTCCCGAGGCCCCTCCCCTGCAACAGTATTATGCCGCCTCTCGCACAGACGGCAGGACTTGCAGGAAGCAATCTGTGCATAGACCTTTTCAAGACTTTCAAAGCCTCTTTCTGAATCGGGCAAGGGATTTTTTGAAGCGTTTGCTATTTCGGCATCGGGCAAAATGTTTTTTGCACCGTCTGCTATATCCATATCGGCAATAGCGGTACTTCTTGACTCCGGATTTACCGAAATAGAGTCATCGCTAAAATCGGGACACTCTTCATCGATTTTAAAACCCGATAGGCATTCCGAGGCTGTGCGAAAAAACGTGTATAGTATTTTTTTTTCTTCGGCTTTCATCGGTAAAACTATTGCCCGCCGCCTTGAGTACCGTCGGCTTGAGCACCGCTCATCTTAGCCTTAAGTTCGCGCAAGGCTTTAAGGGTCTCGCTCGCATCACTTCTTGCTACAGCCAAAAAATCGATAAGCTGGGGATATTGCTTTAAAAGCTCGCCCCACTCTTTCATATCGTTCATGCGGAATTTTAAGGCAGCGGCACTTTTCCCTTCTTGTATCATCATGTCGGTAAAGGCCTTTGTCTGCTGCCTTTCATACTCGGCATAGGCATCTCTTATTACCGTATAAAGCTTAAGATCAGGGATTACAAAATCGGAAGAAAGCTCTGCGGAAATAATTTCAATTTCGCCCCCAAGGTCTTTTTTTAGCGAGTCTTGAATCTTTTCGCTAAATGCACCATATTGGAATTTTACCTTTTCATACTCGGCAGGATTAGATAAAAAAAACTCTATAAATTGATTTGCAGCTTTTTCTGCTCCTTCCCTTACCTTGTTTTCAACAAAGGCATCCAAATCGCTTTGAGTTTTTATCGAAGCATTTTTTACAAGAGGAAGAAGACTTTCAGGCTTTACGGATGCCGAAATCCTTATGCCGAATTTCCAAGTAAAATCATGCTTTTGCTCCATCACTACCGCAAATTTGTCGGCGGAAGGAAGCCGGCCCTCGCTTTTATATTCAAGTTCAATAGGGCTTAAATTAAAGGTAAGAATCTTCGAATTAGTGGGAACCAGCCTTTCCCATCTCCACATAAATTCGCCGGGGATAACGAGCTTATCGTGGTAACCTCCCGACTTTGAAAGCATAACTCCGTAAGAGCCGGCCGGAACGGAAAACTGCATCCAGCCGAAAAAAAAGGCTGTGCTGCTTAAGATAATCAAAATAAAAAACCAAATTAAAAATGATGTTCTTTTTTTCATAATTAAGACCTATCCTTTTGCTGAAGCAAGGTTCCCAGATGATCATGGGTCGTCTGCATTACATCCAATATTGTTGCGGCATCCCGCAATAAACCGTCTATTGTTTTAAGATAAGAAAAACCTTCCCTTATGGTTGCATCCTGTTCACGGGTTGAAGCGTTTATCTCGGCCAAAAAAGAACCTGCAGAGTTGAGGGTACCTGAGTTTTCGTCAAAATTATCCAATACATCCTTAAAAGCCTTTTGGAACCGTGAAAAAAGCTCGATAAAACCGGTCATACTTCTATTTATTTCCTCTACTGAACTGTTTAGCTCTTCAAGCTTTACTTCAATTTTTTTTGCAAAGTCTCCCGTTTGGGTAGCAAGGGAGCGCACCTCATTGGCGATGATTCTAAAACCGTTTCCTACGCTTCCTGCACGGGCAGCCTCGATTGAAGCATTAATGGCTAAGATACCTGTCCTTACCGATACATCTTTGATACCGGAAAGCATGTCTTCAACCTCTGTTGTTCTTTCCTTTAAGACCTCAAAGGCCGATGCGGCTGTTTGTGCAGTCTGAGCCGTTGTCTCAATTTCTTCAACTCTTTGATGAATTTCCTGTTGAATTTCAGAGCGTTTTTCCACAACCTTAGAAAGCATCTGGTCTACCTTATTTGTGTTTTCTGCCGAAAAGCTGCTTTCCTTTTGGATCTCTTCAAATAAAGATAAAATAGTCTCAAACCTTTCCTGTAGATTTCCCATTGCTTCATCTATAATATCAAAAGAATGGGAAGTTACAAAGCCGAGAACCGCGCCCTTATTATAGTGTACAACTATCTTATCTATTAAGTCGGAAAAATTTTCAACCGTATTTTTATCTTCAATCATAAAAAGCCCCTAAGCTAAAATAATTGCTCAAGATAATCAGAGCCGCATTTTAAATTAGACAGCCAGTTTAAAAAATTGTCTACCTGCTCGTCCTTATATATTGCACCGTGCTGGGGAGCTATCATAACGGGATTTAAGCGGCGCACATTCTCTGCCCATTTAGCAACAATTTTATTGGACGCCATATACCGCACATGAAATCCTTCGATCAAAGGCAGATGTTTTTCAAAATCTTCTACAAAGGTAGTTTCGTTGTCTTCATCGAATACGGCGGCCCCTATATCTCCGGTAAAAAGAATGCGGGATCGTTCATCGTATAAGCCGAATTGCCCCGGAGAATGCATAAAATGAGAAGGAATACACTTCATATTTGCTCCTGAAGGAAGAGAAATAGTCATTCCCTTGTCGGGTATCGGAACCATCCTCGAAATGTCTACAATACCGAAGTGAGGCATAAATCTAATCCATAAAGAAGAAATATAGATCTTAGCCTTTGTAATACCGAGCCAAAGAGCTATACCTGAAGAAACGTCAGGGTCTTGATGTGAAAAGAAAATAGTATCTATTTTATCAACGGAAATAAAGCGGCTTACGGCTGTAACAACCCTCGAAAAAAGATGAACTCCGCCCGGGTCGAGTAAAACACCTCGGCCCCTGTCTATGATAAGATACTGCATTGTCTGTACTGCGCCCTTTCTTTGCTTACTTTCCGAGCCCAGCCATATAAATTTATGATCTGAATCTTCATATAAGACAATACCTTCAATGTTGTTATTTTCCATATCGAAACTCCTTATCATAAGTCAACGAAAATTTACAAAGTACAGTATATCAATAATTGAGGTAATGTACAAGTGTTTGGCAAAGCTACTTTCTTGCAATCAAAACCATTGTACGGGCTTTTTCGTTATAGGGTGAAAAATCAAAGTCGCCGTATATTTCTACAGAAGAAAAGCCGCTTGCCAGCATGAGCCTTTTTAATTCTACTGCGGAATAAAGCCGCTGAACATAGGTGTGGTCGGCCTTTCTGCCCTGCTCATCGTAAAGAATCCAGCGAGACTTAAGCCCTTCCCAGGCTCCTTCCACGGAATATTCGGTTAAGACAGTAAAACCGCCCCTTTCAAACCATTCTCCCTCAGTAAAATCACGCACGGCGATTTCTCTTCCCGTCATTTCAAGAATAAACCAGCCGTTCGCTTTTATGGATTGGGCTATGTTTTTTAAGATTTGCATATCTTCTTCGATTGTACTGCAATATCCAAAACTGGTATACATACTGATAGCCGCATCAAAGCCTTCGGGACGGACAAATTTACGCAAATCTCCCTGAATAAGCTCAATGTCGACGCCCTCATCTTGAGCCGAATCCATGGCAGCATTTAAAAAGGGGCGGATGAGATCTATGCCCGTAACCTTGGCCTTTCTTATTGCAAGCTCGATGGCTATTCTTCCGGGGCCGCAGCCGGCATCCAAGATAGAAATCCCTGCATTATCCACAGGAACACCTATTATCCTTAAAATAGACTCCGCAACGGTAGGAGCCTCTGCCCACCTCTGCGTATCAAACATAATCGGGGCATATTCAGCCCAAAAAGTTTCGTTTTCAAACCAATCTGCAAGTTTTCCCATTATCGTGCCGCCACCTCGGTTCTAAGTTTATTTAATGCGGTTTTTCCGCAAATAGCTTCTACAATTGCAAAGGCAAATTCCTCTGCAGCTCCGGCTGCACAGGCCGTTATTATGTTTCCGTCCCTGATAACCCGCTCATCTGTCTTAGGCCTTGTATTCAAGTCTTGTCCCATGCCGGGGTAGCAGGTATAGTTTTTTCCTTCTAAAAGCCCCCAAGAACCCAGGGCAAGGGCCGGAGCCGCACAGATTGCGGCAACAATTCCTCCGCTTGCAAGGGTCTTTTTTGCGAAATCTCTTACAGCCTCGCTTTTTGCTAAGGTACTGCTGTTAGGAAGACCTCCCGGGAGGATGACGGCAATCAAATCACCATCCATTTGCAAGGCTTCCTCCAAGACGATATCACAGCTTATAGGGACCCTGTGCGCCGAAATCACCGTTTTTCCTTCAACACCGACAGTAATTAAATCTATGCCGGCCCTTCTCAAATAATCTATGGGCGTAAGGGCTTCAACATCTTCAAATCCGTTTGCTAAAAATAAAAAAGCTTTTTTCATTAATTCCTCCAATTTTACAAGACAACCAATTTGTGAACAACTAGATAATATTATTCTAATATGATATAATCATACCATGAAACAAGTTTTATTGATAGGGATAGCCCCTACTTTACGCTATTATATTACAAAAAAATTACAAGAAGTCGGCATTTATGTTATTTATGCCGAAACAGTTATAGAAGCCATGAATATTATGAAGCAGCAGCCTGTCATGCTCATAATAATCGACTACAGTTTTAGCAGAGATGCCTTATTTAACTTTTTTGCCGAAAAACAAAAAACACCGACCTTTGCCCCGATTCCTTCAATAGTATTGGGAAGAAAAATAGCCAAGGTTGACATAGCTTTATTGGCCTCATACGGAGTAAAAAAGGTAATTTCAAAGCCGGTAAGAGTTGATGAACTTTTATCTTCAATAGGCCTTGTTTTAGGCACAACATTTCCAATGGATCCGACACCCTGTATCTTAGAAACGAGGGTAAATGAAGACGTTATATTTATAGAATTAGCACAAGGCCTTAACAGGGATAAGCTGGAACTGCTCCAGTTTAGAATAATAGAATTAATTGAAGCTTATAAACTTACCGAAGCTAAAATTTTACTTATCTTGACCGATCTAAATTTAACCTATGCCGATACGGCTAATTTGGAGTACCTAATAGATAATATCTTAGCCGTCAAAGTAGTCTCCCCTAAAAATCTAAAGATCCTTACCCTCAATCAATTTATACGGGATTTTTTCTCTCAAAACCCTGACTATAAAATGATAGAGGTTGTAGAAAACTTAGGACAGGCTCTTTCAGCTCTTTTGAAAAAAACGGAAGACAAGAGAGCCGTAGCTCAAACGATGCTCAATGCCGACAATGAACATAACGAAAACACCAGTAACCTTGGAACCCGTTTTAAGATAGATACGGCCGAAAGTCTTTCCATAGCTGTCGTCGACGATGATTTAGTCATAAGAAAAATGATGTCTGCTATTTTTTCCGGCCTAAATGCCGAAGTAGATCTTTTTGAAAATGGGGAAGACTTTTTAAATAAGGTAAAAAATGATGTTTACGATGTTATTTTCCTCGATATGATTATGCCGGGAATGAGCGGTATAGATGTTTTAAACGGAGCAAAAAAGAAAGGCATTACAACACCCTTTGTTATTTTATCTTCAGTTACTCAAAGGGATACGGTTATCAAAGCCCTTGAAAAAGGAGCTAAACGATACATACTAAAGCCTATAAAAAAAGAAATAGTTTTGCGCAAAATGGAGGAAGTTTTAGGTGCATCTCTTTAATAAAAATATTTCCAATTTTAAATTGGGGAAATATTTAACCGAATCAAATATAGCTTATATAATTTTTTCTCCCGATTATATTCCGCTTTTTTGGAGTCCTGAAGCGGAAAAACTTTTGCCTGAATATTTGGTCAAAAACACAAAAGTACAATTGCAGGATTATTTAAAAACGGTTCTATCTGAAGAAGACTATATCAGACTTTCTGCATTTTTAAAAAGCGATCCAAAAACAACGGCTTTTGAAGCCAAATTTGATAAACCCTCAAGTCTTTCCGATAAGACAACTTTAAAATTCAGCTTTACACAGCATGACGATAAAAATTTTTTTGTAACCATTGATGACATTACCAAACAAAAACTAAAAGAACAATTTTTGATAATTGCAAGACAAGATGCCGAAAAAGCAAACAGTATGCGAAGTCTTTTTTTGGCCAATGTAAGCCATGAAATAAGAACACCTATCCAAACAATAATAGGTATGATGGAGCTCATAAACGAAACAAATCTTGATGAAGAGCAAAGCGAATATACCCGTCAGGTGAACTTTAGCGCTGAAGTATTGCTTACGCTTGTAAACGATGTTTTGGATTTTTCAAAACTTGAAAGCGGAAATATGACAATGGAAAGAACGGTTTTCAATCTGACCGATTCGGTCGAACAAACCGTAGATTTGATTTCGATGGAAGCCCATAAAAAAGGATTGGAAATTGTTGTAGACATAAGCGATAAGATTCCCGACTTTATCTACGGGGATCCTGCAAGATTGCAGCAGGTTCTTTTAAACTTTGTAAAAAATGCGGTTAAGTTTACAGAGACAGGTTATGTTTCCGTTTCGGTAAAATTAACCTTTGAAAATAACTCGGATGACCCCTATGCGGATAAACACTTCTTTATTCTTTTTGAAGTTGCAGATACGGGAATAGGTGTTAATAATGAACAAAAATCAAAAATATTCAAATCCTTTTATCAGGGGAATGCTGCAATAAACAGAAAATACGGAGGAACAGGGCTAGGCCTTGCAATTTCTAAAAATATTATAACCATGATGAAGGGGCAAATAGGCATAAAAGACAATATTCCTAAAGGTTCTATTTTTTGGTTTAAGCTTCCCTTGGCTCCTTCAAAGAAAAAAGCGCCTCATGAAAGCACCCTATTGGATAAGAGAACCAGATTTTTAATTGTAGATGATAATATGCAAACCCGCTCTATTTTAAGACGGATGCTTTTTAAATTCGGTTTTCAGGACATAGCCCTGGTAAGCTCCGGAGAGCAGGCAATAGAAGTTATGAAAACGGCAGCCGAGCATAAGAATCCTTTCAATGTGGTATTTATAGACATGGTTATGCCTAAGATGGACGGATGGCGGCTGGGGGCCGAAATTCACAATGATTCTAACCTATCCGATTCAAAACTCTTTTTGATGATTCCTGAAGGCAGCCTAGGAAGGGATGCAAAGATGAAACTTTTAGAGTGGTTCGACGGCTACCTTTATAAGCCTTTAAAATCAAGAATAGTCTTTCATTTGATTAACGACCTCTATAGAAAATTTGCAGAATCTTCAGAAAATGACGATGTTTCGGAATTGGAGCCGGTTGAAACAGGAGACCAAGGTCAACACCCCGAAAATGACCATGATTCCGATGAAGACAATTTTTTCGGCTGTAAGGTTTTAGTTGTAGACGATCATCCGGTAAACCAAAAGCTGTTAAAAATTATTTTGGAAAAGGCTCACTGTATTGTAGGCACGGCAAATGACGGCGAAGAAGCTATCGATACGGCATCAATCGAAGACTTTGATATTATCTTTATGGATATCCAGATGCCCGGCATAAACGGATATGATGCTACACAAATCTTGCGGGATAAGGGTTATTCAAAACCTATTATCGCCTGTACTGCCGGTTCTCAAGATAATGAAAGGAAGCTGTGTGAATCCATGGGCTTAAACGATATAATCAAAAAACCCTTTAACAAAAAACAGCTTTTTGAAATGGTAAAAAAATATTATAAAAAATAAGAAGTTCGAAGTACGAATGACGAATAGCAATTCGGCATTCGCCGTTCGCACATCCCCTTATTCGACATTTGTCATTCGCACTTCGCCCTTCCCCTCATTCAGCTTTCCGCCCCTTTTAAAATCCTATAATCTATGCTATAATAAACTTAAGTAGAGGACATAGTTATGAGTACGGCAAACAGAAAATATAAAGACTCGGTATTTGTTGACCTTTTCAGTGAAGACGAAAAGGCAAAAGAAAATTTTTTATCGCTATATAATGCTTTGCATAATACCGCACTGAAAAATACAGAACAGCTGAACAACATCAGGCTTGATCAGGTCTTGTATATGACATTCTATAATGATGTGTCCTACCTTGTAGATAACAAAATTATAGTTCTGGCGGAGCACCAATCTACGATTAATCCCAACATGCCTTTACGCTGCCTTGAATACATCAGCCGTCTGTATGAAACTCTGCTTGAATCAAAAGAAAAATACAGCCGAAAACTACTTAATATTCCGACGCCCGAATTCTATGTATTTTACAATGGAGAGGAAACTTATCCTTCCGATAAAACATTGAAACTCTCGGATGCTTTCATAGAAAAGACAACAGAAACTAATCTTGAGTTGACTGTTAAGGTAATAAACATAAACCGGAACAATAGGCATCCTGTACTGGAAAACTGCAAAACGATGCAGGAATACACCGTATTTGTAGAAACAGTAAGGAGATGGAAAAAAACTGATTCTCAAAACGGCTTTCAAAAAGCCATTGAGGAGTGTATACAAAACAATATTTTGCGTGATTATTTAAAACGCAAAACTAAGGAGGTAATAAACATGCTGCTCGCCGAATATGATTATGAGACCGATATAGCCGTGCAACGAGCCGAAGAAAGAGAAATCGCATTTGCTGAAGGCATTGAAAGAGGTATTGAACGAGGCATTGAAAGAGGTATTGAACAAGGTATTAAGCAAGGCTCGTATCAAACAAAACTTGAAACGGCAAAAAACTTAAAAGAAATGGGATTTGCCGTAGAAGCTATCACAAAAGCTACAGGGTTAAATATTGAAGAAATAAACACTCTATAGAGCATCAGCCTTTTTGAAAATAGGCGGAGCAGACCGATGAAATTCTCCCCGATTGACAAAAGCCCGCTTAATGCTTATCTTCTATACCTATGGCAAAAAAGAGTACAAAGACCGGAAAAACAACTAAGCCGGCAAAAAAATCAGGAAGAAAAAGAAGAAAAAAGTTGAAAATTAACTATACCGCAGTTGCGGCAGGTTTTTTGGCTGTCTGCGTGATAATGCTTGCCGTATTTTTGTTTGTAATTCCTTCCATAAAAAATAAAGATGAAGCAGGGAAGACTCAAATTGCCAAGGAAGAGGTAAAAGAACAAGGAGCTAAAATTTCCGATAAGCCTAAAGAAACGGAGAAACTGTCCGCACCCGATAGGCCTAAAGCAGCAGAAAAACCTTCCATAAAAGATAAACCTAAGGAAACCGAAAAAGAAGCTGCAAAAAATCAGCCTAAAGAAGCCGAAAAGCCGGTCCCGGTAAATCGGCCTAAAAAGCCTGAAAATCCCCCAATCACGGAAAAACCTAAAGAGCAGGAAAAAGAAGAAGATGCCGCGGCCTATCCTATTCAGGACTTACCTGAGCTTCCTTCAAAGGGAAAACTCATCTTTGTGTTTGACGATGCGGGGCATAACTTGGAGCAGTTACAGCATTTTTTGAATTTGCCCTTCCCATGCACCATCGCAGTTTTGCCTAAGCTGCCCAACTCAAAGGAAGCAGCAAGAAGAATAAGAGCGGCCGGAAAGGAGCTCATCCTTCATCAGCCCATGCAGGCCATAAACCCGAACATCGATCCCGGCCCCGGAGCCGTCAAGCCCGGGATGAGCCGTGAAGAGATAAAAACTATTGTAGCTTCCAATGTAGAAGAAATAGGCCCCATAGCCGGAATGAATAATCACGAGGGCTCCCTTATTACCTCTGATGAAACCGCTATGGAAGCAGTCCTTGAATTGTGCAAAGAAAAAAACATCTACTTTTTGGATTCACGCACCAGTTCAAAAAGCGTCGTTCCGCAGACTGCAAAAAAACTGAACATGAACACTTGGGAAAGGGCAGTCTTTCTTGACAATAAGCGGGACAAGGCCTATATGAAAAAACGGATTATAGACGGCTTGGAGATTGCTTCACAAAGAGGAGAAGCGATTATGATAGGCCATGTGGTTACTGTAGATCTTGCAGCCCTTCTAAAAGAAATGTACTCCGATTTAACTCGGGAAGGGTATACATTTTCTACAATTTCAAAATCAAAAAACTAGATAACCCTTTATTATGGGAGTGATAATACAATGAAAATATTAGGAATAGAAAGTTCTTGCGATGAAACTGCGGCGGCAGTCGTCGAAGACGGAAATAAGATTTTAAGCAATATCGTGGCTACACAGATTCCGTTTCACAAAATGTATAACGGTGTCGTTCCCGAAATAGCAAGCCGAAAACATACCGAGTGGATCTTGCCGATTGTAAAACAGGCCCTCGCCGAAGCCGATTTGAGCCTTGACCAAATAGACGGAATCGCCGCCACGGGAAGGCCGGGCCTTATGGGCTCTCTTTTAGTCGGACTTACCTTTGCAAAGACCCTTGCGTGGTCTTCGGGTAAGCCCTTTATCGCCGTAAACCACATGCTGGGTCACCTGTATGCAAGCCATCTGGAACACGATATACCCTATCCTTATCTGGGGCTTTTAGTTTCGGGCGGACACTCGATTATCTGCAAGGTAAATAATTTTGACGACATCGAAGTTCTGGGCACCACAATTGACGATGCGCCGGGAGAGGCCTTTGACAAGGTTGCCAAGTTTTATAATTTGGGCTACCCGGGAGGAGCCGTAATCGACAAGCTCGCCAAAACCGGAAATCCCAAGGCGGCAAACTTTCCCATGCCCATAATTCACAAAGAAGGACACAAGTACGATGTTTCCTATTCGGGTTTAAAAACCGCCGTCATAAACCAGATAGACCAATTTTGGAATAAGGATTTTGAAAAAACTCCTGAGAATATAGCGGCGGCCTTTCAAACAAGGGCAGTGAAGATTTTGCTCAGGCCGCTCTTGGATGCCTCGATAGATACGGGCTTAAAAACTATAGTCGCAGGCGGAGGCGTTGCAGCCAATTCTTTGTTGAGGGAAAAACTTGCAGAGCACAAGGAATTAAAATGCATCTTCCCTTCTCTTAAATTTTGCACGGATAACGCAGCGATGATTGCAGGCCTAGGCTATCATTACCTAAAACGCGGCGACAGAACGCCCTTTACCGTCGAAGCCTCTGCCAGAGTAGAAGGCTTCAGCAAAAAAGGCCGTCATTAAGGAAAAGATTATGGATACAATGGAAAAATTTTATTCGGATGGAATAAGGCTTGCCGAAAAACAAGATAAGGACGGAGCCGAGTTTGACAGCCGTCTTACCGAAATCTTTTGTAGGGCAGTGTCTCTTTACGATAAGCAGGCTAAAGCCTTGGCAAACGATTTTGCAGATTATTGGCTTTCGGAATATTCTGAAGGAAGGCAAAAAAAAGAAGAAGCAGTTGAATGGTTCTATAAAATATTTTCTCTTATTGCAGGCAATTTTGAAAAGGACATGGACTTTCCGCAAGAAGATTGGGAGCAAATAAATTTAATTATTTCTTCCGAGGCTGAAAGTTTAGACATGGATCTTTTAAATTCGATAATGACGGTAATTGTCGAACGCAAAAAAATATAAACCTTTGAGCCGCCCTTAAAACTAATTTTAAAAAATGCTTTCATTTGAAGATTTTGATTTTAAAGAATATGACTCATGCACTCTCTGCCCGAAAAATTGCAAGGTAAACCGCAACAAGGGCGAAAAGGGCTTTTGCCGAGAAACAAGGGAGCTTCGCCTTGCATGGGCCGGCCTCCACTTCGGGGAAGAGCCGCCTATCACTGGAGCCGGAGGCTCAGGGACAATCTTTGTTACGGGCTGCAACCTCCGCTGTTCCTTTTGCCAAAACTATCAGATATCCCAAGAAGGCATGGGAAGGGCCGTAAGCCTTGAAGAATTTGTCTCCTTG
This sequence comes from Treponema sp. OMZ 798, assembly GCF_024181385.1. Lineage (NCBI taxonomy): Bacteria > Pseudomonadati > Spirochaetota > Spirochaetia > Treponematales > Treponemataceae > Treponema > Treponema sp. OMZ 798. Next base: position 2,039,228 of record NZ_CP051305.1, read on the forward strand.
TGTTTTCTACTTGAAAAAGGGGGAGCCGAAAACATAAACATCGTTACGGGAAGCCACGCAATCCCTGCAATAGCCCGCGGCTTAAAAGAAGCAAAACTGTGGGGCTTAAAAATTCCTGTAGTTTGGAATTCTTCCGCCTATGAAACCGAAGAAGCTATAAACCTTCTTTCGGACTGCGTTGACGGCTGGCTCCCCGACTTAAAAACATTGAACCCGCAAGTCTCTTCTCAAATTTTTTATGCGCCCGACTATCCCGAAACGGCAACAAGGGCCGTCTTAAAAATGGCGGAAATCTCCCCCTTAAAAATTGAAACGAAGGATGAAGAAAAATACCCCTTCGGAAAACTATATTCGGGCGTAATAGTCCGTCACCTCGCCCTCCCATCCCGAATGGCGGACTCAAGGGCGGTCTTAAGATGGTTTGCAAAAAACTTGCGGGGCAGGGCACTCATCTCGGTGATGACCCAATACACTCCGGTTAAAAGGATCGGAGGAATAAAAAGCGCTTTGCCCTTTGAAAACCGAATGCTAAGCCCGGAAGAAGACGAGGACTTAAAAGAGCTTCTTTTAAAGCTAAAAATAGATGAAGGCTTTTACCAAGAGCTTGTCGCCTCCGATGACTGGCTTCCCGATTTTAACCGGGTACAAACCTTTTCGTCGGAACTTTCAAAACCGCTTTGGCATTGGAGAAATTTGACTTAATTTTATACATATAGAATAAGGGTCCTTATATATTGACAAATACTAAATTTTAAGTCATAATTAACCTCATTATATTTTAAGGTACAGGAGTTATCATGAAAACACAAAAAAAATTATTTGTTTTGGCAGCTTTTATTCTTGCTGCATCTATGGTTTTCGCTCAAACATCAATGACCTCACACAGCACTCAGGGGCTTTTCGGAACTGATGTTGACGATTTTATGAATGTAAATGAATGGCAAAACGTACAGCCTAAAAACATCTTCGGTTTTTTGGGCTACGGAGCCGAAGGTGATGAAGACATAAACCTTGGTATTGCCCATCAGTTTAAGGCCCTCTATTTAGGCACCTACTTTGAAGGTAAGATTCCAGGCTGGAGTAAGACAACGGCAGCAAACACAACAACCACAGAAACAGACCCGGCAATTGCAAATAAAACTACTACCGGTAAGTTACTTTTCGGTTTTGGCAATATCGGTGTCTTGGCTGACACAAGTTTTACCCCTAAAGCCGGCAATCAAGAGACATGGAATTCCGACACAAAGACAAAAACAACCGCTAACAAATTTAACTTAAAGATTAATTTAACAGCGGGTATAAACTTAAACGCAAATAATAAGATCTTTAAGATTTCTCCAAGAATCGGTCTTGATTCTGAGGCAGATAAAACACAAACCATTACAGACGGAAAACTCACAAGTTTAAACGATGCGAGCTACCATGATCTCATGATAGGGACAGGGTTTTATCATGATTTTTCAAAAAAAGATGCTGTAACCCAGACTATAATAGCCGAATTAGATACTTCTTGGCGTATATACCCCAAAAAAACAGGTGCAACAGCAGCTTCTACAACCTCAACCTACGGAAGAATGCATAATGAAATTACACTTGCACCTGCATGGCAAATAGCCTATGAGCCTGAAGGTAAATTTGCAGTCAAAGCAGTAGCCGGTTTAGAGACAACACTTACATTTGATAGAAATTATGATTACACATTGAACTCTGACACAGGCAAAGCATATAATGGAACTAGAAAATACACAAACACATTAAATTTTAGCCCCATTCTAATGGCAGGTTTTACCTATATGCCCATTTCAAAGCTGAGATTTAACCTCGGCATGTCTTTTAAGCCTTCTACTTTTGAATGGAAATCAACAAAAACGCAGACACGTAATACAGCAACAGGCGAGGTAACAAAAACAGTAACGGCAAATGACTTAAAATTCGCTACTTCTGATGGAACTTTTACCTCCAGCTCAGGCTTTACTTGGTTTATAACAGAGAATGTAACCTTGGACGCAAACTGGAACATCATTCAAAATTTACTTAATAACACATTTAAAACACAATTAACTGAAGGTGACGGAACATCAATTTTAGACACAGTGAACAAGCTCGTTGTTCATAATATAGGTTTCGCAGTATCGGTTAAGTTCTAAAAAAATTAAAATCTACTTTAAATAAAACCTGTTAGTGCCCTAAAAGCATTAGCAGTTTTTTTTATATTTTATAAAACCTTGAATTTTAATCGGTTTATGAGTATAATCAATCCGGCAAGTTTAAGGAGCCCGTCATGAATAACGAAATAGAAAGCATTGTAAAAAATTGCAGAAACTTTTTTGAAACAAATCAAACAAAAAGCTATGAGTTTAGGCTTTCCCAATTAGTAAAGCTTCAAGAGGTCTTGGACAAAAATAAAAAAGAACTTTTAAATGCCCTTTATTCCGATTTACATAAAACTACAATGGAAGGCTTCTTTTCGGAATTTGCCATCGTGCGGGGAGAACTTAAATTTGCCATCAAGCACTTAAAAAAATGGATGAAGCCTAAAAGGGTTCCTACCTCGATTTCGCATTTTAAAAGCTCAAGCAGGATAATGTATGAGCCCTTCGGAACCGTCCTCATCATGTCGCCTTGGAACTATCCTTTAAACTTAACCCTCGCTCCATTGGTAGGCTCCATTGCCGCAGGAAACTGTGCCGTCGTAAAACCTTCAAACTATTCGCCTGCAACTTCCGCTCTTTTAAAAAAGATTATATCCGAAAACTTTCCGCCCGAATATATATCGGTAATTACAGGAGGACGGGAAGAAAACTCAAAGCTATTGGAAGAGCGTTTTGACTACATCTTTTTTACAGGCGGAACAACCGTCGGTAAGCTCGTCATGGAAGCGGCCGCAAAATATGTAACTCCCATAACCTTGGAGCTCGGCGGAAAGTCTCCCTGCATAGTCGAAAAATCTGCAAACCTAAAAGTAGCCGCACGCCGCATAGCCTTCGGAAAATATCTTAACGCCGGGCAAACCTGCGTAGCGCCCGATTATCTTTTAATTCAAGATGAGGTAAAAGAAAAATTTATCGAAGAGTTAAAAGCAGCCTTAAAAGAATTCTTTCCCACGGAAACCTATTTGGATATGCACCTTCCCCACATCGTAAACGAAAAACATTTTGACCGCCTTATGGGCTTGATTGAGGGTGAAAAAATAATCATAGGCGGCACGGGAGAAAAAAACAGAAAATTTATCGAGCCCACGGTTTTGGATAATATCACCTTCGATTCCAAAATAATGCTGGAAGAAATTTTCGGGCCCATCCTTCCCGTGATAAGTTTTAAGACAATGGATGAAGCGATTAAACTGATTAAGTCACGCGAAAAGCCCTTGGCATCTTATCTTTTTACAACCGATTTAAATATCGAAAAAAAATTCCTCAATGAAGTTTCCTTCGGAGGCGGCTGCATAAACGATACTATCGTCCACCTCGCAAGCGATTATCTTCCCTTCGGAGGAGTCGGCTTTAGCGGCATGGGAAAATATCACGGCGATGAAAGTTTTAAGGTTTTCAGCAATGCAAAAAGCATCTTAAAAAAATCCAACCTCATCGACATTAAGCTCCGCTATCATCCCTATTCCGAAAAAAAATTAAACATAATCGACAGGATGATGTAGAGCCGGAGGTTTTAAGATATGGAAGATAAACTTTTATTGGACGGCTTAAAAGAATTAAACTTAAACGCCCCAAACCTGCCGAACTTAGGCGAAGCCTTTCTTAACGAATTACATGAACTTTTAAGCCTTTACATGAGGGAGCTTAAAATGTTTAATGCCTCCTTTAATTTGGTAAAGGTCAAGGATGACAAGGAATTGATTATCTCCCATATTTTGGATTCCCTATCGGCTTGGCGTTTTTTTTATGATGAAATTATGCATGACAGTCAAGCCCCGATTCCGCAAAAAGAATTTTACATAGCCGATGCAGGAACGGGAGCAGGCTTCCCCGGCATTCCCCTTGCAATTCTTTTTAAAACATTGGGACTTCAATGCGTAAATTTCAATTTAATTGAAAGGATGCAAAAGCGCTGCACTTTTTTAGAAAACGTCAAGGCTGTTCTCCAATTAAAGAACACCGAGATTATCGAAAGCGAAGCCGAAAAAGCTCCGCAAGTCAAATTCGATATTGTAACATGCAGGGCCTTCCGCACCTTGGATAAGCATATTCTAAATACCCTGCTCTCTCTTGCAAGGCCTAAGGGTAAATTGTTTTTATACAAGGCCACGGAAGAAAAAATCAATGAAGAAATGGAGCTTATTAAAAAAGAAAATCTAAACTATAAAATAGAAGATCTCCATGTTCCTTTTTTGAACAGGGAGCGCCGTCTCCTCATAATAGAAAAGCCTTAAGCTCAAGCTTAAGTTTAAGGCTTTTCATTAATCTAAAATTCTTTTCTTAATCCAAGCTTTTTAATTCTACCGAGACCTCAAAGCCCTTTTCTTTCTTTGTAATTTCGGCAAGGGCATAGCGGCCTTCCATCAAGGCACCGGGATTTACCAAAACAGTTTCTCCGATTTTATCGACTGCAAAGGACTCGTGAATATGACCAGACACAACCAAAAGAGGTTTATGCTTTTCGATTAAAGCCGTGATCCCCTTTGAACCCACATGCACCATTGGAGCCACCTTATCCACCTTTGCCCCATGCGGAGGATTATGACAAACCAAAACTAAATTATCGGCTTCAGTAATATTTGCTTTTTCAAAGGCATCGGTTAAATCTTTTACAAGCTCTTCATCGGTTCTTTCGTAAGGAGTCATTCCTGTAAATTTACTTCCGCCCCCTGAACCTGCAAGGATGAGCCCTTCAAAATTTTTTACCTCGCCCGTAATCGAAACACCGGCATCTTTTAATTTTTTTTCAAACTCAGGTTCATCGCAATTCCCCAACACGGCAAAAATATTTTTATGAATCTTTAAAAGCTCGTTTAAAAAAGGCGCCCCCGTTTCAATCTTTTTAAAAGCAGCAAAGTCCCCTCCGAAAATAAGGGCATCAACCCCATCGGCAACAGGTTTTATTTTTTTTAGTTTTTCAAGATCCCCATGCCCATCCGAGATAATCAATAACTTCATAAGTATTAAGCCCTCCTAAATTTGTTTGCGATGTTTTTCATAAGTCTTAAAGACTTATGAAAAACTCGACGGCATAATATAAAAATCCAATTTGATTTTTATATTATGCACATTATACATTATTTTGGGGAAATGGTATATGGGAGAGATAAGTAGGGTTTAGGATGCTATCCAGCTGACGCGGCACCTTATAAGGTCCATACCGTTTTTAGCCAAAAAATTTTCGAGCCGCTAAAGCGGCTGGCACAGTGCAGGTCACTCTTCTTTTCAAAAATTTACTGCACCCAACAACACATTTTGCCTGTTCGGTTTCACTGCTTCGGGCGGCTTACGCTGCGCCCTCCACTGCTTACCCGCCTACGCACAAATGTGTGAACTCAAGGGCACCAAGCCAGCCGGAAGCCAAGATTGCCGTACCTGTCGTCAGGACCGTCGATGCCCCGCGTGCCTACAGTGCAGCCGCCCGCGTAGAGGCTCCAGCTGCCGCCGCGTATGACGCGGTTAGTACCCGACGCGGCCCCTTGAGGATCGGTAACAATACCGCCTTGCATATAAGCAGCATCGTTTGATGCAGGGTCATCCTTATACCAATCAAAACACCATTCCCAGACATTCCCGCTCATATCGTGTAAACCGAGTGCATTCGCTCTCCTTTTTCCTACAGGATGAGTTTTGCTTTCCGAATTACCATTATACCATGCAACCTCTCCTGTTTCAGCCGTATCCCATTTATCTTTGGCTCCGCTTGCACTGTTTAGTTTGGTCAGCCATACATTACTACCACCTTCGCCGTAGTCTGTCGCATTTGTGTTGTCATTTTGCCGGCGGGCTGCATATTCCCATTCAGCTTCCGTAGGAAGTCTAAAACCTTTTTTATTCATATCGGCATAGGCTGAATCACAAGCAGCTCCATCCGTTGCGTTTTTTAATACGGTACTGTCGGTTTTGCTTTTGCGGTATATGCATTGCTCATCGGTGCCATTCGTCATTTCCGTATACGCATTACACCATACTATGCAGTCCCGCCAGCTTACCATTGTTACAGGATGATTTTTGTTTGCTGTAGGAGGCTTGCCTATGTTTGTAAAATTAGGATAATAACCTCCGCCGCCTGTGCCGTCCCAACCTTCAAGCCCTTTGTTTGCAAAGACGTATCCCTTACCATTATCAGTATTCCATTTGAGTACACTATACCATAACTCATAGGTTACCTCCATTTTGCCGATCTTATAGGGACTCAGTTTTACCGTGCGCCCTGCAATAAATACACCTTTCCAAGAATCGTACGAGAAGGGTAAGGGATAGTTAGGAGCAACGCCTACGATGCCGTTTGCAGGAGGTGTGACAAGAACAAAATCGTAACTTTGAGAATTCCAATTTCCGGCCCCTTCACTCCCCGAATCTTTGTCCAGCATGTTTTTAAAAAACGGGTTTTTACAAGCAGAAACCGATACAAAAAGTATCGCCAAAAATAAAGCAAAAATTTTTTTCATATTCTATATCCTCCGCTGATTCCTATCGCCCAGATTACGGGATAGCCGCCTCTTAGATAGGGTTCGATAAAAAAGTTATTTATTGTAAAGCGGTAACCGAATGCGGCTTCGCCGAGGGCATACATAAAAAGTTTTGAAGGCTCACTTTCTTTTAGGCCGAAAACGGCACCGCCTTCCAATTGGATAAAAAAGCCCGAATCCCGTTCTTTTATCTTTGAAAAATCATAAAAATTCCAACGGAATAAGAGGGCTGCATCAAAAATATGGTGTTTTTTAAAGTCATATGAATAAAGGGCCTTTGCTCCCAAGGATAAGTGCCCTATTTTGAGTTTTAAAGGAAGCATAAAAAGGGTGTAAAGCCCCGCCCCCATCGCACAAGCTTCAGGCGAATTCATATTTGCCTCGGCCAAGAGTCCTAAGGACCAGTTAAAAGTTTTTTTATCCCTATCGGCAAGGGAGATTCCCATTGAAGGTTTTTCAGGCGGTTCAGCCGGTTGAACATGGTCAGCCGAAACCTCACTCTCTTTTTCCTTAGAGGCTTTTTTAGGTTCTATTTTTTTGGGTTCCGCCTTTTTAGGTACTTCCTTCCTAGGCGTTTTTATAGGTACAACCCTTTTAGGTTCTTCCTTTTTAAGTTCTTTTTTAGGTTCCGTGTTTTCGGTCTCTTGTTTAGGCTTTTCAAGCTCGGCAGTTTCCGTTTTAGAAAGCTCCGCCTGTGCTTTAGCAGGCTGTCCCAAAGGGACTTTTAGTTTTTGATACACCGCAAGTGTTCCCGCACCTACCAGCCCCAAAAAAATGAGAATCAATACACCTAGCTTCCGATAATTTTTCTCCATAAAGTATATTATAGCACATAAATGAAAAAATTGTCAAATCAAAAATTCGGCATAATTACACATTACCCATTAGAAATTACCAATTAATTAATCGCTTCTACTTCTTCTTTGGAAAGACCCGATATTGTACAAATTTCGGCAATCGGGTAATTATGCATACGCATCAGCTTTGCCGTTTCAATAGCTTTTTGGTATGTACCGTCAGAAAAGCCTTGTTCAATTCCTTGTTGTATGCCAATTTTTAGGCTTTCTTCTCTTTGTACTGCAATGTCTGTATCATAATCATATTCGGCTACCAGCATATTGATTACCTCTCTTTTGCAAATATACGGGTATCTACTGCGTTCCTTCGCAAAAAACAGTCCTCGACGTGCAAAAAGCACGCCTGCGGGTGTTTTTTGTTTGTGCCTTGTATCTACCTCGTCTATTTGCAAAAGTCATTTTAGTACCGCCACGGATGGCGGAGGTTTTAGCGTCACGATGTTTTGAGCTTTGCTCAAAACTCGAAGTCAAGGAATGTACACGGAAGTATATTCCCTGACTGGGCATATTCTCGTTTATAGTGGATTGATGTTCTGCAAGCACAATTATTTTACCATCGACGAGGCAGGAAACATCATTGATTATGTTCATATACATAACATTATCGAGTCTTATATTTTCTACCGGAGACGAAAGCGGAAGGTTCGTACCGTGCAAAGCGTTGTAAAGAGATAAGAAATTTTCTTTCGCTTTTTTGTCTTCACTGAACAAATCGACAAACACTGAGTCTTTATATCTTCTGTTTGACGTACTCATAACTATGCCCTCTCTTGATTGTATTATACCACAACTTCGGCAATTTTGTAAGGGCAGTTTTTTATTTAACCACAACGCCCGCAGAGAGCGCAAAGGAATTTGAGGGTAGCTTTGTTAAGATATTCTTTAATTTTCTCTTTGCGAAGTTGAGCGAAGCTCAACGCTTTGCGGCCTTGGCGTTTTTTTTAATTTAACCCCTTAGTCTATTCATCCTTCATGCTTTTTTCAATTTGTTTTACATAGTCTTCGCCCCAGTAATCGCAGAGGATTGCGTAGGCTTCGGCTTGGAGGGAGGGGATAACACGTTCCAGATGGCGGATGTTCATGCGGGCGTGATTACGGCATAGACCTTCCAAAGCAGTAATTAACTCAGCGGAACGAGGAATGTTTAGGGGGTGTTCTTCAAGATAAGAAAAAATCACGGTAAAAACGGAAGCGGCGGTACAGGCTTTTTCCCAGCGGTCGAGGCTTGATATTTCGGTACTGGATGTAATGCCGGTACCGATATGATAAGTATATACCGTATCTTCAATACCGCAATAAGAGCGGGCATACAGCAAAATAAAAAAATAGATGAGGAATGTTTCGGTCATCGTGCAAAAGGTATGGGGAATATCGGCAAAGGCGGATTTTACTATAGATGAGCGGAAAAGCTTTGTACATAAAAGGCCGGAATGATTCTTATCAAGCAAAAAAGAAGAAAGTTTCCTAAACATTATTACGAGCAGCGCGGCTGCCAATATTGCGGCTATGATGAGCGCCGCAGCTCCCTTAACTGTGAAGGCTTTTGCCTTCTTCTTGTTTTTGTTTGTTTTAAACTTTGTCATAAGTTCCTCCTGCCAAAGTTAATTTTTAATTTAACTGCCGGCGGGGTATTTGTCTTTCATTACGGTATAGTGTAACACGTTTCCACACAAATATCAACCGTTTGAATGGTTCAAAACCAATTTAAAATAACCGATAACACAAGGGCCGAATGAACTGTCGGCTGTCCCCAAATGGGGCAGCCTTTTAATTCGGTAAATAAATTCATCTATAGATATTTTTTTCATTCGCCCGCCTCGATAAGCTCATGTTCTACCCATTTTCCGGCGTTCAGAGCTTCAATTCCGCGGCGTAAGTGAGCCATGTTACTTTCACTGTAGAATGGATCTGTTGATATTTCAAACGGTATTTTTTGTTTCCTAACCGCCGCTTTTGCAAACACGCAAAATGCTGTTGTCATTGTCATTCCAATATCGGAACAAAAAGCTTCAAACTGGTTTTTTAAGTCCTCATCTATGCGGATATTTATGTTTGTCTGTGCCATAGTAGTAACTCCTTTTTGTATATTATAAATAAATATATTGGCAATGTCAACTTTTTCGATTCGACATGTCATTGCATTTCCTCTGTCAATGTAAAATTTTATATTGACATCAAATATACAAGCATATATAATTATGGATACAACCCAATTACAATACCAAATCATGAACCAATCAACAAAATCTAAAGAAACAAGATTAAGATAAATTTTGTTCACGCACAAATTTACCCAAACACCTTTTTGATAGCCGAGCTTAAATCTTCTGCCTTAAAAAGCTGTGAGGTATTTATATCTCCTGTCTCGGAATCGGAAGGAGGCGGCGACACTACCTTTGTAAAGCCCATGCTTTGGGCGGTTTTGATTCTTTGCTTTAATTTTTTCACGCTTCGGATTTCTCCTGCGAGGCTGAGCTCGCCTATATAAGCCCCTTCTTTTTGTGCAGGAATATTCGCTCTCGCGGAATAAAGAGCCAAGGCTATGGCAAGGTCTGCGGCAGGTTCTTTAAGCCTTATGCCGCCTGCAACATTTACGTAAATATCCTGATCCGAAAATTGCAGGCCTATTCTTTTTTCCAAAACGGCAGCGATGCGGCTGACTCGGGCAGAATCTATTTTGTCGGAAAAAACTCTTGTAACCGCACCCTTGGCAGGAACCGTAAGGGCCTGTATTTCTACCATAAAAACGCGGCTTCCCTCGCAGACGGGAACGGCAGCGGAACCCGCAGGCAGAGCCCCGGTCCGATTGGTAATAAATAATGAAGAGGGGTCATCTATGGCTTTTAACCCGCTTTCATCCATCGAGAAAATTCCAAGCTCATCTACTGAACCGAAACGGTTTTTTAATGCACGCAAAAAGCGTACATCGTCTTCAGTTCTTTCAAAAGAAATAACGGTATCGACTAAGTGTTCAAGCACCTTGGGGCCCGCTATGTTTCCGTCCTTGGTTACATGGGCAGTTAAAAACAAAACGCTGTCTCTCTCCTTAACCCAAGACACAAGCTCGTGAGCGCATAGCTTTAACTGATTGACCGTACCGGGAACAGCTCCTGCATCTGCGGAGTACATGGTTTGAATTGAATCGATTATAACAAAAACGGGATTTACCTTGTTTAAAACCCTCTCTACATCTTCCAACCTGCAAGTGCATAAAAGTTCAATATTTTTTAAAGGAAGATTCAGCCTGTCGGCACGGGAACGGATTTGCCCGCCCGACTCTTCTCCCGAAACATAGAGCACTTTTTTTACGGAGCCCGAAGAAGAGGCCGAAGCGGCTTGTAAGAGCAGTGTCGATTTTCCTATGCCCGGCTCTCCTCCGATCAAAATTGCCGAACGCTTTACGGCTCCTCCGCCCAGCACCCTGTCAAATTCCGCAATCCCCGTCGAAATGCGGACTGCATCATTAGCCTCAATAGCATCGAGAGGAACGGAGTGAGCTTCCTTTACAAATTTTTCTGCAAGATTCCTTTCGGCTGCGGAATAATTTTCATTGATTGTAACTTCTTCAAATGTATTCCACTCGCCGCATTCGGGACAGCGCCCCAGCCATTTGGCTTGAGTATAACCGCAATTAGAACAGCGGTGTGCAAGGTTTCCTGTTTTCTTTTTTGCCATAAAGTTTCCTATTTTTTAAATTAAAGTTTTGCAATACATTCAACAATAGGGTCAAACCATGGCGCATCGATGTTTTCTATTTCACCCTTATCACACGCCCTTGCAATTTCAGGATCAATAGGAAGTTTTGCAAGTACCGGAATGCCGTATTCTAAGGCTATTTCATCAATACCGCTTTCCCCAAAAATATGATAATTTTTTCCGTTATCCGGACAGGTAAAATATGAAAAATTTTCAACCAAACCGATTATGGGTATATTCATTTTTTTTGCCATATTGACGGCCTTGGTAACTATCATTGAAACAAGTTCTTGCGGAGAAGTTGCTACAATAATACCGTCGATAGGTATGGATTGGAAAACAGTGAGAGGCACATCACCGGTTCCGGGAGGCATATCGATAAACATAAAATCTATATCCTTCCAAATAACATCTGTCCAAAATTGTTTTACCGTGCCGGCAATTACGGGTCCTCTCCATATAACAGGATCCGTTTCATTTTGGAGAAGTAAATTAACCGACATAATATCAATTCCGGTTTTAGTCTTTGCAGGAAAAATACCGGAGTCATTTCCTACAACAGTTCCCGATATACCGAAAGCTTTAGGAATAGATGGTCCCGTAATATCAGCATCAAGGACAGCACATTGATAACCTTTTTTTTGAGCGCGTACTGCGGATAAAGAAGTAATAAGAGATTTCCCAACTCCGCCCTTACCGCTTACAACTGCAATAATTTTTTTAATACTGCTAAATTTATTCGGACATTCAATAAAACTGCTTGGCGCAGAAGTTCTTTCATTACAGGTTAAATTACAACTTTCACATTCATGATCACAAGTTTGACTCATATTACCCTCCAATCTTTGATAGTTCTTTTTTCTTCGTCAAAGCTTGCACCAATAAGAATAATTTGTTTACCGCTTCCCGAATACTTATTCTCATAGTTTTTCTCTTTGATTTGCTTAAGAGCGTTTTCTTCGTTTGCATTTGATGTAAGTTTAAACTCAAAGATATAAACCTTGTCTTTTAATTCTACAATACAATCAGCCCTTCCCGTTGCACAATATACTTCCGTGTGTACAAACTGATTCATCAAAGCGAATATAAGATAGACAGCTGTCTGATAGTTTTGCTCACGCAGGGCTAAATCTTTTTCGGTTAAGTTATCATAAGGAATTCCCGATATTATGCCCTTCATCTTTTCCATAAATAAATCTACATTCCCTTCTCTTACAGCCTTGGTAAATTCCATAACGGAAAAACCTGTCTTATCGTAAGTGATCGAAGTATAGGCAGGAAGTAAATTATGTAAAAAGCCGTAGCGCACCTCATCATTGGGGAAGCCTAAGCGGTAAAGTTCAAATTCCTTATCATAATCTTTAATCGTAAGATATCCCGATTGAAACAAGATCGGTAAGGGGTTTACGGCCTCCGCCCTATAGGTCTCCAAACCTGCCTCATTCATTTTTACGTTTCCGTCGAGGTCGGGAATATTGTAATAAGCCCTTTTTAAGTAGTCCACCAAAAAAGTCGGAGTGCCTGTTGCAAACCAATAGTCTCTCATTCTTCCGTCGGCACAAACATTTAACAAGCTAAAAGGATTGTACATATTTTTTCCGTTCTCGGAAAATTTATAACCGTCATATCTTTGCTTTAAATTTATAAGAGCTTCTTCATAGCTTATGTCATTTTTTTCTGCAAGAGATTTAATTTCAGGTTCAAACCCGGCTTCAAGTTCTTCTTGCGAAATACCGCAGATTGCCGAATAATCGGACAATAGGCTTAAATCCCTCAAATTGTTTAAATCGCTGAATATGCTGACCTTACTGAATTTTGTAACTCCCGTTAAAAAAGCAAAACGGAGATACTGATCTGCACTTTTGATAACTCCGAAAAAGCCTTTAAGGATTGTACGGTAGGTTTCGTTTAGGGCTTCATCCTTCCACATGGTTTGAAGCAAGGGTTTATCGTATTCATCGATTAACACAACTACCTGTTTACCTGTTTTTTCGTAGGCTCGGCGGATAAGACCGGCAAAACGGCTTGAAAAGGAGGTCTCCGCAGTTTCGGTTCCATATTCTTTTTCCCATAAAGAAAGATGAGTGTTTAAAATGGTTTCAAGGCTTTTGATATCCATATAGCTTTCGGCGTTAAAATCCAAGTAGAATACGGGATATTTCTGCCAAATCTCTCTTTTGTCCTTTTCGGTTTCTTCCAGTTTCTCAATCGCTAAACCCTTAAAAAGCTCTTTTTGACCGAGAAAATAAGCCTTAAATGTTGAAAGCAAAAGGCTCTTCCCAAAGCGGCGCGGGCGGCTTAAAAAGTGAACTTTACTGCTGTCAACCAGCTTCCAAATAAATTCGGTTTTATCGATATAGATAAAATCTTTTAAACGTAAATCTTCAAAACTTTGAACACCTATGGGCATCTTTCGTATCGTACTCATAGTTAGATTATATCAGAAAAAAAAGAAATTTACAACATAAGCAAAGTTTAAAATTTATTTAAATAAAATAACTTCTCCTCGTTTATAACTTATAAGAACCGGCTGTGAAGACAAAAAGGGATAGCCTAAAAGTCCATCATAACTCTCAGGTCTTTTTCTTAAATGAGAAATATCCGAAAAAGAAGTCCTTAAATTTTTATATACATTTTTACCAACTATTAGCTTTTTTAATTCTCCTGTATATATTTCTTTTTTAATGCCTGCGGCTCCTCCAAGCACATCTTTTTGTTTATTTTGCAAAAGATACTCCAAATCATTAAAATAAGTGCTGTCTATCAGGTTCGTCTCTGCTCCGGTATCTATACCCATTTGATATGCTTTATTTCCGATTAAAACTTCAATCATAGGAATATGACCTATCATTTTGCAAGAAAGTTTAGAATTCGTTTTTAACTTATTATTTTTTATAAAATCATCAATATGGTCAGGATTAATGAGTACTAAAGTTTTTTTTGAATAATCTAAAAAGAAATCATATTCTTTTAACATATCATACCCGATTAATCCGTATATGCCGTCCGTTTCTAAAGACTTTTCAAGACTACTCATATCAAGAGTTACCATTTTTTGATTTTTTATTTTGCTGCCGGCAAATTCCAATTCTTTTACCGCAGCTATATCCATATTAGAAATTGAAGTATTGCCGGTAACATCTTGTAAGCTGCCTAACTTTTTTTGGCCTTTATTCAAACCTTCAACATATTTTGAATTCAAAATAGAAAACGGAGCTCCGCTGTCTAAAAAAAATAATCGATTTTCACCATTCAGAAATACTTCAACAAGAGGAATATTTCCTGCAAGAATTATTGGAACGGATATAAGATTAGCTTTATTATACTCTACGGTTCTTTCTTCCGGTGATAAGGTTTTTACCTTTATTTTCATAAGTTCAGCTCCGGTAAGTAAATTATCCTTATTAAAAATAAAGACGGAATCTTTTTTCCCCACTTGTGAATATTCAATCGAATACTCCAAAATCAATTTATCGGCTTCAAGCCGGCTTTCTTTTTTATTATATGAAACTATTGATCCTACAGCCGATACTAATTGCTTAAATATAGCCTCTGCCAAATTACCGCTATGTCCTGCAACTGAAAAATCTTCAGATAAATACGGCAGTATCTTAGTTAAAGATTTTTCATTACAGCAATCCATTGCTATTTGTACAATTTTTTCGCATTCAGCTTCATTTTGTGCAAATACGCTGCTAAAAACAAATAAAAATATTAAGAAAAAGCTTAATATTTTAATTAATTTACATTGACTTCTTTTCATTTTAATACTCCTTAAAATATAAAATTTATTCTGAATTATTGTTTTTATCAATTTTAATTACCGAAATAATCTTTCTTTCTTTTATTTTGCCGGGTAAATTTTTAATATCATAACTAGTTATTTCTCCATTGCCGTTTATCATGTAAACTCTAGGTTTAGAGCCGGCTGTTTTAAAGGATTTTTTTTCTGATGTTGCAAAGAGAAAGCTTACACTCAATACTAATAGACAAGAAAAAACCATAATAATCTTAGACTTCTTTTTTATTCTCATAATAGATAAAACTCTCTTCTCTATTAAACTTTTATTAAAAAAATTACAAACAGGTATAAAAGAGCTCTTTATTTCTTCCATTCTAATTAAAGCATTGGCATATTCTTTTTTTGATTTTCTACCGAAATATTTGATAACCTCTTCATCACAGGATAATTCGATATCTCGGGAAAGCAGAATATACAAAACCCAAACAAAAGGATTAAACCAATGAACTAAAACTGCAACTGTTGCAATTATTTTTATAACAGAATCAAAATTTTTAATATGTACATACTCATGATACAAGATATAACGGATATCTTTATCATTGATTAAATTATAATGTTCAGGAATAATTATAATAGGATTAAAAAGTCCATATGTCAGCGGTATATCTATTTTATCGGATATGAGTATTTTAATTTTTCTTCGTAAAGTATTAAAATTAAGCATAGTCTCAGTTTCTTTCTGAGACAGACTCATAGATGATCTTGATTTAATTATAAAACGAAGATATGAATGTAAAAAAAATAAGGCACAAATAAGAGAACCCGCAATCCAAACCCAAGTAAACCACGGCGGTAAGTTTTTTAAAAAAGGAAAAATCGATTTTTTTTCATAAACCAGTATTTTTAAATCCGAAATATTTAAAACTGAATCATTTTGAACTAAAAGACTAAGAGGTGAAAATACATTTTTATTAAAATTAAAAATAGAATAAATGCTCAACCTAAAAGGAATTGAAAAAGGTAATAAAAGATGAATAATGCTTATAAACCATAAAACTACAAAGGTTCTTTTAGGAATTTTATCCAACATAAATAACCGAATGAGCATAATAACAAAGATTAAAAAAATACCGGTTATGCTTTTTTCCATTAAATTCATATTAATCCTCATCTTCAAAATCTTTAACTATTTGCCGCAATTTATTTATTTGAGCCTTCGACAGTTTTTTTCGGCCCAAAAGTGCCGAAAAAAGTAAATCTGCAGATCCGTCATAAATTTTGTCTATTAAATTTTTTGTCTCAACTTCTTGAACTTTTTGTTTTGAAATCAGAGCCTTACACATAAAATTAGGCTCAACACGCTCAATTGCACCCTTTTTAATACAGCGGTTTATCAAGGTATAGGTAGTATTCACATTCCATCCAATTTCTTCATTCAATATCATAGAAATTTGTTTTGCAGTCATCGCTCCCCTATCCCAAAGAATATTCATCACTTTTAATTCAGAATCAAACAGTTTTATTTCCATATACTACTCCGGTAGTTTCAGTTTATTTTAATAAAAATAATCAAACTTGTCAATACTACTACAGTAGTTTATATAAAAAAATCATATTTTTTTTATATATTTCAGTAAAACACTTGACTGATTTATTCAAGCGTGTTAGAATGAGTTAACTTATTTAAAAGATAAAAGTAAACGAGGGCAGCATGGAAAAAAACGTAAAAAAATTAAACCTTATAAATAACATCTTCTATTATTTGGGTATCTGGTTAAAAACCTTCCCGGCAGGTATCGTCTTTATACTTATTTCTATACCTATCCGCATTTTTATGATTTACCAAACCATCCTTATTCCGAAAGCCATTATACTGGGTATTGAAACGGGGGCAGAAGCTAAGGAAGTTTTACTTTCCATATTGACGGCAGGACTCTTGATAACTGCCTGTAAAGTTATCTTACAGGTACTTGAAACAAAACTGATGGCCCTAGGTTCCCGTCCCTTATTCTATATTTATTCGGTACCTGTAAATAGAAAAATCTTTGAACTTAATTACCAAACCCTAATTTCTCCCGAAATGCAGACAAAGATAACCAAGGTAAAAAACATAGTTATGACGGGAAGCTCAGGCGGGCCCTTTCATTTTTTTGGGCTCAACCTATCCTTTCTTTTAACTGCAATTGCCGGAGCCTTTTTCTTTAGCTCAGGTATCATAAGCATCGACTTAATTCTTCTATTTATAGTTTTGGCTTCAGGGACCGTGAATTTATTGTATGGAATATACACAGGAAAATACACTCACAAAAATATGGAAGAACGCGGTGATGATGAAAAAAAAGAAGGATACATTCTTACAACCGCAGAAGACAGACGTTTTGCAAAAGACATACGCCTTTATAAGATGAAGGATTGGCTGATTGAAAATTTTGAGCACTATCACAGGCGGGTAAAAAAATTTTTAAAAGCAGAATCCAATGTTCAGGCAGGAGGAAAAATCTTAAACGCCTTAATGATTTTTATAAGAGATATTTTTGCATACATTTACCTAATTTACCAATTAAATGCAGGAACCATTGCCGTTTCTCAATTTGTTTTTCTTATCGGCTTGGTCATGGAATTTTCAAAATGGATGGACGCTATTGTTCTTCAAATAAGCAACTTAATTATATTTAACAGCGAATTAAGTCAAATAAGAATTTTTTTAAACACACCTGAAGAAAAAAAAGAAGGAGATTTGACCGCAAACGATACTGCCGAAAAGCCATCGATCGAATTCCAAAATCTTTCCTTTAGGTACTCGGAAAATGCTTCATGGATTTTTAAAGACTTTAATTTAAAAATTAGTCCGGGAGAAAAGTTAGCTCTGGTCGGAATCAATGGAGCAGGAAAAACAACCCTCATGCATCTTTTAATGGGGCTTTTAGAACCGACAGAGGGAAATATTTTAATTGACGGGAAAAAGAGTTCCGATTTTAAAAAGCAGGAATACTATAATTTATTTTCTCCGGTATTTCAGGATATAAATATTTTTCCTGAAAGTTTTGCAGCCAATGTTGCCGGAACGGAAAGTATAGACAAAGAGAAATTAGAAAATGCAGTTGCTTTAAGCGGCTTAAACGAAATGGTTTCTAAACTCCCCAGAGGACTTGAAACTGTTTTAGTAAAGGAAAGTAATGATGAGGCTATCGATTTATCGGGAGGACAAAATCAAAGAATGCTTCTTGCGAGAGCTCTCTATAAAAATGCAAAAATAAATATATTGGACGAACCGACGGCTGCCTTGGATCCGGTTGCAGAAAGTAAAATATATGAAGAATACGACAAAATGAGTAAAGAAAAAACTTCTATTTTTATTTCACACAGATTAGCATCTACAAAATTTTGCGATCGAATTATTTTACTCGAACACGGGAAAATAATAGAAGAAGGTACTCATAATGAGCTTATGAAGCAAAACAAGACATATAAAAGAATGTATGATATTCAAAGTAAGTATTATAAAGAAAATAAAGGAGATGAAAATGAATAGGCTTAAAAGATTTTTTAGAATGTTTTCTTATTTTGAAAAAATAGAAAGAGGTTCAATGTGGAG
Organism: Treponema sp. OMZ 798; assembly: GCF_024181385.1. Taxonomy (NCBI): domain Bacteria; kingdom Pseudomonadati; phylum Spirochaetota; class Spirochaetia; order Treponematales; family Treponemataceae; genus Treponema; species Treponema sp. OMZ 798. Next base: position 2,057,746 of record NZ_CP051305.1, read on the forward strand.
TAATATCTTTTTTTATATTATAGAAGCCGTAAGGCCCTTGTGTCTCCTATATTTATCCAAGATAATAATTGAATCACTAATCAGCCAAAAATCAATAAATGAAGTTTTAAAATCAACTATTATTCTTTTAACCTCATTTATGCTTTTGTCGATAATTGCAGGAGTTTTAGAAAAACGATTTATGTACCACTTAAAATGTTTTTCTAAAAAGCATACTATGGAAAAAGCTCTTAAAGTTTTAAGATTAAATTTTGAACTTACGGAACAAAACGAATTTCAAAACGAGTTAAATGCGATTAAACAGTTTGAACGCTTTATAGTTTTTTCTAACAGCGATTTTATGAGAAAAACAGGAACCTGTGTGGGAGGTTTTATAGGAGCAGGGACTGCCCTATATTTCTTTATAGGTCTTTTTAACTCCCAAGGATTTATGGGGCTTTCCGCCACATTTATAAATTGCAGCTTTTTAATTCTTTTGATAGCATTTAATGTAATTTCTTTTTATTTATCAAAATATATTTATAAAAAATTTGGAGAACATATTTCAGGCGAAGTCAATAAAAATGCACGCTACCTAAAAACCTATATGAATTTAATTTACGATTATAGGACGGGAAAAGATATCAGATTATACGATAAAGGTTTAGCTGAAAAGTACACGGGAACCTATCTTGCAATGCAAAAAAGTTCTCATGATTTTATGGCAAAGTTTTTTTCGCGCACTATCGGAGCAAGCAAGCTCCTCGAAGGCTCTCTTTTACTTTTAATCTTTTTGTTTGTAGGTTTAAAAGCTATTTATGGTTCCATTGCAGTAAGCGAAGTATTTTTTTACATAGGAGCGATAAATATTTTTTCGGCACAAATATATGAAGCTGTTGACGGATTAACCACCCTTGTTCCTTCAGATAAGTCTCGCGAAAAACTATTAAACTTCCTCGGCATAGACGAAAAAAAGTATTCGGGAACTCTTTCGGTAAAAAAAGATGGACCTTTTATATTTGAATTAAAAGATTTAAGTTTTAAATATCCCGATCAAGACAAATATGCTCTTAAAAATATAAACCTAAAAATAGATGCGAATCAAAAACTTGCAATGGTCGGTAAAAACGGCTCAGGAAAAACAACCCTCATCAAATTACTTGTAAGACTTTACGAGCCGACTGAAGGCGAAATACTTTTAAACGGTGTAAACATAAAAGACTATGACTATGATGAGTACATAGATATTTTCTCGATAGTCTTTCAGGATTTTAAATTATTATCACTTAAATTAGGAGAAAATGTAGCGGCCTCAAGCACATACGATAAAGAAAAAGTTTCCGATTCCCTTTCAAAAACAGGTATGGAAGATTTTTATAAAAAGTACGGAAGCGAAGCATACCTTTATCAAAATTTTGAAACAGAAGGTATTGAGGCTTCAGGAGGCGAAGCTCAAAAAATTGCAATGGCCCGCGCAATTTATCACGGAGGAAAGATTTTTATCTTGGATGAACCGACGGCAGCCCTCGACCCTATTTCGGAAGCTGAAATTTATTCTCATTTTGATACTATAACTTCAAAAAATACTGCCATCTATATTTCGCACCGGCTTTCTTCATGTAAATTCTGTGACCAAATCGCAGTTATGGATGAAGGTAATCTTGTCCAATACGGAAATCATGATGAACTTGTTTCGGATACAACGGGAAAATACTACGAGCTTTGGAATGCACAGGCAAGGCACTATCAAGAGGAAGAAACTTATACGGTATAAATTCCAATAAGGCTATAAGTATTTTTAACCGATAAAATTTTCATTTATCAGATGTGTCTTTAAAAAATATTCTATCTCAATTCGTACACGGGATAAAAAATGCTTATCCAAGATTGTTTCGGACAAAGAATTATAATCAGGAAAATGAAGATATAGATATGGCATAGACAAAAGAAGTTCTTTTATTTCTTCATCGGAAGAATTCAGCTTCCCCGTAAAAATATTTTTAAGTTTAAGGAGTTTTTCTTTTTCGTAAGTTAAAAAATATTTAATTTCTTTTTCTTTGTTTTTATAATCAAAGGCAATAAAATTTATTTTATCATCATTTTTATTTACAAAAAAAGATTTTTCATAACTCGAATAAAAATCATCGATTATTTTTTTTGCCTCATTAAGGTTTATTTTTTTTGAATTTATTTCCAAACCTGATTGTCCTACATCAAAAAAATTTTCTTTAAAAGCAAAAAACTTTTTATAAAGTTCGGCATAATTTTTTAAGTTTGGAGAAGTAAAAACAGAAGCCTCGTCCTTTCCTTTTTCACAAATGAGTTTTTCAGGGAACAAAGATTCTCCCGAATACAGCCCTTTTATTTTAGAAAGATCCGAGAACAAATTTTTAACCTGATAACTCAGCTTTGAATGACTAAAGCCGCATCCCCACGAAAAATCCAATCCCGTATGAAAAATAGGAAGACCGCCAAAGGCTAATCGTTCGGCAACGGCTAAGGCCGAAAGCCCTACCGACCCCATGGCTTCAAGCCTTAAAGGTAAGATATTTTTTTTGTGTAACCCTGAAAAAAAAGAGCCGGCAAGACTGTCTTGAGCTGCATAATCGGTAAAGAAAAAGGCCTTATCTCCGTTTAACGTTGCAAGCAAAGAAGGATTAGCCGTAAGATCGGCAATGATGGGAATGCCCAAATCTGCAATACCGATAAAGGCCTTTTGAATCCAATATTGAGACTCAAGCAAAACAACAGCATCGGGCCTTATTTCGGGATAAAGTCCTGAAAGTGCAGCATCGACTGCAAGAACAAAAAGCCTATCCCTATCTTCTTTTATAAAAGCGATCGAAGAATCAAGGGAAGGACCCGCCCCTACCACAATAATAGGTTTTCTAACCGATTTTTCGATTAAAGAGCCGAAATGAGAATTTGTCTTTACAATAGAATAATAATTTTTAAAAAAATTGCGGGCATAATTTCTGCCGAATTGAATTAAGGTTAATCGGTTAATCCATATTTGCGAAATATATTGAGAAATAAAATCAAAGGCTTGGGAATAAAAGGCTTGATTTAAAGCAGCACCGCCCGAAAAATCAATCCTCACAACACGCCTGATCTTTTTTCCTTTAATAAAATTTTCAAGCCGGCTTAATAAAAGATTTATCGATTCTGTTCTTAAATACAAAAATCTAGTATCTTCTAAAATAGTTTTATCGATCTGTGATGTTGAAAGATTCATCAACTCTTCATCGGCTTCTAAACCGAGAAGAAAAGAATTGTGTGGAAGTTTTTCTAAAAGTTCTTTTAGCCCGTATCCTAAAACAGGCGATACACAAAGCACCAATGTTTCGCTTTGAATTATAATAGAAGATATTAATTGTAGAATATTTTTTTGCGGTGAGCGTTTTGAATATAAGAACTTACCCTTGTATAAAACCGAAAAACCTGAGTCAATCGGAATGAGCTCAGGTTTTTCATTATTTGTAATCATTATTATTTAAATAGGTTCCCAAAATTATCTTGGAATTTAGCATTGGTAAAAATATAATCCATAAAGGTTTTATGAGCAATCGGAAGAGGATAATTCATTCCCTGCATACTCATAATAGCTGCTATGTGATAATAGGGGAACCAAGCTCCTGCCTGATTTTGGTAATCCGTTTTAGTACGATCCATTGTGTAGCTGTCAATTTCTTTTTCTTCTGCAAGAGTTAAAATGGCAACCTCAGAACCGGCAAGAATAGGCTCGGAAATTTCTCCGCTCTTTAAAGCAAAGGCCTTTTTAAAAAAGGCTTCGTTTTTTGAAAGAGCTGCAAAAACACCCTGAGCCGGAAGAGGCGGAAGGGAGCTTGCGTTTCCGTAATTGATTCCAAAAAGATTTGAAGTCTCAACCGTTAAGGTTGTTTCTTTAAAATCTTCAGCAGCTTTTTCAAGCCCTAAAGCTTTTGCATTTTCCGCAAATTTATTTGCAGTTTGGAGCACATAATCTTCGAGCATTCCCTTTTCATTTCGATTCATGTAATTTCGAATATTTGAAATAAGAGACTCACTTTCAAAATCGGGAAGAGAAGGCTCTGCGTTACACCTTACAATTCCGAACATGCCGTTTTGCATAGAAACAACAGGGCTTAAATCTGAAGGCTTCAAAGCTAAAACAGCTTTAAGATGTTCGTTATCGGGGAAATATCTATTTATATCCGTTCGATAATTTGAAGTAATCTTTCCGCTTTCATCTGTCAAGGTTTTTGTTGCATTTAAAATAACGGCATCCTCAAAACTTACTTCTCCGCTTTTAAGAGAGGCAAGCATCTTCTTTGCTTCTTCTTCGGTGGGATAGCTTAACAAGGATAGATCATAGCTTGTAAAAAGATCGCTGTGTTCTTTTCCGTATTTTACGATTTCGGAAGAAGGATAGAGGCTCAAATTAAAAACGACATATTTAAAGCTTCTTTCTTTCTTTGCCATATCGACAATAAAATCGGTTTCGTTTGAAGATGTTTTAAGACCGTAGCTATTTCCATTTCCGAATAAATCTTCAATATATCTGTTATCCTTAATATATTTTTCGATTTCTTTTCTATATGTAACTCTGGTAGTTTCGGGAGTCTGCCGGTACCTTGTTTCGGAATAAACTCCGTTTTCATCCAAATAATAGTTTATTAGATCCTTATTAACTCGGAACTGAGGAACACGGTATCCGGCATTTATAACCTCATCTTCCATAGCTACTTGCACAACGGCAGCTCTAAAAGCCAAATATGAGAGCTGCTGCCAGAAAAATTCCCTCATTTGAGCATCTTCCGGCTCGATTTTTTGCCTCTCAACGTAATTAGCCAAAAAGTGATATTGGTCAACGAAGGGAGAAGACGGACCGTTATCGATTCTTACATTACCCCATTTCCCGACTACAGTAAATCCTTGAGAAGCGCGGTCTGTTACCATAGGAGCCACAACAAATGCGATTACACCCAAAACAAAAACTATAATGCCTCCTATGGAAGCAGCAACTTTTTTTGAACTAGCCATATAAACCTCTAAAAATGTAAATTTAGACTTAAAGCAGAATAGTACCACTTATACAGCCCCTTTGTCAATACATCAGGCATTGGGGCAAAAAAAAACGGAACCGATATAAACCGATTCCGTTTTGAGCTATTCAGGATTCGAACCTGAGACCCACGCCTTAAAAGGGCGTTGCTCTACCTACTGAGCTAATAGCCCATTTTGCATTTGCAACAGGGGCTATAATATCACAGGTTAAAATAAATGTCAATACTAAATTGGTCAAAAAAAGCATATTTTTGGAAATTTTTAGCTCCAAGACTCAAATTTCAGTTATAATTTAAAACAATTTTTATCTGAATATAAAGGTTCCCTGTAACATTTACCAGCTTCCGGAAGCACCTCCGCCCCCAAAACTGCCTCCTCCGCCGGAATATCCGCCGCCTTCTCCGGAACCTGAAAATTTAAACACAGTTCTTGAAGTAAATAAATTCGTCGCTAATTCATGACCGGTAAAACCTTGTAAAGTTACTAAGCGGAACAAAATCCAAAAAAAGCATGGAATCAGCCTGCAAATGATGAACCAAATCACAAGCATAAGCAAGAGTCCAATAATGATGGTAAGACCATCAAGATCTTCATCGGAGGAACCGATGTCGGATAAAATGTTTTCATCCTGTAATGCATGTCCTGCGATAGCCTTTACACCTAGGAATATTCCGGTACCGAAATTTTTAGATTTAAATTCCGGTGCAATTATATTGCGTATGATACGTCCGGCAGCAGCATCCGTAAGATTTGCTTCAAGCCCGTACCCTACTTCAATGCGCATTTTTCGGTCATTCACGGCAACAAGGAGCAAAACACCGGAGTCTTTTTCTTTGGAACCCAACTGCCAAGTTTCTGCAACACGCAAGGAGTATTCTTCAAGATTTTCTCCTTCAAGAGAGGGAATGGTAAGCACAACAATTTGTACATCCGATTTTTTTTCAATTCCAAAAAGAAAGTTCTCTATTTCAGCCTTTTTATCATACGATAGAACTCCGGCTAAATCGTTTACCGGCCCTTTGAGATTGGGCACAGCAAGGCTAAAAGCCTTAAACAAGGTCAAAAACAAAAAACAAAGGATAAAGAGATTTTTAATATTTTTTTTCATTTACTTCTCCAAGACAACAAGCCCGTCAGGGTATTCATTAGGATTTCCTTCCGTTTTAGGAAAATGTTTTGAAAGAATATTTCCGCATTCTTCCACAGCAGAACAAAGACTTTTTGCAGTCTGCTTCAATTTTAAACCTTCGGTTATTGTTTTACAAATACCGTTCCATTTACCTTGCTCAACTTTTTCGGCAATACCGGAATCGGCAATAATAAAAACCTTTCTTTCAAGGATGGAAACAAAGATCAAAATACCTGTTCTTTCAGCTGTCTTGTAGATTCCGCATTCTACAAAATGCCTTAAAGCACGCGCATACACTCTTGCTTCTTTTATTTTTTTTGGAATTATTAATCTGTCGAGCGCAGGAATATTTATCAGCAAAAAGAAAAGAAGCATTATAATCCAAACACTAAATCCGATTACCGCTGTAAGCATCTTAGGCGAAGGATACCATAATTTTGTTTGAAGAAGCCGCCAGATACCGTCTCCAAAATAAAGCATGATAAAAAAAGAAATAAAGGCGAGGCACAGTGCTGCAAACATTTCTACAAAGGAGTAGGAATCGCTTTGCGGAATAACGGCCAAGGCAATTTCTCCGTTTGTTGTTTTTTCAGCTTCTGCAACGGCATTTTTAATCAAATCCAAATCTTCATTCTTAATGTGTATTTTACTTAATATTCGGTTATTTTCCATAAAGCTATCTCCAACATTTATTATACCACTTTTATACGAAAATCGCAAGTTAAAACTTCCGTTTAAATACTGTATCTTAATCGCTTACTTGCGAAATTATCTGCGATATGCTAAAATACCGATTGTTTAGAAATAGTATAATAAGGAAGAATAAATGCTTTTAACGATAAGTGCTGAAGGAAGTAACTTGAATATTTTAAGTTTTTTGCTGCACAAGCATCCCGATAAATTACAGACAGCAGAATTATCGGTAGGAAAGGCCCATGTCTTTTATCCCGAATACTCGAAAGAAAAAACTACGGCAGCCCTGCTTTTGGAAATTGATCCTGTCGGCATGGTACGCAATGCAAAAAATTTTACGGGCAAGGATTTTTTACTTGGTCAATATGTAAATGACCGCCCCTATGTTGCATCCTCCTTTATGAGCTCTGCAATTTCAAAGGTCTTTTCAAGTGCCCTAAACGGAAACTGCAAGGAACATCCGGAATATGTTGATGAGGCACTTTCATTGACTGTCAAGATTTCAGTTCTTCCCGCTCCGCGAGGCGGAGAGATGTTGATTAAAAACATTTTTGAACCTCTTGGCTACAGTGTCGAAGCCGAGCGTCATATTCTCGATACAAAATTTACCGAATGGGGATACGGAAAATATTTTACACTCACATTAAAAAATAAATTACCTCTTAAAGATTTGCTTTCTCATCTTTATGTTTTAATTCCCGTATTGGATAACGAAAAGCATTATTTTATTACGCAGGATGAGGTCGATAAATTATTGCAAAAAGGAAGGGGCTGACTTGAAAATCATCCTTCTAAAGATTTAATAGTTTCACGCTATTTGATAAACATAAAATCTCTTGTGCGCTCAGCCTTTGATACGCTGGCTGAAGATACGGCGCAATCCGAAACCGAAGAAGAATCCGATTCTCCTCTTCAAAAAGAAAAAAAGGAAAGGCTCCACGATCAAAGACTGAATGCCGTTGCCGAAAAATTAAAAGAGAGCGGAGCGGCAAGCGTAATCGATCTAGGCTGCGGAGACGGCAAACTGATACGCCTTCTTTTAAAAGAAAAACAATTTGAAAAAATTGCCGGTATGGATGTTTCATATTCCGAATTGACAAAATGCAAGGAAAGACTCCATTGGGAGGATATGCCGCCTAAACAAAAAGAAAGGCTTAATTTATTTCAAAGCTCATTGATGTACAGGGACAAAAGATTTTCGGGTTTTGATGCTGCCGCTGTTGTTGAAGTAATAGAACACCTCGATGAAAACAGACTGCCTGCTTTTGAAAAATCCGTCTTTAAATTTGCAAAGCCAAATACGATTGTTCTTACTACACCGAACAGTGAGTACAATGTGCAATACGAAAATTTAGCAAACGGAAAAATGCGCCATACGGATCACCGTTTTGAATGGACCCGCAAGGAATTTGAAACATGGGCAAAAAGAGTTGCCGATGAAAATAATTATTCGGTTGAGTTTTTTCCGGTAGGTGAAGAAGAAAAAAATATAGGAGCTCCGTCGCAGATGGCGGTATTTAAATATGCAGATTAATATACCAAAGACCTCATTGGTTTTACTCGTCGGAGTTTCGGGCTCCGGTAAAAGCAGCTTTGCACAAAAGCATTTTGAAAAATACGAAATTATTTCTTCCGATGTTTGCCGCGGTATAGTTTCAAACGATGAAAATAATCAATCAGCCACAAACGATGCTTTTGAAGTTTTTAACTTTATTCTTTCAAAGCGGCTGCAAAACGGATTACTCACGGTTGCAGATGCAACAAATATTCAGCAAGAAGCAAGAAAAAAACTTCTCGACATAGCCCGCTCCTTTCATATTCTTCCTGTTGCAATTGTTTTTGATTTACCTCAAGAACTTTGCGAAAAAAGAAACGAAGCAAGAACGGACAGAAATATTTCTACCAGAGTTTTAAGACGGCACATGCAGGACTTAAAACATTCGTTAAAGAATTTAAAAAAAGAAGGTTTTAAAAAACTTTATATTTTACGATCTGAAGAAGAAGTAAATTCCGTTACCGAAATTGTCCGTGAAAAACTTTATAACGATAAAACCGATATGCACGGCCCTTTCGATATTATCGGCGATGTGCACGGCTGTTATGACGAGCTTCTGGAACTTTTGCAAAAACTAAATTACAAAATAGATTCGGCAGCCGATGACGGAAAAAATTACGGCTTGCAGGTAAGCCATCCAGAAAACCGCATGGCCGTTTTTTTAGGAGACCTCGTAGACAGGGGCCCGGCTTCACCTAAAGTTTTAAAACTTGTTATGAGTATGGTGCGGAACGGTTCCGCCCTCTGCGTTCCCGGCAATCACGATATGAAGCTTCACAAAAAACTAAACGGAAAGGCAGTACAGGAAAAACACGGACTTGCCGAAACTCTTGCACAGCTTGAAACAGAATCCGAAGAATTTAAAAACGATCTAAAAGAATTTTTATACGGCCTTGTAAGTCACTATGTTTTGGATTCCGGAAAACTTGTCGTCGCTCACGCAGGGCTTAAAGAAGAAATGCACGGCCGAGGATCGGGAGCCGTTCGCTCTTTTTGTTTATATGGAGAAACAACCGGCGAAACGGACGAGTTCGGTTTACCTGTAAGATATAATTGGGCTTCGGAATACCGCGGCAGGGCAAAGGTAGTTTACGGGCACACACCTGTGCCGGCTTCGGAATGGCTTAATAACACGATTGACATAGATACCGGCTGTGTTTTCGGAGGAACCTTGACTGCATTACGTTATCCCGAAGAGGAGCTTGTATCGGTTCGGGCAAAAAAAATTTATACAGAGCCGGTGCGCCCTATCGAGCCCAAACTTTCATTTTCATTGCAGCATGAAAACGATGATCTCCTCGATATTGAAGACGTAACAGGAAGACGAATTATTCAAACCCGCTTAAAAAACAATATCCTAATCCGCGAAGAGCAGTCCATTGCAGCCCTAGAAGCAGTCAGCCGTTTTGCGGTAAATCCCAAATGGCTAATCTATCTTCCGCCCACAATGTCGCCTTCCGAAACAAGCAGACTTGAAAATTTTTTGGAGCACCCTATCGAAGCTATCGATTATTACAAAAGCCGCGGATTAAAAAAAATTATCTTGGAAGAAAAGCACATGGGCTCAAGGGCCGTGCTTATTATTTGCAAGGACATTCAAACTGCGGAAAAAAGATTCGGAATTACAACTGAAGGCTTCGGTATTTGTTATACCAGAACAGGAAGAAACTTTTTTAACGATTCAAAAATAGAAAAAGAATTTTTGACAAAGGTTCAAAGAGCCTTAACGCTTTCAAACTTTTGGGAAAAGCACAGCACCAATTGGGTCTGCCTCGATGCGGAACTCATGCCGTGGTCTGTAAAGGCTCAAAGTCTTATCCATGATCAATATGCGGCAACAGGTTCCTCTGCAATAAATTCCCTTTCGGAAGCGGAAAAAATTTTAACTCTTACAAAAATGCGCGGAGTTGAAGGAGTAGAAAATTTATCGGCCGCCTTTACTCAAAAGAAAATCGCTGTTGAAAAATTTATTGACTCTTACCGCAATTATTGTTGGGAAGTAAAAAGCATAGATGATTATCAACTCGCACCCTTCCACATTTTGGCAACGGAAGACTTTGTGCACACCGATAAAAATCACGAATGGCACATGGAAAACATAAAAGAAATCTGTCTTGCCGATAAAACGCTTTTTAAAATTACACCCTATAAAATAGTTAATGTAGAAAATGAAGATGAAATAAAAGATGCGGTAAATTGGTGGCTCTCTCTTACACGGGCCGGCGGAGAAGGAATGGTAATAAAGCCCTTCGATTTTGTTTTTTATGCAGAAAAGCACGGCCTCGTTCAACCAGGCGTTAAATGTCGCGGAAAAGAATACTTGCGTATTATTTACGGCCCGGAATATTGCGAAAAAGAAAATTTAGACCGCTTAAAGAAAAGAGGTTTGGCAAAAAAAAGAGCTCTGGCCTTACAGGAATTCGCCCTCGGCATAGAAGCTCTTGAACGATTTGTAAAAAAAGAACCTTTAAGACGGGTTCACGAAAGTGCATTTGCAGTTCTAGCCCTCGAAAGCGAAGCTGTCGATCCGCGGTTGTAATTATAAGATTGCCAAATTTTTATTTTTCTGTTATACTAATAAATATGAGCAATATTAGAAAGATGCCCATAGGCATTCAAAGCTTTGAAAAACTTATAACAAACGGCTTTTTTTATGTCGATAAAACCGAATATATATGGAATATGATTAAAAATCCTGTTCCATACTTTTTAAGCCGTCCGCGCCGTTTCGGGAAAAGCCTCCTTCTTTCCACATTAAAAGCCTACTTCCTTGGTCAAAAAGAACTATTTAAGGGTTTAGCTATAGAAAAACTTGAAGAGAGCGAAAAAGACAAAAGAGAAATCTGGCAGGAATATCCTGTGCTCTATTTGGATTTTAACATAGGAGTTTACGATACAAATGAAGGTCTTTTAAATAGGCTTAATTCTTTTTTACAAGAATATGAAAAAATATACGGCAGCACAGGTCTTGATCTTCCTGACCGTTTTCAAAATTTGATAAGGACAGCCTGTGAAAAAACCGGCAAGCAAATAGTTATTCTCATTGACGAGTATGACAAACCTCTTCTGCAAACTATGTGGAAGGATGAGCGCCTAAACGAAATCTACCGCACAATTTTAAAAAGTTTTTTTGGAGTGATTAAAAGTGCTGACCAATATCTACGCTTTGTATTTTTAACGGGAGTTACAAAATTCAGTAAGGTTAGCATATTCAGCGATTTAAATAATCTTAGAGATTTGAGCCTGTTGCCGGACTATTCTGCTCTCTGCGGTATCTCACAAGAAGAACTTGAAGAAGACTTTAAACCTGAAATTAGATCTCTTGCAGAAAAAAATGACATAAGCTATGAAGACGTTCTTACAAAGCTAAAGCAAAGATATGACGGTTATAAATTTTCCGAGATTGGAAAAAATATGTACAATCCTTTTAGCTTGTTAAATGTTTTTGCCGCCGGAAGGATGCGAGACTATTGGTTCGCAACAGGTACTCCGACCTTCTTAGTCAACTATTTAAAAAGAGCTCATTATAATATTCCCGACCTTGACGGTAATGTAAAAATGAACGAAGCCGGCTTAGAGACTTACAGGGCAGATGCAATTAATCCGCTGCCGATTCTTTTTCAATCGGGCTATTTGACAATTAAAGATTATAACGATTTTTCGAGACTTTACCGTTTAGGTTTTCCTAACGATGAGGTAAGGTACGGTTTTTTAGATAATTTGCTTCCCGCTTACACCCCGATACGGACCGACAAAACAGGACTTTCAATTTGGGAATTCTATGAGCAAATCGAGGCCGGAGATGTGGACGGTCTTATGCAAAAGATGAAGGGCATAATATCCGGAATTCCATACGATAATTTCACAGAAAAAGATCTTACCTTGCGCGAGCAAAACTATCAAACAGCGGTTTATCTTGTGTTCGCACTTATGAACCAATTTGTACACACGGAAGTACATTGTGCAACAGGGAGAGCCGACTGTATTGTTGAATTAAAAGATAAGGTTTATATATTTGAATTTAAACTTATCTCAACCGGAACGGCTGAAGACGCTATAAAACAAATCAAAGATAAAAACTATGCCGGTAAATATTCGGGCAGCGGTAAAAAAATCATCATCGTAGGTACAAATTTTGATGAAAAAAAAAGGACTATTCAGGATTGGAAGATTGAGGAATTATAATATCTCATGCACTTTGTAAAAGCAAAAGGAATTTTATCTCCTAAAAATGGAATGAATATTTATAGGGGCTGCTCCCACGGCTGCATCTACTGCGACTCAAGAAGTGAATGCTATCAAATGGCTCATGACTTTGAGGATATCGAAGTCAAAGAAAATGCAGTAGAACTTTTAGAAGAAGCCTTACGAAAAAAAAGAAAAAAGTGTATGATCGGAATGGGTTCAATGACTGATCCCTATCTTCCTCTTGAAAGGGAACTAGGTCTTACAAGAAAGATTATCGAAACAATTTACAAATACGGTTTCGGCTTTACCCTGATAACAAAATCTTCCCTCATCCTTAGAGACTTGGATCTTCTAAAAGCAATAAACAAAAAAACAAAATGCGTTGTTCAAATGACACTGACTACCTATGATGATTCCCTGTGTAAAATACCGGAGCCCAATGTTGCAGTAACAAGCGAAAGATTTAAGGTATTAAAAAAGCTGAATGAAGAAGGAATTCCGGCAGTGGTTTGGCTTACTCCCATTCTTCCATTTATAAATGATAATCCTGAAAACATAGAAGGCATTTTGAGGTATTGTATTGAGGCTAAGGTCTTAGGAATAATCTCATTCGGGATGGGATTAACTCTAAGAAAGGGCAACAGGGAATTCTTTTATAAGAAACTTGACCAACATTTTCCCGGATTAAAACAAAAATATATCAAGCTCTACGGAGAAAACTACTCGGTAATGAGCCCTCATAATGCAAGTCTTATGAATTTATTTTTTAAGCTATGTAAAGAAAACGGCATCGAGCATAATCCCGATAAGATATTTTCATATTTAAACAAGTTTGAAGATAAACAGCAAACGCAATTGGAATTTTTTTGATAAGTTTATTGTTGATAAAATCACATCGAATCTTGTTTTTTTTGGAAAAATTATATATAATTATCTAAGGAGGATTACAATGAAAAATATAACATTAAGCCTTGATGAAGATATATTAACAGCCGGACAGGAATATGCTAAAAATCAAAATATTTCTTTCAATAGCCTAATTCGTAAATTGCTTGAACAAACAATTCACTCTCAAAAACACAAATGGCTGGATGATACATTTTCTTTAATGGATAAAGTTTCTATTTCTACAGAAAAAAAACAATGGACAAGGGATGAGTTATATCGTGAATAAAATATTTATTGATACAAATATACTTGTTTACGCACTTGACAATCGAGATAATGATAAAATGAATAAAGCACGCAATATATTAAGAAAGGTAATTTATGAAAACAAACCGGTAATATCTGCGCAGGTAATAAATGAATTCTACGTTGCTGCAACTAAAAAATTAAGCATAGACAAAAATCTTATAAAAACTATAGTCCACAATTTTAAAAATATGGAAATTATAGCAAGTGATTTACAATTAACAGAAAATGCTATAAAGATAAGTATAGAATCACAGATATCCTTTTGGGATTCATTAATTATTGCTGCTGCTGAAAAAGCTAATTGTAAATTGATTATATCCGAAGATTTAAATTCAGGACAAAAATATCAAGACATTTCACTTATAAATCCATTCCAAGAGGAAATATAGCTACCCTTGACTATTCCTATAAAAAGCACTATCATAATATTAATTCCTTATGAAAGATTTACGAAAAAGAACCTTCAATGTTTCAGGTCTTAGTTTTTTGGTTTATTCTCTTTCTTCTATTGCAATCTCGATATGTCTGGTAAATATTAAAAGAGACTTAAATTTTTCGCTGACACAAGCGGGCTTATTCGGAATGCTTTGTGCTATCGAGCAGATGATAATTCTTTTTATAAGCCCCATCTTTGCCGCAAAATTCGGTAAGATAAAGGTACTAAGAGTATCTCTTTTGATATTAACCGCAGGGCTTTTTTTCTTTTCAAAAAGCATCAACTTTGTTACGGCTCTTTTAAGCACCCTTTGCATGGGCTTGGGAGTTGCAAATATGGAAGCCCTGCTGACTCCCATAGTAAACGATTTATATCCGAACGATACCGGAGCCAAGATGAATATGATGCACGCCTTCTGGCCCTTGGGAACTTGTTCCGGGCTGATAGGTTTCGGCTACATCCTTTCAATAGGAATAAACTGGAGATATATTTATATAGGCCTATCGATCTTTGCACTCTTAATTTGCCTTTCCTATCCTTCATCAAAAAAAATAGACCTCCCGCCCTCGGACGGAAGCAAGGCAGCCTTTAAAGAAATATTTTCCCTGCCCTCCTTTTGGCTTTTCGGCCTTGCCCTCTTCTTTGCAGGAGGAGCTGAAGGAGCCTTTGCTTTTTGGTCGGCTACTTTAATTCAGCTTTATCTAAAGGCCTCTGCCTTTTATGCAGGAATTGTAACGGCAAGCTTTGCCCTCGGAATGTTTATCGGAAGATCCTTAAACAGCAAGATCTTAAAAAAAGTTTCTATTCAAAAAGCGATTATAGTTTCTTCAATTGCGTCATTTATAGTCAGCCTCTTATTTATTTTTGTAAACTCTCTTTTAGGCCTCGCTGCTTTTTTATTTTGTATGGGGCTTTGCCTTGCATGCCTTTGGCCGACAATTCAATCCTTTGCCGCTGCCATCCTTCCGGTAGATGCTACAGCCCTCATGATTTTTTTATCATGTTTCGGCGTGCCCGGCTACAGCACTGCAAGTTTTATAATGGGAATAGTAGGCGATAAATACGATTTATTCATTGCCTTTATTACGGTAGTACCCGTATTTTTAATTTTGGTTCCGATTCTTTTTATCATGGGCTGCAAGTTTTCAGGTTCGCCTAAACTACGGCCGGTAAAAAGAAAAGTATGATTGGAAATTGGAGGAGTGTATGATTAATTTTAAAAAGGGAATGTATGAGTTAAATGATGAAAAGAATTTCAACTTTCAGCTAAACCGTTTAATTAATTGGGACGGAGGGAATTTAGAAGAAGTTAAAAAGGTTTCATCATCGATTAAAACTTGTGAAGACTGGCAGAATGTTCTAATAGACTTAGGCGACAAGGCCTTAAATGAGGGAAGAACTGAGGAAAGCATTGCTTATTACCGCATGAGCGAATTCTTTATGAGCGATGATAATCCGAACAAACTAAAATATTACAGTCTTGCAGTAGATCTTTTTTATAAGCACTATCAAAAATATTTCGATGAAGGAATTGTAGAAAAACTATCCGTTCCGTATAAAAACATAAATCTTCCTGTGCTGCATGTTCAAGCAAAGGGTGAAAAATTGGGAACCATATTGCTCCATGGAGGAAATGACAGCTATATGGAAGAATTCCTTTTTCCTATTCTGTACCTTTCCGAAAACGGCTATGAGGTTTTTCTTTTTGAAGGTCCCGGACAGGGAGGCGTGCTGCGTGTACAAAAAATGGGATTCACCTATAAATGGGAAGAACCTGTTTCTGCAATCTTAGATGCCTTCAACTTGAACGATGTAATAATCATAGGAGTATCCTTAGGAGGAATGTTGGCCCCACGTGCTGCCGCCTTTGAAAAAAGAATAAAGAAAATTATAGCATGGTCGGTATTTCCGAATTTTATGTCGGTCGCCCTCCACCATCTTCCATGCGTTTTAAAAACCTTCCTCATTCTTTTATTGAAGTTAGGCTGCAAGCATATAGTCAATTTTATCGCAAGACAAAAAATGAAAAAAGATCCTATGATGGAATGGGTTTTTAAACACGGTATGCACGCTTATTCGATGCCGAGCCCCTATCATTATTTAAAAAACCTAAATAATTTTCAGATTCTTAATATAGCCGATAAAATAACTCAGGACATTTTAATATTGCACGGAAAGACCGATCACTTTATCGATTGGCGTTTATACAAGCCCGAAATCGATTCTCTTGTAAACGCCCATTCCGTTTCTCTTCGTCTTTTTACAAAGGAAGAAGAAGCCTCGGATCACTGCCAATGCGGAGACACAAAACTTGCCCTTGATACAATCCTTTGCTGGCTTAAAAGTTTTAACTCATAATAAATTTTATATAATGGTAAAAAATGAATTTATTGGATAAGGACAAAATCGAAGAAGTATACCGCCGCCTAAAAAAGAATAACCCTAACCCGAAAGGCGAATTACACTCTGCAAATATTTTCACTCTTTTGGTGGCGGTAGTACTATCGGCTCAGGCAACGGATGTCGGTGTAAACAAGGCAACAGGCCCTTTGTTTAAGGCAGCCGACACGCCTCAAAAAATGATAGAGCTGGGCGAAGAAAAAATTCGCGAGTACATAAAAACAATAAATTTATATCCGACAAAGGCAAAGCGTATTTTCGAATTAAGCCGCATAATCCAAAACGAGTATGCAGGAAAAGTCCCCGATACTATGGAAGAACTTATAAAACTTCCCGGAGTCGGCCGCAAAACGGCAAACGTGGTTTTAAACATGGGCTTCGGAAAACCTGCAATCGCAGTTGATACGCATATCCTCCGCACAGCTCCTCGCATAGGACTCTCATCGGGAAAAACTCCCATTCAAGTTGAAGAAGACCTGCTTAAAGTAACTCCAAAAAAATATTTACTCAATGCTCACCACTGGATTCTCCTCCACGGCAGATATATCTGCAAGGCCGGAAAACCCGAATGTGAAACCTGCTTTTTATCGGATATCTGCATGAAGAATCTATAAACCTAAATTGACTTCTCTTGTCTGCTGACATTTCTCTCATCTTGAGCATTTGAATTTTTTTACGATTTATAGTATTATAATAGAATAATTTTTGGAGGAATACTATGAAAAAGACAAAGATAGTATGCACAATAGGCCCAGCTTCCGAGTCGGAAAGGGTCTTAACCGAAATGTTTAAGGCCGGCTTAAATGTGTGCCGCCTTAATTTTTCGCACGGAAGTCATGAAGAACATAAAGTTAAAATAGATCGAATAAAAAAAATAAGGGAAGAGCTGAAAATGCCCGTTGCCATCTTATTGGATACAAAGGGACCCGAAATCAGATTAGGTGTTTTTGAAAAACCTGCTCAAATTGTGCAGGGACAGGAATTTATTATCACGACAAGAGATGTTGTAGGCACAAACCAGATATGCAGCATTTCTTACAAAAATATCGCAGCCGAAGTTAAACCGAAAAGCAGAATCCTTATAAACGACGGATTGCTGGAATTACAGGTTATAGATATCTTGAATGATACGGACATAGAATGTGTTGCAGTAAATTCGGGAACCCTAACCAGCCGAAAAGGCGTAAACATTCCGGGCCTGAGGGTAAACCTTCCTTACATGAGTGAAAAAGATATTTCCGATATCGAATTCGGAATTCAAAATGATGTAGATTTTATTGCAGCTTCCTTTACCCAAAGAGCCGACGATATTATCCAAATAAGAAAACTTTTGGAAAAACACAAAAGCAAAATCGGCATTATCGCAAAAATAGAAAATCAAGAAGGCTTGGATAACATAGATGAAATCTTAGCGGCAGCTGACGGAATAATGGTTGCCCGCGGAGATCTAGGTGTCGAAATAGAGCCGGAAAAAATTCCTCATCTTCAAAAGCGTCTTATAAAAAAAGCAAACCTTGCAGGCAAACCGGTTATAACCGCTACCCAGATGCTTGAATCGATGACCCACAACCTGCGTCCGACACGTGCTGAGGTCACTGACGTTGCAAACGCCATCTTAGACGGAACATCAGCCGTAATGCTTTCGGGAGAAACGGCAGCAGGAGAATATCCCGTCGAAACTGTGGCCATGATGACTTCCATTGCAAAGTCTATCGAAGAAACCTTAGATTACGAAAAACTTTTCGTTGAAAATGTTTCTCTCCATGAAACCACAATCACAAATGCCATTGCAAGAGCCACATGCTCCACCGCCCTTGCCCTCGATGCAAATGCGATCATAACGGCATCCGCTTCGGGAATAACGCCTAGGGCTCTGTCAAAATTTAAACCCAAGGTACCGATTATCGCTATCACCGAATCTCCTCAGGTTATGCGGAAGCTCGCCCTCGACTGGGACGTATATCCGATTTTAGCCGATCCTATAAAATCGACCGACAACATGTTCGATGTTTGTTCTCAAATTGCAAAGAAGACAGGTCACGTAAAAAAAGGAGATATAGCTATCCTCACGGCGGGTATACCTATAGGAAAGGCCGGATCTACCAACCTCTTAAAGGTAGAAATAATAGAATAAGGTAATTACAAAATGGAAAAAAAATATGCTATTTTAATTGACGGCGACAACATAGCTCCTTCCTATCTTGATTCGATAATTTCCGAAGTTTCAAAGGAAGGAGAGGTTCTGATAAAAAGACTTTACGGAGACTGGACTACTCCAAACATGAACGGCTGGAAACCTTGGCTTGAAAAAGTCCCCATCAGACCAGTCCAGCAATTTAGAAACGGTCCTAATGCAACCGACAACACAATCATAATGGATGCCATAGAACTTGCAAACACAAATCAGGGAATAAATGCCGTCTGCATAGTTTCTACAGATTCCGATTATTACAGCCTTGCTCTCAAACTTAGAGAATACGGACTCTATGTTTTGGGAATCGGAAGGTCCAATGCAAAACCTCTTTGGGTAAATGCATGTAACGAATTTAAGTACCTTGAAAACTTTGATGAAACGGAAGAATATGAAGAAGACGCAAAAAGCGGTAAAAAGTCTAAATCCCTCGAAGAACTTATCTGCCATGCCTATAGAAATTCCCGCATGACAGAAGAAGGCTGGGTAAGCCTCTCCGACCTGGGAAATTCCATCCGTAACTTTATGCCGGAATTCGACCCGCGCTCTTACAGCCACAACACTTTGAGAGAAATAATCGATGCCCTGTCGGACGATTTCGAACTTAGTTCGGATGAAAGGATACCGCCCAACTATTGGATAAAGGCAATAGGCCGAAAGGATGAAAAGCCCAAGGTAAAGGGAAAAATAAAACGGCTTATGAACCGCTACGGAATTATCGAAAACGAAAACGGAGACTTTTTCTTTTCGTTTACGAACATCGATAAAAAGTGCAGAGATAAACTTATAAAAGAGGGAACCCCGGTAAAATTCAGGGTGTTCAAGATGCCCAATCCCAAGGGCGAAGACTCGGCTGACAGAAACGGCAAGGCAGCCGAAATCGAAATAATAGGTTAAGATCATGGAAAATAAACAAGAAAAAGACAAGATAGTAAAATTTGCAGCGTTAAAATTATGGATCCGAATGTCGGCCCTTGTAATCGGAGGCGCAATTTTTTATTTGAATATATCTTACATGAAAGAGGGAGAGTATTCCATAATTGCCCTTATTTTTGGAACCCTGTTTTTAGCAGCAGGCCTTTTCGAAAATTCGTGGTATTTTAATATCACAAAAGAACAGGCTATTCAAAAAGCGGGAATATTCTTTTTTCCAAAAACAAAAATTATAAATTTTTCGGCAATCCACAGCATCGAAATTGAAACCTTCAAAAGGCCGGCTCGTTTCGGTACCTTTACCGAGGTTAAGATGATCTTGCTTGACGGAAAAACAATAGTTATCGACAATGATAAAACAAAGGTTCTTCAAAGACAGCTTGAAGAAATAGCTGAAGTTCAAGATGCAATAAGACGTCAAAGTCATAAAAAAGCCGAAGACTTTTTTAACGCAGTGGCAGCCGATATTTTAAATCCTAAGGAATAAACCTTTTGAAGCCCTTAAAAATATTTGTATTTTTTATCTCATTTTTTCTTTTATGGAGCTGCAAACGTCAAGAACAGTCGGATACATTCCACATTCCTTTTTTAAAAGAAAAGGCAGAAGAAATTATTTTTATGGTAAACGATAAGGACTGGGAAGGCATAAGAGAATTAAGCACCGAAGAGTTTAAAAAAAATTTGGATGAAGAATTTATAAATTTAAATACTAAAATATTTTTTGAACCTGCCGGAAAATACCTCTACACAAAAGAAGCCTATTTTTTGGAAACAAAGGATAAAAACTCTGGCGAAGTTATAGGGATTATTATCGTTAAGGCAGGATACGAAAATAAAACCCTATGCTACACCTTCAATTTTGCAAAGGACACTAAACTCATAGGCTTTTTCTTAAAATAGATTTTATGGCTTCTTAAATGTTCTAGCAGCCGATATTTTGAAGCCCTAATCTTCTTTTTCCCAGAAGTATGTAAAAAAGTAACTTGTTATATCTTCAGGATCAGTCTCATCGCTTAGCTTATAAGCATCGGTACCTCGTTGAATTGTACATTGAGTTTTTTCGGTAAAAAGTTTGGAAAGCAAATACATTGCAGGCCTGTTATCACAGATGCCGAGCGTCCAAGCCGAGGGTTTTAAGCTTGTCAAAAAATGACGGGATTTGGCATCCTTTGCGGCAGTTTTTTCCATATCTGATTTATGCGAAAAGTCGGAAGAAATCAAAAGGAAGGCATCCTCATCCTTGATAGAAAAAACTTTTTTGATCGTCTCATAAAGTTTAACTGCAAGGTTCATATTTACGGGAGGTTCTCCGCAATAAGCAAGCGCAACAACCTTCGCTTCCGGAAAGTATTTTTTTATGTAGGGAATCAAGGTTGAAACGCCGTGCTCATAAACAAAGACTTCATCATCAAAGGGTACATTAAAAAGCCGGGCAAGTTTTTCGCATCCTTCCTTTTCGGAATGAACAAGCCCGTCTTTGGTATTCCATGATCCTTGAGTCAACGAAAAATCGTATAAAGAAAGGCCCCAATGAGAAGGACTTAAAACGTAAAAAGTTTTTATATCCCTTGCATCGGCAAGTTCGGTAAACCAATCATTTATTAAAGCATCGGTTAAAAGATGGTGACTCACCGTCCCGCCCCAAGGCTTCGCCCCCTCAGGCAAGGAAGCTTCCTTGGGGATAAATCTCGTTGCGGGCGGCCTTTCCCCGTCGGAACTCCATGTTCCGAAAATTTTCTCGGCATCTTCAGGTCTGCCGTTTCTGCCCGTACAAGCCGTAAAACAAAAACAAATAAAAAATAAAGCTCTGATAAATTTCATATCAGCTAAAATTCATGTCCATCAAAAAAAGTTAAAAAGAAACGTTCTGAGCCCAGAAAGGCTTTAAACTTTCCATGTCTTCATCGGCATAGACTCTTTCTTTCCATTCTTCATTCGTCAGGCGGTTATAAATGTCCTGTTCAAACTCGTAATAGTTAAAACAATAACCGACAGCTATCCGCTTTCCGCCTTGAGCATCGTTTAAGGGCACGTAAATTCTGTAGGGAATACCGACGGCCGTTTCAAGGACAAAGCCATCTTCCGCATTTGTAAAAACATCTGCAACCAAGGCCATGCGAAGCTGCTCAGGCTCAACATGTGCATTTATCGAAGGCATAAGAATACGGGCCAAGAAGGCCGGCATAACTGTTATCCATTTTAAGTCTGCTTCAGAAACGGGCTTATCTGCAATTTCAAGCTTAACGATATCGGCTGCATGCAAGGCCGTTTTTTTAAACATTTCAAGCTTTTGCAAATTCTTTTCATCTATAAGCTTATAAGGCTTTAATGCATTTATAAGAACATCCACAGAAGAAGCTGCGTTTTCCCAAAATGCTAAGTTAGGTTCTATATAATGCACAGGATCGGGAACCTTCTTTATCCTATAGGTAAGATCGGCAGCGGGGCCGCCTCCAAGTTCTGCAAAAGCCTGCTTTGTATATAGAATAGTATCATGCCTTAGCTCGGTCCATGTCCCGTGAGCTGACAATAAGGACTTTACACTCCATGCGGGGCTTTCGGTAAAATAAAAACCTGAACCTTGTTCAAAGCGGACTTGCAGTGCTATCTCGTTCAATGTTTTACCGTAATAGGTTTTTCCCAATACTTTATCGGGAGAAGATACGGCTTCTTTTGCAATTTTATCGAGAACCGGTTTTAGCTCGGGAAAATCGGAATAATCTTTTTGCAGCAATAAATCGGCAGACCTTGAGCCTAAAGCCTTCATAATATCGAGCCCCTTCACATGGGTGCGGCCGTACATCCTAGGCGAGCTTACCAAACCGTGAACATAAGAGTCAAAAGTAAACCTCTGCCCGAAAAGTCTCCAGCCCATAGGGGGCTTTCGTTCTTTATCGCTTCCTTCGGCAGCCATGTAGAAAACGGAAGAACCTACTATCGCAGGAGGGCTTAATTTTTCGTGAGCCGACTTCATAAATGCGAGCAGGTTGTTTTTATCGCCTGCCCATTTTTCAAAGTCTTTTACATCATAGCTTTTCCAAAGGGGCAAGACTTCTTTAAAAGAAAGGTCATCGGATAAACCGATTAAATCGGTTATAGGATCAAAAAGAGCTGCCCATTTTTTATAAAGCTCTTCATCATTTTTTACAAGCTCGGTAATCAAAAGAGCTATGGGCTCCATGTGTAAGGTCAATGCATCTGCATCTGAAGCGGCCGTTCCGTCTTGTGCTAAAACTTGAGGCCCCTTATCGACAATTAAAAAATGGGTGCGGCCGAACCACATCATAGCCCTAAAATAAGCGGACAAGATGCCGTTTTTTGTGTAGTGCCCTCTCGGTTTATATTGGGAGTAATCTTCTTTTGTAAAAACTCCGTCCTCAAATGTAAAAAGCGGAGAAACTGACAGGCCTTGGGCCTTATCTATAAGATTTATTTCTTCACTTACCGTTTTAGGATATTTTGCAAGAACTTCATCTTTCTTGGGTTCTTTATAAACAGTCTCATCGGAGCCGTACTTATTTTTTTCAACTACAGCTTTAGGAGCAAGTTCCAATAGGGCGCGGGCAACTTGAAAATAAAGTTTAGCCTTTTCTAAGGTTTCAGGTCCTGCTGTCGGAAAGCCTTTTTGATTTACATTATTTAAACCGGCTTCAAAGGCTGCTACAAATTCAAGCAGTCTAGGCGCAAAAAAATTCTCTTCAATATTTTGTAAGGTTCTGTCAAAAAGAAGATGCTTTGCATGGGCCATTAAATCGGTTGTAATAAAAAGCGTAGTGCCGTCTTCTCTGAGAAGAGTTCCGTTATAATTATCTTCATATGAATCATAATGATAACCGTAATGATTTCTATACAAGGCAATCATATCATCCCCGGCCATCATATGCAGATAATATTCATCCGGCTTAACTTTTTCAAAAATTAACCTATCCCTTTCCAAGAGGGCCTGATGATCCTTGCTTAAAAAATCATAACCGAATACCGTGTAAAATTCTTTAGGCGCACCATTTGTTAAATACCGCATAGAAATCATTTGATTTTTTTTCAAATCATTGCCCATACCTGTAAGGTCGGCTCCAAAAACAAGTCCTTTTTCTCCGTTCCAGGTTGTGCGGTAAAAATAGTTTTGATTTTCTTGAAAGCTAAAAACACCGAAATCGAATTCATCATTTTCATCTTTAGGCGGAAGTTTTACAAAATCTTCTTCAATGTTCAAAACTGTTCCAAACGGAATCGGAATTCCTTTAGGCAGTTTTTCTAAGTCTTCTTCAGATTTTAATTCTGCATTAGGATAGAACAAACAAACATCGCTTCCGACAACAGCTGTCTTTCCTTCTTTCACCTCATTAAAGGGGAAATCTTTAAAAACAAGTTTATCTTTTAAATATTTTTGATGAGCCTTAGGTGCATTCGGTTTTTTTTCAAATTCTGCATTCAAAAGACTGTTGTAGATTATCTCTTCTATGTTCTTTTTTGAAGCAGCACCTTCTTCAGTTTTTTCAGACTCTGATACTTCGCCGACAGCCTCTGCCGGCAATTCGGCAGTATCAGCCTTATCGGCAGCCGGTTCATTTTTTTCTTTTGCATTACAAGAAAAAAAAGATAAAACACAAATAAACAATACAGACATAAAAATAAGGCCTAGGCCCTTCTTTTTAAATTGAAACATTTTAAAATTCCTCCGTAAAAAACGTGATGTAATCATAGCACAAACGAACCCGATTGACAAGCTAAACCAAAAAAAAGAAAATACTCCTTTTAAGAGAATACAAAACTTATGCTAAAATATGACCTGCGTATAAAATTATTAAAAGGCAAAGCTTGGCTCGCCGTTCCTCAGTTTGAAAATCATCTTCTTGACGAGTTAGGAATTCCGCATGGTACGGCTCCTATGGAGATTAAAAATCTTCCCAAAGATGCTGCTGTCTATGGTAACATAGTGTACAGGGAAAATTTTCCGAAAGATATTTTTTGGAACCGCCTTTGTATGGAAGAACCATTTATAGCGGAGTTTTCGAGCATAAGCGAGGCCGCCGATATTTTGCGCTCAATCCAAAGAAACTGGGCCTTTGTCCCTTTTAACTGTTTTAGGCGGGCAGATCTCATCGAAAAAAAACTGCCCTTTATAAGCAAAAAAGAAAGGGACTTTCCCTACGATGTTCCTTTAGCAGAAATGGGAATCTGGACCCTCTTAAATGAAAATCAAATTTTTGCGTCGGCCAAAACTTCAAGTCCCTTTCCCCGCGGAGAAATTTTCTTTAAGGAAGATAAGATAAATCCGCCTAGCCGGGCCTACTTAAAAATGTGGGAAGCCTTGACCCTCTTAAATTTTTACCTAAAAAAGCACCAAGAAAAAAACGGTCTTATTGAAAAAAGCAAAACCTTACCCGCAGAGGTTTCCAAAAACGCCCCTTCCCTGCCGGCAGCCGATTCAATCTGCCTTGATGCCGGAGCCTGCCCCGGAGGCTGGAGCTGGGTCTTGGACAGTTTAGGCTGCAAAATTATCGCAATCGACAGAAGTCCCTTGCGCCCCGATTTAATGGCAAAGAAAAATATAGAATTTATAAAGCATGATGCCTTTACCTTAAAACCTGAAGAGATCGGAAAGGTAGATTGGCTTTGCTCGGATGTAATCTGTTATCCTCCGAGACTTTATGAATGGATTATAAAATGGATTGAATCGGGACTTTGCGAAAAATTTATCTGCACGATAAAGATGCAGGGAGAACCCGATAACGAAACCGTAAAAAAATTTGCGGCAATTCCGAACTCAAAGATAGTTCATCTTACGGCGAACAAGCACGAGCTCACCTGGCTAAAAGCCCCATTCATATAACTGTTAATGCTTACTTACCAAAAAAACTGCGCTGTCCGGCTTTTACCCATCGGCCGGGACTTTTGGATAAAACGGGAAGCTCCAGTTGATTGCATATCCAATCGGCAAAGACCTCATCTTCAAAGCCTTCAAGCTTTACCAAAAGAGTCTGCACTCCGGGAAGCTCAGCCTTTCTTACGGCATCAACCGTTTCTTCTGCAATACGGGCAAAGGCTGCCGAGGCTGCCGAAATATTAGGATTACCGCAAGGCACGTCCGCATCACGGTGAACAAAGACTAAACGGCCTTGCGCTTTTTTTATATAGTAGTTTTTTAAAACAAAGGAAAGAGCGGCATTCGCAGAAACAAGGTCGCTTATCGTATTGTCTATAGAAAGGGCATCCGTCCCCGGATATATTTTGGAATAAGCAGGAGCATCAAAAATCAAAATCGACGTATCGGCCGCGATATTTATATTTTTTAATTTAAGGGGAATAGCCTGAAGAGAAAAAAGGGATGAGCGGTTCCATTCTATTTCGGTGGTAACACCGCTTTCTTTATTATCTTCTTTATACTCCGAACTCAAACACACCTTTAAACCCTTATCTCTAAGGCGGTTTGCAAGCTCTTGTGAAAACTTTAGCCTATTATCCGTAATAAAAATTCCTGAATCCATACTCAACTATACCATAATTAACTGTCTGCCGTCAATGACTTATCTAATCTGTAAACAAAAGTTTACTTTATTTTTGCTTAAAGCCGAGACCGTAAACCTCCTGCATATCGCAGACCATTATAAAAGCCTTTTCGTCGATTTCGGTTATTATTTCTTTTGCTCTTACAAATTGCGCACGGCTTACAACGCAGAGAAGTACAGGCCTATCCTGCTTTGAATACATACCCTCTCCTCGAAGAAGGGTAACACCTCTTTCAAGCTGACTCATAAGAGCTTCGCCGATTTCTTCGGGCTTAGAACTGACAATGAAAAAGCCCTTAAAATAACCGAAACCGTCAAGAATCATGTCGGCTATCTTTGTACAAAAGAAAAGAGCTATTAAAGAATAAAGCGAAGTGTTCGGGTTATTATCTACAACACCTGCAAAGATTACTATTACAAAGTCGGCTATGGCCATTCCCTTTGCAATACTTAAGCCCGGAAAATGCTTGTTTACAATAGCTCCGGCAAGGTCGGTTCCGCCCGTCGTAGCTCCGCACTTAAACACAAAGCCCAAACCTACACCTAAAAGAATTCCTCCGAAGGTTGCCTGCAAAAAAAGATCATTGGTAAACACAAAATCTTGAGGCAAAACAGCCAAGACTCCCGAAAGCACCAAAATAGAATAAAGGGTATAAACAGCAGACTTTTTACCCAAAAGTTTTGCACCAAAAATAAATAAGGGTACGTTTATGACCAAATTCGATATGTATACCCTTATGCCGGTCAACTTTTCGATTGCAACCGACAAACCGCTCACCCCTCCCGGTGCAATTGTTCCGGGAATAAGAAAAAACTGCAATGCAACCGCAGCAAGGACGCTTCCAACAGTAACCCAAAAGATATCCAGTAACGAGCCTATAACAAATTTTGTAGAAAGGTGTTTGGCAGGTAATATTTTTTTCATAATATACATTCTCCAAATTGGAAATATACTACATCATTTTATTAAAAAAATCAACATATCACTTTGACACATGATTGCAAATGTCGAAGGACGAAGTACAATTAAGCATTTGACACTTGAACTTCGACATTTGTCGTTTACCATTCGACATTTTAATCATTCGACCAAGGGTTTCTCTCCTTAATACTCTTCCGAATTCAACATCTTCACCCTTTCTTTCCAATCGGGGAGGTATTTAGTCATATATCGCTTAAAGCGCTCGTTATGAAGCCTTTCTTTAAAATGAACAAACTCGTGAACCAGCACCATCTCGGCACATTCGCAAGGGAGGGCGGCTAGCTTTGTGTTTAAGGTGATTATGCCCGTATAAGAATTGCATGAGCCCCACTTGCTTTTCATATCCCTGTATTTTATCTCGGAGGCGGTTTCTTTTATCTTGGCTTCCCAAAAGGGGAGGATTTCTTCAACATAAAGCTCAAGCTCCTTTTTATAAAGGCGGTTTAAGATTGAAGGGCGTTTTTTGGGATCGGCTCCGGGAGGCTCTTTTAAATAGATAAAATCGTCATCGACTGCAATGCCTGCATTTTTTTTAGCCTTTAGTATTTTGATCTTATAATCGGCACCCCATAAACTTACCGTAGAGCCGTCCTTCAATGAGGCCTTTACATTCTTCTTAAAAATCTTTTCTTCTATCCGCTCTTGATGTTTTTTTATCCATGCAATATTTTCTTTGACAAAATCCAAGGCCTTGCTTTGAGGATAGTTTTTTGGAACATGGATACAGGGGATGGCCGTTTTAGGCGATACGGTAAGTCTGAGCTTCCGCCCCTTGGATTTTGCCCATTCGATTTCTACCCCTTCTATTTTAATCATCATATTCTAAGATTGTATTTTTTGGCGATGCCAGGAAAGGATTTTAGTTTTAGCTCTTCTCCGTCGGCCGTCAAAAGGGTTCCTTCAAAATGACCGTAAACGGTGCTGTACTCAGTCCTAAAAACGGCAGCATTTACTCGCTTGTAGTTTTTTGAAACAGGAAAAAATACAAGGTCTACCATGCTTTCGGTATCCTGTATTATCCATTTTCCCATGATACCGAAGGGACGGGTAATTTTAACGGGAGGAAGAGGGGTACGCTTCCCGTCATAGAGCATCATATTGTCGTTGTATTTATTGCTGTCGGCTGCTATCGAATTTGCAAGATAAAAAACCAAGGATTTGCCGTCGAACTTACCGAGTCCGTTTACAAGGGTGCGCTTTGACCTAAACCCGGTGTAAGCCTTTCTCACATCAAAAACCCCTACGGCTGTCTCTTTTTTTAGCTGAATGTCTTCGTTATAACCCAAACTTATCCAGCCCTTTACGGTACCGGTCTGCATGTACATGGCCATACAGCGGCGGCTTACATAGTTAGGAATTACGCAGGAGAAATCTACAGCTTCCTTATCCCGAATATCCAAATCAAGACGGCCCTCACAGGAGGGGCGGGAGTCGCGGGCTAAAAAGTCAAAGTCGGCATGAAGCTTCCCGTGGGAAAGACGGGAAAAGATACGGGCATATCTATAAGGTTTCCGGCAGGCTGTAACACTGTAGCTTATGTGCTTTGGGATATGAATAAAGCCGCCCGGCAGGTATTGCCTGTAGGCATATTTTTGCTGAGTTTTACGAACCCAAAAGGTTGTTTCCATAAAGGAGAAGATATAGCACGAAAAAAAGGCCATTTCTCCTATTACCTCATCATCGCAAAACAAAAACCTCATCGTTCCCGAAATTCGGGCATTGGAAATTATCCTAGGGAGGGGCAAATTACCGAAAACCCGATAGAGCCCTCTTATATCGAATTTTTTAAAGCAGCCTGAA
Organism: Treponema sp. OMZ 798; assembly: GCF_024181385.1. Classification (NCBI taxonomy): domain Bacteria; kingdom Pseudomonadati; phylum Spirochaetota; class Spirochaetia; order Treponematales; family Treponemataceae; genus Treponema; species Treponema sp. OMZ 798. Next base: position 2,086,784 of record NZ_CP051305.1, read on the forward strand.
AAGGTTCCGAAATTCGATTTTCCGTTTTGGACAGGCTTATCGGGTGCAGGTTCTATCTTGCGCGTGTACAAGTTATCATTAGCCATAAAAAGAATGTTAGCACAATTTGCAAAAAAATAAAAGCCTTTTCACTAATGAATTTTTAAGTTTTGCAAAGACCTGATTTTCCGGTTCTAAATATCGGCTGATCCGTCTTTTACGGTAATAATCTTGTCCGCCCTAGCCTTTAAGGCTTCGCTTACATGGTGCGAAATTATTATACAGGTTAGTTCCTTTTGGGATAACACGGTATTTTCTATTTCGGCACTTGTTTCCTTATCTAAGGCGGAGGTTGCTTCATCCATCAAAAGAATTGGGGAATCCTTTACCAATGCCCTTGCAATGGCTATACGCTGTTTTTCTCCGCCTGAAATTTTCGAGGCTCCCTCGCCTATCCTTGTTTCAAGTCCGAGAGGAAGACCATCGATAAATCTTTGTAAACCGGCTTTTTTACAAGCATCCTTTATTCTTTCATCGCTTATTTCTTCATTATAAAGGGCAATATTGTTTTTGATTGTATCGTCAAAGATAAAGGGAGACTGATGCACTACCGAAACAAGCTTAAAATAAGAGGCATCGGGAATCTTGCGGATATCCGTTCCGTCTATTTTTATAAGCCCCTCATAGCCGGTAAATTTTTTATATAAAAGGCTTAAAAGGGTGGACTTTCCCGAACCGCTTTCCCCGACAATTAAAACCTTTTCGCCTTTTTTTACGCTAAGATTTATATTTTTTAAGGCAGGAAAAACGCCTCGATTTTCTTCATCTTCTTCATCCTCGTCATCTTGAGGATAGCTAAAACTCATATTTTCAAAACTTATCGAGTCTTCAAAAGAAGTTTTTGCTTCCACATCTTTGAAAGAGCCGTCCTTTTCTTCCATGTTTAAAATCTCATCAAGGTCTTTTATTACCGCTTTTGAAGCTAAAAGCGAAGTTATGTAGCGTGTCAGGTTACTCAAAGGGTAAACGATAAAGACAACAAGCTGGCTTGCGGCTATTATTACCGAGATTTTAAAAAAGCCCAAGAGAACCAAAACGGCGCCTAAAAAGAAAACGCCTATGTAGGTTATGTTGGAAAGTAAGTCTCCGAGGCTTCCCATAAAGCCGTTCATGCACATGTCTTTAAAAGAAGCTTTTTTATAACCGGTGTTCGCATTGCGGTGAAGAATCTCGATTTTTTCCTGAAGGTTATAGGACTTAATCAGATCAAAGGCGGAAAATACTTCTTTTAGGGTAATGGTGTAGTTTTCGCCCCTTTCAATATAGTCTCTTTCGGCCTTGGCTACAGGCTTCACCGTAAATTTGGGTACAATGAGCTGGATAAGACCGGTAAAAAGCACAAAGAGGGAAAGTCTCCAATCCATAATCGAAAGCCAAATAACAGAAACTACCAGCTGTAAAAATGAAGGATAAATTCGGAAGATTGTCCAAAAGTAAGATTCTTCCAGTTTTTCGACATTCTTTGTAAGAAAGGCAACATAGCTTCCCGAATTGCGCGAGGCGTATTCGCCTGTGCTCATGGTTAATATTTTTTTCATCAAGGCTTCCCTCAACGAAAAAACCGCTTGTGCACCTGCTTTTTCGCGTACCCTTGTAGTCAAAATACCGACCAAAAAGGAGATAAGAAGATAGGCTACTGTGCCTATGAGGTACAAGTGCAGCTTTTCGATAGTTCCGTTTGTTGCATAGTCTATTGCCAGCATCATCACATACGAAACTCCTACTTCCAACGCAGTGGAAAGGGCCTGCAAGACAAGGTATAAAACCATATACCATGTCTTTAAAAATTTGAACATAATGTTCCTCCAAAATATTTTTAATAATCTTTAAATATTTTCTCCAGTCTTTCTTTTCCAATGGTTTTCATAAAGCCTGCAAGGCGCGGCCCCTGATCTTTTGAAACGAGGGCTTGATAAACGGCAACAAACATTTGTTTGGGTTCTAAGCCGCATTCTTTTGCAGCATCATAGAGGGCTGTCGAAAAGGTCTTTTCGTCCATCTCATCCATTTTTGGCAAAAGGGAATCCCTTATCGTTTTAATAGCCTTTGCTTCGGCCTCGTTCAAGCGAGCCTTTGAGCCGTCAGTTCTTAAAGCAAACTTAAACTCTTCGGGAGCACCTCCGTCTGTAATCCAGTTCCATGCACATTCGGCTCTTGTCTTCAGCCTGTCAAGCTGGCCGGGCTTTACATCGGGAAGAGCCTTTATTACCGCATCTATATCTCCGGAATTTATTTGCAAAAGATTGCACAAATGTCTAAAAGGAATTTGATAAGAAATACACTCAGGCATTCCGTCTATTTGCGAAAGCTCATAGATTCTATATTCTTTTTCGAAGGTCTCATCGTTTTTGGCCTTTTCGGCCTTCCAGGCAATGCGTTCCGTCTTGTCGTAGTCCTCGTAAATCTTAATTACATCAAGGTCAAAGCTGATAACGAATTCGGTGTTGGGTCTTGTGCCTGCAAAAAGATAGCGGGCAACTTCGGGCTGGTAAACTTCGAGTACCTCGGCAAGGCTTACAACCTTTCCCTTGGAAGAGGCCATCTTTCCGGGCACTCCCTTTAAGCCGATAAAGTCATAGCGGAAACTTACAGGGGCAGGCCAGTTATAAATCCGGGTGGAAACTAAGCTCGCCGTATCAAAGGAGCCGCCTTGAGAGTGATGATCCTTTCCGGCAGGCTCGAAGACTGTTTTTTCAAAGGCCCAGCGCATAGGCCAGTCAACCCTCCAGCCCAGCTTTGCGGACTTAGCCTTGCGCAAGTCCAAGTCTTCGCAATGTCCGCACTCGCACGAATAGCGTAAGGTCCAATCATTGTCCCAGGACTCTATCTTTGTCGTGTCCTTGTTACAGGCGGTACAAAAAACCGAAACGGGCCAGTACTCCTCGGTAATCTTATGGGCCTCATCGCGGTAGGTGTTTAAAATTTCTTTAAGCTCTTCCCTATTGTCCAAGGCCTTTTTCATTCCTTCAGCATACATTCCCTTTTGATAGCGTTCAGCCTGATAAAGATATTCGGGGTGAATACCGACTCTCGGCAATACGGATTCTACATCGTGTTCGTGGTGGCGGGCGTAGTTTTCGTCCCGCTCAAAGGTGTCGGGAACCATGGTAATCGGATAGCGGAGGTATTTTTCCAAAACTTCAGGCTTAGGCATATTTGCAGGAACCTTGCGGAATACGTCATAATCATCCCAAGAATAAATAAAGCGCACATTTTTTCCGCGGGAGCGCAAGGCTCTCACAACCAAATCTACGGAAATAATTTCGCGGAAGTTTCCTACGTGAACGGTGCCCGAAGGCGTAATACCGGATGCGCAAGTGTAAACATCGAGGTCTCCCCTCTCTCTTATGATTTTTTCGGCAGTCTGATCTGCCCAATGCAATAATTTCTTTTCGTTTGACATAATTTCTTCCTTACAAAACATTTAAAATAAACAAAACAGGGTATTTTATCCGAAAAAAGAGAGGGTGTCAATCCTTGTACAAAAGTGCAATCTTTGCTATAATCCGGCCTATGATAGATAAACCGATAACCGATCCCGTCTTAATCGAAAAATTTAAAACCATGCACGAAGACGGAATGACGGTCTTTATGCTAGGCGAAGGCCAAATCCGCGGGGCTTTTTTTCACGGAACCCGCTTTGTAAATAAGATGAGGGTACAGCACTCCTTAGGGCTTTTGGAAAGCCTTGCACTGGGTCATGCCTCCCTTTGCGGAGCCCTCTTAATTCCGACAATGAAGGGAAGGGATAGAATCATCTTTAGATGCGATACCCAAGGCCCCCTTGTGGGCTTTAGCGTCGAAGCCTTCAGCGAGGGCTTTGTAAGGGGCTATCTTTTGGAAGACCCGATAAGACCTGATGAATTGTTAGAAACATGGGACTTAAAGCCCCTCTTCGGCGAAGGAAAGATTTCGGTTATCCGCTTCCCCGAAGGAGCCAGGGAACCCTTAACGGGAATCATCGAGATAAAGCACAAAAACATAGCCCTTGACCTTTCCGAATATTTTTTGCAATCGGAACAGACCGTAACGGGCTTTAATACAGGCGTCCAATTCGACAAGGAAGGAAGAATCATCGGAGCGGGAGGCATGTACATTCAGGTCATGCCGGGAGCCGAAGAAGCCTTGATAGAAAAGGTAGAAATGGCCTTTGCGGCCTGCCCCTCGATAGGCCAATGGTTTGCGGAAGGCGGAGACAGGGAAGATGTCATTTTCGGCCTTTTCCGTGACTGCAATCCGAAAGTTCTAATAGAAAGAAAGATAGACTTTTATTGCCCCTGCTCGGAAGACAATTTCCGAAATAAGCTTTTTACTTTACCCGAAAAAGAACTTGCAGACATGTACGAAAACGGCCCCGATCAAATCGAGCTTTATTGCCATAACTGCGGCTCAATCTATAAATATCCCAAAGCAATTTTAAAGGAAAAAATCGATGTACATTAAAAAACCCATGGAAATAGAAAATAAGAGCATGGATATAATTGAAGAGAGCATGAAGGATGTTGCTTTCACGGAAGAAGAAAAAATTATAGCCAAGAGGATGATCCATACTACGGGTGATGTCGACTACCGAAAGATAATTGTCTTTCAAAATAATTTTATAGAAGCCGCTAAAAAGGCTCTTCAAAAGGGCATAACTATTTTTACCGATACCAAGATGGTGATGACAGGCATCAATAAACCCGCCCTTTCAAAAACCGAAAATAAACTTTTATGCCTGATCGATGACGATAGAGTTTTTAAGATGTCCAAGGAAGGAGGAATTACACGCTCTTCGGCAGCCGTAGACCTTGCAGTCCAAGAAGGAGCAACAGCCTTTGTGATAGGAAACGCCCCTACAGCCCTCTTCCGCCTTTTAGAGCTATGTGAAGAAAAAAAAGTTTCCCCCGATTTTATAATCGGAGTCCCCGTCGGCTTTGTAGGTGCCGCCGAATCAAAGGAAGCCCTGCGTTCCGTCTCCCTGCCCCAAATCTCTACCGTAGGCACCAAGGGTGGAAGCAATGTCGCCGCCTCCATCATAAACGCCTTGCTTTATATGATGGTCGAAAGGGAGTAAGGAAAAGCTGCATTAAACAAGCTCTTCGGTGCGCCAATCCTTGATGGTGCGTTTTTCTTCATCGAAGCTTGCACCTACGGCAAGGATTGTTTTTTTGACTCCTCCTGAACTTGCTTCTTTGTAGGGAGCTGCGTAATTCTTTTCTTTTATCTGCTTTATAGCATCTTCTGCCGTTCCCCTTCCTTCAAGCTTAAATTCAAAGATGTAAATTCTATCTTGGGTATGGACTATACAATCGGCCCGTCCTGTCGCACAATGAATTTCGGTTTGCACAAATTGGTTCATCAGAGCAAAGATGAGGTAGACAGCGGCCTGATAGTTTTGCTCCCTCAAGGCGAGGTCTTTTTCTGCGAGATTATCGTATGGGATGCCTGAAATAAGAGCCTGCATTTTTTTCATAAAGGCATCTACATCTCCCGCTTTGAGGGCCTTCGTAAATTCCATTACCGAAACGCCTGTCTTTTCGGCCCCTATAGGGGTAAAGGCGGGCATTAGGTTGTGCAAAAAGCCGTAGCGCACCTCATCGTTCGGGAAGCCCAAACGGTAAAGACCGTACTCCTTGTCATAATCCTTTATCGTCAAATAGCCCGCCTGAAAAAGTATCGGAATGGGGAGAATGGGATCGGCCCTGTAAGCATTTAAGCCGTATTCGTCAATCTGAATATCCCCGTCCAATTCGGGGATGTAGTAATGCCCTTCTTTTAGGTACTTAACCAAGAAGGTCGGGGTGCCGGTGGCGTACCAATAGCTTGCAAATTCTCTTGACATAAACACATTTAGAATACTAAAAGGATTATACATTGAAACACCGCTTCTTGCAAATTTGTAGCCGTCATATTTCTTTTTTAATTGGGCAAGGGCCTCATCATAGCTCATCTCATTTCTTTCGGCTAAGGCCTTAATTTCAATCCGAAAGTTTGCTTCAAGCTCTTCTTGGGATATGCCGCAAATACCGGAAAAATCGGAGAGCATACTTATATCCCGCAAGTTGTTTAAATCGCTAAAAATGCTTACCTTACTGAACTTGGTAACTCCGGTTAAAAAGGCAAAGCGGAGGGAAGCATCTGAGCTTTTAATTACTCCGTAAAAGCCCTTTAAAATAGTACGGTAGGTTTCATTGAGGCTTAAGTTTTCCATGGAGCTTAAAAGAGGCTTATCGTACTCGTCTATGAGGATGACTACCTGCCTGCCAGTTTTTTCGTGGGCGGCTCTTATCAGTTTCTTAAAACGGTCGGTAATATCCAGGCCCGTACTTCCGTAAACGGCTTCATATTGTGCTAAAAATGAGGAGAGGATATTTATCAAGTCTTCTCTTGATTCGTAAACGGCCGTATTAAAGTCCAAATAAAGAACGGGGTATTCCTGCCAAATCTCTCTTTTACCCTTGTCGGCTTCCTCCAAGCCTTCAAGGGCTAAGCCCTTAAAAAGCTCCTTCTGTCCGAGAAAGTAGGCCTTCAAGGTTGAAAGAAAAAGGCTCTTCCCGAATCTCCGCGGCCGGCTTAAAAAATAAGGAGTCTTATTGTTGATTAAATCCCATATATATTTTGTTTTATCAATATACAAAAAATCCGCTTCAATAAGCTTTTCAAAACTTTGAACACCTATAGGTAAACTGCGTTTCACTTCTGTCATCTAAAAGCCTCCCTATCTTGCAAAACATCACTCTTGTAATTATACCACAGGAGGCCTAAATTTACAATTGCTTGAGAAAGCTACCTCACCCTTCCATTTTCAATGTAAACAACCTTATCGGCGGCGTTTACGGTTGATTTGCGGTGGCTTACGATTAAAACGCCCTTGTCTCTTTTTTCTTGGTAAATGGAATTTAAAATGAGGGCCTCGTTTAAGCTGTCCAAGTTTCCGGTCGGTTCGTCGAGCAGCAAAAGAGGAGCCTTGTGCAAAAAGGCCCTGGCAAGGCCGAGACGCTGTTTTTCTCCGCTTGAAAGGTTTCCGCCGAGTTCGGTAATCTTAGTATCATAGCCTTCAGGAAGACTCATGATAAAATCGTGGATGGCGGCTTTTTTCGCGGCTTCGATAACTTCCTCTTTTGAAGCATTCCTGTTTGCAAGAAGGATGTTTTCATAAATGGATTTTTTAAAAATATAGGTTTGCTGGGTAATGTACGAAACGGCCTCTCTTAAACTCGCAGTGTTTATTTTTTTTACGTCGATGCCGTTCATCCTTACCTCACCCAAAAGAGGATCGAAAAAACGCATGATGAGGCGGAGCAGGGTACTCTTACCGCTTCCGCTTTTACCGCAAAGGCCGACTATCTCATCTTTTTTAACCGAGATGCTTACATCCTTTAAAACTTCCATATCGTCGTATCTAAAATTGATATTATCGGCATCAACTTTTTCGAAGCTGACGTTTTCGCCGTCTTCAACTTCATCGAATTCCAGTTTTTCTTCAAGCAGGGAAAAGACTCTCTCTGCGGAAGCGAAGGTCTGCTGCAAGTTTACGGCCAGACCTGAAACAGCTATTATCGGGCCGTAGCCTGAAAGAAGCATCAGGTTGGAAATCAAAAAAGTTGCAAAGTCTATTTTTCCGTTTACCAAGAGGAAGGCCGAAATGCCCAGCATTAAAAAATTGCAAAGGGTGAGAGCTGCCTCCGTAACGGCAAAGGTGTTCCCCTCAAAGTCCTTTAAGAGCTTAAAGGTTCCGCTTATAGCCTCTCCTCGTTTTTCTATATTTTCTTTTCTCTCCCTTATCTTGTCAAAAAAGATTATCTCCTTTATTCCGAGGAGGGAGTCCAAAAAGTAGGAATTAAGGGAGCTCATTTTTTTTCGGTATTCTACACCCGAGCCGTCATCCATCTTACCGAAAAGGATGGGAAGGAGAAAGCCTATGATTATATAAATGAGGGCAACCGTAAGAGATAAAACAATGTGTATTTTTGCAAAGATGATTAGGGCAAAAATAAAGTAGAGAACGGCAGAAGCAGCGGGGGCTATTGTGTGGGCATAAAAAACTTCGAGCAATTCTATGTCGGTGGTTATGATCGACAAGAGGCTCCCTGAATCTTTTTTTTGCAGCTTAACAAAGGCGAGCCGTCTCATAGCCGTAAAAATTTTATCCCGGATAAGGGCCAAGAGGGTAAAGGCTATGTAGTGTCCCGAAAGCTGCTCGCCGTATCTGAAAATGCCTCGGCTCACTGCACAAACGATGAGGCCTATTATTACAAAGTTTAGGGAAAATGAGGTATTAAAAACTTTTAAGCCCAAGAGGGAAACAATACCTATCCCGCCCAAAACCGGAATGGCCGCCGCAATGATAAAGCCCAAGACCCTCAAGATAACCGTTATAGTCATAACTCCTGTAAGAGGCCTTACAAATACTATCAATTTTTTTATAAGTTCGCTTTTTTTCATTTTACACCCAGCCTTATTTTTTCAAGATCTTTTTGCTGTAAATACATCCTTGCATAGATGCCGTTTTTTTCAAGGAGGCTTGAATTAGTTCCATCTTCTTTTATCTCGCCCTTTTCAAATACATAGATATGGTCTGCATTTTCAATATTTGCAAGCCTGTGCGAAATAAAGATGATTATTTTTGTTTTGCTTAATTCGTAGAGGGTGCTTAAAATAAGCTCTTCGCTTTCGACATCGATATTGCTTACAGCCTCGTCAAAGATATAAATGTCTGCATCGTGAAGAAGTGCCCGTGCAAGGGCAAAACGCTGAACCTGTCCGCCCGATAAATTCTTTCCTCCGGATTCAATATAAAAATCCAAGCCTGAGTTTCCTTCTTCTTTTGAAGAACTGCGGCTTAAAACAAACTCGTCTAATAGAACCTTTTTTAATACGCTCATCAATTCTTCATCGCTTGCAGAGGGTTTGGCTATTAAAAGGTTTTCCCTCACCGAAGCTCCGAACAAAAAGCTTTCGGTAGAAACAAGGTTCATGTATCTGCATCTAAATTCATCGGGGAGCTTTTTTGCTTCTATTCCCGACAGGAGGATTTCTCCCGAATAGTTTTTTTGTAAGCCCATAAGCAGGGCGGCCGCCGTCGATTTACCCGAGCCGCTTTCGCCTGCAATGCCGTAAAAGCCCGGCTTTAAAAACTTCATCGATGCATTTTTTACTGCCTGCTTCGATTCGGTATAATTAAAGTTTAAATTTTTTACCTCAAGTGTGAGCTTCGATTCTTCAAATTTTTTTGCCGCTGCCTCAAGTTCGGCTTCGCTTAAAATCGAAGCCGAATCGCTTTTTACATCCATCAGTTCAAAGAGGCGGTTTGCGGCGGTTATCCCGTTCATCGCTATATGGAAAAAAGAACCTAAGGCCCGCAAGGGCAAAAAGAATTCCGCGCAGAGCAAAATAAAAAGAAGAGCGCCCTCTATCGAAAGATTTCCCGACCTTAACTGATAGAGGCTGACGATGGTGCCGAGGGCTGTTCCTCCGTAAGCCACGGTGTCCATCACAAAGATGGAGTTAAGCTGCATTGTCAAAACCCTCATAGTTACTCGTCTAAAATTTTCCGCCTCGGCATTCAGCTCCTTGTGTTGAGCCTCATCATCCGAATAGGCCTTCAATGTGATAAGGCCGCGAAGGTTATCCAAAAAAGAATCTCCAAGCCCCGTATAAATTGAAAGGTATTTTTTTAAAATGCGCTTTGCAACCTTTTGAATCGCAACAATCGAAAGAGGAATCAGGGGCACACAGATAAAAAGCACAAGGGCAGCAAAAAAATTTATCGGTGCAAGGATTATAAAAAGAGTTACCGGAGCCGCCATACTGAAAAAGAACTGAGGCAGGTAGGCCCCGAAATAAGAATCCAGCTGCTCTATTCCGTCCGAGCCTATTTGAGTAACCTCGGCCATGCTGATATATTGGGAATAATTTAGCTTTAAAGAAATAAATTTATCGTAGAGCATTGAGCGCAAGGTACGCTTAACCTCGGTTCCTGCCCTGTATGAAAAGTAGGAGCGCTTACGGACGGCAATAACCCGTATTACCAAGGCAGAGGCAGCTACGACCGCCAAAACAAAAAGCGTTTTTTTATCAAGCGAAGAATTATATAGACCGAAAATCAAACGCACCATTACAAACGTAATGACCACATTGCACAATAGAGAAACCCATGAAGAAAGGGCCGAAAGCAAAATCCACTTTTTACTTTTCGGCACCGACCTTGTCAGGCGTTTATGAATCATAACTAACCTCTTAAAAAGACAATTTTATAGGAAACAAATAAAAATAGCAATAGGCTAACTTTTATGCTTTCGGAAATAAATTTCAAAATAATGAATTGAAAATTTTATAATATCATGTTAAAATTATCTCAGCGGGGAAAAATTATGATAAATAAGGAAATCTTTGAAATTCGGGATAGATTTTTAGAAGCGGTTAAACCTCAAAAAATAATATTATTCGGATCATATGCTAAAGACTCATTTACTGAAGACAGTGATTATGATTTTTATCTTATAATGCCCGATGATACAAAGAATGTATTGCATTCGGCGCAAAAAGCCTATTTATCTTTAATAGATATGGATGTAAAACCTGTTGATATTGTTGTTAATACTGCTGCTGTGTTCGAAAAAAGAAGTAAACAGCCTACACTTGAAAGAGTAGTTGCACGGGACGGAGTTGTAATATATGAATGATGAGGCAGTTAAAGAATGGTTTGACTTTGCTAATATGGATTTTGATTGTGCAAGACATTTATATGAAAATATGCATCCGAAACCTTTAACCATTATCTGTTATCATTGTCAGCAAGCTTCAGAAAAATTTTTAAAAGGTTTGCTTATAAGCCTAAATGAAGAAATTCAAAAAACACATGATTTACTTGTCCTGGCAAGATTAGTAAAAAAAAGGATTGATGCACCGATTGAAATTTTGAAAATATGTGCAATTCTCAATCCCTACGGTGTAAGAAGCCGATATCCGCAAGAGGTTTATGTAGATGATAATGATACAAAATATGCCATAGATTCAACCGAAAGATTGAAGAAGTGGGCAGAAGTTGTTATTGAAACCATCTAAGATAAACAATCTTAACAATCACAGTCTTGCAATCTTTAAAAAAAAGAAGTAAAATGCTCTTCCTATGGTAAAAATAAATTCTCTAAAGTTTAAATATCCGAACTCAAAAAAAGAAGTTTTAAAAAATATAAATTTAGAAGTTAAGCAGGGCGATTATATTTCGATTGTGGGAGAAAACGGCTGCGGTAAAAGTACGCTTCTAAAACTTATCTTAAAACTGCTTAAAATACAAAGCGGTGAAATTATTATCAATGCAAAAAGAATAGGCTACCTTCCGCAAAAAAAAGAAAATTTAAGCGACTTCCCGATTACTCTTTTTGAGCTTTTAAATTCTTATAGAAAAATATTAAAGATAAGGGAAAAGGACTGCGTTCTAAAAGCCCTGGAAAGAGTGAATTTAAGCGAATACAAAACCGGCCTTGTCGGAGAACTTTCAGGCGGGCAGCTTCAAAAACTCTACATAGCACGAGCCCTTATCGGGGATCCCGATCTTTTAATCTTGGATGAGCCTTCCACCGGAATCGATGTTCAGGGGCAAAAAGAAATCTATTCTTTTGTAAAAGATTTAAACACTCAAAAGGGGCTTACTGTCATTTCGGTTGACCATAACTTGGATGCTGCGATTTTTAATTCTACCAAAATATTTCATATAAAAAATGGAGAAGGACACTTGTGCAGTCCCAAACAGTACAGCTCCGAATTCTTTGACCCTAGCTTTGTTCAATTCAAACCCAGGGTGAACCGATAGGATAAAATTAGGAATTTCGATAAACAGTTCGGCAGGAATTCTGCCTCGCTGTTTAATAGGAGAATAAGAAGATGCTTCAATATGGTTTTATGCAAAATGCTTTTATTGTTTCTTTTTTTATAGGAATTTTGTGTCCTGCAATCGGTCTATTTTTGGTACTCAGAAGGTACTCCCTCATAGGAGATACCCTTTCTCACAGCTCTCTTGCAGGCGTTACCCTCGCCCTTGCCTCAGGAATAAACCCAATCCTTGGAGCCTTTATTTTTACGACAGCTGCCGGGGCTCTAATAGAAGCCCTCAGAAATGCTTTTAAAGAATATCAAGATTTAATCCTTTCGATAGTTTTGTCTTTGAGTGTAGGAATCGCCATTACCCTCATAAGTTCAGGAGCCGTAAGGGCAAATGCCGAAACCTACTTATTCGGAAGCGTCCTAACTGTTTCATCCTCCGATTTAATTACGGTCATAGCTTTAAGCATCCTATCCCTGATTACCCTCGGCCTTATGTATCACAAGATGGTATACATAGCCCTCGATGAAGATATTGCAAAAATAATGGGCGTTAAGGTACGGCTCATCAATTACTTATTTTCAGCTCTTACTGCGGCAACTATAGCCGTTTCATTAAAAATTGTAGGCATGCTGGTATTAAGTTCGATGATAGCCCTCCCGGTTGCGACAGCTCTTCAACTAAAAACGAGCTTTAAAAAGACCTTGATTTTTTCTATTTTTATAAGCGTAGCCGATATCATGCTCGGCTTGGTTTTGTCCTATCACCTGAACATCGCCCCCGGCGGCTTTACGGCCCTGGTTTCGGTCATTGTCTTAATCATAACGATAGGGATAAATTTCTTTTTAAAACATATTAGAAAACCGGACGTGGTTAATACTTTATAAGCATGTAGTAAAAGAATACAAAAGTATTGTTTTTTCATAGCTTTTATGTTATATTTGTAATAAGGAGGTATGATAAACAGTTCGGCAGAAATCCGGCCTCACTGTTTATCTGCCGAGTTTTGTACCCACAGGTACAAAACATCGCATATTGTATGCAGTTTGTAAACAAACTGCGTGAAAAAACTTTTTTCGGAAGCTGAAGCTTCCTGCAAAAAATTTTTATGGGAGTAAATATGAAAACAGCAGTTTTACAGACGCGTTTAGACACGGCTCTAAAGAAAGATGCAGATGCTTTTTTTGAATCCATAGGAATGGATACGACTACTGCAATACGTATATTTTTAAAACAAACCTTAATACAACGTAAAATTCCATTTGAAATTGTTCAAGATAGTTCTTTTTATTCAGAAAAAAACATAAGAGCTTTGGAAAATTCCAAAACTCAAATGGAAAATGGACAACACTCAATAAGAGAGCTGGTTGAGGTATAGAATTGCACAAAGATTTTTCTGATGATGCATGGGCAGACTACACCTATTGGATAATGCAGGATAAAAAGACTCTTAAGAAAATCAATAAACTAATTGCAGATATTGAACGAAACGGTCACGACGGTATAGGTCATCCGGAACCCTTAAAAGGAAATCTTAGCGATTATTGGTCTCGTTCAATAGATGAAAAACACCGTCTTGTTTATAAAATTGAAGATGGAATGATAAAGATTATTCAGTGCAAAAATCATTATAACGATAAATGATATTTTAAAATTTTCGATAAGGGGAACGCACAGGCTTAGAAGCATCGCGGATAGTCCAGTCTTCTAGGGCCGCCTCGGAAAGGCGGGGCATAAAGCGTTTTTCTTTTACTGTACTCATCGTGGAGCCGGCCCCTACAGATTCAATCCACCAATCGTATAAGTGAACATTGGTATTTACACCCCAAAAGACATGAGTTTTTTCGAGAGAGACAAAGCCGATTGGGTCATATTCGTAAAATCTTAAATTTGATTCTGCCGTATTCGGATGGGTTTCATAAGGCAGCCATTTTTGCGGAATATAATTGTTCCCTATTATTTTTTTATAATCACTCGGCATGCCATAGGAGTAAAGGAGTTTAGTGTGAGTATCAAGTGCAAAAATTAGGTTATTGAGAGCATTTTCAAAAATCATGTCTTTTGCTGCATAGGCAGTAAATTTAAAAAAGATAAACCTTTGAAGCATTTTTGCTTCGCGAGGCGCATCATATATAGGAAGATCAAAGGGATGGAAGCCTTCTATCCTGTAATAGGTAACATCGTTTATCTTGTTTGTTATATTAAAAAATATGCGGGAACCAGGAACCTCGTGCTCATGGTATTTATATGTTTTTCCTTCCTTACCCCAGCCATTATGCGGTTCACAAGCCGTCCATTTAAAATCAGACTTGAAGAGAATTTCAACTACAGGGGCAGACCCCTTTGAAGGACAGGTAATCTTCGACATATGGATAAGACAATCGCCCAACAGTGCTTTTTTGTAGATACAGTCAGGGTTATCGGGATCTCGATTTATACCTCCTCCTGTTTGAGCAAACAAAATTCCTGACAAGAATACAGCAAAGATGAAAGCACGGATAAAAAGTTTTAATTTCATTTGACAAAAATATTAATCTAGCAGATCGTTAAAATTTTTAGGAGAAGTAATGCTTATTTTTCGTTTGGATATATTCTCAAGATCATACATCAAGCATTTTATATATTTTCGTAAGATAAAACAGTTGTTATACATAAAAATCTTAAGCATACCTCCATCATCAAAACATCCCATACCTTAATTAAACCCTATAGTATAAGTTACCTCAATTTCTCCCTCTGAACTCATAGTCCAGCCGGAGTCAGAGTCTTTAGGTGCACTTAATATAGTTATGGTAAAGTCCTTCATCTGTCCTCGTTTTAATTCAAAAGCAGGATACGAAATTTTTATACAGGGCTGATTTGTACCTTCAGGTATGACTTCTTTCTCTGTAACCCCTGCGCACTTCCATGTTTTACTGTCCTTGTCATATGTTAAAACAATAGGATTTTCAAATTTGTAAAGGTAAAACGGTTCGGAAAGAGAATTTTCAAGTCCCGCTGTTCCTTTTCTGTTTGACTTCACAATCTGCATATCAAGTGAAACGGCTTGATCCTTACTTTCGGCAGGTATTTCCTGTTGAAAAAACTTTGAGTAATCAAAAAATAATTCGCTTCCCGTTTTTATGGCCTGAAAATCATCTGCAGAGCCGGAAATTTCGCCGTTGTTTCTTTCAACAAATTCGATAGTGTTTTTTACCTGATTTTCATTCTCGGTATATGATAGGGAACCTTTTAAAGAGTAAGAAAAAAGCGGATCCGTAGGCGCTGAAACCCATTTTAAAAGATAAGTTGTCCATTTTAATCCCGCTATAGAACTGTTTTTTAAACTTTTTGCCCGCATCCACAGGACCGGCATTGTATTGCCTGAATCATCTTCGGAATTGTAAATTTTTAATTTTTCATACTTATATGGAGAGTGCCCGGGCCTGCCCTTTTCACCGGCCTTTGCAACAAACTTGAATTTTTCATTCATAGAAGGGCTGTAATCACTAGCAACAATCTTTGCCTTAAACCAATTGTATATGACAACTGAGCCATCCTCCCGAACAAATCCGACAGGATCATACTCATAAAATTTCTTTTCACAGTGGGAATGAAGTCCTACTGTCGGAGACTCATAATCTCTCCAATCCGAAGGAATTGTATTTCCAAATACAACCTTTTTTTGAGCCGGCTCACTGTAAAAAAATAAGAATTTTGAATATGTGTCTACACAAAATGTCGCATTATCAATACTACCACTATTTCCTACTGTAGTACCCTTAAATCTATAAAAATAGAAGCGTTTTTGCTTTTCAGCCTCTTCTGCATCAAGCGAAGGAGCAAACCCGTTTGTGTCAAACCATCTATCTTTTCTATTTTTGTATTTATAATATTTCAGATCAATTGTATAATTTTGTTGTCCATTTCCTATTTCATTACCGGCACCCGGCTGTCCTTGATAAAAAAACTCGCCATTCCCATTGTCATGCCAAGGCGTAACTGTATCAAATTTATATGAAGCTAAATTTGTACTAGTTATTCCTGTCATATATAGTACCCAATCATCAAAATTATTTGCAGGATATAAATAGTTTTCACCAAAATAAGAAAAAGGTTCTACCTCAATAAATGCCTCTCCCTGATTGTCGTCTTCAGGAATTTCCTCTTCCTCTTCATTGTTATTACTATTGTTATTCGAACTGTTTTCATAAATATGATGTGAAGTATTATACCAAGCACCGCCTAATGCCGGCCTACAACCAAAATTTAAAATCAAAATAAAGAACAAAAAAATAAAAGAAAAAACTCTTTTTTTCATTATGGCACCTCCTTAAACCTTAAATAAAAGACCTAAGCTTACCCCAAAATCCAAATTATTCATAAAAAAAGACTTTATACTGTCTCTTTCAAAATTTATATCTATACCATTATCATTTCCGCTTTCAATTGCTGCCTTTGCTATTTTTTTCGGTAATGCAACATAGCCGGGTTTATAAATAGTATATGATAAATAACTTCCTAACGTTAATCTCATTGTAGAAATAACAGGTTGGATATACTCCATAGATGTTTTTAAAACAAGACCTAAAGGATTCATTTTTTTCATCATGGATTCAGGAATCAATAATGTTCCCGTTTCAGGAAAAAAATCCGGACCATTGCCGTTATTATACAAAAGCTTTGCTTCATCATCCGAGAGGTTTGTATAAAGCTCGTAAGTAGGCTGGGGGTCCATAAGCATTTTTCCTTCAAAACCAAACCCTAAAACAAACCTGTTTTTTAAAAGCATTGTTTTAAGACTGGTACCGAAATTCAAAACAGGAGTCATATAAACGCGGCAGTAGACTTCTATATTTTTATTAACTAAAGCATTATACTGTCCCGAAATCTGTCCCGAAAATCCCTGTCCTATGCCTAGATTAAAGGCTAAACCAAGACCTCCAAAAATATTATTGCTTGTATATTTAAAGTATTTTTTAGAATCAAAAATATAAGTAAGCTCAGCATCCCCGCTCATAACAAAGCCGACCATTCCCTTCATAAAACCGGCTCCAAGATATTTCATGTCAGCTTCATTTATATGAGGATCCGTATAAGAACCGGAAAAATTTGCTTTAAGCCCCAGGGTAAAACCTTCTTCAAAAGCGAAGGCCGAAAAACTTACACACAAGAACATAATTAAAAAAATAAATTTTCTCATTGATTTCATAAACACCTCAATCCTTAAATGATACATCATTTTTATTGAATCGTCAATACAGGCATTAACCATAAAATTTTCCCCTGATGGACTTTTTTGCATTTTTAAGCTAGAATATAAGAATATGGAACTTTTCTATCTCGCAAAAATAGGCGAAATTAACCTAAAAAAAGGGAATTTAAAAGATTTTGAAATGCGGCTTTCGCAGAATTTACGCAGCTATTTATACGGAGCGAAGCCCAATATACGCGTGCGGGCCGGAAGAATGTATGTAAGCGTAAAGCCCGAATTTAAAGAAAAAACAGAAGAAGCCTTAAATAAGCTCATAGGCATTACGGGCTGGGCCGAGGCTATCCCTGCCGAAAAAACTATTGAAGCCATTACCGAAACAGCCAAGGCCGAAGCTATAAGGGCAAGGGATACCGGGGCAAAAACCTTTAAAATAGAATCCCGCCGAGGAGAAAAAACCTTCCCCCTCACCTCTTATGAAATTTCGAGGGAGGTGGGAGGTGTAATCCACATGCAAGGAATCTTAAAAACCGATGTTCATAAGCCCGACATTGTAATCACAATCGAGGTAAGAGAAAAAGCCTTTATCTACGGCCTTGAGCACAAGGGGCGGAGGGGTCTTCCCTGCGGCTGTTCGGGAAGAGGCCTTTTACTCCTTTCGGGAGGAATCGACTCCCCCGTTGCAGGCTTTAAGATGCTTACCCGCGGAATGAAACTAGATTATCTTTACTTTCACTCCCATCCTTATACTTCTCCTGAAGCTCAAGCTAAGGTTGAAAAGCTCGCAGAAATCTTAGCAGGCTACGGCCTCGGCGGATACTTAAACATAATTCCCTTCACAAAGGTTCAGCAGCAAATTAGGGAAAAAAGCCCAGAGGCCTATCTCACCTTGATGATGAGAATCTGCATGATGAAGATAGCAAATATGACGGCTAAAGGCATAAATGCCAAATGCCTTATTACGGGGGAAAGCCTTGCTCAGGTTGCAAGCCAAACTGTCGAAAACTTAACCGTAACCAATTCCTATGCGGAATTTCCGGTTTTCAGGCCCCTCATAGGCCTCGATAAAGAAGAAATTACGATACAGGCCAAGGAAATCGGAACCTATGAAACTTCAATCTTACCATACGAAGATTGCTGCGTAATGTTCTCGCCCAAGCACCCGATTTTACACTCAAACCTAAAAGATGCAGCCGAAATTTTTGAAAGAATGGAAATAGACGGCCTTTTGGAAGAGGCCTATGCTCAAAGAGAAGTAAAAAAGATGAGTTTTTAAATATGATAAAAGACCTTGTTGACCTCCGTATCGAGAGGATTCACTGCATAAGTTCTCCGGCAGAAATGGTAGAAAAAATACCGGCTTCCGATAAACTTTATTCTTTTATAGCCGAGGCCCGAAAAACTATCAGCGATATAATAAGCGGAAAGGATAAACGCTTTTTACTCATAGTCGGCCCCTGTTCCATCCACGACACAAGAGCCGCAGAAGATTATGCGATGCGCCTCTTAGAGCTAAAAAAGAAATGTGCAGATTCTTTCTATATTATAATGCGCACCTACTTTGAAAAACCAAGAACGGTTTTAGGCTGGAGGGGCCTCATTGTAGAGCCGGAACTTGACGGCTTTATCAATATCGAAGGAGGCATTCAAAAGTCGAGAAAATTTTTGATTAAACTTGCCGAAATCGGAATTCCTGCAGCCTCCGAAATGGTAGACCCGATGATTCCCCAATACATTGCCGACCTTGTAAGCTGGGCATCGATAGGGGCACGCTCGGCCGAAAGTCAGATCCACAGGGAAATCGCCTCGGGGCTTTCGATGCCTGTGGGCTTTAAAAATACGACTTATGGGGACGTAACGGCAGCAGTAAACGGAGTGACTGTTTCTCGCCTGCCCCATGCCTTTGTAGGCATTGCCCGAAACGGACTTTCCGCAATAATCCACACTACAGGAAATAGCGATACGCATTTGGTTTTAAGGGGCGGCATTTTAAAACCTAATTATAATAGGGAAGAAGTTGAAAAAGCGGCCTCTCTTATGAAAGAAAAAGAATTGGAACCGAGCATAGTAATAGATTGTTCCCACGGGAATTCGGGGAAAGATCCTAAAAAACAGATAGGTATTCTTGAAGAAAGCTTAAAACTCCGCTTCGATAAATACGAACCGCTCGGCTATATAAGAGGCTGCATGATTGAAAGCTTTATCCAAGAGGGCAAAACCTCTATCGAAAAAGCAAGGGAAGGAAGCGAATACGGAAAATCCATAACCGACCCCTGCCTCGGCTGGGAAGAAACTCAAGAAGAAATACTTAGAATCCATCAAAAATATCGGAAGTGTTTCACAGGCGAAAATTATATTAAAGACAATAAGGAAGCAAAAATGAATATTGAAATATACACCGACGGAGCCTGCTCCAAAAATCCCGGCCCCGGAGGCTGGGCCTATATAATCATAAATAAGGATTCAAAGGAAGAAATTTTTAGGGCAAGCGGAGGCGAAAAGCTGACCACCAATAACCGCATGGAACTTATGGCTGTCATAAGAGCTCTGCAAAAAATACAAGAAGAAGATTTGAGCGCTCAATCCGGCAAAATTGCAGACTATGAAAGTATCTCAGTCCACACCGATTCCCAATACGTACAGCTGGGCATAAGCTCGTGGATTTTCAACTGGAAAAAAAATAATTGGAAGACGGCCTTCAAGCAGCCTGTAAAAAACCAAGACCTTTGGCAGGAGCTGGACACCCTTTCATTATCGATTAAACCGGAATGGGTTTGGGTAAGAGGCCACGTGGGCAATCCTCTAAACGAGGCCTGCGACCGCCTGGCTGTCGAGGCTTGTAAAAAAGAGGGGTAGGCTATATCCCGGCCTCGTCCAAAAGCTTTTTTAAAGCTATAAGCTCATCCCTTGTAAGAGTTATCCCCTTCCCCATTTTTTGGTGATCGGGGGACCAAGACCTTATATCGAATTTCGGATCTCTCCCGTTCCATGAAACCTCGTTAAGTTCGGTGTTCCAACCGCCCTTTCCTTCCGAGATAGTACCGTAATTCTTTGTAATTTCAAATTTGAATTCGTCCTGATTATTCATCATTTTCCCTCCTTGTGTTTAAATATGAAGTAAGATAATCTGCAAATGATGTAAGCGACAAGATAACGGCTGCAAAATAAAGAAGCCAGTTAAAATAGGTAACGTAACGGGTAAGAGCCGGCGGTAAAAATACATAAATCTGCTCAAGCTTTAAAAACATTGAAACGCTTGCCGCAACAATATAAAGCACGGTTTTTGTCTTTCCGCCCATCTTTGCCCCTATTGTCATACCTTCTCCGCGGGCCTTCATCCTCAAAAACATGATTCCAAATTCGCGGTAAACTATAATTAAAAAGAAGGGAGCAAATAAAAGGCCGTCCATCAAAAAACAAAATAAAACCGTTACATTTGCAACGACATCGGCGAAGGGGTCGAATATTTTTCCGAACTCATCGACCTGATTATTCCGCCTTGCATAGTAGCCGTCCAAAAAATCGGTAAATTCCATAAAAATAAAAATCGGAATAATAATAAGAATGGTAATTTTAGGATTTATAAAAGGAAGCCACTCAGGCAAAAAATACAAAACATAAATAAGAGGAGCCAGCACCAGACGCGATGATGTAAAAACGTTAGATAACTTCATATCTTATATGATGTAGCTTTAATTCATTTTTGTCAATAGGCAAAAGTACGCTTTTACCAACGAGTTGTTTTTTTTAGAAAAAAAGGTTAGAATAGAATTTATGGAATGGAAAAATTTAAATACTTGTAAATCTTTTACAAAATTGCAGGAAGTTCATAAAGAACAGGCTAAAAACTTAAACTTAGCAGATATTTTCAATAAAGAAAATTCATGCGAAAGAGTTGCTTCTTATCAGGTTAAAATGGGCGGAAGCCTTAAATACAATTATGCGGCTAAGCCCGTAAATGAAGAAATCCTTAAAGCCTTGCAGGCTCTATCGGATGAACAAAACCTAATCGAAAAGTATGAGCTATTGCTCAACGGGGATTTTATAAACACAGGAGAAAACCGCATGGTGCTCCATCAGCTTACCCGCGGCCAATTAAAAAACGATGTGGTTTATAAGGGCGTAAACATGAGGAGCTTTTACCTCAAAGAGCTCGCAAAAATAAAAGAATTTTCCGAAGCAGTTCATTCGGGCAAGATTAAAACTTCCACAGGTAATACCTTTACCGATGTAGTCCAAATCGGCATAGGAGGCTCCGACCTGGGGCCGAGAGCCATGTACATAGCCTTAAAAAATTGGGCAAAGACAAACGGCAAACATAAGATGAGGGCTCATTTTATTTCCAATGTGGATCCCGATGATGCGGCCGAGGTGTTAAATTCCATCGATCTTGCAAGCTCCCTTTTTATCCTCGTTTCAAAAAGCGGCACAACTCAGGAAACGCTTGCAAACGAAAGGTTTGTCAAATCCGTTCTCGAAAAAAACGGACTTGACAGCAAAAAGCAGATGCTTGCCGTTACAAGCGAAACAAGCCCGCTTGCAAATAACCCCGATTATCTTACTTCCTTTTATATGGATGATTTTATAGGCGGAAGATATTCTTCCACCTCGGTTTGCGGAGCGGCAGTGCTCGCCCTCGCCTTCGGAATGGAAACTGTGGACGCCTTTTTAAAAGGGGCCGCAGCAGGAGATAAGCTTTCTTTAAATAAGAACATAAAAGAAAATGCAAGCCTCTTGGATGCCCTCCTCGGTGTTTACGAAAGAAACGTATTATCTTATTCGGCAACGGCAATCCTGCCCTATAGTCAGGCCCTTTCCCGCTTCCCTGCCCACCTCCAGCAGCTGGACATGGAATCGAACGGAAAAACCGTAAACCGCTTCGGCGAAAAAATTTCCTATAAAACGGGCCCCGTAATTTTCGGAGAACCGGGCACAAACGGACAACATTCTTTTTATCAGCTCCTTCATCAGGGAAGCGATATAATCCCCTTGCAGTTTATCGGCTTTAAAAAAAGCCAAATCGGCCTCGATGTCGAAAGCGAGGGCTCTACCAATATGCAAAAGCTCAATGCAAATTTGGCAGCCCAAATCATGGCCTTTGCCGCAGGTAAAACCGATGAAAACAAAAACAAGGACTTTGCAGGCAACCGCCCCGCAAGTTTAATCTACGGAGAAGAGCTAAACCCCGAAAACCTCGGTGCCCTTCTTGCCCATTACGAAAACAAGGTGATGTTCCAAGGCTTTATCTGGAATCTCAACAGCTTCGACCAAGAGGGAGTTCAGCTCGGCAAAACTCTTGCAAAAAAGGTGCTTTCAAAGGATATGCCCCCGGCCCTCAAGGCTTTTTCGGAACTTCTATGAAGATTATAAATGCGGAATTTATAAAGGGAGCCGTCAAGGCAGAGCAGTTTCCCGAAACAGGAGTTTCCGAATTTGCCTTTTTCGGCCGCTCCAATGCAGGGAAGTCGAGCTTGATAAACATGCTTGTCAACAGAAAAAACTTGGTCAAGACAGGTTCCCGCCCGGGAATGACGAGGGAGGTAAACTTCTTTTTGGTGAACCGCCCGGCTTCTTTAAATTTTAACCCCAAGACCAAGAAGTTTTCAGGGCCGGCCCCTAAGGACATGTTTGTACTTACAGACCTTCCGGGCTACGGCTATGCAAAACTTTCAGGTGGAATGACCTTGCAAATCGACAAGATGCTCTACGAGTATTGTACAAACCGCCCCCTTTTAAAAACCATCTTTTTTTTGATGGATATGAGGCGGGAACCTACAGAAACCGAAAAAGAAAGCATCAATTTTTTCCATAAACTGGATATTGAGGTTGTAATCGTCGGAACCAAGGCCGATAAGATAGGTAAAAACGATCAGATAAAGGCGAAAAATGCTTGGACCGCCTTCTTTAACTTTGACGAAGAGCTCATCATCATAAGCTCTGCTGCAAAAAAAACGGGAAGGGACGAGATTTTGTCTTTAATCTCAAAAAGGATTTAAATTATGAAAATTACACATTACGGCGAAAAAGATTTTAAAACTTCAAACTGGAGCGGAGGCACTACGACGGAACTTTTTATTTATCCGCGTGAAGCTGAGTATCAAAAAAGAAATTTTTTGTTCCGCCTAAGCTCCGCTACAGTCGATTTGGATAGGTCTGACTTCACTCCGCTTGCCGGGTTTTTCCGTTTTATTTCTCCCTTAAACGGGGACTTAAAAATAAGCCATGACGAAAAAAACTTCACCAAGCTCAAGCCCTACGAGGTCTACGCCTTTGACGGAGGCGCAAAAACGGTCAGCATGGGAAGGGTTAGGGATTTTAACCTAATGGTAAAAGAAGGCGTAGAGACGGAAGTGAAAAATTTTGCCTTAAATAAAAATTCTGTTTTAAAGTTTTCGGTATCGAAGGGAGAAATAGGATGGATTTTTTCGTACAATGCTAAAACCCTGCTTACCTCCGAAACAGCCGGAGAAAAAAAAGAGTTCAATCTCGATAAATTGGACCTGATTATTTTTGAACCGGACGGCGATACAAAAGAAGAAGTTTTGCTTTCAGCCGATAACACTATAAGTTTGTTTTACGGAAAGATTCCTGTACTTTCTTAACATGAAACAAAATAAAAAAATCATAAACTTAAAATCACAAACTTAGAATTATAATGAAAAAAAAGCTTTACGAAATAGTCTATGAAGATAAAGACCTCATAATAGTAAATAAGAGTGCCGGTCTCCTTGTAACAGCCGACCGCTGGGACAGCGAAGCTCCCCGCCTCGATAAGATACTTGAAGAAGCTCTTTTAAAAAAAGAACAAGGCTCAAAAATTTGTAACTCGAAAATTTATCCCGTTCATCGGCTTGACAAGGACACTTCCGGCCTCATCATCTATGCCCTAAATGCTGAAGCCCATAAAATCTTAAACGACGATTTTCAAAACCGCAAAATAGAAAAAATCTATCATGCCGTATCGGCCGGCTGCCCTCGAGAAGAAAATTTTAAAAGCGAAGCAAGATTAAAAATAGACGGCGATAAGATGCACCGCACCCTCATAGACGAAAAAAAAGGAAAAGATTCCTTAACCGAATTCTCTCTTTTAAAAAAATTAGGCCGCTTTTCCCTCTTGGAAGCCCGTCCCATAACCGGCCGAACTCATCAGATAAGAGCCCACCTAAAACATCTGGGACTTCCCATCCTATGCGATAGTCTTTACGGAAACGGAGAGCCAGTCTACATATCAGCCTTAAAAAAGAATTGGAGGGGCGATAAATATGAAGAGCGTCCCATAATCTCGCGATTAGCCCTCCATGCTCACTCGCTAAAATTCTTTCATCCCATAAGCAGGGAAAAAATAGAAATAAGAGCAGATTATCCTAAGGACATGGCGAGTCTTATCAATCAGCTTTCAAAATTGTAAAAAGAGGCTTTGCAAAAGCGGCTTGACTGCTGCGTCAGATTTGAAGGTGAGTGTTAGAACTTATTTTCCAACATAAAAGCTTTCATAACTGTACTCACACCATTTTTCATACATCTGAATATATTTTTCTTTGATAAACTCTTGTATTTTCCTTAACTCTTTATCAGTCAGAATACCTCTATTTTGAATTACTGTATCACCATTATCTTTTACAAAAAATTTAGCAGAACTTTCTTCCGTTAATTTAGAATCACTCGCGTGTACATGAAACGCCTCAATAATACATTTTGATGTGAAATATAAATAATACCCAGCAACCTTAAATGAAAAATATTTCGGCATATTAATCTTCCATGTATTTTAAACAACTTTGTAAATATTTTTTCGAAACAGCTATTTCTATATCATCCATATTTGTTTCTATCAAAGTCCCATCAGGCTTAAAAACTGCAGCACCGTAACCATTGTTTAGATTAAAAACTCTTATTCCATCAGGGATTTTCTTAAATGCAAAACCGTTATCAATAACATCTGCCTCATGAGCAATTTTATATAAATCAGGCATAACGCACCTCCACTTTTCTAATTGAAGATAAAAATTCTTCTACATCAATATATAAATTTTTTAATATTGGAATTAAATCAATATATTCTTCTTCCGGTTCAGAATTATGACTATATTTAGCCAACACCTCAAGATAGCCGCTGTCCCAATAGAGAATTTTTTCGTATTTTTCCAGTGAATACGGAGCTGCAAATTTTAATCGAGTATTATTAAAAGAGAATAATGTGTATGAACCGTCATTGCTTAAATAAGCTGTATCAAATACGCTCATATTTAAATTATAGCATAAAAATATAAAACAAACTACTTGCAGAACAATAAATATTTAAAATTACAGTAGTTCTAACACTTATCAAAAGGTTTATTAAATTTAGTTTGCTCGAGGAGCTCAAAGGCGGCGGAGCGGGCTTCCTGCAAAATTTTAAAGTCACGGGCCGGGTCTGCAATCGTAAAGCCGAGGTGATAACCCGACTGCTCAATTCCGCCTATATCTCCGGGGCCGCGGAGCCTTAGGTCTTCCTCGGAGATTATAAAGCCGTCATTTGTTTCCTTCATTATAGTAAGGCGGGCTCTTCCGGCCTCGGTAATTTTTTTCCCGTAAATCAAAAAACAATAGGCTTGGAGATCTCCGCGCCCGACCCTTCCGCGGAGCTGATGCAGTGCGGAAAGGCCGAACCTGTCGGCGTGTTCTATCACCATGCAGGTCGCATTGGGAACGTCCACACCGACCTCGACAACAGAAGTCGCAACCAAAATATTGAGCTTCCCCGACCCGAATTCCTCCATAATTCTTTTTTGATCTTCTTCCGGAACCTTGGAGTGAATTAAGGCCAACCTATGATTGGGAAAACCTGCCCTTAATTCTTCAAACATCCTCTCTGCCGATTTTAGGGAAAGGTCTTCATTTTCTTCTATTAAAGGATATACAAAATAAGCCTGCCTGCCTTGTAAAATCTCCTGCCCGATAAAGTTATAAACCCTTTCGGCTTTCTCCTCCGCAGCAACATAGGTGATAATCGGCTTCCTTCCGGGCGGCATGGTTTTTATGGTCGAAATATCCAAGTCGCCGAAGATAGAAAGGGCGAGGGTTCGGGGAATGGGAGTTGCACTCATCATAAGAAGGTGGGGATTCCGTTTTTCTTCATTGCTTTCGGCTCCCTTTTGGATTATGGCCGAGCGCTGGAGAACTCCGAAGCGGTGCTGTTCGTCTATTACGGCTAGGCGTAAATTTTTATACTGCACCCCTGCCGAAAAAAGAGAGTGGGTACCGATTATCAAATCGATGTTTCCCTTTTGCAATTCTTGTAAAAGACGGCTCCTTCCCTTAGCCTTGGTATTCCCGGTTAAAAAGGCAAGCCGTACACCGAGGGGCTCCAAGAGGCGGGCTGCATTTTCGGCATGTTGGCGGGCTAAAAGCTCTGTGGGGGCTAAAAAGGCCGCCTGACCGCCCTGCTCTATTACCTTTAAACAGCCTAAAAAGGCGGCAAGAGTCTTCCCCGAGCCGACATCTCCCTGCATAAGACGGGCCATTGTGTTGGGGCCGTCCAGATCCTCGTTTATCTCGGCACAGACCGAAAGCTGATCTTGGGTAAGCTTAAAATTAAGCCTTTCCAAGAGGGCTTTTTGAAGCGGCGTTAAAAGAGGCTCTTTTTTGACAGTTTTGCCGATATTTCTTTCATCTTCAAGGTTGGGAAGCCTTCCCCGCCTCTCAATCGACCTCATCCCTATGGCATATTGAAACAAAAAGAACTCTTCAAAGATGAGGGCATAGCGGCCTTTTTCTACCTCAGCCATGGATTTCGGCGCATGGAGCATAAAAAGCACTTCCTGCTTAGGCGGAAGACCGTATTTTTTTAAAACGGAATCGGGAAGCTCGGAATCGATGCCCTGTCCGTACATTTTTAGGGCGGAAGCAATTATTTTCCTCAGTTTTGCCTGTCCCAGACCCGAAGTAAGGGAATAAACCGGAAGAATCCTTGCCTGCATATTTTCAGGTTTTTCAAGCTCGAATGCAGAGGACTGAAGTTCCCCGTATTTGCGGTAAAAAGAGCCGTACACAAAGGCCCTTGCTCCTATGGGAAAGCTTTTTTCTAAAAAGGGGCGGTTAAAACAGATAAGAGAGGCCGTCATTCCGTTTTTGTCGGATACAATAAGTTTTAAGGTTTTCATCTTGCCGAAGCCGAACCATTCATGGCCTGCAACGGTAACTTCTACATGAATTTTTTGAAACCTGTTCCAATCCAAAAAAACGTTTATCTTTGAGCGGTCTTCCCAATCCCGCGGAAAAAGCCTTAAAAGGTCTCCGGTATTTTCTACACCAAGCCTTTTTAACTGTGAGACCGCGGCTGCACCTACTCCGGCAATATTTGTAAGAGGGCCCTGTATTTCAGAAATAAGCATAATTTATTGTAGCATAAGTTTTTAAAAATTATAAGTACTAGACTTTTTTGATAAAATGTGATAGTCTTATTAGGTTGCTGTGATTACATTTTTGCTAAATCACAGACCGGGTTTAGCCTATGGAAATCATAAATAGTCGATACAAGATTATTAACAAGATAAGCAACTCGATGCCTTATGTGCAGGAATTTCTGGCCGCAGATTTATGGTCGGAAAGCATAAAAATTAACTTAAAAATTGTATCGTCCCTAGAACTAAAAAAAGAAGAACTTGATTTTTTTAAAGATAATTTTATTACCATAAGCACTATCGATAACCATTTTTATCTTAAAAACTACGGATTTTCCAGTTTATACCTGTCCTATCCCTCTTTGCCCCATTCAAGCCCCGATGAAATTTTATATATTTTTACCACCGAACATCTTGAAAATGCAATGCCGGTTTTGGAATTTATACAAGAATGTTCAATGGAAGATGTCCTCAAAATAGCCGTATCGGTTTGCCAGAGTCTTGTACATGCGAGTAATATGGGATTTGAGTATGAAGTATTCGCTCACGATAATGTAATGATAGTCGAAGAGAAAGACGGTTTTAGAGTCCGAATAAAGGATATCGTATCGGCAAAACTTGAAAACTCCGCATCGGTGCGGTTTAAAGAGGCTGAAGACCATACAGGAACTAATGAAAACATAGATACCGTTCTTTCTTTTATAGTTACACTCCTTGCAGGACAAGAAGTTAAAAAAAGCGTTTCATCGGCACTTGCTAAACTAAAAACGGTTTATAAAAATAAAAACTTAAATAAAAAAGATGAAGATATTTTTACAGCATTATATGAAATAGCAAAAAAACATATTCAACATAAAAATAAAAATCAGAAAATTAAAATACATAGCATTATTCAGGATATAAATAAAACACTTAATAGAAACTACCTTGCAGATATTATTCCGCCTCTTAACAGCATAACTTTTCGCCCTAAACTGGTAGGAAAACAAAAAGAAATAAATACGGTATCGCAGGCAAGAACGGAGATACAGTCAAGAAAAGCAAAAAAGCAGGTGTTCCTTATCAAGGGTAACCAGGGAACAGGTAAAACAAGGTTTTTAAAAGAAGCCGAATACCGTTTAGCCTTGGAAGGAACAAATATATATGCTAATTATAATTTCAGAAATTCAAGCCCGGATCAATTTTGGGATGACTTTTTAGGAAAAATATTTTTAAATTCATATTCACTCGAGGATATGGATGAAAGAGAACGTATTATAAAAAATATAAAACTCATCCGGGATCATAAGCTTGCCGTCAATACGGAAAAAGAATATGAACACATGAAGTTTAAAGCTTTTAATGAAGCAAAAAACTTATTTTTTAAAACAATCGGACAACTCCCTGTATTTCTAATTATAGATGATGTAGAATTCGCAAACGACTTTATATTGGATACGATTTTATATTTAGCTACGGAAATTACAGAGCTTGAAAGATTAGGAGTTATTCTGTCTTATGACGAAGCAGTTACACCTGTTTCGCCTAAATTTGAATCTTTTTTAAACATATTAAACAATTATGAAAAATGCCAAACCTTTGAACTAAATTATTTTTCTAAAGAAGAAACGATAGAGATGTTAAAAAATATCCTGCTCTTAAAATATCCTCCTGTAGGTTTTGGACCCATACTATATAAACATACATCAGGCTGTCCGTCTTTTATTATTGAAATGATAAAAGAATTTGTCAATACAGGAACAATATACAGAGAAAAGCTTACAGGTATATGGCTCATCAAAGACGAAATATACAACGAAGAACTGCAAAATAAAATTCCAAAATCAATTGAAGAAACTTTAACAAATCAATTGAATATTCTTTCAGCAAGCGAAAAAAAATTCTTTCTTGAAGTATCATTATTTCAAAATAAATTCAAAATAGAATATCTGTATAAAATTTTAGCCCTACCGCCGAACCAAATAGATAAAAATATAAAAAAAATTATAAATAAAGGTTTGATTACAGTTATAAAAACAGGAGACAAGCAAGAGTACGCCATTACCAACCAAATTATGCATAATATTTTGTATCAAATGGTTCCGCCTAAGAATAAAATGTTACAGCATAAAAAAATAAGTCAAATTCTTCAAAAAGAACCTAATACCGATATAAACGAACTTATATGGCATCTGGAAGAATCGGGAAATAAAAAAGCCGCATTAAGCTGCTGTCTGGATATAGTGGAAAAAAATATGAAGGAAAAAAATCTGGATGCCGTAATAAAGATTTATGAAAAAATTCCTTCAATAATATCCGGTCAAAGTATAAAGGCCAAATTTCAGATACTGTTAAAAATATTCGAGCTATATAATCAAATGGCTATAAGAAATAAAGAAGCGGAAATCATCTTAATCCTTGAGGAAATATTACCTAAAATAAAAGATGCAGATCTTTTATCATGCTATTACAATTTAATGGCCAGGCACGAATACGGAGCTTTAAATGAAGAAAAAATTCTTTTTTATGTAGATAAACTGGTGGAATTATATACAAAAACATCTAAAGATATAGTTAATCTAAGATTACAGCATGCAAAATGTTTATACTATCATATAAAACAGCAAAATCGTGGTTTTAAAGAATCTACATATAAAATATTTAATCTGACAAAAAATCATCCTGAATATGTTACTTATCGAATTGAAGCTTATATATTTTTAGGATATCTTTATGATAAAAAAAATGAGAAAAAAATATCTTTTAAATGTTTTCAAAAAGCAAAGGAGCTTTCATCTTTATCCAATAATATAAAAACAGAACTTATTTCAATGTATAATATCTCGGTAATGCATTGGAACAGACATTCAAATGTTGAAAAAACAATTGCATATACAAAGGATGTCATAAATTTAGCCAAAAAGTTAGGATTTTTGATTATTGAAACCGTTTCTATAATTAATTATGCAAGAATGTTATGTGAAATTCAAAACAACTATGAAGCTTACGAATATGCAAAGGAAGCGGAAAACAAAATACTTGCTAATAATATGGTGATGTTGAAACTTCCGTGCATTACAACACTTATGGAGATAACCCAAAACTTAAATAGATATAAAGAATTTTATGAATACAGAAAAAAATATATAAAAACAGCACGGGAAACCCAAAAAAAGACCTTGTACCAGCATAATTTTATATTTTACGCTCTCATGGCAAGAATGTATCAAGAATTCGGATATAATAATAAGGCAATTAGCTATTTGAAAAAAAGCATAAAGCTAAAAAAATATCTTTCGGATCATAAGATATTTATGGTATATTTTATGTTGGAAGCATTAAGAATAATTCAAAGAAAAAAATCTGATATAAATAATTTAATAAAAATATTTAATGTGTATATAAATGTAAAAAAATACAGCATGAAAAATCGAAGACAGCTTACCAAAAATTTCTTTGATACGGTAATTACAGCAACTATAAAGCGGCCCGACATCGATTTTGCTCCATTAATAGTACAGATAATAAAATTCGATATGCCCGATCTATATGACTTTCAACAGTCAGGAATGCACTATTTAAAAACTTATTTAAATAAAACGGAATCCGAACATATCTTACAAGAAAATCTTCAACTTATGAAGCCTAAGCGGCTGATAAATATCACATTATTTCTTAATATGGCATTAGGAGATTACTATTATGCAGCCGGAATACAAAGCTTAGCTATCGTATATTATCTGGAAGCTCAAAATAAAATATCAAATATAATAAAAAACACTCCTGAAAAATACAAGGTCAAATTATTCAATAATTGGCAATTTAACAGAGCCTTCGATATAGTATCGGATTTTATAAAAGGGAAAACTCCGCAAAAGGATAAAAAATACAACCGAAAGGTTACTAATGCAGAACTGAAAGAAATCTTAAACCTTAAACATATAAATATCATAAAAAAAGATAAAAACTTTAGAAATGAATTGATACAAACCTTTTTAAAAAATGAAGGCTATGAGCATACTACATCGGTTGAAATTGTCAATAATTTTACTGATAACTACATACAAAATGTATCGGAAATAATGAAATTCTTAGCTTTAAATGTAATTGCCACATCATATGATTTTTTAGAAATAAGCACATCGGGTGAACCGTCGTTTATATTACACAACGAAGATGAAAACGGCGATTTAAGGAAAATATTTGATTTTATAACAAAATTCGGATATAAAAACACAACTAAAATAGAAGCCGTATTACGTAAACCGTGCATGATAATTCCCGTTAATAAAAAGAATTTTGGAGCTAACGATTATAAACTTTTAGGTTTTATGATTTTTATATCGGAAAATGTCATAAACAATTTTTCACATGAAGGAAGCTCTTTTTGTAAAAAACACTCCAATCTTTTAACTATGCTGGTCGAAAGTAAAAATTTTCAGCAATCAGCAGCTTATGATACCTTAACCGGAGCCTATACAAGAAAATATTTTGAAGTTTTCTTCAAAAATATTATCAAAAATTTATATAACTCAAATTCTAAATTTTCACTTATTTTATATGACTTGGATAAATTTAAAAATATAAACGATAACTACGGACATCTTGTAGGCGATATAGTTCTTAAAAAAGTAACTCAGACTATTTTAGATTCCTTAAACCAGGGGCAGATACTGGGAAGATACGGCGGTGAAGAATTTACCATCATATTGCCTGATACAGATTCGCAAAAAGCCTTTAAAACGTCAGAATATTTTAGAAAAAAAATAGAAAACTTGGTTTTTACAGAATTTGATACAGCCATAACAATAAGTCTTGGAATCGCAACATTTCCCGAACACGGAAAAACTACTTCAGAACTACTTACAAATGCGGATCAAGCCTTATATAACTCCAAGAACACAGGAAGAAATAAAAGCACCGTATGGAGTCCGTCTATAATTAATAAAAAGGGAGATAAAACAAGTCTATCCGCAGTTATTATAGCTGATGAATCGTATTTTAGTGAACATATATCCGCGACAATAGAATTATGCGATATATTAAAAACAAATCTTAAGAAAAAAGACATATCAAAAACTCTAATATCAAAGATAGTAAAATTCTTTGAAGCCGAAAGCGGAGCAATCATTCTTAAATCAGTAAATAAAAAATGCAATGAATTAAATTTTAAAATCAGTGCAAAAATAGGATTTGAATCTTATCCGGTAAATGAACAACTGGTTCACACAGTTGCTGAAGACGGTGTAGGTATTTACCAAGTAGATTGGGACTCAATCACAAAAAGAAACAGCATAACAAATATGCCGGAATGGAATTCTGTAATGATTACTCCCATAATAAAAAATGAAAATATCATAGGAATAATTTATTTGGCGGCACCTGAAAAACATGCCAAATTTAACTTAAGTAAATTTATTTTTTTTAAATTTTTAGCAGACATAATATCTGCAAATATATAAGGGAGAATCAGATGAAAATATTAAATAACAGATATAGAATTATTAAAGAGCTCCCGATAGAATTAAAAAATAATACAGGTTTTGTTGTTCAAGATTTAGACTCCGACAAAGGAGAACAACTTGAATTAAGACTGGTATATGCTGCAGACTTAGATGAAGATTTTATGCATTTTATAAGAGAAAAATTTATTCTGATAAAGCAATTAAAAGAAACGGTCCACCTAAAAAATTATGACTTTACACGTTTAATAAGTATAGACAATAAAATAATAGATGAGAACATTTACTTATATACAATAGAATATATAGAAAAGAAAGAGCCCTTATCAGATTTTTTAATTGATGCTGCAACAAAGGATATTTTTGAATTATTTGCAGCAATACTGAAAGAGTTAAACTATTTAATAACATACGGAATAGTATATAACAACTTTGATCTAAACAATATATATGTGATAAAAGATAATGACCGATTTTCTATAAAAGCAAAGAACCTTATTACCGAAAAAAATCAATATTCACACCAAATAAGCTTTTTATCAAATGAAGAAATTCACACATTTACTTATAGCCATGATATTTTAAAAACAATCATTTTATCCTTGCTTTTAAAAAAGAATGTAATAAAAAATCATGAAAAATATTTTCAAGAACTTCAACAGACCAAAACTAATCAAATAAGTAATGAAAACGAAAAATATCTTTACACGTGTTTTTTTAAAATATATAACGAAATTCACACACGAAAACTTAAAAAAGAACCTTATCCGTTTTATGAAATAATATCGGATATTAATTACAACATAAATACCGACTACAATATTTCGACTCCAATGAGTGTTGTAAAAAAACAGCAATTTCCTATAAATAGAGAAAAAGAAAAAAAAGAGATTTTTTCCGTATTTAAACAAACAAAAACATCGAAACCTGAAAATAAAAACATTTTGATTACCGGTGCTTTTGGCATAGGAAAGACCTACTTCCTATCCGAGCTGTATTTTTTACTACTACTAAAAAAAATGGATGTTTATTATATTCCAAGCCTGAGTGACATGGACGATATCAAATTTATTTTGTATCTCATGAAAAGTTTATTTTTAAAAAATTCTTTAATCCAAAAAAATTATGAAAAAAAACTAAACAGCATCTTTGAGGCTTTAAAATCAGAAATAGAAATCAATGAAGATATAATAAGAATAAGCGCACTTAAATATAAGCTTATAAACTTAATAGTAGGTTTAATAGTAGAAAATTCATCATCACAGCCCATAGTTTTTATAATCGACGATATACATTTGATAAGCGAATTTATAACAAAAACAATATTATACCTAATAATAGAAAATTCGGATAAAAAGAATATAATACTGATACAATCCGCTAATGAAAGTCTAATTAATAATAATCAAAATTCAAAAAAACTTATTAAAGTTTTATCAAATCAAGCCGCAATAAAAAAAATAAATCTTCAAAACTTATCTGAACCGGAAACAGAAAGTTTAATAAGAAATACAATAAATATAAGAAACATTCCGGAGGTACTATTAAAAAAGATATATTTGAATACAGGTGGGAACCCCTTATTTATTAATGAAGCTCTAAAAGAGCTTACTGTTTCAGGTGAGCTAAAAAAAGACAAATCGATGGAGCTATGTCAACTTTCAGACAGTTTGTCCACTGCTTCTATCCCGATACCGATATCTACAAATATACAGCAGGCTGTAAGAAAGCAGATAAAAAACCTTAATGAGGATGAATTAAATTTTTTAAAAGACTTATGTATATTTAAATCCAGTTTTAAAGCTGAAGCTTTACCAAAAATACTTAATGTAACATCCGCAGCCGTTAAAAAATATATACCAAAACTTTTAGAGCAAAACATCATAAAAAAAATCACAAAGCAGTACGCAGATGAATACGCAATCATAAATAAAATCTTGCAAAAAATGATGTACAATGAACTTGATTGCGCTTATAGAGTAGAAGCACATAAAAAAATTATGCAAAGGATAAAAACAATAAAATCTGTAAGTATTCATGAGTTTATCTGGCATGCCGAAAAATCGGAACTATTTGCAGAAGCGGTTAATTATTGTATAAAATATAAAAATAAAATAAAAAAACAATGTACTCATATAGCTTATATCGAGATATTTGAAAAAATATATTTGTTTGTCCCAAAAGCCGACAACAGCAGAAAACTTGATATACTTCTTATTCTTGCAGAATCATATTTAGAAAATGATGATACGGCAGGATGTGGTAAAAAAATAGCAATGGCCGAAGAAATAATAAACGGCTTCAATTCAAATAAAATAGCTGCAGCACAAGTTCATATAATAAAAACAATTCAAGAAATTCAGTCTAAAGCAAAATATGAAAAAATAGCTAAATCTTTAGCTATAGCCGAAAAATTTACGGCCGAAGCAAATAATACTTATACTCAATTATTGTTTGATAAAGCAAAGGTAGAATTTTTACAATACAGCAAAAAATATACTGAAGCCGTCAATGAAGCAAAAAAAATTATATTAAAATGCGGTAATTCAAAAGAATTTAAATCACTCAAAACAAAAGTGCTGTTGAATCTGGGTACAAACCTTTTTTATTCAGGCGACTATAAAGAAGCGGAAAAAACCTATTTGGAAACTCTTAAAAATGCAAAAAAAATAGGCAATACAAATATTGAAGATACAGCCTATAATAACTTAGCTATTATCCAAGAACAGGCATATAAAGACTTTGATGCCTCAATAGTATATTATACAAAAATTTTAAAAAACAATAACGTATCGGGTAACACGGTTGCGGAAACACTCGCATTACTTAATCTAAGCATTGCCTATTTACACTTTTATGATTATGAAAAGGCCTATGATATTTGCAATCAGTCCATAAAAAAAATGATGCAAAACTTTGATACCGACATAATATTTTTTGCTCAAACCGTTATTTATGAAATTTACCTGTCACTATGCATGT
Organism: Treponema sp. OMZ 798; assembly: GCF_024181385.1. Taxonomy (NCBI): domain Bacteria; kingdom Pseudomonadati; phylum Spirochaetota; class Spirochaetia; order Treponematales; family Treponemataceae; genus Treponema; species Treponema sp. OMZ 798. The sequence goes on from NZ_CP051305.1 coordinate 2,122,625, forward strand.
ATGACAAAGCTGCTGAAACCGAATCGGAAATATTTAAAATGCTTAAAGATAAAAGCATATCCAAAGATCCGCTACATATAAGCACCTTCAAACAAACAAAAAGCAGTTTTTACTACGCAATGGGGCATTTTGAAACTGACACCGAAATTTTAAAGGAAGATATCGAAGGACAAAAAAATATTACAGACCTTTTAGAAGTTTTTTCATTATTGTGCATTACTTTAAATAAAATTGCACAAGGTAAAATAAACTCAGTTGAAAAACTGGAAGAAGATATCTTAGCAATAATCTCAAATCAAGTCTTTTTAGAGAATATATATTTTTTATTCTATGAGCTAGTCTACCGTATAAGAAAAATTATCATATTCCGCTCTGATATTGATTTTAAAAAAATAGTTAAAATTATACTTGGAATAAATTGCTACAGCAATCAGCCTTTAATAAAGGCTCCTCTCTTATTTTTAGAAGCATATATTGAACCTGAAAATGCGGAAAAAAAACTGATAGAAGCCGCCTCTCTGCTTGAAAATAAATACATCTCGGATTTAAGTATAGATATAAATATTAAACTGGCTCTAATCCATTTAAATAAGAATAATATTAACATGGCAATGATTTATTTTGTTGAAGCTCAAAAGTTAATTAATATTTTTATAAAAAAAATACCTTTAAAATTCAAAGCAAGTTATTTTAATTCTCATCACTACGAATTGCCATCGTTGATAATAGATGATTATATCAACAAAAAAATAAAACCTGAATATAAAAAAATTAACGGACTACTATCCTATGAACAGATAAAAAAACTCTTATCCAAAAATACTGTTGAAAAATTAAAAAATAATCCGGCCTTTATTTTGAATATTATATCTCAAACAAAAACATCCGGTAGATTTAAAAATAAATCGATTGATGATATAATAGAAAAATTCTCAGATGATTTTCTAAAAAATATAAATGATCTTTTAAATTTTACGGCTTTAAATCTGCTTGCGAATTCGGCTGATGTATTTATCACAACAACCGATAATAAAATCGAGTCTTTATTTAATTTCGGCCAAAATAAAACTATAGAAAAAATTGCAAGATTAATAGAATCATCTACATACAATACGATAAATATTAAGACAGACAGAGAAATTTCATCACACCTTGTTATTCCGATAAATTCCTGCAATACGCAAACAGGAAACACCACAACCGGCTATTTGGTTTTTGTATCAAATAAAGAAATAAATAACTTCAGTAATTTTGGAATACGCTTCTGCCTAAGTATCGAAAATATATTCTCATTTTTAATAGAAAGCTATAAGGCACAACAGGAAGCAGCTACAGATAAACTGACCTCGGCACTGACAAAAAAATACACTGAAACCGTACTAAATGACATTTTAAGAGTTTCCAAAATAAGTAACAACCCTTTTAGTATACTCATGTACGATCTGGATAAATTTAAAAAAATAAACGACACCTTCGGTCATCAGCTGGGTGATACTGTTTTAAAAACGACCGCTAAAACTGCATTGAGTGTATTAAAAAAAGAACAAATACTCGGCCGAGTCGGAGGAGAAGAGTTTGTTATTTTGCTCCCTAATACCGAAAAAAAACAAGCTTTAGTAATAGCAGAAAAAATCAGAAAACAGGTAGAAGCATTACGTTTTGAAGATCCAGCGCTTAAAGTAACGATCAGTATGGGTATAGCCGTATTCCCCATGCACGGAACAGCGGAAAAAGATCTATTGTCAAAAGCAGATCAAGCCCTATATGCTGCAAAAAATTGGGGAAGAAACCAAACAGTTGTATGGGAAGAAGATCTGGAGCCTATCAAAAAAAAAGCAGACAGGCTCGCCGGAATATTAACAGGAAACACCATAAACGATACAAAAAATATTCTAAGTTTTATCGATACTGCATCGCTCATACGGCATTCCATATCAAAAACAAAAAGACTTGAAATCTGCCTTGAAAAAATAATAGACAGTACAGGAGCCGATTCAGGAATCTTTATCTGCCCTGTCAAAGAAAAGCAATCCAAAAGAATCTTTAAATATAGACCTGTTTCAAAACCGGAATTTCCTGTAAATAGAGACTTCATAATCGAAGTAATGTCCGAAAAAAAAGAACTATGCAAAATAGACTGGGAAAATATTTCGGGAAAAAACGCTATAACGGGAGTACCCAACTGGAATTCTACCATTCTTGTGCCGGTAATCCTAAAGGAAGAAATAAAAGCTATAATCTATCTTGTAGTTGAAATCAGAAAAAGGAAATTCGGAACGGAAGAGGTAAACTTAACAAGCTTATTTGCAGGTCTAATAGCTCCATTCTTTTAAGTCGGGCAGGGGGGATTTGAACCCCCGACTTCTTGGTCCCGAACCAAGCGCGCTACCCCTGCGCTACTGCCCGTAAATTACGGTAGCTATAAAAACAAAAAGCTCACCACTAAAGGCGGTGAGCTTTTTCGGGAGCGACGGGGCTCGAACCCGCGATCTCCGGCGTGACAGGCCAGCGCGATAACCAGCTTCGCTACGCCCCCATAAGGTTTGCATATTCTACCAAAACTAAAAGAAAATGTCAATAGTTTTTAATAAAAATCTTGCAAAAATATTGTTTTTAGGGTATAGTTTTACTTGTAAATAGAATTTAACATATGAGGTCAAATATGAATAATGTAAAATCTTTTTCGGCACACACCGACTGTACAACAGTACTGGTAGGCAAAAAAGCCGGTATTGACGGCTCAATTCTTATTGCAAGAAATGAGGATTTTCACTTGGCAATAAGTCCAAAAATATTTGTTTTAGAAAAAGCGGTAAATGAAACTGGCCGAGTTTATAAATCTAAAAACACGGGAGTGGAAATTCCCCTTCCTGCAAAAGCCTTCCGCTACACATCCGTTCCTCAAGCCTATCCCAACGATAAGGAAAACCAAGGCTTTTATGGAGAAGCCGGTATTAACGAAAAAAATGTAGCCTTGAGCTCTACCGAAAGCGTCTACGGAAACGCCAAGGTTCTCGCCTATGACCCGCTTGTAAAAAACGGAATTGCAGAAGATGCCATAAACGACATTGTCCTTCCCTTTATAAATTCTGCACGGGAAGGAGTAAGCTACTTGGGAAAACTTATCGAAAAATACGGCTCTGCTGAGGGTAACGGTATTTTATTTGCCGACCTTGATGAGGTTTGGTACATGGAAATTCCATGCGGACATCATTGGGTTGCCGTAAGAATTCCTGACGACTGCTATGCAGTAGCCCCAAATCAAGTTTCAATAGAAAAAATCGATTTTAAAAAACCGGACAGCTATATGTGGTCAAAGGGCATCAAGGAGTTCGTAAACGAACATAATCTGAATCCCGATAGAGAAGGTTTTAACTTTAGACATATTTTCGGAACATCAAGCGAAAAAGACAGGGTCTACAACACACCGAGAGCTTGGTTCGCGCAAAAATACCTTAACCCCGAAATAGAACAATCTCCGGTCTCCAACGATATTCCTTTTATCCAAAAAGCAAACCGTCTTATCTCTGTTGAAGATGTAGAATACATATTAAGCTCTCATTATAATGAAACGGAATTCGACCCTATCGGCATAGGAAACAGTGAATTTAATAAAACACGTTTTAGGGGTATTTCGCTTTCACGGACAGCCGAATCTCATATCTTGCAGTTAAGACCTAAGGCTCCCAAAGGACTTGAAGGCATCAAATGGCTTGCATTCGGAACTACGGCCTTTGTTCCATATGTCCCATTTTTTACAAATATTTTGGATACGCCTACAGCCTATAAAAGAATGACCCGTATGGTTTCTACCGATAATGCTTACTGGCTTTTTAAACTAATCGGACATTTTGTTGAATCTCATTACTCTGCATTTAAAGATGATAATAATGCTTATCTTACTGAAATGCAAAGCTATGGAAGGGCACGTGTAAAAGAGATTACCGATGCAGCGGCTAAGATTCCTGCAAAATCTTTAAGCGAATTTTTAACCGAAGAAAACCGCAAAACTGCAGAGCATGTATTAAAAAGGACAAAGGAATATCTATCCGATTTGATGCTGGAATCTTTTAAGTATTCAAAACTTTCTTTTACAATGGATAAAAACCTTTAATCAAGCATAATGCTATGTAAAATTTAAGGCCTCAAAATTTTTTGAGGCCTTTTCTATTTAGTTTTGATTTTCCGTAATAAGAAGACTCAACTTCGAAATCGAAGCTCCTGTGTCGGATTCCACCTTTCGGGTATTGCTTATAGCCGAATCGAGAGTTTTTATGCTGTTCAACATCTCTGAAATTTCCGCATTAACTTCCTCAGTTGCATTTAGAAGGCGCTTAAAGCTGCCTGAAATATCCGAACGGGTTTGGATGATATTGTGTTTTTCTTTTTGCACGTTGGTAAATTCTTCCAAAAGAGTATTCATAATCGAATTCATTTTTTCGGTTTGAGAGTTTACGTCTGAAATAAAGCCCGAAATATTGGACAAAATATGCTGAAAATCAAAAACTTTTTGATTTATATCGTCAAAACTTTTTTGAAGTACGCCTGAAGCCTCGGCCGACTGGCGGATACTGTTATTTATTTGACTTAATATCTTCCCTGTAGAGTCGGCCTCGGATGCGGAACCTTCTGCAAGCTTTCTTATCTCATCGGCAACAACAGCAAACCCCTTACCGGCATCACCTGCATGGGCAGCCTCTATCGCCGCATTCATTGCCAAAAGGTTTGTTTGTTCCGCTAGGGCGGTAATCAGCTGGTTAGCTTCAAGAAGACCTTCAGAGCTTTGGTAAATATTGGCGATAATTGCAGTTACTTTTGCCAAATTATCTTTACCCATTTTACTGGCATCCGATAGTAAGGCAAAGCCTCTGTTTATTGTGTCAAATTTATCCGATAAATCATTAATAACATTATTAAGCTCTTTTATTTGTAAAACAGTATTTTCTGCAGCACTTGATTGGCGTTCGATTCCTTCCGAAATATTATCCAAAAATAAATTAAGGCTGTCTGTAGCTGTTTGAGTTCCTCTTAATTCTCCGTCTTGTACACCAATTTCCTGCCTTACAGACTCGGCATATCCGGAAAGTTTTTTCATCGCATCTTCGGCTATGTCCATGTTCTCTGCCAAAATAACTTCATGCTGCTTTAACTCGCTGCTTGTATTTTTTATTTCGTCAAACAACAAACCTTTTTGCCTATCCGATTCAAGAAGCATGGCTCTAGCTTCATCAGCCTTTTTATTTTCAAGGTAATTTCTCCATGCAAGACAAAAGGCTTGAGCAAACAAAAATCCTGAAAAGCCGAAAGACAACAAATTTCCGAAATTTGAAATCATCATACTGTATAGAACATCATTTACTGCCGAGGCAGCCAAAATTACAATACCGGCAACTATAGGAACACTTCCCGTCCTTTTCTTTATCAAGATGCGGATTACAAAGTAGATCGCATAAAAGACTTCACCAAGTAAGATTATCTGATGAATAAGAATAAATTTTCCATAAATATAGGCAGGAGTTACTAAAATAAACAGCACATAAGCAAGGGCCTCGGCCGATATTATTATATAGACTATTTTTTGTATATCATCTTTATATAAAGATCTAAAATATGTAAATATAAAAAAACCTACAGAGGCAAAGGTAAGATAATCCAACTTTGTAATGAGTTCCCACGAGGCGGAAGGAAAAATATATTTAAATACATATCCCATTACGGCAGTCCGTAAGATGACCGTCAAAGAAAAAAATATAAAATACAAAAGATTTTTATTATGGGGATGAAAAATAAAAAGAGCCAAGTGATAAAGGATTATTGCAATACCGAAAGCAAAAACAAATATATCCACAAAGCGTTTGGATAAAACGGAATTCTCTACAGCTTCTTTTGTACCGATACTTACCGGATGATAAATTCCTCCGCGGGCGTGGGCAAAGTTTGAAACTTGAAGCGCAATATAAATTTCAGTAAGGCCCTGAGGGATGTCATAGACAATATCCTTTATGCCGGTTTTTGAATTTTCTCTTGAAGAAGAAGGACTGCCCGCCCGCATAACTTCCTCTCCGTCAATAAACAAGGCCCAGGACGAAACGGGCGACGTAATTTTTAAGGTGAGCTTAGGAGAAGTTTGAGGCAGTAAAATTTTCAAGGTATAGGTTCCGTATCCCAAATTTGAAAGCCTCGTGCCGTCTGAAAGAACAGCCTTACTCCATTCCATAGGGCATCGAATAAATACTCCGGTTTTTTCAATATCCTCTTTTGAAAAAACAAGCTTATTATTGTAAAAACCCATTTCGCCGTTTAAAATTAAAACCGGAGAAGAACCAAAATCTGTCTTTCTTATGTCTAAGATACCTTTTTTTACTTCTTCAGAAAAAACCGCCAAACTTACCGATAAAAAAAGGCAAAGGGTCAACAAAAATTTAATAGATCTTGTTTCTTTGCTTTTAAAATTTTCACGCATTTTGTTCCTGCATTGGAGCAGGGATCTGTACATTTTGAACATCATTTTCATCTCCTTCTTCAGTTTCCGATACCAAATTTTTACACTCAACTACTTTTCCCATAAAAACATCAGTTATGGTTCGGATTTTTTCAGGCTCTTTAACCGTCTCTTCAACTTTATTTTCAGGTTGAGGCGGAATATACTCCTTTATAATTAATTTAAATCTCTTTCCTGTAATTTCAAAAATAGAGTCTATAACCGTATCCTTTTGTTTTTGAATCAGCGTATAGTCAAAAGAGCTGCGAGCAAACAGCGTAAGGCTGTCTTCCTTTAAAAGCCAATCCTTACTTTGACCTACGGCAGAAGACAAGATCCCGCTCTTTTCTAAAAGAGCCTCGATTAACGGTTCTTTTAAATCCTCTACAGTATTAAAATTATTTTCTACTATGCGGGCAGTCTGAAGTACGGTTTCTTTTTCCTCATCTTTTTTTTCAAAAGACAAAGGCGCATTATTTGAAACCGGCTGTTTCTCTTCATTTTTTTTTTCCGAAAACCCGTCCAATTTATTGTCGCGTTTTAAGACGGCCTTAAATTGTTCGGTCAAACTGCCCGCATGGTTAAAAGATTGGGGAGCTTCCTTTGGCTGAGCTTCTTCAAAGCGGGGCATAGGTCTTACAGGTTCGGCATTTACCTGCCGTCCTGAAATAAGGCTTTGGGCTGCATCAAAGGCGGCTTTTAAACCGGCAGGCGATACATAATCGCTCAGCCACGAAAGACGCGAAACGGCAAGCTCCAATTCATATCTTTGATCGATAGAAAACCTGAGATCCTTAAAAAGTTGGAGCATTATGCTTAAAGCTCTTTCTATTTGTACAGCCTCCCAGCCCTGTAAGATATCCTGCGGAAAGCGGTCGGCTCTCTGTCCTATAAGGGCTTCCTTTGTAATGCCGTGCTTTACCAATAAAAGACTTCTAAAATAATCCGCACAATCCGAAACTACCTGCTCAACCGAGATTCCTCCCTGCAAGATTCCATCCAAGATAGAAAGGGCTTCCCGGCTGTTCTTTGCAACACAGGCCGACACAAGTTTATTTATTGAATCGACACCTGTAAGGCCGAGTTTTTCGTGTATCTTTTCAAAGGTGATATGCCCGTCCGAAAAGGCTGCTACCTGATCAAAAAGGGTGTAAGCATCCCGCACGCTTCCGGTTGCTTCACGAGCAATCCAATAAAGGGCCTCATCATCTGCGGCTATGCCCATCTCTGCGGCTGCTTCTCCCAAGGCCTTCTTTAAGATCTCTATCGAAACAAGCTTAAAATTAAACTGTTGGCAGCGGCTTTTAATCGTAGCCGGAACCTTATGAATTTCGGTAGTGGCAAAAATAAACACAACATAGGGCGGCGGCTCTTCTATTGTTTTTAATAAGGCATTAAAAGCACTTGTCGAGAGCATGTGCACTTCGTCAATTATATAAATTTTATACCTGTTAGAATTCGGAGGAAATAAAATTTCGTCCTTTATCTGTCTTACATCATTTACACTCGTATTTGAAGCGCCGTCAATTTCTATTACATCCAAACATGAGCCGGCCGTAATTTCTTCGCAAGAGGTACAATGACCGCAAGGAGTGGGCCTCGGCCCTTCGGCACAGTTAAGCACCTTGGCTAAAATTCTAGCCGAGCTTGTCTTTCCGCAGCCTCTGGGACCGGAAAAAAGATAGGCATGGGCTATCTTGCCGGCCTCAATCGATTTTTGCAATGTTGCGGCAACAAATTCTTGGCCCAGCAAATCTTCAAAACGCTGGGGCCTTCTCCGTGTCGCTGTTACTTGATATTCCATATGTAGCAGTATAACACAAATTCACTCAAAATTAAACTAGGCAAACCATTCAATTTTCTATTAGATCTTACTTGAAAAAAAGATATTTTATTTTAGTATTTTTGATATTCTTTTACAAAAAAACATACAACAATAGTAGAGGTGATAGTTATGAAAAAATTTAAAAAAATTTTGACTTTATCTATTTTTATATGTTTTTGTGTTCTTTTGTGCGCCTGTACAGGCTGTACAAATATATTCCGCTTACAAAGCATCGGCAAGGATGAGATTTCCATTGTGAGCTATAATGCTCAGACCTTCTTTGACGCTGTAGAAGACGGGCACGAGTTTAAGGAATTCAAGGGTTCAAAAACAAAATGGTCTAAGGAAAGGTATGCAGAAAGGCTTTTCCGGCTAAAAGAGGCTGTTAATCTTTCATGCCTGGGGCTTGGTTTAGGGGAAAAAGACATACCGGATATTCTTATCTTACAAGAAATTGAAAGCCGCACCGTCATAGATGATTTTTGTAAAATCTTCCCTATAAATAACTCGTACAAATACGCAGTCTTTATTCCTCCCCAAAACGGAGGAGCATTCAGCACTGCCCTGCTTTCAAAATTTCCTATAACCGAAATAAAGGTTTTTAATGTATACTCAGGTAAAAAAATCTTGCGCCCGATGATCGAAACCAGAATTCAAATAGGTAATTCTGCGGGGGATAACGAATTGGTGCTGTTAAATGTTCATTGGAAGTCCAAGGCAGGAGACTCAGACAGCGCCTCTATCAGGCGGCAGCAGGAAGAACAAGCCTATAAAAGGCTTACGGAATTAAAAACTCAAGAACCCCGGACACCCTTTATAATATGCGGCGACTTTAATCAGACGCTGGAGGAATTTTCTCTTTTATCCGAATTTGATAACTGCTGGAATATTGAGGCCTATCAAGCCGCAGTTCAAGAAGAAAGCCAGCCCTCAGGAAGCTACTTTTACAAGGGAACATGGGAAGGAATCGACCATTTTTTCTATTCGGATAATTTAAGCGATGGAAAAAACTTTGATCTAAGCTTTTTTTGTGTAATTAACTCAAGGCCGCTGACCGATATGTCCGGAAAACCTGAAAAGTACTCCGTGAGCAAAGGAACCGGGTACTCGGACCATCTGCCCATAGGCATAATTCTCAAAAGGCAGTAAGGTGTTTTTAAGCGGTGCCATTTGTACCGCTTAAAAAAAACCGTTCATTTATAAAAATGAACGGTTAATACCGGCGAAGGGACTTGAACCCTTACGGAGTCGCCCCCAATAGATTTTGAGTCTATCGTGTATACCATTTCACCACGCCGGCTCATTGAAAGTTTATTCTATCATAAAAATAAAACTTTGTAAAGCCCTTTTTTAAGCTGAATTTTAACTTTGTAAGAGGAGCCTACAAAAAAAAGAGCCCGCTCTCGCGGGCCAACTCGGTCCCGTACGAAGGAGGATTACGAAACCGAGCTTACATATCCAACAAAACTAGTAAATATAAGTTACATACTATTTGCAGAATGTACTTAATTTATTTATAAAAAGCGCTGTAAGCCTTATAGGCCATATAAAGGTCGGCCTTGCTTATGATTTCATATGGAGCATGCATTGAAAGAACAGGAACCCCGCAGTCTACAACTTCAGCACCGTATTTTGCGATAATATAGGCAATTGTTCCGCCTCCTCCTGCATCTATTTTTCCCAGCTCGGCAGTCTGCCATACAACCTTATTGTCGTCAAAGATTTTTCTCACTCTTTGTAAGAATTCAGCATTGGCATCGTTTGAGCCGCCTTTGCCGCCCGAACCTGTATATTTATTGATACAGATACCGTTGCCTACATAGGCAGAGTTCATCTTTTCAAAAACTGAAGGAAAGGCAGGGTCGAAACCTGCAGAAACATCGGCCGAAAGCATATATGAGTTGGCAAAGGCCCTTCTGACATCGATATCCCTGTAGTTTTTGTTTAAGGCGGCTATTTCTGCAACCATATTTTCAAAATAAAGGGCCTGCATACCCGTATTTCCTACGGAACCGATTTCTTCCTTATCGGCAAAAAGAGCTGCGGCAGTCCTTGGAGGAGATTCAACCTCCAAAATAGCTTTTAAGGTTGTATAAGCACAAACCCTGTCATCGTGGCCGTGTCCTGCAATAAGAGAATTGTCAAAGCCCACATTTCGAGCCTTTCCGGCAGGAACAACCTCCAGCTCCGCGACCCTGAAATCTTCTTCAATAATGCCGTATTTTTCATTAAGGATTTTTAAAATATTGTCCTTTATAGGGTTTTTGGACTCTTCCTTTTTATCATCCTTATCTTTTTTTTCTTTAACGGCCGGCTTTTGATTTCCTACGAGGATGTTAAGCTGTTCTCCGGTTATACCTTCAGACATTGTTTCTTGAAGCTGTTTTTTAGACAGGTGTATCAAAAGGTCATTAATGAAAAGAACAGGATCTTTTTCGTCTTCACCTATGCAAATATCGACTTTTTTACCTTCTTTTGTGAAGATAACACCGTGAATAGCCAGAGGAATTGTAGTCCACTGATATTTTTTTACACCGCCGTAATAGTGAGTTTTTAAAAATGCGAGATTCGATTCTTCAAAAAGGGGCATCTGCTTTAAATCAAGACGGGGACTGTCTATGTGAGCTCCGATAATGTTCATACCCTGAGTGATGTCATCACCCAAAACCATCAAAACTACGGACTTTTCTTTATTGTTTAAATAAACCTTTGTTCCTTTTTTTGCCGAGCCGCTTTTTATTACTTCTTCAAGAGACTTAAAGCCGTGCTTTTTAGCCTGCTTTATAATCTCTACAGTACATTCTCTTTCAGTTTTTCCATTGTTCAAAAAATCCAAATAACTATCCGAAAGTTTTCCCAGTTCGGAAAGTTCAGCCTTAGTCAAATTTTCCCAAGCAGATTTCTGCTTATAAGATAAATCCATAACACACCTCTTTAGTTTTACTGCCCAAGGCAGCTTTATTTATCGTATAAAGTATATATCTTTTTTTTATTTTAGAAAAGCGGGCAATGCCGGCAGAACTTGACAGATAATAAGAATTTATATAGATTTGTATTTATTAAGGAGAATAATAAATGAAAAAAATAGGTGCACTTTTAATGTTTTTAATCGCAGGCATTTTTTCGGCTTCTTGTACTACAAAATCTGCTGAAAATATTACCCGAATGAGCGGTTCCAGTCTGGAAGCTATTATAAAAGATGAAAAGGAAGTAAAAAACTATCTTATAATCGATGTCCGTGAAGATCATGAATATAAGGCAGGCCATGTCCCGCACTCAATAAATATAAGCGTACAAGAAATCGAAAGCCGCATTTCCGAAATTTCCGATTGGAAAGAAAAAAATGTAATAGTAATCTGCAGGAGCGGAAGAAGGAGCCGAGCAGCAGCCGAAATTCTAGCAAAGCATGGATTTAAAAAGATATTCGATGCTGATGGCGTAAGCAAATATAACTACAAACTGGAAAAATAAAGGTCCTTTTTGATTTTAGAAAAAACTCATTAAAAAGGGCTTGCCTAAAAAGCGATTATATGGCAATATAGCCCCTTAGGAGATATATCGTGTCAAACAAAATTAGAATTGAAGATGAAGAACAATTAATTTCATCCTTAAAAGATCTTATCGAGGCGATAAAAACACAGGAAAACCCTGAAGAATTAAACCTATATCGCCGCATCTTTAAAAAAGCAGTCCCGCTCACGATGCGGTCTTATGTTGCCGCTTACCTTATTAAACAAGCGGGAATCGGGGGCAGCCGCGTTTATAAAAAAGACAGCCGAAACGGCTCTGGAAAAGGTTCTTTTAAACAAAACCCTGCAAGACCGTCAAGGCCTAAAGTCATATTGGCAGAAGAGGAGTCAACAAGTCTTTTTATCGGCGTAGGCCGAAAAAGAGGAATTTTTCCAAAAGATATTATAACCTTGTTGATTCAGGGAGCAGGTATTTCACGTGAACACATCGGCGACATAAGAATTTTGGATAACTACTGCTTTGTCCAAGTTATGCAGGATGAAGCTGAGAGCATCATAGAGAAGCTTAACAACAGCTATTACCGAGGCAAGAATTTAACGGTTAGTCATTCAAGGAAACCAGAGGATGAAGATGAAAATTTTGAAGATTCTGAAGCCTTTAATGACGAGAATGTAGAAAATTACGCAGAAGAAGAAAATAACCAGAATCAGTCTGAAAGCGAATTATAGACCTCAAAAAACCCCTCTTAAAAAGAGGGGCTTTTTTTAGCAGACTGTCAATACTTTTTTAGCAGACTTGTAAGAAAAAAATAAATTTGCTAAAATATGGTATGAAAAATTGTGTTTACGCGGCATATTCGGAGGAAGATGCCAAGCATTTTATTAAAGAAGTCGGAAGTTTGTGGAATGTATCTTTAACTTTTGACAGCAGCAAAATAGTAGATCTTTTAAAAGAAAAACATTTTGATTTTGTAATTATAGATGCAGAGTCAGGCGGTCTTTTTCTACCCGATATCCCTGCATTAATCAAAAACGAATTCCCTCATATCCATGTATTTATTATAATACACTGTAAACAAAATGATTTACAATATAATCTCTTAAACTCCCATGTATCGAAAGTTTTTGAACTTCCAAAAGATTTAAAAGGCGTATATGACAAAATTGAAAATTTCTTTTTTGAAGAATTTTGTAAGGAAAAGGAACTTACCTACACGAAAGAAGACGAAAATACACAAATAATAAAAAAAGAAATAATCGGCATAAGCAAGGAAGCATGCGACCTCAGAGAGTTTATTTACAGAGCAGCTAACTCAAACCTGCCGGTCCTCCTATCAGGAGAAACAGGCTCAGGAAAGGGATTGACGGCAAATTTAATACATAGACTATCGCATGTCAAAGACAAAAAATTTATGCCGATAAATGTCAGCTGTATACCGGAATCATTAGCAGAATCTTTTCTATTCGGCACCGAAGAAGGAAGCTTCACAGGCGCAATTAAAAAAGAAGGAGCCTTTTTTGAAGCCTCCGGAGGGACAATTTTTTTAGATGAGATGGAAACCCTTTCAATGGATATCCAAGCAAAACTTCTGCATGTCCTAGAATCGGGCCTTATAAGACCCGTCGGTTCGACAAAATCAAAGCAGGTAGAATTCCGCTTGATAGCAGCTGCAAACGAAGATTTACAAAAAATGATTAACGAAAAAAAATTCCGCCAAGATCTCTACTATAGGCTGGATGTTCTGCACCATGAAATACCGCCTCTAAGGAACAGAAAAGAAGACATAAAATACATTGTTCAAGCTTATCTTGCCAAAACAGAAAAAACGATAAGCGATGAAGCTCAAACAAAGCTGAATTTTCATAATTGGCCGGGAAACATAAGAGAATTATTCAACTGCCTGGACAGGGCCTGCACTCTTGCAGGCCGGGGAGAAAAGATAGAAAATCGTCATATAAAATTCTAGTCGTTTTCGGCGGGTTTTTGGGTTTGGTGAATACCTTTTCCTTTTAGACAAACCGTACCGTCTTTTATAATTATTTGCCCCAAGACATTAACGGGCCTATCCGGATCTATTTTTGACACAAAATCACAAAAAACCGGAACAACGCCTTCCAATACCTGCTTTGTATCATAACCGACCAAGAGGTTAAAGGCTGTACTATATGTACCGGTCTGTATATTGGCAGGCATCCCCTTCCATACTACCCAACAATCAAGATAAAGGAGAGGCTCCTGTTTTACCTGAGCATAAGAATAAATATCCTGTATGTTATCAAAGCCGGGCTCTTCAAAATAGTCCATCAAAAGTCTGGATTTTTGTTTTATTGAAAAAGAGGCGTTAGATGAAAGAAGCCTGTTTATCTCGACTTGGGCAGCATTATCTCTATGAGCTTTAAAATATGCTTGGGCATCCGAATAAGCTTGTAATATTTGACTCTGAGTCAAGACATAAATATATGAACCTTCCATATCTACGGCATATTTTCTTTCATTACTGTCCAATTTAAATTCATCCAAATTAGCTCTCTGGCTGTCTGAAAACTGCCTTGTCTTGCTGATATATGGAACAATAAAAACCAAAGATATAATCGAAATCCCTAAAACAAGGGCTATAGCAATAAATCTTCCTTTTTTTTCTTCATGGCCAGGTCTGGGAAAAAGAGTCTTTATTTTACCCGACTGAACAAAATTGCCCAATTTTTCCGGCGAATTATTCTTACGGATAATGTCCAAGCCTTTTTTTGCAAGTTTACAATTGGGGTTATGTTCAAGAGCTTGTAAATAGTATTCGACAGCCTCTGTTGTAAGAGAGCGCCTTAATGCCATAGCAGCATAGGTTGACAGCAAATCGGAGTCCGTCGGTTTTATTTGCCTGGCTCTTAAAAAATAATCCATAGCACCTTGAATATCCCCTGCATAAAAAGACGCCAAACCTAAATAAAAATGAAAGGCAAAAGAGTCCCTGTATTCCACAACATGGGGCTCCAATAAAGAGATAACATCATTGTATTTCTTTTTAGATAATAATTTTTTACCTTGATCTACAACGGAAATAGCCATTTTTTATTCCTGTATATTTTGTATTGCATTATCTGTCTGTTGTATTAAATCTTCAATATATTCGTCAGAGGCCATATCAGGATTTGATTCAACTTCAAGAATTTTATCCAATAAAGTCTGTATATATTGGTAATCTTTTTCGTTTTTAGGATTTGCAGTTTTATCCTGAGGGACAGGGATATTGGTATTAGTATTTTCGTAATCCGCCTCTTTTACATTCCCGTCATTTTTTCTTAAGAAGTCATAACAGCCTATAAACATTGTTACCCTTAAGCTATTGCCGTTTTCTAAGATTTCGTTAGGCCAAACAAAAAGCAAGGCAGAATCATTATGCGAATATTGAGTACTAAACAATCTTCCTTGAACGGTTTTAGGCATCCAGTTAATACTTTGGAGCCTTTCCCAGTTAGCTACATAAATTTGATCCGGCATTTTGGCTTCCGAATGGTTTATTAAAAACAGACAAGCTAAATCTGAATTTGCAGAAATAACGGCAGAATCTTTTTCAAATTTAGGTTCCAAAACCGTTTCTCTGAAAATTCCGGTTCTTAGATCCGTATAAAGAGGAATTTTTCTATTCTCTCCGAGCTTCGTATCAAAAAGAGCCTTTAATGCAAATTCTGCCGTAACGCCGCTTGTATTTTCAACTATAGTTTCAATCTTTAGAAGCGGGCCGCCGGTACCATAAGTCTGTTCCGTAAAGGATAATGTTTGAGTAACATAAAAAGAATCATCAAAATCATATACAATTTTTATTGAATCTTCATCAGCCTCAATGGTGACGGGTTTTCCCAATCTCTTTTTTAATTCATAAACCTTATTATCCTTATAAACATAGAATTTATTGGTACGGCCTAGGGATATGTCATCATAAAGAGGAGTGTATTTTCCCTTTCCTCTGACAGAAAGATTATAGAGACAAAAATTTCCGGTCTTTCTAAAAACCACCAACTTAAGATTATCTTTTAAAAGTTCGTAATCAGGCAGTGATTTAGCATGTATAAAAAATGTTGTCAAACTTAATAATAAAATTATAAAATACCTTTTTCCTTTCATTGGCCTTTTTCCTCCAAGAGTTGGTTATACATACTCTGCAAAATTTTAGCTTTTTTTATTAGAGCCTCAATTGCAGCCCGTCTGGCTTTTGGATCGGAATAATCTGCAGCAGGAGATTCACCATCCGCAGCCATTTCTGAAGTGTATTTAGCATCCATCTTTGCTAAGATTGCCAAAAGCTCTTGATTTTTTAACTGAAACATTACAAGTTGGTCATGCAGTTCTTCATTCCGCTTTCTTTCTATTTTGAGCTGTTCCGAAAGATCTGCAATCCTGATATCGCCACCGGCATCGGAAGATTGTCTTTGATATGCAGCAATAGTCTGCTCATAAATTTTTTTATTTTTTTCCGATTCTTCCGAAAGTTTTAAAAGCTCTTCATGACTTATTTTTAAAAGTTTTAAGAGTTCATCCTGTGTAGATGCCTGATCTATAAGGGCAATCTTATATCTGGAAGGTTCAACCTTAGCTGAAGAGGGGTAATCTATTATAACACGCGAAAAAATAGTTCGGGCATCTTTTAGGCGTCCTGCCATGTAGAGGTTTTCGCCTATCCAGTAATAAGCCGAGGCAGTTTGTCTGTGATTCGGGTATTTTCTTAAAAAGCCGTATAAAATATTTATGGACTGATCATGCTTCGCAGACAGACAGCATATTCTGCCTTGTTGATAAATAACCTCTGCTGCCTTAGGACTATTAGGAAAGCGTTTTAAAAAAGTTTCGGCATCTTTTAGGGCAACAGGATAATTGCGGGCTGAGGCATTTGCCATTATAAGCCAGTAAATAGGCTCATCCAAAGAATTTTTTGAAACTTCAATTGCCTTTTGAAAGGAAAAGAGTGCAGACGACCAGTCAGACCGGGCATAGGCATCCAAGCCGGATGACATATAATCTGTATAATTTTGTGTAAAGGCATTTACGGTAAAAAGTAAAAAAAATAAAATTACAATTTTTTTCATATTCTTAAATCTCCTGAAAAGAAAGCTGAACCTGACACAATTACGTCGGCACCGGCATCGATCACCGACCCCACATTTTTTGAATCGATCCCACCATCGACAGAAATCAAATAATTATATTTTTTTTCTTCACGCAATGACCTTAACCGCTTAACTTTTTCTAAACAATACGGTATAAGCCTTTGTCCTCCGAATCCCGGATTAACACTCATAACCAAGATAAGATCTACCAAGGGAGCTATTTCTTCAAGCATTCCGACAGGTGTAGTAGGTACAATGCTTACTCCGGCCTTCATTCCATGAGCACGGATATCGGCAATAAGTCTGTCTGCATGAATAGATGCTTCAGCATGAAAGGTAAAGTAGTCTGCACCTGCATCTGCAAAGGCTGAGACTAAATTTTCGGGATTATTGACCATTAGATGCACGTCAAAAACAAGCCCGGAACAAGGCCGTATGGCCTTTATTACCGGAGGTCCGAAGGTTAAATTAGGCACAAACTGCCCATCCATAACATCTATGTGAACCCAGTCGCCGCCGTTTTTTTCTATAAAGGTCAATTCTTCCCCTAGTTTTGAAAAATCTGCACTTAAAAGTGAAGGACTTAATTTAAAACACCTATCCATATATTCCATATTAGCAAACAAACAAATATATGTAAATAGGTAAATACTAAAAATTAATAAGTAGTATCATCCATTTTCATAAACTCATCCCTGACCTTTTGAAGGCGGAGGAGCTCCCTTTTTATCGTCCTCTCATAGTTTAAATCTCCGGAAGCAATGCGGGCTCTTTCATTTTCCCAAAAAGGAAGACTGTCTAAAAATAAAAATTGGAATTCCCTCATGTTGGCTTTTTCAGCCCATAATTTTGCCTCATTCCAATAAACAAGGGCTGTTTCATAAAATTCTTCAGCCTTAGACAAGCTTTCTATGTTCTGTTCTTTCCAAGGATAGTTATAAAAGTATGCAGCCTGCTTATCGAATTTACTTCCCAATCTTAAATGCTGTTCGACCATTTTAAGGTTGAGGTGCATCATAAACATGTACCGGTATTTTTCCCATTCTTTTTTGGTAGTGATTTTAGCCAAAGCATGGAGGGGATTACAAAAATCTGCATTTATGGCCCTTTCGAGCCAATAAATATTTTCGACGATATCATCGGGCTCTTGCTCGTAATGAATATGGTAGAGTTTATAGTATTGTTCCTTATATTCTACAAAATAAGGGAAAATTTGATTAGAGAAAATAAAAAAACATAAAATTACAAAAAAGAAACGCCTTTTCATCGATTATATTTTCGGCAAATTTTTTACAATACTCCATAATTTCTCGTGAATTTCTTCAATTTGTTCAACGGCGTTAATTATAACTATGTTCATTTTAGGCTCTTTTAACTTGTACTCATCTATAATTTTCTTATACTCGTCTTGAACCTTGTATTGAAAAGTTTTTTCTTCGTATATTTCGAGGACATTACTGCGTCCCATTACCCGGCCCATAGAAATATCGACAGGCAGATCAAAGAAGAATAGAAATTCCGGGAGGGGAAAGCCTTCATTTTGCAATTTTGCAAGGCCGGCAGCCCCGTCAGCAGCTTGATAGGCAAGACTTGAAAAAAGATATCTATCCGAAAAAACAGCCCTGCCCTCATTAACCTGTTTTAGAATACCTTGCAAACCGTAAATATGTTCGCATCGGTCTGCTGCAAATAAACGTGTCATAGTTTCAGGAGCAAGTTCAAAGGAACCTTGAAGCGCCGAGCGGATTAGAGTTCCTATAGGGCCTGATGTAGGCTCTTGGGTAAATGAAACAAGAGAGCCCCTATCTTCAGACTCAAACCTTTCCTTTAAAAGCCTCATCTGGCTCGTAGTCCCTGAGCCGTCTATTCCTTCAAATACAACAAAGTTGGGTAATATCATGAGGCCTATCATAACATTTTTTTTTTTGATATAATAGTAGTCGAGTGGAAAATATAAAAAAAAGGCGCATCATAGAAATTATCGTTTTTCTCGCAATAGTTGTAAGCTCACTGATAGTTTTTCATCCGGCGGCTAAGGCTTTGGAAGAGCAGCTGGTATATGTAAGGGATAATCTTATAAAGGCAGTGGAAGACGAATTTGAAATAAAAATTACCTATGCATCTATATCTCCCTCCTTTTTTGATAGAATCAAAATAAGGGATGTTAATATTTACAATGCCGAAACAGGCAACAAAATAGCGCACTTTTCACTGCTTTATGTAGATTACAGGCTTATCTCATTAATCAAAAAAGATTTTACTTCTGTAGCGGCATCCTTAGGTGTTTATGACGGACTTATAGATTTTAACATTGAAAAAAATAAAAATATTTTAAAAAAAATCAAAATAGAAGGAAATATCGATGATCAGATAACAAAAAATCAAAAAAAAGAAGCCGATATAGAATTTTCGGCAGATATATTAAAAATTATTGAAGATAATTTAAAAAAAGTTAAAAATATAAAACCTATAAAGATAGAATTAAAAAATATTGCCTTAAATTACAGTAATAAAAATTCAAACGCATCTTTCTATACTTCAAGCGGGAAATTTACATTGAATTCGGGTAAAATTGATTTTTATATAAATTCAAGTCTTAGATATAACAGCTTTATACAAACAAATTTTCCGGGGTTCAGTACAATCATAAATATAAACGGTTCATTTTATCCCGACACCGTTTCAGCCTCTTCGATACTAAACTTTTCAGACATAAGAATAGGAAACATTTATATAAATAAATTTTCGGTATTTGCATCATACTTAGACAAGATAGCTTCAGTTACAACCCTTCAAGACATTCAGCCTATTGATGTAAAAGGTTCTTGGAATATGTTGGAAAATATAGGCAGCATAAATCTTGAGTGTAATGACTTAAAACCTCTGTCAGTCATTTCTCCTTCCGAAGGAATGGATATTCTTAAAGAATTAAAAGATGCAGCTTTTACAGGACATTTTAATTTAAGTTTTGCTAAACCCGAAAAACTTTTATGGGATACATCCTTTTCAATTAAACTACCGAAATTTCAAATAGCCGGCAACAAAATTGAAAAATCCATACTCAGTTTTAAGGCCGATGGAGACGAAAACCTTATAAAACTTCAAAACTTAAAATTAACTAATTCCGATATAAATTTATCTGCCCAAGGCTCTTACAAAATAAAAGAAATTTTACCTAACTTTTATTTAAATATTTCAAAATTTAAATTACAATCGGGTGAAAATATGGCTATGAGCCTAAATGTCTCTTCAAACAAAAATAAAATATTTTTAAAAATTCCCCGTGCCGATATTGGTAAGGCATCTTTAGAGAACATACAAGGCTTATTGGAGAGAAAAACGGAAAAAACCGATATATATTTTTCCGGAAAAGATCCTACCGGAGGCTTCAGTATTGACGGTACATGGACTCATCCTTCAAAAGCCGGATCATCCAACAAAAATCCGGGCTATTTAGAGCTTCATGGAACTATCGACTCCATAAGCATTGAAAATATTTACAATGGAGCACTCTCTTTTTCCGGATTAACAGTTCCCGGGCAAAGCTTATTGGAAGCTTCAATCGCCCCTGTTCAAATGACAAGCGAATTTTATATATCAAGCGACTTTGAACACTTTTCGTATAATATAATACAAGCTGTTCTTGCATCTAATTCAAAAAACGGATTTTACAGCTTGTTTTCGCTGCAAGGAAACGAATCTTCTCTTAATATAAGCGATATCGATATTCTCTTTAATAATATGAATCTAAGAGGAAACGTAAATTCATCCTTTGAAAAGGATAGCATGATTTTTGATTCACTTCTAACCTTAAACGATATAAGTTATAAGGTTTCAGGCCTCTTGACTGATGAAATGATAAGCATTTACGGAGATTATGATCTAAACATAAATATTCTAAAGGGTGCCGAAAAAAAGTTAAAAGGAACTATGCAGGTAAAAGAGCTTCCCGTTCCGTTTATAGATTCTCTTTTTTCTGCTGATACATCCTTTGAATATGAAAATAATACAAATTGGGGGCTTACCTGCAATTATGCGAAATTGGAATATCTTGAAACCGATATTACAAAAACTGATGAAAGCCTTGAATTTTATGCTGAAGGCTATGCAAAACCTACAGAAGTTTTTTTTCATAACGTAAAAGCAGGAATAAAGAATAAACAGCTTGAAGGAACTGCAGCCTTTAATTTAATTCCTTCTTCAGATGAAAATATTAGTCAATATGCAGCCAATCTTTCTCTTGCGGATAAAAATAAAAAGGAAAACTTTATATTCAACTCATTATTTACCATTTCGGATAAAATTTACTTTGATGGAACATGTAAAATAACAGATATATCGCTTAAACGTTTTTTAAAAAAACAAAGGCCTGAAAATAAAATCGAAGCCGAATTTGTTTTTCTCGGGAACCAAGATTCTCTTTCGGTAAAAGCCGACTTAAAAAATATATCGTTTAATCTAAACGGTCAAAATATTGAAGGAAGGGCTGCAGCCTTTATCGATAACGATAAGATGAATCTTTATGAATCATCCTTTAAATGGGGAGGGCATAAGATTAATAACATCGAAGCCTTTATAAATCCTTCAGAGCAAAAAGGAGCCCTTACATTTTTATATGAGATGGAACCAAAAAAACAGGGTAATAAAGAAACCCAGGATACAAGGGCTTCTTTTTCTTTTAATTTTATATCTACAGCAGATAAAAAAAACACGGAAAACCAAAACATAATCGAAAAAACTCTTAGCCTGACTTCCCATTTTAACATTGAGATGAAGATATCCGATTGGATTCTCGCAGGTAAAAAAGGAGAGGAAAGCATCAAAGCTTCATTGGTAAAAGAACCCAGTATTATAGCTTTGTATGCCGGCAACAATGACGAAATATACGGTTTTAAAACAGATGACGGAATTGTCTCCCTTCACATAGATGAATCTTTTCCATTCCATCTAAACATTGACGGAATGCTGGCCGGGGATAATATAAATCTTTCCGTATCAAATATAGGTATCGATCTTGCAAAGGTAATAAACATTATACCCAATAACGATATTATCAAATTTTCAGGCGGTAAGGTGCAAGGCAATCTCCAAATAAGCGGTACTCAGAAGGACCCTCTATTTTACGGAAGTCTTAAAGGAGAAAAGCTATTTTGTACATCGCCGGCCTACTCTCCCGATACCTATGGACCTGTAGAAATTCCCATACAATTTGACGGCACTATTATATCCGTCCCATACACTGTTTTACACGGAAAAATCGGAAGTCTATGGGCTGAAGCTTCATCCGAATTTATCGGCTGGATTCCTTATTACACTACCGTAGACTGCGGAATCCTTGAAAATACGCAGGCCTTGATAAGAACAAAAAACATAGCCTTTCACGCTGATGGAAGGGCTGAAGGCAAAATAAGACTTGAAATAAACCCTGAACTTATTACCCTTGAAGGCGATGCCTATTTCGATAAGGGCTATTTTTCAATTCCGTTTGCTGATCTACAAAAGCAAAGCGAACAAGCATCAACCGGCACCGGCATACCGGCTTTTTACATGAATTTAAATTTGAATTTGGGAAAAAAATCGGAATTTAGATTTCCATCAACGGAGTTACCTTTTTTAAGAGCTTTGGCTTACACTGAAAATGAACCTTTTAACCTAAACCTTGATACGGGACTGGGAAAATTCGAAATGTCGGGATCCGCAAAGATACGTACAGGCGAAATTTTTTATATAAAAAGAAACTTTTATATAAAAGAGGGAGAACTAAAAATTCTTAACTCACCTTTTCAGCAAATTGAACCCATAATATCGGTAAGAGCCGAAATAAAGGATAAAATGCCCGACGGCCAGCCTCTTACAATAAATTTGACGGCAAAGGATCAGCATCTTGACCTTGAGCGTTTTAGACCTGTAATCTCAACCTCCCCTCCAATGGCCATGTCGGCTTCCGATACAATGAACTTGATGGGTCAGGTGGCCTTAGGAGACTTAAAAAACAGCAATGTTTTAAAAGAAACCTTGAGAAATGCCTCAGATATTTTAGCAAATATGGGTATCATGAGGCGGGTTGAGCAAGAAGTCAGAGACTTTCTGCATATAGATGTATTTTCCGTAAGAAGTCTACTCATACAAAATGTTATTTTGGAAAATTTATTTAGATCTTCAAAGGATAAGCCATTGACAATCGGTAACTATTTTGATAATACAAGTGTTTACATTGGTAAGTATTTTGGTTCTGCCATATATGCAGATGCAATGCTGCATCTTAGCTATTACGATCCGCTTTCTGCAAAAACAGATGTTGTTAGAAAACCGGTTTACGGAAATTTACTGTTTCAACCGGAAATAGGTTTTGAAATGAATACTCCGTTTGTCCTGCTTAGATGGCACATAGCTCCGAGCAGACCCGATTCTCTGTTTGTATCAGATACAGGATTGACACTATCATGGAAATTTTCTTATTGATTAAGGGGATAAAAATGTTGAAGAAAAAAATTATAGGTTTCATGCTAATCTTATTTGCTTTAAACTGCTTTGCTCAAGAACCTGAGGGATGGTATAATGGAAAACCGGTTCTAGAGATTCAATTCAAAGGTTTACAAAATATCGACAGCTCAGAATTAGATGAAATTTTCAAATCATACAAAAAAAAGCCTTTTTCTGATGAGCTATATTGGGAAATCTTACAAAAAATCTATGCATTGGATTATTTTACCGATATCGTTCCTAAGGCGATACCGGCAGACGACAAATATCAATACGTATTTTTGGAATTTATAGTTAAGGAAAAACCGGCCGTAAAGGATATTGTGTTTACAGGCAACAACAATATCAGAAAAGCAGACTTACTTTCAGCTATCAAGGTAAAGAAGGGCGACATTTTTAATGAAGTTAATATAAAAAATGCTGAAAGAGCCTTAAAAGACTTTTATATAGAAAAAGGATTTACAAAAGCAGAAATATCAAGTAAAACCTCTGAAAATAAAGAGAAAAACAGCATAAATGTCGAATTTTTTGTAAAAGAAGGCAAAATGTCTGTAATAACTAAGATACTTTTTGAAGGAAATTCAAAATTTCCGGAAAAAGCCTTAAAAAAGGTACTTGTATCCAAAGAAGCATGGTTACTGCAAAAGGGCTTTTTTAGAGAAGACGCCCTTCAAGCCGATAAAAGTGCAATTAAACTATTTTACGGCGAACATGGATATATAGATGCCCATGTTGAAACAATAAAAAAAGATGTAGATACCGAATCCGATCCGCAAAAAGACCAAATTACCCTTACCTATGTAATAATGGAAGGAGAACAGTTTACCTATGCAGGAGTGGACTTTCAAGGCAACTATATTTTTTCAACCAAGGAATTAAGCGAAAAATTCAAACTTAAAAAAGGCGATATCTTTAATTTGAAGAAATTTGAAATCGGATTTGGGGATGTAGCCAACCTATATTTTGAAAACGGTTATACAAGTAACTATATAGATAAAAAAGAAAACCGTAATACGTCAACTAAAGAAGTCTCCTATACAATTATAATTGTTGAACGAGAAAGAAGCCATGTAGAAAACATAATAGTAAAAGGGAACACAAAAACTAAGGACAATGTTATCTTAAGAGAAATTCTCATAAAGGAAGGAGACGTATTCTCTAAAACAAAACTAATAAATAGTTTTAGAAACTTAGCCAATCTAAGATATTTTTCGGCTGTTTTACCGGATGTTCTCCCCGGTTCAGAACCTGACCTTGTCGATATTATAGTCAATGTTGAAGAACAATCTACAGCAGGAATCCAATTCGGCGTTACTTTCTCAGGTTCGCCTGATCCTGATACCTTTCCAATGTCAGTATTTGCACAGTGGGAAGAAAAAAACTTATTTGGAACAGGAAGAGAGCTGTCGGTTAATTTAAATGCCGCAAGCGACATACAAAGTTTAACCCTAGGTTTTACGGAAAACTGGTTTTTAGGTAAACCCCTTTCAGTAGGCTTTGATTTTTCGGTAGCGCATAAAAATTTATATACTTATCAGGACATTCTTTATCCCCTTAACAATGTTCCTGACCCGCACGTAACCATTGAACAGTTTAATGAAAATCCTTCTCTGTCTGAAGCATTTAAAATGAAGTATGACCGCCTTGAGTTTGGAATAGGCATGAACTCAGGATATAGATGGTTCCCTAAATTTGCGGTTATAACATTGAGAGGCGGGGTAAATTTCGGCCTCGTAAAGAATTTTTACAACAGCCTGCTTTACAGACCTGCCGAAGAAAAAATAAGAACACAGCAGGAAAGATGGAGCTTGAGCAACTCATTAAAGATAAAACTATCTTTGGATGATAGAGACCTTGCACATGATCCTTCTAAGGGATGGTTTTTAAGCCAAGAAATAAGTTTTTTCGGCCTTTTCCCCAAAATTGAAGATGAGTACTTTTTTCAATCCGACACAAAGGGCGAATTTTATGTAACTTTATTGGATTACCCTGTAAGCGATATATGGAATTTAAAATTTGTTCTAGGGTTCTACTCAGGCTTCTCTTTCCAGATCCCTCTTGAGAAAAAACCAATCAGCTTTGACCGAATGTTTTATATTGACGGAGCCTTTAAGGGAAGAGGATGGATAGGTTTGGGACCTCAAGGAGCCGGAACTGTTATGCAAAATAACTGGATAGAATTCAGATGGCCTTTGGCCCATGGAATTTTATCCTTTGACTTCTTCTTTGATGCCATAGCCGTCAAACATGACCTAAAGGATTTAAAATCCTTAAGTATAAATGATTATTATTTCAGCTTCGGTCCGGGATTGCGCTTTTCAATACCTCAATTCCCCTTGCGCTTGATGTTTGCAAATACCTTTAAATCCCAAAACGGAAAGCCGGTATGGGGCAACGGAAAAAATGCCGACTGGAGATTCGTTCTTTCATTCAATATACCCAATTTATAGGAGTTTAATTAATATGAATAAAAAAAGTACCCTAATTATTGTTACTATGTTATTGATGTCTCTTGGAATCTATGCACAGCAGATTACCCGCTTTGCAGTTATAGACACCGGACTTATTTTCGATACTTTTAGACGGGATGCAAAGGCAGCAAGGGACTATCAGGAAAAAAAGGAAAAATTTGAAAATCAAAAAAAACTTCTTGAGGCTGAAATTGTACAGCTTAGGCAAAAAAAAGTTAATGCAGAAGCAGATGGAAAAGACTCTGAAGTAAAAAAATATGAAGAAAAAATAAAGAGCAAAATTACCTTATTGATGGAATATGTAAAGGCTTCCAATGACGAATTGAATATGCTCAGAAAAAATCTTATCAATGATGATATTTTTTACAGCAGCTTATATGAGGCAGTCCGAAGAGTAGCCGAATCTGAAGGCTACACAATGGTTTTAAGCTATGAGCATAATACAGGCATCATATGGTACAGCCCTACTGTCGATATTACCGACAAGGTTATCCAAGAATTAAGAAAACAAAGTGAATAAGCCTCAAACGCCCATGATGAGGCAATACCTCAGCATTAAGGCACAATACAAGGACGAAATACTTTTTTTTAGGCTCGGCGATTTTTATGAGATGTTTTTCGATGAGGCTGTTGAAGTAAGCCGGATCTTAAACCTGACTCTCACAAAAAGAGCCGATGTACCTATGTGCGGCATACCCTATCACGCCGCAAAAATATACATAGCCCGCCTCCTCAGGGCAGGGAAAAAAATTGCAATATGCGAGCAAGTTACGGAGCCCGTAGCAGGAGGCTTGACCGAGCGCAAGGTTGTTGAAGTTATCACTCCCGGCACCGTTGCCGAAGACGACTTTTTGGAACAGGGAAGCAATAACTACCTTGCGGCCGTATATTGCTCAAACAAAAAAACGGAAGGAACCTGCGGTCTCGATTACTATGCAGGACTAGCCTATATAGATGTTACCACTGGCAATTTTTTTGCTACTTCATTCCCCAAAACAGACTTTAAAGAACAGTTTTTAAAAGAAATCGGAAGAATCAACCCCAAGGAAATTTTAATTCAGCAGTCACTTCAAAGCGAATTTCCCGGCTTAAAGCAAATTCTTTCGGAATTTCCCTCGATGATGCAAAACTTTTATCCCGATTGGAGCTTTAACCCCGATCAGGCCGAAAAAAGGCTTTGCGCAGCCTTCGGAACCGAAAACCTAAAGGGCTTTTTACTCGATATCGATTCGCCTGAAGTTCCGCCTGCCGGCCTCCTGCTTCAATATTTGGAAGAGATTTCAGGCAGGGATATTTCCCATATTTCGGGGATTAAAATCTATGCCGAAAGCGACTTTGTTTCCTTGGATGATTCCACAAGGAAAAATTTGGAACTTTTGACCAACTTAAGGGATAACAGCCCTGCATACAGCCTCTTTGAATCCGTAAATTACACAAAGACGGCCATGGGAACCCGCCTTTTAAGGAGGAGGATAAGCTATCCGCTCCGCTCAAAGAAGGAAATAGATAAGAGACTCGACAAGGTAAACAGTCTTTTCAAGGACGGAAAGGCTTCAGCGGTTATAAGGGAAACTCTTTCTTCAATACTCGATATTGAGCGTCTTTCGGGCCGCATTGCCATGAAAAAGACCCACGGGAAGGATCTTTTAGCCCTAAAACAAAGTCTTAATTCCGTAATAAGGATGGGCAGCCTCATAGAAGAAAAAAAGCTTAATTTTTTGCAGATTAACGATGAAGAAAAAAAGCTGCTTACCGAAATCTGCAACCTTTTGGAAAATTCGATAGATGATGAGTGCACAATAGCCTTAAATGACGGAAAACTTATAAAAAAAGGTTTTTCAAAAAAGGTAGACTCGATAAAAAACATAAAAGAAAATGCCCACGGGATTCTTGAAAAGTATTTGGACGATGAGCGGAAAAAAACCGGTATCAATAATCTAAAAATAAAATATAACAGAATGATGGGCTATTTTTTAGAAGTTTCTTTAGGCAATATATCGGCCGTTCCCGATTATTTTATCCGGCAGCGCTCCCTATCAAATGCAGACCGTTTTACCACCGAAACCTTACAACAAATTGAAGACAATATAAATAACTCGGAAGAAAGGCTTATCGATGCCGAAAAAGAAGTATTTGATGAGGTCTGTGCCGAAATAGGCTCTCATCACCGCTTTTTACAAAAACTTGCAGAAGAAGTTGCCGAGCTTGATGTAAACCAGTCCTTTGCACAGGCCGCAATTTTGCATGCTTGGACAAGACCGGAACTTTGCGATAATTCGGGTATCTTAAATATAACAAACGGCAGGCACCCTGTAGTCGAAAACCATCTTAGAGCCGGAGACTTTGTTCCCAATTCCATTGAACTCCTGTCGGGAGAAGCTTCAAATCAAGAAGATAGAACAATTCCATCCTTTGCCGTTATTACAGGGCCCAACATGGCGGGAAAAAGCACTTTTTTACGGCAGACAGCACTAATCTGCCTTTTAGCCCAGATTGGCTCCTTTGTTCCGGCCGAAAAGGCCGTTTTAAGCCCCGTAGATAAGATCTTTTGCAGAGTGGGAGCAACGGACAATCTTGCCCGAGGGGAATCGACCTTTTTGGTCGAGATGATAGAAACGGCCTACATTCTTAATTCGGCAACACGGAACAGCCTTGTTATCATGGACGAGGTCGGCCGAGGAACTTCGATGGAGGACGGGCTTGCCATAGCTCAGGCCGTAAGCGAACACCTCCTTAATATCATAAAGGCAAAAACCCTCTTTGCAACCCACTACCACGAGCTTACCCGTTTGGAGCACGAAAAAATCATAAACCTAAAATTGGATGTGCTTGAAGCGGAAGGAAAAATAGTTTTTTTAAAAAAGGTCGTACCCGGAGCTGCGGGAAACTCTTACGGCATCCATGTCGCAGGCCTTGCCGGTATCCCTCAAAGCGTCTTAACAAGGGCCGAAAACCTTCTATACATGCGAAGCCAATTCCAAAAAGAAAGAGCCGGTCAAGCAGCAAGCCCTTCCGGCATCACAGCCGTCGGCTCCGAAGAAAAAACTGCCTCAAGTCCGGTTTCAAAGGGCCTATCCCTCTTCCCGGAAGAAGAGCTTATCTTAAACGAAATCTTATCAACCAATCCCGATGAAACAGCCCCTATAAAAGCCCTCCAGCTAATCGCCTCATGGAAAAACAGGCTTTCGGGGAAATGACAAAGGACAAAGTACGAATGGCAAGTGACAAAGTGTGAATGACGAAGTTTGACATTCGGCATTTGAACTTTCCAACATTCGACATTCGTACTTCCAATCGTTCGACATTCGCATTTTCTTTTATTCGTACTTTCTAAAATTCTTTTTTCAAATTTTACTATTTATTCAACCTAGAGCCCTATAATTATATGAAGGCAGAGAAGAAGATAAAGCCTGTTAAGGAGTTTGTATGAACAATGAAAAAACTTTTTTAAATCCCAAAACTGATTGGGTATTTAAGCTGATGTTTTCTAAAGGCGAGGAAGGCAACAAGGCTCTTATAAGCTTTCTTAACGCTTTTTTGGAAGATTCTTACGGTAAGATCAAAAAAGCCGAAATCCTAAACACCGAACTGATTCGGGACAGACCGTCGGGTGAAACTTACCGCCTCGACTTTTTAATTAAAACCGACACAGGTCTTCTTGTAGACCTTGAAATGCAGCAGTTTTGGAAAACCAACTATCCCAGACGGAGTCAAATGTATCTTATGCGGTTAGCTTCACGTTTTTTAAAATCGGAGCCCAACGAAGACGATTTTTTGTATGCAATAAGCCTCTCTGTCTTTGGCTGCGATGTTCCTAAAAACGCAGAGCTTGTAAAGATGCCTGAGGGTTCTGTAATCCAATATCTTTATGTTGAATTAAACGAGCTAATAGTTTATACTATGAAAAAGAGACTTGAAGAGTATAATCTAAAAGATTTTTGGATAAGGTTTTTGGCCAACTATGAAGAAGATAAAAAAAGCGGAATGTTGGAAGAATTGTGCAGATTGGAGGAGGGTATAAGAATGGCAGAAGCGACACTCTTTAGGGTAACGGATGAAGAGAGGCGAATGGCAATAGAACTCTCTAACGAAAAATACGAGATGTATGTCGAATGTGAAAGGAATGAAGCTAGAAGACTGGGATTAGAGGAAGGCCGTGCCGCAGGTTTAGAAGAAGGTTTAGTCGAGGGCCGAGCTGAGGGAGTAAAGCAAACCGCCAGAATGTTAAAACAGTTAGGAGATTCAATCCCCAAAATAATCCAAGTTACAGGACTGAGTAAAGAGGAGATAGAACAACTCTAATCAATTAGGGGAGGACAACCCCTTTTTCGGAGAAAGGTGTTTTCCTCCCCTACACCCCTCCTTTCGCCAAAATTCCGCTTAGGGGCAAAGCCCCTAAGAACCCGGTTGGTTACAAAGTTTTTGGGTTACTCTTTAGTTGAGGTAGGAAACAGAGGATTTGGGTAGAGTTAAGGGCTCTATATAATTCGCAGAATTTCGGCTCTCATTTACAAGAAGCCGGCTCAAAACCTTAAGTTATGACGAAAAATATCCTTATGCAGGCGGAGATGAGCACTATGCCGTTTATTTTGAAGACCCGGATAGAATAAAATTAGGAGTAGTTGCATCGGAGTAAAATATGAAAGCTCAAAAATTAAAAAAAACGCATTTACACAGTTTTTTGGACAGGGTCTCATTTTTATCAACCACAAATGTAAATTTTATTTTTTTATTTTGTGAAGAATATAAAAGACGTTTTATCATACTGCTTTCAAAGGCATGAGGTGTTTTTACAGAAATATATTTTGCAATATTATTTAATAAATATTTTTTTACATCTTCATCATTAATTTTTATAAGTTCGGAACCTAAGGGTATTTCTATATTGTTTTCTTTATATGAAAGATAGTATTTCCCGTCAGCATAGTCCGCTCCGGCAGGTAAAAAATAAAAGGGTGAGTTTGACCCTTTTTCATAGAAAACGGCAGAATGTCCGTCATTAATTACCGCTAATAACTCTTCAAAGTATGTATAAATTTTATATTTATCGCTTTCATACATAATTTTATTTGAAAGCTCAAAATATTTTTCATTAAGATTATTTAAAATACCATCATTTAAAAAAGGAGAATACTCTTTAATATATGAATATAATTCTGCTAAACTTATAATGTGGTTTTTATTTTGTTCCGGTCTTAAATTTCTATTAGGAACCTTAGTATCGGAACAGCCAAAATACATTACAGTAAAACAAAGTATAAATACTATTTTTTTATAATACCGTTTCATAGTTGTTATTTTAGCATGAGTTAAATAGATTGTAAACATACAAAGTTTGAAACAGCCTGTTATAAATTGTAAGAGAATTGAAAAAAAGCAATTTGCAAATGGACATTCGATTGTCCGTTTTATCGGAATTTTAACTTAAAAGCTCTTGCATTATTTCCTGTAGAATGCTATTATATGACTGAAGAAAAATGCCATTTTTGTCATTTTTCTTCAGTGAGGCGGATATGAAGCAAATTAAGCGGAATACTTATTTAGAACAACTGATAAGAAAAAGAGAAAACGGTTTAATCAAGGTGGTAACGGGAATTAGACGGTGCGGAAAATCTTACCTTTTAGACCCGATTTTCAAAAATTATTTACTAAAAACAGGCGTGCCCAAAGATCACATTATCAAAATTGAGCTGGATAAAATTACAAACAAAAAATTTCACCGCAACCCTCTGGCTTTTGACGAATATATCCGTTCATTTTTAAAGGATAAAAAAAATTATTATCTTATTCTCGATGAAATTCAGCTGGTAGAAGAATTTGAATTGGTATTGACAGGCCTCCTTTATGAAAAGAATGTCGATATATATGTAACGGGGAGCAATTCCAAATTTCTTTCATCGGATGTTATGACGGAACTGCGGGGCAGGGGCGATCAAATCCATATAAACCCCTTATCGTTTCGTGAATTTTATGCAGCAACGGGCGGTGATAAATATGAGGGTTTTGCAGAATATTTGCACTATGGCGGTATGCCTTTAAATCTTTCAATGAGCACCGACAGGGAAAAATCAGAATATTTAAAACAACTATTCGATTATACTTATATAAAAGATATTGTTGAACGGAATAAAATTAAACGGGCTGATATTCTTGATTCAATTATACATATTTTAGCATCATCTGTCGGCTCATTAACAAATCCTCAAAAAATCCATGATACTTTTAAGAGTAAAGGTGAAAAAGAATTATCGCTAAATACGGTAAATTCGTATTTGGATGCCGTTGAAGATGCTTTTATTGTAAAAAAAGCTCTCCGCTATGATGTTAAGGGAAGAAAATATATCAATACACCGCAAAAATATTATTTTGCAGACTTAGGCTTACGTAACGCAAAATTAAATTTTCGTCAGCAAGAAGAAAATCATTTGATGGAAAATGTCCTTTATAACGAGCTGATTATTAGAGGTTACAATGTAGATATCGGTGTTGTTGAAATTCGCCAAAACAATAAACGTCTTCAAACCGAAGTTGACTTTGTATGTAATGCAGGAAATGAGCGATATTATATTCAATCGGCCCTAAATATCGCAACACCGGAAAAGACCGAACAGGAATCCCGCCCGCTTATGCATATTGCCGACAACTTCAAAAAAATAATTGTCGTAAAAGATGTCATAAAACCGTGGCGGACAGAAAACGGTATATCGGTTGTCGGCCTGCTGGATTTTCTACTTAATGAAAACATCTTAACAACATTGTAATAAATTATGCATTATTTAGGTTATGCCGGCCTCGAAACAGAGCTTACAGTGGAATAATTTGAGAATTTTACAAATTTAATAAAATTTCATTTAATCAAAAAAAAGCTCTTGACAGTTTTCTAAGGCGGAGATTATACTAATGATAGTAGTTTTTCTACAAAAAATAAAAAAAATACTTGACAAAATGGGGGGGGGGGGGGGTAGAATAATATTAAGAAAATTTCATGGGAGTAGTTTATGTGTAAAGAAAATTATTATGCAAAAAGTTTAAATTCACAAAAGTTGTTCCAAGTTTATGAAACGGCGATTCCTCGTGTAAAGCAGTATTTAGATGAGGAAATCAATTTTATCAAAAAGAAGTTGACAGGCAATGAATCCGTCCTTGAAATCGGCTGCGGATATGGGCGTATCTTAAAAAAACTCTATCCCTATGCAAAGGCGGTAACGGGAATAGATATTTCGGAAGATTCAATTAAATTTGCAAAAGAATTTTTAAAAGACGGTTCAAATATTTATCTTGAAACAATGGATGCCTATAAAATGAATTTTAAAGAAGAATTCGATATGGTTCTTTGTTTACAAAACGGGCTTTCGGCAATCAAGGGAGAACCTGAAGAGCTTATACAAAAATGTATAAAAGCCTTAAAAAAGAATGGGAGAGCTTATTTTAGTACTTATAGCTCCAAATTTTGGAATATCCGTTTAGACTGGTTTAAAGAGCAAGCCGATAAAAAACTTTTGGGAGAAATAGATGAAGAAAAAACAAAGGACGGTATCATTATCTGCAAAGACGGATTTAAGGCCCGAACCTTCACCGAAAAAGATTTTGACGATTTAGGTAAAAAATCCGGCCTTGAATATGAGATTAAAGAAATAGATGAGTCAAGTCTATTTTTAATCATAAAAACTTGAGGAGACACGATAAACAGTTCGGCAGCAATACAGCCTCACTGTTTATCTGTCGAGTTTTGTGCAAAGCACAAAACATCGCATTATTGTATGCAGTTTGTAAACAAACTGCGTGAAAAAACTTTTTTCGGAAGCTAATGCTTCCTGCAAAAGTTTTATAGGAGGTTCACGATGAGTGACGAAAAACTGAACGAGAACAAGGCTGTTCTCGAAGGAAAGACGGATCCGAAGACTATAATCCGCTTTGTAGTTTATAGTTTGATCGGAATTTTTATGTTTTTTATTCCGATTGCAATCGGAGGAAAAAAGACTATTCCATTGGATCACATTGTAGGATTTATTCAAAAGATTCCCTACCATGCACAGTACTGGGGGCTCTTGCTTTGCTGTGTGGGCGTAGTTTTTCCTTTTGTAACCGGCTCATGGAAAAAGACCAAGGTAAAGATGGTATTCTCCATTATTAACATTCTTGCAATTCCCTTTGCAATTATGACCGTATTCAAGGTAGGCCCCGAAGCTCTTTTAGCAAAAGGAATGCTTCCATTTATCTACGGTAAAATAGTTGTTCCTGTTACAACTATTGTTCCTATAGGCTCGGTCTTTTTGGCATTTATTGTCGGTTATGGTTTAATGGAATTTGTCGGGGTCTTTATGCGCCCCGTAATGAAGCCTGTCTGGAAAACTCCGGGAAGAAGTGCCATTGATGCAGTAGCTTCTTTTGTAGGAAGCTATTCGATAGCCTTACTCATCACAAACCGCGTGTACAAAGAAGGCAAGTACACCAATAAGGAAGCTGCAATAATCGCAACGGGTTTTTCTACCGTATCCGCAACCTTTATGATAATCGTAGCAAAAACTCTCGGCTTTATGGAATATTGGAACTTCTATTTTTGGACAACGGTTATAGTTACCTTTATAGTAACGGCAATTACGGCAAGAATATATCCTCTATCCAAAAAAGCCGATTCCTATTATGAAGACAGAAAAGGCGACATTGAAACCGATGTAAAGGGAAATAAATTTAAGATCGCCTTAGGAGAGGCTGTAAAGGTTTGCAACTCCGCACCTTCCCTTCTTCAAAATGTAAAAATAAATTTGCTTGATGGTATAAAACTTGCAATAGGCCTTGCCCCTTCCCTTATGGCAATCGGAAGTTTAGGCCTGATTATTGCAAAGTATACCCCTGTCTTTGACATAATCGGGTATATCTTCGTGCCGTTTACATGGCTGATCCAACTGCCTGAACCCGTTCTTGCAGCAAAGGCTCTTGCCACAAGCATTGCAGAAATGTTCTTGCCGGCTCCCTTAGTTGCAAGCGCCTCGGCAGGTACAAGGCTTGTAGTGGCCGTCGCCTGTGTTTCGGAAATCTTATTTTTCTCGGCCTCAATCCCCTGTATGATGAGCACGGAAATCCCATTAAAGATAAAGGATTATCTTATCATCTGGGTTGAAAGGGTTATCCTTTCGATTCTGCTGACGGCCCCCTTTGTGTATATCTTTACGTATTTAATAGCAAAGTAAGCGGCTCCCCTTGTTCTTTAAGCTTAAAACCAATATAATTTTTATAAGTTCTAAGCTCTTTAAAATTTAAACTTATTATGATATAATTCTTCTTAACATAATATTTATTAAAAGGAGAAAAGTTATGATAGTTGTAAACACAGATTTTATTTCGGGAAAAAATATAGAAACCATTGCTTTGGTTTTCGGCAGTACCGTCCAATCCAAAAATATGTTTAAAGACTTCGGAGCAGGCTTAAAAAACCTCGTCGGTGGTGAGCTGGGCTCCTATACTAAGATGATGGATGAAGCAAGAGGAATCGCTATTGAACACATGATAAAAAAGGCAGAACAAATGAATGCAGATGCAGTTATCAACCTACGCTTTTCAACATCTGCCGTAATGCAGGGTGCTGCAGAAGTTACGGCCTACGGAACTGCAGTAAAATTCGTATAAAATAACTACAATATTTATTTTTAAGGAGATAAGAATTATGATTACAAACAAAGAAATCGCATCTGCGATGACCATTAAACTTGACGCAACACTTCCTCCCGATCCTGTTTTTGAAAAGGGAATCAGGCGTGCACCGAGCCGGGGCTTTAACTTGACAAAGGCGCAAACCGAAACAGCATTAAAAAATGCCCTGCGCTATGTACCGGAAGAACTTCACGAAAAGCTCGCTCCCGAATTTTTAGATGAGCTTTTTACCTACGGCCGAATTTATGCTTACCGCTATAGGCCTCACGGAAACATTTACGGAAAACCCATAGACGAGTACAAGGGTAAGTGCCTCGCAGCAAAGGCTATGCAGGTTATGATCGACAACAACTTGGACTTTGATGTTGCCCTCTACCCTTACGAACTTGTTACCTACGGTGAAACAGGCTCTGTCTGCCACAACTGGCTCCAGTACCGCCTCATCAAAAAATATTTGGAAGAATTAACCGAAGATCAGACCCTCGTTATGGAATCGGGGCACCCCTTAGGCCTCTTCCCCTCAAAGCCTGAAGCCCCTCGGGTTATAATTACAAACGGCCTTATGATAGGCATGTTCGATAATTATAAGGACTGGGAAATTGCAGAAGAAATGGGAGTTGCCAACTACGGCCAGATGACAGCCGGCGGCTGGATGTATATCGGTCCTCAGGGTATCGTTCACGGAACATTTAATACAATCCTCACAGCCGGCCGCAAGGAACTCGGAGTTGCAAGCGACGGCGACTTAAAGGGAAAACTCTTTATTTCTTCCGGCTTGGGCGGAATGTCCGGAGCCCAGCCCAAGGCTTGCGAAATAGCAAATGCCGTCGGTGTTTTTGCCGAGGTCGATAAATCGAGAATCAACACCCGTCTTGAACAAGGTTGGGTTCACGAAATGTCCGATAACCTTGATGAAATCTTTAAAAAGGTTGACGAGTACCTAAAAAAGAAGGAGCCCATCTCAATCGCCTATCACGGCAACATTGTAGACCTTCTTCAATACTGTGTAGACAAAAATGTTCACATCGACCTCCTTTCGGATCAGACCTCCTGTCACGCACCCTATGAGGGCGGCTACTGTCCCGAAAAGATGACCTTTGAAGAAAGAACAAAGCTCCTCTACGAAAACCGCGAAGAATTCTGCAAGAGGGTAGATTCTACATTAAAGCACCACTTTGAGCTTATCAAGATTCTTTCTTCAAGAGGAACCTACTTCTTCGACTACGGAAACTCCTTCCTAAAAGCCGTATTTGATGCAGGAGCAAAGGATGTTTCCAAAAACGGAATTGACGAAAAAGACGGATTTATCTTCCCCTCATATGTAGAAGACCTTATGGGACCCGAACTCTTCGATTACGGTTACGGCCCCTTCCGCTGGGTATGTTTGTCCGGAAAACCTGAAGACTTGGATAAGACCGACGCTGCCGCAATGAGCTGCATCAATCCCGACCGCCGAGGTCAGGACAGAGACAACTACTACTGGGTACGCGATGCCAAAAAGAACAAGCTCGTTGTAGGAACTCAAGCCCGAATTCTTTATCAGGATGCCGAGGGAAGAAGAGACATAGCCTTAAAGTTTAACGAGATGGTTCGCAAGGGCGAAATAGGACCGGTTATGATGGGACGCGACCACCACGATGTAAGCGGTACGGACTCTCCCTTTAGGGAAACCTCCAATATCAAGGACGGAAGTAACGTAATGGCAGACATGGCCGTACAGTGCTATGCCGGAAACGCAGCCAGAGGAATGAGCCTTGTAGCCCTTCACAACGGCGGAGGTGTAGGTATCGGAAAATCCATTAACGGCGGCTTCGGCCTCGTACTTGACGGAAGCGAAAGAGTTGACGAGATTATCAAGTCCGCAATTATGTGGGACGTAATGGGAGGCGTCGCCCGCCGAAACTGGGCCCGCAACGAAAACTCCATCACCACCAGTATCGAATACAACAAAAATTATTCTAACGGCCACATCACGATTCCCTACGTTGCTAAGAATGAGTTCATAAAAAAACTGGTCGAGCAAAAATATAAAAAATAAAAACGGCTGTTATAAAAACGCGGGGCTTTTTAATAAGCCCTGCGTTTTTTTTGCCGAAACTTATATCGATACCTACTATTAGGAGAGCTTATGATTTGGGACAATGTTGCAGGCATTTATGATATTTTTGCAAATCTTTATAACAGCAAAGTTCATGAGGTTCTTTGTAAAAAGATAAATTCTATGATTACAAACCAAGACATTGTTTTGGAATGCGCTTGCGGAACAGGCATGCTTAGCCTTGGTGTCGCTCAGCGATGCAAAAAAATCATAGCAACAGACATATCAAAGAACATGCTAAAAAGGGCAATAAAGAAATGTAAGGCCTATACAAATGCCGAATTTTGTGAAGCCGATATCCTTCACCTTAATTATCCCGATAAAAGTTTTACCAAAGTTATAGCCGCAAATGTTATTCATCTGTTGGATGATCCGTACAAAGCCTTAAAAGAACTGGAAAGGGTCTGCTCTGTAAAGGGGAAAATAATCATCCCTACATATATGAACGCCAAAACTTCTAATAAGAAAAGAGGCCTTGCAAATCTTCTTGGAAAAAAAGGAAGCATATTTAAAATAGAATTCACATACGATTCCTACCGTCGGTTTTTTTTCGATGCCGGGTATAAAAATACAGAATACAGTTTGATTGAAGGCAGGGTTCCTTGTGCAGTTGCCGTCATCACAAAAGAATAAAGGCAACTGCACCGGCAAAACTTTCTAAACCTTAAACTGTCTCATTTCCTCGGCAAGATCGTTTATACTGTTTTGATGAGTCTGACTCATAGAGTCTATTACGGAAATGGCCTTGTTTATTTCATCTGCATCAATTGCCATACTATTCATTCCTTCAGTAATTACGGCACTTATGGAAGATATGTTCTGCATCTCTTTTGAAACGGCATTACTGCTCATAAGCATTTCTCCCGAACTTTCTTTTACAGAAGATGTAGCTTGAATAAAATCGGAAATAGCTTTCAAAACTTCTTCACCGCGGGCTATCTGCTCCCTCATAGCCTGCATGATTATATTTTCCTGACTTTTTACGGCAGAAGTAAGTCTGAAATTTTCAATAAAAGTCTCTTGAGATTTAACCGAATCCGATGCAATCGTATCTATCTTTAGTTTAAGATTTTGAAGAACTGTTGTTATGGTTCTTCCTTGAGTACTCGACTCTTCAGAAAGCTTTCTGATTTCATCGGCAACAACTGCAAATCCCTTACCTGCCTCTCCTGCATGAGCGGCTTCAATAGCAGCATTCATAGCAAGAAGATTCGTCTGGCTTGCAATATGCTGAATAATCTTTCCCGCATTTAAAAGACCTTCAGATTCTTCACTCATTTCGGCTGTAAGTTTTGCAGAATCCATGGAAGATTGTTTTACATATCCTGAAGCTTCTTCAAGCCGTGTAATTAAATCTCTATTCTTTTCTAAAATATCCCCGACACTTCGAATATCCAGTATAAGCTGTTCCATTGCCGAAGACGAAACGGTCATACTTGCAGCCTGATTTTCAATATGAGAATCCAATTTTTCGATATTTTGAAGCAGAACATTTATTGAAGAACCTGTCTCATCAATACTTGAAAACTGTTTTGAAATTCTTTCTTTTATTTCGTCAATGTTGGAAGTTATTTGATTTACGGAACCGGCCGTCTGAGCTATGCTTCCTACAAGCTCTTCGCTAAAATTCCGCATTATATCGGTATTTTTTGATGCCGTTTTAATGGAAGCTCCTATCTTTGACATAGTCTTGTTAAAATAGGCGGATAATTTTGCAGTTTCGTCCCTACCCTTTATAGGAAGCCTGACAGTTAAATCACCCTCACCTTCCGAAATATCTTTTAACACATAAAGAACCTTTTTTATCGGGTCAGTAATTTTAAGAACAATTACTACAAAAACTATGAGAAATATCGACAGCACAACCAGGCTTATACTGAGGATTGAGTTTATGACCGAGTAATATTCCGCATAAACCTCATCTTCCTGAATAAGTCCTACAATCCGCCAATCAAGCCCCTCTATAACCTTTGTATAAGTAAGCCAATATTTGCCTTCCATAAATATTTTTACATTTACTGAATCTTTAAGCTTTACAAAATCTGGAACTGGCACATCAGAAATATTTTTAAAGTTAAAATCCTTATGTTTAGGATCAGCCAGTATTGTACCGTCCCCTTGAATAAGCATAAAATACCCGTTTGTCCCAAGCTTGGACTTGGAAATCATATCGGTCAAAGTGGTAAGCGTAACTTCAATACCTACATTGCCTAAAAATTCATTTTCTTGCGAAAAAACACTTTTGTAAAGACCGATAACTGTATCGCCGACTGTAGATTCAAAAGCTTCGGCTATTACAGTCTCTCCATTCGCAGCAGCTGCATCTTCATACCACTTTCGTTTACGGGGATCAAAAAAAGCAGGCATTTCTCCGTCATAACTGGTAACCGAACCGCCCCATTTTGTTCCCATATAAACTTCAACATATTCAGGAAAACTTGAAAATAAATTTTTAAACACATCTACTATGTTTTTTTCGGTTTCACTTCGCTTTATATTTTTCAAGCTTGTTTTAGTTTCCGACAAGGCAAAAGAATTTATTGAACTGTCAGCAGACCTGACATCTTTATTTTGTGAAATGGATAATAGAACAGATTTTGCATTATCGAAAAAGATTGTAAACGAATTCGATATATATTCCAAATCCCGAGGAACAACCCTGTCTACCCTCCTTAAATTTTCAGTCTTAATATTCTTTCCGATAATGTATACTGTTAAGCTTGTAAAGACTAAAATAGTAAATATAAAAAACAGTATTACTTTATACCTGATCGAAAACATATTTTCTTTTTTTTGTGTATTATTGGTGCTTATCATCATAGATCTCCCTATATTAAAA
Source organism: Treponema sp. OMZ 798 (assembly GCF_024181385.1). Lineage (NCBI taxonomy): Bacteria > Pseudomonadati > Spirochaetota > Spirochaetia > Treponematales > Treponemataceae > Treponema > Treponema sp. OMZ 798. The sequence goes on from NZ_CP051305.1 coordinate 2,163,043, forward strand.
TCATTCTCTAAAATTTGAATTTTTTTATTGCTTCCGCAAGATCATTTATATTGTCTTGATGAGTTTGACTCATAGAATCTATTTCGGTAATAGCCTTATTTATCTCTTCAGCATCTACAGACATGTCATTCATTCCGCTCGTAATAACTTCACTTATCTTTGATATGTTCTGCATTTCTTTCGATACGGTATTGCTGCTCATAAGCATTTCGCTTGAGCTGTCTTTAACAGATGCTGTTACCTCAATAAAATCCGAAATAGCCTTCAATACTTCCATCTTATGGAAAACATTTTTTCTTTTTGTTTGGTTCCTAGAACCTTTCCTTTCATATAATTCTCCTTCAGAATATAATATATAATAATTTATCTATATATTATAAATTAAATACACTTTTACCAAAACAAAAAAACAAGTATCTTGTTACACTATAGTACGTATATTTTTTTTAAATGCCTCTACTTGACTTTATAGTTGTTTTTTGCTTTACTGTAGGGTACATGAAAAAAAATATAAGTATTATTTTATTTATTCTTATAGGTTCGCTTTGTTTTTCTCAAAATATAACTACCGCGGGCGATTTGTTTGCTTCAGTTTCCGATAGGTATGCTCAAATACAGGATTATATTGTAGATATGAGCATAAGTTCAGGAAATTCAACACAACAGGCTACGGCCATGTTTAAGAGACCCGATAAGCTGCGCTTGGATTTTAGGGTTCCTGAAGAGCAATGCATAGTTTTTAACGGAAACACTCTTTCAATTTACCTGCCCCAATACAGAACCATTTTGACTCAGGATGTCGAACAAAGCAATGCCGGAGGTTCTTCACTGGCAACCCCTCAAGGCCTTTCCCTTATGAAAAGAGGTTACACAATTCAATACGATGCGACATCGGCTCCGCAGCCCTTGGAAGAAGGCTCCTCTGAAAACGTTATAATATTATTGATGAATAGAAAATCTGCAACCGAGACCTTCAAAACTCTTCGCGTTATGATTTATCCTGACGGTAAATTAATACGCCGAATTGAGGCAATACCTGTTTCAGGCGGTAAAATTACATTCGATTTTTATAATTACAGAATAAACGCAGGAGTAGGCAGCAGAAACTTTGTTTTTGATGCTCCTTCTACAGCAAAATCCTTTAATGATTTTCTTTTTGTCGATTAATTTGGTATGGGAGATAAATAATGAACGAAATCGGAAAATTACTCACCGAAACAAGAATAAAAAAAGATCTTGAGCTTGACCAAGTTGCAAGAGAAACAAATATAGCCAAAAGGTACTTGGAAGCCTTGGAAAGCGATGATTATAGCGTTTTCCCCGCAGAGCCGTATATCGTAGGTTTTTTGAGAAATTATTGTGAATATCTGGACCTTGACCCCGAAGAAATAACCAATCTTTATAAACAGATTAAAATACAGGAAACCTCTTTGCCCCCCGATGCCCTATTAGAAAAAAGAGGCTTTGCTTTGTCTAAACCCCTTATTATAGGCTTTGGTGTATTGGCAGCTATTGCATTAATAATTATAGTAGTTTTTTTTGCAATTAAAAGCTGGATACCGGCAATACAGCAAAAACGCAGCCGGGAAAATGCTGTAACCGAAGTCCGGGAAACAAGGGAAGCAAAAACATATGAAATAAATCAGCAAAAGTATGAACAAAGAGTATTTGAGGGTGATGTTTTAAAATTAAGCATAAAAGATAAAGAACACAAGATTGAGGTAGAAAAAATAAGCCCTAAATTAAACTTAAAAACCGGATTGGGAAATCAAATCATAAGCTTAGGACAGACAGTAAAAATAGATCTTGATAATGATTTGACACCGGATATAGAAATTACTTTAGAAGATATCGATAAAAGTAACTCAGAATCCGGAGCTCTGGTATCTATCTTGACCGGAAATAATATTGCACAGGGAACACCCTCTGCAGGAACGGACTTAGTCGTTTCCGAAGGAGACTCTCAAGCATCTGCTGCTTACAAGGTATTGTTTGAAAGCGGGTCTGCCTATCCCGTAACCCTAAATGCTACATTTAGGGGCTACTGCCTATTCAGACATGAGGCGGACAGAGCTAACAGGGAAGAAAGATACTATCAAAAAGCCGAACAGCTTACCGTTCAAGCCAATAACGGTCTAAGAATTTGGGCATCCAACGGAAATGCAGTAAAACTCCAAGTAGTTGCAGGCGGTAAAACAGTAGATTTGGAAGTCAGCCGGCCGGGAGAAGTTATCGTAAAAGACCTCAAGTGGATACGGGACGATGAAACCAAACGCTTTAAATTCATAGTTGTAGATGTCGATTAAAATAGATGCTTCAAAAAAAATTTTTTATGGACTTGCACGGCTGTGCAAAAAACCAGGTTGATGCAGAGCTTATAATAGGGATAATGGATAATTTATCGTGGGAAAACACCTCCAACCCCGATGATGCCGATCTTATCATAGTAAATTCTTGCGGATTTATTAATTCTGCAAAGGAAGAATCGATAAATGCCGTATTACAGGCTAAGGCAGCCCACCCTAAGGCTAAGATTCTCTTAGCAGGATGTTTGGCAGAGCGTTATGCCGAGGTGCTTAAAAAGGATTTACCTGAAGCAGACGGTATTTTTGGCAACGGAAACCTTTATCTATTGCCCCAATTAATAGAGACTATGTTTTCTAAACATACCTTGCCCGAAAAAAGCAGCGAAAAAGCCCTTGTTCCGCCTCAAACAGGAGTCTGCGGAGGGGAAAGACCTAAGATACTTAACTTTCCGCGTTCTGCCTATATCAAAATAACCGAAGGCTGTGATAATTTTTGCAGTTTTTGTGCCATCCCCCTTATCAGAGGCCGGTTAAGAAGCCGATCTGTAAAAGACATCTGTGATGAAATAAAAGCCTTTTTAGAAAAGGGCTTTTATGAATTTAACCTGATCGGACAAGACCTAGCCGCCTATCAAACAGGAAAAGATGACCTAAAAAAGGCTGAATTGCATAAAAAAAACTACTCCGGCTTAGCCCTCCTTTTAAAGAGCATTTCTGAAATAAACGGCAATTTTAAGATAAGATTACTCTACATTCATCCGGACCATTTTCCGCTTGACATTCTTCCTATAATGACGGCAGATACTAGATTTTTGCCCTATTTCGATATTCCCTTTCAATCAGGGGCACAAAAAATAATAAGGGCTATGAACAGAAAAGGCTCTGCCGAAGTTTACCTTGATATCGTAAAGAATATAAGGGAAGCGTTTAAAAAAGCAAACAGTCCATATGGAGAACCTCAAATACGGACAACTTTTCTGGTAGGCTTTCCGGGTGAAACGGATGAGGACTTCAATGAAACTATCGCCTTTTTAAAGAACTTAGAACCTCTTTGGTCGGGAGGCTTTACATATTCAAGGGAAGAAGATACTCCTTCATACTCTTTTAAAGGAAGAGTCTCACAAAAAACAGCCGAATTCCGCCTTGCCGAAATACAAAATATCCAAACCTCCATAACCGAAAAAAAGCTTGATTCTTTTATAGGAAAAGAAATAGAGGTCTTAGTAGAAGAGCTTATTCCGGCAGATCGGCTTTTTGAATTTAATGAGGATGAAGAGACGGAACTTGAAGAGGATACAACATTCTTAGCCCTTGGGCGGACCTGGTTTCAAGCACCTGAAGTTGACGGAGCCGTCATTTTAAGCTTTGACTTAGACAAAAAAGACACGGACGGAAATACCATAGTCCCCGGCTCCATTGTAAAAGCAAAAATCTTAGCCAGAAACGGTTTTGATTTGGAAGCTCTAGCCGTTTAAAACTTATCCATAAAAAATATCATAATTTATAAAGCCTTATAAAAACACGCCGATACTGTAATGAGGTATAATTAATTCGGCCTTAGAATATTTTAGAGGGTTTACTAATTCTTCATAAATATGATAAAATAGGTATTGGAGATTTAAATTGCGTACGAGTTTAAAAGTTCTTATAAGTTTAGTCATCTCTTTAGCTGTATTTTCAGGTCTTTTGTTTTTAACAGCCTCAGATTATGAGTCTTTTACGGAAACAAAAATATATAAGCCGGCCATCTTACGGCATGTCAATGAAAATCTGGAAGAGATCGAAAGAGCTTTTATAGCATGGAATGAAACAAATACCGAGCTATTTAAAAATTTTCTTCGTGAAGAATCATTAATGTCGGCTGTAAAGCAAGATCAAGACCGATCCGACATAGAAGAAAGAAATAACGTTATTGCAAAAATAATATCGACCATCCCCGGATTTGCAGGATTGAGAATAATCGACTCCCAATACCAAAAAATCCACTTTAGTACCTTTCCGGAAGACATTCTAAACAAGACAAACTCAATGCTTTCATATAAGAAGTATAACGATACAGGTAATTTGATTCCATACCAGCATATAGCATCTGCAGACAAGTCGGAAGTAAAAATTACGGCCTCAACAGCTTTTGATGTGATTCTATATTGTTTGCCTTTTTACGATACCTATGATGTATATAGGGGAACGGCCGTTTTTTATATCTCAGGAAACAGCTTTTTATATCATTTGGTTTCGCAAAATATCCTTTCAATCAGTGACGGTTTAGCCCTCCTGTCCGATGAAGCCCATACCATAATAGGTATTTTGACAGGTAACCATAATGTTGTTTCTCCGGAATTAAAAGAAGTCGTTCTTAATGACTGGGAAAGGGTACCTCAAACTTTACGCATAATAGGCCTTGAAGGAGAGGATCGCTGGGTTCTTATCACAAAAAAATCCGACTTTGGTTATATAGGCCGTATAACCGAAAAGAACGTTTTTATGTTTCCCATGGCCGTCAAATATTTTTTGGTTTTTACGGTATTTGTAACCATCTTTTTAATGTTCTTTTTATTATTAAATTTAAAGAGAAATAAACTATTTGTTGCACAAAATAAAATTCAACAACTGCATTGGTCCATCCTAAAAAACTATTTAAAAACATCTCAAAAAGAAAATTGGGCAGAACTTCAAAAAGAGCTTGAGTATCATAGGCATGAGGTAAATGCGGAAATAAAGAAGGGCTTAGGAAAAAAAGCGCTTGAGACAAAGGGAAAAGAAATAGATGATTTCTTGCAAAATAGTTGGCAAGAAATATTTGACATTATAAATAAAACCTCAATAAACAAATCCCTCAGCCAAGACCTAAAAAATATAAAAGCTGAAGAGCTGATAAATCTATTGATGGAAGCGGTAAAAACGCAAAAAGATGGTTCCGATAAGCCAACACCGGCTGCCGAATCGTCAGAATCGCCCGATCGGCTCTCTGAGGTTGAAAAACTTGACGAGATAGAAGAAGTTGAAACTGTTGAAGAACTCGATGAGATAGAAGAAGCTGAAACTGTTGAAGAACTCGATGAGATAGAAGAAGCTGAAACGGTTGAAGAACTCGATGAGATAGAGGAAGTTAAAACTGTTGAAGAACTCGATGAGATAGAAGAAGCTGAAACTGTTGAAGAGCTTGACGAAGTAGAAGAAGCTGAAACGGTTGAAGACCTCGATGAGATAGAGGAAGTTGAAACTGTTGAAGAACTAGATGAAGCAGAAGAAGCTGAAACTATTGAAGAACTAGATGAAGCAGAAGAAGCTGAAACGGTTGAAGAGCTCGATGAGATAGAGGAAGTTGAAACTGTTGAAGAAGTAATCGATGAAATAGAAGATATCGATGACCCAATGCTCCGCTTAAACGATTTAGGATATACTATTTCGGGTTTGGATTTTTCGGAACTTGATGTCCCTATTTCGGAACTGGAAAAAATAGAAGCTAAAAAGGTTGAATACATTACTGACGATTATAGCCCTATACGCTCAATGTGGGGAAAATATGACGACAGTCCCATCTTGGGAACTCTGGATGTAGTAGGAGAAAGTGAACCTGTTCCTTTGCTGGATGTAAACGAAGAGCAAACAATAGTAAACGAGGACGGTGTCTTTATTATCCGTAAAACAGAACCGGTAAAACCTGAAAATAAAGATTTTAAGGCTCTTGTTGACTCAGTACTTAGATAGCACCAAAATGCAAACAATTTTAGACAATTTTAAAAGGTTTCTTTTTATTTTATTTTTTTTTATAGCTTGTTTAAGTATTGTACCATGCCAAAATAGAAACAAACTTGATACCTTTAATTTTAACCTTGATAATCCATGGCTTAGTCTAAAAGCTATCCAAACTGCCTATCCGGATCTTGTAAAGAATATTTCCTTTGATTCGGAATTAAACGATTGGTTTATAACGATAAGAAATCAAAATTTGTATTGGGCAGATGGGAGACTTTTACCGAAAAAAGATCTTAAAAACAAACAAAGATGGGCCCCTATAATTTCTTATTTTTATTCTGATGAAATACAAAATCCTAAAGACTTTTCTGAAGACCTTATATCGGCATTAAAACCTGAAAGTCTAATAAAGAATCGAAAAGTAACCCCTCCTCCAAATTACACCTTTTTTATGCTTTTATTTAATGGGAAAAACCGCAAAGAGATTATAAAGCAAATACGCCGATCACGTTTCTTGGGTTATGATGTCTGGGTGCATCAACGTGTTGTAGGGCCTTTAAGGCGTGTTCAAGCAAAAATATATGAAGCCCAAAAAACAAACACGGAAGTTAAAAAATTTTTAAAAGAACTAAACCAGTGTTGGAGCTTTAACTGGAGGGTTATAGCAGACTCCGGTAAACTTAGCAACCACAGCTGGGGCTCGGCTATCGATCTTTTACCGGCAAACTACAGAAACAAAAAAATCTATTGGTTTTGGGAAGCGGCCAGGAATGATTATTGGATGAAAATAATGCCCTACAGAAGATGGATACCTCCTAAGGCCGTAATAGATGCTTTTGAAAGTGAAGGTTTTATCTGGGGCGGTAAATGGACCCTCTGGGATAATATGCATTTTGAATACCGCCCCGAACTTTTATATATCCGGAATTTTGTTCTATATTCGGAATTTAATACATTTATAGCACAGGACACAAAGAAGTTATATCAAAAGCCTGAAACGGAAACAATTACACTTGATAAAAAAATACCACCGCAGCTTGCAGATATTTTTCAAATGGCAGAATTAGTAAAATTTACCTTATCCTTTTCCAATAATCTGATGTCCTTTTACGGTATCGGTGATAAAGCTCAAGAAAATCATATTGAGGAAGAAAATATAGAAGAACCTCAAGAACCAAAATACCTGGAGGAAATGATTGATTAAGATTATTTTAGGAATATTTATAATTGCAATATCCTTTTTAGTTGGACTTATTATCGGAAAATATAAAGAAAGGAGTTTGAATCTAAAGAATTTAAAAGAAGCCAGAAAGGATGCCGTAAAACGCTCAAGAGCAATATTAAACGGACAGCTTTCAGAGCAGCTCGCACCGTTTTTTCCCGGTTTTCCTGCAGATCCCACCGAGATACATTTTATCGGTAAGCCGATAGACTACATAGCATTTAACGGATCATCTCAAGGCTCCATCAAAGATATAAGCTTTATAGAAGTAAAGACAGGCTCATCATCTTTGAGTGCCGTTGAAAGATCATTAAAAGATGCTGTGGAAAAAGGAAAAATAAAATATGTAGAATACAGGGTAGATAGAGATTTTAGATTAAACCGTATAAAAAAGCAGTAAAATGAATAAAAATACATATTTTTCTTAAAAATACTTGACAGTTTTTATTTAATTTGATAGATTATATCCACACACAGAAAAGATACACATACTACTTCAAAAAGACCCCCCGTATCCTCCTTTCGGGGGTTCTTTTTCTTTATTCGTGCGGAGGGTTTAATACCCTGACGCTCTGCGTCGGGGTTGTTGATTTTGATCAAGAATTTATTCTACCTTATAAAAAAATCCTTATCTATAATTTCAACAGAAATCTCATCATTCCCAAAAACCGAAATGGAATTATCTTTATAAAATAAAAAACAGGCGGGCATTTTAGGTCTGCCGATAAGAGGGAACTCTTCCGCCGCCAATTTTTGTAAAAGAGCTCTTGTTTTTTCTTCAGCTAAAACATAGCCGGAAGTAGAAAGAGCATCTGCAAGGGCAGAGCTTTCACTCATAATGGAAACGGCATTTAAATCGTTTTGTACAGGATAACCTGTCTTTGAATCAAAGATATGATGATAAAGCACACCGTCTTTTTTTATAAATCTTTCATAATTCCCCGATGTTACAAGTGAAGCATCTTGAAGATCCATACTGACAACAGAATTATTCCTACCGATTATAGGGTTCCTCAAAGCAACCTTCCAAGTTTTCCACGACGGATTTTTACCTGAGGCAAGAATATTTCCGCCTAAATCTATTAAAAAATCCTCTATACCATAATCCAAAAGAATTTTTGCAATCTTATCGGCAGCATAGCCCTTTGCAATCCCGCCAAGATCCAGCCTCATACCTTCTTTTTGCAAAAATACCTTGTTTCCGTCACTTAGGATTATATTTTTATAGTCTAAAAGAGGGAGAACCCTTTTAATATCGTCAGGTGAAGGAACGGCCTCATTTTCAAAGCCTATGTTCCAAATTTTGACTAAGGGGCCTATGGCCGGATTAAAGGCGCCATCGGTAAGCTCTGCCATCATAAGGGAAATTTGCAAAAGCTCGTATAATTCCGGCGAAACCTCCATAGGAGAAAGACCGGCCGCTTTGTTTAAGCGCTCAAGCTCCGACTCTTCCGCAGCGGTTAAGCCTTTTAGGTTATTATTTTCTACAGAAAGCTTATCGGTGTTTGCATTAAAGATTGAATCAAGCCTCAGCAAGGTCTCATACACCTTTTCTAAAGCCGCTTCCGCCTTTTTCTTAGGCTCGGAGGTCAGGATACGTACCCTGCAAACCGTTCCAAGAGAAAACCATGTTTTAGAATATTCGCTTCGTGCAGGCGTACAAGAAAAAATAAGAAGAACTAAAAAAAAGAAAAAAAATTTTAAATGTTTAAGCATAAAAGAAAGGCCGATATCAATTGTCTTGTACTTTTTTTTGCTTTATTCCGTTTAAAATTAAATTTATACAAAGCCCTATTCCGCAGCAAACTATAAAAGAGTCGGCAGCGTTAAATGTAGGCCAGCGCTCCATGCCCAAAATACCGAAAAATTTTACATCTATAAAGTCTACAACACCTTCAGATCTAAAAAAACGGTCTATGAGGTTTCCGAAGCCTCCGCCTATTATGCCGCATATAAACCATCTTTGAGCCTTTGTCAATTCCGCCGATCTTAGATAGGCCCCGGTAAGGGCTACTAAGAGTAAAAATGGTAAAAAAACCAAGAATATCTTTCTTGGAATTTCTCCGAAACCGGCTCCAAGACTGAAGGCTGCCCCGGTATTGTATACAAGCCTTAAATTCAAAAGGTCTCCGATTACCGGAATAGCTTCATTTACGGACATATATTTTACAACTAAAATTTTAGTAACTTGGTCTACAATAATAACTATTGCAGTAAGCAAAAAAGGAAGATAATAATCTTTTTTATTATTCACAGGATCCTGCCTTATAATACATATAGATTTTGTTCTTTTGACCGGCGTGTATTAACATAACGGGTTAGGTCGGTCATGTTTTGTACGATAATTCTATCATCATAAACGGATATACGGCCTTGATCTATGAACTTACGCATACTGTCCTCTGTTTCTTCTTTTGAAAGGCCAGCCCAACGGGAAACCTCTTCAATGGTCGTATCAAAGGAGCGCATTTCCGTAGTGCGGTCAAGGCTGGGCTGGGTTTCATCCAGCATTAAAAAGACGTCTGCAATTCTTGCAGGTCTGTCTTCGATAGTTAAAATCATAAATCGGCGCCGTTGGGCATAGATTCGCCTTACAAAGGTCTTTAAAAGACGCATAGCAATGGCCGGATTTCCCTTCATTAGTATTTCAAAGTTTTCTTTATTGAATTCGAGGGCCATCACATCGTCATAAGCTATGGCTGAGGCTGAACGGGGAGAGTTATCCAATATGGCCATCTCTCCGAAAATTTCTCCCGGCTGCAGAATATCAAGGTTTTTTTCAAAGCCGTTTATAATCTTTATAAGCTGAACACGGCCTGACTGTATTAAATAGAATGAGGACCCGGGTTCAAATTCTGCAAATATAACAGAACCTTTAGGAAATTTTTTTGCAAATCTTGAAAATGAAGAAAAAAGATCCGACATAGTTTACGCTCCTTGCAGCCGGCTGCTGCACTCTTTTTGCAGTTCCCTAATTTTACCTATTATATCGGCACCTGACAAGATGGCAGCCTTATCAAAAAAAGCAATTGCCTTATCGGGTCTTTCCATATCCATATAACACATACCCAGATACATAAGGGCATCTCCTATCTTTAAAGACTTGGGATGCTGGGAAATAAAGCCCGTTAAGAGCTGTAAGCAGCGTACATATTCCTTTTGAGAGTGCAAACTCTTTCCGGCTCCGATGTAAGCATTATCGGTAATCTCATCACCGGCCCCGGCTTCGATTACGGCATGATATTGATCATAGGCAGCTTCAAATTCTCCCTTTTCAAAAAGATCTTCAGCCTTATTATACGCAAGATGAACAGTGCCGTCAGTAACTGCAGCCGGTTTTTCGTGATGAGTAAGAACGGCATCATTATTGTGCCCTTCTGCATTTCCAAAAGAACGGCCTGCAACTTCCGACGTACTTCTGACAATCTGGTCTACTTGTGAAATATACTTTCCGTTAGGATAGATAGCCTTATACCTTGCCCCTACCTGTCCTGCAGCCTTATAGTGTTGGGAGGAATAAAAGGCATTCATAACATTGAAAAGGCCCTCTTCAGGATTTGTTTCTTCTTCACTATCCAAAAGCGAGGCCAGCTGTCTATGGATAGTCCTTAATTGACGGGAAAAAACCTTGATCATCTGTAAAATAATACGGGTATTTGTCTGTGCAAAGGCTTCAAATTCCTTGCTTGTAAAAGAATAAACTATGGAGTCGGTTAGAACCATTGCGCTTTCTTCTCTTGGATAATTGCCCAATGCGGATTTTACTCCAAAAAATTCTCCGGTCTTTATATAATCGGTAACCTGCTCTCCCGTTTCAATGTCTATAGATGTGAGAGCTATGCTGCCCGTGTTTAAGAGGAAAACGCGTTCATCAAAGTCTCCCGAGAAATAAACTACTGAATTTGCCTTGTAATTAATAGCCTTAGGCATTACGGCCTCCCAATATAAAACTTGCGTTCTAATATTCTAACATATTTTTTAAGAAAAACCTAGTCCTTCTTTCTTTTTTTTGATATAATCTTTGTTTATGGTGGATTTACACACGCACTCAACAGCATCGGATGGAACCCTTAGCCCAACGGAACTTGCAGCTGCCGTTAAAAAAGCCGGAATTTCGGCCTTTGCCTTAACAGACCACGATATTTTAAGCGGACTTGATGAGGCTGCTGCAGAAGCCGCAAAACAGGGCATAATTTTTATACGCGGTGTAGAAATAAGCGTTAAGTGGAGCCCCGGAGAGCTTCATTTGTTGGGGCTTGATTTACGCAAAAATTCTCATGAGCTTAATATGCTCTTACAGGATCTGCAGGATGAAAGGATCAATAGGAATCAGAGAATGGCCGAAAAGTTAAAAAAGGCCGGCTTTGATATTTCATACGAAAAGGTCAGAGATTTTGCAGGCGGCGATAAGGGCTTAGGACGGCCCCATTTTGCAGCCTATATGGCAGCCCATAAGATGGTTAAAAAAAATCAGGAAGCCTTTGATAAGTATTTTGCCAAAGGGAGGCCCTTTTTTGAAGAAAAAGAAAATGCCGGCCTTGCTGAGGCAATTTCGGCCGTAAAATCGGCAGGGGGAATCCCTGTTTTAGCCCATCCAATGTCTCTGTATTTATCTTGGTCTTCTCTTCCCGATGTTATAGCTGATTTTAAAAAACAGGGCCTTGTAGGGCTTGAAGCGTGGAATTCTTCGACAAAGTACAATGACTGTAAAAGGCTCGAAAAACTGGCCTCCTCCCTTGATATGCCCGTAACTGCGGGAAGCGATTTTCACGGTTCCATCCGCAAGGACAGAAAACTCGGAGAAACCTCAAAAAACAATATCAAGATTGAAAACCGCTTTTATGAAAATTTAAGGGCACTTCATCCTGACCTTCCACCTCTGCCTATGGCAAAATAGGCCTGTATTAGAAGATTAAAATTATGCAAAAAGAAATAGTAAAAACAAAAAAGATGGTTTTCGGGGCCTCATGTATAGCGGACTTAAAGGACAGCAAAACCGTTTTTATTCCTTATTCACTCCCCGATGAGGTCTTGGAAATTTCAATAGTAAAAGAACATAAAAATTATACCGAGGGAAAAATCGAAAAAATTTTAGAAAGCTCTCCGCACAGGGTAAAACCGAAATGCCCTCACTTTTATGTTTGCGGGGGCTGTAATCTTCAAACAGCCGATGACGAGTATCAGCACTTTTTACGCAAGTCAATGGCTCTTGAAGCCCTTGACAGGGCCTTAAACTCTAATTTTAATTCTACTAATAGTATTTTTGTAAGCGGCCCGGATTGGGAATATCGATCCCGCTTTCAGTTTTACGTTGACGGGGACGGCTCGCTTTCTTTAAAAGAAAATAAAAGCTCCGATTCGGTAAAGATAAAGGATTGTCCTGTTGCAGTACCTGCAATAAGAAACCTTTTAAAATCCGATTTAAAAGAATCTGAGCCGAATTCCAGAGTCCACATTTTTTCGGATGGAAAAAATATTTTTACCGAAAAAAACGCAAAAGACTGTGAGGTGCGGATTGCAGGAAAGAAGATAAAATTTAACCCCTTGGGCTTTTTTCAATCGAATTTAAAAATGACCGAAAAACTGATAAACACGATTTTTGAACATTCAAAAATTTCAGATCGAGTTTTGGACTTTTATTCGGGTGTAGGAACCTTTTCTCTCTTTGCGCATGATAAGGCAAAAGAGATTCATCTTGTTGAGCATAATAAACACGCCCTCGCCTATGCTAAGGAAAATTTTGAGCTAAATAAAAATTCTGCATCAAAGGGAATTAAAGGAATCTCCAAAGATAAAAGCTCAGAGCCTAAAATCTTTTTTCATGGCCTCGACGGAAAAAATTGGGCAAAGACAAAGGAATCAAAGCTCAAATTCGATACGGTTTTTATAGACCCCCCGAGAAGCGGCATAGATAAGGAAGCCCTGTCTTGGCTTTGCTCAAGCGGCACAGGCCAAATTTTTTATATTTCCTGCGACCCCGTAACCTTCGCCCGCGATACTGCGAAACTTCTTTTATCAGGCTACAAGTTGGAACAACATTTTCTATTTGATTTTTATCCTCAAACCCATCACATCGAAACTATGGGAATTTTTAAAAAGAGTTAATTCTCAAACGTTCCCTATTTCTATAATATATAAGTTTTTTGTCTCTAAATTTTCTTATTTACTAAATCCTTATAAATATGCTATAATACCATAGATATACAAATAATAAGAGTAGTCGACAAAATAATTACTGTGCAAGAGTAATCGAACTGGGCGATTTCCGACTCGGATAAAAAGTTGTTGCAACATAGAGTTGATATTCCGGATAAGCAGATAAAAGAATATTATACTGATTATAAAAACTGAGGAATTATAAATAATTTTAATTTAAATAGGAGTGAAAAATTAATGTCTTACGAAACAGTTATTGAACAAGTAAAAATGCTGCCGGAACCGCTTTTAGCTTCAGTATCAGCATTTATCAAGCTGCTTGAAACAGAGCAAGGTAATTTTACGAAAAATCATACAGAACAAACAAAACCCAAAACTAAACAAGCCTTTTTTGCATTAGCCGGAAAGATTCACCTTGATCAGGATACAGTTATCGAATTACGTGAGGCGAGCTTGATATGATTTTAGTAGACACAAATATTATTATAGATTTTTGGAATAAGCCTACAATCACTGCTGAAAAAATATTTTCTGAAAATGATATTGCAATATGTGGTGTTATAAAAGCAGAACTTTTACGTGGAAGTAAATCTGCTGATGAATTTGCACAAATACAAACATCCCTTGCAGATTTTTATTATTTGAATTTTGCAGAAAATGATTGGATTACACTTGCAAAACAGTTTATAGCACTTAAGAAAAACGGACTTGTTGTTCCATTCCAAGATGCAATGATTGCATTTCTTGCAATAAAATATGGTTGCGAAGTGTGGACAAACGATAAACATTTTAAACTGATGCAAACGGCTATTCCGCAACTTAAGCTTTTTCCGATGTGAGGTAATAATCATGGTTATAGCTATTTTTAATTAGATGTAGCCAATTCGATAGTAACAGCAGCTACCCACCTATTGCCCTTCCGTTCAAAAATCGTGATGTTATCAACCGGAAAGTCTTCAACAATATTCAGTTCATTCATAACCTCAAGAGCCTTTGCCGTTATCCCCGGTGGAATATCCCGATTTGAAACGGTGGCGTGAGGCCGGAAGGGTCTCCGGTCTTTTTTGGTACAGCCCGGACAGGCATTCAAAATTGCTTTTACGGTTTCATCACGAAGCTTTGTCCAATTTTCATCTGCAACTACTTTTGCAAAAAGAGTTCTATCTCCAAACGCATCAAAATTATCCATATGAGCCGTAAAACCTAAGCCCTTAGGCAAGACTTCGTTTTCAATTGCTCTTATTAAATTATCGGTTGAATGATCTTTCTGCAATCTGAACGGAGGTACAAGAGTAACATGGATTGGAGTACCATGCCCTGACTTACACCCGTAAGCCCTGTTCATATATTGCCGGCAATCTTCAAGCCTAAGACTTATATCCTCCGGTAACAAGACACCAAGAAAATGCGTCTGCTGCGGAATATTGTTTTGTTTCATGCCTGCAATTATAACATAGAATTGCAAATCGTTCTATAAGAGATTATACATTAAAAAATTTAAGACCCTTGCCTATTTATCGGCATTGTTGTATAGTAGAGTCATGAAAAACTCAACAACACCTAAACGTTCCGAGATCGCCCAGAGCGACAAATGGAATATCGAATTACTTTTTAAGAATGAAGAAGAATGGGAAGCGGCCCTTGCTTCCATTCCTGAAGGCGGAAAAGAAATCTTAAAATATAAGGAAGCCTTTTCCAAGCCTGAAACAATCGATGCGGCAACCCTGCTTGCCTGCCTCAAGGCTTCAACAGGAGTTGATAGAATTGCAGAAAAGGTCGGGAACTATGCCTTTTTACAAAAATCCTCAAACGAGGGCGATCCTGAAAACATCAAGCGATTGGGCAAATACATGATGACAGTTACGGAGCTTTCGGCTGCAACCAGCTGGCTCATGCCCGCCATCATGGAAATCCCCGAAGAAAAAATCCGCTCATGGATTGATCCTTCAAGCCCCACAGGAAAGGACTTTGCCGATTTTAAGGTTTCCTTGGAAAAGACCCTGCACTTAAAGCCCCACACCCTTTCCGACAAGGAAGAAAAGATTTTAAGCCTTCTAAGCGAGCCCCACGGCACGCCCAGTCAGGCCTTTTCGGTTTTAACAAACGTAGATTTTGACTTCGGCTCTATTAAAACAAAAGAAGGAGATGTAAAACTCACTCAATCTTCTTATTCAAAATTTATGCAGGATCCGGACAGAGCCTTGCGCGAAAAAGCCTATAAGCAGCTTTACGGCACATACGGCGCTCATAAAAACACAATCGCAAGTTTGTATACGGGACAGGTCCAGCAAAACGTAGCCCTTGCAAAAATCAGAGGCTATGGTTCTGCAAGAGAAAAATCCCTCTATGTCGACAAGGTCCCTACAGCCGTTTATGACAACCTCGTAGACACAATCCACAAAAATTTAAAACCCTTGCATAAATTCTATGGTATGTTAAAAAAACATCTGGGCGTTAAAGAGCTCCGCCACTATGACGTTTACATGCCATTAGTAAACGAGGTAAAAAAAGTTACTCCTTATAATGAAGCTGTCGACATCATCACTGAAGCCCTCAAACCTCTTGGAGAAGAATATGTTAAAACAATCAGAGACGGTCTTTTAAACGGCTGGGTAGACAAGTATGAAAATGAAGGCAAACGCTCTGGTGCTTTCTCTTCAGGAGGATATGACAGCGTTCCTTATATCTTGATGAACTACAAAGAAGATGTTATCCGTGACGTATTCACCCTTGTACATGAGGGCGGCCACTCCATGCACTCATGGTACTCAGTCAGGAACAATCCTTATCCCTGCTACCATTACACAATCTTTGAAGCCGAGGTTGCCTCTACCTTTAATGAAGAGCTCTTATTCAGGCACATGATTAAGACTACAACCGACCCGAAAATGAGAGCCTATCTTTTAAGCGTCAGAGCATCGGATATCCTCGCAACCCTCTACAGACAAACAATGTTTGCAGAGTACGAAAAGATTACTCACGCCCTTGTCGAAAGCGGCACACCTCTTACAGTTGAAAACTTGCGAAGCGAATACAAAAAACTTTTGGAACTTTACTTCGGTCCCGAAATGGTATTCGAAGATGTAAGCGACTTGGAAGGAATGAGGATTCCGCACTTTTACAGGGCCTTCTATGTTTACAAATATGCAACAGGAATTTCCGCCTCAATGGCTCTTGCCGAAAGAGTTTGCTCAGGCGGCGACAAGGAAAGAGAAGACTACTTTAAGTTCTTAAAATCGGGAGGCTCACGCTATCCGATTGAGTCTCTCAAACTTGCAGGTGTCGACATGGCAAGTCCCGCTCCGGTACAAGAAGCCTGCGACAACTTTGCAAAGATTGTAGACGAACTTGAAAAAGTGCTTGAAGAATTAAAAAAATAAGAATAAAAGGCTTTAACAAAAATGATTCAGGAAAATGAAGACAGCTTGCTCAATTCCGATTTGTTTAAAGCCTTTTTAAAAAAAGACCTTAACCGCTGTGATTTTATATCGCAGTGGTTAATAGCCAATAAGGTTCCTCATAGCATAGTAAACCTTGCACAAAAAAAACACATCATCATAAAATACCCTGCACAGTTTTACGATAAGAATTTTAAGATGAAAACCCTCGTGGCTCACTATGACAGGGCTCCAAATACCCAAGGAGCCAACGACAATTCTGCCTCTTGTTTTATCCTCATGAACTTTGCAAAAAAATTATGCGCTTACACAAAGGCCCACAACATAAAAATTATCTTTACCGACGGTGAAGAAGCAGGAGCAGCCGGTCTTAGAGAACAAGGATCTTACACACTTGGAACAGGATTGAAAAAACTTAAAATGGATGAGGATGATATTTTTGTATTTGACATGTGCGGAAGAGGCGATACCCTAATCCTTTCCCGTTCAGGCATTTTCGGACGGGATAAAGAAAAAACCAAAAGGCTCGACGAGCTTCATAAGCGGGCAGGCCTCCTTGCACAGAAGGCTTGTCCGAATCAATGGCTTTCAATGCTGACGGCTTACAGCGACAATGCCGGCTTTATTGCTGCCGGCCTTTGCGCCCAAGTCATAACCGTTCTCCCGCGGGAAGAAGCCGCAACTCTTTTGCGTTATCTCCCGCAGGAAAAAGAAGGTTATCCCTTGAGCAGTCTCCCTCAAAAGAAAACTTCAGTACTAAATAGCCAAAACAAAACTCAAAACAAAACGGCCATGGGTGAACTCACGGACATGGTAATAAAAAACCAAAAACCGCCCCAAGGTTCCCCCTTCGAAAAAATCATCCCTTTCACATGGCAGCTCATGCACACAGCCGATGACAAGATTGAAACTCTCAATAACGAAGCCCTCATCCTCACCGAAAAATATCTTAAAGCCTTGACGGACAATTACCGCTAAAACTACTTACTTAACTATATCTTAAAAATCTTTTATAATGAAAGAATATGAGTTACGAACCCCCATTTAAAATTACGTCAAAAGCTATAAATTTGATTTCTCAAATATCCGCAGATATCGAACGCTTTAAAATAAGACTGGAACAAGAAGATGGTGTAAGACTGCGTAAAATAAACCGGATGAAAACAATACAGGGTTCTCTTGCAATTGAGGGTAACACATTAACAGAAGAGCAGGTTACTGCTTTAATTGAGGGAAAACATATTATCGCTCCCATAAGAGAAGTTCAAGAAGTAAAAAATGCAATTAAGGTTTATGAAAAATGTATGTCTTTCGATCCTTATAACGAAAAAGACTTATTAAAAGCTCATGGAATTTTGACTATGGGGCTTCTGGATAATCCGGGACATTTTAGAAAAGGCGGAGTCTGTATAGCCGGAAAAAACGGCATAAGTCACATAGCCCCTCCTGCAGATCGTGTCCCATTTTTGATGAGCGATTTATTCGATTGGCTTAGAACCAGCGACTATCATCCCCTCATAAAAAGCTGTGTATTTCATTACGAGTTTGAGTTTATTCATCCTTTTGAAGACGGAAACGGCAGAATGGGACGCTTATGGCATTCGAGAATTCTTGCGGATTGGAATTCTATATTTATTCACCTTCCCATTGAAAACATGATTTTAAAAAATCAAACGGCATATTATAAGGCCCTTGAAAAAAGCACGGATGAAAACGATTCAGGTATTTTTATAGATTTTATGCTTGAAATAATTGTCAAAACAATAAAAAATAATCGGAAAAAAGTAACTGTAAATGACACTGTAAATGATACTGTAAATGATACTGTAAATCTTATATTAAAATATTTAAAAGAAAATCCTGAAATATCATATGAACAACTTGCCGAAAAATTGGGAAAATCAAGGGTAACCGTAAGCCGAAAGATCTCGGAACTAAAAAAAGCCGGTATCATCAAGCGCATCGGGGCCGACAAAAACGGGTACTGGCAAATCTTGGATGAAAAGTTATAAAAAAACCTCTAAAAACTAATGTTCCTAGAGGTTCAATTAAGATGAGCCATGCAGGCTTCGAACCTGCGACCCACAGATTAAGAGTCTGTTGCTCTACCAGCTGAGCTAATGGCCTGTAAAACGAGTCTTGATTATATAGGAATCTAAAAAAAAAGTCAATGCTATACCGAATAAAATTTGATTTTTTTCATATAGACTAAGCAGGCAAATAGTGGTATCATAAAAAGATATGTACGATATAATAATAATCGGAGCAGGAGTTGTAGGAGCCTGCATTGCACGGGAACTTTCCAAATACGAATTAAAAATCGCCGTCCTCGAAAAAGAATTGGAATTCGGCTGCGGTACAAGCAAGGCCAACAGCGGAATTATCCACGGAGGCTATGATGCAAAGGAAGGCTCATTGAAGGCAAGGCTAAATGTGAGAGGTAATTTTTTAGTGCGCAGCTTAAAAGAAAAATTGGATCTGCGCTTTAAACAATTAGGCTCTCTTGTAATCGCCTTTAACGAAGAAGAAAAAAAAGAACTTTCAGTCCTCTACGAACGAGGCATAAAAAACGGAGCTGAGGGCTTGGAAATCTGGGATGGGGAGAGGCTTTTAAAAGAAGAACCAAATGTTTCAAAAGAGGCATTGGGCGCCCTCTACTGCGGAACAGCCGGAGTAATCTGTCCCTTCGACATGACGGCGGCCTTTATGGAAAACGCCGTTTCCAACGGTGTAGAATTTCTCCCCGAAAACGAGGTCGTCTCAATTGAAAAAGAAGACCAAGCCTATGTCATCAAAACCTTATCCGGCAATGCGGAAGAAAAGAATTTTAAAACAAAGCTCGTTATAAATGCCGCAGGGCTTTACTCCGATAAGATTGCAAAAATGACAGGCGACGAAGATTTTAAAATTCTACCCCGCCGCGGGGAATACCGTCTCTTCGATAAAAACTATGCAAATCTTGTAAATCACATCTGCTTTCAGGCCCCATCAAAGATGGGAAAAGGCATCTTGGTTCTCCCCTCCTATCACGGGAATTTTTTGGCCGGCCCTTCCGCAGAAAATATTGAAGATGCAGAAGACACATCCGTTTCAGCCCAAGGCTTGGCTCAGGTAGAAGAAAAGGCTTTAAAGACAGTGCCCTCTCTCAATTTTAAAAACACCATCCGCATTTTTGCAGGAGTAAGGGCAAGACCCGACACTGGCGACTTTATGATCTATGCTTCAAAAAATTCTAAAGGAATTATACACGCAGGCGGAATCGAATCGCCCGGACTAAGCTCGGCTCCCGCCATTGGAGAATATGTTGCGGAGCTTGTAAAAAAAGAAGCCGATGACTTAAAACTTCCCTTTAACAAAAAGAAAAATTTTAACGAGAATAGAAAGGCAATCAAGCACTTTGCCGATCTGAGCCCAAAAGAACAGGACGCTCTTATAAAAGAAAATCCGCTTTACGGCCATGTTATCTGCCGCTGCGAAACAGTAAGCGAGGCAGAAATCATTGAAGCAATTCACCGGCCTGCGGGAGCCCGCACGGTTGACGGCATAAAAAGGCGGGTACGCCCCGGCTCGGGAAGATGTCAGGGAGGCTTTTGCGAGCCCCACGTTCTCCAAATCCTTTCACGCGAATTAAAAATCCCTATCGAAAAAATTCAAAAGGACAGAAGAAATTCTCCGATTGTTTACGGAAAACTAAAGGGCGGTGCACAATGATAAATATAAAAGAAAGCAATAATTGCAAAGACGAATACGAGGTCGCCGTAATAGGCGGAGGCCCTGCAGGTTTGGCGGCAGCCCTTGAAGCCAAAAAAAACGGAGCTTCTTCCGTTCTCATAATAGAAAGAGACTTTGAACTCGGCGGCATCTTAAACCAATGTATTCATGCAGGCTTCGGCCTCCACGAATTTAAAGAAGAATTAACCGGCCCCGAATATGCGGAACGCTTTATAAAGATGGTAAAAAGAGAGGACATAGATATCCTCCTCAATACCATGGTAATCGACCTAACCAAAGAAAGAGAGATTACTCTCATAAACGAAGGCGGCTTAAAAAAAATAAGGGCGGGAGCTGTAGTCCTTGCAATGGGCTGCCGCGAGCGCACGGCAGGAGCCATCTCCCTAAAAGGTTACCGTCCATCGGGCGTAATTACCGCCGGCATGGCCCAGCGCCTTATGAACATCGAGGGTCTTTCAGTCGGCAAAGAGGTCGTAATCTACGGCTCAGGCGACATCGGCCTAATCATGGCCCGCCGTATGACCTTGGAAGGAGCCAAGGTGAAGGCCGTTGTAGAAATAATGCCCTATTCAAGCGGCCTAAACCGGAACATAGCCCAATGCCTTGAAGACTACGGGATTCCGCTTTTTTTAAGCCACAGCATATCCTGCGTCCACGGCAAGGACAGGGTTACGGGAGTTACGATAGCGCAAATAGATTCTTCCTTTAAAGAAATTCCCGGAACCGAAAAAGAATTTTCCTGCGATACGGTTCTTCTTTCAGTCGGGCTCATCCCCGAAAACGAACTTACGCAAAAGGCAGGTATAGCCCTCAACTCGATAACAAACGGAGCCTTTGTCGATAACGGAATGGAAACGGAAGTAAGCGGTATCTTTGCCTGCGGAAATGTTCTCCACGTGCACGACATCGTAGACTTCGTTACAAAGGAAAGCCGAACAGCCGGAAAAAACGCAGCCATCTTTGCTCAAAAAAACAAGAAGCTTGAAAATAAGGCCTCGCAAAAAGAGGAAGCTGCTTTTATTAAGACAATAGCCAAAAAAGGAATCCGCTACATTGTTCCGAACAGAATAAACACCTCGAACATCGACGGAGCTTCCCTTTTTATGCGGACGGATTCGGTTTATAGAAACGCCCGCCTTATAATTAAGTCGGGCGAAAAAATTCTTGCACAAAAGAAAACGGCACAGC
Source organism: Treponema sp. OMZ 798 (assembly GCF_024181385.1). NCBI lineage: Bacteria > Pseudomonadati > Spirochaetota > Spirochaetia > Treponematales > Treponemataceae > Treponema > Treponema sp. OMZ 798. The sequence goes on from NZ_CP051305.1 coordinate 2,184,744, forward strand.
TGGTTCCGTCCGAGATGATAAACATTCTCTTAAACTTTATCACCTTAAAGGGATTGACCGAAGACATAACTGCGGAGGTAATTTTAGATGAGTAGAGAACTGATAAAAAAAGATTTTACGTGTGTGTCCTGCCCGCGGGGCTGTAAACTTTCAGTCTTTAAAGAAGAGTCGGGAGAATTTTCAGTTAAAGGAAATTTATGCAAGGGCGGCGAGCTTTACGCAATGCAGGAAATTAAGAACCCGCGAAGAAACATAAGCTCGACCGTAATAATCGAGGGCGGGGTGCTCCCCTCCCTTCCCGTAAAAACTTCAAGCCCAATCCCCAAGGCCTTGATCTTCGATGTAATGAAAGAAATAAACAGAGTCAAAACTCAGGCACCAAAAAAGATGGGAGAGGTGATAATTGAAAACGTGCTTAACACAGGAGTAGACATAACCGCAAGCCGCTCCTGCCTCAAAGCCGATCCTAAGTAAATGGAGAAAGAAAATGGAAAAACCGATTACAATACACGACGGAACTTTTTATTACTCTAAGCACAAGGTTTTTCAAAACCTAAATATTGAAATTCCTGCACAAAAAATTACCTGCATTTTAGGAGAGTCGGGGGCGGGCAAAAGTACCCTCTTAAAAATTATTTCGGGCAGCCTTGAGTTAAAATCGGGAAGCATAGAAAACCGCCCCGTCCGTGGAAGCTATGCTATGGCCTATCAGGACATGCGTCTTATTCCTCATCTAACGGCCGTAGAAAATATAGAATATGTTTTGGATTCAAAAAAATCTTCAAAAATTGAAAATAAGGAAAAGGCTCTTTTTTATTTAAGAGCCTTGGGACTTTCAGGCTTTGAAAACTTTTTGCCCGCCGAGCTTTCAGGCGGAATGCAGCGGCGTGCAGGTCTCGCCCGTGCCCTAAGCTATCCCGCGTCCCTCCTCCTCCTCGATGAAGCCTTTGACTCCCTCGACGAAAAAAACAAGTACAAGGTTGCCGATCTTTTTTTATCGATAGTCAAAAAAGAAAAGCGCACCGCAGTCTGCGTAACCCACGATGCCCCCTTCGCAAAAAAAATCGCGGATAAGATAGTGGAGCTTTAATCTATCCAAAACCGCTAAAAGCAAATCTTTCTTCAATATAGAAATACCTAGCGGTTTTTATTCCTAAGCATAAAACCTTTAATCCTAAATTCGTTAAAATTCCTTGTTCCTAAAAAGAAAGAAATTAAAATAAGAACTAAAGAAACAAGATAAACTGCAAGAAAAAACAATGTGAACGGAATTATTTCAAAAAATGATTTTAGTTTATCATGCGAAGTATTTAATCCGATAGTTACTAAAGTAAGAACTGTAGGAGGCAATCCGTAAGCTATAACTGAGGTAATTATACTGCGCAAAAGCCCTCCTTTAATTGCAACTGCACATAAAATCATGTTAAAAGATATGGCAGCAGGTAAGTAAATAAACATAATTAAAATGAGAAGTTTAAAATCTTCAATCGGTAGAAAAAAATTTATAATATATAAAATAAGACTTAAAATAAAAACACTTAAAAAATTAACCGACAAAGAATAAATACTATTTGCAATAAAATATTCTTTTCCATGTATCGGCATTAATATATACATTGTAATAGATTCATAAAAGGGAAGAGAAGGAATCATAGTTCCGACAAATAAAAACATTAAGCCTTGAAAAAATATAACATTCCGAGCAGCAGGAATTAATGCTCCTATAAGAATCTCAATAATTCCAATTAAAAAGAAAATACTTCCAATTAAAACACCAACACTATGCATAGAATTAAATATTATAGCCTTCACTTTTTTCATTTTAGATTTTCTCCTTTGTATAAAAATACATAATATCTTCAAGGCTTGCATTTTCGCAAACCATTCCGTCAAATTTTTGATTTTCCTTATCCGAAACCAAAACCTCATAAGCATAATCGGTTTTTCTATAAGCTATATAATCATTACTATACAATGACTTAAAAGTCTTTTCATCTATTTTTAAAAGCCCGTAATTTTTATTTATATTTTCTAAAGGGCACCTCTAAAAACCCCCTTTAAAAAAGATTAAAAAAATGATAAAATGAGGTATGAAACAAAAAGGATTATTTGATGAAGAAGATCGTTTAAGAGTATTAAGTAACTTAGGTGATAGTCTTGAAAAATTAAACAAAAAAATAAATTGGGAAATATTCAAACCACTATTAAAAAAAGCATTAACCAAAGAGCCAAAAGGTTTAGGCGGAAGACCTGCATACGATTATGTAATGATGTTTAAAATAATAATCTTACAAAAATTATACAACATAAGTGATGATCAAACGGAATATCAAATAAACGATCGGCTATCCTTTATGAGATTTTTAGGATTGGAATTAAAAGATAAAGTACCCGATTCAAAAACAATATGGCTTTTTAAAGAAAAACTCATTGAAGCGAGAGTATCAAAAAAGTTATTTGAAAAGTTTGGAAAAGAATTAGCTAGAAATAACTTAATAGGAAAAGAGGGAACGATAATAGATGCGACAATAGTAGAAGCTCCGATACAGCATAACAGCAAAGATGAAAATGAACAAATTAAAAACGGAAAAATCCCTGAACAATGGCAAGAAGCAAAAAATAAGGCAAAATTATCACAAAAAGACTGTGATGCTAGGTGGACAAAGAAGCACAAACGTAGCTATTACGGTTATAAAGATCATATAAAAGTAGATAAAAAAAGTAAGCTTATATTGAAAGCAACTGTAACAGCAGCTAATGTTCATGATAGTAAAGAATTAAAAAATTTAGTTGAAAAGGAAGATGAAAGATTATACGCAGATAGTGCCTATATAGGAGAAGAAATAGAGAGAGTTTTAAAAGCGAAAGGAATAGAAGGGCAAATTTGTGAAAGAGGAGCAAGAGGGAAACCTCTTAGTAAAAAACAAAAAATCGGTAACAGAAAAAAATCAAAAATACGGGCGAGAGTCGAACATGTATTTGGCTTTATGACAAACTCAATGAAAGGTATATATGTAAGAACGATAGGATTAGCTCGTGCAACATTTTCGATAATAATGATGAACTTAACATACAACTTATGCCGATATTGCTATCTAAAGAAATAAAATGAGGGAGCATATAGGTAATAAAATGAAAAGTAAGGGAACTTAAGATAAAGAATCCAAGTTTTACACTAGACAATTTATAAAAAAGCTACTAAAATAATAAATAGGTACACTAAAAATAGGTTTTTAGAGGTGCCCTAAAGAAGAATCAAAGACTTTTTTTCCCTCGCTTATAAAAATAATCTCATCGCAAATTTTTTCAAGCTCAACTGTTTGATGGCTCGAAATTAAAACCGAGCGGTTTTCGTCAAGCATAAAATTTCTTATAAGATCTAAAAATTCTTTTTTTGAAACAGGGTCTAAAAAATTAAGAGGTTCATCCAAAATCAACAACTCGGCCCCGTGGGAGAGAGCTATAGCAATTTGAAGCTTTTGCATAGTTCCCGAAGACAAGCCCGACAAAAACCTTGAAGGAGGAATTTTAAAATCTTTTAGGTACCTTTCGTAAAGCCCCTGATTCCAATTTTTGTAAACACCCGCAAAAAAGCTTCCAAGTTTTTTAGGCGTGAACCACAAGGACAAAAAACTGTCGTTTATAACAAAGCCGATTTTTTCCTTTATTTCTATATTTTCTCTTCTTAACTCATCCCCAAAGATAAATATCTTTCCGCTTTCGGGCAGGTACATATCGAGAAGAAGGCGGATAAGGGTTGTTTTCCCTGCCCCGTTTTCTCCTATTAAGCCCGTAACACAGCCCCGCGGAATCGAAAAAGAAATATCATCTAAAGAAAAAGCCTTTTTACCCCGCCCTATCGAAAATTTAAGTTTTTCAACTTTTAGTACCTCATCAGATATCATAAAAACTCCTTGGACTTAATAAATACGCCTGAGGATTTTATATAAATCCTCAGCATTTAGATTAATTTTTTTTGCTTGACTGCAAACCGCTTTTAATTTTTCTTCAATATTTTTTTTAATCGACTTTTCTATTTTTTTTAAATTTACATCGGCAACAAAATACCCCTTTGCAGGAACCGAATACAAAAAGCCCTCGCGGGCCAAATCCTCATAAGACCGCTTTGTGGTGATGATGCTCACACGGAGGGAAGCTGCCAAGGCCCTCATCGAAGGCAGGGCTTCCCCTTCCTTTAAGGTGCCGCTTAAAATTTGATTCTTTATACTTTCCGAAAGCTGCTCATAAAGAGGAACGCCCGAAGAGTTATTCAAAAAAATATTCACCCTCGCCTCCTGTTATTCTGTATATATTAAATATATACAGAATAACAGATTTTGTCAAGAGAAAATTTAAAAAACACCTTGACAATTTAGTAAAAAAATATAAAATAAATTACTCTTAAGGAAAATATAATGAAAGCTTTTATAATTATTTGGTTCGGACAATTTATTTCGATGCTGGGTTCGGCTCTTTCCGCCTTCGGACTTGGGATATGGATTTTTCAAAAAACCGGAAGCGCGGCTTCTTTTGCAATGAGTGCGGTGTGTACGGTCTTACCCGCCCTATTGTTTGCGCCCTTCGCAGGCTCGATTGCCGATAGAAAAAAACGTAAGGCTATTATTCTTCTTACCGACAGCATAGATGCTGTTTTAAAAATTTTAATAGTTGCCCTTCTCATCTTTAACAAACTTGAACTATGGATGGTTTATCCATTAGTTTTTATTTCAGGAACCTTGGGCACCTTCCAAAATCCGGCTTTTGGTGCATCGATTCCCATGCTTGTCCCTTCCGATAAACTTACCCAAGCCAACGGGCTTTTACAGTTTTCAGCCGCAATCCGAAATTTATTGGCTCCGGTCATAGCAGGTTTTTTATATCCTCTTATAGAATTAAAAGGCTTATTTATAATCGACTTTGCTTCATTCTTTTTTGCTTTATCCTCCATTGCTTTTATAAGAATACCTCAGCCTTCAATTGAAAAAACAAAGGACTCCTTATTTTTAGCGGCTCTTAAAGACATGCAATATGCATGGAACTATCTTATACAAAAAAAAGGCTTAATGCAGATGATAGTTTTTTTTGCTTTTTTAAATTTTATTGCAAATATCTCAATAATTTTACTGGGCCCGCTTATGATGAGTGTTTACAACTCTCAAGTTTACGGCAATGTACAAGCAGGGATAGGACTTGCCATGATTTTAGGAGGACTTTGTTCAAGTCTAATTCCGGATACAAAAAATAAGATAAAGCGTATTCTTTTAATTCTAGCTCTGTGCAGCATAGGACCTATAGTTTCAGGCCTAAGTCTAAATTGGCTGATCATTGCAGCCGGCTTTTTTATTTTTATGTTTCCCGTTCCATATGTAAACACACTCTTAATGTCTATTTTTCAAACAAAGATAGAAGGCAATGTTTTAGGAAGGGTTGGAGCGCTTATGACTGCTATTTTACAGGCAATAATACCTATAGCTTATCTATGCGCAGGCCCTCTTGCCGATTATGTTTTTGAACCTCTTATGAATGAAAAGGGACGAGGCATAGGACTCATATTTATTATATCCGGTATGCTGCTAATTATATGTTGTTTCCTTATGCGTTTAAACAAAACCGTAACAAGCATCGAAAAAAGACTTCCCGATTATATAGACAATCAATAAGAATTCAAACGCACCTCAATCGTAAAAACTTATATTAAAATTTTCATCGGTCTTGATTTTTGATATTTTTCGTATTATACTGAATTCCGCCAGTTTAAAATCAAACACATAAAAGGAAGAAATAATGAAAAAAGCCCTTGTTATAGCAAGTTTCGGCACAAGTTATGCCGACACAAGAGAAAAAACAATCGATGTTATCGAAAAAGAAGCTGCCGGCAGGTTTAAAAATTACGATGTTTTTAAGGCCTATACTTCAAACATGGTTAGAGCCATCCTAAAAAAAAGAGACTCTATCAATGTTGCATCTCCTAAAGAACTCATAGACGATTTAAAAGAAAAAGGATTTTCCGAAATTTACATACAGCCGACCCACATAATTCCCGGGGAAGAATATGAAAAGCTGCAACTTGAAAATACGGTTTTAGGTCAGCCCCTCTTACATGAAAATACGGACTTTGACGAAATTATAAAAGCTCTCGATTTAAAAAAGCCCAAAGAGGATGAGGCAATAGTTTTTATGGGTCACGGCTCTTCACATGAGGCAGACAAATTTTATGATATCATGCAAAATAAACTCAATGCAATGGGCTTTGAAAACGTATTGATAGGAACCGTTGAAGGTTCTGTAGAACTAAAAGATATCCTACCTATTCTTGCCGAGCGCAAAATAAAAAAAATTGAACTGTACCCCTTTATGATGGTTGCAGGCGACCATGCCCACAACGATATGGCCGGCGATGAAGAAGACAGCTGGTACACCATTTTAAAAAACGAGGGATACGAAGTTAATGCCAATCTAAAAGGCTTGGGGGAATTCCCGATGATTAGAGAAATAATTTATAAATCTTTAGAAAATACAATCAATTGCAGCAGAGGTTAAAATGAAAAATATTTTTGCAGTAGGAACAGGCCCCGGAGCTACGGAATATCTTACATTACAGGCAGTCAAAACCCTTGAAAACGCAGATCTTATTTTTGCCCCCAATAACAAGGGAAAAAACATGGCCTTAGATACGGTAAGGGAATTCATAAACGATAAAAAGGTTATTCCCCTTAACTTTCCGATGGGTTCGGTTCCAAGAGAGGATTATAAGATTAAGGCAGAAAGTATAATTGAAGAAACAAAAGAAAATTCAAACTCGGTTATTTTGACCATAGGCGATCCTATGATATACAGCACCTTTCTTTATATGATGCCCTATTTTAAAATTCCTGGAATTAATTTGCAAATTATTTCAGGAATTCCTTCTTCCGTAGCAGCAGCAGGAAGAGCACAAATTCCTCTTGCCGAAAAAGGAGAGATCCTTACAATCACAGACCACTTAAGTGCATCAATTTTAAATACATCTACCTCTATAGCTCTTCTAAAAACATCTAAGCAAAAAAATCTTGCCATAAAAGAATTTGAAAAAAACGGCTTTGACTATGTTTACGTAAAAAGAGCAACAATGGAACATGAATCAATCCTTTCCAAAAATGAAAAAGAAAAAATTTTGGAAGATGAAGATTATATATCCTTAATGATCGCCCATAAAATAAAATGAAAGGCATAATGATATCCGCACCGAACAGCAATTCGGGAAAAACCATTGTATCTTCAGCCCTTCTTTATTCTTTAAAAAAAGAAGGCTTTGATATATCGGCCTTTAAAACGGGTCCGGATCAAGTTGACCGGAAGATTCTTGAAATAATTTCAGGTAAACGGGCCGGCAACCTCGACCCCTTTATGATGGGGCAAAAGGGAATGGAATTTTCCCTTAATATCTCCGATTCGGAATATGCTCTGATTGAGGGCGTAATGGGCTGTTTTGACGGAATAGGCACTACTCCGGAAAACTCATCCTTTGATACGGCAGAAAAAATCGGAAGCGGTATCGTATTAGTCTATGCACCTCAAGGCGAAATGTTTACAATTATTCCTAAACTAAAAGGGATGATAGATTTTTCAAAAAACAGAATAAGGGGAATTATACTTAATAAGACCAATCCTAAACTCTATCCTATTTACAAGAAGATGATAGAAGATAACCTTGAACTGCAAGTCTTGGGTTTTTTTCCTAAAATCCCCGAATTCGAAATTGAAGAATCGGGACTTGGTCTCGACATAGATGAAAGGCTCAAGGACGAAAAATTTTTAGAAGTCTTATATAAAATCGTAAAAGAAAATATAGACATTCAAAAATTTTTAAACTTATTTCAGCCTCTTAAAACCGGTACCAAGATAGACATAAGAAAAACGAAGACACGCACTGCAATCGCAATGGATGAGGCCTTTAATTTATACTATTCCGAAAATATATTTTTACTTGAAAAAAGCACTGAGGTCAGTTATTTTTCTCCTCTCAAAGATGCAAAACTGCCTGACTGTGATTTTTTATATTTCGGCAGCGGACAAATAAATAAATACAAGGAAGCTCTTTCAAAAAACATTCCGATGAAAACGGCTGTCAAAAAATTTGCCGAAACCGGAGGACGCATACTGGCTGAAGGCGAAGCTCTCTCCTATCTTTTTGAAGACCGTGACGGTTTTAAAATGTGCGGAATTTTTCAAGGTTCGGTTGAAAGTACACGCAGCCTGCACAATTTCGGATATAAGCAGCTTGAATTTAACCAAGACTGTATTTTAGGAAAAAAGGGAACCCTTTTAAATGCGGCCGAATATCATAAGTCAAAGGCCCTTACTACAGCACCAACTATTGCTATAGTCAAAAAACCACATTCAAATTTAAGCTTTGAGGACTGCTATGTATACAAAAATTGCCTAGGCCTTTTTCAAAACGTTCATTTTATATATAAGCTTGAAAATTTTTATAATCTTATACAAAGATAGAATGAAAATTTTATTTTATCAAAAATTATAGACTTTTTCTTTAGAATATAATACAATGTGATTATGATAGAGAAAAATAAATACAAAGAGCTGTCAAAAGAAGAAATTCTCGTCAAAATCCTTGAAACGGAATCCTTGATACATAGTGTTCAAGACGTTGATGTTCTGTTGGAACAAATACTTACTGAAGCTAGGAGTGTTGTAAATGCCGATGCCGGCTCAATATATATAGCTGAAGGAGACAGACTTGCCATAAGGTATGCTCAAAATGATACCTTACAAAAAAAACTACCGGCAGGAAAAAAACTCCCTTACATTTTTTTTGATTTTCCCATAAGCAATTCAACCATCGCAGGGTGTGCAGCAAATACAAAAAAACTGGTCAATGTTCCTGATGTATACAATATCGATCCCTCTTTACCCTTTAAGTTCGGAAAAGCTACAGACGAAAAAACAGGTTATAAAACCGTTTCCAATTTAACTATTCCAATTCTTTCTATGTCGGGAATGCTCTTAGGAGTTCTTCAAGTTCTAAATGCCCTCGATAAGGACGGTAAGCCGGACACATTTTCCCATGATGATGAAATCTACTTAAGCCATTTTGCTTCAAATGCGGGCATAGCCCTTGAACATGCCTTTTTAACAAGGTCGATGGTTTTACGCATGATCAAGATGGCTGAGCTTAGGGATCCCAAAGAAACCGGAATGCACGTAAATAGGGTAGCAAACTACTCCGTCGAAATTTATGACAGATGGGCTTTTAATAACGGAATACCTATGTCTGAGCAGACAAGATATCGGGACTCCCTAAAAATAGCATCAATGCTCCATGATGTCGGGAAGGTTGCAATCTCGGACACGATTTTAAAAAAGGCCGGAAAGCTGACCGATGAAGAATTTGCAACTATGAAAACTCACACATGGCTGGGAGCCCGCCTCTTTAATGCAGATGAATCCAATCTTGATAAGCTTTCAATGGAAATAGCGCTCCGTCACCATGAAAACTGGGACGGTACAGGATATCCCGGCAATATAGATTTGCAGACAGGAAAGGCTCTCAAAATAGATAAAAATACGGGATATGCACAAGGCCTTTGCGGAGAAGAGATTCCTCTTGGGGCAAGAATTGTAGCAATGGCCGATGTCTATGATGCCCTTTCATCAAAACGCTCCTACAAAGATTCTTGGACAGAGGAAGATATACTTGCCGAAGTAAAAAATATGAGCGGGAAAAAATTCGATCCTCAAATAGTAGAAGCTTTTTTTGAGGTTTTGGAAAGAATTCAAGCTATTAAGGCTCACTTTGTAGATGAGTAAACCTAGACCTTAAAATAAAAAATATAGGTTAATAAGAGGGCTAAAGAACCTATAACAATGCTGTAAATCCACCAAGGAAGAGGATCATCATATTTATTGGATTTATATTTTGAGCGGTATTCTCTTAACTTATTCCTGTGATATTTTTTTGTGTTCTTATTTGCATCGGAGCTGACGGCAAAACCGCAAGAGGGACATCCGTTTATAAATTCATCAGTATGCCCCATATAGTTACAAGAAGGGCATCTTACCGAAGCAAAAAAACGGCCGCAATGAGGACAAACCTTTGTATTCCGCTTTACCTCTTGCCCGCAGTTTTCACAAAAAAACTTAGGTGAATGCCCTTTTAGTACCTTACCCATAAAATCCTAGTGCTTACATGTTGCGCATGACGATGAAGAACAACTTGAACAACCGCCTGATGCAGCCTTTGGCCCGGAAGAGGAGTCATTTACATAAAAACCCGATCCTCTAAAATTAATTCCTAAGCCTCCCGAAATAACCCTTCTTACAGGCTTACCGCACTCAGGACAGACAGAGATAGGGTCATCACTCATTCTCTGAAAAACTTCAAAATCATGACCGCAAGAATCGCATACATACTCATAAGTCGGCATCTTTAAACTCCTATAGCTTAATAATTATATAAAGACTTTATTATTTCGATAATTCTAGCTTCAGTAACGGATCTGTTTTCTATAATCAGCTTATTATCTTCAAGTCTTACATCAGCCTTAAGCTGCTTTCTAAAAAACAATTTCAATAAGGAAGCCGTCATTACATTTTTTGTTTCAATACTTAAATCGTATAGATATTCATTTTCAACTTCCGAATTCTTTTTTAAGTACATCTCTATCACACCTACGGGAAGCCCGAGCCGGACTCCTATTATCTGTCCTAAAAAAAAGTCACCATTTTTTACAAAAATTCCTATATCTTGTGAATTAGAAGTAACGAGTGTATCAAATCGCCGAGAAAAAACAGAGTCCACAGGATTATTCAATTTCCCCAAAAAGATCTCCATGCTTTGTCTGTCATCAGGCCCCATAACAAGACAGGCTATCTGAGGAGACGGGATCGAAACATCAACATAGGATGATTTATAATACTTATACCTCTCCTTTGTTTTTTTAGGTTCCCAGCCGTTTTTTTTCTTAAAAATACTGTCAGTTACTCCATACGGATATTTACCGGTGGAGCAAATCCTGATTTCGGGCAAACCGCTCTTTACAAATACGCCTGAATAAACAGCTGTTGTCCTGCTAAGGGCCTGCTTCATGGCATCTCCCCCAACTGAAGTCAAAATGGGTTCTGCTATCCTTTTATTTTTCTCAATAGGCATATAAATATACATATCTGCATTATCGCCTACCATACCGAAGGGTCTTACAATCCCAGGAAGAGGCGGTGCGGTTTTACATGAGGCAAAAACAAAAGTAAAAATGAGTGCAGCAAGGGTATTTCTAATTATTCTTTTCAATTCCAATCTCCCATTCATAATCGCCGGCTTCAACAAGGCTTGTTTTAATTGAGCCTGATGTTGCCAAATCTCCGGTTTTAAGCCAAGAAGACTGCACAGTCAAGGTTTCATCACAAACATAGTCCTTAAAAAGCTCAAAGGCTTTTTCTAATTCTTTATTATCGGCATTTTTTTGAGAGGCTGAAAGATAAAGTTTAATTCTGTCGGTAACATCAAGACCGCACTCCTTACGCAGGGTTTGAATACCTCTTACCAAGTCTCTGATATAACCTTCCATTAAAAGTTCTTCAGTCAGCTCTGTGTTAAGGCCTACGGTTAAGGTTCCCTCATTTACTATTTTTAAAGAAGCTTTTTCGATCCTGTTTATTACGATCTTATCGGCTGTTATTTCAACCGATTTTCCTTCAATGTCGATACTTAAGGTGGCCCCCTCCATTATATTTTGAATCTCGCTTGAATTCATCTGCTCGATAATGGCAGCGGCTTTTTTCATAAGAGGGCCCAGTTCTTTTCCGAGGACCTTAAAATTAGCCTTGGCCGAATACTCGACAAGCTCATCTTCTTTTTCGTGGAAGATAACCTCTTTAACATTGAGCTCTTCAATTATGCTTTCTTCCATTTCCAAAAGAACTCTTTTTTCTTCAGGATTAAGGGTTACTATTTCTACGGCCTTTAGTGGCTGCCTTATCTTTAAGTTAAACTGATAACGTAAGGATCTTCCCATCGAAACGGCCTTTTGCACGGTTTTCATCTTAAACTCAAGTTCGCTGTTTCTTATCTTGCCGTTGTACTCAGGGTAGTCTGCAAGATGGATGGAAAGAGCATCCTGTTCTGTCCGCAAATTCTGCCAAATGCTTTCGGTAATAAAGGGTACTACAGGAGCGGCAACAAGGGAGAATTTCTTTAAGGCACGGTATAGGGTTTCGTAGGCCTGAGCCTTGTCCCCGTCATTTTCGCTCTTCCAAAATCGGCGGCGTGAACGGCGGATATACCAGTTATTTAAAAGGTCAATGTATTCGACCATCGGCGGAATGGCTTGCGATAGATCATACTTGTCGAGGGCTTCCGTTACATCGGCAACCAGCTTTTCGGTTACCGATAAAATCCACAGATCTAAAGGATTATTCAGCTTACTCAAAAACTCTTCGACGCCCTCGTCCTTTCCGTCAACCTTTGCGTTGCGGGGCGGCTTTACTCCATCGATATTGGCATAGGTTATATAGAAACTGTAGCTGTTCCAAAAAGGAATTAAAATTCCTTTAAGAACATCTCGTACTCCGTCATCCGAATATTTTAAGTCGTCAGCCTTTACGACATTCGAATTCATCAAAAAGAGACGGAGGGCATCAGCACCGAATTGCTTTATAACCTCGTTGGGGTCGGTGTAGTTGCGTAAGGACTTGGACATCTTTTTCCCGTCCTCGGCAAGTACAAGACCGTTTACGATACAGTTTTTAAAGGCAGGTTCATCAAAAAGGGCTGCCGCCAAAATCGTCAGGGTATAAAACCATCCTCTGGTCTGATCCAAGCCTTCGGAAATAAAATCGGCCGGGAAGTTTTTTTCAAAGTATTCTTTATTTTCAAAAGGATAGTGCTGCTGTGCATAGGGCATCGAGCCGGACTCAAACCAGCAATCCAAAACTTCGCTTACACGCTTCATCGTTCCGCCACATTTTTTACAGGGAATAGTTATCTTATCGACAAAATGCTTGTGCATATCATCGGGGAAGACTCCTGAAAGTTCTTTTAGCTCCTCCCTGCTTCCTACACAAATCTTCTCGCCGCATTCTTCACACTTCCAAATCGGAATGGGATTTCCCCAATACCTGTTTCGGCTGATAGCCCAGTCACGGGCTCCCTCAAGCCACTTTCCGAAGCGGCCTGTCTTTATATGGCCGGGCTGCCAATTTATTTTTGCGTTGGCATTAAGGAGATTGTCCTTTATCTTTGTAACAGAAACGAACCAGCTTGCAACAGCCCTGTATATCAAGGGACTTGAACATCGCCAGCAATGAGGATAGGAGTGCAAAATTTGAGCCCGCTTAAAAAGTTTGCCTTCGGTTTTTAACCTTTCCATAATTTGCTTGTCGGCATCCTTTACAAAAAGACCTTGATAGTCGGGTACTTCTTGAGTGAATTTACATTCCGCATCGACGGGGCAGACAGTCGGCACTCCGGTACCTTTAAATATTCTGTTATCGTCTTCACCGAAACCGGGAGCCGTATGAACAATGCCTGTTCCGTCCTCGGTTGTGACAAAGTCGCCTATTAAAACCTTAAAAGCTCCCTGCCCTGCCTCAGCATTTTTTCCGTCTTCGTCCGCGCTCAAGTTTTTAAAATAAGGAAAGAGGGGCTCATAGCGTAAGCCTTCAAGCTCTGCACCCTTCTTTGTCCATATTAGCTTATACTCTTTTGCTTCTTCTTTTCCGTTCTTTGCAAAATAAGCTTCAAGACGTGGAACGGCAATTATATAGTGAGCCCCGTCATATTCTATTAAAGCATAATCGATATCGGCACCCACAGCAAGGCCGAGGTTGCTCGGAAGAGTCCAAGGAGTGGTTGTCCATGCCAAAAGGTAGGTTTCGGAGGGAAGAGCATTTTTCCCCTCAAAGGCCTTAGCGGCAGGAGAAGTCTTTACGGGAGAAAGAGTCTTAAAGCGTACCGTTATTGCGGGGTCGTGGACATCCTTGTAACCTCCCAAGTTAAGCTCATGGTTTGAAAGAACAGTAGAGCATCTCGGACAATAGGGAAGAATATAGTAGCCCTCATACAAGAGGCCTTTTTCCCAAAGGCTTTTCATCACCCACCAAATGGATTCCATAAAGCCGGGATCCATGGTCTTATAATCGTTTTCAAAATCGATCCATCGGCCTAAGCGAGTAACGGTCTCTCTCCACTCTTTTACATAACGCAAAACGCTTGCACGGCAAGCCTCGTTAAATTTATCTATACCGTATTTTTCTATGTCGGTTTTTGAATTAAGTCCGAGTTCTTTTTCGATTAAGTTTTCAACGGGAAGGCCGTGACAGTCCCATCCGAAGCGGCGTTCAACCTTAAAACCCTTCATCGTTTTATATCGTGGAATAATATCCTTAATTGTTCCGGGCACAAAGTGGCCGAAGTGAGGCAGCCCTGTGGCAAAAGGAGGGCCGTCAAAGAAAATATAATTATCCCGTCCGTCACGGGAGGAAACGGATTTTTTAAACACGTCATTTTTTTCCCAAAATTTTAAGACATCTTCTTCTTGTTTTGCAAAATCAACCTTAGGGTCTACAGGCTTATACATTAAAGTACTCCAAAATAAAAAAATTACAGTCAAGGATTATACTATTTTTTTTTAAATTATACAACGCCTAGAAGTAACGAAAAATTCAAAGTCCTTGATTTTTTTTGTAAAAAACTATAATATTAACAAATTTATTTTTGAGGTGATCTATGGCTTTTTTTTATGATGAACCGTCGCATACATTCAGCGAATATTTATTGGTCCCGCGTCTTTCGGGAGTCGAGCACATTCCTCAGGCAGTTTCTCTTAAAACGCCTTTAACAAAATATAAAAAAGGTAAAGAACCTAAAATCAGTTTAAATATTCCTTTGGTCTCTTCGATTATGCAATCCGTTTCCGATCATAATATGGCTATTGCCCTTGCAAGAGAGGGCGGCCTTTCCTTTATTTTCGGCTCTCAATCTATAGAAAACGAAGCTAAGATGGTTGCAAAAGTAAAGAACTATAGGGCCGGTTTTGTAGAAAGCGATTCAAATCTCACACCCGAGCAAACTTTAAGCGATGTCTTAGACTTAAAGGACAGAACCGACCACACCACTGTTGCAGTAACACATGACGGAACAGGGCACGGCAAACTATTAGGCGTAGTTACGGGCAGGGATTACCGCATAGGTCACACAGACTTAAATAAAAAAGTAAAAGAATTTATGACCCCTATCGAACGCCTCCATGTTGCAGAAGAAGGGATAAGCTTAAAAAAGGCCCAAGATATTATCTGGGAGTTTAAACTTAATTCTCTTCCCATTTTGGACAAAGACGGCAGGCTGGTTGCCTTTGTTTTTAGAAAGGATTATGAAAGCAATACCGAAAACCCGCTCGAGCTTCTCGATGAAAAAAAGCGCTACATGGTAGGAGCCGGTATAAATACAAGAGACTATGAAGAGCGTGTGCCCACCCTTGTTGAAGCGGGAGCCGATGTGCTTTGTATCGACTCTTCCGACGGCTTCAGTGATTGGCAAAAGCAAACCATTCAATTTGTAAAAGAAAAATACGGAGATACAATCCCCGTAGGAGCCGGAAACGTTGTCGATGCCGACGGCTTTAACTTTTTAGCTGATGCAGGTGCCGATTTTATCAAGGTAGGAATAGGAGGCGGCTCAATCTGCATTACCCGTGAGACAAAGGGTATAGGAAGAGGTCAGGCCACTGCCGTAATAGAAGTTGCCAAGGCCCGGGATGAGTATTTTAAAAAGAAGGGTATTTATATTCCCATCTGCTCTGACGGAGGAATCGTTTTTGACTATCACATAACCTTAGCCCTTGCTATGGGAAGCGACTTTTGTATGCTCGGCCGCTACTTTGCCCGCTTTGACGAAAGCCCGACAAACAAGGTATTAATTAACGGAAACTATATGAAAGAATACTGGGGAGAAGGTTCCGCAAGAGCCAGAAACTGGCAGAGGTACGATTCGGGCGGGGAGAAAAAACTTTCATTTGAAGAAGGCGTAGACTCCTATGTTCCCTATGCAGGAAAGCTTCACGACAATGTTGCTGTTACCTTAAACAAAATCCGCTCGACTATGTGTAATTGCGGAGTTTTAAGTATTCCCGAATTCCAACGCGATGCCAAAATAACATTAGTTTCTTCGGCAAGTATCATTGAGGGCGGCCCCCACGATGTAGTCTTAAAAGACATGAGCCACTCTTCAAGCTCAAACTATTAAATAAAGAGCGGCTCCAACTATTAAAGATATTGCTTAGCCTCCTTATCCCCCGACTGTGCATAGAGGGAGATAAAGGGCTTTGCAGGGCTCATATTTATTTTTCCCATCAAGACTTCTTCTACCTGAAAAAAGCCTACATCACTGTCCATTAAAACATCTATGCGTACGGGTTTTTCTTTTCCTGCAGCAATGGAAACGGACTTAATTGAATTGGCAGAGTACTTATGTATATCCCCTATCTTAGCCTCTGTATTCATTTCCATCGGAATACGGGCTCTGCCCTTTTTCATATCGCAGCCGTCGGCTATTAAAACTATTCCGGCCTCAATCGAATGTATCCTTCGGCTTGCCATGTGGCCTATTATGCACTCGCTAGCCATAGCCTTTATCACAGCCCTTCGTGTAAAGGACGTAATCCCCATCTTATCCATTGTTCTTTCAATTATGGGAAGGGCCAAGGTCATCGAAAAAAGCTCGTGATCTTGGCGGGTCAGGGACATCCCTATATCGTGAAGATAGGCTCCAAGCACCACAGCGCAGTAGCTGTCATCCAAGGAACCTGAACCCTCTTTTTGTAAGCTCGTCTGAACTCCGGCCTTTTTTAAAAGATCCAATATTTTAAGAGCATTTAAGGTAACTATCTTCATGTGTACAGGACCGTGATCATTATACCCCAATCTTACAATGGAAACCGAATTGGCATAGTCCTGCAAGGCTTCGATTTCAGGATCGGCAATCAAAATATGTAAAAGCTGAGAGACAAGAGGATTATCTTTAACATAGTCTAAAAGCAGTTTCTCAACATTAATTTCTTTAGGCGACTTCATAGCTACTCCAATAAAAATTCCATTTATACTAATATACTAAAAAAAGCCCGGAATTCCATTAAGATTTTATTAAATTTCGTATACCAAAAGGCCTGTTTCTCCCATCGGTATTTCTTTTACGAGTTTACCTTGATGCCATACAAAGGCGCCGCCCCCTGCAGCAGGAGCGTTTTCCTTTACAAGGGAATTTATAAATAAAACCGGGGGTTCCAAAATTGCCGATCTTTCGGCATAGGCGGAGGATTCACCGTTTTCCCATTCGTCCTTTGTATAGCTGCAAAATACCGGCCATAAAAAGGCATCGGGATTGAGGCTGATAATCGGCTCTAAAAGTTCATCTTCCCATAGATCTCCGCATACAATAAGGGCCAGCCGCTTACCCTCAAAATCAAACTCAAAAAACTCTTTCCCCTCCCTATAATCGGCACAAGCCCCTTCAATTCTCCAGCCTTGAGAAACTCTTTTATAAAGACAAATTATCTCCCCGTTTTTTCCGGCTATCATGTAGGAGCTGAAAATAGCACCATGATCGTTTTCGATAAAGCCGAAACCTAGGGCCGTTTTTTCTTTTTGAGCAATTGAACGGATTTTTGCAATGGGTTCCGAGTTTATTTGAAGAGCCGTCAAAATATCTTTTTTATATTCAAAAGAAAGGGAGTCAAAGCCTTGTAAAAAACTTTCTCCGAAAAGAAGAAGGTCAGGTTTTTCGGATTTTGTTTTTTCTATAAAACCTTCAATTTGAGCTATGTTAAAATCAATATCATTATTTTTATTTTCCGATGCACAAAGTCCAATTTTCATATCTTCCTCCATAAAAAAAGGGGCATCCGATATAAAGCAAAAGCTTTTCGGAGCCCCTTATCTTAATAAAAGAAAAATCTTCTTTTATTGTTTAGCAATAGATGCTCTTTAAGAAGTCTAAATCCAATTCGGGATAAAGAACAAATTTATGTAAAATAGCATCTACTTCTTTTTGTATCTCGGCCTTTACAGTGGGGTCAACCACAACATTGGCCTTGCTGGGAGCTCCGCTCTTTGTTACGCCGGGTTTTGAAGCCTTCAATACCCTGTCAATGATTGAAGCGATCTGCTTCATTTCGGCAGGGCCCATTCCAAGACTTGTTACGGCAGGTGTACCTACGCGTAAACCGCTTGTCCACCAAGGACCGTTCGGATCAAAGGGCAAGCTGTTCCTGTTAAGGGTTACACCGCACTCGGACATTGCAGTTTCAGCTTGACGTCCGTTTAAGCCGTATTTTGTTACGTTAATCAGCATTAAGTGATTGTCTGTTCCGTTTGTCTGGAGCTTCATACCGAGCTTCATACATTCTTCAGCGAGGGCGGCAGCGTTGTCTCTTACCTTGTGGGCATAGTCCTGATATTCCTTGCTGTTTGCTTCGCGGAAGGCAACAGCCTTTGAAGCCATAACATGGGGAAGGGGTCCGCCGATTACAAGAGGGCATCCCTTATCTACAAACTCGGCAAATTCTTTTTTGCAAAGAATCATAGCACCGCGGGGACCGCGAAGAGTTTTGTGGGTTGTAGTTGTTACCACATCAGCCCAAAGAACGGGGTTATACTCGCCTTCAAAAACTTTTCCTGCAACGAGACCTGCAAAGTGAGCCATATCGACCATCAAAACGGCTCCGCACTTATCGGCGATTTCTCTAAATTTCTTAAAGTTAATCTTTCTGGGATAGGCGCTGTATCCGGCCAAAAGAATCAAGGGCCTTTCTTCCATTGCTCTTTTTTCGATCTCGGCATAATCAAGCTCGCCTGTTTCCTTGTTTACGGTATATGAGCATGTTCTAAACATCTTTGAAGAAACGTTTTGAACATAGCCGTGGGTAAGGTGACCGCCCGAATAGTAGTCCAAGCCCATAAGTTTTTGGTTTCCAAGAGCATGGCGCAATTCTTCCCAATCCTCATGGCTCAAGCCTTCAAGGCTCATCTTCTTAACCTTTCCTTCGACAACCGTTTCAAATTTCTTTAAAAAGGGTTCTTCAACCTTTGCATTTAAAATTGCCCAATAGGCTACGATGTTTGCGTCAGCTCCGGAGTGAGGCTGAACATAGGCGTGTTCGGCTCCAAATACCTTACAAGCCTCGGCACAGGCTGCCATTTCAACAGCATCGACGTTTTCGCATCCTCCGTAATATCTATGCTCAGGGAAACCTTCCGCATACTTATCGGTCAGGAGGTTACCCATAGCAGCTTGAACTGCCAATGAAGAATAGTTTTCGCTGGCGATAAGTTTTAAGTGACTTCGCTGATTTTCTATTTCTTTTACAATGCTTGATGCAACTTCAGGATACACGGATGCAACCTGATCCAAATTGGCCAAATATGCAACCATAGGCAGCTTTGCATTTGAGCCTTCCTTTTCAAGGTATTTTTTTAAACCTTCTTTCATATTGTAACTCCTATCAAAAGTGTGTTTTATACTATTACTCTGTTATTATAACAATTTATAAAATTATATTCTAGTATTCTTACCTGCCGGGAGCTAACTTTCTTTATTCCCTTTTCGATATTTTTTATAATGATCATAAAAAATAAATATCTTTTCAAACAAAAATACAAAAATAATAAAGCCGCAGGCATATTCGCCAATTAAAAATAACTGCTTAAAGTTATCAGAAAAGGGAACAAAAAATTGCAGCATTTTGAGGCTGTAAAGAATCATAGTTGCCGCTATTGTTATTTTACCGCCCCTTGTAGATTTTATTTCGACCGGGAATTTTAAAAGAATAAAAAAAATCATTCCCAGAGCTTGAAACATTAGCCTTCCAAAAATTAAATAGAAAAACCAATTGGGCACCAAGCCCAGTTGGTAATATACTATTGAAACAAGAGCAAGCAGGGAGTAGTCACTCATGGAATCCAACATACGCCCGATCTTCGTTTCCTGATTAAATTTACGGGCTATAAAGCCGTCAAAAAAATCCGTCAAAAAAACCAAAACTAAAACAACAGCTAAGATTATTTTTATCTGCTCTATCGAATTTTGCTTTAAAAGAAAAGCTATTAAGGGGACTGAGCTTATGCGGAATAGGGTAATTCCATTTGCAAGATTGATTTTCTCAAGCACAAGATTAGTCCCAACATTTATAAAATCTCCCTTGTATAAAATTAAAAAAAACAAAAGTAAGGAATGCCAGAGAGTTATATGTATTAAAAAAGCACTAAAAATTTCAGTATCCGTATTAAATATCTTATAAATTGCAAAAACGGCTGAAAATTGAAACAGCCAAAAAAACAAAACCAATCTGCCGATTTTTTTTTCCATAACTAAAGCAACAACTCCGAATTCTATTTTTTATTTACAATTCTTTCTTTTTCATAATGAATCAATGTAAAAAATAACAAACCTACCAAAATAAGTCCTATAAGGACAATAAGAGCATTAAACCCTTGCAAAATTATAGCCATTCCGGCAAAAAGATTTATTATAAGCTGTAATATCATAAAAATACCCAAAGCCCCTCTAGGGCTAAAACCTATAAGCATAAGCTTATGATGCAGATGAAATTTATCACCCTCACCTATAGGGCGTCTCTCCCTCAGCCTGCGCCATATTGCTGCAACAGTATCAAAGATAGGAAGCATTAAAATAACAGCTGCAAATTGTACTCCCGCAGCCTCATAGCCAGCCGGAGTCGGTATAAGAGGCAAAATAGACAAAACAAAACCCAAAATTTGTGAGCCGCAGTCACCCATAAAAATCTTTGCACTAGGCCGTGATAAATTAAAAAATAAAAAGCCTACGACTGAGAATGCAAGTATAAGCACTCGGAATATAATCATAGAACTTATACCTATAGAATAATAAATCGCAGCATAGGTTAGGAGAACAGAAACACCTAAACATCCTGCTTGACCGTCAATTCCATCAACAAGATTTATTGCATTGGTTATTCCTATTATCCACAAGAAAGTTATTATATATGTTTCCGGCCCCATGTACCAAAAAAATCCTATTGGTCCAAAGCTTATTTTTTTAAATGTATATCCTCCATATAAGACTATTATAGCAGCAAGCGATTGGACCAACAGCTTAAAAACAGCTCTCCAATTTTTTATATCATCCCACAAGCCCATTATAAAAATAAGCAGGCCGCCCAAGGCGATATAAAAGAAATTTAGGTGCAATAGTCTCAATTCAGGAAAACGGAAATGTAATATCAGGCTTGAAATTAGATAAGCAAAGCCGAAACCTACTCCTCCTATTCTCGGAATATTACCGGAATGTATCTTGCGTCCGCCTATTTTGTCATATAAATTATGTTTTTTTGAAAACATAATAGACATATAAACAAAAACGGCAGATAATACACAGGGAAGAAGAATTATATAAAAAACAAACTGGATTATAGCCAAAACCGGTATTCTCCTTAATCACATTCCGTGACGACATTATACAACAATACAGCTAAATTATCAAGCCTTAACAATAATAGCAGAGAACCTATTTAATTAGAAAAAATAATTATTCTATATTAATTTTTTCAACATAATCTAAAAACGCAGATCGCAGATTAGAATGTTCTTTTTCACTTTGGCTGATTTTTTTCTTTAAATTCTCCAAGGTGTTTTCTATCTCAAGAAGTTTATCTAAAAACATCTTTCCCTGTTGGGTCTCAGATCCGACAGCTTGAATATTTTTACGGATCCTATCTTGTTCGGCATTAAGATTTTTTTGCTCATTTTGTAAATTAAACAAGACACTTTGAGCCTTATCAACCTTTACCTTTTCATTTAAAACATCCTTAAAGGCTTTTTTTATCTTTTCGGGCAGCTTAGAATTGGAATAAATAGCTATCATTGAATTATTATCCATCATATTAATTTGAAGAATTTCTTCAAAAAACCTTTCTTCAACTACCTCAAGTTTTTCTTGCGAGCCAGCTTTAACTTTTATATTAAACCTGTACTTGTTTGAAGTCTTTTCCAACAATTTCTTTTCATCTGCAAGATTAAAACCTGAACTTATAAAATGTTCAACTATAATGGAACGTTCTTTTGATGCAGAATTCTTAACAGTATAAACAGAGTTTTTAGATGATTTATATTTTTTTGTTAAGACTCCTTTTACGATTTTAAGACTATGAATATGTTCTTCAAAGTCCTCAGTTTTTGCTCCTCTCACATCTATATCATCCCCAAAGGCTATAATGCGTTTTTCTTTTTCCGGTAAAAACGCCAAAACGGCATCACCTGCATACTCTCCATTTTCAAAAACCGTAATGGGACCGGCAGGAAACTTTAGGCCTGAATTATTCTCGATACTGATACATAACTTAGGATGCACATCAGCACCATAGGGTATATTAGAAAAAACCGAGTATTTTTGAGCAGGAAGCGATACAAGGCTAAGCGGAATCATAGTACTTTTTTGTCTCGGCAAATTAACAGGCTTAACGGGGGTAAAAGCAAACATTTCCCCAGCAGTACTCGTGGCAACAGTCTGATTTTCAAAATAAGCATCTTCTTCAGCCTCAGTCATAGAAAGTTCAATACTCTCATAATAAGGCTGTTTTTGCATTTTCATAGGAGCTTTTCTTTCTTCTACCTTATAATCGGCAGAATTATCATAAGCGGAATCAAAGGTTTCAGGGCTGGCTGCCTGTCCTGCAAGGATGGGAATAGTTTCACGGTGAGTATAATAGGGTTCATACAAATTTTGTTTAAAACCTACAGGCCGGCCGCTTGTAAGGGTCAGTTTTACATCCTTCCAATCAAGATCCGTGGAGTTATCTATTACAGCCCAAGCTTGAAAAGCCGCACTTGTATTGCCCATGTCAAGCCTATATGTAGGCTTCCAAATAGGAGCTTCCATGACGTACGACACCCCTATATTACGCTCTCCTGCCGATTCTATATCAATCGAAATCAGCTTCCTTTCTTTTGCAGAGGCTTCTAAAATTAGACTCAATGCCTTTTGTAAGTCATCATTCCGCTGAGGGTCCGTAAATTTAAAAGATTGTACATCTTTTAAGGATATTATCTTAACACCGTCTGCCGCAGCAATCGACAAAATTATATCAGCCTTAGACTCTTCAATTTTATCCACGCTTAAAATTTTACCGATGATCTTACTCGGCGTATAAACTTCAATTTCGGCTCCCTTCTGCGAGTTAAGGATCTTAAAAATAGAGTTATTTGCAGATAAATCTATCTTTAAACTTTGCATAGTTTTTTTAAGGGTGTCTTCCGATTGATAATTTATCGATAAATTCTTTGCAGCAGGATCTTTTACAAAAATAGATTTTAACACATCGCTTATTTGGGAAGGTAAAAACAGCATCTCTATTTTTCCGCTGCCACTTACCCTGCCTTCATGCTCATAATGAGCAACTCCTGACGAATAAAGGGTTACCTTTTTTAAAGGAATATCATCCTCATTAAACCCGATTACCGAATCAGAAAATACTGTAGTCATACACATTAATGAAATTAACATAAAAAATAATTTTTTCATACCTCCTCCAAGAAAACAATATCATCACTATTATATCACATACAAGAGTTGCTGACTAGGGTAGATTTTACAGTATTATTAAAAATTCAATTCACTTTCCATTGACATATCTCAAAATAAAACGCATAATGAGAGAATGGTATCAACTATTATTATTTCCTTTTTTATTATTGTTATTGCTGTTGTTATTATTGTTCTCATAGCCACAAGAACCAAAACATCGTCTTCAGGGGGAAGAAAAAAAGTTAAAGGCAGGGCAGTGTTAATGAAAGAAGCCTCACGCCGCTTAGCTCAAAATCCTCACGACGTTGAAGGTCTATTTATAATGGGAGATATTTATTATCAAGACCAAGACTGGGAAAAAGCATACACTGCATACTCTGCCTTATTGGATAGGATGAAGCCTCTTGAAATGAGTAAGCAGCTGGATGTTGCTATCAGGTACGGTACCTGCGCCTTAAAAACAAATAGGATTCCTGAGGCAAAAAAAGGCTTCCTTCTTGCAGAGACAATCAATTCTAAAAATCTTGCTGTAAGCTATAATTTAGGTTATATCTATTATCTCGAAAAAGAGTATGAAAAAGCCGTTAAATTTTTCAAAAGAGCCTTAATAATTGAACCAAACAGTTTTTTGGCAACAAAGTATCTTGGATATACGTTTAAGCATTTGCATAAATACAATGAGGCCTTGCCCGCGTTAAAAAAAGCCTTGGATTTTAAGCCCGATGATAAGGAAGTTTTGTTTGCAATGGGCGAATGTTTTTATGAAACGGAGGCAACAGACCGCTGCCTAAAGATATTAAACCACCTTAGGGTAGACCCTGTTTTCGGACCTCAGGCTTCATTATATACAGGTATGATAAGAGCAAAGGCCGACCAGCTGGAAAGAGCAATTGAAGACTTCCAAATAGGTTTAAAGCATACCGGAACACCGGTGGATATTTCCAACGAACTAAAGTACAGATTAGCTCAAGCCTATATAAAAACTCAAGAAATAGGTCAAGCTCTCCATCTTTTAAAAGAAATCCAGAACATAAGCCCGGGATACAAAGATGCAGCAACCTTGATAATGAGATATCAAGAGTTAAACAAAAACAAGAACTTACAGATATATCTGATGTCCGGTCAAAGCGAATTCGTAGCTCTTTGCCGCAAAATAGTAGCCCGTTTTTATCCGAAGGCAAAGGTAAAAATACTGGATATTTCAGTATTGGCCGCCTACACCGATATAGTAGCCGAAATAGATACACCGCGTTTTTCGGATACGGTTATTTTTAGGTTTTTTAGATCTCAGGGAACGGTAGGAGAGCTGCTCCTTAGAGAGCTTCATGCACGGCTAAAAGAAGTAAAGGGCGGGACAGGGATATGTATGAGTGCCGGAACCTTTACTGAAGAAGCTGTTAGGTTTTCTGAAGGACGGCCGCTGGACTTATACGACAAAACAAGACTTTCAAGCGTTTTAAACTCGTTAAAATAAAACTTTGTTTGTTCAATAAAAAAGGCAGCTCATACCGGCTGCCTTTTTGTGCAAAATAATTAAAATCTATAACCTGATAGAAAGACCTAACTTTAAGTTTACACTGTTAGCAATAATATCCTTTATGTTGCCGTCAGTGTTGGAAACTGTATATGATTCATTTCCAACTTTAAATGTTTTTTGAACTTTTAAAGGAGCAAAATAAACAGTATCGGCAATACCTCCGTAAATACCTATAATATCAGTAAAATAAAAACTTGCCAAAATATTTGCGCCTAAACCGAACATAACATCTAATTTTTCATACTTAAACTCTTGATTAAGTATAGAAACAGACTGAGTTGCCTTCATAGCATTTAAACCAAGACCGCCTCCTAAAAAGAGGTTAAAACGTGTTTTCTTAAACAAGGTTAAACCTGCACCAAGCTGAGTATCAAGGATAAAGGCATTTGTTTTTAAAAACTTATCTTTTTCCGCGCTTGAACCCGTTATGAGATCACTATGGTTTTTTCCGGGAAAGGCAATTTGGGCCATTAAATAAAGAAATCCGGCTCTTAGATCTACAGCAACGCCTGCGGCATTATTCTTTTCATCTTTGGCATTTTTTATTGACTCTTGTATATCTGCATGAAATACATCAAACTTGCCCTCATTTTTAGTGTGTACAAAATAATTTGTAAAGGCAGGGCCGAAAGAAATTGCAAAATCTGCAAATGCAAAAGCAGCAAATGCAACCGAAATAATCAAAACAAAAATTATCTTCTTGTGCTTCATAATAAACCTCCTATAAAACACATTTTACCTGCTTAATCATAAGCAGAACCAATTCTAAAACGCATATAGTCAGACTTTGTTACAATTTTATTAAAACTAAACCTTTTTTAAAGCTTGAAAGCAACAGCCAACCTTAATGCAAGGTTATTAGCCCATGAATATTTTATAAGGGATTGGATATCCTGCTTTTTTTCTTTGGTAATTGTATAAGTAAAACCGCTTCCGTTTATTGCTTTTCCTTTGTAATACCTCTTGTTTGACATCGGAATAAAATATACGGTATCTTTGATATCAAAGGAAATACCTATATTCTTTGTAAAATAATAGTTTAATGCAACAGTAAATCCTAAGCCGGACATAGCTATGCTTCGTGTCTCGTTAAGTTCCTTTGCTACAGGATTTCCAGTAATAGGATCTACTATAGTTTGTACAAATTCATCGGGAAGCTTTCTTTTTGTCTGAATATAATTTATACCAAGACCTCCGCCCACAAAAATATTAACCGGTAAGCTCTTTAAAATATTAATACCCAAGCCTATCTGACTATCTACAATAACGGAATTGTTTAACCTATTTGTCGCACCCATTGCCTTTAATTTTTCTCCTAAGGGATCATCACCTGTAGGTACCTGTGTAAAGGGAAAGCCTACGCTGATATTAGCATACACGTAACTTACTTTAAGTTTTAAACCTAGGGCTAAGGCATTATATGAATCAACAGACCTTGGAGCATCCATGGTAAGGTTTCCCTCACCTAAGGCCGCTTCCAAGCCTCCGGCCAAATTAGTTTTAAGCGAATCATTATATACTGTCACCATATTATGGTTCATATAACCTAATCCTATATCGCCGGAAATATCCATAACATCGAAGGCCGACAAGGAAAGCATACAGCCAAAAGCTAAAATAATAAAAATAATTTTTTTTATAATTATCCTCCAAGATAAAATTTTATTTAAAAGCATAATTGTATGTTTTCTATAAGTATAGCCCGGTATTAACATATTTTCAATCAGTTCTAAGTATTTTTTTATATCTATTGCCGTTTTTGCTTAAAAATAGTAGGATATATACATGAGTATACCGCAGTATCCTGAATTTACACCCATTTCGCTGGACATGCAATCCGAAATGGAATTTTACTTAAAAAGGCTTCCTGACGGAATTTCGGAGCTGACTTTTTTGAATTTATATCTTTTTAGGCACAATTATAAATATCAGGCAGCAAAAACCGATAAACTATTGATAATAATAGGGGAGTATAAGGGTGAAAGCTTTTTTATTACACCCTGCTGTACAGTGGATGTCGAAATAACAAAGGAATTATTGGCAAAATACAAAAGATGGATGATTCTTTCAAAATCTTTTTTAGATAATAACACAAATGTATTCAACCTTCCTTTTCTAAAAGAGCTAAAAATCGAAGAAGATAGAGATAATTTTGACTATGTTTATTTGAGAAAGAATTTAGCCGAGCTAAAGGGTAAGGACTTTCATAAAAAGAAGACCCATATAAACAAGTTTGAAAAATCCTATGACAAAATAAAAATCGAGCCTCTCACTCTTGAAAATGTAGAAGATGCCAAAAAAGTACTTGAAGAATGGAATAGTACAAAACCGGACTCAAATCCTGAAAATTCCGACTATGAAGCAGCCTTGGAAGCCCTTTCTATCTTGAGCCGCACATCAATGATGGGCATTATTCTCTATGTTTGGGATGAGCCTGTAGCTTGGACCCTTGCAGAAATAACACAAAACAATAAAACAGCAGTGGTTCTATTTGAAAAGGCATTGGCATCTTACAAGGGAAGCTTTCAGTACATTAATTATGCCTTTGCAGGTTATCTGCCTGAGCATATAGAATTTATCAACAGAGAGCAGGATTTAGGCAATGAGGGCCTGAGACAAGCAAAAATGACATATAAACCGATAAAATTCATAAAAAAGTATAGAATTTTATCTTAAATATGATACAATAGGAAAACATGGATTTAGTAAGTACACGAAACAACAATAAGATAGTATCCTTTTATGAGGCTGTAACAAACTGTATGCCGGCTGACGGAGGGCTTTATATACCGAAAGAAGCCTTGGACTTAAGCGATTGGACCTGTCACCTTAACGAAACTTCAAGTTTTACATCTATTGCGGGAACCTTAACCTCCGCAATACTGCAAAAAGAATTCAGCCCGGCCGTTTCGGAACGTATTGCCGTCTCTGCATTTGGAAATTACAGTCCCAGAGTAAGGCAATTGGATGAAAGGCTCTTTTTACTGGACCTTTTTCACGGACCGACCGGCTGCCATAGAGATTTCGGATTTTTATGGTTTGCCTCGGTTCTTGAGCATATTTTAACCATAACCGATAAAAAAGCTATAGTTTTAGGAACAGGTACAAAAAAGAACGGGCAAAGTATGGCAGCCGCTTTCGGCAACAAAAAAAGAGTCAAGACCCTCTTGATTCATCCCAGGGGTTATGCTTGCGGAATCCCCGAAAAATATTTGGCCGAAAACGGAGGCTCTATATACTCTGTAGAGTGTGACGGAGACATAAGGGATGTCGAAAACTTAAAAAGGTCAGTATATCTTGACAGGGAGCTTGTAGAAAAATATGGGCTAACCTTGGCAAATACGGTAAACATAGGACGGCTTTTGCCCCAAATTTTCTTTTATTTTTTTGCTTTTACCCGTTTTAAAAAGCATAGTTTCGGCGAAATTTACTATGCCCTCCACTCCGGTAATTACGGAAACCTTTCGGCAGGCCTTTTTGCATGGAAGAGCGGCCTTTCTCTCAACGGTTTTATTACCGATTCTACGCCTGAACTATCCGTAAACAAGGACGGGGATTGCTTTTGCAAAACAATGGAAATTCCTTTAGGCCAAAGAAGTGCAGCAGATCCTGTAAGCCCCTCAAATATTGAGCGTTTGGAACAAATTTTTGAAATAAGCCCTGCAATTATGAAGGCTTTGATTTTTCCTAAGCAGGTAGAGTCAAAAAATTATAAGGAACTTATAAGAAAGGCCTATCAAAGATATGGTATTATGATAGATACTTCGACAGCTGCAGCCTATGGAGCTGCAATAAAAAGCAAAATTCTCGAAAATAAGGGACCGGAAACCCTTGTACTGATTTCAAAAGATCATCCGGCCTTTGAAGCCGACATAATTGAAGAGGCCTGCGGCGAAAAAACCAATCAACCGGAATACATGAAGGGCTTAGACAGGCCTATAAAAAATATAAAAAAGATACAGGCCTCTAAAAAAGAAATTGAAAATATGCTACAATATATGGAGAGGTAGTTTTTATGTCATATAAACTTGATGGAGCCAAATTCCCCACACTTGAAGAACTGGTAGAAGCCCTCTACCCTATTTATGCAGATAAGATGAGTGAGGAGGAATTTAAAAAATATGCCGAAGAAAACGCCGAAAAAGACTAGGTCTTTTCATTTGAAAAATCAATAATATTTTTTAGCTTATATTCGGCAGCAGAAAACATCTTGCTCATATCCGAATAAATACACGCATAAAAGTTTAAAGACAAAATATTGCATTTATGCACACTATCTTCCGGCCTTTCTTCCCATAAAAGTTTAAATAAAATATGTATCAGAATAAGCCTCTCTGTAGATTCTTTATTAAACCAAACTTCCCCGTCCCACTCGTTTAAGCCTAAATAGTTTTTTATTACTTCATCATGTAAACAAAAGTCCGTAAGAGCTTTAATACAGTTCATGCTTGAACCTAAATTTTCAAAAAACTCTTCCTCTTTTTCAGTCAAACAAAATAAGCGGCTTAACAAAAATAAGGTACTTTTTGAATCGGCTTCTGAGAGTCCGCAAGAGCAAAGCAGTTCGCTAAGGACGTAGTCAAGACGGAACATTTTAATTTTTTCTTCAGGGAATAATTTAAACAAGGCCGACAATAAAAGCCCGGCCGTATACAAAAGAACACTCTCTTTACTGTCAAACACCAATGATTTAAGATCTTTTATAAATAAGAGAACTTCTTCAGTTTTAATATTTTCATCAATTAACGAAGGCTCGTTTGGGCAAAGGCATAAAAAGCAATCCATAGCTTTTTTCAAGCACAATGCACAGGTCTTGCTTTTTTCTTTAAGATTTTTTAAGCTTTCTTTTTCTTCATCGTAAGGAAAGGTTTCAAAAAACACTTCTTCAAAGGCATCAAAAAAATCCAAGAACCTCGGATAAAGTTTTTTCGATACATCTTCAAGTGTCTTTTTTCCTTTTTCACCGATATCGCAATAATTTGAAACTTGAGGGAAGAGTTCCTTAGAGCATAGGTCTTGAATAGTATTGTAAAGGCTTCCGTATTTACATTTATTGATTTCAAATTCCAAATTCTTAAAACCTCGACCCTCTGCTTTTTCATAAAGCACCTTATAATAGCCTCCATCATCTTTCAGCTCATATATATTTAAAAAGACTTGGCATTGGTACCCGTCTAAGGCTGCAAAAAAGCCCTTTTCTGCAAGTTCGGAATTTTTTCTTAAAAAGAATAAGGAAGAGCGCTGTTCATAAAACACCGTAAAATAGGCCTCTCCTGAATTTAGATTAAGAGAGGTCATAAGAGTTTCCTGTCTTAATTCCTTTTCGTTTTTTGCGTTTTTTAAGGCAAAGGCAGCTGAAAGCTTAATCCAGCCCGAAGCTCTTTCATAGGCATTATTATAAAATATCAATGAACGCTCCCCGTCAAAAAAGTTTGACCAAGCAAAGACATTTTCGTTTACGTTTCCCTCATTCCAAAAATCAAATAGTCTGAATTTTTCAACCCCCGAAAAAATACGGCGCTTTTTTAAAAGAGGAAATATTTCGTTTTTATGCCTTTCAAGCAAGCCCCGGTTTACAGCCTCATCCTTATACGCTCTTCTGTACTCCATTCCATATTTTTCGGTAAAGCCTTCGAGCTGGCCGTGCCCGAACATGGGAAGCCCGGGCATAGCCGACATCATTGTACAAATGCCGAAGTATTTATCCCCGTCTCCGAATTGGGCTACGGCGGTTTCTTCATCGGGGTTGTTCATGAAGTTTACATAACGCCTAAGGACTTCGGGATCGAACTCAAGGGTGTTTTTGATGGTTTCCCTGTATTTTGCATTTTCTTCTTTTTTAAGCATGTTCATAAAGGCGGAGTTATATACGCGGTGCATTCCGAGGGTGCGCACAAAGTAGCCTTCCATCATCCAAAAAGCTTCAGCAAGCAGGAGGGTATCGGGGGCTTCTTTTGCACAGCGGTCTACAACCTCCCTCCAAAATTCTTCAGGAATTCTTTTTTCAAATTCATCTATGGAGAGAGCATGGCGAGAGCGGCTCGCAATATCTCCTCCAGAACCGGGAGCCGGATACCATAAACGGCGGATATGCTTTTTGGCAAGCACCATGGCCGCATCGAAGCGTATTATGGGAAAATTACGCGCAACATGGAGGATTTTTTGGATAACCTTTTCGCGGGCTTCTTGGTTCAAAAAATCTATTTGAGCCGTGTCATTCCATGGGAGACCCGTGCCGTCATTTCCATGATAGATATAGCGTACATCCCCGGAATAGTTATCGACACGTTTAAAAACTACAGCGCAATCGGTTTTCGAATAATAGCCTCTTTCAAGATAAACACTTGTTCTCCCATCACGGGAAAGGTTTTCGGTATCGTAATTATACGCAGGAAAGGGTGATTCCCTTGTCTGCAAAAAAAGATTCGGCTCTTCCATAATCCATTTGGAATCAAGGCCTGTATGATTGGGAACCATATCGGCCGCCATTCTGATTCCGAATTTCCAGGCTCTTTCCCGTAAATTAGCCAGAGCCGGCCAGCCGCCAAGTTCCTCTGCAATGTCATAGTCGTAGATACTGTATGCACTTGCGGCCGCATCCGAATTTCCGCAAATTTCTTTAATACGGCGGCTTGCCTCAGAGCGCTGCCAAACGCCGATCAGCCAAAGTCCCGTTATTCCTGCATCCGCAAAGAATTTAAGCTCTTCATCGGGAATTTGGTCTAGACGTGTGATGGAAGCAGAATATTTTTTACTCAGCTGATCCAGCCAAACTAAGGTGCTCTTTGCTATTAGAACAAGGTTGGGCATCCAATTTTTATCGGCTGTAAAGGCCTCATACTCTTTTAATAAATTTTCAAAGGTGGGGGCCGGGACATCAAAGCTTCCGCCCTTTGGCGGAGCCCAGCCGGCTTTTTCCTCTTCACGGATAAGATCCTCTGCACCCAAGACTTTCAACAAAAGATTTTGAGTAAACCTAGCCCAATGCTCTTTTATATATTTAAGCTGACCTAAAATGCTGTTGGGACATCGCTTTATAGGCTCTTCCAAAAAAGAAAGAATATCCAGCCGCCCCTGGTCCTTTCCTAATCTGCTCCCTATAGGCTTATTTTTTTTTGACCACTTTTTTGCCGTTTCCC
This sequence comes from Treponema sp. OMZ 798, assembly GCF_024181385.1. Classification (NCBI taxonomy): domain Bacteria; kingdom Pseudomonadati; phylum Spirochaetota; class Spirochaetia; order Treponematales; family Treponemataceae; genus Treponema; species Treponema sp. OMZ 798. The sequence continues at coordinate 2,216,968 of NZ_CP051305.1, forward strand.
AAAAAATACCGTATGAGTCGATTGTTTTTAAATTGGAGTCATTAAATAAAACTTCAAACTTTGAGTTTGCAGGATTTCTATTTGCAAGGCAGAGTAGGATAAGTTCTTCAAAGGCGAGCAATTTGTTCGGTACATTTGATAATTCATCATTTGATTCAAACCATTCATCCAAGGAAATTTTATCGGTATAAACATCCTTAGGAGGAAAATCTTTACAAAAATCTTTTAGTAAAAAATCAAGACTATGAAAATTTTTGCTCTTAAATTCTTTATCGATAAATTCATATCCTTTTACAAAAAAATCGGCATCAATATTTTGGCGGTAAAGCCTTAAAACATAATGGAGGACCTCATCAAAAATTCCCATAGCGTTCAATTCCCCTGCCTGCAAATGCTTTTGAGCCTTCCCAAAAAGGCCTTCCTTTACAAGAGAATTAAAATTAAAAACGAAGCTATGAACTTCAGATATGTTTTCAAATACGGCATTTCCGCATGAAGAAAAAAGAGAAGACTTTAAATTACACTTTTTACGGACATCTCCATTTATATGAAATTCCATTGCCTGAAAAAAAGAGTTTATATCCATAAATTAAGTATAACATTAATAGGCTCAAAACGCAAGCCGGAAATCGGTAATACATTTTCTTATTTAACCGCAAAGACACAGAGAGCACAGAGGATATATTAACTTGATACTTTTGAATAAATCACAAATTTTTTACCGATTTACTATTTTTTTCAAATAATTCCTATAAATATAATGAGGAGATGGAATGTGAAAAAATTAGGAGAACACAAATGGTAAAACGATTTGAAGATTTAACATTTACAGATGATTTTATGTTTTGTAAAACTATGCAAAATCCGCATTTTTGTAAAAAACTTATTGAAATGATATTATTTGATACAATAGGCAAAATTGCGTATATCTCGGTGCAGCATAGTATTAACACTTACGAGCAGGCAAAGTCCATAAGGTTTGATGTCCTAGTGCAAACAGAAAGCGGTAAATTTTATGATGTCGAAATGCAGATAAGCAATGAACGTAATATTCCAAAACGAATGAGGTTCTACCAAGCAGCCCTAGATATTTCTTTTTTGGATAAAGGAAATTCATATAACAACTTAAATGACAGCTTTATAATTTTTATCTGCACCTTTGATGCTATAGGCAAAAACAAGCCCGTTTATACTTTTGAAAATACCTGTATTGAAGATAAAAATACCCCTTTACAAGACGGCACACGAAAGGTTATAATAAATGCAGAAGCTTTTAAGTACACTGAAGACAAAGAACTAAAGGTTTTTTTAGAATATCTTAAAACAGGTAAACCAAATAGTGAATTTACAAGGGAGATAGAAAAAATGATACAAACAATAAAACAAAATGAACAGGCAAGGCAAGAATACAGATTATTATCTACTTTTGAAATGGATGCTATGGATAAAGGGGCTTACCGCAAAGCTATAGAAACAGCTAGACTTATGAAAAAAAGAGGATACCCAACTTCTGAAATTTTGATAATGACGGGGCTTACAGAGACAGAAATTGAAAAAATGTAATTTTTCAGACCGTCAACACCGAAAATATTTACGTAAAGATTTTGCTTTTGTGTGTATAAGGAGAGGATAATTTAGCTGCAGAGGAGGCAAAGGCTCCCATTGTAAAATGGAGTAAATTGTGTTAAACGTTTGGAAAGAGAGGCTGGTAAAATGAAAAAAATTGTCTTTAAATTTCTATTTTTAACTCTGCTGATAAATATTTTTATTTCTTGCGGCAATAAGAAAAACTCCTATGAGGCATCCAAAGATGCCCGTTTCGGCGGTTATACTGCAGAATCAAAAAGCGCCTCCGATCCAGCCTTTGACAAAAACAAAGAAGACTTAAAGGAAGCCGATGCTATAAATTTAGATGATAAGGATATCGAAAGAAAACTCATAAAAACAGGTCTTATAGAATTTGAAACTGATGATATAAAAAAAACAAGGGAAATAATCGAAAACCTTGTATTGAAATATCAAGCCTACATAAGTCAAGAAGATGAAAAACATTTTTATTCCGGTATCAGACAGACAATCAGTATTAGAATACCAAAAGAAAATTTTGATAATTTTTTAAACGAAGTTACGGCGGGAATTAAAAAATTGGATAATAAAACTATTACGGTTGAAGATGTTACGGAAGAATTCGTAGACAGCATTGCCCGCCTAAAAGTAAAAAAGGAAACCGAACAAACTTATCTAAAAATTTTGACTCAGGCTAAAACGGTAAAAGATATTTTAGAAGTACAAAACCAAATTCAAGATTTACGTTCAGACATTGAGGCAATTGAAGGCCGTTTACGTTATTTACAAAAATCCGTAAATTACAGCACCTTAAATATTTCAATGTATCAAATAAACAGCGATATAGAAAAACCTTCATTTTTTAGCAAAGCCGTTGATGCCTTAGAAGACGGAATAAGCCTTTTTAGCGATATAATAATCAGTATTCTTTATCTTTGGATATTTATACTTATAATTGCACTAATTTTGATAATCATCATCAAAAAAAGACGCAGCAAAAAAGCCAAAATGAAGCAAGATTTGGATTAAGTATTCATCGAAATAATGAGCTCAATTTCTCCGGTAGGAAGGGGAATTTTTTCGGCTATGAGCTCTATTGAAAGTCCTTTTTTAGCCATTTCAATTATCTGTTCTTTCATTGAAGCAGTTTGGTCGGGAACAATCCCGGCTTTGGGAGCAAGAATTTGTTTTGTATATATCTTAATAGGCTCATCTTCAATATGTGAATTTTCTTTTTTACTTACTTGTTCTGAAAGACTTGTATCCCGTAAATTCTCATTTGAAATTACGGGCTTTTTAGTTTTTACAAGAACTTCCGGATCAAACCCTGATAAGGCATTAGCCTTAGCGGTTTCAGCCAGGCTTTGATAGACCCTCTCGGCTGCACTCCGTTTTTCTTCTTCTCTTCCTGTAAGCAGGATACGCTTGTCCAATTCGGACATAAGGCCGTTCACTTCTTTAATCTTGTCTTCCATTATCGTAACGGACTGATCCGTTTGAAAGGCAATCTGAGCCACGAGTTTTTGCGTTTCATTTTTTATATTATTGACTGAAGCCCTATCCGAAAATTGATTTTTAAGTTTTAAATAAAAAATGAACATCATCAAGAGATTTAATATTAACAACACGATAGCAATAATAGTCATCATCCCGAAATATCCACTCTTTGGCCCAAAGAAGGGTCTTTTATATATTCTTCATTATTTAGTTCTTGGTCGGTTTGAGGAGTGTTTTGCTTTTTTGCATTTTCGCCTCCCTTATTTTCCTCATCGGGAGACCTGCCGTCCTTATTGATTCTAAGATTCTTATTGCTGTCGGAGTCTACAACCTGAACAGAGCTCAGTTTTTTTTGTGCATCGATTTTATTTTGCTGCTGCTGGGCATCCCGAACCATAGAAGCTACCTGCTGTTCGGCGCCCTGCTGTTTCCCGACCTTAGCCATTTGAGCATATAGAGTTTGTAGATCAATTGGTTGAATAGCCACTTGGAACCTTCTTAACATCCTCTTCGTTTTCTTCTTGATATTTTCCGTAACGCACAATTCCCTTGTCGAGATAGAATGTAGTAGCCTTACAATCCATTCTTACATCCTCGACAGTATCCCTTATAACTATGCGTACTCCCGGATATACGTGTCCGGAAGCGGAAACCCGGCCCTGATTCTTCAATGTATTTAAGTACTCTTTTATTTGGGCTATTTCTTTTTGTACCTCATGAATTTCCGTTTGGAGAGTATACTTATACTCGCTCATCTTGTTATAGTTTTCTTCCTTGTCCTTGGGCAGCTCTCCCCGCTTTGATTTAAGCTCTTCAAGGCTCATCAGATTAAGCTTTAAGTCCTCCAAGGTTTTTTGATCCATTTCTTGTTTTTGCAGCAAGAAGTTTAAGCGCTCCTTGCTTTTCGGGTCAAAGCCTACACTTACAACAAGATCGTTTCCTCCTGAAACGCTTCCTAAATTCCTTGCCGAAACGGATTCGGAGGCGCTTAAATTACCGCTTATTATATCGGCCTTCTTTCCTCGGCATATGATTTTACGGTTAGCCATTACGTTCGATTTTATGATACCATCCGACACAATTACCATGTCTCCGGCTTCAACAACGTCCGTGTTTTGAATAAATTTAGCCCAAATAGATTTTCCGGCCCTTATTGCACCGCCTTCCTTGCCCATGATACCCTGACTTACAACTATATCACCCTCGGTATCCAGCTCTGCCCTTCCGACCGAGCCCTTAACCTCTATATTTCCTGAAGCCTTTATAACAAAGCCGTCGTCAACATTTCCGTTTACAAAGACGGATCCCAAGAAGGTAATGTTTCCGGTTCTGATTGAAACGTCGCCTTCAACTACATAAATTTCCTGTACCGTAATCTTATTTTTTACTAAAAGAACTTGCCCGTTTACCTCAGCGACTATCGTTAGGCCGTCAGCGGCAATCTTTGTGTTTTTACCAACAGGCATTACAATATCTTTTCCGTTAAGGGCATCAAGATACTTTCCCGTAACGGTCTTACCCGGCTTTCCTCTTTGAGCAGGAACCTTTTGAGCCACAGGCTGTCCTTCGACAACATTTTGAATAAGATTTAATTCTTTAAAATTGATCTGGCCTGAGCGGGTTTCCTGTAAGCGGACTTGAGTATTATCTACCTCAAAGTTATAAAGAATCTTTGCATCGGCACCGTTTTGCGGGGCTATACCTTCTGCCACCAGATAATCTTCACGGTAAACAGGGGAGTCTTGGAATTGCCTTACCCTCTCTTCATTTATTCCTACAATTATTCTGTTATTCTTTAAAAATGCGATAATAGTGTCTGCCGAAAGATCTACACCTCCGGCCGTCGGCGGAGTTACATAAAGGTAAGCCCTCATTTCATCATCGCTTATGTTGACAGCCATTGCAGCGTCATTACCCGGAATACGTTTATAAGGAGCTACTCTGACATATTCACCGTTTTTTTCATCCAATATTGCAGAAAGAACATCGTCTTCAGGGATGGGGAGAGCTCTGTCCCTAAACCTGTCTCTGGCAGCCTTTATATCGAAAGCGCGGCCTGTTCCTGAAGGAGGTGTTACCTTAAAGTAAATACCATCGGCAGCACAGAAGACATATCCCATTCCGTCCCGATTGATAATTACCTCGCCTTCAATTATATCTTCAGTTTCAACTGTCTCCTCTTCGATATTTTGCTGCTTCTTTACCTTTATGGTTTCATAAGCCCTTATCTTCCATTCTTTTGGAATTATAGCAAAAAAACCGGAAGCACCTTTTTGTAAGATTTCATAGTCTATCGACGAAACAGGCATCCCTAATTGTATCGCTGCATTCGCAAGGGCTTCATCAAGGGTTTCTCCGCTTATATCAACAAAAAAACGGCCGGAATCCAGTTCGTGCATTTCAGACATTTTTTCCTGTATTTGATTAAGCCTAATCATAATCCCCCCTATTTTATGCCCTTTGTAACATTAGAAAGCTTAGCTCTTAACTTTATATTTGCACTTGTATGTATCTGAGATACTCGAGATTCTGTTACATGCAGAACCTCTCCTATTTCCCTGAGAGTCATGTCCTCATAATAATACATAATTAAAACTTTTTTTTCTCTGTCGGGTAATTCTTTAATAGCATCGACTATTACCCTCTTTATATCTTCACGTTCTACAATTACATCAGGGTTTAAAGAAGAAGGTGCTTCAATTATGTCTCCTACTGAGAATTCTTCCGAATCATCATTCGAAAACCTCAAGTCCGTCAAAGAAATAACGCTTGTTGCAGATATTTTAAGCAAGAGAGAGTTATATTCTTCAATATCCAAGCCCATCGCTCCGGCTATCTCCTCGTTCGAGGCAGAGCGGCCTAGACGAGCTTCCAAGTCGGCTATCGTTTCTTCAATTTCACGGCTTTTTTGGCGTACCGAGCGGGGAACCCAGTCTATAGATCTCAGCTCATCAAAGATAGCTCCCCTTATTCTATTAACGGCATAGGTATTAAATTTAACGTTTTTATCGAGATCATATTTTTCTATAGCATCCAAGAGACCGAAAACGCCGTAACCGACTAAGTCGTCAAATTCTACATTTGTAGGCATCCCTATTCCGACCTTTCCGGCAACATATTTTACCAATGGAGCATACTTTAAAATAAAATATTCTCTGATTTTAGGATCTGAGGTTTTTTTGTATTTATCCCAAAGTTCTTCTTCAGGTATATTTTCATAATCCGTATTTGCCATTACCCACACCTTTTATTTTCTAATTTATGAATCCCGTTTAAGCACGGTACGAATAGCATTTACCATTGTATTCGTATCCATTCCTGAACCTGCTAAATCCGTCGATACATCAAATGCAGCTGTTCCTCTCTGAGTAAAATCCATTTGATCATCGCCTTCCTCCGGTTCATCCTCAGGTATAAAATCCTGCAAGTCGGGAAGTTCTTCCAATTCTTTTACAGTATTTTTTTCTTGTTTTTTTTCGGTTCCGTCTGAAAAAACATTTTTTGATGCAGAAGCTTGTGAGTCATCCTTTATACTCGCAAAATCTTCGTCGATTAGATCCTCATCACTCGGTTCATTAGTATCATCCAATATCGAATTTTCATCTACCGGTTCAGCATTTACCATGCCGGAGTCTAAATCGGCTCTTTCTTCATCATCCATAAACGGTACTTCCACCGGTTCATCGATACTTATATTCAAATTTTTACCGGTTTCTTTTTTTTCGGATTCCTGTGAGTCAAGAGACTGAAACAAGTCCGGCACAAAATGATCCAGAAGAATTTGAGCTCCTAAAACAAAGCCTCCGCTTATCAAAGAGATGATAAGTGAACGCAAAAGTATCGTAGAAAAGCGCACCCCGCTTATCAGGCCCAATAGGAAAGACAGAGCCAATGCAGCTATTGCACATATAATGGGAATTCTAAATTTTGCCACGACCCTGATAACCTCCTATTTTTAAAATTCAAGGACCTAAGTTTATTCCCACTTTCTTCCAAAAAGTTTTTGTAAAAAGCCGGAAAAGCCTGAATATTCATTATAATCCGTTTTTTCAAGTTTTGCAACTATGTGGCGCAAACAACCTGCCGCTTTACTTTTTGGAGCATATATAAAGAAGGGCTTTTGCTTTAAAACAGCCTGTTCGACCGCAGGATCGTTATAAATAAAGCCCAAGTACTCGACTTTTAAATTTAAAAATTGAGCAACAATCTGGATCATGCGTTCGGCTATTTTTTTGCCCTCGAGAGCAGAATTTACACGGTTTACAACCATTTTTAGGTTTAAATCATAGTTTTCAACTTCAGTCGCTATTATTTTTATAATTCCGTAAGCATCGGTTATTGCTGTAGGTTCCGAAGTAGTAACAATTACAACCTCATCGGCGGCGGCTACAAAACTGAGAACGTTTTTGGAAACCCCGGCGCTTGTATCTATTATTATTATATCGGCTTCCGCAAGGGTGTATAATTCTTTAATAAAATCGGACCTTTCGGCTTCTTCCATATTTGCAATTTTTGAAAAGCCTGAAGCTCCTGCAATAAATTTTATTCCGTATTCAGTATCGATGATGATGTCCGACATTTTCTTTTGTTTTTTCATTACATGATAAAGATTGAATTTCGGAATTATGTTCATCATGACATTTACGTTCGCAAGCCCCAGATCCGCATCTATTACAATAACGTTTTTTCCCATCTTGGCGTAAGCAATAGCCATGTTTGTAGAAATATTTGTTTTTCCGACTCCGCCCTTTCCGCTGGTTACGGCAATTATTCTTGTCTTTCGTTTAGGAGGAAGGTCTGAAAGTACCGCCTTATCACTGCTGTTTTTATTCTTCATCAATGTTTTTAAATCTTCTGCCTGATCCGTCATCTTAGCTCCATACTATAGAAATCTCATCATTGAAATTTTCGTTGATATAATCCAAAGAGAACCCTGTAAGTTTTCTTAGAAAAGCAAGTTTTGAAGCCTTAGCTATATCCTTGGGTACTGTTTGGCCTTCGGTTATATAGGCGACGGGTATCTTGTATTCATCCAATACACTGATAATACTGCCTACATGAGCTGTTTCATCAAGTTTTGTAACTATAAGGCTCGAAAAGTCAAAAACGGAATATTGTTTTATTATTTCGCTTATATCGGCAGCCTTAGTTACGGCACTTACTACAAGATGGGTTTCAATCCGGCCCGGCTCTATCTCATCGAAATACTTCTGCATTTCAAGTATCTTTTCAGGATCGGCCGGACTTCGCCCTGTCGTATCTATACATATAATATCGGCAGAATCCTTATATAGATCGAGATATTTATGTAAATCCAGAGGATCGGTAGCTATGATAAGGGGAATGCCCATGTGCTCGCAGTATTTTTTTATTTGAAAGGCGGCACCTATTCTAAATTGGTCAAGGGTAATAACCCTCACATCAAGAGACCGGCCTTCAAGTTTTGAAACAGCCAAAATGTAGTAGGCAGCAAGCTTTGCAAGAGTTGTGGTCTTGCCTATACCTGTAGGTCCGACCAGGGCAATCAGCTTTTGCTTTTTAGCGGAATCATCCTTATTTACATCTTCAAGTTTTATCTGTATGGAGGAAGCTATCCACTCAAGTACTTTTTTTTGGACAAGTTCAAAATCGTTTAATTCTGCCAAGCTCAAATTGTTGGATATCTTTTCTTTTATGGATCGTATATATTTAAGAGTAAAATCGTTTTCTTGTAAAATTTCTGCAATTTTTACAATATTTTCATGCTCTTGGGAAGGCGAATTTTTTAGCTTTATTTCTTCTACCAGCCTTTCCACTGTTTGTGCAAGATTTTTAAGCTCCTTATATTCAGTATCGGATTTTGACGCGTAGGATGTTTGATTTTCAAGCTTTTCTATGTAGGGCATCATCTTTTCGGCCATTTCTTCCGATTGAGATGCAGCAAGCTTGATTATTTTTAGGCGTTCTTCTTCAACGTTCATAGGTGAGTAATTTGTTAGGGGCTTGGACCTTAGTTGAACAGGTTTTTCTTCTTCATCGGATAATTTGGGCACAAAGGCCCCATCTTGTATAGTAAAGGTAAGTCTTACCGTCTTCTTGTTAAAAAGATTAAAAAAACCTTCATAGCTTTTTACTTCGCGTCGAGTAACAACAATATTCGGTCCGTACTGTTCGTGAATTTTTTGAATACACTTTTCGTATGTTGAAGCTTCTTCGACAAATGTTTCCATATAAACTTTATACCACCCGAAGCCATTATAAAACATTTTTATAAATTTTACAATACAGATACAATATGTTTATTTTGACCTTTTAGAGCTAATTGCCTTAATAAATTTACAATTATCTTTATGAGAGCGTACAGCAATTCTTATATGATTATCCCCGAGGCTTTTAAAGCTTGTGCAGGTTCTTACCAAAATTTCTTTTTTTTCAAAGAATTTTAAGGCATCTTCATCTTTTGCATTTAAAACTTTAAGAAGGATAAAATTGCAATGACTTTTATAGGCTTGTAATTTTATCGCTCCGCTTGTGCCGTATTTTTCGATATTTTCGAGCAAAAAAGTTCTTTCTTTTTGAATATAGGCCTTGCTCTTTTTTATAAAATCCTCGTCAAAAAAGATTGCAGGGGCGGCAGCTTCAGCAAAGGCATTTATGTGCCAGACTATTTCAATCTTAGAAAGGGCGGAAACCGTCTCAGGCGAAGTACAGGCATAGCCCAGCCTAATACCGGGCAGAGCAAAAAATTTGGTTGCAGCCCTGATTATACAGATATTTTTGTATCCGGCTTTTTTAAAAAGATTTATGCTGTCGTAATCGGGCGGACAAAACTCGTAAAATGCCTCATCCAAAAGTAAAAAAGCTCCTGTTTTTTGTACAAGATTATAAATTTGTAAAAGGCGGTTCTTTTCAATACGCAAGCCCGTTGGATTATTCGGGTTTCCCAAGATGAGAAGGTCGCCGGCCCTCAAGTTTTTTTCAAGCCCTGCAATATCGATAGAAAAATCTGAAAGAAAAGGAATTTCAACTAACGGCTTTTTATGAACAAGGGCTCGCAAGCCGTATTCCGAAAAGGAAGGGGTAAAAACGATAACCCTCTTAAAAAGAAAACAAAAGTTATCGATTATTTCTACAGCCCCGTTCCCCAAAACAATATTTTCACACCCGCATTTTAAGTACTTAGCCGTGATCTTTTTTAAGGAACGGTAGCGAATGTCGGGATAAACCAAGAGATTATCAAACGATGCACTTAAAGCCTTTTTTAAACCCTTAGGTGCCATGAGAGGATTGATATTGCTGCTAAAATCGATTAAAACCTCGTCTCTTTTTTTATAGGACAAAACCCCGCCGTGTTCCAAAACTGCCTGCCTTTTTTAGTATGGTAAGGATTATAACAGATTTTTAAGATAATGGCAAAGGGATTAAATTTAACCGCAATACCCCTCTTGCGAATAAGTCAAAAATAGGCTATACTAAAGCACGGTTGAGAGGCTAAAAAAAAGCTCAACCGTTTTTTTTTGGTCGAGGGGAAAAATTATGAAATCCAAGTTTATCTTTGTTACAGGCGGTGTTGTTTCATCTTTAGGCAAGGGTCTAACGGCAGCTTCTATAGGAATGCTTTTAAAAAGCCGCGGATATTCCGTAGTCAATCAAAAATTTGATCCGTACTTAAACGTAGATCCGGGTACCATGAACCCCTACCAGCACGGTGAAGTTTTCGTTACCGAAGACGGGGGAGAAACCGACCTCGACCTCGGCCACTACGAAAGATTTACCGATGTTCCCCTGCACAAATTTAACAGCACCTCCGCCGGAAAGGTTTACCTTGCCATCTTGGACAGGGAAAGGGCCGGAGGCTACAACGGAGGAACCGTTCAAGTAGTTCCCCACGTTACCGACGAAATCCAGTCAAGAATCATTGGGACAGCAGAACAAACCGGAGCGGATTTTATTATTTCCGAGATAGGCGGCACTGTGGGCGATATCGAAGCCCTCCCCTTTATCGAGGCCATCCGCCAAATCCGCTACACTGTAGGAAAAGAAAACTGCATGTTCGTTCACTTAGGCCTTTTACCCTACTTAAAAGAATGCGGCGAGATAAAAACAAAGCCCATGCAGCACAGTGTAAAAGAGCTTTTAGGCTTCGGTATTCAGCCCGACATTTTAATTTGCCGAAGCGAAAAACATCTTTCAAAATCGACACGCGAAAAACTAAGTCTTTTCTCGAATATACCTCAGGATGCGATAATCGAAAACTTAACAGCAAAATCTATCTACGAAGTTCCGCTTATGCTAGAAGAGGCCGGCCTCGGCAAGGTTCTTTGCAAACTCTTCAATATTGAAAATAAAGAGCCTAATTTAGAAGAATGGAAAAAAATGGTTCAAACTTATTACAAGCCTGAAAAAGAAATAACCATAGCCTTAGTAGGAAAATATGTAGAACTCCCGGATGCCTACCTCAGCGTTGCCGAAGCACTTACGGCAGCCGGTATTTATCATAAAACCTCAATCAAACTTCTTTGGGTTGACTCCAAAAAGATAGAAAGCAAAGAAGATGCAGCAAACTTTTTAAAGGATGCAGACGGAATTATCGTGCCGGGAGGCTTCGGCGACAGGGGCATCAACGGTATGCTTTTAACGGCCCAATTTGCCCGAGAAAATAAAATCCCCTACTTTGGAATTTGTTTAGGTATGCAGATTGCCGCCATAGAATATGCCTTAAATGCCCTGCACATTGAAGAAGCCAATTCTTCCGAATTCGATAAAAACGCTAAAAATCCGGTCATCGACCTAATGCCCGATCAAAAAGATGTAAAAATCGGCGGCACCCTCCGCTTAGGGCTTTACCGATGTATGATAGCCGAAGGCTCCCTTGCAGAAAAAGCCTATAAATCCCACGAAATCCAAGAAAGACACCGCCACAGATACGAGTTTAACAACCTTTATAGAGAAAAATTCGATAACTCGGATATGATTTTTTCGGGTCTTAATCCTGAACGCAATTTGGTGGAAATCGTAGAGCTAAAAAGCCATCCTTGGTTTGTGGCTGTCCAATTCCATCCGGAATTTGCCTCAAGGCCCAACAAGCCCCATCCACTCTTTAGAGACTTTATCAAGGCAGCAGTCGACAACAAAACCGGCCGATAGCCGGCCGATAGCCTCAAATACCCTTTGACAAAGGAATTCTTTATAAAGGATTCCATTCTAAAGAGGGTATTGATTAAAGCCGATATTAAAGCGGGGAGGCTATACGCTTATGCAAAACATAATTCTCACAACAAAAAAAATATTTATATCTGCATTTATTTTGATTTTGATTACGGTAAATTTTATGTCATGTAAAACCGCTCCTGAACCTAAGGAAGAAACCCTGATTGATCTTATAAAGGCAGGAAAATCGGAAGAACTACAGGAAAGACTTAACAGCTCTGCCTTAAATATGAAGGATGAAGAGGGAAACAGTCTTTTACATATTGCCGCCGTAAAAAACGATCCCATGATTGTGCGCTTATTAATAAACATGGATGCCGACATAGAAGCACAAAATAATACGGGGTCAACACCTCTTGCAGCAGCTCTAAGCAATGCATCTTATGATGCCGTTAAGGTTCTCATTGAGTACAATGCAAATATATTTGCAAAAGATAATGAGGGCGAAAAGCCCTTCTATATAGCCTGCAAAAACAATGTTCCTAACTTGATTTTGACGGCTCAGACCTTAAAGCAAAAAGATGAAAATCACGATACAGCCCTGCACCTTGCAGTAAAGGCTATAGATAAGCAGCTTACGGAGCAAATTCTAGCTATAGAATCCCTTGAAACCAAATACAATAAAGAAAATCTTAGCCCCCTTGGTATAGCATACAAATACAACGATTTTGAAGCTTCAGCCGAAATTGCCTCCATACTTCTACTTGCAGGCATACACCCAATGGGAAAGGATTTTAATGAATTTGAAACGGCAACCCTTGCCCGAAACTACTCAATGCGTTTCGCTGACGGCGAAACCCTGCTCCATATTTTTGCAAGAAAGGGTTATACGGGATTTTTAAAATTTTTAATTAAAAGCAAGGTTCCTATCGATGTAAAGGATATTTCAAGCTCAACGGCAATACAGGAAGCCGTTTATAACGGAAATATCGAGGCCGCAATCTTACTCTTACAAGCCGGAGCCGATCCAAACAGCCGTAACTCATCCGGAAACACAGCCCTCCACCTAGTTATGCCGGAGGCCTCTCGCTCAAAACTATTTAGCGAGCTTATTACTGCCGGAGCCAATCCAAACCTTAAAGATAACTATGGAGAAACGCCTCTTCACATTGCTGCACGAATCGGTATGAATGATGACATCCTCGATCAGCTGCTAAAAGCCGGAGCCGATATAAATGAACGCAATAAAAAAGGACAAACCCCTCTTATTTTGGCTATCGAAAGAAATCAAACACAGCAAGTGGACTTTTTGATCAATCATGGAGCCGATATACATGCCGAAGACAAGTCGGGCGAATCTGCCTTCATCCATTCCATAAGCGCAGGTCTACCCATGGTAGAGCACGTAGTCACCGAAAAAAACATTACCGAAAGAGATTCCGAAGGCTCGACCCCGCTTCACATAGCAGTAAGCCATAGGGCTAGTTCAGATATTATTTATTATCTGGTAGAAAAAAAGAGTTTAATAAATACACGCAATAAACTTGGAAATACCCCCCTTCATATAGCTGCCGAAAAAAACTACCGCGAAGCAGGAGAAATATTGATAGCAAATAATGCAGATATATTTTACGCAAACCTGAGCGGAGACAGCCCCTTAAAATTTGCCCTGACCTTAGGTGAAGGCAGAGAAGATTGGATGATAAACTCTCACACAATAGGTGCCGGAGACGGAGCCGGAAACACGCCTCTTCATCTTGCTGCAGAATGGCAGATTTTACCGATGATACCTTATTTAATCGATAAGGGAGCGGATATAAATGCAAGAAATGCAAATAATGAAACACCTCTATTTAACGCAGTTAGAACCGACAGTCCCGAGGCCGTAAAAGCCTTGTTAGGCAGCGGATCAAAAAAAGCCGACTTGGATGCAAGAGACTTTTTGGGAAATACGATTTTACATGCAGCTGTAAGATGGTCAGCATATAAATCCGCCGATTTTATTTTAAGCAAGGATACGGAAGAATATGTAAGGCTTATAAATGCAAAAAATCTTGCAGGAAAGACGGTTTTACATGAAGCCGCCAAGCAGGGTGAAATAAAATTCATAAATATCTTTTTAAAAGCCAAGGTGGACATAAACACTGCGGATGAAACAGGCCGTTCTCCCTTATCCGAAGCCGTACTTGCAAATCAAATCGAAGCTATCGGCTTATTGCTAAAAAACGGAGCCTCACCCGTTCAACAGGATATGTACGGAAGGACAGCCCTGCATGAGGCTGTAGAAATTTCGGAAGAAAGCCTCAGCCTTGTAAGGAATGCAGGCGGCAACCCCTTAGCCAGAGATGCCTACGGAAAAACTCCCTTCGTCCTCGCCCTGAATAAAAACATAAGAACTGTAGATCTTGTGCTGGGCAATGACAGCCTTTTAACCGATACTGACGGAGACACACCCCTTCATATAGCGGTAAAGGAAAGGATAAGTCTCGATTATTTCCAAAGAGTTATGAAAAAACGATATCCTTTAAATAAACGAAACAAAAACGGAGAAACAGCTCTTTTACTTGCAGTTCAAAACAATCAAAAAGAAATAACAAGGGCACTTTTAGCAGAAGGAGCAGATCCTTTTATAGTCAACAATAAGGGAGTTTCTGCTATAACAGAGATTTTTACAAATCATCCCGACTTTGCGCCGATAGCCGCCGAATTCTCATTAAAGCAGACGGATACACTTGGAGAAGGAATGCTGCACTACGCAGCCAAATTTGCAGATGTACAAACTGTCAAAGACTTAATTTCACTACCCGGTATCAAGCTTGATGTAAAAAATACGGCAGGAGAAACACCTTATCAGGTTGCCCTCAGATGGAATAGAAGTGAAATAGCAGAACTTTTAAAAACGGAATAAAATAAAAAACCCGTAATCTTAAAGATTACGGGTTTTTTATAATCCAAACATTTACTTATCGTACTTTATAGATGTTAAAATACTGTTTAATTTTTCCGTCGGGCTTTCATACTCCCTAAAGGTAAAGTAAACATGGTATCCCTTATCCGATACGAGGGTAACGGTTTTACCTATACAGTTATTTACAATGTTTGACTGCTCATATGGGAAATACTTAGGCTTAAGAATAGCCAGATGATAATCTTGTCCGTCATACCTAACCTGAGCCAGATGAGAAGGAAATGGAACTAAGAAAATTAAGAAATGATCTGTCTTACCTCCTCCCAAGGTCAAGCTTGTGCCGGGCTTCATAATGTGAATATTACGCCTTCCTATATTCCTATTTTGGTTTAGAACATAAATCTCGGTCATGCCCGACTGATTGCGTTTTATTTCGATTGTTTCAAAAAAGTTAGCCGGAGACATATAGGTGCCCCTCGGCTCCTTTGCGGCAAAAGAAGCCGCTAAGACACGCCTGCGAAGTACTTCATCATCTTGTTTTTGAGCGGCTATGCGATCCAAATTATCCGCCGAATACATCGAACTTCCATCTCCTGCAAAGTTTTTATTTTCGGAATATATTGAAGTATTCGATGCAGAGTTAAAAGCATTTAAGCGGCTTGCATGATCATCTTCCTCAGAAAGTTGATGAGGATATCTTTTATCCTCTTCCTGATAATTCGGCTGACTGCCTGCAGCATAGCGGGCCTGATTGGAAGATGAGCTTGAACCTCTTCTCCTTGCAAAGAAGACAATCAAGAATATCAGAAGAAGAAGCAAGATAATTGCAAGAAGGATAAACCAAAGAGCATTTGAATCTTTAAGTCTTTGAAAACCTGTGGGGAAGACTGCTAAGGAAGTTTCCATAACCTGAGGTAAAACTCGCTTTCCATCTGCAAATTCAAGCCTCATAATAAGATTATAATTACCTTCCTTGTATTCCGGAGGAAGAAGGGCCGAAACCCGGATCACTACATCCTTTTCACCGGATTTTACCTTTGTATTTTGTGAATCGACAGGTATTTTACTGATATTGGCACCGTTATCAATCACAATATGAGTTAAATGAAGCTCTACATCTTCATCGGAGTTATTCGTTACCTCAAAGGAAAAATCAAGTTTATTACCCTGAGCTTCAAGACCGCCATCAGGAAAATGGATAAAAGGTAAATTTTCCGCATTTTCCGTAATTGTAAATTTGTCATTCTTATCCTTAGAAAGTTCACTGCCTGCAGCACCGGAGGCTTCTTTAAAGTCTTTTGAAACATCGGTAAGACTTCCCTGCCCTGTTCCTGCATCACCTGAGCCGCCCTGAGAAGTACCCGAACCGCCGTAACTTCCTGAGCCGGAAGAACCTCCCGCATAACCGCCTCCTCCCGAAGAAGAACCTGAGGTTCCTGAGGATGAGCTTCCTCCTGCAGAGCTGCCGGTACCCTGAGCCCCGGAACCGCCGCTGCTTCCTCCTGCATATCCGCTGCCGGAATTGTAAAATTCTTCACCGTCCAATCCCCGTATTACGGCATCGGCAGGATAAGGAAGTTTAACATAATAAACCTTCCAGCCTTTTTTTCTGATACTTCCTGCAAGGAGCCCTATTTCATTTTTTATCTGATCATCAGTATAATTTTTATAAGGACTTGATGCAGGAGGATTAAAGATTCCGTCTGAAATTATAATCAGTATTTTTTCTTTTTTATCCGGTAAATTTGAACCGTATTGGCGGGCGTATTGAAGTCCCGTCAAAAAGTCCGAGCTTTTTCCCAACTGGTACAAAAGTAAAAACCTTGAAACGACTCGGGACATATCCTTTTCGCTGTTAATTTTTTGCGACATTTCATAACGTGCATCTGCATTAAAGGATAAAACATGAACAGTATCACCTTTTCTTACAAATTTATCGTTAATTTCAGTCAAGACACGATTATTAATGTCTTCATAGTAGGGAAGGATAGTTCCTGACGTATCCATTAAGATGACAATTTCAGCATTTGTCTTTGCAGTATTTTGAGCAAAGATGGGCGTAAAAAGAACAAACAAAAACAAACACAGAGAAACTCTTTTAAACATTTTTTCCTCCTTTCGGGATGCAGTTAGAAGACTTGCAGGCCTTAAACCAAAACCTGCAAGTCTCAACTAAATTATTTCAAATCCGCGATAGAAATATCTATAATCTTATAGCTCCTTTTTTCGTCATTGACTTCAAATTCAACCTCTTCTCCTTTTTTGCGGTTGAACAATCCGTTTCCTAAAGGCGACATATAAGAAATGATACCGTTTGCAGGATCAGATTCCCATGGTCCTAAAATTGTATACTCTTCTTCATTATTTGTCAAATTGTTTAAGATTTTTACCCGGCTTCCAAAGTAAACTTTCTTTGCAGTTGCAGTGGTGGGGTCAAAAATTTGAGCCCTGTCAAGTTCATCTTGTAATCTTGTAAGAGCATTGTTTAAGCGGGTCTGCTCTTCTTTTGCAGCCTTATACTCGGCATTTTCCCGCAAGTCTCCGAGCGAAAGAGCAAAACCGATGTCCTTCGCATTTTGCGGAATTTTAACATCTCTGATTTCGATAAGCTCCTTGTTCTTAAGATCAAGCATCTTAGCCGTAACAATCAAGCCGTGAGCTGTAACACTCTTTTCCTCAATATCGAAGAATTTAAAGTCCTTATGTTTTTCAACAATTTTAGCTCTAATATTCATCTTAATCACAGGATCCAGATCTTTTATGTCCCCTATAAGGGTATAAAGCCTTGTTATTGTATCCACATCGCTTTCAATTATGAAGTTTTGCAAAAGCTCATCCTTACCGAATAGGATTGTATGTACTTGATGATTGATTTTTCGGTTTTCGGTTGTATTTCTTCTCGATGCAATTTCTCGGTATGTAATATCAAGAATGTGGATAAGCACTATGAGCTGCTGTTCTACGCTGATACCAAGTTCCTTAAACCATTCCTCTTCCTGAATATTTTTAAAGAACCAAATAACGGCACTTCTGTATATTCGGTAGTTTTCAAAACAATCCTTGACCAAATTCTTTACATCGTCGGTAGAACCGGCTTCTATCAGAGCATCCAAGATCTCTGAAGATAAAACCGTGGGGAAGAGTCTTATATATTCTTTTTCCCAATTAGGAATAAGATTTTTTATGTACTTTAAGAATTTTTGACGAAGGGTCTGTCCCTTTATCGAAACCTTATCCTTTATTTGAGCATAGACCTCCATCGGATCTTCAATACGGCTGTAAAGCTCTGCGAAGTTATATTGCTTTACGGCCGAGATCAGCTGCTTGTCTGCAATAAATTCTTTAACAAGAATATAGGCACAAATAACTTGCTCATTTACCTGACTAAAGGCTTTTAAGAAGCCTTCAAAGTAATCAAGCATTTCTCTGAAGGTATCGGATTCGTCATCGCAGGCTTCCGAGGTATCATAGGCATTAAGAAGTTCAATTCTGGCAAAAAAGTTCTTTTGAGCCTTAAATTCGTTTGAAAGTTTTTCTTCAGCGGCAATAGGACGCTCCCTTACGCTGTAAAAGTCGATATTATCCGGATTGATACCGAACATAGGATTCTCTTTTAAGACCTTTCTAGCCTTTGTATTCCAGCTGGTCCATTCACCAGCTGTCAAAAGGGAAGGAACAAGCTCCTGTTTTATCCTTTTCATATCGCAGTTATTGTCAAAGCTCTTTATTATAATCTTCAAAGCCCACTCGGGATCACTCTTTATTTTTTTTGTAAGAATTTCCTTGCTTATTGTAGATTTTAATACCCATATATGCTCTCTGTCCAAGGTTTGGAGGGCTGTAATACCCATTTTAAGACTCATAGAGTGGATATTTTCTTCTCCCTGTTTTTGTTTTTTTGCAAATCTTATTAAAAGTTCATCATCTTTGATTGATTTAATGTGTCCTACACCCCATGTGCGGTGAAATACAAAGGACCCAGTATCAAATGAAATATGCTTTTCAAAGTCTGCTATAGCATCAAAAACAGGTCTCCAAGGCTGGGTTATATCTGACACCTTAATACATTCTGCAAGCTGGCTGTGATCCTTATACTTATTTTTAAAACACTCGGTAATTTCTTCACGAGCCCAGTTGTCCTTTTCGTCGTAAGAAAGAATAAGCTTTAAAATATCGATACAGATGTTCCAATTTTCATTTTCCTTGTAATACTGATAAACATCCTGCATCAATATGGAATTACGGCTGTTATCCATAACACCGGTAATCTTAGCCTGTATGCGGAAGAAGAAGTCAATTTCATCAGGTATTAAGGTTACAAGTTTTGACCAGATTTCTTTTACACCGTTTATTTGCTTGCGGTTGATAAAGCGGTACAAGGCCTTTTTGTAGTACTCTATCGATTTTTCGGTATTGCCGTCTTTTTCATATTTTTCGGCTAAAAGTTTAGCAATCTCAGCCTCATCATAATCAACCTTTACCAAGCGCTCCCAAATATCATAAAGGTCTTCACTTCCTGCAGCCTTGTAACATTCAGCCAAGGTGCGGAGGGCAAATTTAGATTCTCCGTATTCGAGAACCTTTTTACAAAGATATTCAACTATTTGCGTTCTGTGGTTGTCGGTAAATATTCCGATTAAGCTTACAACATTTGAATCATCCAAAAGCTGATTTGAAAGAGAAATTATACTTGAAATATAAAGGGCTATTATACTGTTTTTCGTATGTGTTAAATGCTCATCACATATTTCTTTGATTTCATCCACAACATTTTCTTTTTTTGCCGTAGATACTAATTTATATAGATCTTCAAAATTCTTTGTTGTGTAGTTGCCTATAGCTGCTCTGGTCCATTTTTCTTCATTGAGCATCTCTATCAATTGTTTTTGTATATCAGACATAAATCCTCCGAAAATCTGCTATCTCATATAGCAATTATATATATTTTGATCTAATACTTTTATCCGCAAAAGCAGGTCATCTATTTTTGACTTGCTTTCATTTACACTCACATAATGGTCTATCAGCCAAAAATAATGATTTATTAAACGCGGAACAAGCTTATGTTTTTGTTCTTGAGAGGCATTTTGAACCTCGCCTTCCATCAAAAAGATATTTTGCTTTAGCTGCCCTACTTCAAAAGCCCTAAGCTCCCGCTTTACATTAAAGACCCCGTCAATAACGCCGTAAACAGGCAGCCAATAAGCGATATCTTCAACCTTATAGCCAAGATTATAAACTCTATGAATAAGCCTGCAAATAATTTCCGATTCAAGAAATTGCAGCTCAATCCCTTCAGGATTTATAAAAAAGGCTTCCCGAAAAAAAGCTTTTGCAAATTTTATTTCCCCATATAGGGCGTAACAATCGGCCAAATCTGCTAAAACCGCTCCCGAATTCTTGTCTATCTCGGCGGCATACCTCAAAAAATCAAGGGCCCTTTCATAGTTTCCGAGAACCTTATAACAAAGACCTATTTTACGGTAAGGCTCTGCATCGGGCAGCTCTGACTCTTCATTAAATAGGTCTGCGTAAAATTCCAAAGCAATCGTAAAAACGGCACATTTTAAAGAATATATGATAGATTCTTTTTCTTCTCCCTGGCGGTGAATATAAGCTAAAAAAGGCTTCCACTGAGAAATCATCATCTCAGCCCTTTCTAATGGAGTCGAAGCTTTTTTTGCTTTTTCAAGCTTATCCTCCCAAAACCGCACGCCCTTTAGAGTATAGTCGATTTCTGCATTCTCCAAGTCATCCCTTAATAACCTTTCAAGCTCGGCATAGGACCCTCTTAGATCTCCCTGCTTGAGGATGTTTAATGCATTATTCAATTTACTCTGTACGGGTCTCTCACTCATAATATCCTCAATTTATTATTGTACATAAAAAAACGATTTTAGTCAATTGTGCATATTAACTCATTTTTCTATAATATGCTTTACTCTCTTGAAAAAATATACAATTTATGTTAAAGTATGCAATCGGGAATGTTCATTTTCGTTATATGCAGTATGCTTTTAAATCATATTTTCTCCTTTATATAATAGACTTGAATAATCCCTAATACTTTTATAAGGACGGTTTTTATGAGCCAAGAAAAAAAACTTGTAATGATCGACGGTAATACTGCTGCCGGTCACGTTGCCCACGCCTTAAGCGAGGTAATTGCCATTTACCCGATCACACCGTCAAGTCCGATGGGTGAGGTCGCTGATGAATATTCAGCCCGCGGAAGAGAAAATATTTGGGGCACTGTTCCCGATGTTGTTGAGCTTCAATCCGAAGGAGGTGCTGCAGGTGCCGTACACGGTGCCTTAACCACAGGAGCCCTTTCCTCAACATTTACCGCATCTCAGGGCTTGCTCTTGATGATACCGAATATGTACAAAATAGCCGGCGAATTGACCAGCACTGTTTTCCACATTGCTGCCCGTGCCGTAGCTTGCAGTGCTCTTTCTATCTTCGGAGATCACCAAGACGTAATGGCTTGCCGCCAGACAGGTTGGGCTATGTTGGCATCCAACTCGGTTCAGGAAGTTATGGACCTTGCCATTATTTCTCATGCTGCCACATTGGAAGCAAGAGTTCCCTTCCTCCACTTCTTTGACGGATTTAGAACTTCTCACGAAGTACAGAAGATTGAAGAAGTTTCTTACGATATTATGCGCCAAATGGTAAGCGATGAACTTGTTCGTGCTCACCGAAAGCGCGGTTTAACCCCTGAAAATCCCGAACTTCGCGGAACTGCACAAAACCCGGACATTTACTTCCAGGGAAGAGAAGCTGTAAACAAATACTACCTTGCTACTCCCGAAATTGTTCAAAAACAAATGGATAAGTATGCAAAACTTACCGGAAGACAATATCACCTTTACGACTATTACGGAGCAAAGGATGCCGAACAGGTTATCATCATTATGGGCTCCGGAGCCGACACTGTTGAAGAAACGGTAGATGAGCTCAATGCAAAGGGAGGAAAATACGGTCTTTTAAAAGTAAGGCTTTACAGACCCTTCAGTGCCGAACACTTTGTAAAAGCCCTTCCTGCAACAGTAAAGGGTATCGCAGTTCTTGACAGATGTAAGGAACCCGGTTCTCTCGGTGAACCCCTATACGAAGATGTAAGAACAGCAATCGGCGAAATGCAGGCTGCAAAAAAATGCCCCTTTACCCACTATCCCGTTATCATCGGCGGGCGCTACGGTCTCGGTTCAAAAGAATTTACACCGGCTATGGTTAAGGGAGTATTCGACAACCTTGAAGGCGAAAAGAAAAATAATTTCTCTGTAGGTATCGAAGATGACGTTACAAACACAAGCATCAAGTACGATCCCAACTTCAAGCTTGAAGACAAGGACATGCATCAGGCTATGTTCTTCGGTCTCGGTTCAGACGGTACTGTAGGCGCCAACAAAAACTCAATTAAGATCATCGGTGAAGCTACAGACAACAAGGCTCAGGCCTACTTCTCCTATGACAGTAAAAAATCGGGCGGTTTTACGATCTCTCACTTGAGATTCGGAAAACACTCAATCCGAAAGCCCTACTTAATTACAAATGCAGACTTCGTTGCCTGCCATAAGTTCAGCTATCTTGAAACCTACGATATGCTCCACAGCCTTAAAAAAGGCGGAACCTTCCTCTTGAACGCTCCTTACGGAAAGAACGAGATTTGGGATAATATGCCCATCGAGGTTCAAAAGCAGATTATCGAAAAAGAAGCAAAATTCTATGTAATCGATGCTATCAAGATTGCAGAAAATGCCGGCATGGGCAACCGAATCAACGTTGTTATGCAGACAGCCTTCTTCAAAATCTTCGGAATCTTGCCTGAAGCCGAAGCCGTAGACCTAATCAAAAAATTCATTGAAAAATCCTACGGAAAGAAAGGCCCCGAAATCGTTCAAAAGAACATCAAAACCATAGATATGGCTCTTGAAGGAGTTGAAAAGGTTGACTATCCCAAGACAGCAACAAGCAAGCTCAAGATGCACCCTGCAATCACAGGCAATGTACCCGACTTTGTAAAGAATGTTTTGGGCAAGGTTGCTATCCAAAAAGGCGACGATATCAAGGTAAGCGAAATGCCTGAAGACGGAACCTTCCCCACAGCCACTACTCAATATGAAAAGAGAGCTATCGCAGAACATGTTCCGATATGGAAGAGCGATCTCTGCATTCAGTGCGGTCAGTGTACTGTTGTTTGTCCTCATGCCTGTATCAGAATGAAGGCCTATGACGGCTCTCTCTTGGCAAAGGCACCTCAGGGCTTTAAATCCTGCGATTATAAGGGCAAGGAATTTGAAGGCGCCAAGTTCACAATTCAAGTTTCGGTTGAAGATTGTACAGGCTGCGGCCTTTGCGTTCAACAGTGTCCTGCAAAGTCCAAGGAAAATCCCGAAATCAAGGCTATCAACATGGAAAACTTTGTTGAAAACCGAAAGCAGGAAGCTGCTAACTGGGACTTCTTCTTCAACGATATTCCGGATCCGGATGTAAAGAAACTTAACTTGAGCGTTCCCAAGGGTATCGGTATGAAGCGCCCGCTCTTCGAGTTCTCCGGAGCTTGTGCAGGCTGCGGTGAAACTCCCTACGTAAAACTTCTTTCACAGCTTTTCGGAGACAGAGCCATTATTGCAAACGCAACAGGCTGTTCTTCAATCTACGGCGGAAACTTGCCGACCACACCTTATGCAAAACGATGCGACGGAAGAGGACCTGCATGGTCTAACTCCTTGTTTGAAGATGCAGCAGAGTTCGGTTACGGTATGAGATTAACAAGCGATAAGCTTGCAGTTTATGCCCGTGAAGTTGCCGCTAAGGTAAAGGAAAAGGGAATTGCAGCCGGCGTAATCGACAAGATTCTCAATAACACTCAAGAAGATGATGCCGCTATCGAAGATCAGAGAAGCTTCGTTGCAGAGCTCAAAAAAGAACTGGCCGGTTCAAAAGACGAGTTGGCCAAGGAATTGGATTCTTTAACCGACCACTTTATCAAGCGCTCCGTTTGGATCCTCGGAGGAGACGGATGGGCCTACGATATCGGTTACGGCGGTTTGGATCATGTTCTTGCCTCAGGCAAAAACATCAATGTTCTTGTAATGGACACTGAAGTTTACTCAAATACCGGCGGACAGATGTCAAAGGCAACTCCTATCGGTGCCGTTGCAAAATTTGCAGCTTCCGGTAAGGATATAAGCAAAAAAGACTTAGGCATGATGGCTATGAGCTACGGCTATGTTTATGTTGCCCACATTTCGATGGGTGCAAATATGAGCCAGGTAATCAAAGCCTTCCGCGAAGCCGAAAGCTATGACGGACCTTCGATTATCATCGCTTACAGTCACTGTATCAACCACGGTATCAACATGACCAAGGGTATGACAAACCAAAAAGAAGCTGTAACATGCGGTTTATGGCCCCTTTACAGATACGATCCGAGACTCGTCGAGCAGGGCAAAAACCCCTTCCAGCTTGACAGCAAGGAACCCGACTTTAATCTTGCCGACTTTATGTACAAAGAAGTCCGCTTCAAGACCTTAAAGAACGCCGATCCAGCAAGAGCTCAGATGCTCTTGGATAAGGCTGTTGCTAAGGCTAAGAGGCAGTGGCAGGAATACAAGTATTTGGCTGACAGGCCCTTCTAAAAGTCTAATTACCGTATAAAACGAAAAGCCCCCTTAACTTCTATCGAAGATAAGGGGGCTTTTTTTTAATTTTACTTGTCCAAAATAGTTATTTCTACACGCCTGTTTTTAGCCATGTTTTCAGGCGAGTTATTTGCGGCAACGGGCCGGCGGGCGCCAAAGCCGCGGGTATAAACGTGTTCTCTTTCTTGCACACCCAGTTCGATAAGATAATTAGCTACGGCAGCAGCCCGCTCTTCTGAAAGCCTTTGTCTCTCTTTTTCCGTTCCGGCTAAGGCCGTATGCCCTGAAATTAATAATTCTCTATCGGAGAACTTTGAAAGAATTTCGCCTATCTTTTTTAATTTTTCCTTTTCGCTCTCCCTTAGAACAGCCGAATTGGGCAAAAACTGAATATTTTCAATACTGATTGTTAAGCCTTCATCCGTTTTCTCGATGGTAGTATTTTCAAGGTTTAGATCCTCAACGCTCTTTTTAATTTCTTCTTCAGTGCCCGTATCTATCTTTTTTACTTCAATTACTTCTGCTCTTGCAGTACCTATAAAGTCATAGGTGTAGCCTGAATAAAGAAACATTTTAATATTAAATTCTTCATTGTAACAAAAGAGGTTTCCTCTTTCTTCGTCCCAATATAGGTTCTGCCTCGATTTGCCTAAGATTTTTACAGGAACATCTATCTCACCCTTGTAATTTTTAAGAACCTCTTGAGGAACAAGGTGATTTAAGTCGTAGCTTGCCGTTATGTGGCGGTAAGTTTTTCCGTCTATTTCTGCAAGACCTATGTATTGATAGTCAACCTTAAACGGAAAGGTAAAGGGCTTTTCTATTCCGAAGGCATCCCTAAAATCATGGGCTTCAAAGCCTTCTCCCTGCCATGTATCACCCGGCTTAACGGGATAATTAGGAAATGTCGGCACATTCCGTACCACAGGCATAAAATATTCATCGCCGATAGAGTAAAAACCGGCCTCATCACGCCTAAATACGCTTGGATAATTGCGGGACCAGTCAAAGGTTTTGTTGGAATTTTGCTCACTTGTCATAAACATACACGAAAAAAGAGCTGAGGCAGGTTTATCCCCCTCTACTGCCTGTATATCCGAAACTTCTACCTCAATTCTATTGATAATATGAGCTTGATGATGAAATTTTCCGTTTACGTAGACCTTTTCATCTACAACCGAGTGAATTTTATAGGCATCATCATCAATAAATCTAAATTTAAAGAGAAATTCGGCATTTTTTTCATCCTCACCAGCAAAAAGGAGAGAAAAACCCAGAGCAAACACGAACAAGACGAGCTTTTTTAAAATATTATTCTTAAAAATACGGTATTTCACATTTTCTTATCGGTATTTTTAGAATAAACCTTTAGAAAAAGTTTTTTCTAAAAAAAAGCCTATTTTTAAGCAAAAATTTAAAAATTTCCCTTAAATTTTCAATTTTTTTTGTAACTAAAAGCGCCTAAATAGTTTTGTTTAGTGTATGTTGAACGACAACAAACAATTCAATATACCTCCTTTGCAGTTTCCCGGCAGGTTTTTCTCCTCCTTTTACCTGCCGGGTTTTTTATTTTCTTGACAGCTTACAGAATCTAAATGCAGCTTGCATTGCGGTCTAATTTAATATTATGTTCATACTATACTCAAATATAATAAATGTAATTGTTAATTCGGTAAATAAAATATTATTTATTGCTGGAAGATAATTGAAAAATATGCTATAGTAATACAGGAGGTGTCTTATGTTTGCAACGACAGGAATAATTCAAGATAATACTGTTTATATAAAAGATTGTGTACTTGACCAATATAACGGGAGAAAAGTGATAATTACCATTTTAGATGAAGATAATTGTTATGATACTATTCCTAACCAGCAACTATCTGAAATTTCCGATTCAATAATTACCAAAAATATGAAAGCCTATCAGGAATTGGCAAAATGAATTTCTTCTCGGAAGAACAGGTTTTAAAAATTCATTCATCTTTAATTACAAAAACCGGAGGAGTACATGGAGTTCGGGAATTAAATCTTTTGGACTCAAGCCTAAAATCAATATTTCAAACTTTTGATGGAAAAGAATTATATCCATCGACTTTAAATAAGGCAGCTCAACTTTGTTATTCACTAATTGAAAATCATCCTTTTTTAGATGGAAATAAAAGAATAGGTATCCATTTATCATTGATTTTTCTTAAAATAAATGGAATTGATTTGAATTATACTCAAGAGGAACTAATTAATTTTGGATTTGAAATAGCTTCAGGCAAGATAAAACAAGAAAAAATAAAAGACTGGTTCGTGGAGCACAAAATATAGAAAACACATAACAACCTGCTCCGGACTGTTTTAGATTTAACCATGCGCGCTGAAAGACTTTTTGAAATCGTATTCATTCTTCTCAACCGGAAGCAGACAACTGCACAGGAGCTTGCAAAAAAATTCGGAGTATCGGTACGTACTATTTACCGCGATATGGATATTTTAAGTACCGCAGGAATCCCCGTATATACAATGCAGGGAACAGGCGGCGGTATTTTTATCGATGAAAGCTACACAATCAATAAATCGATTTTAACAAAAGAAGAGCAGGAAAAAATTCTGCTTGCACTGCAATGCCTTTCACCAATCGATGAGATACACACCGAATCCATTTTGAACCGTTTATCTGCAATCTTTCAAAAAAATACGGACTGGGTTAAAATCGACTATTCAATTTGGGGAAGTGAAAACGGTAACGGCATTTTTGAAACATTGAAGCAGGCGGTTTTGGAATGCCGCGCCGTCAAGCTGGAATACATCAGCTCTTATGGAGAAAAAAGCGAGCGCACGGTTTATCCCTTGCGATTTTTGTATAAATCAAAGGCGTGGTATGCCGAGTGCTATTGTACCGAAAAAAACGATTACAGGCTTTTCAGATTAACCCGTATTCTTTCTATTACAAAGACTTTAACGGCATTTAACCGTACTGACTTACTGAATAAAATGCCTGACCATAAAGAGGCTGCACCGGTTTCGCTTACAAACATTAAATTAAAATGTACCGCTAAAACAGTCTACAGACTCTACGATGAATTTCCTCCGGAGCTTATTACAAAGGATTCCGACGGCTCGTATACCCTGAATGCAGCTCTCCCCTTTGATTCATGGGTCTGCGGTTTTATCCTGTCACTTGGTACCGAAGTAGAAATCCTCGAGCCGAAAAGCTTAAAAGAAGAAATCGCCCGCCTTGCAGAAGGAATTATGAAAAAGCATAGGAAAGTTTAAATCATTTTTTCAAACCTGACACATTCTGACATGTTTACGTAGTATAATAGGTTATATATTTTTACAAGATGAGGAGTAAACTATGCCGAGACCTACGACAAAAGAAGATTTGATTTTTGCTTCAAATGAGCAGTTTGAAAAACTGTGGAGCTTAATTGACGGTATGACCGAAGAAGAAAGAGCTGCCGATATAAATCCGAACGAGCGCGATAAAAATGTCCGAGATGTGCTGGTTCATCTTTATGAGTGGCACTGTCTTTTATCGAGTTGGATAAAGTCCAACACGAAAGGGAAGCCGGCACCCTTTTTGCCTGCACCTTATAATTGGAAAACTTATCCTAAAATGAATATTGAGTTTTGGAAAAAGCATCAAGATACTTCTTATACCGATGCCGAAAAAATGCTAAAAAAAACTCATAAAGACGTTATGAAACTCATCGAGACTTTTTCGAATGATGAACTTTTTTCAAAAAAATGTTTTAACTGGACAGGAACAACAACTCTCGGAAGCTACTGTGTATCTGCAACAGCCAGCCATTATGACTGGGCAATCAAGGATATAAAAAAAGCTCTAAAGAAATATAGAGAAAAGTAGTACCAACAAAAAGGCTGTTCAACGGAACAGCCCTTTTATCTATCTAATAATTTTATTATACTTACTCGAAGTAATCTTATAAAAAACCAAATATAAAAGTAAGGTAAATCCCCCGCTTAAAAACAGTGCAGCAAAAAAGACTATCTTGTTAAATAGGCCGAAGGCAAATAAGAGCCGGGTAAACAGGGGAGATGCAAAAAGGCAATGAACCAGAGAAACCAAAACGGGAAGCACAAAGAGCCAAACAAGCTGGGCGTGTGAAGTCTTTTTAATTAAAGAAGAATCCATTCCTATTTTGAGCATTATTTGCCAGAGTCTTCTGTCCTCCATTCCCTCGGAAATCTGTTTAAAGTACATGATGAGAATAAGCCAGATTAAAAACATCAAACTTAAAAAAGCGCCTAAAAATAAAAAACTTCCGTCAAATTCTCTTCTGTTTTTGTAGGACTCAAATTTATTGTGATAAAAAAGCCCCGATTCAGAAGTCTTTGCCAATTTTTGTATATCTTGAGAATAGCTTTGAGGAATACTTAGATTATCGGCCGAAGTATTCCAAAAAAAGGATTCTTCAAGTGTAAGCTGTTTTTTATTTTTAAATCTCACTTTTGAATTTTCTTTTAATAAATTTAATTCATCTTTAATAAGGTCAAGACTTTTAGAATCTTTAGCTATAATATTTATATAAGGAAAAGGAGAATAAGGAATATATGGAGAATTATCCAGTATGGCAACAAATTTACTTTCAAGTTTTGTTAGTTTAAATTCTTTTTGACCAATTCGTAAAGGCTTTGTGCAGTCAACCTCCTTATTGCAAAAAATAAAAAGCTCATCATCATTCATCTTTGCAGCATTTGCTAATAATTTTTTACGCAGCTCATCAGGGAAAATATTTTTAATATCATCAAGATTGCACAGCATAACTTGAACATTATTGCGGGAAAAATATGAATCATCATTTTCATAAAAAACATTTCCGTTTATATTTGAAATTCCATAAATGTATCTTACATACAAAAAATCTTTTGTTTCTATACTGTTCTTTAAACCTATTTCTTTTATATCTGCAATTAGCCTCTCTTTATTTTGTAATTCCGCATTGTTCTTTTTAAAAACTTTATCCAATTGATGATTGCGGGTAAAGGCCTTTGATATGATTTTTTCGCTTACCATATAAATACTTGTTACCGAAGCGAGGGTAAGCAGGATCATCGTAAGCAAAATACAGATACTCGCCAAACCCTTCGCATGCTGACTCATTCTATAAATCATTCCCGAAACGGAAATAAATTTTGCAGGTTTATAATAGGATTTGCGTTTTTTCATTTTATTTAAAATAAAAACGGTAATGCTTTCAAAGAAAAAAAAGGTTCCCGCAATTACAAAAATAACGGCAGGCAAAAAAAATTGTAAAGCCATCATAGGAGTAAAACTTAAAATTGAAAGGATATAGCCTGCCCCGGCAAAAAAAAGTGCAAGAAAAGTTTTTAAGCGTAAATATTTCGACCTTTTTTCTCCGCTTTTTGATTCGGTTAAAAGCTGGATAGGATTTAAAAGACTTATCTTTTTTAAATTATAAAGGTAATTTATTACAAAAAAACAAAAGAATACAATACTTGCAGGTTTTAAAAATGTAAGCGAAAGACTATAGTCGATTTTTGAAGGAATCCCGCTTAACTTAAATAAAATTAAAAAGCATAATTTTCCGAAAAGCATGGAGCCTATTGCGCCAAAAAGCATACTTAAAAAATAACAGGCTAGGAATTCGAAAAACAAAACTCCTGCAATATGTTTTTTTTCAAGTCCCAAAATAGTATAAAGCCCTATTTCCTTTACCCTGTTCTTAATTAAAAACTTATTTCCGTAAAAGATAAAAATCATCGAAAAAAAACCGACTATTATAACACCGAATCCCATCAAAGCCTTAAGTCCGCCTAATTTTTGAGTAAAGGCATCTTGTGAAAGAGTGTACATAATCGAGAACATCATTATCGAAAGTGAGCAGGCAAAAATATATGGAATATAAGTTTTTGCACCTGTCGAAATATTTTTTTTTAGCAAGCTTAAAATAAAAATTAAGTTTCATAAACTGTCCTCCCTTTTCCTAAATGCCGGTGCGGTTCATCATAAAAAGACCTTCATTGATCCTTTCCCTAAAAACGGCCTGCCCCATATCGCCTTTGTATATTTCGTAATAGATATTTCCGTCACGCAAAAATAAAACGCGCTTTGCATAGCTTGCAGCCCGTGCACTGTGGGTTACCATTATGATGGTCTGTCCTTCTTCATTCATTTGAGTAAAGGTTTCCAAAAGCATATCGGAAGACTTTGAATCGAGGGCACCTGTAGGTTCATCTGCCAAGATGAGCTCAGGCCTTGTAATAAAGGCCCTTGCTGCAGCCGCTCTTTGGCACTGGCCGCCCGAAATCTCATAAGGATACTTTTCAAGAAGATCCGAAATCCCAAGCTTTTCTGCGATGGGAAGAAGCCTTCTATTCATTTCATCAATCGGATAATTTGAAAGTACAAGAGGAAGTAAGATATTATCCTTTACTGAAAACTGATCCAAGAGATTATAATCTTGAAACACGAAGCCCAATTTATTCCGCCTAAAGGCTGCAATATCTTTCCCCTTTATCTTGGATACGGGTTCTCCTTGCAAAAATATTTCGCCGGAAGAAGGCTTATCCAAGGTTGCAAGCAAATTGAGTAAGGTCGTTTTTCCTGACCCCGATTCGCCCATAATAGCCGTAAATTCATTTTTCTTTACCGAAAAACTTACATCGCGCAAGGCAACCGTTCCCTGTTTTGAAAATCTGGCTTTATAAATTTTTTGAATATTTTTAACGTCAAGTAATGTTTCCATAAAAACACCTCCAAACAAATTTAAGTATGAGCATTGTATCAAAAAAAGAAAAGGACTGCATTGACGGAGTCTTACATTTTGTTTTTTTGACTTACATTTTTGTAAGGATTAAAAGGCATATTTAAAAATCTTGTTGGATTTTTAGAGATGCTCTAAAACTTCTCCTCCAAGTTTAATTCTTGCCTTAGTCCATTCACCTTGAAGAGAATCTATGCTAAGCTCACAGTTAAGCCTTTCGGCTATTTCCCGTGCAAGGTAAAGGCCGAGGCCTGTAGCCTTTTCGCTGAGACGGCCGTTCAAACCGGAATACCCCTTATCGAAAATTTTAGGGAGGTCGGAAGGGCTTATTCCGATTCCGTTGTCCTCAATTACAAGAACCGAAGGATTTCGATTTTCAATATAGATGCTCAAAATTCCTTTTTTGCCTTCTATTCCGCAGTACTTTAAGCTGTTGGAAACTATCTGCTCAATCATCAGTTCAAAAAGAACCGGATCGCTTATAATATTCAAATCGCAAGGCTTATAATTAAGCTCTATATTTTTATAAATAAAAATGCTTCTATATTTGCGGAAGATGTTTTGAAGAACATCATTTAGATTGAAATTAGAAAAATCCAAATCTCTGTCAGGTCTTTGAAGTTTTAAATAATGCAGGGCCATCTGAGTATAATTATCTATGTTTAAAAGAGCTTTTTTAATTTCAAAGATTTCATCTTTTGAAGAGTTCATATTTTGCAATAAAATATTTATGGAAGTAATAGGCGTTTTTATCTGATGAATCCAAAGAGAAAAATAATCGTTTTGATCGATGAGCATTTTTCTGTTTTCGTAAATGGCACCTTCTCTTTCTAAAAGTATTTTTTTTATTTTGCTTAGTGCAATAATCTGCGATAAAGATAAGTTTTGCATTGAATAGAAGTCTTCATCATTTAAAGATATTTCTCCTGAGTTTATTTCACAGTTTTCTAAAAGATCAAAATAATCCGTATTTTTACGGTAATAAAAAATAAATTTTAATATTACAAAAATAATTAAAATAGAAATACTTAATGAACTTATATAAGATGCGAGCCCTTTTTCGGCATTGCTTAAATATAGGATGAACACTTGCACAAGGATTAAAAGAGAGGGGGTAAATATAAAGAGGAAATTGTCTTTAAAAAAACTTTTTATAATTATGTTTATTTTTAATTTACCGGCTTCCGTGATTTTCATTTAGCTTATATCCTAAACCTTTTTTGTTTTCGATAAAATTAAAAAGTCCGATACCCTCCAGTTTTTTGCGTAGACGGGTAATATTTACCGAGAGGGTATTATCATCTACAAACTGATTGTTTTGCCAGAGTACGTCCATAATTTTTTCTCTCGAAACAAATTCTCCTTGAGCCAAGTAAAGGCATTTTAGAATTTTAATTTCGTTTGCAGTCAATAAAACGGTTTTTTTGTTGTATGCAAGAATGAGGGTGCTCAAATTTAAAACGGTTCCTGCAAAGTTGACTTCATTCATTGAAGCGGTAAATTGATATGTCCGCCTGATAACGGCCTGAATCTTTGCGATGGTTACATCTATGTCAAAGGGCTTTTCGATATAATCATCCCCTCCCATTTGCATAGCCATCACAATATCCATCTTATCGTTGCGGGAAGATAAAAAGATAATGGGAACCTGCGACTTGTTCCTGATTTCGGAACACCAATGATAACCGTTAAAGGCGGGAAGCCCTATATCCATTATGACAAGGGAGGGCGCATAGTCTTCAAACTCTTCCAAAATATTATTAAAATTTTTTGCACAGCGCACATCGAAGCTCCACTGTTCCAAATTCTTTTTTAAACCTAAAGCTATTGTTGAGTCATCTTCTACAATTAAAATTTTTATAAGCTGTTTCATTTGTTTGTTTATGTATTTTTAGGTTCTTGATAAGATAATACGAGAATATTTTTACCAAATACAAGAAGTTGCCTTGCCGAGCGAAAAATATTTTTTGTGTGTATGCAATATGTTGCGAATATAAAAAATATAGTTATAATAATTAAAAAAATCTTCTTTTTCACTGTGAAAAACCTCTTATTTTGTTATGATTTTTGGATAATAGTTTATCCATAAATTACTTCAAGTTTATTGCTAAAAAGTCTCCCCTTGTCTTTTTTGTTGATAACCCAATAAATCTTATACATCTTTCTTTCTCATCTTTCTGCCTCATAATTTTATAATTTTCCTATCAAACGTTTTACAAACATGAGTATGGCTATCATTAAGAAGAAACTCAATGCGAATAATCTGAAAACAGCAGAAAATTTTGTTTCTCCCGAATTAGATGTATATCTCCAGTTGAAATAAGCTTTTGGAATCATTTTTAGATATTTACGATAGCAGATTTATTTTTGCCTGTCAAGCTCTTGATCCCCTACTTGCAAAACTCCCAAAAATATGGTAAATTTAAAGACATTATGACGGAAAAACCGTATAATTATTTCAAGTTGTACTAACAACAGGAGGAAAAAATGAGTATTTCACTCGCATTGTATGCCGTGCTCGGAGGCGGGATTGCAGCCCTAGCCTATGCACTTGTAAGAACCTTATGGATTTATAAACAAAAGGTTTCAGATCAGGCTTTAAAAGAAATTGGAGGCCATATAGCCGATGGGGCTATGGCTTTTTTAAGAAGAGAATATATAACTCTTCTACCTTTCATCGCCATAGTTGCCGTTTTCCTAGCCATAGGAAATAAGGGAGCTCTTAAATTCCAATCTCTTTCATTCTTGCTTGGTGCTCTTGCTTCAATGTCAGCCGGATACATAGGTATGCGCGTTGCAACACAAGCAAACTCACGCACAACACAAGCCGCCAAGGATCAAGGCTTAAACGGAGCTTTAAAAGTTGCTTTTTCAGGCGGAAGCGTTATGGGAATGAGCGTTGTCGGTCTTGCATTTATAGGTCTTTTTATCGTTCTTATTCTCTCTACTTCAATGTTGGGAACTGAAGAAAATACCCTTAAAGATATTATTTTACCCTTAGCAACAGCTTTTTCATTAGGAGCTTCATCTATTGCCCTTTTCTCACGTGTAGGCGGCGGTATTTATACAAAGGCTGCCGACGTAGGAGCCGACCTTGTAGGAAAGGTTGAAGCAGGTATCCCCGAAGATGACCCCCGAAACCCTGCCACTATTGCCGATAATGTAGGTGATAACGTAGGTGACGTTGCAGGTATGGGTGCAGACCTCTTTGAGTCCTTTGTAGGCTCATTGGTAGGTGCTATGATTCTGGGTCTAATCGTAAACACTCCGGATTCTTCTTTAAAGATGAAGATGATGATACTGCCCTTGTTGGTTTCGGTTACAGGCCTTGCTGCTTCATTAATCGGAACTTTCTTTGTAAAGGCAAAACCGGGTTCAAACCCTCAAAAAGCTCTCAACACAGGAACATTCGGTGCCGCAATCGTTGCTACCATCTTTGTTTTCTTCCTAGTCAAATTCATAATGGGTGATGCAACATTTAACGGAACACAAGGCTATTTACATGTCTTTGCTTCTACGGTAATTGGTCTTGCGGCCGGTGTTCTAATAGGTATTATCACGGAATTCTACACAGGCACAGGAAAAAAACCTGTTAAGGGAATCGTAGATGCTTGCGAAACAGGAGCTGCAACCACAATTATTTCCGGGTTAGCCGTAGGTATGAGAAGTGCCTTCCCCGTCATGATTTTAATCGGAGCTTCAATCTTTTCAAGCTTTATGCTCGCAGGCCTTTATGGTGTAGGTATAGCCGCTGTAGGTATGTTGGTAACCTTAGGAATCCAGCTTGCAGTTGATGCTTACGGCCCCATCGCCGACAACGCAGGCGGTCTTGCCGAGATGGCAGAATTCCCCAAGGATGTCCGAAATATCACAGACAGCCTTGATGCTGTAGGAAACACCACGGCCGCTATAGGAAAAGGCTTTGCCATCGGATCAGCTGCTTTGACGGCCATCATCCTCTTTACCTCATTTAAAGAGCAAGCCGGTGTTGCAAGTGTAGATATTACAAACATTAACGTTCTTGTAGGCGTTCTCTTGGGAGGAGTTTTCCCCTTCTTGTTCTCAGCCCTTACAATGTCGGCTGTAGGAAAGGCTGCCCATAAGATGATTGAAGAAGTACGCCGCCAGTTTAAACAGCACCCCGGCATCTTGGAAAATACCGAAAAGCCCGATTACAAGAGATGCGTAGACATCAGTACTCAGGCTGCCTTAAAGGAAATGGTTATCCCCGGCCTTGCCGCAATTATTACACCCATCCTTGTAGGTTTTGCAGGAGGCCCCGCCATGTTAATCGGTCTTTTGACAGGTGTAACGGTTTCCGGCGTTGTATTGGCCGTCTTTATGTCCAATGCGGGCGGTGCATGGGATAATGCAAAGAAAATGATCGAAGGCGGAATCGCAGGCGGAAAGGGTTCACCCTCTCACAAGGCCGCTGTTGTAGGCGACACTGTAGGCGATCCCTTCAAGGATACTTCCGGCCCCTCCATCAATATATTGATTAAGCTTATGTCAATGGTTTCATTGGTTATAGCCCCGATGTTAAAACTATACTGGGGATAAGCTTTTGTTAGGTTTTCGGCAAGCGGAAATCGGATAAACACAAAAAAAGACGGTCTTAAAAATAAGGCCGTCTTTTTTTATTTTAAACAGGTTTTAAAGATCCAGTTTTAAATCCCCATCCTTAATCCAATTTATTTTTCGTAAAAGAAAGGTAAAGAAAAGAGTTAAAACAGCCGGCAGGATAAAGTGTAAAAGAAGAATAGCAAAATAAGTGTCCAAGCCGCCCCTTCCTATAGTTTCCATTGCAGTGATAGTACCGATTTGGCCGACAAGACCGCAGGTTCCCATTCCTGAACCGAGGGGTATATTTTCCATCTTAAAAACAATAGTAGCCAAGGGGCCCAAAAGAGCGGCCGCCAAGGTAGGCGGTATCCATATCTTAGGATTCTTAATTATATTGGGCATATGAAGCATACTTGTGCCTATGCCTACGGCAAAACTTCCGCCTATACCGTTATCCCGATAGCTCATAACTGCAAAGCCTATCATTTGAGCGGCACAGCCTACGGTTGCAGCTCCTCCTGCAAGCCCCCCAAGGGAAAGCATCATGCAGATTGCAGCACTGCTTATAGGCAAGGTAAGAATTACACCTACCAAAACCGAAACGGTAACTCCCATCCAAAAGGGTTGAAGAGTAGTAGCTTCCATTATAATTTGCCCGAGCCATGTCATAAAAGAAGACATTCCGGGGCCGACTAAGGCGGCAATTACGGCTCCCGAAATAATAGTTACCATCGGGGTAACTATGAGATCAATCTTAGTTTCGTGGGAAACGGCTTTTCCAAGCTCGGTACTAATTATCGTTGCTATAAAGGCCCCCACAGGCCCACCCAATTTATTTCCTGCAAAACCTACTATCGTTGCCGAAAAAAGCACAAAGGTATGGGCTTTTAGCGAGTGGGCTATGGCTATACCGATTGCGGCCCCCGTCATATCCCGGCAAATAGGCCAGACGGTTTGAGTTAAAAAAGTAATATTAAGTTTAAGGCCTATGCTGTTTAAAATAGTACCTACTAAGAGAGAAGAAAAAAGCCCCATGGCCATCGCGCTCATTGCGTCAATAAAATAACGCTTAGCCGATATTTCAATGTTTTTTTTAGCCAAAAATGCTTTAAAAGAGTTTTCCATTTAAAATGCTCCCGGAATAAAATAGTGTATTTTTAGAAGAAAAGATATTGGAGAATATGGGGATCGAACCCACGACCTATTGATTGCGAACCAATCGCTCTACCAACTGAGCTAATTCCCCAAAGTTGTAAATAAACTCATCGCAAGAAATTACGGTATCCAATGTTACATCAAATGAAAAAAAA
Organism: Treponema sp. OMZ 798; assembly: GCF_024181385.1. NCBI lineage: Bacteria > Pseudomonadati > Spirochaetota > Spirochaetia > Treponematales > Treponemataceae > Treponema > Treponema sp. OMZ 798. Next base: position 2,254,334 of record NZ_CP051305.1, read on the forward strand.
AAGCAATCAGGTATCTTGCTTTTTTCGTTTTTTTCCGTAGAATGATAATTATGAAAAAAAATATATATTTTTTATTCCTTATTACGATTTTTCTTATTTTGACCATGTCATGTGAAACATTTAATTCGGCACAAGGCATAAAAACGTCAAAGGAGCACAAAAGAAAAGCAGATATCTCAATTCCCTTTGATGAATACTTAGCAGAAAGGGTTTGGAGATTGGCCGGATGTTATTTTGAAAACGGACACTATGTACAGCTTGATGCAAATTTGACAGAGTCGCGTATAAATTTTTTTAGCGATGGAAAATTTGAAGCCACAACAGGTATAACGAATTATAAAGGAACATGGAAGCATAAAAAAAATAGAACAGAAAGCCCATTTAGATTTCAAATAACCGAAAAAAAACTTGTAGACCCTTCAAATACTATAGGCAAGGCCTTTGATAAAGCTTTTGAGAAAAATTTAATAAATACCGATATAATTGAAATAAACGAAAACGAAATAAAATTTTATTCTAAAAAAGAAGAGCTTTTACTGAGCTTTGTAAGGCTGTAAAAACCATTTTAGACGGACTCTTCTTCAATATACAAAAAAAACCGTCCTTTCGGACGGTTTTTTTGAGTCTTGTAAAAACTAAAAACCGAATAGGCTCTCTTACGCTAAATTTTTAAGCAAATTCTTTGCCATAGCGATTTATGGCAGCAGCCATGTTATCAAGGCTTACCTGCTCCATTACACCGCCCATTTCCCATGCAACCCTAGGCATACCGTATACAACAGAAGAGGACTCATCTTGTCCTATGGTGCGAGAGCCTTCGCTGTAAAGTTTTGTAATATTTTGAGCTCCGTCCTTTCCCATACCGGTCATGATTATTCCTAGGGCATGGTTTTGGTATTCTTTGGCAACAGATTCAAACAAAACATCAACGCTGGGCTTATGGCCGCTTTGGGGTTCCGTATCTATAACCTTTGCAACTGCAGCAAGGGAGCGCTTTTCTACAACGAGGTGTTTTCCTCCGGGGGCAATAAGAATGCGGCCGGGTTTTATAAGATCTCCGTCTTCCGCTTCTTTTACTTCAAGAGGACAGATTTTATCCAAGCTGGCAGCAAATTCCTTTGTAAATCCGGGAGGCATGTGCTGAACGACAACTATCGGTTGAGGGAGGTCCTTATCAATAGATGCAAAAACTTGACGCAAGGCATTGGGACCTCCGGTAGAAATACCTATGGCAATAATCTGAATATTTCCGGGTTCCCGGTGAGCAATGGGTTTTTCTTCTTTTTGAGGTTCGGGAGCCGATGTTCTAACTGTAGGCTTAGGAAGAGAACTTGTAAAGGATTCTGAAAAAGATTTCCTTGTATCACCGCCTCTTGTACCTGTTTCAATTTGATGACGGCGGCCGTAGGCAAGCAGCATCTTTGAAAGAGTTTCCGAAACGGTATTTAGATTAGCAGATTCGGAGCCGGACGGCTTTGTAATAAAATCGCAGGCTCCAAGCTCCAAACAGTCCATAGTAATCTTCGCCCCTTCTTTTGCAATACTCGACAAAATTACTACAGGAATCTTTATATTTTGCTTTTTAAGTTCTCTTAAAAATTCAATGCCGTTCATTTCAGGCATTTCCAGATCTAAAACTATAACATCCGGGGCAACGCGGTCAAGCTTTTGAAGGGCAAAACGGCCGTTCATTGCCTTATCGGCTATTTTCAGACCGGGAGTGGCATCAACAATCTTACCTATAAGATTTCTCATCAATGCAGAATCATCCACTATTAAAACACGAATATCTTCCATAAAAAACTCCTTTAGAAGAATTATATAAAGCTTTTAGAATCAAAATCCTTTTTGATAAAAGCAGGCCCAATCCGTTTTTAAAAACTTAAATTGAGTCTCCATACCAAAAAGCGATTCGGAATGACCTATAAATAAAAAGGATTTAGGCGACATAGCACGCCAAAACCTATCAATAACTTCTTTTTGAGCAGGCTCATCAAAATAGATCAAAACATTTCGGCAAAATACAAGATCAAAATCGGTATGCTTTGAGTCATGTTTTAAGTTATGATAGTCAAAATTTACCATTTGACTTATATCTTTTTTTACCTGATAGCCGTCATTTAACTTGTCAAAATAAAGCTTCAAATAATCGTCAGGGATTCCTGCAACTCTGGATTCCTGATAAAAACCGGTCTTACCCACAAGAAGACATTTTAAGGATAAGTCTGAAGCTGTAATCTCAGCGGTAAAACCTATAGGAAGATGTTTTTTCATAACCATAGCTATGGTATAAGGCTCCTCTCCTGTTGAACATCCGGCACTCCATATTTTAAGCTTATTCTTTCCTTCAGCTTTTTTTACCTTTACAAGCTCAGGTATAACATAATTTTCCAATGCATCAAAGTGAGGCTGGTTTCTAAAAAACCTTGTAAGGTTTGTTGTAACGGAGTCTAAAAGGCTCTTTTGTTCTTCCGAATCCTTGATAAGCATCGCATAATAATCCGACACATTTTCAAGTTTCTTGTCCCTAAGTTTTTCTTTTAACCTGCTTTCCAAAATAGACCTATTAGTATCCGAAAAAGTAATACCGCTAGCGGTATATATTAAATCGCTGAACATACGGAATTCTTGATCAGTTAAAAAATCTGCCATACTCTAGGCTCCTGTCATCCTTAAATTTAATTTTTAAATATTCTATATAGTCTATGACTTCTACGATATTATGTCAATCGGCAGTCAAAGGCTTTTGACTAAGATTAAAAAAGATAGTATAATAAACTATGAATTTTAAGGAAGCTCAAACTTTTATCATAGCCTCCATTCTTGCTATTATATCATTTTCTTGCAGTTTAAACTATAGTAAAGAGGCACAAAATTTTGAAAAAAAACCGAATTTTGTATTTAAAAATGCAAATTTGGATCAATATGAAGATGACACCTTAAATTTACGTATAAATTTTATGGAATTAGAGATTTATGATTCGGACAGGATATGGGCCGGGAAAAATCTGCGTTTCTTTAAAATAGATAAAAAATCGCTCGGAAACGCCAAGCCGGAGGCAGAACTCAAGGGAAGAGCCGGAATTATCAAAATAGACGAAAAAAATAATCAGTACTTTTTAGGACAAAAGGTTTTTTTTGAGGATTTAAAAGAAGGGCTTATGATTTCGGGAGATGCATTTTTTTGGGATAAAAAAGAAAACCTCCTGTATGGAATAGAAGACGGTCAGGTAACAGTAAAAAGAGGAGATGAACTTTATATAAGCGGATCAGGGTTCATAGCGAACACTCTTTCAAAAGAATTCGAATTTTTAAACTCTATAGAAGGTAAGATTCAGACTAAAACTGAGGAGAATAAAAATGAAGAAAATTCAGACTAAGATTCGGAATCACAAGAGCCTTAGGCTTTTTCCCGTATATTTTCTTATATTCTTTTTTTTAACGGATATTACTGCTCAAACATCAACAATAAGTTTTAAAGCCGATAAGGTAACGGCTGCGGTAGCTGAAAATAAAAAATCGACCAATTTAATAGGAAATGCCGAAGTTAAGGTAGACAGCCTGACAATATCGGCAGACCGTATCGAAATTTTTGGGAAAGACTATAGATATGTAAATGCGACAGGTTCGGTTAAGGGTGAGGACACCGAAAAAGGATACAGCTTTAAGGCAGATTTAATCAATTTTGATAGAAAAACGGATACGGTTACAATGTTCGGAAAACTGGAACTTAAAGACACAAAAAATGATGTCAGTATCACTTCGGAAAATATTGAGTATAAAAAGAAGCAAGAAATAATTATAATGCGCTTTAATGTAAAGATAATAAATAAAGATATAAATTGCAATTCAATGTTTGCTTTGTATAATAGAAAAGAATCAAAGGTAGAATTAACCGGCAGTCCTGTTGTAAAAAAGGGAAAGGACGAATTTAGAGCAGGAAAGATTTCAGTTAACTTGGACACGGAAGATATAACCCTTGACGGCCGAGTCAGAGGCTCTGTAGAGCAGGGAAAGGAAGAAAAAGAAGAGGAAAAACCTAATGTTTGACGAAAAGAGTGTTTTAAAGGTTGAGGGGCTAAATAAATTTTTTAGAAAAAAACATGCCGTAAAGGATGTAAGTTTTTCAATGCATCAGGGAGAAATTGTAGGCCTTTTGGGCCCTAATGGAGCAGGAAAAACTACCACCTTTTATATGATTGTCGGATTTTATAAACCTAATTCCGGCAACATATATTTAGACGGTAACAGAATAACAACCCTGCCTATGTATAAAAGAGCCCACGCAGGAATTTCATATTTACCTCAAGAAGCTTCGGTTTTTAGAAAGCTGACCGTAGAGCAAAATATTTACGCAATTTTGGAAACAAGAAAGGATCTTTCCAAAGAGCAAAAAAAGGAAAAGCTTGAATTTCTTCTTGAAGAATTCGGAATTAAGGCAAACAGAAAACAGCAAGCCTATACCCTCTCCGGAGGAGAAAGAAGGCGTACCGAAATAGCCAGGGCCTTGGCTATTGAGCCTAAGTTTTTGCTTTTAGACGAACCCTTTGCAGGAATCGATCCGATTGCGGTACATGACATTAAAAGCATAGTCCGCATCTTAGCCGATCAGGGCATCGGGATTTTAATAACCGACCACAATGTCAGGGACACCTTGGAGATAACCGACAGGGCCTACATAATAGGCAGCGGAGAAATTGTAGAGCAAGGGTCAAGGGATGAAATTTTAAATTCCGAAATTGCCCGAAAAATATATCTGGGCGAAGAATTCAGAATGTAATTGGAGATGAGATGATAGACTTAATCGTTTTTTTAGGCAATTACGGAAAAAAATACGAAAATACAAGGCATAACGCAGCTTGGGTACTATGCGATTCAATAGAAATAGGCTCAAATGCTATATGGCAGGGTAAATTTAAGGGGCAATATGCAAAACTGCCTTCTTCTATGACCTGCGGAAGGGCAGTGCACATTCTAAAACCTGAAACCTACATGAACCTGTCGGGAGAAAGCGTAATAGCTGCCGCTTCTTTTTTTAGACTAAAACCTGAAAATATTTTAATCGTGCATGATGAGCTGGAATTAAAACCCGGTATTCTCAGCTTTAAGTGGTCAGGCGGTCTTGGGGGGCATAACGGTTTGCGGTCGATAAAATCGGTTTTAAACACGGCAGATTTTTTCCGTCTTAGGATAGGCATAGGCCGGCCCGATTTTTCTTCCCAAGGAGGAGAGGCCTCCCCAGATATTTCAGGCTATGTGCTTTCCCGCTTCGCACAATCCGAATTGGACGTTCTAAAAAGCCAAGTATCCAATGCAAATTCTTTTTTTAAAGAATTATTAGAAGCTGATGAGCCTCAAATTCTTATAAAAAAATGGGCCAAAGTGCCGCCTCCGCAGAGCTAAACTCTTACTTAAGATTTTTTTTATTTTTCCGAAACTAAAATGAGGATGAGTATGAAAAAATCACTATTCTTATTAGTTTTTATTGCTCTTTTTTTTCCAAGAGCTTTTTCGGAAAAAAGCATTGAGCCTGAAGTTTATCAAAAACTCGTAGAGTCTATTGTACGTATTGAAGCTCCTAAAATTAAGGACGGGCATATAATCTTTACTTCAACCGCTAAACGTCATGTAGGTATATCCTTTTCTCATGAAGATTACAAGCATATTCATTCCTTTCAAAAGCTCCCCCAGAGCGAATTATATGAAGGAAAAGAGCCCATCTTATTCTATATTTTTCCGATTCCCGATGAGCTGACTGAAATAAAATACAGACTTGTGATAGACGGGCTTTGGTCATCGGATCCGATAAATAGAAACATAGTTTTCGATCGGATACACAGCATGAGTGTTTCACGTATTGAAGTTCCTTACAAAAAAGAGTATAAAACCGAGGTGAATAATAAAAATTCCGTAAAATTTACCTACTTGGGAGAACCTAAAAAAACTATAAGACTTGCCGGGTCATTTAATAATTGGGACCCCTTTATGTATGATCTTATAGAGGTTTCTCCGGGGAGATATGAATTGAGTTTACATTTACCGCCGGGAACCTGGTTCTATGCTTATTTTTCAGGCGGAACAAGACTTCCTGATAACACAAATAAAAACCATGTTTATACTGTCGATGGACGAATCGCTTCGGTTATAACGGTTCAGTAAAGCGGAGGTTAAGTATGCACGAATATATTATACAAGGCGGATTTCCCGTAAAGGGAACAATAAAGGCAAGCGGAAACAAAAATGCAGCCCTACCCTGTATTGCTGCCGCCATCCTTTCGGAAGAACCCATTATCCTCAAAAACATTCCCGAAATTGAGGATGTGTTTGTAATGCTTCAAGTTTTTGAAGCTCTGGGAGGCCACTACGAAAAACTTGAAAAAAACGTATTTAAGCTACGGATGGAAAAGGTAAAAACGAGCAAGATACCGGAGGATCTTGCATCTAAGATAAGGGCCTCAATTTTATTTGCCGGGCCTCTTTTGGCAAGAACAGGCAAGGCCATTTTGCCTCCTCCGGGAGGAGACGTTATCGGAAGGCGCCGTCTCGACACCCATTTTTTAGCCTTGACGGAATTGGGCGCCAGAGTCGAAACAGATCAAAATTTTTCTTTTATTGCACACAAGCTGATGGGAGAAGATATCTTTTTAGATGAAGCATCAGTTACCGCAACGGAAAATGCTATTATGGCAGCAAGCCTTGCAGAAGGAACTACCATCATATCAAATGCTGCAAGCGAGCCCCATGTTCAAGAACTTTGTAGAATGCTGAATAAGATGGGTGCAAAAATCAGCGGAGTAGGCTCTAATATACTGACCATAGAAGGGGTCGAAAAGCTAGGAGGTACGGAACACCGCATAGGCCCCGACTATATGGAAATAGGCTCTTTTATCGGCCTTGCAGCCGTTACCCGCGGTCAGCTAAAAATTACAGATGTAGAACCGAGAGACATGCGGCCCTTACGTGTAGCCTTCGGCAAGTTGGGCATAGGCTGGACCCTGGAAGGGACAACCCTTACCGTTCCCGATAAGCAAAAGATGCAGGTAAACTGCGATTTAGGCGGAATGATTCCCAAGATCGATGATGCCCCATGGCCCGGTTTTCCGCCTGATCTTACAAGCATCATGACCGTAATTGCAACGCAGGTAGAAGGCACCGTTTTAATCCACGAAAAAATGTTTGAATCCAGAATGTTCTTTGTAGATAAGCTGATCGGAATGGGAGCCCGCATTACATTGTGCGATCCACACCGTGCAGTTATTTCGGGACCAAGCTCCCTCCATGGAGGCGAATTGGTTTCCCCCGATGTAAGAGCAGGCATGGCCATGGTAATAGCCGCCTGCTGTGCCCGAGGGGAAAGCATTATCCGGAACGTCTACCAGATAGAAAGAGGTTATGAGCATTTGGTAGAGCGGCTCAAATCTATAGGCGTAAAAATAGAGCGAAGCGAAAAATAGAAAGCATTTTTATTTTCTATACAAAAACTATTGACCATCCTTGGTTTTTTTTGTAAATTCTCACCTGGCTGTATATCTTTAATCGCAGTGTGCTGCTGTCTTTTTAACAAGATTTTATTCTGTAAGTATATAAAACTTTTCCTTACAGAATAAAATACTAATCTGCACTCACATTAAGCACATTTCAATTATTGAATTTTTTTTATAATATTTAGGAGGATAAATTTATGAATGAAATCAATGGGAAAAAAGTATCCAAAACTCAAGTAATACGCAGATATTCTAATTTAACGATAAGAAGAAAAATAATGATTTCCTTAGTTTCGGTTTTATCAATATTTTTGATTATTACAAGTCTGGTTCTTGTAAAAAAACTGGGAAATGCTTCAAAGCGGAACGCAATTGTAAAATTATATGATTCCAGTAAAAGCCTTGGAGGTTTTGTTGAAACGGTTATAAAGAATGTATACGATACAAATAAAGCCTTAGCAAAAACATTTGAATCGTTCCAAGATATTCCGCCGGAAAACAGAAGACCTTATTTTAATAATTTACAAAAAGAAATTTTAAGAGATTCGGAAAAATTTGTAGATGTATGGACAGTCTGGGAACCTAATGCCCTGGATAAACTTGACTATAAATTTAAAAATACGGAAGGTCATGATAATACCGGAAGATTTATTCCTTATTGGACAAAGATTAGCGGTAAAATTTCAATGGTTCCCCTAACCGAGTATGTAAGCAGTTTTTGGTATGAAATGCCTAAGACCTCACAACATGGTATCTTGATCGAGCCTAATAACTATGAGATCCAAGGGAACATGCTTTATGTAGCAGGTACCGCAATCCCAATACGCGATAAAACAGGAAAAGTCTTAGGAGTTGTAGGAATTGATTACTCTCTCGATTATATGCAGGAAAAACTCTCAAAAGAAATCTTCTTTGAATCAGGCTATGCAATTCTTATCTCAGCTAAAGGAACTGTTCTTGCGCATAAAAACAAAAACCTAATATCAAAAACTCTTCCCGAATTTGAAAACAAAGAAACGGCAGACTTGTTTTTTGATGCAAAGAGGTCTCTTGCTCCATTTTTACTTGAAACTCAAATAAACGGAAATAAGCATCTTGAAGTATTTACGCCTATCAAGATAGGACGTACAAATGAGATATGGTTTGTAGGCACTTCAATACCCGAAAAAGAAATCTATGAAGAAAGCAAAAATTTAATTAAACTTGTTTCAATAATTTTATTGGCAGGTTTTGTTGCATCAATAATCATTCTAACATTTATAATAAACGGAATCACAAAGAGAATTTCAAGCGTAGTTAAGGCCCTCAGAAATATTGCGCAAGGAGACGGGGACTTGACAGCCCGTTTAACAGGAAGGGGTAAGGATGAAATTGCAGATCTATCTCATTCCTTTAATCAAACAATAGAAAAAATAGGCTTTACAGTAAGGAATGTTGCAAACAGTACTTTGGACATGCAAAGGACAGGAGAAGCTCTTGCTGTAAACGTTTTTGAAACAGCAAGCTCAATAAGCCAAATAAGCAAAAATATTTTAAGGGTAAAAGAGCAAGCCGAATCTCAATCGGCAAGCGTGAGCGAAGCTACGGCAAACGTCGAACAAATTCTTCAAACAATAAAACAGTTAGACGGCCGAATTGAAAGTCAGGCTGCAAATGTAGCACAATCATCTTCCGCAATCGAAGAGATGGTTGCTAATATTTCTTCAGTCACAAGAATATTGGATCAAAGCGATTCGGCAATTAAAGAATTGGCAGATGCAACAGTCTACGGAAAAGAAGCCCTTCATCTTTCAAATTCGGTTACGCACAAAATTGCAGAGGAATCAGGAAGTTTGATTGAAGCATCAAATGTAATCCAGCATATTGCCAGCCAGACAAATCTTTTAGCAATGAATGCGGCAATTGAAGCTGCCCATGCAGGAGAAGCAGGAAGAGGTTTTGCAGTAGTCGCAGATGAAATAAGAAAGTTAGCCGAAGAATCCAGTATGCAGGGAAAATCAATATCGTCTGCCCTCAAAAAATTCTCGGAGGAAATTTCCATATTAGCAGCTTCTTCAAAAACAGTAGAACAAAAATTTAATGCAATATTTGAGCTTGCTGAAAATGTAAAATCAATGAGCAGCAGTGTAATGGCTGCAATGCGAGAGCAAGAAAGCGGAAGTCATGAAGTTCTATCGGCAATTCAGGATATAAACAACATAACTGTAGACGTTCAAGAAGGCTCAGGCGAAATGCTTAAGGCCGGTGAAGATGCCGTCAAAGAAATGAACAGGCTTGAGGGATTAACGCAGATCATAAATAACAGCATCCAAGAAATGTCGTCAGGAACAAGCCAAATACAAACCTCCTGTTCTGAAGTAAAGGGTATTTCGCAAAAAAATAAAATGAATATTGAAGCCCTGGCTCAAGAAGTCGGAAAGTTCAAAATATAATTAAAGCTTTAAGTTTTCAGAGCTTGTAGCTCTGAAAACTTTTTCTTTATGAATTTAAGTAAAAATTTTAACCCCTTCCTATTATGCCGAATTTGTGATATTCTGTATCTTCAGCTTAGCAAAAAAGGCTCATTTTAAAGATGCTTAACTTTATTTTTAAGAGAATTTTATACGGTATTCTTACAATGTTCATCGTTGCCAGTATTACCTTTTTTTTAGTGCATATTATTCCGGGCAATCCCATTGAAACCATAGCAGAAAATTTACCTGAAGAAAGGCGTAGTGAACTTTATTCTCAATACGGATACGACAAGCCTCTTTTTATTCAATACATAGTTTTTTGGAAAAATCTTTTGGCTAAGGGCGATTTAGGAACTTCTCTTTATTACAGAGGAAGACTTGTTACCGATGTAATAAAAACCCATGCACCTATTTCGGCAAGGCTGGGACTTCAAGCATTATTTTTCGGCGTTTCAGCAGGTTTAGTGTTCGGAATCTTAGCAGCCGTAAACCGAGGAAAAAAACTAGATTACGGTGTTATACTAATTGCAGTTATAGGTATCTCCATTCCCAACTTTGTGCTGGGACAAATGCTGCAATACTTTTTCGGCATTAAACATAACCTCTTTCCCATTACAGGCTGGGGCAGTTTTAAATATACCGTTCTGCCTTCCTTGGCTTTGGCTATAGGACCTGTCGCAAAATACTCACGATATATGCGTTCCAATTATTTGGATATTATAAATCAAGATTATATTTTAACTGCAAGAGCAAAGGGGGCTTCAAAGGTAAGAATTATAAAAAGCCATATCTTGCGCAATGCCTTTTTGCCTATCATAACCATGCTCGGCCCGCAAATAGCCTTTACCTTCACAGGAACATTTGTCATCGAAAATATTTTTTCGGTTCCCGGACTCGGCTCCTATTTTGTACGCTCAATTTCCGAAAGAGATTATACAATGGTAATGGGACAAACAATTTTTATTTCTTTTTTATATGTAGTATCTCTTATTCTGGTAGACATAGCTTATAACTTACTTGATCCGAGGATTAAGATTCAAACAAAAAATGAGGTTCTTTAAAAATGGATGAGAAAATAATAACGAGCTATGATAATCAAATTAAAGAACTCAATCTAAGTCTATCTGATTTTGAACCGGTTACAAGAACAAAAACAACACTTCAAACAACAAGAGTCAGCATAGGCTTTTGGCAAGATGTGCGGAGGAGATTTAAAAAAAGCAAACGCGCCCTTTTTTCTTGTGCAGTTTTAGGCTTGATTATTTTAATATGTTTATTCGGCCCAATTTTAAGCGGGTATTCTGCCGACAACGGAAACTTAAAAGAAAAAAATCTAAGCCCATCTTTTTCGCATTTTTTTGGAACCGATGAATTGGGCCGAGATATCTTTACAAGGGTATGCAAGGGCGGACGGGTTTCTCTTATAATTGCAATTGTGGGAGCTGCAATCGACATGAGCATAGGCTTAATTTATGGAGGAGCTTCAGCCTATGCAGGCGGAAGAACAGACACAATCATGATGCGTATAGTCGAAATACTTTCAAGCATTCCGTATTTAATTACGGCTATTTTAATTTCTCTTATTTTCGGCAAAGGAATTTTTTCGATTATCATTGCAATGACGATTACAGGCTGGTGTTTTACGGCTCGTCTTGTGCGCGGGCAGGTCTTACAGATAAAAAATCAAGACTTTATTTTGGCAGCACAAGCCTTAGGCACAAGCTCATTTAAAATCATCATAAAACATTTACTTCCAAATACTGTAAGCATTATGATAATAGCCTTAACATTTGATATTCCTTCATTTATTTTTGGAGAAGCCTTTTTATCTTATATAGGCTTAGGCATTCAGCCGCCTTATACGAGCTGGGGCGTTTTAGCTTCGGAAGCTCAAAAGACAATGCTCTTTTATCCTTACCAATTATTTTTTCCTGCCCTTTTTATAAGTCTCACAATTTTATCCTTGCAGATTATAGGCGATGCACTACGGGATGCAATGGATCCTCATTTAAGGAAGTACAAATGAAGCCTATTTTACAAGTTAAAGATTTGGCAGTTACCTTCAAAAATTACGGCGGAACAATTTATGCCGTGAACGGAATTTCTTTTAATCTATACGAAGATGAAACCCTGGTTCTTGTCGGAGAATCGGGCTGCGGAAAAAGCGTTACGGCTCACTCGATTTTAAAACTCCTCCCCGGAAAAAAAACGCGCATACACGAAAAATCACAAATTATTTTTGCAGATAAAAATATCTTGGAATATTCCGAAGAAGAAATGCAACACATAAGAGGAAACGAAATATCCATGATATTTCAAGACCCTTTGAGCTATCTAAACCCTACAATGCCCATAGGCAAACAGGTTATGGAAAGCATTTTAATTCATCAGAAGGTAAGCAAAAAAGAAGCCTTAGAGAGAACTATAAAAATATTAGAGCTGGCTCAAATCCCTGATCCGGAAAAAAGACTCAAGCAATATCCACACGAATTTTCCGGAGGCATGAGGCAAAGGGTTTTAATTTCAATAGCCCTTGCAAGCAATCCTAAAATCTTAATTGCAGATGAGCCGACAACGGCTCTCGATGTAACAATTCAAGCCGAGATCTTGGAGCTGATACAAAAAATTCAAAAAGAAACAAGGACGGCCGTAATGCTTATCACCCACGACCTTGGAATTGCAGCCGAAGTTGCAGACCGCATTCAGGTTATGTATGCAGGAAAAATTATAGAGCGCGGAAAAGCCGAACATATTTTTAAAAATGCCCGACACCCTTACACCAAGGCATTGCTCGCAGCCGTTCCTTCAATCGACCAATTGAAAGAAACAAAACTTTATGCTCCGGAAGGCAATCATCCCGATATGCTTTCTCTTTCAAAAGGCTGCGCCTTTGCCGACAGGTGCGAAAAATGTATGAAGGTTTGCCTTACACATAGGCCTCCCGAAATGAGGGTAAGCGAGGATCATCTTACTTCCTGCTGGCTTCAGCATGATTTTGCAAAAGGAAAAAACAATGGCTGACACTTTTTTAGAAGTTTGCAATTTAAAAAAATACTTCAAATTGGGCCGTAAAGAAATTTTACATGCAGTCGATGATGTAAGCTTTTCGGTAAACCGAGGAGAAACGGTAGGCATAGTAGGCGAATCGGGCTGCGGAAAAACCACTTTGGGCAGAACAGTCCTCGGCCTTTACCGCCCCAACGGGGGAAAAATAATTTTTGACGGAATCGAAATCGGTTCTGCATCAAAAAGAGAATTGCACGCATTTAAAAAAAGAGCTCAAATAATTTTACAGGATCCTTTCGCTTCTTTTAACCCCCGCATGACAATTTCGCAAATTATTTCGGAGGGCATGGAAGCACATAATTTGTATAAAACAAAAAAAGAAAGAGAGGATTCCGTATACTCTCTCCTCGAAACGGTCGGTCTCGTCCCCGAACATGCAAATAGATTTCCTCATGAATTTTCAGGCGGTCAAAGACAAAGGATAGGAATTGCAAGGGCCTTGGCTGTGCAGCCTGACTTTATAGTCTGCGATGAACCGATTTCTTCTCTCGATGTTTCGATCCAAGCCCAGATAATAAATTTATTGATAAGACTTCAGAAAGAATTTAAAATGACCTATCTATTTATTGCACACGATTTATCTATCGTAAAATATATTTCCGATAAGGTAGGCGTTATGTATTCGGGAAAACTTGTAGAGTTTGCAAAAAGTGCAGACCTATATAAAACCCCGCTTCATCCTTATTCACAAGCCTTAATTTCTGCAATTCCAAGTACCGATATAGATGCTCCCATGTCGGCACGGCGTATTCATATTAAGGGAGAAATAAGCAGTGCAATCAATCCGCCCCAAGGCTGCCGATTTTACAAACGCTGCCCAAAAGCCTTTGAAAAATGTAAGTTAATTCAGCCGGAATTAATCGAAACCGAAGAGGGCCATTTTACGGCCTGCCATTTAATTCAAGATTGATTTTATTTTATTATTTTGATATAATCAAAAGATGAACAGCGGTAATAGAGTAAAACTTGTCAGAATTGCCTCCCTTATTTCTCTTATCGGAAACATAATAATATGTATTGCAAAACTTGTAATAGGAATTTATGCAAACAGCCTTTCAGTAATCGGCGACGGACTTGACTCTGCTGCCGATGTTATCATAGCTGTTATGACTCTTGCAGTGAGTTTTATAATAAGCCGGCCTTCGGATAAGGAGCACCCATGGGGTCATCAGCGCGCAGAAACCATGGCCTCACTCATCTTAGCCTTTATAATTACGATCGCAGGCTTTCAGCTCTTTATTACGGCAGGAGGCAAGCTTATAAACGTTTATAAAAATTCCGTTATTCTTCCTATGCCTCACATTCTTGCTATCATAGTTACCCTATCTTCAATAACAATTAAATTGCTATTGGCTTTAAGCCAGCATATTTTAGGCAAAAAGGCCGGCAGCATGATAATTCAAGCCAATGCAAAAAACATGACAAATGACGTAATCCTTTCGGCTTCGGTTTTAACAGGCCTTGCAATTTCCCATTTTTTTAAGGCACCTTTTTTTGACGCAATTACAGCCCTGCTGGTAAGCCTTTGGATTATGAAGTCCGGCATAGAGCTTTTTATGGAACTGAATGTCGAATTGATGGATGGAAACACAAACGATATTTTGTATAAACAATTATTTGAGGCCGTGAATTCGGTTGAAGGAGCTCATAATCCTCACCGTGCAAGAATAAGAAGGATGGCCAGTCTCTTAGATATAGATCTGGATATAGAGGTTGATGCAAAAATGAGCATTTGCGAGGGCCATTGTATAGCAGAAAAGGTAACTTCTGCAATCAAAGCAAAAATAGAAAATGTTTATGATGTGATGGTACACATTGAACCTTATGGAATTCATAACTGTGAGGAAGAAGGATTCGGGCTTTCCGAAAAAGATATAAACAACTAATTTAGCTTTGCTTTCTCTTTTTTCCAAAGGTCAATAAATTCCAGCATATATTGTTGAATATCGCCAAACCATTCCTTTTGAAACTTGCAAGCCTCAACACCCAAATACCTGTAGTGCCAGCTTTCCCATTTATAGCCCGTAATATGTTCCATATCTTTAGGATAAGATAGAGACCAGCCGAATCTCCACGCATTATTAAACATCCATTTACCGGCTGCGGTATCGGCATAAGAATTCGAAATACTGCCGAAATCTACAACAGTACCCAGCTGATGCTGACTTGCCCCGGGAGGTGCTGAAAAAGATAAGGCTTTCTTTTTACCGTATACACGAACATATCTTGCAAAAAGTTTTGATTGATAATTATAAGGTCTATAAGCCGAACTTACCCATATTTTTATTCCATCTTTTTTTGCAGCCTCTGCCATCTTTTGTAAAGGCCGTTCTGCAATTTTTGCCAGATAAATATCGAATCGATCGAGAAGATATTTTCTGTCTTTCATATTGAACAACAATATAACGTTTTTAGGCTTATAAGTATTATCAAGAAGATGCTTTTTATCGACCAAAATCAATTCTCCTTCTTTTTCTGCAGCCAAAACTTTATTTAAGTCTTTAAAAAACTTTTTTTTATTTTTGTTTATTTTATCGCGTATATTTTGCGGAAGAATTTTTGAAAATTCAACATAATTTTTTTTATATACATTTTCATCCGAATCTGTTTTATCATTTGGATAGATGCAAAGTATTAAAATAAAAAAGAAAGAGAGAAAAAAATACTTCTTTAGAGTAGAATGCATACTTTAATATTTATAAAAATTATTTATATCTCATCAACAGAATGGATAATATTGAATACATCCGAAAAACCGGTTGTGTCCAAAGCCATTTTAACATCCTTAGCCGGATTCAATACATACATTTTGTGTCCGTTATCTTCACTATCGTTATGGGCAGACATAAGCACTCCAATTCCTGACGATGACAAGGATGTTACCTTTGATAGATCCAAAATTGTATCATGGTCTTTAATTGCTGAATATACTTTTTTTTCAAAATCACCGGATGTATAAAGATTAACAGTGCCTTCGATAGTTAATAACAAACGTCCGGATACATGCGATTCATTAATAATTAAATTCTCCATAAAACTTCCTTATATATGTTTAAATGTCATAATAGTGATATCATCTTCAATTTCATGGGCAATATAATCCAAAAAAGTTTTATATATTGCATTGGAAATCTCTTTAGCAGACTTAGTCTTATTCGCTGCAATTAAGCGGCGTACTCTATCATTTCCGAATTTATCGCCTTTTAAGTTTTTAGAATCCAGAAGACCGTCAGTCGTAAAGACTATAACATCATTACGGTTCATTGTAATTTTTCTGACCTTTAAGAATGGTCTGATATTTTTTACAAAGCCTAATACCCTTCCCTCTCCCTGTATTTCGATAACATTTTTATAAGAATCAATGTACATCGACATAAGAGGAATACCGCAGTTAAGATAGTATATTGTTGAGCTCTTAAAATCTATAATACCAAAAAGGCCTGCCAGAAATGTTCCTTTAGGAAGATTATTTTTAATAAATGAATTTATCTTTACTACAAGCTCTTTAAAATCGGGAGTTTCCGAAAGATAGGTATGCATAACAGACTTCAAAATAACCATCGACATACTTGCACTCAATCCCTTACCTGAAACGTCTCCTATCAAAAATAAATATCTATCTTCAGACAATCTAATAAAGTCTGTAAAATCGCCTCCCAACTGATGGGCTGAAAAGGCGACCGAATCCACATCAATAACCTTTTTTTCGACGATATCGATATTCTTTTGAATTGCTCCGATAATTTGGTCGGACATTTCTATTTCCCGGTCAAGGATTAGAACTATATCCTGTTTTGCAATATTTCGTAAATAATAAACAACCAAAAAGAAGTAAGAATAAAGACTGTTTAATACATCAAAGTCATATGTAGTATAAGCTTCTTTCCTTTTTTTAGAAGAAATGGAAATAACGCCTATCAGCTTTTGACCTTCACGTACACAAATCAATATTTCGGCATACGTGCTGTTCATAAAGCTGATTAACTCGCTCCTTACACCGAAAAAAGCAGGATTTGTCAAAACTTGAGATCTCATTACAACCTGAATATTTTCATTCAATAAAAATTCAAAGATACGCTGATTAGCATCAAAAGTAGAAGTTACGTTTATTGTCGAATAAACAGGTTCCAATATTTCGCTGTCACTAGTAATCAAAATATTGATAGAGCCGGCATTTAGCTGTTCCAACAAAATATTCGAAAAGTTTTCCATAACTTTTTCACGGCCTTCCGTATAGTCAACCTGTTGCAATTTTTCCTCTATGGCCTTTGCATATTCGGATGTATCTCCCAAGAACCATCTAAATTTTTGAGAAACAAAATTTCTAATAACGAGAAAAACAAGAGCACCTACAATCAACAAAAATATCTGAAGATAAAAATTTCGGACATAGGTAAGAACCCATGAAGCCCAAAATCCTGTTACGGCAGCAAAGACTAAAATAAAAATCAAAAACCTCAATAAGGCAAGGAACAGCTGTTTTCTATCATATACCATTGAGGTTGAAAACCCGAATGAAGTGAAGAAAACTAAAAGCAGATATCCAAGAGGTGTTATGGCTATTGCCCATGAAAAAATAGTAGAAAGATAATATACAAAGCTCCAAATAATTACGCTAAAAAGAAGAGCCATAAAATAAATTATCATCTGCTGCCTGTAGATTTTACTTCCTTCCTTAAAAATTTTATATATAGAAATCAACATGGCCAAAACAGGTACAAACAAAAGGAGGAGCCTTTCAAAGATATCTGCGGCAGGATTTCCCGCTATCATAGTTGACGTGAATTTAAAACCGGATAAGGGATTCCAAAAGAATCCTTTTACAAAGAAAATTGCCAATGAAGCAATTCCTAAATGTAAAATACCATTAAACACTGTAAAAGAAATATTTTTCTTAAGTTCAAAGTGCGGCATTTTAACGGTAAACTGTAAGGTAAAAAATGAAATTAAAACCATACCTATCATGAAAATTTTAGATACAATAAAAACCACACCTGAAAAGTTAAAATATAATGCCAATATCAAGGTCAAAAAGAGCAGGGTCGTTAATACTGTCGTTCCGGCAATCATAAAAAGATCTCTTGCATAAGGCTCTTCTTTAAAAATAAGACTTATAGCCAATATCGTTAAGACAACAAGAAAAAAGAATACAAAAACAATCAGGCCCATAGTTTTTACCCCTTAACCTTAGCACACATTATAGTAATATCATCTCTCATGGACTGATTACCTGCATGAGCATAAGCCATGCCGGCAACTTTTTGCACTATATCATCTGCACTATATTGAACAAAGGATTTTATAGACTCCATGTATGTGCCGGTCTCAGCTAATTCGACACCTTCAGCATTCATAGCCTCAGGAACACCGTCTGTCATCATTAAAATTACGTCCCCCCTATAAAGAGGCCTTTCATGCACTTCTATTTTATCGAACTCAATTATGCCTACAATACTGCAAGTAGATTCAAGCACTTTTACCTTGTAACCGTCCGGAGATTCAGTGAGAATCATAGGATCTTCCATTGAAGCATTAACATATTTTATAGTCATTTTTTCGGTATCAACCAATCCCAAAAATAAAACCGTATATTTATCCAAGAGCCCCATTCGTTTTATTGCGCTGTCCACCGCCAAAACAAGAGCAGGAAGATCTTCTTTATTTTTTGCTATTTTAATTGTATTTACAACAATACCCATAACCAATGCAGCTGAAAGGCCCTTACCGGAAACGTCTCCTACAACTAAGAGGGTCTTATGTTCATCAACCTTGATGGCATCATAATAGTCGCCCGATACGTTTACAAGAGGCTTAAAATAAGCTGCCAACTCAAGCATAGGCATCTCAGGAAGTTTTTGAGGTAAAAAAGCTTTTTGTGTGCCGGCAACCATATTCCATTCCTGACTTAATTCCGAGAAGTATAAAAGCTGTTCAAGAGTAGTAACCCTGTTTTGATAACTCAAAAATTCCGAAAACATGGTATTAAAAATTTCAGGTTCAACCTCGTTAAAATATCCGCAAATAATAAAAAATTGCATTTTTTCTAAGATTACCGCAGCAATACGGGCATTTTTCAGTTTACAATCCTGCATATCTGCATTAAAAAAATAAACTCCGGGCTTGTATTCTGCCGTAATTTCATGGAGAGAGGTAAAAGTTTCGGGAGAGGAAACAAATCTTGAAGTGCTATTGTATAATACTATATTTTCTATAGGATCTACAAGCATTACAGAACAATCGCCTGAATACTCAAGCTCACTTTGTACGGTGTCTATTAAATTTTCGATTGTGTAGCAAAACCTGATTTTTTTTAAAAATTCGGCAAAAATCTTAGTTTTAGGCTTATCGTATGCTCTAGTTTCTATTTTCTTATAAAAGGTACGTATAAGATAGTCTGCAAAGATTGCTACAATGACAAAGACCAAGGCACCTATGATAAAACGGTGAACCTGAGTTATCTCAGGGATCCTTGCCAAGCGGCTTAAAGCCAGAGTCATGTCATTAGCCGAATAAAATTTACCTAAAAACAAAAACCTTGGACTTATAAATATCAAGAAAAGAGCAAAAACACTACCCATCCCGATACTTATTAGAATATTAGAAAGTAATTTGCGTAATTTTATCATTATGACCTCTCCAGCTTAGGAGGTATTATACCATAAAATAAAATAAAGATAAAGTATAAAGTAAAAAAAATTCAAACTGTCTATTTTAAGGCAAATCCTTTAAGGCTATGAGATTCGGATTCTCGTTTTCGCCTTCAAGCTCGGAAATTTCCTGCAAAAGTTTTTTTGACTTTGAAGAAAGCCTTGAAGGAATTTGCACTTGTATTTGAATGTAAAGGTCGCCCTTTCGGCCTATTCCTGTAGGAACTCCTTCGCCCCGGATTCTCAAAAGTTTTCCGTTTTGAGTTCCGGCAGGGATTTTAAGCTTTAAGGTTTTTTCGTCAAGGGATTTGATGTTTATTTCTCCTCCCAAGGCAGCCTGTGTCATCGAAATAGGAACTGCACAGTAGAGATCTATTCCGTTTCTTTCAAAATGAGGATGAGCTTGAACAAAGATAAATACAAAGAGGTCTCCATAGTCTCCTCCCGATTGACCTGCATTTCCCTGACTTGGGATAGTAATGCGTTTTCCGTTTTCGACCCCGGCAGGAATGGTAACGATTATGCGCTGTTTTTTGCGCTCTAAGCCGTTTCCTCCGCATTTTTTACACGGTTTTTCGATTATAGAGCCTTCGCCGCCGCAGGTCGGACATGGCCTCGATATAGAAAAGAAGCCGGTACTTTGACGTACCTGTCCCGTACCCTTACAATCGGGACACATTCTCTTTGAGCTTCCGCTTTCACTTCCGCTGCCGTGACATTCGGCGCATTTTTCGTTGCGGGTATAGCTGAGCTCAGCTTTTTTCCCGTAAACGGCATCAACAAAAGAAATTTGAAGATCATAGCGCAGATTGGATCCGCGGATAGGGCCGGCATGACGGCCTCCGAAACCTGAAGCACGGGCAAAGCCGCCTCCGAATAGATTTTCAAAAATATCGGAAAAGCTTCCGCCGAAGATGTCTTCAAAACCTTGGAAAGCAGAAGGATCATAGCCTCCGCCGCCCGACATTCCGTCTACACCGGCATGGCCGAATTGGTCGTACATGCTGCGCTTTTTTTCGTCTATAAGAATTTCGTAAGCTTCAGTAGCTTCTTTAAATTTTTCTTCTGCTGCCTTATCCCCTTGATTTTTATCGGGATGATATTTGATTGCTAATTTTCGATATGCTTTTTTGATTTCGTCGTTTGAGGCTCTTTTATCTACGCCTAAAACCTCGTAATAGTCTCTTTTAGATGCCGGCACTAAAAACTCCCAGTATAAAAATTTAATAGGCGGAGAAAAGAGAAATTATAAAATCTAAAGTCTCTTTCTCCGCCGTTTCAATTCTTAAAATTTATTTATCATTATCATCATTTACGACTTCATAGTCAACATCATCGGCTGTACCGGTGTTGGGACCTGATCCGGAAGCGCCGTAATTGGGGCTGCCCTGCTGAGCTCCCTGAGCACCAGCGTTGGGGTCTCCTCCTGCCTGAGAGCCCTGCTGCTTGTACATTTCTTCAGCAATCTTATAGGCTGCCTGCTGGAGGCTTTCGGTCTTTGCCTTGATGTCGGCCGTATTATCCGAAGTAAGAGCCTGTCGTAAATCGGCTATTGCAGTTTCAATATTCTGCTTATCGGCAGCTCCTATCTTGTCTCCCATTTCTTTAAGAGTCTTTTCGGTTTGATAAATAAGAGAGTCTGCATTATTCTTTGCCTCAACCTTTTCTCTTTCGAGCTTATCGTTTTCGGCATTGGCTTCAGCCTCTTTAACCATCCTGTCGATTTCGCTCTCGCTTAGGCCGCTGGAGCTTTCGATGCGGATGTGCTGTTCTTTTCCTGTTCCCAGGTCTTTAGCCGAAACGTGAACGATACCGTTTGCGTCAATATCGAAGGTAACTTCAATCTGCGGAACACCGCGGGGTGCCGGAGGAATACCTACGAGGTCAAAGTTGCCGAGAGTTCTGTTCTGGCTGGCCATACCGCGCTCACCCTGCAATACATGGATGGAAACGGCAGTCTGTCCGTCGGCAGCTGTCGAGAAGACCTGACTCTTTCTCGTCGGAATCGTGGTATTTCGGTTGATAAGGGGAGTAAATACGCCGCCCATTGTCTCGATACCCAATGAAAGCGGAGTAACGTCCAAGAGAAGAACATCTTTAACGTCTCCGCCCAAGATACCGCCCTGAATAGCGGCTCCCATTGCTACGGCCTCATCGGGGTTTACGCTCTTAGAGCCTTCTTTACCGAAGATTTCTTTTATAATCTGCAAAATTTTGGGCATTCGGGTTGAACCGCCGACCAAAAGAATTTCATCGATTTTGTCGGGAGTGATGCCTGCATCCTTCAACGCTTTGCGGCAAGGTTCCTTTGTTCTTTCAAAAAGGTCTTCGGTCATCTGCTCGAACTTAGCCCTGGATAGGCTCTTTTGTAAGTGCTTAGGCCCGTTTGCATCGGCTGTGATAAAGGGCAAGTTTATATCGGCATTTGCAACGGAAGAAAGTTCAATCTTTGCCTTTTCGGCAGCTTCGCGCAAGCGCTGTAAGGCCATTCTGTCCTTAGAAAGGTCGATACCGGTATCCTTTTTAAACTCGTCAACGAGCCAGTTTACTATTCGGTTATCGAAGTCGTCACCGCCTAAGTGGGTATCTCCGTTTGTGGATTTTACTTCAAAAACGCCGTCACCCAGTTCAAGGATAGAAATATCGAAGGTTCCTCCTCCGAGGTCATATACGGCGATTGTTTTTTCTTTTTTGGAGTCCTTGTTAAAACCAAAGGCCAAGGAAGCGGCTGTGGGCTCGTTTATAATTCGCTTTACTTCCAAACCGGCGATTTTTCCTGCATCCTTTGTTGCCTGTCTCTGAGCATCATTAAAATAAGCCGGAACTGTAATAACGGCTTCGGTTACGGTTTCGCCGAGATAGTCTTCGGCTGTTTTTTTCATTTTCTGCAAGATAAAGGCGGAAATTTCCTGTGTGGAATAAAGTTTTCCGTCAATATCGATTCTTACATCGTCGCCCTGAGCTACAATTTTGTAGGGAACACGCTTTAACTCGTCTGTGAGTTCATTGTAGCGGTGTCCGATAAAGCGCTTTACCGAGTAAACCGTTCTTTCGGGGTTGGTAATCATTTGGTTTTTTGCAGGCTGTCCTACAACCCTTTCATCTTTTGAGGTAAAGCCTACGATGGACGGAGTTGTTCTTCCGCCTTCAGAGTTCGGTATAACGACAGGCTCGCCGCCTTCCATTACCGATACGCAAGAGTTTGTTGTTCCTAAGTCAATTCCTATAATCTTTCCCATTTTCAATATCTCCTATACCTATTTTTCGTTTGTTTTATCGGCGGATTCGCTTTCTTCCGCCTTTTTTTCATCCTGCTTTTGGGCAGGCATTAAGACCATTACCTTGGAGTGACGGATCACTCTTTCCTTTAGTTTATAGCCCTTTTGGAGCTCTTCTCCTACAACAGCCTCTTTTACATCGGGAGACTGAATCATCGAAACCGCTTCGTGAAGATTCGGGTCAAAGGCTTCTCCCTTTGCGGGGTAATAGCTAAGGCCGTACTTCGAACTCAGCATAGAAACCATTTGGTTTTTTATCATCACAACGCCTTCAACAAAGGCATTGTTTGCGGCTTCTCCGCCTTGATTTTTGCCGGCATTATTACCTGCATCGATAGCTCTGTCAAAATCATCCAGAACCTGTACAAGATCCAAAAGCAGATTGCTGTTTGCATAGTCGATAGCTTCCTGCTTTTCCCTAATCATGCGCTTGCGGTAGTTTTCAAAGTCCGCGGCCTTGCGCAAATACTGATCCTGCCAGTCCTTACATTGAGCTTCCAATTCTTCAAGTTTTTTTGCAAGCTCAGAAGCCTCATCATTTTCCGTTTCTTTTCCGCATGTTTCGCCGGTAGAAGCGTTTTGCTCTGCTTTTTCTTCTTGAGGATTTTCTTTTGAAGCTTCACAACAACATACGGCCCCTTGTTCATCTTTCACGGCAGACTCACCCTTAGGCTGAAGGTCTTTTTCAAGGTCTTCCTTCACCGCCTGTTTGTTTTCGGCCTGCTTTTCATGATTCTTACTCATTTGAACTCCAACAATAGCTATAACTTTATCTTATAAGAAGATACTAATAGAAAAAAAAAGGGTCAAGGGCTTTTCTAAAATCATACCGTATTTTTTAAGATTTTTATTGCAGAACCATGCAAGCACTATTAATTAAAATAATAATTAATCATACATAATACCGAAATAATCCAAATATTGCTTCATTAAATCCTGTCCGGTAAGACAAGTGTCTCTTAAATAACCTCTTTCATTTTTCCACTTTTTAATTCCTCTGTAATAGTAAATTTTTAGTTCTTCAGTAATTATGAAAGGGACAATATTATGTTTAAGACATTCCTTGAACATTATTAATCTTCCAATACGGCCATTACCGTCTTGAAATGGATGAATAGCTTCAAATCGGACATGAAAATCTAAGACGTCATCAAAAGTGATCTTGGCTTTTAAATTGTATTCCGTTAATAATGCTTTCATCTCTGCTGCAACATCCGCAGGTTTTGTAGTTTCATCACCGCCCACTTCGTTTTCCAGCATTTTATAATCCCCAACCTTAAACCATGATTTTCGGCTATCAGTTGTACCGTACTTTAGAACATAATGAAGCTGTTTTATAAAACTTTCTGAAAGTTTCGTATGTGCACCTTCTATTATTAAATCAATACAATGAAAATGATTGACTGTTTCAACAATATCATCAACTCTAACAACGTCATCTGTAACGCCAAGAGTTCTTGTTTCAAAAATGAATCGAGTCTGCTCGTGGGTAAGTTTTGAACCTTCGATGTGATTTGAATTATAAGTAAGGTCAATCTGAATTTTGTGATAAATTCCGCCTTTCAGACCGGCTTCTTTTTCACGTTTAAGAAATGATAAGAGAGTATCTTGTTTTGCTGTATGACGAGTTTTTCGATGAGGCTTTTTTGCATCGGAAGGGATTTTCCATGTTTTACCTTCTAATAGAGCCCCCGCAATTCTACCCTGCAAGCAGTAATTTCTTACACTACGTTCACTGATTTGCCAGCGCTTTGCAGTTTCTTTAACAGATATGTATTTTATCTTATTCATAGGTAATATTATAACACATTATCGGCAATATATAAAGCGGATTTATGTATTTAAATTCAATTTTATTTTGCCGACAATAAAACGGTTTATTTGTACATTTATATTACTTTACCGGCTCAGAGGGCTGTCGTCTAGCATTCGCTTAACCTGCATTTGCGGCTCCTCCGCAATGGCAGGTTGAATATGAGTGTTAGAACTGATTATTTTTTATTTATAAAACAAAACAATGAATTGAAAAGTAAATAATTATATATTCTATATCTTTCAGAATAAAACATATTGATATTTGAAAAATTCATTGATGTACTCATCAAATATAATCTTTTTTCTTTTTCATCATAAAGATATGCATTAAAGGTTGCTGAACTACCTTCCGGGTCACTTCCGAAAGCAATAATATATTTATCGGCTCCACAATTCCATAAAATTCCTTCACGCTCCAACTCTATTGACTGCCAATTATTTGGATGTCTGTTTTTATAATAGCCTTGGTTCATCGCAACATCCAAATCTTCTCTCTTTACTCCATTTTTCTCATAGAAATTAATTGTTATTGAGTTTGTACCACCTCCGTAAATCAGAAAAAATTTATCTTCGGAAGTCTTTTCTTTTTGACTAAAAGAAATTTGATTCCAATCATTATCAAAGAGCAGCATACCGAGTTTATTATTAAACACATTCGCTTCTCTAAAATTGAATAAATTTATATTCTCATCAAATTCCTTATCATCATAATTATATCTCCATACTTCTTTTTCTGATGTCTTTTGTTTTTCTAATTTTGAATCAATTTTCTTTACTATTGCTTTTGAAAATGATGAGTCAATTTTATTGGATTTTATATATTTTTTTAATTGCTGTTGTATCTTGGCATTTCGTGTATTTCTAAAAAAACTTTCAAGTAGTAGACTATTTATCGTTTCTTTTCCAATATTATTTTGATATATTTTATCGAAAGTTAAATCATCTACTACACGTTTGCCGGCATCCCATTCTGAAAGGTAATTCTTCATACTAAAATAAACCTGCATTTCTTCAGTTGACGGAACATAAAAAAAATATTTATTCTTTTCAGAAAACAGGCAATTAACTGAAAAAAATAAAACAATCACCAATACTACTTTTCTCATTCTTTTCTCCTCGCGCCGATAGGCGTCATTCTAACATACATTAAACCCGTCCAAATACTACCTCAAAAAATCATGTTTTTCAAGTCCGTAATTCCATAATTTTAGATTAAATTAAACATTTTTCCACTCTCATATTTCTCCATAGTTTGTAAACCAGATTGCAGCGGCGTTTATCTATGCATTATCTTGGAATTACGACCAATCTGTCGGATCTATTGATGATATCAGCTTCTATCTTATAGATGCTTAAAATATTTTGAGGGGTAAGAACCTCTTGGGGACTGCCTTGGGCAAAGAGTCGGCCGTCTTTCATGGCAAAAAGGTAGTTGCCGTAGCGGGCGGCCTGATTTAAATCGTGGAGAACCAAGACGGCCGTAACGCCCGTTTCCCTGTTTAGACGGTTTACCAGTTCCAAGAATTCTATCTGATGGGCCAAATCCAGATAGGTTGTAGGCTCATCGAATAGAAGAATATCGGGTTCTTGGGCAAGGGACATGGCTATCCAAGCTCTCTGCCTTTCTCCGCCTGAAAGTTTTTCTAAGGTTTTATCGCGCAAGGAAAGGGTATTTGTAAGCCGCATAACTTCTTCTATTATTTTTTTGTCGGAAGATTCAAAACCCTCAAACCATTTTTTCCGCGGATAGCGGCCGAAATAGACCAACTCTTCAACGCTTATATCGTCGGGAGTTCTGTTTTGCTGCAAAAGAATAGAAACCTTTTGGGCTAATCTTTTGGAATCCATTTTTGAGATGTCTTTTTCTTCGATAAAGATTTTGCCGCCGGCAGGTTTTATAATTCCTGCTATGCTTTTTAAAATGGTAGACTTACCGGAAGCATTCGGTCCGATTATCGAAACCACCTGCCCCTTTTTAACCCTCAAGTTTAGGTTTTGAACAACATGCTTTTCTCCGTAGGAAAGGCTTAAATTTTCTATCCTAAGCATGTCCATATTTTAAAACCTCATTTTTAAATTCTTCAAAGCCTTTAATGCCCTCTTCTTTTCCCCGCCTTAGAATTAAGGCCCTTATACCGAGGGTCTCACAGGCGGCGAGCTTTTCTTTTGTACCTCCGGCATCTCCGCTGTCCTTCATAACAACATAGGAGGCTCCGTATTCTTTAAACATAGCTTCATTTAAATTTTGAGAAAAGGGGCCTGTCATGGCAATTATGTCTTGAGTCGTCACTCCTGCATTTTTACATTTTTCGACACTGTCAACCGTGGGTAAAATTCGGTACACAAAGCGGTTTGAAGAACGGCACACCTCAAAATCGGCAAGGGTCTTGGAACCTGTCGTAAAAAAAACAACAGAAGATTTTAATTCTTTTAAAAACGAGCAAAGACCTTCCATATCATCAAAGGTATAAAAATTACTTTGGTCAAAATCGGTTGAGGATTGAGAAGCTCCGCGGGTAAAGCGCAAATATTTTATGTTCAAGTTTTGTGCGGTCTTTTTTGCGTTTTGAGAAACGATGAGGGCATAGGGATGGCTTAAATCGGCAATGAGGCTTATTTTTTCTTCAATGCAAAATTGTTCCATTTGAAGGGCATCCATTCTGCCGATTTTAAGTTTATGGTTTTTAAAAAAATCCCTGCTTTCTTCCGTTGCAACGCTCATTATATAGGGTGCATTTTTTTCCTTTAAAAAGTCTGCAAGGTTTCCGGCCTCGGTCGTTCCGCCTATAATCCAGATCATTTAATCTCGTAACCTCGGGGCGTAATCATTTTTCCGTTTTGGATATAGGTGTTGCTGTTCCCGATGATGATAAGGGTAAACATATCGATCTTCTCATAGTCTATTTTTTGAAGCTCGGTGACAATAACTTCTTCATTATTGCGGCAGGCATTTTTTGCTATGCCCGCAGGCGTTTTAGGAGACCTGAATTTTAAGATTATATTTACGGCTTCTTCGATATAACGGGTGCGAGTTTTAGATTTGGGATTGTAAAGGGCTATTACAAAGTCTCCCTCGGCCGCCAGCTCGAGCCTTTTTTTTATGATCTCGTAATCGGTGAGCCTGTCTGAAAGGCTGATAAGGGCCGTATCATGCATCAGTGGGGCACCCAGCCGTGAAGCCGCGGCAAAGGCTGCGGAAATGCCCGGAACTATTTCGACATTTAAATCGGGAGCAAGTTCCAAGATGGGGCCTGCCATTCCGTAAAGCCCGGCATCTCCAGTGCTTATAATGCTTACGGTTTTTCCTTCTTTTACCTTTGAAACCGCATACTTGCATCTTTCAATTTCGCCTGTCATTCCGGTTTGAAAAATTTCTTTTCCTTCGATAAGGGGTTTTACATATTCAATATAGCCCGAATAGCCTACGATAATTTCGGACTCTTTTAAGGCTTCGACAGCCTGAACCGACATCTGTTCCGGCCCGCCGGGGCCGATACCTACAACAAATAGTTTACTCAATTTTATTTCCTTTAAAATTTATTGGTTATCAAAAGTTTCATATTTCCAGTCTTTTATGGTGCGCTCCTTTTCGTCAAAGGATGAACCGATTAAGACTATTTTTTTACCGCTTGATTTAAAAGGAGAGGCATAGCCTTTTTCCTTTATCTGCGCTATTGCATCTTCCGAGCTTCCGGTCCCATCAAGTTTAAATTCAAAGATATAAATTGTATCTTTAGTGTGCACGATGGAATCAGCTCTTCCGGCGGCACAGTGCACCTCGGTTTCGATAAATTGCCCCATCAGTTTAAAAATTAGGTACACAGCTGTCTGATAATTTTGCTCCCTAAGTTTTAGTTTGTCTTTAGGAAGATTATCGTAGGGAACTCCGGCAATTATGGACTGCATCCTTTCCATAAAGCCGTCTACATTTCCGTTCTTCACATCTTCCGTAAAACGCCAAATGGAAGAGGCTGTTTGATCTGTACGCAAAGAAGTGTAGTCAGGTAAAAGATTTTTAAAAAACCCGTAACGGACCTCATCATTGGGAAAGCCTAATCTGTAAAGGGCAGCCTCCCTTATATATTCTTTAATTGTAAGATAGCCGGACTGAAACAAAATCGGCAGAGGGTTTTTTTTGTCGGCTCGGTAATCGGCAAGGCCGGCTTCGTCAAGTTCAACATTTCCGTCAAGGTCAGGAATATTATAATGAGCATCTTTTAGGTAGTTTACCAAGAATGTGGGCGTTCCCGTTGCAAACCAGTAACTTCCCACATCCTTTGCAGAAAAGGCATTTAAAAGACTAAACGGATTATAAACGCTCTTTCCTTCCTTTGCAAAAAGATATCCGTCATATCTTTTTTTAAGAAGGTTTAAACATTCTTCATAGCTTATTTTTTCTTTGTCGGCTAGTACCTGAATTTCGGGAGAAAAAACGGCCGTCAATTCTTCTTGGGTTATGCCGCAGAGGGCAGAGCAATCTTGGTGAAGGCTTATATCTTGCAAGTTATTTAGGTCGCTAAAAATACTTATCTTGCTGAATTTTGTTACACCTGTTAAAAAGGCAAAGCGTATGTACTTGTCGCAAGTCTTTATAACGGAATAAAAAGATTTTAGAGTGCTGCGGAATTCTTCGTTTAAGGCTTCATTTACTCCCATTGTCTGCAAAAGCGGCTTATCATACTCGTCTACGAGGATAACAACCTGTCTGCCTGTTTTTTCATAGGCTCTCTGGACTATACCCGCAAACCTTTGAGCTAATTCTTCTTCTTGTTTATAAGCTCCATATATTTGTTCAAATTTAGATAAAGCCAGATTTAGATGGCTTTTTAAAGAATTAGGTTCATCATATTTTCCGATATTGAAATCCAAATAAAGAACGGGATATTCTATCCAGGGTTCCGAGTTTTCAACCTTAGCTCTTTCTTCTTCCGCCTTTTCAATGTACAGGCCTTTAAAAAGCTCTTTTTTTCCTAAAAAATAGGCCTCGAGGGTAGAAAGAAAAAGGCTTTTTCCGAAGCGGCGGGGTCGGCTTAAAAAGTAGACTCTATTTGAATTAGTCAGCTTAAAAACAAATTCGGTTTTATCCACATACAAAAATTTATCATTCCGCATGACTTCAAAACTTTGTACGCCTATAGGCAGTTTTCTGTAAAGATTCAATCTTAAACCTCCTCAACCTTAATTATTTACAATTATATAACAAAAACCCCTTATGTACAAGCCGAGGCAAAATCTAAGCATATCTTGAAAGTACACTATTTTGAAGGTATAATATGTACGAGGAGATATTTATGGAATATGAAGGTAGAATTTGCAGACCTCCTATGGAGCGCGCTTCTTTTATGCTTCCGGTAATGGCAGGCTGCTCGTATAATAAGTGTAAGTTTTGTAACTTATTCCGCAGTATAAAGTATAGGGAGCTGCCTCTTTCGCAAATTGAAGAGGAGCTTATACGCGTAAAAAATTTAAACGGGAACCTTTCTAAAATTTTTTTAGGAGACGGAAGCGCCTTTAATTTAAAAACGGAACATCTTTTAAAAATCTTAAATTTAATTCATAAATATTTTCCCGATTGTAATTGCATAAACATGGATGCAACAATCACTGGCATTTTGCAAAAAACCGATGCCGAATTGGAAAGCCTATACACTCACGGAATTAGAACTCTTTATATCGGAATAGAAAGCGGCTTGGAGGATGTGCTTTTATTTATGAATAAGGATCACACAAGGACCGAAGCCGAAAGGGCAATCTCTAAAATACAAGAACACAGCTATTCTTTCGGGGCACACATTATGACGGGCATAGCCGGAAAAGACAGAAGCATAGAAAATGCCGAGGCAACGGCAGAGTTTTTAAATAGAACGAAGCCCATCCGAGTTGTAAATTTTTCTATGTTTCTCCACAAAGAAGTTCCGCTTTATAGTGATATAAGGGCGGGAAAATATGAGGCTGCAAGCGAGACGGAAAATCTTATAGAAGAAAAAAGATTGATCGAGCTTTTAGGAAATGAAACCTGCCCTATTTTTTATGACGGCTTCCATGACTATCTGGAGTTTAGGGTAAGAGGCTATCTTCCTAAGGATAGAGAAAAGATGCTTAAACACATCCAAGCCAAAATCGAAAGCTACAAGCCTCTGCAAAAAGATTACGCCTTTGTAAACGGAGAATGTACCCCCTCTCTCGAAAAATCGGACGGCACAGGCAAGGTGTGGAAAACCGCCTAAGCCGATCAAGCCGTCCGGCTTAGTACATTCTCAATATGTAGGATCTAGCTAAGGGTGTCATCAATCCGTCACGGAGCGCAGCCATTTACCTGACCGGATTCTCCAAAGGCCTAAAAGGGCCTTAAAGGGTTCTTCACTAAAAAGGCAAATATAAATTCCCCATGCAGGAATAGAAGTGTAGATCGATAAGGAATAGGCCAAGGGAATAGAAACACACCACATAACTGCCGTGTCGCAGATTATGCCGAAGCGTGTGTCGCCTCCGGCTCTCAGAATACCGACAAGCATACACATGTTATAGGCTTTTAAGGGATAACAGCAGGCTAAAATTATAAAAAGCTTCATTACGGTCTCTAAGACTATTTTTTCTACATTAAAGAAAATAGGAGTTAAATACGAAATGGGAATTAACATAGCTCCTACAAAAACTGCAACAAAGGGTACAAAGATTGAAACCTTCGCCGCATAAGTTTTTGCCTCATCATAATTTTTTTCTCCGATTTTTTTGCCTATCAAAACGCTGACTCCGTTTCCGAAGCCGATAAAGATAACCCAAGTCAGCATCGAAACGGTGTTTGTGATGTTGTAGGAGGCATAGGCAAAGGTTCCGATTCCTGCAAATATCTTATGGTGAAAGGTGATGCCCAAAGACCATAAGGATTCGTTTATTAAAACGGGCATAACTATCGTAAAATATTGTCTTATAAATTTAAGGTCAAAGTCAAAATGATTTTTGAGCTTTCCGAGTATGGGATATTTCTTTTTCTTTGTTACCGAAAAAAGAATTATAAGCTCTGCAGCCCGGGAAGCAACTGTTGCAATAGCAGCCCCCTTAACTCCGAGGGCAGGAAAACCGAACAAGCCGAAAATTAAAACGGCATTTAAGATTAAGTTTACAAAAAGAGAAACGAGAGTTGCCGCAACCGCTACTCTTACCTTTTCGATAGAGCGCAGGGTAATCATAAAAATAAAGTTCACTGCAAAAGGCAAAAAACAAAAAGCAGAAATACTCAGGTAGTCCACGCCCTTTTCGATTACCGCGGCATCCTTTGAGTAAAGGGATAAAATTTCTTTCGGGAAAATAGTGCAGACCAAGGTAAAGAGGGTGCTGAAAAAAACCGCAACAATTAGTGAGATTGCAAATGTTTTTTGTAAGCCCTTAAAATCTTTTTTGCCCCAAAACTGAGCGGTAAAAACCATTCCGCCCGAACCTATTCCGTATAAAATCAAATTCAATAAAAAGAATAATTGATTGCCGAGACCTACCGCCGCAAGTTCGACAGTGCCGAGCCGGCCTATCATTATGGTGTCTAAAATATTTACAAAGGAGCTTATAAAGTTTTGCAATATTATGGGCACGGCAATTATAAATAAGTTTTTTAAAAAAGATTTATCGGAAAATACCGATTTTAAATTTACAGCCGGTTTTAAATTCGTAGTCATAAGTCTTAAAGCTCCCCTGCATTAAAAATCTAAAATTTCTTTTCGATGTCTTATTCCTAAAAGAGATAAATTTTCTTCAAGGCTGATATTTTGATCATAATTATCTTTTAGATCAATCAAAAATCTGTTCATCGAAAAGTGCTGATAAAGATAAATTTGCGGATTCTTTGTATCGGCATATAGGTTCTTTATTTCATCTGCGTAAGATTGAAATAAGCCGCGGGGTTTAAGTTCGCTGTAACCCACAAGCCAAATCGGGCAGCCCAATTTTTTTTGAACCTCAGCCGTTTTTTGAGCCGTAAAAATCTGAGTCTCTTCATAAAATTTTTTAAAAGAACCGTCCCCGTCTTTTCTTAAAAGAAAATCGAGCTGTTTTGTCTTGGCAGTATGAATGGGCGTTTTGTTTAGGATAATGACATTCTTTCTAAAATCGATTCCGAATGAGGGATTTTTTTTAAAGAAATTATCCGCAATCTTTCCTGCAAGACCGACAAGGTACTTTTGGTTTTTATGCAGCTGCTCATTTTTCCCCGGATTATCGCCTATGACAATGAGCTTAATCTCATCATCTTGACCGATTAACTCCCAAGCGTGATTATACACTATCGGAGTTTCCACAGTATAGGGAGGAGTCTTAGCCGCTCGAGCCGCCTCTTCTTGAAGCTTGGCCAAGCCCTCCTTAAAAAATAAAGCATTTTCTTTTTTAAAAGATTGGGCGGCACAGTTTTCTAAAAAAGGTTCTTTATATTTATATCCCAAAATATCAAGGTAATGAATACATTCGGCTTTATACTCGCTTTTAAATTTACAAAAAGCATTCCACTTATCTTTTTCCATCGGCGGGGTATTATATCAGATTATCGAGGGTTTTGAAAAGAGGCGGTTAATTAGTATATTTTATTTTGTTTGAGCTATTTTTATATCCGCTAAAACCGCTTGATTTGTCAGCTTCTCTTGACCAAAATTTTTCTATATTAAAATTCTTTTCTTCGAGTTTTTTTAGGCAATTTTTTTCTTTTATAAAATCACTTTTAAATTCCCGCCGGGATTTACTGTTTAATAACTCTTTGATATCTTTTATAGATGTAGAAAAAATAAATTCTTCTTCAAGATTACGAATTTGAGGAATCAAGATTACATTAAGATTATTTCCATCTTTTTTCAATATTTCGATATTCTTTTTTATTGTACTTGCAGTAGATGAAATATCCGTATCAAATACGAGAATCACACTCGAATTAACCGGCAAGGTACGTAACAGTGTATGACTTATTCTCTTTTGATGCAAAATTCGAATCTTTCCTGAAATAATATATTTTTCTTTTAAAACCTTGATCGCCTTTGCTTCTGTTTCTCCTTCAACCAAATAAATATATGAATTAAATATCTTCATATAAAACCTCCGCGCAAGAGTCTTCTATTTCAAGAAGCTTTGTGATATCAGGCGAAATATCAAATACATCATTTTTAACGGCATTTCTCAATGACACATCATTTTTTTTGATTTTCTCTTCAGGATGTACAACTTGTATTTTATCGTCTTTTCGTAAAAACATAAAAGAATGAATAGGCAAATTCATTTCTAAAATATCCAAATTATGAGTTGTAAAAAAAAGTTGAGTGTTAGGCTTTAAAAGAGAAATCATCAAACTAAGTATTGTTTGCTCGATATCACTTTGTATAAAAGAAAATTGTTCATCACAGTAGTAAAACTCAAAGACACCTAAATAAATTGCACTAATCAAATAAGAAATATCAAGTCCCGCTTTTGTACCGCTTGATAAAATATTTTTATCAACAATTTGTCCGTTTTGAATAACTACATCTCCATTTTTACTTCTGATAATATAAGCATTTGCAAGTTCAGAACTTGCAATTACTTCGGTAATAGAAGTATCAAGCGTTTTTAAAACAGCGTTTAAAATATCAAGTTTTAATACATCTATATCATTCTCCATGAGATAGGTACTCGACTCATCTTTAGGAAAAGTAAAAAGCCATCCTATATTAGGAATAGCAGATAATTTTTGAATAAAGTCAGTTTGAGCATCCGGATAAGCTTTTTTTAGTTTTTGAACACATGATTCATACGAATCATTTTTTAATATCTTACAATTATAAACATCGAATTCCTGTATTTCTTTTAAAGAGAATTTACAACTGACTCTATATAGATATTCTTCATCAGTTAAAAAATCTATAGAAAAATAAGCAGATTTTGTTTTATCTAAAAAGTCATTCTGTAATAATTCAAATTTTCCTCTTTCAATAAAATTAAAAATATCTTTTAAAGCTTGGCCTAGAGATGTTTTACCGGAAGCATTAGCACCCATAAGTATATTTACCTTTTTATATCTAAAATTGGGCTTTGTTTTTAAATACTCTCCGATAATTGAAGTTTTTACAGGTCTTTTAGGATAGGAAAAATTGACTTTAAAGTCTCCAAAACCGAATAAATTATCCAGTTCTAAATTCATTATTATCATAAACACCTTCCTCTGTATTAATGATTACTTCCAATAATCAGAACTAATATAATTATATTATTTTTTTTGTTTTTGTCAAGTTTATATGTTCTAAATTATATGTCCTCCTCCGCAGCCGAAACCGTTACACCCTCATGTTTAAACTTATCTAAAATTATTTTGCCGCCGAGGAGGAAGGCGGAAGGGGCGGAGACATTGTAAACTCCGATTGTCTTTTTTACAAAGTCTGACTTTTCAAAATTATCTTCGATTTTTTCTATTTGGCTTTCAGAAAAAAAGACCGGGCTTATGTTTAGTTCTTTTGCAAAATCAAGCAAGCCTTTTTCGTTTTGTTTTAATTCTATCGAGGCTATCGCCTTAACGGCCTTTAAATCCTTGTTTATCGAATCAAGGGCAAGCTTTACCGTCTCGGCAACAGTTTCTTTGTCCACACCTTTTTTTAAACCTATCCCAAGGTTTAAATTTTTCGGCACCAAGTGTACCATTGGCAAAGAATCGCTTAAAGCAGATACCGTTTCTCTTTTTTTATTTGAAACGATGATAAGGCCTTCAAGTTTTTTTTCTTCTTTCACGGATTGTAAATTTGAAGTAAATTTTACGGTCGGCAAATTTGAATTAAAATTTTCCTCTTGTAAAACAAAAAGATGGGGATAATTTATAGGAGGCGCCTTATCCTCGGAATAAAAACCTACAGCCTTTCCATCCACCATGAGGGCTGTGATTATTTTTGCATCTTCCATGGACAAGATGGTGTAATTATTTTTTTGAGCAAACAAATCGATAGCTTCTATGTTGCGGCCGTCGGAAGCTGTTGTAATTACACTTGCAGCCCCTATCGCACTTGCAATTTTTTCGGTAAGAGCATTGGCTCCGCCCAAATGCCCCGACAGCAATGAAATTACAAAGCGTCCCATATCATCGATTACAAGCACGGCAGGGTCTTGGGTTTTATCCTGAATATAATCCTTTATCATTCGGACGGCAATACCTGTAGAAGAAATAAAAATAAGGGCATCTCTATTTTTAAAATCATCGGGAATAAGAGAGCGGATTCCGCCGGCTGTTTTTGCATTATAAAAATGCTCGATTTGCGAATCCAAGCCTGATAATTTCTCGCCCAATAAATTTCCTTTTTCGGTAAAGGAATAAACTGCTATTTTTTTCATTTTCCCGCTTTTCTAAATTCGTGAGAAAATTTAGGATTGTAAAGCTGCGACCTTTCATAAGACCCTGCAATAAAATTCCCCACCAAGATTTGAGCCGTTTTGTTTACTCCGGCCTTCTTCACTTTTTGAGCGATATCGCCGAGGGTGCCGGTTATTATTTCTTGATCTTCCCAAGTTGCCTTGTAAATTACCGCAGCAGGAGTCGCCTCATCCTTATAGCCCTTGAGAAGTTCTGCAACTACATTTTCTATATTTTGCACTGATAAAAAAATCGCCATCGAAGCCTTGTGGGCTGCAAGGTCTGCCAGCTTTTCATCTTGAGGAACAGGGGTGCGGCCTTCCATGCGGGTTAAAATAACTGTCTGGCTTACATCGGGAAGGGTAAACTCTTTTTTTATTGCCGCCGCCGCTGCCGTACAAGAGCTGACGCCCGGGACAACCTCGTAGTCTATTCCCAGCTTATCAAGTTCATCCATCTGCTCCCTGATTGCCCCGTAAATTGAAGGGTCTCCGGTGTGGAGCCTCACAATTTGAGCATTGCGGTTTTCTTCCATAACCTTGATAACTTCTTCAAGGGTCATTGAAGCCGAGTTATAGCTTTTGCAATTATGCCTTGCAAACATCAAATGAGCCTTTGAAACCAAAGAGCCTGCATAAATAATAACATCGGCCTTTTCAATCAGCTTGCGTCCTTTTATCGTAATTAAATCAGGATCCCCAGGACCCGCTCCTACAAAATAAACCATAATACTCCTTATAAAATAAACCTTCCTTTTATTGTTTTTAATCGAGAGCATTCTACTATTCTTTAAAGGGCTGTGTCAAGGTAAAAGATATTAGAAGTTTACCCTATCGTCGGCAATTTCTTTGAGGCGCTTATCATGTGAGGTAAAAATAACCGTTTTGGTTTTTAAAATTTTTATAAGTTCTTCTAGTGATTCGGTGTCCAAATTATTTGTAGGCTCATCTAAAATTAAAATACCTTTTGAGTTTAACAAGCTTCGTACAATATCCGTTTTTTTTATTTCTCCGCCTGAAAAATTAGTGTCATCTTTTTCGGCAAAAGTCCTTTCCGCAGGTTTTTCAAGTGAAAATGTTTTAAGCATTTTATTTATTTCGTTTTCAGGGATTTCATTGCCTAATGCGATGTTTTCTTTTATATCCGTATTAAATAAAAGTGAAGTTTGCGGGACATAACCCAGAGCTTCTTTTACCGGATTTGAAAATATGATTTCTCCTGTCTGAGGTTTAAGTTCGCCTGCAAGAATTTTTAAAAAAATACTTTTACCTGTTCCGTTTGCTCCCTCAATTAAAAGTTTATTATCTTTTTTTATTTTAATATCAGGGAATGAAAATTTTCTGCCGTTGATTGTGTAAACAAGATTTTTAGTTTCAAGATTTTCATAGCCTGTTTTAGGCATATTTGAATTATCAAAATTTAAAAAGAAATTTACACGCCCCTTTATAATCTTCATAAACGGAATTATCTGTACCCATTCAATAAGTAATTCTATTATTTGTCCGATAGGGTAAATTAAAAAAAGTGAAGCAGCCAGATTTTCAATGGTGACGGATTTAAACAAAAAAGAAAAACTTATAATAATTAACACTTGTATTGAATATTTACAAAGTCCTAAAATTGCTTTTGAAAGCGAGAGATTTATAATATTTTTTTCGGCATGTTTATTTATATAAGAGCTGTAATTCTTATTATATAATTCTAAAATATTTTCTTTAAGTGAAAATAAAATAAGGGGAATTTTATTGTTTACAATATTTTCTTCAAATGCAATACGGTCATTATTGTAAGCTGCAGAATGGGAGTAGTAAATTCCTTCCAAATGTGAATATAATTTATTAAATAAAATAGGGATTGCCGATACGCAAAACACTGTGAGTAAAAAAATTATATTGGTGCTTTGAATAAAAAGTACGGCAATTAATACGGTTACGACAATCGGTGTAACAATGAGAGTACGCAGTTTTAACCTATATTCGATTAAATCCGATTCAAAAAGCTGTAAAATGCTTCCGCTTCCCGAATTATGTACCTGGCTTATGTCTTTTTGCAAAATCGATTTTAAATTAACTCCATCATGTAAAACGGACTTTTTTAAAAACACCTTTGCACTTAAAAAAGCTGCAAATGGGGAAATAAGAGAAAGCAATAAAATTATAAGCAGGGTTTGTAAAATAATGCCGTCGGCAGAAGTTTTATTATAAATATGAGATACGATAATTCCAACCTGTGCAGAAAAGTAAACAGGTAAAAAAAGAGAGATAATTTGTGAGGCGCTTTCCAATAAAAAACTAGACCAAAATATTTTTACCGTTTTTAAATTCATTTATTTTCTCCGATATTTAATATTTTTGAAAAACAGGATTCAATATCTTTATCGTGTGAAATAACCATAAGGGTATTTTTATATTCCGTTAAGTCTTTTTTTAATGCCGAAATTCCTTGCGCGTCTAAATCATTTGTAGGCTCATCCAGTATAACTATCTTGTTTAACATAAATGCCAAGGGAAGTAAAAGTTTTTTCTTTTCACCGCCTGAAAGATCTTTAATTTTTGTGTACTTGTGTTTTTCAAATTCAAAATCGTAGACTTTAAATTTTTCTTTAAGAGCCTTAATATCGATATTATTTTTTTCGGCAACAGTATTTATAAAGTCTTCAGCCGTTAAAGAAAGCAAAGGAAACTCTTGAGTAAGGTAAATGCAGTTTTTTATAAAACAATTTTCGGAGACCTCTGCGCTGTTTTTACTTCCGGATTCTGTTTCAATTTCTATTATGCCTTCATATTCGATTCCGCAAAAAAGACATTTTATTAAAGATGTTTTACCGATTCCGTTTTCGCCCTTGATTAAAACCTTATCATTTTTATTTATACAAAAAGAAACAGGTTTAAGTTTTTCCTTTAAATAAGAAGGAAGAACATCTTTGTACTCTATTTTTGTAAATTCTGAATTTGATGACTTTATGCCTGTGCTTTTGTTTACAAGATTTTGAAAACGTTTTAAGCTTACGGTAAAATTATTTTTTGCTCCTATAATCGAAAACATCATTACTGCCCGTGAAAAAAAGACGGGCAAAATTGCGGCCGTGCTTATTGCTTCTTGTACCGTTATGATTTCTTTTGTTTTAAAATATGCAATTAAAAGATAGCTTAAAAGCGTAATAATTACTTCCGAAAAGCTGTGTAAAAAATCTTCAAGTTTTGCAAAGAGTTCCGCCTTGTTTCCGAGTTTATAAAATTCGTCCGTTATTTTATAAAAGCGTTTAAAAAACCAAGAGTGTACACGGTATAAATTTATCATTGCATTAAGATTAAAGGCTTCGATAAAATAATTGCTTAATCTTTTTTCAACCTCTCTCGTATCCCAATAAGTTTGCATAAAATATTTACGCAGGATTAAATCGGGAACGATACATAAAAAAGAAATTACCAAAATACAAAAAGCCAAATAAAGATTGGAACTAAAAAGAAAAAATAAAACGGCCCCATATAATATAAGATTGGAAATAAAAATCGGCTTTTCTGTTCCGTAAAACGAAGCAATTATTCTGCTGTCTTTGTTTAAAACGGAATTTACATTTTCGTAAGTATTTTTATTGTTTAAAAATAAGCATGAATCAAGCACCTCATTGCGTAAGTCTTGCATTTTTTCTAAGGTTACCAGCATACGCAGTTTGCGTGCATAAAAGCTGCAAAGGAAGAAAAGAAATGCAACAGCTAAAAACAAATAAATATAAGGAAGCGGTTTATGCAGCGAGGTAAGCAAAGCTGCAATTATTCTTAGTAAGGCATATTCTAAAATAACAGCGAGAGAGGTAAATATAAAATTAGCCGGAGAATGAAGTGCAGGGCTTTTCATTTTTGTAGAGTTATACATAAATTAATGCTTTGTCAACCCCATAGCCGATCTTCCCAAAAATAAAAATAGGACCAAAGATGCAATGCTGTAAATGGAATTTCCTGTAAAAAGCATCCTCCAGCCCGTATTAAAAGGTATTAAAAAGACCGGTGCTATCCCGGCTCCTATTATAATGGGCGAAAACACTGAGGCTATGGCGACGATAGCATTATATATACCCAAATTAGAGGTACGCTTATTTTCGTTTTCGCTGAGCAATACTAAAATCGCAGGAGGAACTAAACCGATAGATATGCCGAATAAAACTGTTCCGATAAACATCCAAGTCATGCTGCCGCTTTCAATTACCAAAATAAGGCAGCCGGCAGTAAACAGTATGCTTCCCAATATAATTTCCGTTCTCGCCTTTAAAAAATTCCATATTGAAAAAACACGCGTAAGCAGGAGAGAGCTTATAAATGTCATCATAATAATATTTATATCCCCTGTTTTTTTGTTGATATTAAATACTATTAAAGATAACAAAGCTGTCAGCATAGAAAAAATAAAATTTATAAAAAACGAAACAGTGAATAATTTTTTCTCGTTCATAAAAAAGATCATCCTTATTTGAGTATAGTAAATATAGTCTGTTCTGTCAATCAATTTATATCCGGGGGAAGACCGCCCGAGTTCATTGATTTTGAAGGAGATTTTCGAATTTGCTTATATCGGAACATCAGCACCTTCTACCCATTTCTTTAGTCTACCAGCCGAATCTATCGCAGATTTTGTATCATTATCATCTACTCATTATTTCTTCTAATACCTAAAAACTCATAAAGCTTAAAAACCCCTTACATAAATATTAAAAATCATGTATAATAAACCATTATGGGAAAAACATTTGTTTTTGTAAACCAAAAAGGCGGGGTCGGAAAGACGACTTCCGTGATTAATTTGGGTGCTTACATCGCACTGGCAGGAAAAAAGACTCTTTTAATAGACTTTGACCCTCAGGGGAATATGTCTTCAGGTGTCGGTATTCAAAAAAAGCGGCCGACCGTTTATGATGCCCTTGCCCAAAAGACCTCAATAAAAAACACCATCTACCCTACTACGGTAAAAAACCTGTCGGCGATCCCGGCTTCAATAGACCTTTCGGGAGCGACAGTAGAACTTGTAGAAGAAGCCGACAGAGAATTCTATCTTAAAAATATTATCGAAAGCGTAAAAAGCGAATACGATTATATCCTAATCGACTGTCCTCCGTCTTTGGGCATTTTAACCTTAAACGGACTCACGGCAGCCGACCAAGTGTATATACCGCTTCAATGCGAATACTTTGCCCTCGAAGGATTAACCCTCCTTTTACAGACCGTTCAAAGAGTACAGCAAAGCCTTAATCCTTCCCTTGAAATAGGCGGAATATTTTTTACCATGTTCGATTCAAGAACAAATCTTGCTCAAGAAGTTGTGCAGCAGGTATCTTCATATTTTAAGGATAAGGTTTTTTCGACCATTGTTCCGAGAAATGTAAGATTATCAGAAGCTCCGTCACATGGAGTGCCGATTTGCAATTATGACGCAAAATGTATGGGAGCAAGAAGTTACGAAAAACTTGCACATGAGGTATTAAACCGTGGCTAAAAAATCGGCATTAGGACGGGGCCTCGATGCCCTATTGGAAGAACAAGCTTCAAATCATGCAGTGCAGGAAACACTGAATATTTCCGAAGATTCGATTATCAATCTTGATCCAAAACTTCTTCAGCCCAATCCGTATCAGCCTCGAAAAACCTTTGATGAAGAAAAAATTATCGAGCTTGCAGAATCAATAAAAGAACACGGAATAATTCAACCGATTGTAGCCGAAAAACATGAGGACAAGGGTTATTTTATAATAGCAGGCGAAAGACGTACAAGAGCCGCCATCAGCTTAGGCTTAGAAACCATTCCGGTAATCCTTCGCAGCTTTGAAGAAAAAAAGAAGCTTGAAGTTGCCCTCATCGAAAATATTCAGCGGGAAGACCTAAACGCAGTCGATGAAGCCCTTGCCTATCAAGAGATTATGGAACTCACCCGCATAAACCAAGAGGAACTTGCAAAGCGTGTCGGTAAAAGCCGGTCGGCAATTACAAACAGTTTAAGAATATTAAAACTGCCCGACGAAATGAAAGATGCTTTGCGGGTAAATAAAATCTCGGCGGGTCATGCACGCTCTCTACTATCCATAGTAAACCCTGCCGATCAAAAAATTCTTTTTACAAGAATTTTAGAATCGGATCTGTCGGTACGCGAAGCCGAATCTATGGCAGCCGATCTTAACTCCGGAATCGGACGCATAACAAAAAAACAAAAAAAGGAAACAACATCTCTTTCCTCCGATGATTTTGAATTAAGAGATATTGAGCAGCAGTTTATAAATTCATTGGGAACAAAGGTGCAAATAAAGGGGAACTTAAAAAAGGGAGTCGTCGAAATATCATACTTTTCAAAAGATGATTTGGATATGTTATATAAAAAGATAAACTCATAGGGGAGGATGGTATGGCAAAAAAAGCAAGCGAAACAAAAAAAACGGAAACTACAAAAAAGGCTAAAACACCGGCAAAAACCGCTGCAAAAAAAACTAAGGCTCCGGCTAAAAAAACTATTTCAGCCTACAAACAATCGGCAGCCGAAAAAAAACTTGCAGCCGAATTAGCGGAACTTACAAAACAGATGAATGCTGAAGGCCTTTTGTTTTTAATAGAACAGGCCCGCGTTCACCTATACAATATGCAGGTGGAAACTCTTGAAGAGGACTTGCAGGCAATAGAAGAAAAAAGAGCAAAGACTGTCAGCGTAAAAAAAACACAGCCTAAAAAAGATTTTAGAATTGAAAGATCAAGTGACGGTTCCGTTTATCACATAATAAGCGGCGGAAAGTGGAAGCTCATTAATGCCGATGAACTTTTCAGCATTTTGAAAATCGTAAATGCAAAACTGGATGACAATGAAATAAGGCTCAATCTTATCCACTGGTTTTTCAAAGAGAGAGGGGATTTTGTTGCAGACCTCGGTCTTGCCGACACTCACGATCCCCGCTGGCTGGAACTTATAAAGCTTTTAAAAACAAATTTTAAGATAAAGATATAATGAGACCTCAATTTAAAGACCTAAAAAAAACTCTTGACAAGCTGGTAATAAAGTACGAAAAGCCGGCCTTTATACCTGCCGATCCGATAAGTATTCCTCACCGTTTTTCTAAAAAAGAAGACATAGAAATTGCAGGTTTTTTTGTTTCTATTTTTGCATGGGGAAACAGAACCGCCATTTTAAAAAGTGCGGATAAACTGATGGAACTTTTACAAAACCGGCCTCATGAATTTTTAACTCAAAGCACTCAGGCTCAGCTAAAAACGATAAGCACTTTTTATCACCGCACCTTAAACGGAGAAGACAGCCTTGCCATAGCAAAGGCTATAAGACGCATTTATTTATCGGGTTCAAATTTTGAGGAACTATTTAAAGCCAAAAATCCGGAAGAACCTTTGATAAACAGGATGAGCCGATTTAGAAAAGAATTTATCAAAAACATGGAGCCCCATAACATAAAGCACATCGCCGACATGGAAGGCGGCTCCGCAGCAAAAAGATTAAACATGTTTTTACGCTGGATGGTAAGATCGAATGATAAGGGAGTTGACTTCGGTTTATGGAAAAGCATTAAACCGTCTGAGCTCTACCTCCCCTTGGACGTTCACTGCGCCCGCAGGGGAAGAGCCCTCGGCCTCTTAACCCGAAAACAAAATGACCGCAAAGCAGTCGAAGAAATTACGGGATGCCTCAAAGAATTTTGTCCCGAAGATC
Source organism: Treponema sp. OMZ 798 (assembly GCF_024181385.1). Classification (NCBI taxonomy): domain Bacteria; kingdom Pseudomonadati; phylum Spirochaetota; class Spirochaetia; order Treponematales; family Treponemataceae; genus Treponema; species Treponema sp. OMZ 798. The sequence continues at coordinate 2,298,110 of NZ_CP051305.1, forward strand.
CTGCAAAATACGACTTTGCTCTTTTTGCTCCCGAAGTCGAAAAGGCCTTAGCAGAAAGATAAAAATTCTATCTCCACAAGAATTCGGGATAGTAGCCTTCTTTTACCTTGCTTTCAAGTTCGTTTTTTACAATTTCTCTGTCTTCGGGATAGGTCATTCCGAACCATCTTTCGGTGGTAGTATAAACCTTAACCTTTCCTAAGCCCTTTTTCATCATAGTCCCTACACCTTCAGGCAAGAGACACTCGGCCTTTTCGCTTTCTGCATATTTATGAATAAAGTCTTTGAAATACTCGTTCATAAAATCGAAAATTTTAGGAGAAAAACCGAAGAGGTTCATCGAGACGGTTTCCTTGCCTGAAAACTCAACCTCTTTTCCTTCATGTTCCGAAATAATTTTTTCGACAGGACCAACCTTTTTATATGCGATATCCTTATGCTCGGTGATTCCGATAAGGTAACCGTTTCCAACCTGACAAACCCCTCTTGAAACGGAGCCGGAGCGGCTCAAGGTTTTATCCAAGATGTAACCGACCATAGCATGCTCGGTAGAATCGTTTGACAGGGTTGAAAGGTGGGTAGCTATAGTTTTATAAGCCGAGCGACCGTAATAGTCATCGGCATTTATAACCGCAAAGGGTTCATTTATTTTTAACTCCGCAGACAAAATGGCATGAGCCGTACCCCAAGGTTTTTTCCTGTTGACAGCTCTTTTTATTTGCTCATCAGTCAAAAAACCGTCCATAGATTGGAATACATAATCCGCATTACAGTTGCGCGCAATTCTATTAAAAAAACGTTCTCTAAAATCGTTTTCGATATCTTCTCTAATTATAAAGACAACCTTGCCGAAGCCGTTATTCATTGCATCGTAAACTGCATAATCCAACAAAGTTTCGTCATGCCTTCCAACGGCAGCTATCTGTTTGACTCCTCCATACCTGCTGCCCATTCCGGCAGCTAAGACTAAGAGAGTGGGTTTCATAAATAAACCTCCTAAGATTTTGATTTAGCTAAAATTCAATTAAATCATATAGTATCATATTATTGGAATAAATGAAAGATGTTTTTAAACCTCATTCTCAAATTTTCCCGTACAGTTGACATTATTATCAAAAAAATAATAAAATGATAAATTATCATATATAAAGCGAGAAAAATATGGCTATTATAATAAAGACAACAGGGAAGGCTATCCCCAAAAAGATAATGAACAACAGCGATTTTCCCGCTTCTCTGGATACTTCGGATGAATGGATCAGAAGTCATACAGGGATAGGAAGCCGCTACATAGCTTCCGAAGAGGACACAAGTGCATCCTTGGGAGCGGAGGCCTGTAAACAAGCCCTGCTTAATCAACACAAGGATAAATACAAAACTCTTCTATCAACCGAATCTCAGACCGCAGAAATTTCCGATATAGACTTGATTATTTGTGCTACCGCTACGGCGGAGTATCAAGGCTTCCCATCAAATGCCTGCCTTATTCAAAAAGAGCTGGATGCAAAAAAGGCAGTCTGTTTTGACTTATCGGCAGCTTGTTCCGGATTTTTATACGCAATTGATACGGCGGCCGCCCTTATGGAAAGGCACGGATGGCACTATGCCCTTGTATGCGGATCCGAGGTATTAAGTAAAATCGTAGACTGGTCTGACCGCTCTACCTGCGTCCTTTTCGGAGACGGGGCGGGAGCAGTTCTTCTTGAAAACACCTTCGAAAAAACAAAGGAAGGCATAGGCTCGGTCATCTTAGGTTCAGACGGAACAGGTTACGATGCCCTCTATATGGGAGACTATCTAAAAATGAACGGAAGAACCGTCTACAATTTTGCAGTCGGAGTTATAACCGAAACCGTAAAAAGCCTTCTTCAAAAAGAAAATATGAATATGGAAGATGTAGACCTAGTGGTATGCCATCAAGCCAATGCCAGAATTTTGGAAGCAGCGGCCAAAAGGCTTGGTGCAGACATGAGTAAATTCGTATGTAATATGGAAAACTACGGAAACACCTCCGCAGCTTCAATCCCTATAACCCTTGACGATCTTGTTCTGGACGGAAGGCTTAAAAAAGGAATGACAATTATTACGGCAGGTTTCGGTGCCGGGCTCACATGGGGCGGTGCCGTTATCAGGTTTTAATTGATTTGTGAATAAAGGAAGGATGATGATGAAAAACATATTTTTATTTTCAGGGCAGGGAGCCCAATTTAAGGGTATGGCCCAAGATATCGTTGAAAAATACGGAATTGCAAGGGACATAATTAAAAATATCGGCGATATAACCGGAGAGGACATTGAAGCCCTCCTATGGCACACCGAAAACGAGGTTTTGTCTAGAAGCGACAAGAGCCAGCTTGCAATAATTGCAGTTGAAACAGCTATTCTTGCCGTTTTAAAAGATAAAGGAGTTGCTCCCTCGGCCGTTGCAGGTTTCAGTTTGGGAGAGTTTTCGGCCCTCTATGCTTCAGGCATTTTGAGCTTTGAAGACATGATACGCATAGTCCAAAAACGAGGAGCTATTATGCAAGCCGCCTGCGATAAGATTGCAGCTAAGGCAACAGAGGCTTCAGGCTCCTTGGGCATGTCGGCCATTTTAAAGCTTGATCCGGAAAAGGTAATAGAGCTTTTAAAGCCTCATTCCGATCCCAAGAACGGAATAGTATTTGCAGCCAACATGAATAGTCCGGTTCAAACGGTTATTTCGGGAACGGCGGAAGGCCTCACTCTTGCAGAAGATCTTTGTAAAGAAGCCGGAGCAAAAAGATGTGTCCGACTTGCGGTTGCAGGCCCCTTCCACTCCCCTCTAATGGAAGAAGCGGCAAAGGAATTTGAAGAGGTTTTAAAAAGCTTTGAATTTAAAGACCCCGAAATCCCCATCTTCTCAAACGTTACGGGTAAAAAAGTAAAATCGGGAGAAGAAGCAAGGGCAAATGCAGTCCTTCACCTTACCCACCCCGTTCTCTGGACAAGCGAAGAAAAAGAGATAGCTTCTTTATGTGAAAACCTAAAACCTTGCCGCCTCTTGGAAGCAGGCCCCGGAAATACTTTAAGCAATCTTTGGAGAGACAGCGGCTTTGCATCGGATGAGCTAGCCTGTTCTCCGACAGGAACTTTGGAACAGCTAAATAAAATTATAGAATAGGAAAGGTATAAATATGATGTTATTACAAGGAAAAAAGGCATTGGTAACAGGCTCTTCGAGAGGAATCGGGAAAGAGGTTGTTAGAAGATTTATTGAAGAAGGTGCAGAAGTATGGGGCCTTTGTACAAAGCCCTCAGCAGCCAAATCAGAAATGGAAGCCTTTGCAAAAGAAAAAGGCTCGGTATTTCACGAAATATATGCCGACTGCGGCAATGCGGAAGGCCTTACCGAAACGGTAAAAAAAGCTCTTGAAGAATCGGGAGGCTTTGATGTTCTTGTAAACAATGCAGGAATCACAAGGGATGGCCTTTCATTTAGAATGAAGCTTTCAGACTGGGAAGATGTTTTGCGCGTAAACCTAACAGGTGTTTTTATCGCCTCGCAAATTGTTTCTTCCGATATGATCAGAAAAAGAGCCGGTTCAATCATCAATATGACGAGCATAGTCGGCCTCCACGGTCAGGGCGGACAGGTCAACTATTCCGCAAGTAAGGCAGGCCTCATCGGCTTCACAAAGAGTCTTGCAAAGGAAACGGCAGGCAGGGGCGTACGCGTAAACGCCATAGCTCCCGGCTACATTGAAACCGACATGACAGCCGCCGTAAACGAAGAAATGCGCAAGACCTGGGTCGAAGGCATCCCTTTAAAAAGAGCAGGGCAACCCATAGACATAGCAAACGCCGCAGTCTTTTTAGCTTCGGACTTATCGCTTTACATAACCGCCCAAGTCCTAGGCGTCGATGGAGGATTGGGAGCCTAAGCTACGCCTGCCGTAGAGCATAACCTACGGCGAGTGAAGCTTATAGCCTTCGCCGGTCGAAGCACATAAGCTACGTCAGTCGAAGCCTATAGGCTACGGCCGGCGAAGTGCATAATCTACGGCAGCCGGTCTATCTTCATAGGGGACTCACTCCACGTATGCCAAACAGAACTATATAGGTGATGATGGAATGACAACTTTAATTTAAACATGTAAAAAGTCCCTATCTTGAAAATTTTAATGATTTAATTACAATATACACTATGAAATAGTGGAGATTAAATATGTTATGGAATGAAGAAGTGGAAAAGCATTTTTTCAGAGAAGCGCTAAAATCTTTTGCTTCGCCTGAACAACTTTTTTATAACCTGCAATCGGGTTATTATGCGTATATACCTAAAGATTTTGATTCTGAGGGACAAACACTGCAAAGTAGAAATTCACTTATAGGGCAATTTACGGAAAAATGGTGCAAACAAATTTTTTCTCCTATTGCTGAAGAATTAGGTTTGTATGCGATTAATGGTGTGGTTTGTGAAGAAATTGCGTTGACCAAATCTTCAAGTGCTGATTTGGCTTTTTGTACTAAAAATACCATCACTCAAAAGGCAGAAGATATAAAACTCATTTTTGAAGTAAAAATGAGTATCGTTTCAAATTATAAATTTGAACAACCCGATACTGTAAATTTAATTGGCGATTATAAAAGCCATAAAGGAAATCCATCTCTGCTTAGATCAGATTCAATGTTAAAGGCTATAGGAAAATCGATCAATATTAGAGTTTCCGGTTCAAATGCAAATACTATTCCGATAATTATTTTAGGAAACAGTCCAATAACATCTACATATTCAAAAAAAGTTGATTTCTTAAAGTCAGCCGGAGTTATTCAAGGATTTTACAGCTTAAATCCAAATCCTACAAAATCAGATTTTATTTTTGAATCACCTGAGAAAGGCTTTATAACTATTACTGATGTAAATGAGTTAACAAATTTATGTAAACAGATTTTATCGGAAGAACGGCATTATTTTTCTTCTATGATTTCAAAAAAACAACTTGGCAATATAATAACTATTGCGGCAAAAGAAATTGATAATGTTAAAAAAGGTGAAAAATTCTTAAAATTCTTGCGAGGTTGTAATGAGTAAATCCGGTACTGAAACTAGCAGCTTTGGAGTTAGCGGAAGAATAAATCATGATTCCAGTAAATTTTATGATTCAAAATTATATAAAGAATTAGAAAAAAAAGAACAAATTATTTCTGATATTGAAAATCCTTTTCCGAAAGAATTACTTGATTCAATTATATTAGGCTCGTGTGAAAATATGAATAAAATACCCGATAATTCTTTGCATTTAATGATAACATCTCCTCCCTACAATGTATCAAAAGAATATGACGATGATTTATCATTGGAAGAATATTTGAAACTTCTTGAGAATGCTTTTTCCGAAACATATCGGGTGCTTGTAAATGGCGGAAGAGCTTGTATAAATATTGCAAATTTAGGACGCAAACCTTATATTCCATTATCAGATTATATTTCAAAAATGATGATAGATATAGGTTTTAATATGCGAGGAGAAATTATATGGAATAAGGCGGCAAGTGCCAGTCCTTCAACAGCGTGGGGCAGTTGGCAAAGTGCATCTAACCCCACATTAAGAGATATTCACGAATATATATTAGTTTTTTCAAAAGGAGATTATAAACGCCAACAGTTACAAAAAGAAAACACCATACAGCGTGAAGAATTTATGGAATGGACAAAGTCAATTTGGACAATGAATGCTGAAAGTGCAAAGAGGGTCGGACATCCGGCTCCTTTTCCGATCGAATTACCTTATAGATTGATTCAACTATATTCTTTTAAAAATGATATAGTTTTGGATCCTTTTATGGGCAGCGGAACAACTGCTATAGGAGCTTTAAAATCTCAACGGCATTATATAGGGTATGAAATCAATAATAATTATATAAATTTAGCAAATGAAAGGATTTATCCATACAAAGTTGATAATCAATTGTTTGCATAGTTGTAATTACTTTTTTTACATCTAACACCAGTATTAGCGCTGACAACTTAGAACAAATTTTGTTCAGTTTAAGAAAGAGAGTATACAAAAATTTATGGAGAAGGTTATAGATGAAAACATGAATAAATAAAATGTAAAACTTGCGGTTAAATTAAAAGTTTTTATGGAGGAACGATATGATTGTAAAACCGATGGTTAGGAATAACATTTGTTTAAATGCTCATCCTAAAGGATGCAAAAAGAGTGTAGAGGATCAAATAGAATACACAAAAAAAAGGATTACCGCTGAGGTAAAATCGGGTGCTGCGTCACCGAAAAATGTACTCGTGCTCGGCTGCTCTAACGGCTACGGGCTTGCAAGCCGAATCACGGCAGCCTTCGGCTACGGAGCCGCTACTATAGGCGTTTCCTTTGAAAAGGCCGGAAGCGAAACAAAGTACGGAACCCCCGGCTGGTACAACAACCTGGCCTTTGACGAGGCGGCAAAAAAAGAAGGCCTTTATTCCGTTACTATAGACGGAGATGCCTTTTCCGACGAAATCAAGGCTCAAGTTATTGAAGAAGCAAAAAAGAAGGGAATGAAATTCGACCTCATTGTTTACAGCTTGGCAAGCCCTGTAAGAACAGACCCCGACACAGGCATAATGCACAAGTCGGTCTTAAAACCCTTCGGCAAAACCTTTACAGGCAAGACTGTCGATCCCTTTACGGGAGAACTAAAAGAGATTTCCGCAGAGCCTGCAAGCGATGAAGAAGCTCAAGCCACCGTTAAGGTTATGGGCGGAGAAGATTGGGAGCGCTGGATAAACCGGCTTTCAAAAGAAGGCTTGCTGGAAGAAGGCTGCATCACCATGGCCTATTCTTATATCGGCCCCGAAGCCACCCAAGCCCTCTACCGCAAGGGAACCATAGGTAAGGCTAAAGAACACCTTGAAGCCACAGCTCACCGCTTAAACAAAGAAAACCCGTCAGCACGCGCCTTTGTTTCGGTAAACAAGGGGCTTGTAACAAGGGCAAGTGCAGTAATCCCCGTAATTCCCCTCTACCTAGCTTCCTTATTCAAGGTGATGAAAGAAAAAGGAAACCACGAGGGCTGTATCGAGCAGATTACCCGCCTTTATGCAGAAAGGCTCTACCGCAAAGACGGAACTATCCCTGTCGATGAAGAAAACAGAATCCGTATTGACGACTGGGAGCTTGAAGAAGACGTACAAGGGGAAGTTTCTGCCTTGATGGAAAAGGTAACAAGCGAAAATGCCGAAAGCCTAACCGACCTTGCAGGTTACCGCCACGACTTTTTAGCCTCAAACGGCTTTGATGTCGAAGGCGTCAACTACGAAGCCGAGGTAGAAAGGTTCGACAGGATTTAAATTGAGGAATTATTAATAATTATTAATTATTAATTCTTAATTCATAGATGTTTATGGCAAAAACCGATATTTGTTCTTCGGCACATAAATTACAAGAAGATGCAACTATTAGGAATTTCCGAATAGTCAAACTGAAGGGGATAGGACTGCAGCCCGCTCTGTAAAATACTACGGGCTGCAAATGATTATTGCCGTCGGCTTCTTGGAAAACACCATCAGCGGGTAACTGAAAATTATGGAAGATTATAATAAAGAGTTTAAAATCGACATTCCTAAAAAACATAGTGCACTTAAAGCCGAAATCGTTTCTTTTTTAAACAGCACTGATGGAGAAATTTATCTGGGTGTCGATGACAGCGGAACTATACATTATGATCTCATAAACGAAAAAAAGAAAAAATGGGAAGAAGTTCTTTCAAATTGGATTGTAAATGCTTTTACGCCTGATGTAACGAGCTTGATTTATATTTATCCAAACGAAGCTCCCTTTAGAATCAAAATTTTTAAGGGAAAAGAGAGGCCTTACTTTTATAAAGACGGAGAAGGTTTTAATACAAAGTGTGTATATGTCAGAGTCGGCAGCACAAAAAGGCTTGCAAGCTTTGATGAAATACAAAGAATGATAAGGCAGCATAGTCAAAATGATTACGAGCGCTTGTTATGTCATCGGGATGATTTGACCTTTAATTATATAGAAAATAGATTTAAAGAAAAAAGCGTTCCCTTCGACAAATATGCTCTATCCCTCATGGATAAGGATGGTAAATACAATAATGCCGCCCTCTTATTGAGCGACCAAAATCCCGCTATCAGTAAGTTTGCCGTTTTTCAGGGTACTACGGTTAATGTCTTTTTGGATAAAAAAGAATTTACAGGTTCTATCTTAAAGCAATTAGATGAGGTGCTATATTTTGCAAATTTATCGAACCGCAAAAAAATAACCATTACCGGAAACCCTGAGCGGGATGAGTATTCGGATATTCCGGAAAGAGCTCTCAGAGAAGCTATCGTAAACTGCTATTGCCATAGGGACTGGACCTTGAGCGGAGATATAAAAATAGAATTTTACGATGACAGAGTGCAAATTTTTTCTCCCGGCAGCTTGCCGGACGGATTGACCCTGGAAAACATAAAAATGGGCATGGTTGCTAAAAGGAATAAAATTATAGTGGATACTCTGGATAAGGCTGATGTCATCGAAAATTATGCTTCAGGAGTACGCAGAATATTTGAAGATTATGCCGGCTTTAAAAAACAGCCCGAATATTATATTTCCGATAACGGGGTAATTGTTACCTTGTTTAACCGAAACTATGATGTCCAAAATGACGGTGAAAATGATGTTCAAAATGATGTCCAAAAACTGAGCCCGGAACAAAGAAAAGAAAAAATCATGGAACTGATAAAATCAAATAACAAAATTACAATTGATATGATGAGTTATATGATTAATGTATCAAAACCCACCATTGAGAGGGATATAGCTAAATTAAAGAAAGATAACAAAATTGAATACGTCGGCAGTGCCAAGGACGGATACTGGATTGTAAAAAAACAATGAGTACAGGACAGGTTGTCCACTTACATAATGGAGGACGGTCTACCTACATAATGGTGGACGGTTCACCTGCATAGGGATAGACCGTCTATCTGGGGATAGACATACTACCTACATAATGATAAACTGTCTATCTTACATTGCATATAACGGTTAAAAATAGATAAAAAATAAAACTTTAAGGAGATTTTATGAAAGAAGATTTTATTTTGAAAGTGATAGAACAATTTGAAAAAGGTGATACGGTTTTCTTGCAGATAAGGCAGGACGACAGCGAGCTTGTATTAAAAAAAGAAGGAGCCTTTCCTAAAAAAGAGGTTTCCGTTCAAGGCGGAGCACAGGCTGCCTATCCCATGCCTTTGGCTATGCCGGCAGCTTTCCAAGCAGGTTTTCAGGGCGTGCCTCAGACCGCTCCTTCGGGAGTTCAAGGGGCAGCACCTCAACCGGCAAGCCCTGTTGCAGAAGCTCCGGCCCAAGCGGCCACGGCATCTTCATCGGCCGATCTAATCGAGGTAAAAAGCCCCATCGTCGGAACCTTTTACAGGGCTCCGTCTCCCGATTCTCCGCCCTATGTCGAAAAAGGCGGCACGGTAAAAAAAGGTCAGCCCCTTTGCGTGCTTGAGGCTATGAAGATGATGAACACCCTAGAATGCGAACATGACGGAGTTATCGAAGAAATCTTGGTTTCAAACGGAGAGCTTGTCGAATTCGATCAGGTCTTGTTTAAGATAAAGGCTAAGTAGGAAGGTTCCTATGATTAAAAAAATACTTATCGCCAACAGGGGTGAGATAGCCGTAAGGGTAATCCGCTCCTGCCGCGAAATGGGAATAAAAACCGTCGCCGTTTACTCCACGGCGGACAAGGACTGCCTCCATGTTCTTTTGGCTGATGAGGCTGTCTGCATAGGCCCGCCCCCGTCGGCTAAAAGCTACCTCAACAAGGAAGCCCTTATCACGGCAGCCCTCTGCACTTCCTGCGAGGCCGTTCATCCGGGAGTAGGCTTTTTATCCGAAAACGCAGGTTTCGCCCGCGAAGTAGAAAACGCAGGCCTTTTTTGGATAGGCCCTAAACCCGACACAATCGAAATGCTGGGCGACAAGGTACGGGCCCGCGAAACCGCCGTAAAAAGCGGCCTTCCCGTAACCCCCGGCTCGGACGGAGCCGTAAAAGAATTGGAAGAAGCCAAAAAAACTGCCGAAAAATGCGGTTATCCCGTCATCATCAAGGCGGCTTCAGGCGGCGGCGGAAAGGGAATGCGCATCGTTTATAAGGAATCGGAGTTGCCTGAAAACCTAAAAATCGCTTCCGCGGAAGCCGAGGCCAACTTTGCAGACGGCACGGTTTATATCGAAAAATACCTCGTAGACCCGCGCCATGTCGAACTTCAAATCGTAGGCAACGGAAAGGGAGCCGTTTCCGTCTTAGGCGAAAGAGACTGCTCTGTTCAAAAAAATCATCAAAAGCTGATAGAAGAAAGCCCCTCCCCTGCCGTAAGCGAGGAAATGCGCGAAGCCATGTGTAAGGGGGCTGTCAGCCTCTTTTCTTCCCTTAAATACCGCGGGGCGGGAACAATCGAGTTTCTCGTATCGGGCAACAATTTCTACTTTATGGAAGTAAACGCCCGAATTCAGGTCGAGCACCCCGTTTCGGAGATGATTACAGGCACCGATATAATTGCAGAACAAATCCGCGTTTGTACGGGCGAGAACATGAAGTTTGCCCAAGGCATCCTGCCTACAAAGGGCTGGGCTATCGAGGCCAGAATAAACGCCCGCTCTCCCGGCCTTATCAAAAACTTGATGATTCCCGGCGGAAACGGTGTACGCTTTGACAGCTTTTTATATCAAGGTTACTCGGTAGTTCCGTTTTATGATTCGATGACGGCTAAGCTCATCGTTCACGGAGCCGACAGGGCTAATGCAATTCAAAAACTGCTTTGCGCCCTCGACGAGCTTAAAATCGAAGGCATCACCTGCAATATCGAAGAGCAAAAGATTATACTTAACTCAAAAAAGTTCAAATCCGGTGTTTTTGGTACCGGGCTCTATGAAGAGCTTTTTGGAAGTAAATAAGGAGTATTGAAAAATATGGATTGTCCTAGTTGTAAAGTATCATATGATGAAGAGGTTTTTACAGATAACCTGATGGTCTGCCCTCACTGTAATTGCCATTTACGCATAGAGCCGAGGCAGAGGATTACCTATCTGACAGATGAAAATTCCTTTCAAGAGCTGTATGCAAACTTAAAAACCTGTAACCCCATCGAAATGGAGGGGTATGAAGCAAAGATTTCGGCCGCCGAAGAAAAGGCAGCCTTAAACGAGGCTGTAATTACGGGCTCATGCAAGATTAAGGGGCGGGATGCCCTCCTGGCCCTTATGTCCTTTCACTTTATGGGAGGCTCGATGGGCTCGGTTGTAGGGGAGAAGATTTCGAGGCTCATGTTAAAGGGAGCTGCAGAAAGGATCCCCGTAATTATCTATGCAACCTCAGGAGGAGCCCGAATGCAGGAGGGGCTTTTTTCGCTTATGCAGATGGCCAAGACCTCAAGTGCAGCCGCCGAGTTGGATGAAAAGGGTGTTCCTCTTTTTATAATGCTCTGCGACCCGACCACGGGAGGCGTTACGGCGAGTTTTGCAATGCTCGGCGACATAACGGCAGCAGAGCCGGGAGCCCTCATCGGCTTTGCAGGCCCAAGAGTTATCGAAGGCACCATCCGCCAGCAGCTCCCCGAAGGCTTTCAGCGCGCCGAATTTCAGATGGAAAAGGGCTTTGTGGACTGCATAGTACCGCGTCAAGAACAAAGGCAGTTTTTTGCCCGTATGATTGATGCCCACAGCCTCGGACTAAAAGAAGCCCCTAAGAAGAAAAAGGCCTAAAGTTTTTATGGGAAATGGAGAAAATGTATGAGCAATACGGATCAAACTAATTTATTAAATAACTTAAAAGATATAGCCCAAAAGGCGGGGCTTGATATAAGCGAGGAGCTTGCAAAGATAAATGCTAAACTTGAAAGTTCCACAACCCTTGCAAAAACATGGGAAAGGGTTGAGCTTGCCCGCCACAGCGACAGGCCCAGAACCTTGGACTACATCAATTTGATTTTCGATAATTTTACCGAGCTTCACGGCGACCGCTTTTTCGGCGATGACCCTGCCATGATAGGCGGAATAGGCTTTATCGACGGAATGCCGGTTACAGTAATCGGCACCCAAAAGGGAAGAAACTTGCGCGAAACCATCGACAGGAACGGAGGTATGGCAAACCCCGAAGGCTACCGCAAAGCAATGCGCCTTGCAAAACAGGCCGAAAAGTTCAAAAGACCGATTATAACCTTTATCGACACTCAGGGAGCCTACCCCGGCCTCGGAGCCGAAGAAAGAGGAATCGGAGAAGCCATTGCCTTTAACTTGAGGGAATTCAGCCGCCTAAAAACCCCGGTTATCTGCATAATCATCGGCGAAGGAGGCTCAGGCGGAGCCCTCGGTATAGGAGTCGGCGACAAGATTTACATGCTTGAAAACGCCATCTTCTCGGTTATATCCCCTGAAGGCTGTGCCTCAATCCTATTGAGGGATTCAAGCAGGGCAAAGGATGCCGCCGCCATGCTCAAAATTACCAGCCAAGAGGTTCTCGACTTAAAGGTAATAAACGGCATCATCCCCGAACCCGAAAAAGGAGCCCACACCGATCCGAAACAAACTGCAGAGGCAATCAAGCAGCAAATCCTAAAGGATTTAGCCGACCTTACAAAACGCGACCCCGCCGTTTTGGTAAAATACCGAAGCAAAAAAATAAGAAGCATAGGAAAGTATTCGGAGTAAACTCTTATAGTTCATTTTTAAAATTTTATTAAAAAACCCGTATCGGATTTTATATTCCAATACGGGTTTTATTGTAAATAAGCCTGCTTATAAATTCAGCATATTTACTTATTAAAATAACTTACTTAATCGCCTTTTCAATCATTTCGATGTTTTCATCATTCGAAATAATCTCGAGAGCCTTCATTATGTCATCATAAAGAATACGGTCTTCGGTAACCTTGGAGATATGCTTTCGGATAAGCTTCATCATTTCTCCGGTTCCCTTGCCGTATTTTTTTACTCCCCTTAAATCGCAGGCCTGAGCGGCTGTAAGCCATTCAATAGCAAGAACGTGGCGTACGTTTTTAACGATTTCTGTAATCTTTCGGGCTGCGGTTGTTCCCATACTTACATGGTCTTCCTTGTTTCCCGATGAGGTAATGGAGTCAACACTGGCAGGATGAGCCAATACCTTGTTTTCGGAAACGAGGGAGGCCGCCGTATACTGCGGAATCATAAAGCCTGAATTTACTCCGCCGTTTTCTATTAAGAAGGCAGGCAGTCCTCCGTTTAACTGCGGGTTTACAAGGCGTTCTGTTCTTCTTTCGCTTATGTTTGCAAGTTCGCTTACGGCGATTCCTAAGAAGTCCATGGTAATGGCGATGGGCTGACCGTGGAAGTTTCCGCCTGAGATAACGTCTTTGTTATCGGGGAAGACTAAGGGATTATCGGTTACGGAATTGATTTCTATTTCAAGAACCTTGCGGACATAGGCGATAGCATCGGCACTTGCACCGTGAACCTGAGGAACGCACCTAAGCGTATAGGGGTCTTGAACATCGTTTTCCCTTGTGTTGATGGAAGAGCTGCCTTTTAGCATTTTGAGGATAAAGGCTGCCGTATCCATCTGTCCCTTGTGGGGGCGGGTTTTATGGATTCTGGGGTCGAGGGCGGCTGTAATGCCTCTAAAGGCTTCAAATACCAAGGAAGCACCCATGTTTGCAGCCTTTAAAAGCTGTTCTGCATCATGCAAGGCTAAGGCTCCGATACCGGACATTACGGGAGTACCGTTAATAATACCAAGACCGTCTTTTCCTGAAAGCACAACAGGCTTTAAGCCGGCTTTTGCAAGTGCATCTTTTCCGGCCATCAGCTTACCTTCGTAATAAGCCCTTCCCTCTCCTATCATTACAAGGGCGATATGGGCAAGGTTTGCCAAGTCGCCGCTTGCACCTAAAGAACCTTTTTCGGGTACATAGGGTATTACACCCTTATTGAGCATATCGACTAGGATATCCGGCACTGAAGGAGTTACACCGGAAAAACCGCTTGCATGGGTGTTAAGCCTTAAAAGCATTATAGCACGTACTATGTCTTCGGGGAAGGGATTGCCTACACCGCAGGCATGACTTAAAATTAAGTTCCTCTGCAGGGCACCGTTTTGATCCTTGGTAATCGTTACGGTGGATAATTCTCCAAAACCGGTCGAAATGCCGTAGGTAGGCTTACCGCTTTTTACAATGTCGTCTACAATTTTCTTTGAATCCTTGATTCTTTTTTTTGCATCTGCAGATAGCTTTACTTCCGCTCCATGTCGGGCAACAGCTACAACATCTTCTATTGTCAAACTGCTGCCTGTTACTGTTACAGGTTTTACCTTCATTTTTTGCTCCTTATATTTTTATTTTAAATAAATATCATTTTAAAAGTTTAAATTCTGCAATTACAGGATGATGATCCGAAACTTCAAAATTTAAATCAAGGGTTTTGACTCCGATAATTTCAACATTGGGTGAGCATATAAAACCGTCAATGATAGTTGTATAGTTTTCTCCCTTAACGTAAGGCTGCTCCAGAAGTCTAACAGTCGGTACCGAGCTGTCAAAGCCCCATTTCCATTCCTTACCGATAAAATCGGCAGGAGAATATTCTATCCATTCAAGAAATTTTTCGTGTGTAGTATAAGGCATAAAACGATTTTTTTCTACACCCGGAAAAAGGGAGTTCCAATCGCCGCCTGCAATTACCCAATGCCCCTCATTATAAAATTTTAAAGCGAGGTTTTGTAAAAATTCCATTTCCTGCTTTCTTAGAACTCCGGCCGCATCATAGGCCGAAAGATGCAAGTTTATTATATAAAGATTTTTATTGGGAACATCCGTTTTAATTTCAGAAAACAAAAGGCAGCGCTTTAAGTTGACGGTTTTTAAGGGCCATGAAAATGAACCCGGAAGCTGAAGCCTCTCCGCTTTTTCTATTCCATACTCACTTAAGGTAAAGACGCCGCTTTTGACCCTTCCCAATGGATTTGAAACTGGAACCGGCACAATGAGGGCATCATAGTTTAGAGCAAGAGCTGAATCATAATCGGTAAAAAAATCGGATAGGGCTTTTTTTTGGTTTACATAAAAGCTTCGCTTTGATTTTAAGTCAATTTCTTGGATTAGATTAAAGCTGCAATCTTCTTCTTTTATTATGTTCTTTACCTTTTCAAGGTTTTGCAAAACCGCATCCTTGCTTCGGGCCGTCACATTTTTTCCGCCGTCATAAAAAAAATCGTTTTGAGCATCAAGGCCGCAATAACCTATGTTCCAGTCTAAAATCCGGAAGGTTTCATCAGTCTGTAAAATCGATCTTTTTGCATTCTTGTTTATATCGGCTTTTTCAAGCGGGTTAGGACGATACTCTGATATTGTAACAAAAAGAAAAAAAGCTGCCGTAAAAAAAAGGAGAGTTCCTATAACTGCTAATGGAACAAAAACAAATAATTTTCGTGAGCTCATATTAATTTCACCTCACTGATAATTTATGAACTGTAAAATTATATATTAAAAATGAGTTTTATGCAATGGCAGCCTCAATAAAGAAAAAACTCGTTTTTTCGGAACAACAACCTTGAATTATTGAAAAATATTGTGTATAATATGGGGATGACTATTTACACGGATTTACTGCACCTGTTGCGGATGTTTTCTTTGCGTAGAGACAGCGCTCAAGTGACCTTACAACCTTTTCAAGATTATCTCCACCGCTATGCACGGCATTTTTTGCAGCAAAAACCGGAGTTGGCTGTTCATCTTGAAATTTCTCTCGAAACTCTTTTAAGTGAGCTAAAAAAAATACAGGATGAAGGGGACATCGAAATAACAACAGACAAGTCCAATACAACCATCATCTTTGTTCCATATTTCCATGTAGATAATATATCCCGGCAATATGCAAATCTTGAGCAGCATCCCGACATTCCTTTTCCTCTTTTATCGGATCTGCCTAAGAATTTTCCGGGGAAACTTTTAAAGGCAATAAGCGTCTCAGATGATATAGCAGAGTT
Source organism: Treponema sp. OMZ 798 (assembly GCF_024181385.1). Taxonomy (NCBI): domain Bacteria; kingdom Pseudomonadati; phylum Spirochaetota; class Spirochaetia; order Treponematales; family Treponemataceae; genus Treponema; species Treponema sp. OMZ 798. The sequence continues at coordinate 2,314,118 of NZ_CP051305.1, forward strand.
AAAACCCGAATCAAAGGAAAATTCTTTTTTATATGCCCTAAACTACAACGGAGATATTCCGGCCCTCATCTTTCCCGGCTCTTACAAAACAGAAAAACTTTTAAGTTTAGCCCTAGATAAGATTAAGCTTTTCTTATCGAAGGATGAAAGCAGGGATTATATGCAAAAGAGGCTCATGGTGGCCAATCCCGGTAAAGAATTTACGGTTAAAACCTTTATTGCAAAAACTATGGCACATAGTGTTAATAGTTTTCAAAATGTTAAAGAATCGGGAGACAACTATATCTTGTGGGGCCAATTATGCGCCTTTATAAAACAGGAATTTGCCAAAAAGAATGAAAAGCTGCCTGACGAGATAGCCTTATTGCAGGCTGCCGGCATTCTGGAGTATTTAAATAATTACTACAGAAACAGGGCTCAAAAAGACATTCAAACGGACACGGCTTTAAAAAATCTCCTTCTGGCTTTTCAAAAATCGCCTTATTATTTTACAATGAAGCAGATAACCCAATTTACCGATTCCAGAGGAGTTCCCCTGCTTGGGCAATACTCTGAAGAAACCTTACAGAATTTTATGAAGGAAAAAACAGGCTCCTCAGAAAAATATATAATTCCGGATATTCTTACCTTTACAAACTCTGCAAATGATAGATTCTATCTGCTTACCGAAAAGGTCGTTCCTCTTTTAATATCCCTCATCAATGAAGCAAGAAAACCGGTCAGGGAGCTATGTATAAAAAGATGGCATGAGATGTTAATGAATTTTGAGCAAGATGACTCAATGAAAAACGACACGGCTTTCAATGAATTATTAAAAGAAATAACCGCTCATTCGGCACCGAATCTATACGGACTTTTAAATGCTTCGTTTATTTTATCGATTATTGCAGATCCCCGCTTAAATGAAATTCAAGCTATGGAAATAAACCGAATTTTTCCGGCAGGTAAACCTGCATCATATAACGAAATTTTAATGCTTAATCGATACGAGATTTTAAGCGATACAAAGATTCTTCTTCCATTCTGGTATACGATTCCTATAATTTCTGCAATAATTGCATTTTTTAAACGCAAGAAAAAGGTAGCTCAGCCTGTACAGCCTGAAAAAAAAGAAACTACCTATAAAAAGCCTAAGCAAAAATTAAAGGATGCTGCAGAAAAAATAAGTACCGAATTTATTCCTGAAGGAATGACAATTGATCAAGCCCTCGAAAAAACTTTAGATGAATGGAATCATACTTTGGGACATCCTGCACGCGAGAATCTGACAGAGGACGTAAATGCATTAATTAGAGATTATTTACGGGGAATAAATAGAACCCTTTCCTTTTCCAGCTTTACCGCCGACAGAGTCAGAGGACTGGCTAAAACTCTGCTGGAGTCTCCGGGGCTTTTAAAAATAAAGGAAAGAAAGGCCTTGCAAGATTATATAGAGCTCTATATCATAAAATTAGTATCGCAGTATTCTTAATTTATGTTGAGTTTTATAACTACAACCAACACCATTTTTTTAAGCATCCTCCTTCAAGCCTTTCCTTTTATGCTTTTGGGAATAGTTATATCTTCAATCCTGCATGTTTTTATTTCGGATAATTTTATCGTCAAAGTTTTTCCGAGCAGGCACGGCCTTGGATTTTTGACTGCCTTATTCGGCGGCCTTGTTTTTCCGGTATGTGAGTGTGCAGCGGTGCCTGTTCTTTCCGGGCTTGTAAAAAAGGGAGTTGCCATGCCTATTGCGGTAACCTTTATGCTTGCGGCCCCTATTTTAAATCCTATTTCGATAATGGCTACCTTATATGCCTTTCCTGAATATCCGATGGCTGCGATATATAGGGTAATCTTTGGGATAGTAACAGCCGCCTCCATCGGAATCTTACTTTTGTTCTATCCTAAAAACGAATATTTGAAGGAAGACATAGAGCATGATTGTTCTTGCAGCTGCGGGGACTCTTGCTGTGCATCTAAAAATTCCGGGCAAAACTCTTTTATTGAAAACCTCAAGGAAATGTTTTTACACAGCGGAACTGAATTTTTTAATGTCGGGCCTTATTTGATATTGGGAGCCTTATTTACATCTCTAATACGAGCCGGAGTACCGAGTAATTTTTTTATAAAGTTTAATGAATCCCATTCTTTGAGCGGAATATTAATTATGATGCTTTTTGCATTTGTTTTTTCTGCATGTTCAACATCGGATGCCTTTATTGCCCGCAGCTTTTATGGCAGTTTTTCACTCTTTTCGATTATGGGTTTTCTTGTATACGGACCTATGATGGATATAAAAAATATCTTCATGCTTTTATCTATTTTTAAAAAACGGTTTGTAATAGAGTTGATGATAATCATAACTGTTATGAATATCATTTTTATAAGTGCAATGGGTTTTATATTTTTATAAATAAAAATTAATAGGCAGGATATGAAAAAAATACTTTTAAATATTTTTCTTGAAAAAATTATACGCTCATTATTATTGTTGGCAGCTTCTATTATTTTTATCTATGCGGTCGCATCAAAAAAAGCCCTCTTGTATGTTCATGTCCGCCACACAGGTATAATTATCTTTTCTGCTATTGTATTTTTTATTATAGGCATTCTTACAATGCGTGATGCTTTTTATTTTCCATATCACACTCATTCAAAAAGGGAATCTCCCTTGTACCTAATAATTTTTTTACTGCCAATTTTGTTTGCTCTCCTTATTCCGTACAAGGTCTTAACTTCAGACTCTCTTGCATTTAACGGAGATATTTTTTCATTTCAAAAGCAAAAAGAAGACACAGGCCCTAATTTCAATTTTAGACCAAGCAGGCTTTTGGAATTGGAAGACGGCTTTGTAGTTATGGATAATGAAACTTTCGGACGCTGGCTGCCTGAACTTTATTTAAATTTGGACTCATGGGTAAATAAGAAGATAAAAATTGAAGGTGCCGTTTGGAAAAATCCGGAAGTTTTAAGTAAAAACGAATTCGCAATAGGAAGGATGTTAATGGTTTGCTGTGCAGCCGATATGCAGCCGGCAGGTCTGGTAGCTCAATGGCTTAAGGCCGATGAGCTAAAAGAAGACGATTGGGTCTGCGTTACAGGAACAATTTCTAAAACAGAATATGAAGGCAGCTTTGAGCCATTAATCATAGTCGATAATATAGAATTTATTCCGCGCCCTGCCTTAGAATATGTCTATCCTTTTTAGATAAGAGTTTTAATCGGCAGCTTTATTTATGACTCTTTAGACCAGTCCGTTTCTTTATCCATTTTTACTAGAACCGATTTTGTAATTTCTGCAATAGATTCTTTTGCATTAACCTTTCTGTTTTTAAAAATACATCTATGGGCAAGAACATAAGGAGCGATTGTTTCAATATCGGTATCTTCAATCCAGTTTCGGCCGTTAGAGAGAGCAACAGTTTTTGCAAGATGCAAAAACTGTAAAGAGGCTCTTGGAGAAGCGCCTAACTCAATATCGGAATGTTCCCGTGTTTTATTGCAAATATCTATTATAGCTTTTTGTAAGGCCTTGTGACAATAAACTTTTTCTTGCTCTTCACGGGAAGCCGCTATATCGCCTGTAGTTATAATGGGATAAAGTTTTGAAAGAGCCGACACGCCGGGATTACCTTGGAGTATTTCGAGAGCAGACTCATCATCAGGATAACCTACCGAAACGGAAAGCATAAAGCGGTCAAGCTGAGCCGGAGGCAAGGGATAGGTTCCAACCGTTTCCACAGGGTTTTGAGTGGCAGCAGTAAAAAAAACATCAGATAGTCTGTAAGTTTGCCTTCCGACAGTAACCTGCTTTTCTTCCATAACTTCAAGAAGGGCGGCTTGTACCTTAGGAGGAGTTCTATTTAATTCGTCAGCCAAAAAAATATCACAAAAAACGGGACCCTTTATAAATTCAAAACTTTGAGTTTGTGCATTAAAAACATCAACACCGGTAATATCATATGGAAGTAAGTCCGGCGTACATTGAATCCTTTTAAAATCGGCAGGATTTCCATAATCCTTTTTTATTAATTTAGCCAAGGCTTTTACCATTGTTGTTTTTCCGACGCCGGGAACATCATCTATAAGAACATGGCCTCCGGTCAAAAATGCAGCAACAAAAAGGCGGATAATCTCATCCTTTCCTTTTACTACTAAGCCTATATTTCTTATAAGCTCATCTATTATATCTTTTGTATTCATATCAAACAGTATAACCGAAAATATAATTTTGTCTATATCAAAAGGTTCTATAAATTAAAAGTAAAAATATCCTTTACAAAAATATTAACGCAGTTTTTAAAATTGGTTTTATCCAAGTTTTCAATCGTAAAATTTTTACTGTAAAGAGTATACCCGTTTTTATCTGCTAACTTAAAAAAAAGAGTTTTGCCGGAGTATGTCAACCTAAGGGAGAATTTAGAATCGCCATCTTCCATAAAACGAGATGATAATATCAATTTTTTCATTTTTTTTGCTGTAATTTTTGTGTTTTCAGTTTTATCTATATCCGCAGTTATTTTTACAGGTAATTTTATATCATATTCTAAAAAGCCGGCAGGATTTAAATCAAAAAGGGATTCCAAATAAAGATAATAAAGTTGTGAAGAGTTTTTTTTCGCGATTTTACTTCCTTGGGCATACAGATCTGCAAGACTATGTTTTTCCCATTCCGAATCCATTTTTGAAATACCTTCATTTAGCAGCTTTAAATCTTCCTCAAGGATTCCCCTGTCGGCAAGATAGATGCCGGCACTTTGCGGAATAAACATGGTTTCTATAGATTCAGCCTTTCTAAGATATTTTAAAGCTTTTTTCCCCTTGCCTTTAAATGCATGATAATAGTAAGTATTTGTATAAAGAGTATTTGTATTGCTGATTAAATCTCCTGTATTGTTTTTCTTATATTCTTTTGCAACCTTTAAAGAATACAATCTAAAAACGGCATCATAATATGTATATTTTAGTTTATAGTTTATCTTATTGTTAAAATTTTTTATCCAATCTAAAAAACCTAATGTTAATCTGGTTTTTTCAAAATTATATTTGCGTATGTATAATGATTTTTTTATGTCATACAGATTGCTTTTAAATTCGTTTACACTCAAACCGTAATTTGAAATCCATGCTTCACTGATATTTTGCAGTTCATTTAAAATATATTGTTCGGCTTTTTCAATATGACCTGTTTTCAAAAATAGATTTATAATGCTTAAAGCCGAAAGAGGCGTTTCATCATCAGCATACGCCGAAAGATATGCAGAAAGGGCCTGCGAAAAATTATTTCTTCTTTCTTCAAGTTCTCCCAGCATCATATAACCAGATGTACGCTCTTCCATATTTAAAGCAGCCTTTGCATCCTCTATTGCATTATCAAACCGATAAAATTGACTTTCTAAAATAGCCTTATTATAATAGTAAACTGATCCCGAATATGTTCTGCTGCCTTGTTCTGCTCCCCTTATTGCCTTTGTATAAAACTCTTTGGATTTCTCATAATCAAACATTTCATTGTATAAAGTTCCTAAAGAGTTATAAACCGATAAGTCTTCTCCATACCGCTTTATGTTATCCAATAAAAAATTTATTCCTTCCTCCGGCCTGTGGCACTTATAACATAACCAGCCGTAATTGGAAGCAGCAAAACGGTCATAAGGGATAAGGCGTAAATAATTTTTAATATAGATCAAGGCTTCTTCATATTTATTTAGCAAAGATGCACAACTTGAAAGATAAAATAAGATACTGCTGTTTTCAGGATTAATTTCTAAGCCTTTTTTTAAGGCCTTATATGCAGGATTATATAATTCTTTATTATGATAAATTTCCCCCAACTTTAAAAACAAACTATCGTTTTGAGGATATTTTTTTATTCCATCTTGCAAAAGAGATAAGGCCCGCTCCCAATTCTCAGCTTCCACTGCCTTTTCGGCCTCAATAACAATGGTTTCTGCGTTTTCTGCAACGACAAAACACGATACAAGACAAAAAGCAAGTAAGAGAATTATTTTTTTTGTTTTGTTTTTTAAAATATTTTTGGCAGTATTTGCATCTTCTATTGTACATTCCGGTGCAAATTTCGCCTTTTGAATAAGCGCATTCATTTCTTTTGTGTCCTCATCGCTCCGTGTCTTTTTCTTAAATAGCTTACCTGCCGTGAGCACGACTCTTCTATTATTCCCTGAAAATTTTAATACAAGATGAGGACGCGCCTTGTAAGCTGCAAGTATCATAATCAAAAAAATAATTATAATAAATCTGAATAAGGATATGTTCTCTTTAAAAAATTGTTTTATATAAGTACTTATGTTTGAAATATCATCTTCCTTTTCGGTGATTTCCGTAATTTTTATTTCACTGCGTTTTTCGAGGATTTCACTTAAAAGAGAATTAAATTCCTCTCCTCCCGCATTCATTCCAAAGTTAATATTTTCTCCTTCGGCAAGCTGAGAAGTTGTAGGATCAAAGCTGACCCATCCGATAAAAGGAAAGAAAACCTCAACCCATGCATGGGCCATGTTTGCCCGTACAGGATAATAATTCATAACTTCAGATTCGGGCTGAACAAAAAATCCTACCGCCACTCTGGCAGGTATTCCTATGCTTCTAAGCATGAGAGCATAAGAAAAGGCAAAGTAAGTACAATATCCTTTTTTTGTTTCAGTCAAAAAATATTTTAGCTGATTACCGTCATGAGCCTTGCCCGGTTTTAGAGAATACCTGAAATCTCCATCCGTAAAATAAAATTGAAGCGCTAAAACTTTATCCAAATAATCTGGAATATCTCCGGTTATTTCTTCAGCTGTTTGATGCACAAGTTTAAAACTTTCTTCATCAATTTTAGTATAAAAATCCAAATCCTCTTTCGACATTCCCTCATCTTCATCCCCTGACGGAAATGCCTCTCCATAAAGATCAGATGCAAAATCAAATATTGCATCGCTAAAGACCTTGTACCCTCCGTTAAATTTTGAACTGTCCCAAATCTCATAAGGAATTACCTGTGTCGGATAATCCATAGCAATAAAGGAAGATGGTGATAGGTTCACAAAAAAATATTCTTGCGCAACTTTTTCACGCATAGAAAAGGCTCTATGCAAAATATCTTTTTGCCCCTTAGGCAGAGAGGTAATTTGAGCCTTTTCGGATGGAGCTTTTTTTTCATAAAAACCTTTTGCAGAATCCCAGCCTGAAAGATACATTCGCCTTAACATGTTGTGAGAAAAATCATTATCAAAATGAGCGACTAAAATAAGGTCACCACTCATTTTAATTTCAGATTGCAATTTTAAATAATCGGAAAAATCAAATCTAAAAAGAGTGGGCTGCAATAAACCTCCATGATTAACCGATGCAGATTCATTATAGTTTTTTAATACAAAGGTCATTATAAAGGCAAAAAACGGTAAAAAAAGCAAAAAAAATGCAAATTGTTTTTTTTCAAAATTAAAAGATAAAAAAATGCGAATCATTTCGATTGCAGAAAAACTAAGTGAAAACAAAACTGCATATATCGGATGGTCAAAAACCGACATTGAAAAATTTCCCTGCCCAAAAAAGAACAAAGCAAATACACTAAATAGAATTATAGGTTCATAACGTCTATATTTTTCTTTTTGACAAAATAAAATAGTCGATACCGAAATAAAAAAAGATTGAATTATCAAAAAAGGAAGAATAACACCCAGCCTTAAATATAGGATATCAAAAGGCTCGGCTGAAATAATTTTTAATAAAAATAAAATAAAAATAAAAAAAATACTAATACTTAATAACAACAAAATAATAGAAGCCGATATCTTTATCCGTTTTTTTTGAAGTTGATAGCACAAATAAATTACAATAACAGCCCAAACAGGAAGAACGAATGAAGGTAAAATTTCAAACAAGTATAATGACGGAATAATACTTAGCATTACCAGCGAGAATATACGTAAAAGAAAATTAAGCTTATATCGAGTAAGCATAAAATCCTCCGCTCTTTAATTCATTTTTTAGAATTTCAATCTTTTCGTTCATTTCTTTTGATAAGCGGTTATATTTTTTTTGGGAAGAGGTATAAAACAAAAAAGAAAACAAACGGTTCTTAGGTACGGTAATTATACTTTCAAGCCCGGTATAAAAAGCACATTCATTTTTATGATCCGAAAAAATTCCAAAAAGTCTTTCTAAAATTTTCTTGCTTGATTGTACAGGCATAAAAAAATAGAGCAAACAAGTTTTTTTGTTTTCTTCATCAATAAAAAAATTCTTTTTTAGTTTAGGCTGAGCTTTATTCATTTTTTTTAGAATCCTAATTTGAGGAATTGAAAAAATTCTTTTTATCGATTCTTCCGCATCTATATCACCCGGATAAACTGTTTCGGTTTCATAAGAGTTTTTTTCGCCATCATAAAAACGGATATTAAAACTTATTCCTTTTTGGTGTAAATAAAAAGCTATCGACGTACTCAAATTAATAAATTCATCGAATCTATTTTTATAAAATACAATATCTTTATTTACAATCGGACTTTCAACATATAGCGTAAAAAAAATTCTCGGCGGCGGAACAAAATCTCCCTGCTTTACATTAAGTTCTTGAGTGTGCGCATACAGCTTCCAGTTAATTTTTCTTATATCATCGCCGGGAAAATACGGGCGCGAATCATAAAGCTCATCAGTCCGTCTCAGATTTATGGTATGAGCCGATGTCTCATTTAGAATTTCGGGAAGTGCAAAGCTTTTTACTTCGGTCATCATCGGATAAATAAAAAGTTGAGGTATGGATTTTTCATTTTTTAAAAGCCGGAATGAAAAAAATCCTGCAAGATCGGAAATTTCGATATACTCCTTTTCCAAAAAAAATCTGCCTCGTTCTTCCTTCGGAAGGGGGAAATGGGCAGCAGTTCTCTTAAGCTTAATATTAAATTTCAATCTTCTGCCTTTTTTATTGTTTAAATCGGATGAAAACTCAAAACCGTAAAATACAAAAACGCCGGGCAAAACAATCGGAAAAAGTTTTTTTCCCTTTCGTTCCTCTAAGGGTAAAATAGAAATAGTTTCATTTTTTAATTCTACTAATGAATCCGCTTTTTGCCATAATAAAACGGAAAGACTAATAAGAATTAAGGAAAGCACAAAATAAAGGCATAAGCAAACACCACAAACAATTGCAAATAATTCGCCTCGAACACCGGCTGCCGTCAGCAAGAGAATTGAAAACACAATATAAATAGCTCCGGAAACCGTCAACCTAAAAACCTTCATCCGAAATATACTATCACTTTTTATAGAAATAATCAATAAAACAAAAAAAAGCCAGGCAGCATCCTACTTTCCCACTTGATCAGCAGTATCATCGGCGTAAGAGAGCTTGACTTCCGTGTTCGGGATGGGAACGGGTATTACCTCTCCACTATGGCCACCTGGCAATAATAAACAAAATAAGGACTTAAAACATTAATAGTTTTAAGTGTACTAAAGATGAGAACGAAGAAGAAAATCATATCTCATTAATGAAAAAAGAAACAATAATATGGTCAAGCCTCACGACTTATTAGTATTGGTCGGCTTAACACATTACTGTGCTTAGACCTCCAACCTATCAACCTTGTAGTGTGCAAGGAGTCTTTAGGAGGGTTAAACCCTCAGGGATACGTAGTCTTGAGGCGGGCTTCCCACTTAGATGCCTTCAGCGGTTATCCCTTCCGAACTTAGCTACCCGGCAATTACCCTTGGCAGGATAACCGGTACACCAGAGGTTCGTCCATTTCGGTCCTCTCGTACTAAAAACAGCTCCTCTCACGTATCCAACGCCCATAGCAGATAGGGACCGAACTGTCTCGCGACGTTCTGAACCCAGCTCACGTACCGCTTTAATTGGCGAACAGCCAAACCCTTGGGACCTGCTTCAGCCCCAGGATGCGATGAGCCGACATCGAGGTGCCAAACATTCCCGTCGATGTGAACTCTTGGGGAATATCAGCCTGTTATCCCCGGAGTACCTTTTATCCGTTAAGTGACGGCGCTTCCACTCGCTACCGCCAGATCATTAAGACCTACTTTCGTATCTGCTTGAGCTGTCACTCTCGCAGTTAAGCCTCCTTGTGCCTTTACACTCGCTGCGCCGATTTCCAACCGGCGTGAGGAGACCTTCGCGCACCTCCGTTACTCTTTAGGAGGCGACCGCCCCAGTCAAACCGCCTGCCTATCACTGTCCCGCTTCCGGTTTCACGGACAGCGGTTAGAAACCTGATTTATCAAGGGTGGTATTTCACATTTCGGCTCCACCCAACCTAACGGTCAAGCTTCATAGCCTCCCACCTATTCTACACATGATAAACCAAGTCCCAATAATAAGTTGCGGTGAAGGTTCACGGGGTCTTTCCGTCTAACTATGGGTAACCGGCTTCTTTACCGGTATATAAATTTCACCGAGTCTCGCGTTGAGACAGTGCCCAGAATCGTTACACCATTCGTGCGGGTCGGAACTTACCCGACAAGGAATTTCGCTACCTTAGGACCGTTATAGTTACGGCCGCCGTTTACCGGGGCTTCAATTCAAAGCTTCACATTGCTGCTAACCTCTCCTCTTAACCTTCCGGCACCGGGCAGGTGTCACCACCTATACGTCCCATTGCTGGTTCGCAGATGGCTGTGTTTTTGATAAACAGTCGCCTGGGCCTGCTTTCTGCCACCTCCACTTTTTATAAAAGGAGGTCACACTTTTTCCGAAGTTACGTGTGCATTTTGCCGAATTCCTTAACGCGAGTTCTCTCGAGCGCCTTAGATTTCTCATCCCATCTACCTGTGTCGGTTTACGGTACGGTCTTTTATAACCTAGCCTTAGACAGTATTTCCCGGCACCTTGATTACGCCCGCTTCGTTCCACCGTAGTGTCCCTCGCTGTCGCAGCTTACCTTGGACGACGGATTTGCCTATCATCCTTTTTAACGGCTCGCTTACTTTGACCGGCATCCGTTAGCCGGCCGGGTTTCACCTCATGCGTCCTGCCATCGAAATTATAAAAGGTATCGGAATATGAACCGATTTCCCATCGACTACGACCTTCGTCCTCGCCTTAGGGGCCGACTTACCCTGGGGAGATTACCTTTACCCAGGAAACCTTAGATTTTCGGCGGGGAGGGATCTCACCTCCCTTTTCGTTACTTATACCTGCATTCTCTCTTCCATCTCCTCCAGAATCCCTCGCGGGTATTCCTTCTTCAGTTAATGGAATGCTCCCCTACCGCCTTACGCATTAATCGCGTAAGACCCGTAGCTTCGGTATACTGCTTAGCCCCGTTACATTATCTGCGCATGGACACTCGACCAGTGAGCTGTTACGCACTCTTTAAAGGAATTGCTGCTTCTAAGCCAACCTCCTGGCTGTCTTTGTATCCACACTTCATTTCACACTCAAGCAGTATTTGGGGACCTTAGCTGACGGTCTGGGCTGTTTCCCTTTTGACTACGAACCTTAGCGCACGCAGTCTCACTCCCATACGTTGATTATCGGCATTCAGAGTTTAACTGGGTTTGGTAGGCTTTGACGCCCCCTAGTCCAACTAGTGCTTTACCTCCGATAATTTTGTATGAGGCTGTCCCTAAAGGCATTTCGGGGAGAACCAGCTATTTCCGGGTTTGATTAGCCTTTCACTCCTAGTCACAAGTCATCCATACCTTTTTTAACAGATTATAGTTCGGTCCTCCACAGCGTTTTACCGCTGCTTCAACCTGCTCATGACTAGATCACTCCGGCTTCGGGTCTACGACATGCAACTATTCGCCCTATTAAGACTCGGTTTCCCTTAGGCTCCGGAACTTCTATTCCTTAACCTCGCTGCATATCGTAACTCGCAGGCTCATTCTACAAAAGGCACGCTACCACCCTTAAAGGGCTGTAACATCTTGTTGGTTTACGGTTTCAGGTTCTATTTCACTCCCCTTACTGGGGTTCTTTTCACCTTTCCCTCACGGTACTTGTTCACTATCGGTAGCTAAGTAGTATTTAGCCTTGGATCGTGGTCGACCCGGTTTCCGACAGGGTTTCTCGTGCCCCGCCGTACTCAGGTACTGCATCAACAAGTCCGATTTATTTCGCTTACGGGGGTTTCACCCTCTTCGCCAGGCTTTCCCAAAACCTTTCTGCTATAAATCGAATTTGTAACTTGTCGGTCCTACGCCGATGCAGCCCTACAACTCCCTCAAAAGGGTTTAGGCTCCTCCAATTTCGCTCGCCGCTACTTTCGGAATCTCTTACTTGATTTCTTTTCCTTGAGTTACTTAGATGGTTCAGTTCACTCAGTATCGCTTTACCTCTCTATTTTATTCAAGAGTGTAATGTCAGTATCACTACTGACGGGTTACCCCATTCGGCTATTTCCGTATCACAGGATGTGTGCTCCTACACGGAACTTTTCGCAGCTTACCACGGCCTTCTTCGCCTCTTAGCTCCATAGGCATTCGCCATAAACCTATATTCGCTTGACCATATTATTGTCCCTTCTTTCTTACTCTTTTCAAAAAGAAGTTTTGTATTTTTTTATTTTTCTTTTACGCCTAAAAGTCTTAAAACTTTTAAACGCCTTCGTTCCCTTCCCTAGTTATGTCAAATATCTGTTCGCCTTTTCTTGATGATTGGGCGAATAAAAACCTTGTCGTTAAACAAGGTATTTTATGGAGATAAGGGGATTCGAACCCCTGACCTACGGCTTGCAAAGCCGCCGCTCTAGCCAGCTGAGCTATATCCCCTCAGTTGCTTATTTATATAAAAAAGAGTTTCAGGAAAGAACGAAAAGGAAGTATCAAATTGTCTTGTGTACTTCAAGACTGATAGAAGGTTAAAAACAACCTTCAAATACCCTTTCTCATAGAAAGGAGGTGATCCAGCCGCACCTTCCGGTACGGCTACCTTGTTACGACTTCACCCTCCTTACCAAACGTACCTTCGGCACCGTCCTCCCTTACGGGTTAGACTAGCGACTTCGGGTACCCTCGACTCGGATGGTGTGACGGGCGGTGTGTACAAGGCCCAGGAACGTATTCACCGCACCGTGCTGATGTGCGATTACTAGCGATTCCAACTTCATGAAGTCGAGTTTCAGACTTCAATCCGGACTACGATTGCTTTTTTGCGTTTTGCTTGACCTCGCGGTGTCGCTTCGATTTGTAGCAACCATTGTAGCACGTGTGTAGCCCTGGACGTAAGGGCCATGATGACTTGACGTCATCCCCACCTTCCTCCGATTTGTCATCGGCAGTTCCGCCAGAGTCCTCAGCTTTACCTGTTAGTAACTGGCAGTAGGGGTTGCGCTCGTTGCGGGACTTAACCCAACACCTCACGGCACGAGCTGACGACAGCCATGCAGCACCTGTCAAGAGCCGTATTGCTACGCTGCCATATCTCTATGTCATTGCTCTTGATGTCAAACCCAGGTAAGGTTTCTCGCGTATCATCGAATTAAACCACATGCTCCACCGCTTGTGTGGGCCCCCGTCAATTCCTTTGAGTTTCACCCTTGCGGGCATACTTCCCAGGCGGTACACTTAATGCGTTTGCGCCGGCACCGAAGCTCTTGCCCCGACACCTAGTGTACATCGTTTACTGTGCGGACTACCAGGGTATCTAATCCTGTTTGCTCCCCGCACCTTCGTATATCAGCGTCAATCATCGGCCAGAAACCCGCCTTCGCCACCGGTGTTCTTCCAAATATCTACAGATTCCACCCCTACACTTGGAATTCCGGTTTCCCCTCCGTGATTCAAGTCAAGCAGTACCCAATGCAGTTTACGAGTTGAGCTCGTAGATTTCACACCGGGCTTACCTAACCGCCTACATACCCTTTACGCCCAATAATTCCGAACAACGCTCGCCCCTTACGTGTTACCGCGGCTGCTGGCACGTAATTAGCCGGGGCTTATTCGCATGACTACCGTCATCTCACAGGCATTCCCTCCTGTGTTTATTCTTCATCTGCAAAAGAATTTTACAACCTTTCGGCCTTCTTCATTCACACGGCGTCGCTCCGTCAGACTTTCGTCCATTGCGGAAGATTCTTAGCTGCTGCCTCCCGTAGGAGTTTGGGCCGTATCTCAGTCCCAATGTGTCCGTTCACCCTCTCAGGCCGGATACCCATCGTTGCCTTGGTGGGCCTTTACCTCACCAACTAGCTAATGGGACGCGGGCCCATCCTGAAGCGGAGCCGTAGCTCCTTTCCTCATTTACCTTTATGTAAATGAGCACATTCGGTATTATCTAATATTTCTACTAGCTATCCCCATCTTCAGGGCAGGTCACCCACGCGTTACTCACCAGTCCGCCACTCTAGGGGAGAGCAAGCTCTCCCTTACCGTTCGACTTGCATGCTTAAGACGCGCCGCCAGCGTTCGTTCTGAGCCAGGATCAAACTCTCCATCATTATTATTTCAATCCGCCCTTAAAGAGCGGTTGATTTCTTAACGTAAGTTTGTCCTTAACATGTTAAGGAATTTGGTAAAAGCTAATCAGCTAGCCTTTACCGGTTATTTTTGATACTTTCCTTACCAAAAGCTTTACGCTTTGGCTATTTTTGTTCTTTCCCTTCCCTCTTAGTTTCAAATATCATTCGCCGGCAACTTGTGAAAGTTGTTTAGCGAGCAAAAAGGAGTATACATTATTTTCTCACTTTTTGTCAAGAGCTTTTTAAAAGTTTTTTTAACTTTTTTTAACCTTTCTGCAAGTTTCTTACCTTGCAAAAATAAAGAGCCTTACCTTCATTCAAAGAGTAAGACCTTCAAAACTTTTCTAGTATTTTCTACAGTTTTCTAAGCTCACCGCCGTAACCGACGGTGAGAGCGAATATAGCCCATTCCGTAACTTTTGTCAAGTACTTTTTATAAGGTTTTTATAGATTTTCTGCGGGTAAATTTATTATCGCAAAGCTTATTTTTCTACTGTTTATCGATACAGCCGCCCCTTTGGCCCTACTTAACATCCTTTTGCATTTGTGATATCATACCGCCTACTTATGGAAAAGAAAAGCAATAAAATATCAAAAGAGGTGTTTTCGACTCTTTTGTATCTTTCCCGTCTTTCTTTGGGAAAAGAAGAAGAAAACCGCTTAGCCGGACAGGTAAATAACTTGGTAGGTTATTTTGAAATTTTGGATAAATTTGCCGACAGTAACTTGGATTCGTCAATGTATGCAAAACACGATGAATCAACCTTACGCTCCGATGAAGTAAAAGAAGGTCTTGCTCAAAAGGACTTAAAAAAGATGACCTCGGAATATATGGACAATTATTTTAGGGTTCCAAAGGTTTTGGGGTCGGGAGCTTAGGAGTTGTTTATGATAACGAATTTAACTTTTACACAATTAAGGGAAAAATTAAAGAATAAAGAACTGTCGTCCCTCGAAATTCTTAGAGCTTTTAAAGCAGAATACGAAGATGATCTAAAAAGCCCCCTTCCTTTAAACGGGTTTATCGAATTTTTTGAAGATGCAGAAGAACATGCAAAAAAGGCGGATGAGCTTATTGCTCAAGGCGTTTCCTTTGATGAAAAGCCTCTTTTAGGCCTGCCCATTGCGGTAAAGGACAATATCTCAATGGCGGGAAAGCTCTGCACCTGCTGCAGCCGCTCATTGCAAGGCTACTATGCTCCATATAATGCGACCGTAATAAACCGATTGGTGGAGGCCGGAGCCGTTTTGATGGGGAGAATAAATATGGATGAACTCGCCATGGGTTCTTCAACCGAATTTTCATGTTACGGCCCATCAAGAAATCCCGTTGACAGGGAAAGAACTCCGGGCGGAAGTTCGGGAGGCTCGGCTGCCGTAGTTGCAGGAAATCAGGCACCTTTTTCTCTCGGAACGGAAACGGGAGGCTCGGTTCGTCTTCCGGCTTCATACTGCGGAATTTACGGCCTTAAACCGACATACGGACTTTTCAGCAGGTACGGGGTAGTAGCCTTCAGCTCTTCCTTAGACCAAGTAGGCCTTTTCGGAAAAGAAGCCGCCGATATAGCCCTCGGCATAGCCGTCATGGCAGGCAAGGACGAAAATGACGAGACTTCGGAAGAAGCCGATTTTTCTTCATTATTAAAACTTTCTTCTTATTCAAAAAAAGAAATCGCCTCATTAAAATTTGCAATCCCCAAGGAATTTTTAAATACGGAAGGCTTGGATAAGGAAGTCAAACAAGTCTTTGATGAGGTATGTGCATGGCTTACCAAGAACGGGGCAAAACTTGAAGAAGTTTCCATTCCTGTTTTGGAAGCCTCAATTCCTACTTATTATACTCTTGCAATCTCGGAGGGAGCGAGCAATCTCTCGCGCATAGACGGCATAAGGTTCGGCCTCCGAAAAGATGCCGGTAAGGGAAATGACGAGCTTTATATTCAAACAAGAAGCGAAGGTTTCGGCCCTGAGGTTAAAAGACGCATTATAACCGGCAACTATGTTCTTTCAAAAGAATTTTCAGGCGACTGTTACGAAAAAAGCTTAAACGTAAGGGCAAAAATAGCTCAAGGCGTAAATGAAGTTTTACAAAAATATGACTTTATAATCTGTCCGACAGCTCCGGCTCCGGCCTTTAAACTTAACGAAAAAGTAGATGATCCTATCGCTATGTACCTTTCGGACCTTTTTACAACCTTTGTAAACCTTGCCCGCATTCCGTCCCTTTCGGTTCCGGCAGGAAAAACAAAGGCAGGACTTCCGGTAGGCATTCAGTTTTGCGGAAAGAAATTTTCGGAAGAGAACATCTTAAAACTTGCAAAGGCCTGGGAGGAAGATCATGCTTAAACACGGCAATTTAGAATACGAAATAATTATCGGCTGCGAAATACACTGCCAACTTTTAACCAAAACAAAGGCTTTTTGTTCTTGCGAAAACCGTTACGGCGGCATTCCGAATACGCGGGTTTGCCCCTCCTGTCTCGGACTTCCGGGAGCCCTCCCCAGAGTAAGCAAGGAATATGTAGAGTTCGGAATTAAGGCAGGATGCGCCCTCGGCTGCAGGATAAATAATTTTTCCAAATTCGACAGAAAACATTATTTTTATCCCGACCTTGTAAAGGGCTATCAGATAACTCAATTTTACACGCCTCTATGCGAAGAAGGCGAAGTCGAAATTAACCTCGCCGCTCAAAATGAGGAGCCTAAATTTAAGAAAGTGAGAATCGAGCGCATCCACTTGGAGGAAGATGTCGGTAAGAGTCTTCATATAGAAGGTTCACACAGCTACATCGATTTTAACCGATCAGGAGTTCCACTAATCGAAATTGTTTCAAAGCCCGATATGTCAACTCCCGATGAGGCTGCCCGCTACATGCAGACAATCAGGGAGATTTTAAAATTCGTCGGCGTTACTGACGGAAACATGGAAGAAGGAGCCCTGCGCTGCGATGCAAACATAAACTTAAAAATCATCGACAACGGCGTAGAGTTTAGAACTCCTATTTCGGAAATAAAAAATATGAACTCCTTTAAGGCTGTAAAGGATGCCTGCACCTATGAGGTTTCCCGCCAATTGGATGAATACACGAGCGAGAACCGAATTGCTTTTAAGCCGGGCTTTAAACGAACCATGGGCTGGGACGAACCTTCAGGGCAGACTGTAATTCAGCGTACAAAAACAATAGCCGAAGACTACCGCTTTATGCCCGAACCGGATTTAAGAGCTCTGGAATTGAGCGATGAGTTTATCAAAGAGGTGAGCGATTCGGTCGGAGAATTACCGGAAGCAAAACGGCTTCGGTTTAAAAAAGAATATCACTTGTCGGAATTCGATGTTCAAACTCTTACCTCGGAAAGAGATTTGGCGGAATGGTTTGAAGAGGCGGCAAAAAAATCTTCTTCTCCCAAAAAATGCGCCAACTGGATTTTGGCTGAAGTTTTGGCTGTTTTAAACGAAACAAACTCTTCTCTCTCCGATTTAAAATTCGGACCCTGTGCTATAGCAGAGCTTGTAAATGTTATTGAAGAAGGAAAAATAACAAGCAAGCAGGCAAAGGATGTTTTTGCCGAGATGATAGCTCTCGGTAAAAAACCGTCTGCCATAATCGCCGAAAAAGGCATGGAACAGGTGAGCGACTCTTCCTTTATCGAAAAAATCGTAGAAGAAGTTTTTGCTGAAAACACCGAAGCCGTCCAAGACTGGAAAAACGGAAAGACCAATGTTGCAGGCTGGCTTATGGGACAGGTTATGAAAAAATCCGGCGGCAAGGCTAACCCTAAACAAGCTGCCGAACTTGTAAACAAAAGACTAGCACAGTGAACTTAAAACCGATACAATAAGCCCTCGCTTCTTAAAAAGTGTTAAGAAGTGCGGGCTTTTTTATTAATCCGCTTCTCTTGCGATTTGGCATTCAAGTTCAATACCTGTCATCAAATAATTATCGTCCATATCGATACTTGCAGTATAGGAATTATAAAATAAGTGATTGCTGTTACTGTGCCACGAAATTAGATAATGTTTATCTGCTTCTATTTGATGAGGTCTTAATATCTTGCGCCCGAATGTTTTTTTCATGGTATCGGTTTTAAGCACAGAAAGCATATCGACCCCGTTTAATTTTATAGATATTTTATTATCTTTTGCTCTTGAAATGTCATCCTTTTTCATCCAAAAATAAATGATGCTGCAATCTTTAAGCGGGGTTTCCTTTTTCATGCTTCCGTAAAATATAAGCCGGGCAATAATTGCATTATTTTTTACTAAAACGGCTTTTGAATAAGGTACCGGTTTCATAGGCCGCCGATGATAACCTTCTGCAACGGATATATCCGGTGAGCCTGAATATTTTTCAAATTCGTTTGAATGGGGGAATTTCATTATGTCTAAAGCCGTTACATGTCCCTTTTCCGTATAAATGTCAAAACCGTCATTCATAAGTTCTTTTATTGCAGTATACCCTAATTTGATTTCGGTATTATTTAAGGTAAAAACCGGAGCTTTTACCGGTAAGCCGATAGCGATATATGCTATTGTGCAAAAGACTAAAAACAATAAAGAGGCAAAAAGCACAACCAACGATTTTCCGGTGCGTTTTCTTGCATTAAAAAAGGCCATAATCGGCACAAGAATTACCGTTCTTGTTAAAACGGCTGTTGCTGAAGGAAATCTGGATCCTTTGTAGATAATTTGTACAACAAAAAGAATTGCTATTATAAACATTAAACCATATACAAGAATTTCGCCTAATCCCAATTTACCGGTTTTTGTATTTTCGTTTACCGGCTCATCAATTAATCTTTTTCCATTACCAAGGGTGTTTTTTAAATTGCGATATAAAAAACAGGTGCAAAAAATAAATGAGATACCTAAAAATGCCATTAGTCCGATATGCAAAAGTCTTCCCATGTTCAAACCTGGTTAATAAATGGTAACCAATACATTGCCGTCAGCTTCGAGCACTTGCTTGTAAAATTCTTTCATATTTTGAAAACAGTCGGTTAATTCCTCTTTTATTTCATCAGCTTCTTCTTCATAATCCCAAATGTTCGGATATAAATCCGCTTTTTTGCATTCTTTCATACTGAAATTATTCATAGCTTTTTCTATATCAAAATTATCGAGAGCTGAAATGATGTCTTTAATTCTTGACTTTTCGGTGTAAGCTATAAAATCTTCTATGCCATCAATAGGAGATACGCCTACAACAGCTTCACTAAGAGGGTCATTTTCTATCGGTTTGCTGCTATCGATACCAGTAAGCACAAAATGAAGTGCATCCCACATCTTATCTATATCCAGCAGCAGTTTTGCTTCTTCATTCCACTCTTCTACATTCTCAAAGATTTCATCTTCTTCCGCATTAAAAGATTTGAGCTGTTTTAAATTCTCATCACTTAAATATTGATAGTTTGCTATCATTCCCATTTTCTTATACCTCCCGTAAGTTTTAAATTTGTTTAAGCTGATTATTTCATTATATCACATTCTTCTTGTTTCTTATGAAATTTGATCCCAATCTTTTCGTTTTTAAAATCAAAAAAGCTTAGGCGGTTTTTTAACACTTGGTATCCGATTACACCGGATACCGGTACTTTGAGCTTAATATCGTCAATATTATGCATAACAGCGGTAACATCACTATATTCACTACCAAGTGCAGTTACCTTTATCTGAACTATTCCGTTTACTTCATCTATTACTTTTAAACTATCTATTCCAAAAGATTTATCAAGAAGACAAGTGTTTGCTCCCGTATCCAATACGAACTGATATACATTATCTAAGACATTAACATCAATCACCGGCAATACTCCCGTTTTCATTTCAAAATACTCCAATCCCTCCGGAGCATCTTCGTCTAATCCAATCTGCAAATTAGCATAGTCAAGTAGTACAGTGTGTTCTCTTATAAGATCAATTCCTATTGTTCCAAGGAAACAAAGATCCGGCTTAATATTTCTAAGCGGTTTTTCAACATAATCCATATCTAATAACAAAACTGAGGTCTTGGGTGCAACCCATTCATGACATCTAATATCACATATACTTTCTACCGCAGAAGCAGTCTTCATTTCATTATCGAACTTGGCAACTTCAATATCTTTTCCTACAAAATCCGGAAAATGAAATTTATTAAGACATGTCTTCATAGCCCCTGTATCAAATGCCATATAACCGTTAATTCCGTTTACAGATACATTAATCAAAATAATGCCGCTTACTACTTCAATCGGTATTCTCATTGTTCTTTCACCTCAAAATTTATAAATTTGCCTGCCTTATGTTTATTTCATTATATCACATTCCGCATATTTTGTTAGTGAGTAAAGCCTAAATATTCATTCTTATAATTACTGCCCTGATATAAAAATTGTGCTGCTTCGGCAAATCGGGATTTGTTAGACAGCTTTGTAGTTTAATTTAGTTTTTAAATTGAACATTAGTTTTCAAAAATGGATTAACCAGTTCCACCCACTCTAAAGGTAGATAAGCTGATAGATATCCATGATTATAACCTTTAGCTTCATAGATGGTACAATTAGGATGCATTTTTTGAAACAGTTTAGCAGATTCTTTAACACAGCTCATTTCTTTTTCACCATAAATATATAAAACCTGTGCTTTGCTTTCTGTAATAGCACATTTAAGTCTATACCCGCCCATATATGTTTGGTACATAGTCACTAATGTTTTAATGGTAATCCTTGGCATATCCTCCATATAATAGTTTTCTATTTCTTCCGGATAGGCCATATTGGGATACATTTTTTTCATTAAACTTAATTGAATTTTACAGGCCGATTTACTAAACATCAGTTTCCCAAATAGTTTTACAATAATTGTACTAATTCGCGCTAATTTTGGCTGAGGAATACAAATACTCCCATCTATTATCGCTTTCTGAGCTATATCACTATCTAATGATAATAACTCAATTGCAATTTGACCACCCAGAGAAACACCGCCTAAGGCAAACAATTTTCCATCACAATTATTTTTTATATAAGCCATGATTTGCTGTGCGGAATTTTCAGTTGAAATATAATTTTTTTGATATTCTTCTCCATGACCATCAAGTGTTGGTAAAATTACATGGAATTCGTCTGATAATATACGAGCTTGCCGAAAATAATTCCACCAGGAATTACCTCCACCGTGTATCAATAATATATGAGGAAAATTTTTATTGCCAAATTCATGAAATATCATATTTCAATACTCCTATAAATTCAAATTTTGTTTGCATATATTAATCAATATTATACCATATTACGGCTTCAATTGGTATTACCATTGTTCTTTCTCTTCAAAATTTATAATTTTTGAAATTTGTCTACTTTATGTTTAATTCATTATAACTGTCTTTTACCCCTTAAAAAATTCTCCGTATATCATAATAGATATTATGAATAAAAATATAAGGCTTAAAAAGAAAATAAACTTTTCCAAGCGTAAGTTGCCTACACTGTGCTTTACTTCGCTGCGGTTTAAAAACCGAGAAAGAAAATAATTTATAGTTGAAAGAATTATATGGCTTATCAATATCACAATTATTTGCACCTTACTGCTTTGCGAGCCGATAAAGGGCAATTTCGATATTAAAGACATTCCGCCTATATAAATTATCATAACATAAAGAAGTCCTAAACCTTGAATCAGTATCATATTTACACCTCACTATGCCCGTATCTATCAAACCATTCTTTTCTGACCTTAATACGGTTTAAAAATATTACCGTCCAATTTCCAATATCTAATTATCGTATCGCCGCCGCATTTTTTGCAGCAAAAATTTTTATATACCGAAAAACCGACTCCGCTTTGTTCTGCAAGCTTTATAATCCGCTCTCTTTCTTCAAGCAAGTTCGGAATATCCGGTACGAGGCAGGCGGAAATTAATTCTTCCGTTCTGTTTTGTAAAAAAGCTTCTTCTGCCATTTTGGGTAAAAGAAGTGAAGCCAAATAAGAATCCGTTTCTTTTTTGCGTATTTCCGAAAAGCCGCAAGACTTACATTGAATACTTGTTAAGATTTTAGGTGTACGGCTTTCCGCAAATATTTTTTCAATATTTATTTTTTTGCCTGCCTTTATCATGTGTGCAATTCCGTAAGAAAGGCATTTAAGACATTCCATCAACTCATTTGCCCACGGTTCAGCGTCATCGTTTATAGTATGATTATTTACCTTGCAAATCCAAATATCATTTATGCTGCCCATTCCTCCATAAGCCATAAGATGATGTTGAACACTGCCTGTGCTTAGGTATTCTTCAATATCGGTTTCAATCCATTTTTTCCAAGCGCAGGATGTTTTGGTAAATAATTGTTTTAAGGATTGCAATGCACAAATATAATATCTGTCATTTTCTTTCTTATAATCTTTTTTATCCTGTAACTTTGACATTGTTCTTTTTACTGATGCTCCTTTTAAGCTTTCCATTTATTTATTATTTCGGTAAAATCGGCAATCATTAAATTGAAATCATAACCGGGTATTTTCTTTTTTTGTTTTTCTGCAATGGTTTTAAGAGCAACTAAAAAATACTCTGCCAGTTTTTCTTTTTGCTGTTGATGTGTTAATTGACCGAATTCTTTTTCAAAATGTATGTCTGCATTTATCTTGCCTGTGTCTGTTTTAAACGGGCCGTATTGAAATCGAGGACGCAAGTAATATCCGTTTTCGGAAATTTCTTTTTTTGTGTATAATTTTTGTAATTCTTTCGCCGCTTCTTGATTTGATAATTTGCGGCCGGTTTCATCGATAATATAATTTGTTTTACAATGAGCATTATCATAATAACTGAAAGAACAATTCAAGAAAATACAATTTACGGCTTTGCCGTATTTTTCGGGACGCATCTTTTTGTTCAATTCGTCCTGAAGTTTTTCCTTAATACTTTCTATAACCGGTTTTGAATTTTCATAACAGTTGGATATCGTACGCACAATCCAAATAGGATTTTTGGGAATCCAATTGCGTTGACTTTCAATTTTTATGTCTTCTATCTTTTCGGTTACGGGGTAATCCCAATACACAGGTTGTTTCTTGTCTTCGCAGTCGGGACCGGGATAATAGGAAGTTCTGCTCTGCTCCATAGTAAAGCCGGCCTTTCTTTTTGACCATACAGCCTCGACAAAACGCAGTTCTCCGAATCTGTTGCAAAAAAAGGTGCGGGGATTACCGTTAAAAAATATTCCTCTGAACGCTTCCACAGGTTCGTGATTTCCCCAGCCGATTACCGCAAGACATTCACAAAGACGCACCGCCTTGTTCCACTCGGATACGCTTTTATAATCCGCATATTTTAAAAACTCTGCAAAAAGTTTTTCGCGCAGTTTTTCAATAGAGGTTTGAGAATTTAAAAAAGCTTCCAATTCCGATAAATCGCTAATTGCATAAATTTCGTTCATATCCGGTTTTCCTATATTCTATTTTTCAGTTCAGCCTATTCATTTATATTTTATCCGTTTATACTGTCATTTTTGATATTATATTTTTCATCCACTGTCATAAAGGCTAAATGCCCCAAATTTTACAGCAGCCTTCATAACAACCGTCATGCTCATTGAAAATAAATATTTTATCGTTAATTATTATTTTGTTCTTCATCCTGCTTTTGAAAACCTGCCTATCCTTTAAATTATACATGATTTTTCAGTATTTTTCTATACTATTGAAAAACATAAAAACAATCATTTTTACACAATAGAAAAAATCTGCTAAAAGTGGTATAATTTGTTAAAAGGGCTTTTTACATGGCAAAAGAAATAAATACTTTAAAAGAATTTTTAGAAAGCGAAATCTATTCGGAATTGATTAGGCTTACAAATCCGGCAAGAATTGAAGAAAAAATCAGGGATATTGAAATTTCCCGATTACATGACCGGTTAAAACAACGCCAATTTTTATTGAAGGGTTTTACTTGCAAATTATCTACGGAAAAAGAATTGACTGAGTGGTATTTGCATTTAATCGAAGAAAATAAAAGCGATATTATTCTTTGGACAAAAGAATTTTGGAAGTACAGCGAGGGCACACCGGAAGAATATCCTGACGGCGAATTTCCTCCGGGAGAAGAACTTGGTGAAGATGAAAAATCAAAAGTCCGTTCGGTTGGCAAATATACAAAATCATGTTTAGCAATGTATATGGCTGAATTCGAGATATTAAAAAATCATCCTGAAATTCTACCCGATTATTATAAAAGACTGAGGATTCCGGGAGCCGTTAAATATGCAAAAGAAATGAAAAAACTCTTTGCTCGAACATTCGGAGAAGAGTAGTTTTTATAGGATTTGCTAATCCTTGCAAAAAGTTTTTATGGAGGTAGAAAATGGCACGATATGAAATAGGTGCAATTTACGAAATAGAGGCAGGTGAAAAATCCTATTATGCCCGTCTATTAAATTGCGATGTATACGGAATATTTGAGCCCATCACCGGCGAATTATCTGAAAAAGTATTTGAAAACACTCCGTACCGGCTGTATATTTCTACCGGCAGTTATGCGGTAAAAAGAGGCTTTTGGGAAAAACTTTTTCCCTCGCCCGATAAAACGGATATTGAGCGCTGGGCCTGCCCTGAGCATTTGGTTGTGTTCACACCTTGGGATATTGAGGGAGCTCTCAGCCGCCTCAATTCATTTGACCGATACGGGCATACGGAAATCCTTGATAAAAAAACGTATATTGAATGTCTTAAACAGGGCCTTATTTCAATCATTCAACCCATGTACGAAAAAATCCCGCAGTTCCTAAACAATTATTATGATGATTGGCCCGAAAGTGAAATTTACAGCGACGTTTTAATCGGAGGCGGAACCGAGGAACACAGGCAAAAACAAATCAGCAATTTAAAGAAGATGGGTTTTGATGTTGCGAAATATAAAATTGATAGGGGATAAAAGAAAAGGAAAAATTATATGTATGATCAAATTGTATCGCGGCTGAAATGGTATAAACAAAGAGTTGAAGAGCTCGGCGGTTATACAACAGAATTAATCATTGAAAAACCTGCAGCCGAAAAAGAAATTTCAGAGCTTGAAAAAAAATTAGGATGCAGCCTGCCTAAAGATTTTAAAAAGGTGCTGCTCGAATTTTCTTCTCATTTAGAATTTTATTGGAATATTTATGATGAAGAAAAAGAAATTTTAAAACTACCTGAAGAGTTGAGCAATGCTTTTTCAGGCAATCTGCACTTCGGCTTAAAACTCCTTCCAGCTTTTGAAGAGTCAAGAAAGGATTGGATTAAAATTTGCTATCCCGATTACGATAATCCGTATGATAGAATCTATCATAATAAACTCAGCTTTTATGAAGTGGGTAACGGGGATTTGCTTGCAATTGATCTGGAAAAAGAAAGTTATGGAAATATTGTTTATTTAAGCCATGATGGAGATGAGATGCATGGATATGTAATGGCTCATTCTTTTATAGAGCTTTTGGAAGAGTGGACAAAACTCGGCTGCGTTGGAGGTGAATGCTGGCAGTGGGAGGCTTTTACCAATAATAAAACCGGCCCGATTGACAGCGAATGTGCAAATGCAAAATTATGGTTAAGAACAATTGGGAAATAAATGATAAAAACAGGTAAACTTATGTTAAAAGCATATCCGTTAATATTGGAAAATACACAGTTTGTAAACCATGGTATAATCGGAATATATCCGCTAAAAGATAAAATAGCGGTTGTTCATTGTGCTTTCCGTCATGTTGATGAAGAGAAAAATAATGAAGAAAAGTGTTTACAAAGTTATATCTTGCTTGATATTTTTTCAAAAGATTTTACCAAACATAGCAAGACACATCTTATATATCATCAAGAAGGAATTTTTAGTAAAACGGATGCGGCCTGTTATATTGAAAGTGATAAATTCTTATTGAATACTAAAAAATATAAAGGCTTTGCGCCTTCCATAGCAAAGCTGATAGAAATATCCGATACTAATCTTATTGAACTCGAAGAATCACCTGAACCTATTGATAAAATATATAATGACAGTAAAACATATCATTTCGGCGAATACGAAATATATATGTTCTCAAAATCTATAATGGCATGCAGAAACATAAAATCAAAAGAAATAGTATGGAAACTGAAATTAGGTTCATATCTTTATACTGAAGTGAAAGAAGAAAAAAGTATATTGTATTTTGGAACGGCAGGAAACGGCGGAAAGTTTTTTGCGGTGAATATGCATGACGGCAGTCTTCTTTATAGTTATAAAACAGGCGGAACAGAAAACTTCATACAATATAAGAATTATATCTTACTTGCCGATATAAAAAATAAACCGATATTATTAAATAAAAAAAACGGCATGGAATTTAAAAAAATAGATTTCGGTAATTTTCAAATAACAGCATACCAACAAATGATTGTGATTGAAGATACATTATATGCTATAGCTTTTTCTGAAGATACGGTTTATGCAGTATGTGCGGATTTACTATAATTTAAAAAAAGCTAATTAAAAGATGCTGCATAAAAACAGCACAAATAATAAGGAGAATAAAATGCTTACACTGAAAGAACTAATCAAAAATCAAAAAGATTTTACGGAAGACTTCTTTGCGGAAGTATCGGATAAACTATGGGAAATCGGAGGAGTAGAAGAAATTAAAAATCAAACCGATGAGGATTTATTTCTTTTTCATATTGCCGTTAACATCATAGGAAATTGGAAGGGCGACGGTTGGTGGGAATTTATCTGCAATTACCCGCAGCTTATCCGTTATGTACCGGACACATTGGCGGCATTAAAATTATCCGATATGAAAACCGCCTTTGAAAACGTTATAAAATGTTTTCCTGAAAATACGGTCTTTGAAGATTCGGCTGTCTATGTCGATACGGTCAATTTTCTTCAAAATGTCAGATTCAAAATACGCGATGCATATTTAAACTCTATTCCCTCAGATAGAAGAAAAGAAATGTCCGAGGCTTTGCATAAAAGTATTGACGACCTTGAATCATTGACGGATAAACGCTGGGGATATGAGGCAATAAACGGCGGCTGGTCGGATGTGATTGATTTTATTAAAGAAAGAAAGGAACACATGTAATGAACTATATCGGAGAATTAACAACAGACGGTTATGGAATGGCGATTATTCCTACCGATTTACTTTCGGAATATTTAACTTTAAAAAAATGCAAGGCGAAAAAGCTTTTAAGCTACCTACAGAAGAATTTCGATCTTTTTCAGGAACTTGTAGAAAAGGCTAAACTGATTCCTTTTTACCGTATCAATGCTTTTGAATATCATATATTCGCTTCAATAAATGAAGAAACTGTCATCCCCGAAGGATTTAAAGAAGTGTGCAGATTTGAAAAACTTTATTTGGAAGTTGGAGAATTAAATAAAATTTGCTTTTCATGCTTCGATGATTTGAACTATGATTTTGAAAATATTAAAAAGCATATTATTGAGCGCACGGAATATATTAAAACCGGCCCTGAGGAAATTATTGAGCCTTATAATTATCGTTTATGTTTTGATATACCCACAGGCAGGTATGAGTTTGATCTTATAGGCTTGGAAAAAATAGAGAAGACTGAGAGGGAAAGTAAAAACTACGGCTATGCTTTTGTGTTCAGAAAGAACGAGGAAGCTGTGAATGAGAACATGGCTAAGTGCAACAATGAAGATGATATTTATAAATTTAATGTACCGAGAGAATAAGTTATAAGGAGAATTTATGAACAAAATAATAAGTGAGAGAATCGCTAAATTGGGTGGCAAATGTGCCTTCGAAACTGGGAACTTGCTGAGCAATATGAGAAGCATTAGCTTCACTAAAAGTTTTCTTATGAAAGATTTTAGCGATTACTTAGAAGATGATTTACTCCATAGAATAAAGGAGGAGGGAATAATACCGGAAGAGGAAATTCCATACCCAAGAATACAATACAAAACCGAGATTTTTACTCCTTTCACAAAGGGGACTGCCAGTTACGATGAATACTCCACTTTTATTGATAAAGATTATGTAAGTTCTGTCATTCCTTGCAGTGAATTAGAGTTTTTAATCATAGGTGACTCCAACTCCTATCCCAATTATTACTTTATATGTTTAAGCGATAATGATTTTAGCAATCCAAAGGTATATACCACGGATCATGAGGTATATTTTAGAGAGATTGAAGAGTTTGGACGTTTTTCTGACTTTCTGGATTTATTTCTCTTGGACGAGGAGTATAAAGAAGAAATGAAGAGGCTGATAGAATAGCAATTTATGGTAATAATTATGTGAAGAAGATTATGTGTAAGTATTGTGATGATATAGATAAAGCTTTTATTAATGCAAAGGCAGATCCGCATAAGAGTTTTATGCCTCTATATGAATTTCTCTTGAAAAACTCGAAGAAGAGTATTTAGAAGTTTATGCAGGCGACTGCAAGTTTCGCGAAATCTTAAAGATAATAGGCGAGGAACGGCATTATACAGTCTGTTTTTACTTGCAATGTATAGAGTGCAAAGTGTTCTATTTCTTTGGTAATTGCATTAGGGGTGTTCCTATTTATAAAAAAATGGAGAAAATATCGGAAAAAGAACTTACTAATATGCTTTGGGGAGATGAAGGCACATACTTTAAGAATGCGCATTCGGAGTGATAGTGATTATAGAAAATTTACTTAGTTTTGGGAAGAATATTTCGCATCACTTTGTATTGTCATTTGGGGATTTGTTTGCGTTTGGAAAGGTATTAAGGTTTCAGCGAAAGAGAAAGAAATGCAAGTATTCTTGAACGATAAGAGCAATACTATACTAGTTTTCTAAGAAAAAATTATAAGAAAGGCGAAGTACCAATAAGCATATATTATCAAAAGAATAATCCTGATCGCTTTGTAATAAAGGAAATGTCGGAGCTAAAATATCTAAAAAGAGAAAAATGGATTGTGCCTACTATTGAAATTTTTCTTATTTTAGTAGGTATAGGAATTATGTATCATCGTTTAATAATGGTTATGTGATATAAATCCTATCTTATTAAGTTAATTTTACTAACAACCAATAAATTAAGGAGAATTTATGAACAAAATAATAACTGATGGAATTACGAGAAGAAAACACTAACTATTGACATTTATTTGTCGATATGTTTTACTAACTAATACATGGAGGAAAGAACATGAAAGAAATTCAACATAAGTATTTCGGTATTTTAAACCTTGAAACCGATGACGATGTATCGGTAATTTGGGAGAAAGAAATTAATGGAATTCAAGTTTGGCTGTGGTATAGTAATAGCGGAGAAGTGCCGGATGTTTTGCTGGATAGCTATGCACAATTTCTTGTAGATTTAGACGAGAAAATCAAGGAAGGCCGCCGTGCTATTATCGAATACTTAAACAATGACAGGCACTATATTGACTTTCATATCGAAGAGTTGGACTTAGATGACTTACCAAGCGATACAACTGATTTTGCAAATCAAATGAGCATAACGAATCTGGGTTTGTGGATAAATAATACTCCGCACATCACAATGGATTTTATGATTAATCCGGATTTAAGCGACGAGATACTATGCGTGAAGTTCGGCAAAGATGCGAAAATAATCGACATTGCATGGGAAAGCTGAGGATAGGGAAAATAATTATCCAAAACACAAATTATGAGTAAAAAATGTCTTTATATTGCTGAAACATCAATTCCGCTTAGCCTATGTGATGATAATGCAATTATTTCTTATCAAGAACATAAAATAGAAATTGTGGAGATGATTTTATGTCCCAAAGTGATTATTTTCAAAACGCTATGGAATATATCCTAAAAAACTTAAGAGAGTAATATAGATTTTGTGTTTCAAAAAAAACCGCCTTTGTTTTCTGTATAAAAATTTAATGATATGATGAGTTAGCGAAATCAACAAAATTAGATTTTTTTGGAGGTAAAGGTATGACATCAAGTTATGAAAGAAAAAAATTAAACGAAAACGATAAAACTCTTAAACAAGACATGAGTCAAATTGCCGACCTTCCCGGTATGGTTTTTGTGATTCATTTACTTATGGAAGAAAAATGTAAAGCGCCTGAAAAAAAGCTTATGCATAAAATTATGGCCAAGCATTTAGGCGAAACGGATTGCTTTTGCTATGATAGTAATATGGCAGGCTTTGCTCCAAAAAAATATTCCGTGTACTTTGAAAAAGAAAAACTGAATGCTCATCCTCAGCTTATCATTATGAACTGTTCTGAAATTGAAAAACCGATTATGGATGATATTGCCGCAAAGCAATTATGGAATTGTCCGAACGGCGAAGAAATTCTGAAGACATGTAAATATCAAGTATTGGCAACGGATATGTTGGCTGCCGGTTTAGGTTATAAAGAAAGAGCGGAAATGCTGGTGCATTATGTTGAAGCATTAGTAAACATTTATCCGTCCTGCAAGGCAGTCGTTTTTGAAACATCTAAAAAAATGCTGACCAGGGAAGAGATTCTGAACTGCAATTTACCCGAAGAAACACGCTTTATTCATTATGCGGTAAATATTCGTTTTTTTAATATTCAAGGAACAAATGACATGCTGATTGACTCGCTCGGCATGAGTACACTCTTTTTACCGGATATTCAATATCATTTTCACGGCTTAAATCCGAATGATATTGTAAACCATGCATATAATGTTTTATCCTACATTTACGATAATGATAATCCGATAGCAGACGGGAATACAATCGCAGGTCTTACAGGCGACAAAATGAATCCCGATATAAAATGGGAGGTTCAATATGAAGATTCTCTTATACAGCCGATAAGAGAAGTTATAGATATTAATACAGGCGAATACGCTTCCGGAAATCGGTAGTGAGGAAATTAAGTATTACGAAGAGAGGAGAATTAAAATGTGCAAAGAGTGTGATGATATAGATACAGCTTTTAAAAATGCACAAGAAAACCCTCATAAAAGTTTTATGCCGATCTATGAACTTCTGTTAAGCAAGATTGAAAATAAACAGCTGAAAATTTATGCAGGAGACTGTAAGTTTAAAGATATGCTTAAAATTATAGATGAAGAGCTTCATTTTACTGTCTGCTTTTATTTGCAATGTCCGGCTTGCGGAATATTTTATTTTTTTGGAGTTTGCATTAGAGGAGCTCCGGTTTATAAAAAATTGGAAAACATAACGAAAAAAGAGATAGAAAATATTATTTGGGGGAAGGAAGGAACATTTTTTAAAACAGATTATTGTTGAGGCATGATATAAGTTTACCCGAATGAGATGCAATGCAACTGCTAAAACGATGAAAAATTTTTAGCTAAATAGCAGAAAAAAATATAGCCAAAAGCAGGAAATAATTATTGCCAAAACGCCGAAAAAATGACATAATATATGTAGAGGTAAAGCTTAATGAAAAAATATAGAGCCCGCATAGTAGACGGTATGTTAAAAGACAAACTTGAAGCAAAAGGAGCTGTTGTTATTGAAGGCCCTAAGTGGTGTGGAAAAACAACAACCGCAATGCAAGTTGCAGGTAGTGTATTAAGAATGGATGAACCCAGCAAAAGGGAAACAAATATTCAAATGTCTGAAATAGATCCCGGAAGATTGCTAAAAGGTGACACCCCAAGACTTATTGATGAATGGCAGATAGCACCAAAACTATGGGATGCAACAAGATATGAGATTGATACAAGAGGCGAAGAAGGTCAATTTATACTTACAGGTTCGGCAGTACCAATAGAATCAAGAGAAATAACTCATTCGGGAACAGGCCGCTTTACATGGTTAATGATGAGGCCTATGTCTTTATATGAATCAGAAGATTCAACAGGAGCAGTAAGCCTACACAAACTTTTTAACAATACTGATAGCATAAAAGGAATAAATGATTTAGATATAGACCGCTTGGCTTTTTTAATTTGCAGAGGCGGGTGGCCCCATGCCATTGGAATGAAGGAAAAAGCAGCATTACTACAAGCTGAAGATTACTATGAAGCAGTTATCAAATCAGATATTAATAGAGCAGATGGTGTGAGCAAGAATTCGGAAAGAGTAAAAAGACTGATGAGGTCTTTTGCAAGAAATCAAGGAACACAAATTGCCAACACTATGCTGAAGAATGATATGATTTCAAATGATACAGAATCTTTGAATGAAGATACCATTGCATCCTATATTAATGCACTAAAAAACATTTTCGTAGTCGAAGATATGCCTGCATGGAATCCTAATCTAAGATCAAAAACATCAATCAGAACTTCTGATACGAGATACTATGTAGACCCATCAATAGCATCCGCTTCTCTTGGAATTGGACCAAAAGATTTGACTAATGATTTAAACACAATGGGGCTGTTATTTGAAACACTGTGTGTAAGAGACCTTCGAGTATATGCAGAAAGTATTGGAGGTAATGTTTTACATTATAGGGATAAATCAGGTTTGGAATGTGATACGGTAATTCATCTCAAAAATGGAAGATATGGTTTAGCAGAAATTAAACTGGGAGGACAAAAATTGATTGAAGATGCAGCAAAAAATTTAAAATCATTATCAAATAAAATTGATACATCAAAAATGCCTGCACCATCCTTTTTGATGATCATTATTGGAATAGGTGAGTTTGCATATAAGCGGGAGGATGGTATTTTTATAGTGCCTATAGGATGCTTGAAAAATTAATAACAGGATATGAGTCAGATTCCACAAAAAAATTAGAATCAATAAAAATTCTTGAACTGATCAAATTGGAAAGATTCAATCATCTGTTGACTATGAATTAGAGATAAAAAATTTTAATGATTTTTCAAATATCTAATTTATAACGTTAATAGTTTCAGTTGAATAGACCATCATTATTGTGGTATGATATGGCATCAAAAGAACTGCTTGTTCCAAAAACCTAAAAGGAAAAAATTGATGAATATAAAACGCATAAACAGATACGATGACAAAAGATTTTCAAAGACCGTATTGTTTCAGCATGGTGCTTATGAGATTGACGGCGAACCGTACGAAGTTGAGATTATAGATTCGGAATGTGCAGTTATTCGAGGAAAAGACTCCGGAAAATATTTATCCTTAGCTCAAGAATTTTGTTTTCATGCTCCCCACATTTCGCGGTTTGTAAACTCTTATAGAACAACAATCTTAGAGCTTCCTCAACAGGAACAATTTGACCTTGAGTTGAATTTAGTTCAACCTTCACAGTTTTATGTGAGCAGTCAAAAACTTCAGGCGGTAAACTCTTTTATTAAAAAAGCGGAAGATATTGTCATTCCTGTAATTCGGATAAAAGATCGTTATGTTTCACTGGATGGACATACCCGCTTATATCTGGCATATAAACAAAAATGGGAAAAAGTTCGTGCCGTAATCACCGAAACGGATGAGTGGATTTGGCGATTTGTTAGAGAGGCAGAAAAAAGAGGTGTTTACCGCCCGTCGGATTTAAAGTTGATATCTCAAGAAGAATATGAAATATGTTGGAATGCTTTCTGCGACAAAATATTCAGTATAAAATCATAAATTACAATTTACAAAGATAGATTAGTAGCTGAACGGGAGAATATTAAAATCAAAACAACAACTTTCATAATCTTATTTTCCGCAGTCTCCTTTTCCAAAATTACCTTCAACATTTTTGTAGAATATTCTGCATTTTTCTTTTGTAAATGCTTGGATAATACCGTCTGAAGCCCACAAAAGAGGGTGCTGAAAATTCTTTTCCTCAAATTCAATATCGCTGCGATAAAATGTATTTGGGTGTAATTTTTTCTCATCTTCAACTGTCATTCGGTACGGCCACGGGTAGTGATGTCCGAAACTTCTTTTGCAAACATTGCAATTCCCATTATTCAATACGACGTAAGAAACCTTGCCCTGATACTCTATCCGTATCGACTTTGACCTTTCAACATCAAAGTGCATAGTATACATAAATTTGCAAATATAGTACCCGCACGATTTTTCAAACGGAATAAGCTCAATTCCTTGCATATTGTATGTATGATATATATCATAAAACCGCTGACTTGCAATGAATACACCATCTAAAGTATCAAAGAAAAATTTCTTTTTTCGTATTTTAACTATCTTTGCCGCTTGTAAAATTGCTTCATCACGGTTTAATACCATCTTACACGCTTCGCAATAATCTATTTTTATTTTATCGTCCATACCTAAATACAGATTCTGCTCATCGCTGTCTCCATATATGCTGCAATAGTTTATCATTAATTTTCTCTCCAAAAGCCGTACATCCATTTTTCGTAATTGAGCGGATATATTTCATGTGCTTGATTTAGCAAAAACTGTATTTTTTCTTTTCGTTTATTTTGTGCAGCTCCGGCTTTTAAGCTATCTATTCCTTCAATTAATCTTTGTGCTTCTCCCTTTAATTTATGCCACTTACTCCAGTCTTTATCCGACATTTTTTCAGACTTTTCTTTTAAGACATCTAAGTGCAAAAATTTTTCTGCCAGTTTAATTTGACAATTTTTTCTTTGCATACTTTTACAAAATTTAAATGTAAAAAGTTTTTCTCTATCAGTTTTTTTACATGTTCTTTTACTGTGATAACAAGGCTTTCTCTGTCATATTGGCTTCTGTATATTTCAGGACAAAAAGGAGCTGTCCGCAAAATCCGGTGTTCCTGTTTCTTTTTGTCGAAGTAGTAGATTCCCTGCCATAATATTTCTCCATACGATCTCCACGGGATTTTTTTATTTTGTAATATATAAATCATTGTTTTCCTCCATAAAATTATTTTTACTACACAAAAAACTTCAGTAAAATGTTTTCTGTTTTATTCTATATTCAATGACTGTATAACATCCACTCATGCCGTTTTTATTACTTTGTCTTTTAATTAAACTCTTCCATCAATTTTTGATAATACTTTTCTAATTGTTTTATATTTCGCGCTCGTTTCAAAGAATCGGCATCGTTTTTATCTGTATAGGCAAGCCATTTATCATATAGTCCCCTTAAAACTTTGTGTCCTTCTTCCGTTAAATCGAGATTCGTATATAAGAGTTTTATTATTCTGCCATCTCTGTCGAAAGGATTTTCTTTTATTAAGTTTTTTTCATAAGCAAAATTAAGAAATGTAAGATGTTCCTCATATAACTTATATATTGTTTCAGGATAGCCTCTATAACTTTGAAAGAAAAATGCGATATCAAATACAACTTCTTTGAGAAAATATAATTCATGGTAGATGTAATTTATTATTTTTTCGAGTTTATCTTTGTCTTCAAGATTATCAATTTCAATAAATTGATAATAGCCCCAGTCAAATAAATTTACCGGTTTAAAACCAGGTAATACGGTTTCCGGGTTTTTAAAAGTCGGAGCATAAAGAACATATAACTTTTCCTCATAAAGAACACCGACTCTCTTTCCTGATACTAGTACAATATACTCTCCAAAAAGAGATTCCAATGAAAAGTTGTTTATCCCTTTGCATTGCTTTTCCATGTACTTAGCAAATTTTTTTGTTGTCATTTATTACCTCCTATAACGTAATCAATCGAACATACCTTGCAGTTCCCCTTAAATAGTTTTAATTCTTCTGCAGGCAATTTATATTTCTCCGTAATTACCCCACGTCATTTTTTTATTTTGTAATATATAAATCATTTTTTTCTCCTGAAGTTTTTTCGATTCATTTTTATCCGTGCCAAGCATAATACATTCCTTGAGAAGCAGCGCGGTTAATATTTTTACTGTTCATCCAAGTATAAGTTTCTTTTATCCATTGTTTTCCTTGTTCGTGTAAATATTTATTTACGGTTTCATTTTTGTAATCATAATGGTCATAAAAATATTTTTCTATATTCTCTCTTGTTTGTTCAATATAAGCTGCAATGGAATTTTTTTCATCACTTGAAATATTCGGATAAAGATCTTCAATAATTTCAATGATGTGCTTGCGGAAATTTTCTCCAAATTCCAGTGAGGCATTATAAACTGAATTTAAAATTTCTTCATTCATACAGCAGCTCTCTTTTTTATTTCTATCAATGTGAACACTCCTAAAATTAATTATATTTTCATTATGCATTGCGGTTATTCATAAATGCAGCCGGCATTTTGTAAGTTATGTTTGAGTTCTTGTTTTATCCAGCCTGTTTTTTCGTTTTCCAATAGGCTTTTTATTTTTTCCGTATAGCGGTAAAATTTCAATTTGTTCAGTTCCTTAACGGCAAAACCATATAGGTCATTATCATCCAAAAGAATTCCCAATACATTTGCAATAGCCGGTATGTCTGAAAAATAATGTAATAACATTACAAAACTTTCCCTGCCCTTGCGGTACTTCTTCGTTTGAACTATCGTTAAAATTTCTTGTAAAAGCAAATCGCTTCTCTTATCTTTTTTCATCTTAGCAATTTCCGTACGTATTTTTGCTCCAATCATCCATATTTCCGTTTCAAAGACCATTCTCTCCGGCATATTTTTAAACAAAGTTTTTTCTTTATAATTATTTTTTTCAAAAAGTTTTTCACAATAATTTAAAATATAGTCTTTCTTATTAAAGGCAGCAACAATATCAAATCTGTTTGATGACATAATCTTTTTCTCCTTGGTTTCTAAATTATGGTTTCGTTTTTCAGTGCATTATTTTGGTAAAACTTGATTCTCTTTTTCCATAAAATATGTAAATGCGCATTCTTCAATTTCACCGCATTTATTTATCAAATTTCCTTTTTCATCGTAGATTTTGTATGATACCTGTTTACCACCTAAAGAAGCTGCTCCATCTAATCCAAGAAGTAATGTGTAATAATTATCTGTCATAACCGAATTTACAAGTTCATATAAATCATCTTTACTGATTCCGGCTTGCATTAAATTCTTTATTTTTCCTGCAACTACTGTGGAATTTTGATTGAAATATTCATTCAAAATAGTTTCTTTTTCTTTATAACAAAGTTTTACAAATTCTTCTCCATTCATTTTTCAACTCCTAAAAATTTTTAGTCATCTAATTTATTCAAAATTAATTATACCACATTTTTCCATATTTTGTTAGTCGGCAAACTAAAAAACAATTTTAGATACTTATAAAAAACCGGCAGATGTGGTATAATTGGAAAACTATGGAAAAATATAAAATTGCGCATTTTGGAACATTTGATGTATCGGAGTTAGATCCTGAAATAATAGCTATCTACAACAATGATTTAGAAGAATTAAAAAATTTATTGGGGAAAAAAATAAATAAAATTATCCGAATTAAAAATAAGTATGGAGAAGATTTTACAGCCCTCGAAATGGCATTGTACTTAAATAAAAAGGATATTATTCATTACCTACTTGAACATAACGCATCAAATAAGGGTAAATCACACCCAAAACCTATTGAAATTGCCGTGCGCTTTTGTGAACCTGAAACGGTTGCTCTTTTTGAAAAAGATTTAGAAAGTTTAGCTGATGAGAAAAAAGCCGAACTTTTTCAAGAAATATTTTGGGGAGAAAATAAAACAGCCAATATTGATGCTTTGGAAAAAATGGGAGTTACTATTGCCGAATATGGAGGCTTATTGTTAAGGCTTTTGGCTTCCGAAAATAATTTAGAAATGGTTCAGATGTTTTTAGAAAAAGGAGCCGATATAAATTATCATAAACCGGACATGATTTTTCCTTATGCAAACACACCGGTTTTAGAAGCTGCAAGAGGGAATCATTTTAAAATGGTTCAGTTTTTGGTTGAAAAAGGAGCAGATATTACTATCAAAGATAAATACGGAGATAGACCTTATTCCGTTGCTGTCCAGAATGGTAACAATGAAATGGCCGAATTTTTAGCCAAGCATGAACCTAGCGAATTTCACATTCTTGAGAATAAGAATATTGCTCTTAAGAGTTATAAGTTACCTAAAAAAATGATTGATTTTCTTCAAGGTGATAATCTTGTAATCAATATGCCTCATTCCGAATATTCGAAATTTATTCGTTTTTATTCTTATGGGGATACGATTGAGATGACATGGAAAAATAAAAAAGTACTTTCACTTGCAGCAAAAATAGATAATTACGATCTGCTTCTTGTTTGGTATCCTGCTAAAAAAATGATTTACGTAATCGACTATGAACACGAAACATTCACACCGCTTGCAACATGGGAAGAGTTTTATTTGAATACGGAAAAATATATTTCCGCTTATTTGAATGGAGAGTGTGAGTAAGTTTTTATAAATATTACTTATAGATGAAAAATTGACAAATTAGAAGTGGTTAGCTGATCCTTTTATTTACGCAACAAGTTCAACATATTATCGACTTTTAGTATGCTGTTACTAACATTAATCAAAGTATAGCCGTCAGGATGCTCGATAATATCTCTCACTGCGAATTTGCCGAGATTGCCGAACTTCATCTTAAGCTTTTCGCCTGTTTTGAAATTCCAAAATTGAGCAAGGTCATAGTTTTTGTCGGCAACTCCTATTACGGCGAGCCATTCGTCATTCAGTTTGCTGATATAGTTATATACTTTCGGATTCATTTTTTCCAATTCAAAAGTACGCGATAAGTTACCTGTCGTGATATCAATTTCTTTAATAAATCCTCTATGAATATACACAAACTTATTCTTTTCGAAAGAAGCTGCTCCGCAGTTGATAGGTTCGTCCAGCTCAAATAGAGGTTTAAGTTCAGGGATTCTCTCCGTTTTTTCGGAAAACGAACCGCTGCTTTTTTTCTCTTTATATTCAAGAGAAAGGAAATATCCGTTTGCAAAGACATAGCGCTTTCCGTCAGACATTTCAATTAATTCCGGATAAAACTCATCGCGTGCAGGCTGTTCCTTTTTTGGTGTTTCCCAAAGTTTGCGGCATTCTCTTCCGCCGTGAGCAGCATCTTGAATTATCCACGCCTTATTTTCATAAAGTATAACTACATCATCACCTATCCAAACAGGAACGGAAAGCTCATCTAAATAATCCTCGCACTTAACATCTTCCCAGCTATCCATATCGAAAGGATCAGCAGTTATTTTAATCGTTCCCCAATATTTACCCTTCCTATTTTCATCTACACTGACATTTCTAAACCCGGCACAATAAAGTTTATGCTCAGAAGAATAATCATAATAATGTATTCCGGCAGGCAGATACTTCAGTGATATACTTTTCTCTTTAGGAGGGAAAGTTTGCAAGTCTAAAAACACATAATTTCCGCCGATATAGATGGATTCAGCCATATTATCTATATCTCTTATCCAGCCGCCTTCTGCTACGGAAAATGGGTAGGTGAATGTCTTCACATCTTCCACGCGATAGAGTTCATACGGCAAACGATTTGCCAATTTTAGAAGCCGTGCAGGCTCACCCCATTTCTTCCGCGATTGCTTATATTGAGTCAATCTCATTTTTTTGGTTTTTGCATCTTTTTCAAATATTGCACTATTATCCTTGCGGCAAATATAAAGACAAATGCGGTCACTGTCCTCATATATTTCATACAAAACTAAATCGTAACGACTTAACTCCTGCCCAATAGCCGGAAGAAACTCTTCAGCATCTTCTACAGAATAGTTTTCTATCAGTTTAATAAAATCTTCGTTTTCAAATATACTTTTATAATCAGGAAAATGCATAGTTAATTGATAAACGGCTTCATCTATCTCTTCTTTCCAATCAATAAAAGCGCAATGATGTTCAATAAATGTTTCTGCATGTGCCATTTATTTTCTCCTTTATTTATTTTTTAAATGCTCCCGCTTCATTATATACACAAATAAAACCATTAGTCCATCTTTTATAAGTTAGCGCAATTACACAAGGCAATTTCTTTCAAGCCTCTATCGTAAAGTGAGGTAAGGCAAAATTCGCCTAAGATGTTTTCGAGTTTGTGTTTTGACATTCCTCTTGGGAAGGTAATGTCGGAATATTCATGTGTACTGAGTGAAAAAACTTTTTGCTTGCCTTTCCAATCATCGGTTTTAAAAAGAGGAGTCATTATCACATATTGAGAATCAGTAAAGCATCCGTTGATGCCGCCTTTTTTACCGTCTTTTTTTAAGTCATCTGATTCGATAAGTTTTTTGATTATTTTCCCATCTTCGGAAATTCTTGCAAGGGCATAATAATTCATTCCCCACTTATTAACCGATGTTTGGCTGTCGCCCGGAATAAAGGCATAGATTTCTTTATCCGATATTTTAATGCTGTCTATTTTAGGTGCGTCTACACAGCTGTCATCTTGATGTGTAAATGCCTTTTTATCTATTGTAGAAAAACATTTCCATTCGGCAGATTTTGCAGCAACATCAAATTCCAAAAGAGCGAAACACCTTGCGTCCCCGCAATAAAATTCGTTTTCAAAGCAAACGGGAATTGTCTTGCTGTCGGATATATTTTGAAAACATCTCTGTTGAGCTTTTTCCGGTACAATGCTTCCTCTTAGCTGTGAATTATTTTTTATCGGAATTATTTCAGGCAACGAATGAATGCCGGAGTAATACCGCAGCTCTTTTGCCGAAATGATAAGTCCGAAACTTGCACCATATCGAAAAAGCACAGGATAATCTCTGCTTGATGTTTGTTCATGTTCAATCGGAATCTTTTTTATTCCATCGGAAGAAAGCACAAGGAGGTAATATTTATCCCAATCGCTCTTCAGCCCTGTAGTTAGAATTACCGCAGTTCCGTCCGGCAACAAAACAGAGCCGTGTACAAACGAAAACTCACTATCCAATTCCCATTTTTTCAATAAACTTAATTTTAGGTTGTTCATTGTTTTATCTCCTTTTGTTTAATTTATAGAGCACCTCTAAAAACCTATTTATTATTTTAAGTGCTTTTTTATAAATTGTCTAGTGTAAAACTTGGATTATTTATCTTAGTTCAACATTTTCATTATCATATTTTGCAACCTCAATGGCATCAAGCAATATGTCATAAGCTTGTCCTGAAAATGTTACAGCATTTGTATAAAGATTAAATTAGGCGAAAGCCGCATCCTATTTAATACCTAAATCTAACATTACTTTTTGATAATTTATATCTTCAATTTCATCGTACAACCTTGTTTCTATCAAATAATTTTTAACTTTTTCTGACAACATAATTATCTACTTATTGTTTAATTATTTTACTTTTTGCTTTCGCTGTGTAACCTTTTTACTGCAAGGGTCGCTGTGAAATAAGATGTTAGGCATTTGTGTTCTCGGTTTATTTCCTACGATTAAAATTTGCAGGCAAGGGTTTGATGATTTACTTCATCGGTATATTCCGCTTTCCAGTAATGTACGTCATTGACTTCGGTATATGTTATTCCGGGTATGTTTTTTTGTACGGGAGTCAAAAAAGGTTTTTCAAGGAATACAAACAAATGAGACGATTCGGTTTTAGAAAATCCGCCTGTTGCCGTTTCTGCAATGGTATTGCCTGCATGTAATTCCAATTGCAATCTTTTTTTTAAATCATCACTTAATAACATTATATGAGCCTTATTTACCATAGGTTCTCCTTTTCAGTTTGTAATTCTTCATTAAGCATTCACAACCCATTCTTTTTATTCTTCCGGTAAAGCATCGGAAAAAACTTCTCTAATAGTTCATCATACTAATTTCCTTATATTTTTATGTCATTCCAAAATTATGTCCGGTTAAATTTTTGAAATACATTGTTTTGTTTGCGGTCTATATACAAGGCAATTTCTGCAAATTTTGTATCTTTTAATTTGGCAAATTCTTCACGATAAGTTGTTAATACTTCAAAAGAATAATAATAAAAACTATAAAATAGATTACCGGGGAAAACATTTTCTTCCTCGTACCGGAGTAAATCATCTTCTTCATTATAAATTTCAGACCATAGATATTCTTCTTTTAACATATCTTCAAAAAGAGGCAAGGGTTCAGGATGTTCCAGTACTTCTCCATCGCAACAGCATTCAGCTATTACATCAAAAATTTCGAGAAGCCTCTCCACTATATAATCTGCATTTATGTTTGCTTCAGTTTGATTTAATGCTTTAATAAAAATTCTTCCAAGAAATACAAGAGCAAACGGAGTTGCATACCATAGAGTACTTTGATGTTCAATGTTTATTGAAATTTCATCTAATGCTTTTTCTATTTTATCCGATTCCTGCATATTATCCAATACTTCAAAATATTGAGGAAACAGAGTTGCTCTTGCATAAGTTGTAGGAAGACGATTCCAAGGAACATCATCTATTTTTAAGTTGTGAATATAAGAATTATTTTTCATATTACAGATTATATTTTTCAATTAACTCCATCAACACATAGGCAGTGTCAATTTCTTCTGAAAGTAAATCGTCAAACTCTTCTTCAAGTTCATCCTGCATATCGCAAATCCATGATAAAAATTCTTTTGCTTTTTCATAGTTTTGATGAATAAAATAATATTCACCCAAAATACATTTTGCAGATACCACACTGGCAAGATCATCATCCATTTCGATAACCTTATTCAAAGTTTCCAAGGCTTCATCATACAATTTCTTGTTTAGTTGAAGCAATCCTTTTTTTAGGTATAATTCTCCGTTCATATTTATCTCCTGCTAAAATAAGCATCTTATGTCTATTCTATCATTTTTTATTGATTTTTGCAAGCTCTGTAATTATATTGTCAAGTGTTTTTGATACTAAATTAAAGCCGGCTTTTTTTGCGGCTGCCGGGGCTTTTTCTAATGCAAGTGATACGGCATCCTTTAAAGCTGCTGCATCTTTTAGTGAAATAAGACTTTCCTTTGCCGCGGTATTCTCCAAATAATCCGTAATAGTTCTATCGTCATTCAAAAGTGAAAAGCAATTGCAAATCATTATGCCGATATGAGAAAGTGTTATATAATCGTGTTTTTTCTGCATAAGTTCTATGATTATCGGCCAAACTTCGGAAGTTTTCTTTAAGTACCAAAGCAGACTTGCTGCGGCCTGTCTTACTGAAGCATCTTGGTGTACCAAAAATAATTCTCCGAGTTTGCAAGCTTTTATTTTGAATTCCATGTTTTCTTTTTTTTGGATAAAGGTTTCAGAATTTTTTACTAAATGAGCTGAATCAATATAACGCTCACAATACATTTTTATCAAAAATAAATATTCCCATAACAGCTTCGGATCTTTTTCGGATTGTATTACTTCAAACAGCTTTGTATAATTAGCAGCTTCTGAAAACCAATCCCTTATCGGATATGTATTTTTCGTGCCGACTTCCAAACAAGAGGCTTGTCTTAAAAACCTTATTCCTTTTGTTCTCATACTAATATCGTTGCTTTGAGCTTGCAGTAATGCTTCATCTAATGCTTCTTTTGAATATTTTATCATATTCTTTTTTATACCTCCACTAAACTTTTAAGAACAATTTCTTTAAATAGTTTGCAGTCAAAATTGCAGCCTGAGGCTTTAAGTTTTTTTTCGATCAGTTCTCCTAAGTTTATCAATAAATTTTCCATAATCAAAATAAATTTATTTTTTATCGGAAGAAGAGGTTCTAAATTCCAATAATTTTTGTCGATACAAAACTCCGCCGTATATTCTTTTTTTGTACTGGAATACCGGCTTACGCTAATGCCGGTTTTTTCACAATAAGAGGAAACATCTCCGCCGATATACACACTGATTTTTATCTTATTAAGACCTTCAAAAAAAGATTTTTCAAAATGTTCTTTTAAAGATTTTCTCATCTTTATTATCAATGAATGAATGATTTTT
The DNA here is from genome assembly GCF_024181385.1 of Treponema sp. OMZ 798. Classification (NCBI taxonomy): domain Bacteria; kingdom Pseudomonadati; phylum Spirochaetota; class Spirochaetia; order Treponematales; family Treponemataceae; genus Treponema; species Treponema sp. OMZ 798. Next base: position 2,358,170 of record NZ_CP051305.1, read on the forward strand.
GCTCCGTCAACCTCAGCCGTAATTTCTCCGCCGATTGCAGCACTCAAAAAAAATTCCATATATTGCTCGATATCATTTTCTTTTATTTTTAAGTTTAAACACCACAGCAATAATCAAGACGCATACCCAAAGGCTCACTTCGGTTATACCTATCGTGATTAAGGCGCCTTTAACCTCAGCACCGCCGCTGCCCTTGCCGTAAACTAAATACCACCACAGTGCGGAAACGGCAATCGAAACGGACAAAACTATTGCAGAGGCAATTCTGCCTTTTTTTGTCATCAGTCCGTTAGGGTTTTCTTTCGTTGCAAATTTCTTTGTGCCTATTGTTACCAATAAAAACAATCCTAATAAAAAAGGAGTTGCTAAGACCGCCATTTCAGGCGTTATTCCTATTCCCATATTTTCCCACCTCGTTTTTATTTTATCATTTTTTACCACTCTTCAAAATTTTGTTCAATGAGATGCTCAAATGAACAGGCAATAACCCTCTTTTTTTCTATATCAAGGTCAAATAAAACAACGCTTCCGTCAGCTTCAATCGCTATCGGATTCCCTGAACCGTCATCTGCAATCACAAGACTTGTATTTATTTCAGGGAACAATTTTATATCATTAAATAATTTCCTGGCATAACGGGTTAATTCAATAATTGTTTCTTTGCCTATGGATTCTCCATTTTCAAAAGCGTGTATCGCCAAACCCGCATAAGCTCCTCCGAAAAGTTTTATAAATTCCTTATAGTCCTCATCGAGCTTTATATTAAGTTCTTGTTCGGCAGCGGTAATTTGCTCAATATCGGCAGGCTTTCCCCTTAGTGACGGGTGTCTATCGAAAAATATTTGCAGCCGTTTTATCAATTTTTGTTCCATACCTTACTCCATAGGCAATTCAAGATAATACTTTGTGAGCACTTTGAAAACACTGTCAAAAAAATAAAGAGAAAGAACAACAATTATAGGAATGATGATAAGCTCAATGTAATATAGTTTAACCGAAATTGTATTTTGTTGAAAAATTTTTATTTTTCTTGTGAGCCGGCCAATAGCTAAAAAAAGGTTTGTTATTATAAATGCTATTAAAAATCTATACCCTTCGATAACAACATCAAAAGAAAATCTAAGAGCTTTGGCACCAGGCCATTTGCTTGGAAAATAGTACCCGATGATATACACCGCAATATTCAGCGTGATGTAGTTCAAAAAAGTTTTAAAATATCTATTTTCAATTTTGGGAAATAAATCCGGAAGTCCGCCCCAAAGGGGGGCCGAATCATTATATCTTCTTTGTTTTATCAACATGAAAAACCGCGTAATCAGCAGTATATCGGCTGTAAAAACTAAGAGAGTAAAAATTACCATTACTGTTGTAGTTACAATTTTATTCATGTTAATTTCTAAAGATATGCGGAAAATTCGCTGTAAAAACTTCCTGTTCTTTGGGAGAAAGATTCTCGAAGTCTTTATTTATTCTTGCAAATATCTTTTTTGCAAGTTCATTTTCCGGGGCATATCTTGCAAGATACTCAACTATTAAAGAACCCGCTTCAGGTTTATTTTTTGAGCTTTTGATTGTTTTAAAACCGTACTCAGCTGCATAAGGAACAGCCTTGCCGTCCGGTTTGTGATTGAAGGCAACAACTGCGTACCACTTTGCTTTGAAATCTTGATTTAACAAGAGGCTCGCCAAATATTTATTTTCAGTCCCCTCGGCTAAGTAAGCGATAGTTAAAACACATGCACCCTGCACATCTAAGTTTTTATAAGCGGCAACTTCTTTTAAATATTGAATTGCCTTCTGCGTTCCTAGCATACGCAGAGCTAAAACAGCCCAATAAATTTCGTATTTATTACGCTTCATTTTAAGGCAATTAATCATAGTCTCTTCGGTGAAAGGCATTTTTTCATTATGAAAATATTCCGAAATTGCACCCGTTTCATCTATTTCGTCTAATGTCCAATTTGGAAAAAGCGTTGTCTTCATTTATTTTTTCCTCCTCTCAATTTTATATGATACGGCTAATGAAATATTGTGCAGCTCACATCTGCTTTGCTTTTCTGTATCAGGCCATTGGATCGGTCCTTGAAAATATTTACATCCTGCACAGCTAAGCCCGATGCTATCCCAGCGCGAAGAATATGAAAATATATCTTTTATTTTTGACATAATTTTTCTATTTCATCTTGCAATTTTTGATCCCATTCAAATTCCATATTGAATGAACCGTCAGCGTTTAAATAAAAAACAGCTTTATTCCATTTAGCTTTTCCGCCTTCTGTCATTATTTTGTACAAATCTTTTATGTCTCTCATATTTTTAAAACTGTCAACTAAGGCTATGTTGCCGGCTGTGCCGTCCGGTTTTTTATATTGCAAAAAGCATTTTACCGCCCCTATATATTCAATCTGCAAAACAGCATTAACCCATTTTTCTTTAATCGAGTCGGAAATCCGTTGTCCAATCCTCTTATAGATTTCATTTATCATACCAAGGCCTCCTTTTTTAATTATATCATAGTATTTGATTTTTGATAAGTTTATTTAAAAATAAATTTTCCCATTAATCAGAGGGGAGTTCTTAATAGAACCTCTCGTAATCTATTAGTTAATTCTTCAGATGCTAGACACTCTATCGGCATTAGATTATCTAAAGCAGGGATTCTTCTTTCAATCCAATTAATGCTATCATTGTAGAATAAATAGTAAGCAACATAAGCTATATCATCATTGTTTTTTAGTTTTCTTTTTAGTTTATCTAAAATAGATTTGTCTGTATTAAACCCGGCAGAGGCAACTTCTTTTTTGGCTATTTCCACGAAATTATCCCAAACATCATCACCGGAGTAGTACTGTTCTAAATTCATGACTTTATACCCAAATCTTCTTTTGAAAACCAAACATTACCGCATTCTCCGCAGCCTCAAAACTTTTCATCTTCGGTATCAATATAAGTTACAATTCCTTCCTGACAAATCGGAGCCACTGAACTATCCAAAAAAGAACGATAGAAAATCTTCAACTTGCTTTGTGCTTAAGCATTGCGAGAGAATGCCTTCTGTATCATCAATAAAGTTTTCTAAAGGCTCTTCGTCATCATCGCTTGTGTTAAATTTATATTTTTCTTCTTCCAGCTTCATACATTCGGATAAAAGAAAAAAGAAATCGGCAAGAGAAGAGCTTAAATGAAAGAACTGTCTTTTATCGACAGAACCATACACTCCTCCATTTTTTCTGTCAAAGTAAACAGCATCATCATTTCTATTTGCAAATACAACCCAATCTTTATTCCACTTTGTATCATCGTTTTGCCGCTGTCCTTCTTTATTAAGAATTATGTACCAGCCTTCCTGAGCTCTATCAAGTTTTATCTTAGGTTGAATGGTAAGAAAGAATTCTCCTCCGATTATTAACACATTATCGAAAGACGTTAAAGAGTAAAACTGATCCAACTCATCTGTGCATTCGGTATTTTTCACGGCATCATCAATGACGGAAAAATTTCCCAGATCGGTTTTATTTCTGCCGAACACATTATTAAATTTTGTTAGTGCTTCTTTTAATTTCATAATATATATCCTTTTTTTAATTATATCACAGTTTTCGTTCTTTGATAAGCTTATCCAAATATAATTTATCTACACTGAGCCATTCAATGCTTGTTTTGCCATTTTTATAATTGCGATATTGGAAGATCATTTCATCCCTTGTTTGAAATAATGCATTCACGCCACAGCTATTTTTTAATTCATCTATCGTATAATCGATAATAAGTTCATCAATTAGTTCAAGTTTGGATAAATCAAAAGCATAGCATTTTCCTTCAGTTGTACAAAATATTCCGAAACTATCATTGATTTTTTGGATATTGGATAATGAATCTTTTTTAAATAGTGAATATGTTTTCTCGAGGATTTGTGTAAAATCGGAAGATGAAATTTTAATAAAGTTTGAGCTGTAAAAATCTGCAAACAAAGCATACTTATCGAAGCTAAACATATAGGATAAATTCTCCGGGAACTTATATATTACCTTCAGCTCATTATTGTTTAATTCTATGCAATAATCTTGAGAACCGTCCTGTCCTGCTGTAAAAGATATTATTATACGATTTTCTTCATTTAAGCCTGCAAAATCTATTTCAGAATCACTAAATTCATCTTCTAATTTTATAGAAGTAATCTTATTTAAAGTTTCATTGAATACCATTATGCGTATGCAATTTTCGTCTATTCTCTTTGCCGCCCAAGTGATCTTACTTGTATGAGGTGACTGATAGATGACATCAGTTTGGATATTTAATTTTTTTTCAATCTCGGGATCAGGTTTTCTATTGAGGTCTTCTAAAAAATAACCTTTGCTCTTATTATAGTATTTAATATAAATCATAGTTTAATATTTTATCTCCGTCTGATTTAGAAAAAGTGAAAAACTATTCATAATATCGACCTGTTTCAAGAACTTGAAAAGTATTAGGCAATGGATTTTCAGAAAAAGGTAGTATCTCTTTATATTTATTTTTGGATACTACTTTTTCAAAAAAGTCATATAAATCGTTCGCCGCTTTCAAAAAGCCGGTTCCTCTAAAATCAGTGATATAAATGTTCATCTCATCTTTTAACTCGTTACTTGTAATATCCCAAAACAAATAATGTCCATTTTCGCTCATTCCAAATGGAAATAGATTCTTTAAATCTTGATATTTTAAATCCGGTTCCATATCGAACCATAATTTTTCTTCATTATCCAAAACATCTTGATATGTCGAAATAATTTCTTTACTTCTCAAAAAAATTGAATCAGGATAATTATCCATTGGAATATAAATTATAAAAAGCCCGGATGATAATCCATAACCATATCTTTCAACAAAAGAAATATAAGAAGAAGGAAATTTCCTTCCATTTTTAAAAGTAAAACTTTTAAGAACAGATAGATCTCCATTTGTAATTATGTTGCTATTTTTTATTAAACCGAAGTCCATATTATTCTTTATATCTGTATCTATTATACGCTAATTCGGTTTCGGTATCAAGGTGTTGTCCTTGGCAAAGGAAAGGATAATCACTTCAAAACAGAGTAAAAGACTAAATATTTTCAGAGATAAAATGACTCAAATCATTTTCAATAAATGAATTAAATGATTTATTTATAATATGTATTTGATTTTTCCCTATATCATGCAAATATACAGAAGTTTCATGAGGTATGATATATAACTCATCCCCATCACTATTCAACCATAATTCCCCAAATTTAATATATTCCTTCCGTAATTCTAACATATCAAAATCAATAAGAATTCCTTCCATTTTTAATTGCGAAATACAATAAAAAAATGCAATCACATCACTATGTAATAATTTATAAAAGAATGATGAGGTTAATTTTTCTTCGGTTAAATTATTTTCCACAACATCATTTTTCAGTAAGTGTTTTTTTATTACGGTAAACAAGTTAGGGTAACTTTGCTTCAATTTGGTAAATTTCAAGTCAAAATCAATAATATCAACTTTGTCATAGTTCAAGGAGATATCATCTATTTGCTTTCGCCATCCTTCCATATAATTGACTTGTGAATTTTCGTTATAAGATTGATTTATAGATTTTAAGTATTCACGAGCCGCATTTTGAGATATTAGAGCGGCACCCATTAAACCTTGTGGCATCTTAGGTTTTATCTTTAAATACCACCGCGGCGGCAAAAATTGTTTTGCAAATTTTTCATTTTGTTTCCACCAATCAATCCATTCTTCGGGTAGGAATAGTCCTTCAGATAAATGTTTTAGCCCGTTTATTATATTATTTGTTTCCATGTTCTAATCCTCATCTGTTTCGTAACTGCCGACGAAGACAAATTTTTCGGGGTTGTTTTTAATGTAGGTTATCAGTTTATCGTCAAATTCATCGTGATTATAATAGAACCTATCATGCTTATCCAAAAAATCATTAAGAGCTTCTTCATCTTTTTCTTCCGCTTCTGAAAGCATATCCCAGCGCTGCTTCCTATCAAAAGAAATTGAGCCGCCGAAAAATTCTATCACTTCCAAGAAGTTCTTATATAAATCATCAATGCCAAAAAGCTTAAGACCTTCCAAGGCGTCTTGCCACACAATACCTGTGGAGTTGAAAAAAAACTGATGATGACCGCCGTTATCGGTTTCCACCGTATACCACTGCAAGGCTAATAAGTAACGCTGCTCCAAAGTAAAATCTTTAGCCGATTTTAGATATTCTTCATGCGTTCCGTAAATATTTACGGTGTACCACATAGGGTCAATGAGCCGATAAAGGTCAATTTCTTCTCCCATTTCTTTAATAACTTCTATCGTTAGATTTTCATTAATTATTTTCATTTTTTAAGCTCCTTATCCTTCTATATTCGCACTATCGAGTTTTCCGTCAAGATTTCCGTACACACAGATAATGTGCCCGAAAAACATATCATCATCATGCAGGTAAACAATAAAATTATTTTTTGGCTCGAGAACAATACTCGAAAGTTCAACCCGGTCGAAGAAGTCTTTTTTAGTAATTTCGGGAGTCTCCTTCTCCTGCCAATCATTTGCCAAGCCGGTAAGCTGTTCTGCTGCAAATTTTTTTATTCTGTTTAGCCACTCATCGAAATTTTTTGTTGCGGCTTTATAAGCACTCAAAATATTTTTTAATTCTTCCAAATCTTCCGTTTCTACATTCAGGTCAATATCTTCATCCTTATACTTTATTGCACCTTCGAACCAGTCATATTCTTTATTCAGAACAAAATAAAAATCCTCATCTTCATAGATAACTTCGGTATTATATTCTTTTAGAATTTTGTCAAATCTTTTATCTTTCACGCCCTCTTCTAAGACTTCTACGAGCATAAAAAGATGTTTATATCTCGAAGAAGAGCCGGGCTTTTGCGGGCGCACCTTCACTCGGAAGGCAGTTTGAGGTTTAAAATAATATTTCCAATCCCGATCTTCTACAAGCCACTCTAAGCGTATCGATTCGGAATGAAGTGAATTATCCGCAAGATCGATGAATGCTAAAGGACGATTTGACGGCGCCCACATATCGCCAAATTTAAATGCTCCGCCGGTTTTAGTTTCGATAAGCACTAAGATCTCTTTTTCTTCATTAAGAAATTTTGATTCAAACTGTTCTTTTGTACTTATGTTTTCTATCATAGTTCCTCCATAGATAAAGTTTTTTTACATTATCGCCCTTTAAGTATACAAGCTTTTATGCTTTTTGTAAACTCAGGTTTGTGGGCAGGTTTTTATATAATATAACTTGACAAGAGTATATACATTGAATAGTTCCGGTTAATAAACCGATTTGTACAATCTTTTCAATATGTTTTCAAGTTTTTTGCCGTAGTTTGGGTCTGCCGCCCAAGTTCCGGCAAGCCCGTAAATTGTAGGAGCCTTTCCCTTAGGATTAACATATTTATACCGCGGATCGGCTAGAGTGCGGACAAGAGGCTTGGATGCAGCATATGCCTTTAGGTGCTGAACATGGGCTAAAACTCCCGTCTTCTCGGTTGGAAAACTTTCTCCTTTTTTCCCTTCTCCGATTGAACCAAGGCCGCAAAAATTATTCATCTCCTCGCTTACCAAACCTCCGAAGCGTAAAAAACCTGTTTCCAAGCACATTTGCGAAAAAGCAATATCCGAATTTATTCCTTCAGCCTCAGACTCTTCTATATAAAATTGAGCAAGGCGCCTTACCTTCGCCTTATCGGCCTTGGGATTTTGGCTCATAAAAAAGGCGGTTAAATCCTCAGCCGAACATCTGCCCCGGCTTTCGATTAGATGAGGAGGACTTATAAACAAACTCAAACATGAAAAAAACAAAAAAGATAAACCAAAAATTAAAATATAAAAAATCCGCTTTTTCATAACTAGAGTTTCGGAAAAAATAAATCAGACTTGAATTTTCTATTGAACAAGTTTCTTTTTAATGATATTATACCGCCCCTGTAAAAGTTTTTATGGAAGAAAAAATGATTAAGGTTCAAAATATTTGCAAAACATACAAGGTCGCAAAAAGAAATAAGGGCTTAAAGGAAGCAGCAAAGGCTCTTTTTAAGAGGGACTATGAATATATAAAAGCCTTAAACGATATTTCTTTTACGATTAATGAAGGAGAAACCGTAGGTTACATAGGCCCCAATGGTGCAGGAAAGAGCTCTACTATAAAAGTTCTTTGCGGTATTCTTACACCGGACTCCGGCACTTGCGAAATTGCAGGCCTTGTTCCATGGAAAAAACGAGTTGAATATGTAAAAAACATCGGCGTAGTTTTCGGACAGAGAACTCAGCTGTGGTGGGACATTCCCGTTATAGATTCCTTTGAGCTTTTAAAGGATATTTATTCCGTGCCTCAAAATCTTTTTCAAAATAATTTGGAAGAATTGATAAGTCTTTTAGATTTAAAAGAAATTATAAAAACTCCTGCCCGCCAACTTTCCCTAGGCCAAAGGATGAAGTGTGAAATTGCGGCCTCTCTTTTGCACAGCCCAAAAATTCTTTTTTTGGATGAGCCGACAATAGGGCTTGACGCTCTTTCAAAATTGACGGTAAGAAAATTTATTTCGGAACTGAATAAAAAAAATAAAACAACAATTATTTTAACCACCCACGATATGCAGGATATTGAAGCAATTACCGAGCGTATAATCTTAATAGACAAGGGAAAAATTCTTTTGGACGGAACCTTAAAAGACATCAAAAAAGAAAACCTCTCTTTGGATGAAAGCCTCGCCGAGTTTTATAAAGAAAATTGCTAAAAAGGCTTTTACGGTTTATGAAAAAATATCTTTCTTTTTTTAAAATAAGATTTATAGCAAACTTACAGTACAGGGCTGCCGCCCTTGCAGGCATTTCGACTCAATTTGCATGGGGCTGCTTAACTATTATTTTATTCAAAGCCTTTTATGAAACCTCACCTCAAAATTTTCCTATGGGCTTTTCAGCCTTTGTTTCCTATATCTGGATGCAGCAAGCCTTCTTAGCATTTTTTGCAATGTGGACCTTCGAGGGCGACATAACGGACTCTATTGTTTCAGGCTCCATTGTTTACCAAATGTCCAAACCCATCGAAATATACACTCTCTGGTTTACCCGCTCGGTTGCATTAAGACTTGCAAGAGGACTTTTAAGATGCTTCCCCGTTTTAATAATTGCCGCAATTTTACCCATGCCCTACCGACTCGTAATGCCTGACCTTATTACGTTTTTAATATTTATAGCCTCCATGATTTTAGGCCTTTGTACGGCAGCAGCCTTTACCTGCCTCATATACGTGCTTTGTTTTTTTACGGTTTCTCCAAGAGGGCTTCAAATAGTATTTTTATCGGCTTCCGAAATGTTAATGGGGCAGGTAATTCCCATTCCTTTTTTCCCCGAAACAATAAAAAAGATTTTAGAATTGTCTCCCTTCACAGGAATTCAAAATATTCCTTTAAGAATTTTTTCTTACGATATTTCATCTAAAGATGCAGGTAAAAAAATAATCCTGCAAGTATTCTGGCTCATCGTTTTATTTATATCGGGGAAACTTATTGCAAAGGCGGCAGAAAAAAAACTGGTGGTGCAAGGAGGTTAAATTAAAATTTTAAGATAGGTATGAACGGTTTAAAACTTTATTTTAGATATATAGGTATTCTTTTAAAAAGCACAATGCAATATAAGCTTTCGTTTTTTTTATCGTGTTTGGGGCAGTTTCTTTTAACCTGCAACAGCGTCTTTGCTCTTTATTTTTTATTTGCGCGCTTTCAGTCGATAAAAGGATTTTCCTTTGCCGAAGTTATTTTTTGTTATTCAATAATGCAGTTGAGCTTTGCCATTACCGAAAGCTATGCACGAGGCTTTGATTCATTTTCTACACTGATTATAAACGGAGACTTTGACAGACTTCTTTTGCGTCCCCGAAATTTACCCCTTCAAGTACTGGGAAGTAAATTCGAATTTTCAAGAATAGGAAGACTTATCATAACCGTTGTTTTATTTTTTTACGGCATAAGATTCGGAAATATAGATTGGTCTTTTTTAAAGGTGTTTACAATTATATCAATGCTCTTAGGAGGCATAGCTGTATTTTCAGGTCTTTTTTTAATCTATGCAGCTATTTCTTTTTTTACCATACAAAGTCTTGAGTTTATGAATATCTTTACCGATGGAGCCAGAACATTTGCCTCATATCCCGTTTCAATATACGGAAACAAAATTTTACGCTTTTGCACATTTATAATTCCTTATGCTCTTTTTCAATACTATCCTCTTTTGTTTTTATTCGATAAATATGAAAACCCTGCCCTCGCCTTTTTACCTCTTCTTTCATTTTTATTTTTAATTCCTGCCTATCTTTTTTGGCGGTTCGGCGTATCAAAATATAAGTCTACCGGCTCGTAAAAACATAAGACTTATTTATTCCTATTTTATAAATTTTCTCCATTATAATTTTTTCCATGTATCTCTTGCACAAACATCTAGTAAAAATAAAAAAAATAATGTATAATCGGCTTTATCAACTCTTAAATGTATATTCAATAAACATCAATTATAAATAGTTCTTAAAATAGCACATGAAAGGAGCCGCATATGTTAGGTGAAAATATTCATCAAAAGGAAAAAAGACGGTTTTCTATTTTAGGAAAGTTGATTTTCTTTTTTGGTTTGTTAATCCTGATTGGAGGATTTACAATGGGAGCCTCTGCTTTATTTATAGCAAAAAAGGCTTTAATGGAAAAAATTGAAAAAGCTCTCATAATGAAGGCAACGGATACGGCTGAAATTATCGACGGAAGGATCAATAATTTTTTACAGCTTTTAGAAGGTCTTGCACGTATCCCGGCTCTTCGCGATTCTAAACTTACTTTTTATGAGAAAGTAAAGGCATTACAAAAAGATGCCGAGCGGAATAAAACGATAGAATACTTTGGGATTTCAGATAAGAATGGTATAAGATACTCTATCGATGGAAGTTCATTTTTTGTCGGCGATCGGGAATGGTATAAGGAAGCTATAGCAGGCAGAAATTTCATTTCTGAACCTATCGGAAACCGTAAAACAGGCCATTTAGAAATTATACTCTCCGTACCTATTTATGATGATGAACAAAATATTTTAGGCGTATTTAGCGCCGGTGTTAACGGATTAGCGCTTAGTGATCTAATCGATGATATTGTAATAGGAGAAACCGGCGGTTGTTATATTATAGGCGCTTCGGGAACAACAATTGCCGACAAAGACAGGCAAATAGTTGAAGATCAAGAGAACAGTATTAAAAGCGCTGAGTCCGAACCGGAACTTAAAAGCATCGCCGATTTTGAACAAAAGGTCTTATCATCCTCCGGAGCCGGTTTAGGCAAATTTACATATGAAGGCGAAAAAGAAATCGCAGCTTATTCTCCTATGAAAACAACAAAATGGAAGATAATAGTCAGTGCTCCGGTCGGCGAACTTACACGCAGTCTTAAGCTTTTAAAAATCACAGTGAGACTTATCGGTATAACCATATTAATCGTATCCATTATTCTTACAGCTGTTATAGCCCTTACAATAGTAAAACCAATTATATCAGCAGTTAAAGCTCTTAAAAATATTGCAGATGGAGACGGCGATCTAACGGTACGCTTGCCCATCAAACGAAATGATGAAATAACTGATCTATCAAAATACTTTAACAGAACGATTGAAAAAATAGGAAACTCAATAAAGACAGTCGGTTCAGGAACTCAGGAAATGGAGCAGATAGGAAATGAACTTGCGAGTAACATGACTGAAACGGCAAGTGCAATACATCAAATAAGTACAAACATAGAAGGGGTGAAACAACAAGCCCTTACACAGGCAGCGAGTGTTACAGAAACTTCTGCAACCATTGAGCAGATTATTAAAACCATCACACAATTAAACGGAATGATAGAATCTCAGGCTGTAAGTGTAGCCGAGTCTTCATCGGCAATAGAACAAATGGTCGGTAACATAAGCTCAATAACTCAGACGCTTATAAAAACGGATGAAGCCATCAAAAATCTTGCAGGAGCTACAGCTGAAGGAAAAGAAACTCTTTCAGCATCAAATACGGTAACGCAAAAAATTTCGGAAGAATCGGGCGGCCTTTTAGAAGCTTCAAGCGTAATCCAGCATATTGCAAGTCAGACAAATCTGCTTGCGATGAATGCGGCAATTGAAGCAGCTCATGCCGGGGAAGCGGGAAAAGGTTTTGCAGTTGTTGCAGACGAAATTAGAAAACTTGCAGAAGAATCCAGCTCACAAGGAAAAACGATAACTTCAACCTTAAAAATTTTAAGTAAAGAGATTGAAAACCTTTCCACATCTTCAAAATTAGCTGAAGAAAAATTTGACAGTATCTTTGCCCTATCAGAACAAGTAAAACAGATGAGTGAAACTCTGATGCTTGCAATGAAAGAGCAAGAAAACGGAGGCCGTGAAGTTTTAACGGCGATTCACGATATCAATTTAATCACATCGCGTGTAAATGATGGTTCGGCCGAAATGTTGGAAGGCGGAAAAAACATCGCTGTTGAAATGCAAAAACTTGACGATCTTACCAGAGTCATTACCGCAAGTATGAATGAAATGGCAGCAGGAGCATTTCAAATAAATGAAGCGACCCAAGAAGTCAATAGCATCTCTCAAAAAATAAAGAAAATATAAGCAGCCTTGTAAGCGAGGTCGAAAAATTTAAAATCTAAAAATCGAGAGGAATAAAATTTTAATTTTATTCCTCTTTTTTATTATTACCTCTTTTCCTTAAAATATTTTAAAAGTTTTAGATGTAAATTATTTCTTCTTTGCCTCATATTCGGGAAGGCCGATAAAATACGGCCCTTGTTTTTTTCGGCAATAAGTTTAAACTGTTCCTGTATTTTTTCATAAGCGGAATATCGATCCTGTTTTAATTTTTCGCGGAGCAGATTAAAACTTTCTGCAATATTGCTTTCGCTTATCCTTTCATGTATATCAAGAGTTTCAAGATGTGCATAAAAATTCTCCGTCAGACTCTTAATATGTAAGAGAGCATCATGAAGTCCGATTAGAGCTTTAAGCGTAAAAATAAAATCGGCAATAAAAATAAAAAGCAAAACTTTTGAAATAATCAGAATAAACAAATCGGGTATTTGATTTACATACTTTGAAATAAAAGGATTTATAATATACATTAAAGCAAGCCCCAATATTCCAAAGAGAGTCGAATTAAGAGCACAAACTCGTCCGTTAATATTAAGTTTATACTTTGAATAATCCCACCAAAGTGTATCAAATAAATATTCTAAAATAAAACTTGCAGCATATTCAAGAGAGCTTGTTAAAATAACGGCAGCAAAAAACAAAGCTATAGGATACGGGATTAAATTTTTCAACGAAAAAATTGAAATCAACGCTCCAAACCCGTATATTGGGCATACAGGTCCGTAAAGCATTCCGCGGTTTAACACAAGTTTCTTTTGTAAAAGAGAGCAATAGGCTACTTCGCAAAGCCACCCGATAAAACTGTAAATACCAAAATATAAAATCAAATAATCCAATGACATATTAGTATTTTATCATAGATAAAGGGAAATAACCATTGAAAGTTTAAAATATATTGACAAATGATATTATATATAGTATCATATAAATATGGCTGGTGTGGAGAAAATAATTGAAAAAATGCGAAATCAACCTAATGGAATAAGAATTCAAGAGGCCGACAGAGTGCTTGAATATATAGGTTATAGGTTTGATCGCCAAAAAGGTTCGCATAGGCAATATATAAATGCACAAGGGGATGTGATAACTGTAAAATCAGAAAATCCATTAAAAGCATGCTATGTAAAAGATATTTTAAAAAGAATATAGGAGGTACTTATGCAAATAAAAGATTATTTAAATTTACCGTATTCAATTATCATAAAAAAAATACATGATGAGAGCGGTTTATATTATTATGCACAAGTCAAAGAATTGGATGGTTGTCAAAGCTCAGGAGAAACATTAGAAGAAGTGTATGAAAATATATATGAAGCAATGGAGGGGTGGATTGAATCAAAACTCGAAAACGGTTTTGCGATACCCATGCCTCAAGACGAAAATAATTATAGCGGCAAATTCCTTTTAAGAATTCCTAAATCTTTACACAAAGAACTAGCTTTAAATGCAGAACATGAAGGTGTTTCCCTAAACCAATACGTCCTCTATAAACTATCTTAAAATTTAAAAAACCTCATTTTTTTTCTACCCTCAAAATTAAGTTATCTTGCCTTAGCGCCTTCCGCGAGGCAGCGCAGCCTATTGTGGATACCGAAATTTTAAGAAGGCTTTCTATTTTTATGTTTTTTAAAATTTCCAATTCTTTTTTGTTTGCGGGGAAGCAAAATTCTTTTCCGTTTATTTCCAAAAACTCATCTTGGGATAAGGGCTTTTTTCTGACGAGGCTGATTGTCCACAAGTTTGTTTTGCTTAAGTCTTTTGACATTTTTAAGCTTAGTTCAAGCTCCGTACAAATAAAATGAGAAGAATAATAATCCTTTCCCGTAAAGCGGTATAATTTTTTTGTAAATGGAATTTCGTTTATTTTATCTTTTAATTCAGTAATAGAATCCTGAGGAATATCTAAATTTAATTCTTTACAAAGTTTTTGCGCGCCCTTTTGAGAAGGAGCCTTTGATTTAAAAAAGCTCCCGATTTTTTTTAGGACCTCAGCTTCAAAAGCAACTACCGAACCGTCTCCCTTAGGGCCGATGTTTAAAAGATAATTTCCGCCCATAGCTCTTACTTTTATAAGACTTTCAATGAGCTCTTGAGCTTTTTTGTTTTTATCGCCCCGCCTTTGCCATGAGCGGTATCCCCATGTCTCATGGTAAATTGAAGCCGGAGTTTGCCAAGGAACATTTAAACTTTTATCGGGAAGTCTATTATCCCCCATGGTACAAAAATCTCCGCAGTCATTCCATATTCTTCCGTTGATCATCATATCGGGTTGAAGTTTCTGGGCAAGGGCTCTAACCTCTTCGCTTTGCTTTTTTGTCGGGAAACCCATATCCATCCAAAGCTCACAAAGCGGGCCGTAATTTGTAAACAACTCAGTCAGCTGCTCCAAATTAAATCTTTGATGTTTGGGCGGAATTTTATCGCTATTATGATCGCTTATCGGAAGAGCGAATTCACAATCCCAATCTATCCAAGAAAAATAAAGCCCGAACTTTAAACCGTTTTTTTTGCAAGCTTGCGAAAGCTCTAAAATCAAATCCCGCTTTGCAGGTGTCTTTACCGAATTATAATTTGTAGTCTTTGTGTTAAAAAGACAAAAACCGTCATGGTGCTTTGCCGTGATAATAATGTATTTCATCCCCGCAGTCTTTGCGAGAATGCATATTTTTTCCGCATCAAAATTCTTACAGGTAAATTTATTTTGCAAGGACTTATATTCTTCTTTGGGTATTTTACCGTGACTTAAAATCTGCTCACTGTAACCGCGCTTTACCGGCTCCCCCTTCCAAACGCCTCCGCATAAAGAATAAAGTCCATAATGAATAAACATTCCAAAACCTAATTTTTGCCATTGTGTAATTTTATCCGGTTTCATAATATTGAGTATATAGGATAGAATAAGAGATTTCAAGTGAGCAAAAATAGACTTAAAACAACAAAAATTTAACATCTGCGTAACATCCGTTACCGCCTCCTATTCGTAAAATATATATAATTTACTTAAACCTTTAAATGGATTTGGCAATCCATTTAAAAAAGTTTTATAGGAGGATGCCATGAACGCTATGTTTTGTTTTCAATGTCAAGAGACATTTAAAAATTCAGGCTGCATAAGGGTCGGCGTATGCGGAAAAAATCCCTTAGTTGCAGGATTACAGGATTTTCTCATCTGGGTAACAAAAAAACTTTCCAAGATAACGTCGTATATGAGAGAAAACGGGATTAAGGTTGAAAAAGAAATTAACCACATCGTAAGCACAAACCTTTTTGTTACAATAACCAATGCAAATTTTGATGAAAAAGCAATTAACAACAGAATAAATATTACTCTTAAAGCAATCCATGATTTGCATAGTTCTTTAAACCGCCCCTTTGATCCGGAGATTGAAGTGTATATTGACTCGGATATACCGAAAAGACTGGGCAAGGCCATTACAATAGGCGTTTTGCAGACAAAAGATCCCGATAAGCGTTCCTTAAAAGAACTTATTATCTATGGTCTAAAGGGGCTATGTGCCTATGTAAAACATGCTAACGCCTTAGGCTATGAAGATGAAGAAGTTGATGCCTTTATTCAAAAAACGCTTTCAATGCTCATAGATGAAAATTTGAGTGTTGATGAACTTATTTCTCTTACCTTAAAGACAGGAGAAGCCGGAGTTAAGGGAATGGCTCTGTTGGATAGCGCCAACACAGGCAGCTACGGCAATCCCGAAATAACCGAAGTTTCAATCGGGGTAAGAAATAATCCGGGGATACTTGTATCGGGACATGATCTAAAAGATATCGAAATGCTTCTTGAGCAAACCGAGGGTACAGGTATTGATGTTTATACTCATTCCGAAATGCTTCCCGCAAATTATTATCCAAAATTAAAAAAATACACGCATCTTGCAGGTAATTACGGCAACTCTTGGGCAAAGCAGGTTTCGGAATTTGAAAGTTTTAACGGCCCCATTCTGATGACAACCAACTGTATAATTCCTACAAAGGCTTCATACTTATCAAGAATGTATACGACAAATGCAGCAGGTCATCCAGGCTGTGTTCATATTGAAGCCGATGAAAACGGGTATAAGGATTTTTCCGAAATTATAAAAAAGGCAAAATCCTGCCAACCTCCAAAAGAAATTGAAACCGGAAAAATTGTCGGAGGTTTTGCTCACGCCCAAGTTTTTGCCCTTGCCGATAAAATTGTCGAGGCAGTAAAAAACGGAGATATTAGGAAGTTTATAGTTATGGGAGGCTGCGACGGCAGACACACAACGCGATCTTATTATACGGACTTTGCAGAAGCTCTTCCGAAAAATACCGTCATCCTGACGGCAGGCTGTGCAAAATACAGGTATAATAAACTAAATCTTGGAGATATAAACGGAATTCCAAGGGTATTGGATGCAGGACAATGCAATGATTCTTATTCCCTTGCCCTTATAGCTCTTAAGTTGAAGGAAATATTTAACCTAAGCGATATTAATGATTTACCGATAATTTTTAATATAGCATGGTATGAACAAAAAGCCGTTATAGTACTCTTGGCCCTATTGTTCTTAGGCGTAAAAAACATACACCTTGGGCCTACTATTCCCGGCTTCCTT
This sequence comes from Treponema sp. OMZ 798, assembly GCF_024181385.1. NCBI lineage: Bacteria > Pseudomonadati > Spirochaetota > Spirochaetia > Treponematales > Treponemataceae > Treponema > Treponema sp. OMZ 798. The sequence continues at coordinate 2,375,471 of NZ_CP051305.1, forward strand.
TCACCCAACGTAAAGGATGTTTTAATAAGCAAATTCGGATTATCGGGAATCTCTTCAATAGAAGATGATATAAAACATTTTTTCGGTTAGAAACATAATCGGGAGGACAGGCTAAGGGCTTTTATTGATAAGCCCTTAGCTAAAGTCTTCGAGTTTATCAAGGTTGACAATGATGGTATCTTTTTCGATTTTTAAAAGCCCATCTTTTTGCATGCTCATAAGCTCGCGGGATAAAGATGGCCGAGGAACTGCTAAGTATTCGGCCATAGCCTCCCTGTTTAGGTTTAGCTCAACCTTTGAACTTCCTTCAGCCTGCTGCAATAAATAGAGGGCTATCTTTTGACGAAGACTGAATGAAGAAAAGATAAGAAGCTTTTGGTTTAAAAAATAAGCCTTATGAGCTAAAATATTTAATAGGTTCTTTAGAACCTTAAAATGAGTTTCGGAGTACGCTCCGGCACCAAAGACCCCTTCTATGGGGAGACAAAGAATTTCGGCATCGCTTATAACTCGGCATGAGTAATCGTAAACAGCCGAGTCTAAAAGAGCATAGACTTCGGCAAAAACCGTACCGGGTTTTTCAAAGCGGTTCATGATGAGTCTTTTTCCGTCGGCAGTGCTTTTTTCGATTTGAACGGATCCCGATTTTAAAACAAAGATAAAAGCGGGAGTATCGCCTTCAAAAAAGATAAAAGAATCTTTTTTGAAGCTGCGGGTTTTGGCATTGATGCTTTTTAAATATCTTTCCGCCTCTTGGCCGGGAATATTTTTAAAAATAGGATTCATACTTTAAATTTCGGGTTATTTTAATTTTAACTTGATTATAGATCGGAGGATTATAATGAATAAATATTTTAATATGGATGAAAGTGTTTTTGATATTACCGAACGCTTTCCTGAAACGATAAGATACTTGGCAGAAAAAGGTTTTACACCTCTTACCAATCCCCTTATGCGCAAAATAATGGGGAAAAAGATAAGTCTTGAAAAAGCCCTTTTAACCAAGAATCTTGATATCGGCTTGTGCGAAAAAGAGCTTATTGAAGTTATCGAACAAAATAAAAATATCGGTTTTGCCGAAATAGATTCAAGCTTAGAAAAGAAAAACGCACAAAACACCGGTTATGATGACGGCAAAAAAAATATAAGAATTGAGGGAGTTCTTCCATGTCCTATAAGAATCCCCTTGCTTGAAGCCTTTAAAGAATTTCATTCCAAGTATATTGAAGAAAATAAAGATGGGCTTGAAAAACAAAACTATAAAATCAGCTATGATCTTCGTTCCGCAAACCTCGGAATCGACTGGATAATAAAAGAAGCTCAAACAGGAAAAAAGGAAAACCTCCCCGATATTCTCCTTTCTGCAGGGTTTGAGCTTTTTTTCGACAAAAAACTAATGGGCTCCTTTATCGAAAACAAGGACTTTCACTGTTCAATAGAAAAAATGAATAAGGACTTTTGCAACGATTATATCGATCTTAGAGACAGCAAAAAAAATTATGCAATTATAGGAGTCGTTCCTGCGGTAATGATTGTAAATACCGCAATGCTAAAGGGAAGAAAAATCCCTGAAACTTGGGAAGATCTCCTTGCGCCCGAATTTGAAAACTCGGCAGCAATACCTTTCAGCGATTTAGACCTCTTTAATTCGGTCATCCTAAATATCTACAGCCGTTTTGGAGATGAAGGCATAAAAAAATTAGGCAGGGCATGCAGCACTTCCCTTCATCCGGCACAAATGGTAAAGGGCAAGGCTTCTCTTATTTTAAAAGGCCCTAAGCCGGCAGCAAATGAACCGCCGGCCGTAAATATAAGCCCCTACTTTTTTTCTAAGATGATAAAAGAAGACTCGGCATTAAAAACCGTCTGGCCCAAAGACGGAGCTATAACAGCTCCTATTTTTATGCTTGTCAAAAAAGAAAACGAAGCTTTAACAAAGGCCTTTGCAGACTTCTTTCTTTCAGAAAAAACAGGAAAGGTATTTTCGGAAAGCGGGTTTTTCCCGTCGACAAATCCCGATGTGGATAACCGTTTAAGTGAAGATAAAAAATTCTCTTGGGTAGGCTGGGATTTTATTTACCAAAACGACATAGGTTCTCTTTTAGAAAAAATCAAAAAAGATTTTGAAATAGCAGCAGGAAAAATTTAATGAACTTAATAATATTTTCAGGCCCGCCCTCGTCGGGCAAAACGAGCGTAATCTTAAAAACAATTGAAGCTCTAAAAAAACAAAATATAAAAACGGGGGCAGTAAAATTCGACTGCCTTTATACTGATGATGACCTTTTATATCAAAAGGCCGGAGTTCCCGTTCAAAAAGGAATCTCCGGCTCCCTATGTCCCGATCACTTCTTTGTGTCAAACATAGAGGAGGCCGTGCAATGGGGAATCAAGGAAGGGCTTGACCTTTTGGTAAGCGAGTCCGCAGGGCTTTGTAACCGTTGTTCCCCCTATATAAAAAATATTTTAGGTATCTGCGTAATCGATAACCTGTCGGGGATAAATACGCCGAAAAAAATAGGCCCTCTTTTAAAGTCCGCCGACATTGTAGTTATCACAAAGGGAGACATCGTTTCTCAGGCAGAGAGGGAAGTTTTTGCGGCAAGGGTAAATGCCGTAAATCCTAGGGCAGTCATCATGCATGTAAACGGTCTTACGGGCCAAGGCGCCTTTGAGCTCAGCACCCTTTTAACGGATAAGGCCGAAGATATTTCTACAGTACAAGGCATGGAGCTGCGCTTTCCCATGCCTGCCGCCCTTTGCTCTTATTGTTTGGGTGAAACAAGAATAGGAGAAAATTTCCAGATGGGAAATATCCGCAAGATGAAAATTGCCGAGGAATAGGGGGGGGAAGAAAATGAACAATGAATTTTATTTAAATGATGAAAATACAGAGGTTAAAAAACTTTCTGAAAAATCGATTCAAGATATTTTAAGCGAATACCCTTTTATTGAAGATTTTATAAATGAAAACCGCTTGATTGAAATAGGTATTTTAAAAAACAAAGAGCAAACTTTAAAAGAATTTTTACAATCTCTTTCAGACGAGCTTTGCGAAGAGGAGGCCGTAAACAGGGAAGAACTGTACGATGCCTTTTTTGAATATATAATTCAAATGAGGGCCTTTTTAAATTTGGAAGATGCAAACGAGGTTAAAAGCCTTACAATTCTCCCGGGAACAAATAAGTCGGGAGAGGCGGAAACCTTTGATGAGCTTACCCTCTATACTTCTCAAATTATTTCGATTGTGGGCCCTACAGGTTCAGGAAAGTCAAGGCTCCTAGCCGATATCGAATGGACAGCTCAAGGGGACACACCCACAAGCCGCAGCATCTTGATTAACGGAAAAACGCCGGATAAAACAATCCGTTTTTCGGTAAACAATAAACTTGTAGCCCAGCTTTCGCAAAACATGAACTTTGTAATGGATTTGTCTGTCAAGGAATTTATCGAGCTCCATGCGGAAAGCCGGCTCATCCAAAACAAAGAAGGTGCGGTAAAAAATATCATAGAGGCGGCAAACAATCTTGCAGGCGAAAAATTTAATTTGGATACGCCGATAACGGCCTTGAGCGGAGGACAGTCGAGGGCTCTTATGATTGCAGATACGGCTATTTTAAGCTCCTCTCCCATCGTCCTCATAGACGAAATAGAAAACGCAGGTATTGACCGTAAAAAAGCCTTGGAACTCTTGGTTTCAAAGGAAAAAATTGTTTTAATGGCTACCCATGACCCGGCCCTTGCCCTCTATGCAGATAAACGCATAGTTATCAAAAACGGAGGGATAGCCGCTGTTATAGAAACTTCAAAAAAAGAAAAAGAAATTCTAACAGAACTTGAACTTATGGATTCAAAAATTCAAAACATGAGAGCTAGGCTAAGGGCAGGAGAAGAGCTTGGGCTTACAGGCAAGGCAAGAATATAGATTAATGTCTACTTTTGAGATGGACGCTAGATATAAGGGTTTTTCTGAAGGCCTAAAGCAAAAATCAATAGAAACGGCTAAACTTATGAAAAACAGAGGTTATCCGATTTCTGAAATTTTATTAATGACCGGTCTTCCCGAAGCTGAGATTGAGGAACTGTAGATTAGGGGCTCCGCCCCTAAGAACCCCTCGTCTTTACAAAGGCGAGGATAATTTAACCGCAAGGGGCAAATGTAAAATCGGCAGTTTCGAGCCTGTAAATAATCATTTCTTATTATCATCACATCTTCATTATGAGTATTATTACATTCTTTACAAAGTGGAACTATGTATATGGTTTTACTTTTCAATTTACCATCTTTATCACATTTGTACACATGTGATCCGCATTTATTATCATCATCAAGCTTATTATCGCAATTAGCATTTGAACAATATGTAGGACAGTTTTTTCCTGTATATTGTTCCCATTTTTCAATCATAGATTCTTTCTGTGCTTTACGATTCCAATTTTTAACATAAGGCATTTTAATTTTTCTCCTTTAATCATTTTCTTCTAAACCGCCCTATGGACGGTTTAAAAAGTTAAATAGTTAATGCAGCACCGCCACGGACGGCGGGGGTTCTATTCTTGCGAGTTTTTTGCGAAGCAAAAATACTCGAAGCTTAAAAATGTACACGGATGTACATTTTTAAGCGGCTCAAGGGCCGGCAAGCCAAGCGGATGCCAAGATTGTTGTTCCTGTTGTCAGGACTGTTGTTGTTCCGGTAGCCTACAGTGCAGTTGTTCGCGTTGTTGTTCCAGCTGCCGCCGCGTTTAACACGGTTAGAGCCTGATGCGACACCTTATAAGGTCCATACCGTTTTTTAGCCAAAAAAATTTAGAACCGCTAAAGCGGCTTACACAGTGCAGGTCAATCTTATTTTCAAAAATTTACTGCAACCACACCACACATTTTGCCTGTTCGGTTTCACCGCTTCGGGCGGCTTACGCTGCGCCCTCAGCTGCTCAACCTCTCCGGCAAAATGTGTGAACTTAGGGCCGGCAAGCCAAGCGGATGCCAAGATCGCTGAACCTGAGGTAAGGACTGTCGCTGTACCGGTAGCCTACAGTGCAGTTGAACGCGAAGCCGTCCCAGCTGCCGCCGCGTTTAACACGGATAGAGCCTGAAGCTGGGCCAGGATAGTCTTGAGGGAAAGAGTCCCCGGTATGGATATCGGCCTGCCAATCCCAGCACCACTCCATTACATTTCCTGCGATGTCGTAAAGGCCATAATAATTAGGCTTTTTCTTTTTAACTTCATGGGTCTTTAGATCCGAATCTCCACCGTCATAATTTGAATACCAAGCATATTCTATTAACCTATCCTTTTGATTTGTATTAGGCCATATATATTTTTTTCCTCCCTTAGCAGCCCACTCCCATTCTGCCTCCGTCGGAAGCCTAAAGCCGTTCTTACTCATATCTAGTTCAGCCTTATTCCAATCAGCATTATCGGTTGTGGGAATTTGATCAAAGGTAAGAGTATCAAAATCAACAGGACTTCCTCCAACTTTTACCGTATAGCAAGGTTCAAGATTAAGCTTTAGGCTGAGCTTATTACAAAAGGCTATTGCATGGTACCAGTTGATGTTTTCTACAGGACGCCTTTGTTGTACCTCTCCGGATGCAGGATTAGATTTAAAAACACTGGGATTTTTATCCATAACTTTGTTCCACAACTCCTGCGTTACCTCAGTTTCTCCTATGCTGTAGGCTGAAAGCTGTATATCATGTAATCCATTATTATAGATATACTCTGCTCCCAGCTGATTCCCGGCACCGCTTACAGCCTTTATAGACTTCATCACAAAAGTTACACCTTCCACAGTGTAAGCCTTTCCGGGAGTATTAGGAATTACTTCGGAAGATTGACTTCCGCCTGATTTTCCCTGACCTGTAGGACAACCGGTTAATAAGCCGATAAAAAGTCCCGCAGCCAACAACAATGCAGTAATAGATACTGCCCGATTTAAGACCTTAGTCTTAAGTTTGAAATTAGTGTTCTTCATAACTAATTTTCTCCTTATTAAATAATAAATTCTATTTTGCATTTTATAGTTGCTATAATAAAAAATATTATAACAGCTGCAAAAATAATGCCGTAAAATAATAAAAGAGTTTTTGAAAAAGTCGAACATACCCAACTATTTTTACCGGTGTTAAATACAGAAGCATTCATATCAAAATCTGTATTATCCTCTTTTCTTACTTTATTGTATAAAGCCCTATACATTCTTTCTTGACTGAGGAAAAATCCGTCCAAGGCCCAAAGTCCGATAATTAGAATAAATACAGGAAAACAATATAAAAACCTTATTTCTTGTTTCGACAACAAGGTTATACCTGCTGTAGCAATGGCAATAGCCCATCCTTTTATCATAAATGAACACTTTGCCATACGAGTTATAACTCCCTGTATAAACTCCAAATGTTTTTCTTTAGCAGTGCTCATGGGTTTTTAATAAAACCTCCTCTTTTATTTTTAACTATATCCAGTAATTTATCTAAAGCTTTTCTACCTTTAATATTTTTTCCTTTGCAAGTATCAAGCCATGTCTCTAAATCACTAAAAGTGAGATTTCGAAAATTAGAAAAATCAGTATCAAAAAGCACTTTAACGCTTTCATCATACCTTTCTGCACTTTCCATAATTTTACTGTGCATAATATTACTAATGGATATTTCACTGTATATCCATGGAGACAAAGTTTGATGGTTATTGTTTATAGTAGAATTTTTACTTTTTATAAAAAACAAGGCTTTACACCTGTTAATCATTTTAAATAAAGCAACATTTAAAATAGCAGAACTTTTAATAATATTATCATTAAAACAGCCACAATCATCATATTTTGTAATTATATCTGCTAATATGCGATAGTGTTCCCAAACATCAGCGTCAATAAAACATTCTAGATCAAATGTTGTTTCTATCAAATTTTTTAATGCACGAGCAATCTCTAAATCATTGTGAGAGTGTGATATAAAAATATCAGCTCTAATTTCTGGAAACCATTCTTTCTCTATATCTGCTGAACTTATTTGGAAATTTTCACCATCACCTTTTAATATTTTATTGAATTTAGCTATTAATCTGCTCATATCTTCATTCACTTTATTAGGTTCTTTGGGATCTGTATTTTTTAAAAATTTTACTAATGATAATGACTTATCCGTCATTATATCTAATAAAAATTTTTCTTTCATGTTAATCCTTTCCCTCACTTAGAGGGTTTATAATTTTTGAGTTTTAAGCTCAACTATAATTCTACACTTATCCCAAAGGATAAGAGCTCCCGTCTTTTCAATTTATCTTGTATGTTAATCATTCATTTCCAAATCATAGCTGTTTTCCTCCTTTTAAATAGGATAAATTTATACAAAAAACCGCAGAGCCGAATAAATCCGGCCCTGCGGTCTTTAGATTGAGAAAAATAAGTATTAGCAGCTTTGATTAGAGATATTTTACTTAATAGAGAAATTGGGGGGGGGGGGGGGGTAAACCTAGGCTAACATTTTTATGCACATAATCGGCACACAAAAAATTACAATGAGAAAAACCGAATTTTAAGCCTAAGTAAGATTTTACTCTCATACCTATTATTATACTCCAAAATATATAAAAAATCAACTAATTTTCCTAAAATTACTTTTTACGCGTTTTTTAATTTTTCCCAAAGCTCTGAAATTTTTTGGATGATCACTTCCTTTTCGGCCTTGCCTAAAGTGTAAGCATCGGAAAGTTTTTTTAACTCAGGCAAGTCTTCTCTAAAAATTTCAAACTTCGATAGGGGCAGGGCCTTTGCATCGTACTCAATACAAAGGCTTCCTGTCCTCTCATTCCTTTCAATTTTGCGCACAGCCTTATGAGAAGATACAGCCCTTTCAAAAGCTTCAAAAATATCCCTATCCTTTATCATCTCGCCCCTGAGCCTTATATGCCCGGGAAAAAAACTAGAAACGGTCATTATAATATTTTCCTCTGTTAAACACTTTTATCAAGCGGTTCTTCATAGCTTCTCATAGCCGATATCCCTATGGCCACGGTCGATCCGTTATGGACTAAGGCCGCTGTAGCCGGAGGAATTGAGCCCGCAAGTTCCCCTGCGATGAGAGTAGAGTTAATACCGATAATCGCCCTATTGTTTCCATTGATTCTTTTGATCAAGCCCCTTGCTATACGCCTTAAAATAGGTAAGGCCCTTAGCCCGTCATCCGGAAGGAGAATATCTGCAGTTTCTCCGGCTATGGAAGAAGCCTGCCCCATTGCAATTCCTACATCGGCTTCCGAAAGGGCAGGCGAATCGTTTATACCGTCGCCGACCATGACAACGGTTTTACCTTCTCTTTTTAGCTTCTTTATAAAATCGGCCTTTGTGTCGGGCAGAGCCTGCGCATGGTAGCGGTCAATACCGGTTTTTTTGGCTATGCTGCGGGCAGTCTGAGGCCCGTCCCCCGTAAGCATAATTATATTTTTTATACCCAGCCTATGAAGTTCCGAAACAACCTCCTTGGCTTCAGGGCGTAAGGGGTCTTCTATGGCTATAATCCCCGCAAGCTCCTTTCCTACAGATAAATAAAGCTGGGAGCATCCTGTCTGTGCCAAATCCTCTATAGCTCTTTCGGCCTCTTCAGTTTTTGGAATACCCTCATCATCGAATATAAAATGAGCACTTCCTATACGAAGTTCCTCCCCGTTCAAGGTTGAGGCAAGACCATGGGCTAAAATATAAGAAACCTTTGTATGATCTTCCCTGTGTTCGATTCCCCTATTTTCAGCTTCCCGAACAACCGCCCTTGCAAGGGAGTGAGGAAAATGCTCTTCAAGGCAGGCGGCTATTTTAAGCACCTCATGTTCCGCCCTGCCTCCGAAGGTAACGATTTTTTTAACGGAGGGCTGGGATTCGGTGAGAGTTCCGGTCTTATCAAAGACAATCGTATCGGCACGGGCGAAGTCCTCTAAAAACTTTCCGCCCTTTACGGTAATACCGTGCTCGGCACAGTTTTTCATGGCCGAAAGCACACAAACAGGGGCTGATAGCTTCATCGCGCAAGAATAGTCTACAAGAAGGGTCGAGGCAGCTTTTGCAAAGTTACGGGTAAAGGCATAGGTCAGCCCTGCAAGCAGGAAGTTATAAAAAACAAGCCTGTCAGCTGTTCTTTCAGCCCTTATCTGTGAAGCAGCCTTTAGGGATTGAGAGCGGTCAATCATATCTGCAATCTTGCTGACTCTGGTTTCCCTGCCGCAAGCCCTTACACAGACATGAATCTCTCCCTCCTCAACAACGGTAGAAGCAAAAACCGTATCTCCCGGAATCTTGTGCACAGGCAAGCCCTCGCCCGTCATCGAAGCCTGATTAACCGAAGCTTCCCCGGCTACGACCGTTCCGTCGGCAGGAATAACGGAGCCTATCCTAAGAACAACCGTGTCCCCGGCTTGAAGAAGATTGGCCGATATTTCCGTTTCATTTCCGTCCCGTAAGACATGTACTATTTCCTTTGTGTTCAAAAAACTTTGAGCTAAATTCTCATAGGACTTGCGCCTTGTATAATCTTCCAAGATTTCGCCCATCTCCAGCATCATGGCAATGGTGCCGGCCGTATTTAAATCTCCGCTTGCATAAGCCAGTGAAAGGGCTGTTGCATCAAGGGTCTCGGCACAAAAAGGCTTACCGTCAGCAAAGGCTCTTATTCCGGTTCTTACACGCGGCATAATTGAATAAAGGGCTAGGATTTTTCTAACAGGAAAGGGCAAAAGTTTACGGATAAAAAATTCTGCAAGCAGGCCGGCCAAAGAAACAGCTAAGCTCTGCGTTACAACAGGCTCATCAATACTGGTCAATAATTCTTCATTTTCAAGATAGGAAGAATTGAGAGCTCTGATATAAGAAAGAGCTTCTTCTTCGCTTATGCCTGAATATTCAATTAAAATACTTCCTGAAACCGGATTTACGTTTATAGAAATTACGCCTTCCTGTAAGGACACAAGAGTCTCCACAAGGACAGCTTGTTTGCGGCTTAAACCTTTTCGTTTATACCTTAAACGTAAACGCCCCGGAAGGCGGTGAGCTATATAGAAATTCATAAAGATTTTGATAGATAAAAGATCAAGTCTACTTTGCTTCTGCTGCTTCTTTATTGTATGCAGCTTCTGCCATTATATCTTGAGCGTCTTCTTTTACGGTTTCAACAAAGGCAGCAGCATCTTCTTTTAATTTTAAGCCTGCCCCTATTACCTTGGCACAAGCCTTTTTAAAATTAGCGTTCCGAGCCAAAAGAACTGCGGCTCCGCCTGCAGCAACACCGAGTGCAAAAGCTCCCCATCTAGTCATATAAACCTCCGTAATTAATAGCCGTATTCTATCATTTTTTTGTGATATTTACAAGCCTACAGAAGAAGACTCGACACCTTCCTCATCTTCCTTGTCAAAAAGCTGAGGGGTCTTCTCTTCTGCAATTATTGCATCAAATTCTTCGTTCTCTATGGTTTCTTTTTCTAAAAGAGTTACGGCTATCTTTTCTAAAAGATGCTTTTTGTCGTTAAGCATTTTTATAACAACCTCGTAGCGGGTATTGATTATCTTTGCGATTTCTTCATCAATGTACTGCTGGGTTGTTTCTGCATATTCGCGAACCAATTGCGGTTCATTGTCTCCTAGGTAGCCTGCCCCCCTCTTGCTTAAAGCGACGTTTTTAAACTTAGAGCTCATACCGTAGTCGGTAATAATGCTTCGGGCAATGTCGGTTGCACGGGAAAGGTCGTTTGCAGCTCCGGTAGAAACCATATTGAATTTTACCTGTTCGGCAGCCCGTCCTCCTAAGAGAACATCTATTTCGGCCAAAAGCTGCTTTTCGGTAACAATGTGTTTATCGTCCTCAGGAATATGGAAAGTATAGCCCAAGGTGGAAGTTCCCCGCGGAACAATCGTAACCTTATGAACCTTGTCTGCACCCTCGGTAAAGCTGCCCACAATGGCGTGGCCGGTTTCGTGATAGGCAATTACCCTCCGCTCTTCTTCGCGGATTACTCGGGATTTTTTCTGTAAGCCTATCATAGCCTTTTCGACAGCCTCATCCAAGTCGGTCATTATGACGGTCTTTCTCTTGCCTCTTACAGCCAAAAGAGCCGCTTCGTTGATGATATTTGCAAGGTCGGCACCCGAACAGCCTGCCGTAATGCGGGCGATTGAAGCAAGATCAGCCGAGGCATCTAATTTTACGTTTTCTGCATGGAGTTTAAGAATCTGCTCCCTACCCTTAACATCCGGGCGGTCAACTACAACCTGCCTGTCAAAGCGGCCGGGACGCAAAAGAGCCGGATCCAAAACATCGGGGCGGTTGGTGGCGGCTAAAAGAATCAAGCCGGTCTTATTGTCAAAGCCGTCCATCTCAACCAAGAGTTGATTGAGGGTCTGCTCACGCTCATCGTTTGAGCTGTAAGAATTATGGCGCGACTTTCCGATGGCATCCAATTCGTCTATAAAGATAATACAGGGGGCTTTTTCGCGAGCCTGCCTAAAAAGGTCACGCACACGGGAAGCTCCTACACCGACAAACATCTCGACAAAGTCGGAACCGCTTATCCTAAAGAAGGGAACTCCTGCTTCCCCTGCGACTGCCCGTGCAAGAAGGGTTTTTCCCGTTCCGGGAGGGCCTACCAAAAGAACGCCCCGCGGAATCTTTCCGCCTATTTCGGTATATTTTTGCGGATATTTTAAGAAGTCTACAACTTCCATTAATTCTTCTTTGGCCTCATCTACACCTGCAACATCCTTAAAGCGGGTTTCGACTTTTCCCTCGTCTATTGCGGCACTTCTAGCCTGCCCGGGAGAAAAAATACTTCCGCCCAAACCGCCCATACCCTTGGTCATCCGCCTCATAATGGCACGCCAAACAAGAAATATTAAAAGGAAGGGAAGCACCCATTGTAAAAGAAGCTCAACGAGGTAGCTTTTTTCTTTGGGCTTTATGTGATAAACCACATGATGCTCGTCCAAGAGCTGTAAAAACTCAGAGGTGTAAATACCGACAGTCGTATATTCATTATTACTTTTTTGTACCGATAAAAACGAAAAAAGGGACGTATTGGAAGGCTCTTCATCCTGTATGCTTGTGTATCCCGTAAAATAAACAGGGCCTAAAACAACTTTTTTTATCTGTCCCGAAGTAATTCTATCTTTAAATTCCGAAAAAGGAATAAGAGCAGAACTATTGAGAACCATTAACTGATTAATTAAGATAAAAATGACAACTACAAGGGGCGCTAAAAGCCATAAAGAAAAAAAAGGCTTTTTGGGAGCCTTTTTATCGTCTCCGTCGGAATCCGGCCCGAAGTTAAAAAAATTAAAGGGATCATTTTGGTTTTTATCGTCGTTATTTTTACTCATACATTCTCCAATATATCTTACTATAATACACAAAAAATAAGAAAAAGTCGATAGGAAAGCAAATTTATATTGGGATTAAGAGCCTTTTTACTCTTGCTTGACAAAAAGATAAGGCGGCTATATAATTAACAGAGCCGGCAGAGGGAGAAACTTTATGAAAAAAAAGACAAAGCACATATTTTCTACAAAAAACTTTTATAAACATCCCATAACAATGCTTATAACGATTCTTGCAATCACTTTATTTTTCGGTCTTCAGATAATAAGGCTGAATTTTGATAATAATAACTTCCGCTTCATCCCTAAAAATGACCCGTCCCGCATAAGTGCAAAAAAGATTGCGGATATTTTTGGGGAAGATGTTCCGATTTTAATAGGCATAGAGCGCCGTTTTTCTACCATTGTAGACAAAGAATTTTTAGATGAAATACGAAGGCTGGATGAAAAGCTAAAAGAAATTGATTTGGTAAAAAACACGGTCTTGATAACTGACACAACTCACATAGATATAGGCGAGGAAGGAATTGTAAGTGAACCGATTATACCTGCCGATTTTTTAGGTACGGAAGAAGAAATTAAGGCCGTTAAACACAAGCTCCGCAGTTGGGACATGTATGAAAGAAGCCTTGTTTCTGAAGATTTACATGCAACTCAAATCCTTGTTTTTCTTAATATAACGAATGAAGAAAGCGGCTCTCCCGCAACTATTGCTGCCTGCCGTAAAATTATGAAACTGACAGAGGCTTGGAATTTTCCCGATTCAAAAATTTATTTAACCGGAGCCCCTATTTTTAACGAGATAGTAAATGAGGCGACAGCCCATGATTTAAGCTTTTTGGTCCCTCTGGTTATCATCGTTGTTTTGGGAGTCCTATTTCTTTCTTTTAGAAGGTTTACCGGTGTTTTTCTGCCGTTATTGACGGTTATATGTTCCGTAATCTGGTCGCTCGGAGCTATGGCTCTTTTTAATGTTCCCTTATCGATTCTTTCTACAATTTTACCGATTATTTTGATTGCCGTAGGTTCGGCTTATGGAATCCATGTTATCAACCACTACTATGATGAAGTCGTTCAAGATGATTCTATTTCAAAGGAAGAACATAAAAGGCAGGTCGTAAAGGCCTTAAGCGAGGTTATAAGGCCGGTTTTTTTAGCAGCCCTTACAACATTCGCAGGCTTTGTTTCCTTTTGCTTTACCTCCGTTGTTCCTATTTTCGAGTTCGGTATCTTTGCAAGCTTCGGCGTAGCAGCGGCCTTTTTAATATCCATAACCTTAATACCCGGTATTTTAATATTGCGGGGACCGAAAAAGCCTTCAATGCGATGGGCAAACAAAAAAGATAATACCGGGGGCTTGGACCGCGGTATAGCAAACACCTTTGTTCTTATTGTAGAACATTACCGCTCGGTAATTCTTTTTGCAGGGCTTATAGTTATTCTTTCAGGACTTGGACTAAAAAAACTTGTTATCGATAACGTGTTAATGGAGTACTTTGACAAGGATGTAGCAGTCATTCAATCCGATGTATTTATGCGTAAACAATTCGGCGGTTCAAAGCTCCTTGAAATGGTAATTAAGGCTAAGGACGGATCCGCTGTTTTACGTCCGGATATTTTAAAAGCAATCGACGATCTTTCCTTTTTCTTGGAAGAAGAAATTGATGATGTAGGAAAGGTTACTTCTATTGTGCCCTTAATTAAGCGCTTAAATCAGGTTTACAATGCAGATGAGTCCCCCGATGGAATAAAAGCCGCAGATATAAATGAGGCGGAGGCTTCAGACGATTTCGGCAGTTTTGAAGACTTCGGCGACTTTGAAAATTTTGAAGAAAACTCAGATGACGCTGATACTCAAGTTGCAGAAAATGATTCTAAAACTAAAAAGCAATACAGCCAAGAAGAAATTATGGCTATGCTGAACGAAGCAGCAAACAAAAGAGCAAAAAAGAATCTTTCTGCCGAAGAGTTGGTTTACGAATTAGAAAAAAAATTAAACTACAAGGGCCTTGCCTACTATGAAATTCCAGCAGATCCTAAAAAATACGGAAAAAATTCTCAAGAAGAGCTTTCAGCCTTAATGCAAAACTATCTGATTCTTTTAGGAAAAAACACGGAAGGCTTTTTAGATAATAACACCGATCCTAAAACATTAAAAGTAAACATCCAGCTCCGTACCGTAGGACAACAGGATACTGACAGGGTTCTGGAAGAAATTAACGAATTTGTACGCCTCAAATTTCCTGAAGATATAATCGCTGAAACAGGCGGCTTCGTATTGGTCGAAAAAACCTTAAACAAACTCGTAGTAGAATCCCAGCTTATTTCGGTAGGAGTCTCCTTATTTATAGTTTTTGTAATTCTTTCAATCTATTACAGATCGGCCTTTGCAGGTCTCTTCGGCATCCTTCCTTTGGCACTATCAATTTTAATTAATTTCGGAATAATGGGAACCTTGGGAATAAAGCTCAATATCGGTACCGCAATGGTGGCAAGCTTTGCAATAGGAATAGGAGTTGATTACACCATCCACTTCTTGGCAGCCTATCATAAATGCTTTCTAAAAACAAAGGGCAGCGGGCAATTTTTATATCTAACCTTTTTAGGGTCGGGAAAGGCTATCCTATTCAATGCGGTTTCGGTTGGTGCAGGTTTTGCAGTTTTAATGCTCTCAAAATTTAACATGCTTTCGGAGCTTGGTTTCTTAATTGCCCTGATAATGATAACCAGCTCCCTAGGCAGCTTGACTATTCTCCCTGTTTTATTAAATTTAGTGAAACCAAAGTTTATAAGAAAACTTTTACCTGTAGATATAAAGGAATTAAAAAACGAATATCCTTTTAATGAAGAAAAAGATACGGAGGAAGTATGAAAAAACTTACTTTAAGTTTAATTTTTGCTATCGGATTTTGCAGTTTAGTTTTTGCCCAAAGTGCAGAAGAAATCGCAGCTAAAACAAAGACAAAAAACACGGCATCTTCTCTTGGCTCGGAATCAAGCTTGGATATGCAGTCCGACGGAAAAACCCTTTCAACCTTGGAGATTAGGCAATATTCTTCTTTGGATAA
Organism: Treponema sp. OMZ 798; assembly: GCF_024181385.1. Classification (NCBI taxonomy): domain Bacteria; kingdom Pseudomonadati; phylum Spirochaetota; class Spirochaetia; order Treponematales; family Treponemataceae; genus Treponema; species Treponema sp. OMZ 798. The sequence continues at coordinate 2,390,893 of NZ_CP051305.1, forward strand.
AAACGGGTTACAAAGAATGTTTGTCGAAATAAGAAACCCGCCCTCTTATAGAGGTTCAAGATTTTTAATGATTGAAAAAGCCGACGGCTCAACCGACCAGAGAATGTATTTGGCCCAAACAAAAAAGGTCCAAAAGATATCGGCCCAAGGAAGTGCCGATGAGTCCTTTATGGGTTCGGACTTTTCAAATAACGATATTTCGTTTATGGAGAGGGACACAAAGCTCGATAATTTTAAAATCTTAGGCGAGGAAGAATATAACGGCAAGCCTGTTTATCTTATAGAGTCTACGCCCAAGGATAAAAACTACACGTATTCAAAAACTTTAATGCGCATCACAAAGGATAAAAATCTCTTACTCAAGGCAGAATTTTATCAAGGTTCTCAGCTTGTAAAGACTCTTGAACTTTACGATTATAAGGAGGTAAACGGAATAATGACAGCCCATAAAACAAAGCTGTCCACCGTCAAAACGAATACCTCCACCGTTATCACCATAAAAAGAATAGAATACGGCATGAAGATACCCGATTATGTTTTTACGCAAAAGTTCTTGGAAACAGGCAAAAAATAAATTATTTAAGAGGCCTTAAAAAATCTGATTTTTTAAGGCCTCAATCATAAGGTGCTGTACAATATGAAAAAGTTTTTTTTTACGTTAATTTTTATCCTTTCGATAAGTTCATTGATTTTTAGCGAAGAAGACGGTTTAGGAGATTTCGGCTTTGATGATGAAGAGAACGGCTCTGAATCAAGTGTATTCAGCATAGATTTCGGCGGAGCTTTTTATACAGGAACGGAAGTCTTCTTTGATGCCTTTAAAAACCCTGAAAGCTATAAGTTTCCCTTTCCGCTTTGGGGCCGCCTTCATTTGGAAGCTAAGTCGCCCCTTGCAGAAGCCTATGCCTCGGTAAACTTAAACGCCAAGACCATTGCCGCCGGAATGGGCGAACAGGCCGAATTCTTTCCCAAACCTCTTTTCCCCGGATGGATTGATGAGGCCTATGTGCAAGCCCTTATAGGGCCCGTAGTCTTCGGAGGAGGAATCAAAAAAGTAAACTGGGGAAGAGCTAATTTTTTCAGCGTTTTGGATATAGTGAATCCCAAAGACTACAGCGAACCATACGAATTCTATCCAGAAAAAATAAAAAAATCGGCCCCTATGTTTTTTCTTTCGGCTTACTTACCTAAGGACATGAAACTAGAATTTGTATATCTCCCGGTTTTTGAAGCCGATGAATTTGATCTCGACGGCCGATGGCAAAAAAACATCTTCGCAAACCTTACGCGTAACTTGCCTTCTCCTGCGGATAACACAGCCTTGCTTGAGGCAAAGAAAAAACTTTTTTTGCAAAGCCCAACGGCAAACACTCTGAACTATGCCCAAGGAGGCTTGCGTTATACTCTTAACATCGGCGGTAAGCACGACCTAGGTTTCCAGTATTTTACGGGCTTTTTCCATGAGCCTAATTTTAAATCGGAACACAAACTTTCAGATTATACCGAAGGAGAATTTAAAAAGGCGTTTGAGAAGGCTCAGCTCATATACAACCGCTATCACCAAATCGGAGCAGACTATGAAGTAATGTTCGGAAAACTCACAGTACAGACCGAATTTGCCGCAAATATCAGCTCTGACCTAAAAGGAAACAATCCCGATATATATAATCCTAACCTTGCATGGAATTTAGGGATTTTATACACTCTTCCTAAAAATATAAACTTGAGACTTCAAGCAGCCGAAACTATACGGCTTTTAAATTCGGGAATAAATCAAGACAAGCTCAGCCTTGATACGGAAAAAGGAAGGCCTATCACCGATACACGCCTTCTTTTAAACCTTTCTCAAACCTTGGTACGAGGCTCTCTCGAATGGAAACTCAACGCTCTTGTCGGAATAGAAGATGCTGATTTTATGATAAACCCCGAACTTTCGTGGCTCATAGGCACCATCGGCTTTGACCTAGGTCTCGGCTTTTTCGGCGGCAAAAAAACCGGTAAATTGGGCCGTTACCAAAACAATCATTTTATAAAGATAAGTATAGGGTACGAGTTTTAGAAAATTTAAAAATTTTATAAATTGTAGTATTTTATCGTAAAATATGCTAAAATAATTTTAAAGGAGAAAGTATGCCGTATATCGCTTTGGAAAAAAAGATAAATAACTTGACGCTAGAGCAACAGCAGTCTGTTTTTGATTATGTAAATTTTCTTTTATATCAAAATGCAGCTGCAAAAAATCAAAAAAATATACGCAGACATCCCGGCGGTCTTGAAGGCAAATTTTACATGGCAGAAGATTTTGATGAAACTCCGGAATGCTTTAAGGATTATATTTGATGTACTTGCTGGATACACATACACTGCTCTGGTTTTTAAGAAATTCTCCTCAGCTATCAAAAAAAGTACTTGAACTAATTACTACAGAAAATAGGATTTATGCCAGCATTGTCTCATTATGGGAAATCGCAATAAAGAAAAGTATCGGAAAACTCGAATTTGAACATTCCATAGAAAAAATAGCGGATTTATGTTATGAGAAAGATATTTCACTATTACAAATTCGGCCCAAACACTTTGACAAAATAATAGAGCTCCCCAATATCCATAATGATCCTTTTGACCGCTTGATTATTTCACAGGCAATCATCGAAAATTTGGTAATTATTACAAAAGACACAATCATTCCTAAATATCATGTAGAAACTATCTGGTAATTAAAATATTTAATAGATTATTTCCGCCTTGCTTTCTCCCCATATTTTTTGTATATTTTGTGGAGCATTAAAATAATGGAGGTCATTATGTTGGTTAAAGAAGAAGTCGAAAAAGGCATAGCCTTGGTAAGGCCTTATTTGCAGGCTGACGGCGGAGATATAGAGCTTGATTCTGTTGATGAAAACGGAAAGGTTTATGTTAAGTTAAAGGGTGCCTGCGGCTCATGTCCTATGGCCATCTACACGCTCAAGATGGGCGTTGAAGAACAGCTTAAGGACATGTTCCCCGAAGTTACCGAGGTAGTCGCAGTTTAAAGTTTTAGAGCGGTTAAGCTATTATTGCCTCCAGAGCAATTTCCATCATGGTTTTAAAGGTAGTTTGCCGCTCCTCGGCACTTGTCTGCTCATGGGTAACAACATTATCCGAAATAGTAAGAACGGCAAGGGCCTGTCTTTTGTACTTAGCCGCAAGGGTATAAAGCTCGGCCGCTTCCATTTCTACAGCCAAAACCCCGTACGCAGCCCACATCTTCCATGTTTCAAGATCATCATAAAAAACATCGGAACTTGCAATCGACCCGACCAAGGGATTGACACCCATCTTTTGGGCATGGTCATAGGCGTTTTTCAGCAGCTTCCAGTCGGCGGTGGGAGCATAGTGGCAGCCCCTAAAACGGTGCGTATTAATTCCGGAATCGGTAGAGGCCGACATAGCCAAAACTACATCCCTCAAACCTATATCCTTTTGCAAGGCTCCGGCAGTTCCGATACGGATAGCTTTTTGTACCCCGTACTCGCTAAACAGTTCATTTGCGTAGATTGAAAAAGAAGGCTGACCCATTCCTGTTCCCTGAACAGAAACCCTTACTCCCTTATAGGTTCCGGTAAAGCCCAACATCCCCCTCACCTTGTTATAACATTGAGGGTTTTCCAAAAAATTGTTTGCAACGAATTCGGCCCTCAGAGGGTCCCCCGGTAAAAGAATTTTATCGGCAATTTCGCCTTGTTTTGCAGCTATATGAATACTCATACTTACCTCCGTTGTATAAGTATACCCTATTCAAACCTAAAGTGCAAGGCAAGGATTTTATTATGCAAAAACGAAGGTATAATATGTTAGAAAACCGCATAATATGCAAAAAAAGAGTAAAAAATATAATTTTTTTCGTTAAAACTATTGACATTTATTTTAAAATTAAGTATATTACCTTCACACACAGAAGATACACACTATTATTCTATTCACAAGCAGCCCTTTCTCCTCCTTTTCGGGCTGCTTTCTTTTTTTTAAAGACACTCGAGGTATAATCAAAAGATTGACAAAAAAAAAACTTTTATGTATACTTCCATCGAAATCTGAGGCAACAAGGGAGAGTCATTATGCAAAAAATTAAAGCTTTTTTTCATCAACAAAACCTAAGACGAAAAGCGGCAAGGTTGGCAGGACGAATCGAAATTGTTCTATCCTTTGCAATGCTTATTGGAATTTTAATTCTTTCTATCGAAATTTTCTTTGATCTAAAAGAAATGGTATTTGCATTCATTTATAGTAACAAAATTCCTTCATTTTCCGAATTCTTATCATTAATATTTTCTCTTGTAATCGGTCTTGAATTTGTAAACATGCTTATAAAGCATACCCCCGGAAGTGCCCTTGAAGTTGTCCTTTATACCATTGCACGAAAAATTATAGCCGATCACGGCAGTATGCTTGATGCTCTTTTGGGTGTTGTAGCCATTGCAGCCTTGTTTGCCGTAAAAAAATACCTCAATGAAGGCGGAGAATATGGAGCCGGGAATGAATGCGATTATATAGTAAACGGCGGAACAAGTATCCATGAGATAAACCATAGGCTGGACTCGGATTTTGATGAGGCATATGGAAATACTGTTGCAGGTTATGTATTTAACTATCTTAAACAGCAGGGACGTTCTCCTCATCTCGGCTTAGAGGTTGATATTGGAGAATATAAATTTGTAATCCATGAAATGGATAACGACCTGATAAGATATATTAAAATTCTTCCTATAAAAGAACATAAAAATTGAGTTTTTAGCAGTAATTGACAAAAATTACAAAAAGTAGTAAAGTATTTTGTATGAAAAATCAAAATGCCCCCACAAAAAAAACAATCGTTAATAAGGTTGCTTTTAAAATATTTGTACCCTTGTTTTGCATAGCTCTTTTTATGCTTGTAACCATAGTCATCATATTAAACTTGTCCAAAAAATCTTACAATATGTTTTTTGAAAAGGTTGAAACTCAGCTTTTGTATGACAAATTTAAGCAGGAAATGAAGTCTGCCACAGAAATCGCAGTCAATTTGATAGAAGGCATTTATGCCCGAACGGATATCGGCGAAGAAGAAAAACTTGCCCTTTCGGCAGAAATTGTTAGAAATTTAAGATTCGGGACAGACGGATATTATTATGCCTATCAAAACGGAACGGGTCTATGCAGAATTCACGGTTCCAATAAAAATTTGGAAGGAACCAGCCTATGGGATTTACAAAATCCGCAAAAAACTCAGTACATTGTGCGTGAGCTGGATGCAGTAGCTAAAAATAATACCGTATTTTTAGAATTCTATTGGTCAAAGCCGGATGCCCCGGCCGGAGAAGTTTTTCCCAAGCTTGGGACAGCAATGAGAATTAAAAATACCGATATGTGGATAGGTACAGGCTGCTATATAGATACAATAGACAGAGATAAGCAGATTTTTGCAGAGCAATTTGAAAATGAAACTCAAAAAGTCTTTATTATATCTTTATGGGTATTCAGTGCTTGTCTTTTAACCTTACTGATTGCTGCGGCTATTCTTGTAGGACGTATAAGTAAGCCTCTTGAAAAGACATCTACAGCTCTAAGAAATATAGCAGAAGGAGACGGCGATCTAAGAGTTTCTTTACCGGTAAGCGGAAAAGATGAAATAAGCGATATAGCTCTTTACTTTAACCAAACAATCGAAAAAATAGCATTTTCACTTAAATCAGTTTCATACAATACCCGCGAAATGCAGTCGATCGGAGAAGAGCTTGCAACAAACATGGCCCAAACAGCCAGTTCAATAAATGAAATAAGTGCCAATATTGAAGGCGTAAAGCAGCAAACCTTGAATCAAGCCTCAAGCGTAAACAAAACGGCAGAAACTATAGATAATATAATAAACTCTATCCAACGTTTAAACGAGAATATTGAAACTCAGGCAAGACATATCGCTCAATCCTCTTCTGCAGTTGAAGAGATGACGGCAAACATTGCCTCAGTTGCAACTACTTTGGGGAAAAATAATACCCTGATAAAAACCGTATACGAACAAACAAAAAAAGGAAAAGAAGGAGCGGCCGGAGCAAATGCTGTAGTAGCGCAAATGGCAGAACAGTCTGCCTCTCTTCTTGAAGCAAGTCAAATCATCCAAAACATAGCAAGCCAAACAAACCTTTTGGCTATGAATGCGGCTATTGAAGCAGCCCACGCAGGAGAAAGCGGTAAGGGTTTTGCAGTAGTTGCCGATGAAATTCGAAAACTCGCCGAAGAATCGAACATGCAGGGAAAGCAAATCGGTGAGGTTATAAAGGAATCAACCCGCATAATTGAAAATTTAACGATTGCAGGAGCCGGAGCAGAAAAAGCCTTTGCACAAGTTTATGATCTTGTAAAAGAAATCGCACAACAAGAGGATATGATATTAGCCGCCATGCAGGAACAAGAAGCAGGAAGCCGGGAGGTTCTGGCTGCAATAAAAAATATAAATGAAATAACAGAATCCGTAAAGGGAAGCTCTGAGGATATGTTTACAGGCGGAGAACAGGTTGCAGAAGAGATGAACAGACTTGACAGCCTAACCAGAATAATCACAGACAGCATGAACGAAATGGTTTTAGGCTCAGTTCAAATAAACAATGCAGTACAAGAAGTAAATGAAATAACCAAGCAAAACAAATACCGCATTGATGCCTTATCCGAAGAAGTAAATAAATTCAAGATAGACTAAGCCTAGTTATTCGGACTTAAATAAATAGCCTCAGAGTTGTTTAAGTGAGGGAAGGAAACTTGCTTGCGGTCATTTGTATGCCCGTTAAATAAGATGGTGATACTGTCATTGGATGTTATAAAAACGACATGAGATTCTTTTGTAAGACAGATAAAACCGCCCTCACTTGCAGCAGAATAATTTGTTGCATAAAATAAATTATTCTTCTGCATATAGGTTGTTACGCCGCTATTTTCATATCGCGGACTCCCTGTTCTGATCCAAATAAGGCTTTCAGGATACCAAGCAGCCGTCGGCGAAATTCCGCCGGCATAGATACATTGAGAAACAAAATTTGCACAATCATTGTCATATATTTTGTACTCAGGATTCCAAACGGATATATCGCTTGACAGATTTAAAGGATTGGATGTATATTTATTTGAATAGCCGACGGCAGCCGCATTATTGTAATCAACCTTTTTTGAATTTGTTTTAACATGATACTTTATAAAATCAAAACCGTTTTGCATAAGCACCTCAGAGTCCGGAGACCTTAAAGAAAAAGCGTCTATTTTTGTATGATAGGTTGCTATTTCAATTTTTATATTTTCAAAATTGTTTTTTTCGGTAAATGTTATTTTAAAAATATTGTTTTCAATTTGTTTTTTACCTATATACTTTTTTAATTCCGTAGTTCTTTTGTTGTATTGGCGTAAGGCATTTTTACTGTCTTTAAAATTTTCAACAGCTTTTTTCATGCCTGCAACAAATGGCAGTTGATAAACCGAATTAAACTTCAATTTTTTTTCTATCGAAACAAAATAGAATTTTTCATTTGAACCATAGTCTTCATCATCAGGTATATAATCGTAAACGGAAACATTTAGAATATCATAATAGGTTGAATATAAACTTTCAGCATATTTTTTAAAAAAAATTTCTTCTTTTGAATTTTCTTTTTTAGGTTTTGCCTTTATATTTACATCATGTTTACTTGAGTCTGATTTTCCTTCTTTAAATTCTTTTATTATCGGATATAGTTTAAAAATTGCAACTATCCAAAGTATAATTATAAAGAGAATAAAAAGAAGTTTAGCCTTGTTTGTTTTTTTTCCCATGAGATAAAACTAAATTACTCTTCTTCTTTTTTATCAAGAACCTGAAATGTTTTCATAGATGCATCGAGCATTTCCAAAATTTCAGGCTCAACATCATTAGATAAGGTAGCAGCACATATATAAAGAATATTGTTATGCTTAAACAAATAAAAATAATGTTTTACAGAATCTTTCGCTTCATGAAATTCCATTATAAGTTTTCGGCATTCCAAATTATAATTACTTTCAAATTTTTCTTGTGTTATTACTGTAGAATCGGAGGCCGGGTCATCAGGATTTTTTTGATCGGATAAATATTCATTAGCGACATCATCCATTGAACCTGAAACCTCTTCAGAAATAAAAATCATATTTTGATTTTGACCGTTTGCCGATTCTCCGTATATTATCTTATACTTCAGCCCGGGATAAGTCATTGTTTCCCAACCGTCCGGCATCTCAAAGGTAAAATCCTTAAATTCATCCGTATAGTAATCTTGCGAAGATAAATAAGTCATAAGTATAAAAATAAAAAAAAGTGTCGATAAGAATTTTTTCATAGATCGGCTCCTAAGGTAAAGCATCGACTAAAACTATACAAAAGATGAGAAAAAATGTCAACCTAAAGAAAAAGGCTGTTGCATCTTATAAATTACAAGGTTATTAAAACTGAGCCCCCTTTAACTTATCTGTGCTTTGCAGTATAATTGACACCGTCCTAAAACATTTATGGAGGTTTTTGTGGATATTTTAGATAAGCTAAGGGGCGGCGTCATTATGGACGTAACCAACCCCGAACAGGCAAAGATTGCAGAAGATGCAGGAGCCGTTGCAGTCATGGCCCTCGAAAGAATTCCCGCCGATATACGGGCGGCAGGAGGGGTCTCAAGAATGAGCGATCCTAAGATGATCAAAGAAATCATAAAGGCTGTAAAAATTCCTGTTATGGCAAAGGTCAGAATCGGTCACTTTGTAGAAGCTTCAATTTTGGAAGCTATCGGTATCGATTTTATTGATGAATCCGAAGTTCTATCTCCGGCAGACGAGGTTTATCATGTAGATAAAAACAAATTTAAGGTACCCTTTGTCTGCGGTGCCCGCAATTTGGGAGAAGCCTTGCGAAGAATTCAAGAAGGAGCAAAGATGATCCGCACAAAGGGTGAGGCCGGGACCGGAGACGTTATTCAGGCTGTAAAGCACATGCGCCAAATTCAAAGCGAGATGAGGCAGCTGACAACTTTAAGAGAAGATGAACTCTATGTTGCGGCTAAGAATTTCCAAGTTCCCTATGCCCTTGTAGAATATGTACATAAGCACGGTAAGCTCCCCGTTCCTAACTTTTCGGCAGGCGGAGTTGCAACTCCCGCAGATGCAGCTTTGATGGTTCACCTCGGTGCTGACGGCGTTTTTGTCGGAAGCGGAATTTTTAAATCGGGAGATCCTGCAAAAAGAGCAGCAGCCATTGTAAAAGCCGTAAAGAATTACGATAATCCTGCAATCTTAGCAGAGGTTTCAGAAAACTTAGGCTCTGCTATGGTAGGAATCAACGAAGAAGAAATAAAAGTTATAATGAGCGAAAGAGGCGTTTAAACCGCTTTATTCAATGTTAAAAAAAAGGTGTTTAATGAGCTCTTAGACTCACTAAACACCTTTTTTCATTTTATAAGATGCGGACTCCGCCGGAGCTTTTAAATTCAAAGAATTCGGGACTATCCCCGGTTTTTTCAAAATACCTTTTATGTACCTCAAGATAGAATTCGTCCATCGTCTCTTTTTTTACCAAGGCAAGAATAAAGCAGCCCTCAGTATTTCCGATCAACTTTGCTCCTCGGCAGCCGCTTTGAATAATGGCGGTTTCAAAAAGAATGTTTTGTTCGGTGCTCATCAGCTCAAAATCATCCCTCATCGAAATATGGGATTCGCAAAGAAGTTTTCCCAAAAGATCCATGTCGCCGTTTTTTAGGGCTTTTACAGCCTTAGATACTCTTGCGTTTTCGGTAATGCAATGCTTTACTCTCCGCAATATCGTCTTATCAAAAAAGCTCGGTTTATAGTAAGTATAATCTGCCTCGGTTATTTCGCAAAGGTGATCCAAGTCCAATTTTTTTTGCAAAATATGCAAACCCTCTTCACACTCCATGTAGCGGATATTGGAGGATGCCCTATAAGCTTCCCTGTTTGAGCGGGTACCGATTAGTACGATTCCGTATTCTCCTAAATTTAATGGAAGACTTAAAAAAGAAAGATCCCTAGAGTCAAACAAGTTAATAGTCTCTTGTTTTGCCGAAAAAGACGATATCTGATTTGACAGTCCCCTCTTTGTGTTTAAGACCTCATGTTCAGCTTCCAGACACAAAGAGGCTATAGTTTTAAAATTTTCTTTAAGCTTAAACAAGGATAAAAGGCCTGTGCAAAAACCTGCTTCAAAGGCCGGTAATGAGGTCTGCCTTGTCTTAAAGCGAACCTTATCGAAAACTAAGATGTCAAATCCGCTCAAAGGATTTTCAAAATGCTTATTAATTTTTTGTACAGTCAAAAGAATGATATCGAATATTAAATTTGCTGAACCTTCTTCTTGCACGATGTCCGGCTTTTGATTTTTTTCTGCTTGTCCGCTTATAAGGCCTTCAAATTTTTTGTTCAGCAACAGATCCGTAAAAGAAATTTTATCCGTATTATTTTTTTTAATAAAAAAATAAATAGACTTATTGAAGCATAAGTTTAAAACATTTCCGCCGTTATAATCCAGCTCTTCCCCCATGAGGGTCAAACTGACAGGAGAGGCTATTAAAATTCCTTCTTCGGGTGAAGCACCGTAGATCTCATCAAAAAGCTTTTTAAGCTCAAGTTTTAATTCGCCTTCGCCCATATCTTCCAAATTCTTTATATCCACATTAAAATTCATACAACACCTCTCTTTCATTATCGGCAAGAAACTTATTAACCCAAAAGCCATTGTCTTTTTTTAAAAAAAAGATTATTCTCAATCTCATGGCAAATCCCAAACTTTTTAGAACAATCGACAGGGCTGTTTTTGATTACACGATGATAGAAGAAGGAGATCGTATTTTGCTTGCTGCTTCGGGCGGAAAGGACTCTACAGCCTTGGCCGAATATTTTTCGATGCGCTTAAAACGGCCCTCTCCTAGATTTGAAGTTCACGCTATGCACATTGCAACCGATGTAGCTCCGCCGTTTTCCTCTGAGCTTATAAAAATGTTTGAAAACTGGAACATTCCGCTCACCGTAAAAACCGTTTCGGTTTTGGGAAGATTAAAACCCAACGAAAAGATGAATTGCTGGTGGTGCTCGACCCAAAGGCGTACCGAGCTGAATAAATTTGCCATGGAGGCCGGCTTTAATAAGATAGCCTTGGGCCATCATCTGGACGATATTTTGGAAACCCTTTTGATGAATTCTTTGGAAAAGGGAATTTTATCTACAATGCCCCCTGTCTTAAAATTCGAAAAATATCCGGTTACCATGATAAGGCCCCTCTGTCTTGCAGACCTCCCCATGATTATCCGCCATGCGGACCAGGCCGGCTATATCTGCTCTACCTGTACCTGCAATTTTCAAGAAAACTCCGCCCGAAAAACAGCCCGCTCAAGACTTGACAGGCTGACCGGCGGCTCTTACAAATTAAAAATAAACCTTTTTAATTCCCTAAAAAATATCTTACCCGAATATTTACCGTAAAATGTTTATACTTGTAAAAATATCCGGCCTATGATAAACTTATAGTTATGGAATATGTCATTAAAATAAACTGGGATAACGAAGCCGGAGTATGGATAGCAACAAGTGATGATGTGAGAGGGCTTGTGCTTGAAAGCGGTTCGATCGATGCCCTCATGGAGAGGGTACGATATGCCGTGCCTGAGCTCCTCCAAGAAAATAATCAGCTTCCCCATGATCAAACCACATTGCACTTTTGTGCCGAAAAATCCGAACGGATGTACGCGTAATGGCTCAGTATGAAAAAATTGTGAGAGAAATCTTGCGTAAAAACGGATGCAGTTTTGTAAGACACGGCAAGGGTGACCATGACATTTGGTATAGTCCGATAAGCGATTGCCGTTTTACTGTTGACTCAAAAATAAAATCACGGCATACCGCTAATGCCATTATGAAGCAAAGCGGTATAGACCATAAGTTTTAATCTTTATATAAAGCTAGCGTATATCATCTCTCAACAAGGGCATACTCATACAGCGGGGGCCGCCTCGGCCGCGGGAAAGTTCGCCGCAGGGCATTTCGAGGACTTTTAAGCCCTTCTTGTTTAAGATTTCGTTTGTAACATCGTTTCTTTCATAGACGACTATTGTACCGGGGCTTATGCAGAGGGTGTTGGAGCCATCGTTCCACTGTTCGCGCTCGGCTGCAATCTTGTCTCCGCCTGCACATTGGATGAGCTCAATTTTTCCGGCACCGGTATATTTTTCAAGCACCTTTTCTAAGGTAGAATCAATCTGCTTTACATTGAGCTCACCCTTTTTTGCTCCTTTAGTAATTTCAAAAACTCTTAAGGGGCCAAGGATTCCGGGGTGGATGGTGAACTTATCAAAGTCTATCTGAGTAAATACCGTATCCAAGTGCATAAAGGCTCTTATTGCCGGAATCTGAAAGGCAAGGATGGTCTTTATGGGAGAAGACTCATCATCAAAAATATTGTTTGCGATAGAGTCTATGGCATTTGCAGATGTACGCTGAGAAAGGCCGATAGCCAGCACTTCTTTCCCGATATTTAAGATGTCTCCGCCTTCAATGCTGGGGGCATCGTAGCGGTTATAGAATTTTTTTACTTTTCCTGCATATTCCGGATGATGCTCAAAGATATATTCACCGTAAATAGTTTCGCGGCATCTGGTTACAGAGTACATCTTGTTTAAGCTGACTCCGTTTCCTATACATGCAAAGGGGTCGCGGGTAAAGTAAAGGTTAGGCATAGGATTTATAAGCATAGAGCCCGAGTCCAAAACATAGTGGGCAAGAGAGTGGGTATTCTTAAAGGGTATCTCGTTTGCATTTACCCCCTCCATTGTTTTTAGGATAAGCTCTTTCGGATCCTTTATTGCATTAAGAAAATCATAGATCATTTTTTGATAATATTCGGAATATACATCAGCTTCGTTAATGTACTGCTTTATAAATTTTTCGCGGATTTCCGCACTTTGAGAAACAGCCTCAGCAGCCAGGTCTTCAAGATATACGACCTGAACTCCGTTTTTAGATAAAATATCGGCAAAGGCATCATGCTCTTTTTGGGCCATTTTCAAAAACGGAATATCATCGAACAATAATTCGTCAAGTTTATCGGGAGTAAGATTTAAAAGTTCCTTTCCGGGACGGTGCAGGAGCACCTTTTTTAGTTTTCCTATTTCGCTTGTAACATTTATGACAGCCATGCAATTCTCCTTGCTTTAATAATAGTCTGATAATCTAAGGCTGATTGTACAGGATAAGGGGAAAGAATTCAATAGGGAAATGAAAAATGCCGAAGGCCGAATTGCCCTTTGTACTTCGACATTCACACTTTGCTCTTCGCCATTCGTACTTCGTACTTCGTCACTCGCACTTTCCACTTCGTCATTTGCCATTTCATTGAGTTTATGCTATAATACTGACTATAAAAGGGGAGAAACTTATGAATTATTTTTACCTGTTATTTTTGCTTCTTGTGTTTCCTTTAAGTTTGCTGCTAAGGGCTCTTACATTTAAACCTAAAAAACTAAATAAGATTATTATCGAAGATATCGATATGGACTTTGACAAGGCTATAAGCCGTTTTGCGGGGATGATAAAGATTCCGACAGTGTCTCACGCCGATGTAAGCCTTGAAGACCCTGCCGTTTTTAAAAAATTTCAAGACTATCTTAACGAGGCCTACCCTCTGGTAACCAAAACCTGTCCGCGGCGAATCTTAGGGCCTAAGGGGCTTCTCTATCATTGGAAGGGAAAGAGCTCCGAAAAGGCTTCGGTTTTTATGGCCCATTATGATGTAGTTCCCGTAAATCGGGAAGGCTGGAGCCGGGATCCCTTCGGGGCAGAAATTATAGATAATGTACTTTGGGGGCGCGGTACCTTGGACACTAAGTGCACCCTCTGCGGTGTAATGGAAGCTGCCGAGTATCTCCTTTCAAAGGGGTTTGTACCCGAGCACGATATTTATCTTTCCTTTTCGGGGGATGAGGAGCCGCACGGCCCAAGCTGTCCTGCAATAGTCGAAGAGCTTAAAAAAGAAAACATAAAAATAGACTTCGTTCTCGATGAAGGAGGGGCCGTAGTTGAAGGTGTCTTACCCGGCATTAAAGAAAGGTTTGCCGTAATCGGTATAGGAGAAAAGGGACAGATGGATGTGGAGCTTTCGATGGAAAGTAAGGGCGGGCACGCCTCAACACCTCCCCGGCACACAATAGTAGGAGAGCTCTCTCAGACTGTTTGCAACATAGAAAACAATCCACTCCCCATGCATGTAACGCCTCCCGTTTCGGCCATGTTCGATGTCCTCGGCCGTCATGCAGGCCTTGGGATGAGGTTAGTCTTTGCAAACCTAAAAGTTTTTTACCCGCTTTTTAATCTGCTTACCAAAAAAACAGGCGGGGAATTAAACGCAATGCTCCGCACAACAACGGCCGTAACAAAGATGTCCGGCTCCGATGCCTTTAACGTTATTCCGCCTAAGGCAAGCATAGGAATCAATATCCGCTATCTGGCCGAAGACGGAAGAGAGAATATTGTTTCTCATTTTAAAAGAGTAATAAAAAATGAAGACGTAAAGATAGAGGTAAAATATGATGAGGAACCAAGCCGCTATTCAAAAATAGATTGCCCCGAATTTGAACTTTTAAGCGATGCAATCAGGCAAACTTGGGAAGACGCTCTTGTAACGCCGTATCTTATGATGGCCTGCTCGGATTCCCGCCATTACTCAAGAATCTCGGACAAGGTATACCGTTTTTCTGCGATGCACTTAACAAAGGAAGAAAGAGGCTTGATTCACGGCAATGATGAAAGAATACGCCTGGACGAGTTTAAACGCACCCTTGCCTTTTTTGTACGCATAATGAATAAATTTTAACTTGACTGTAGACAAAAATAGTGTTATCTTTTATTTATGCATATAAACAAAAGGCGGTAAATATTATGAACGAAAAAATTACAAAGGCTTTAAACGAGCAGATTAACAAGGAAATGGAATCGGCTTATTTGTATTTAGGAATGGCTGTACATTTTGAAGCAGAGGCTCTTCCGGGTTTTGCCCATTGGATGCAGGAACAAGCTAAAGAAGAAATGGAACATGCTCTTAAAATATACAGATATTTATTTGAAATTGGAGCAAAGCCGGTTTTAGGAGCCATCGGTGCCCAGAGTACCAAATACGGAAAACCTATAGATGTAATCAAAAAGGTTTTGGAACATGAAAAATTCGTAACCGCTTCAATCACAAGCCTTTACGAGCTGGCCCTTGCCGAAAAAGATTATAAAACTCAAAGCTTTTTGACATGGTTTATAAATGAGCAGGTAGAAGAAGAAGCCAATGTTTCGGCCATCTTAGACAAATTCAAATATGTAGACAACAACGCAGGCCTTATGATTCTTGATAAAGAACTGGGCGAAAGAGCCTAAATTTTAAGAACACAAAAAAACCGGCTCGCTTGAGGCCGGTTTTTTTATTATAAAAGGTACGCTGTTTAAAATTAGCTTTTTAAAATTTACTTGCCGGTAACTATTGCGATACCGCTGCTTGCACCTATTCTTGAACAGCCCAAGCCGATGTAGGTTTCCGCATCTTCGCGGGTACGCACTCCGCCCGAAGCCTTTATCTTCGTATCTTTTTTTAAGTACTTTTTAAACAGTTTTATATCTTCAACTGAGGCCCCGCGAGATCCGTAGCCTGTCGAGGTTTTTATAAAATCCGCTCCGGCCTTTTCGATGATTGCACAAATATCCGCGATGTTTTTTTCTTCAAGATAGCAGGTTTCTACAATCACTTTAAGAAGAGCTTTTTTTTCATGGCAAGCCTTTGTAACGGCGCTCACCTCATTTTGAGTATACTCCAAATCTCCTTCCAAAAGCTTTCCGACATTAATAACCATGTCTATCTCTTCAGCACCGGCTTCGATTGCCTTTTTAGCTTCTTCTACCTTTACCTCTGTTGAAGAAGTTCCAAAAGGAAAAGAAATAACGCTGCACACTTTTACATCCGAATCTTTCAGCTCCTTGCTCACTAACGAAACATTGCAAGGATTTACACAAACGGAAGCAAAATGATATTCCTTTGCTTCGTTACAAATTTTAATTATATCCTTTTCTGAAGCTGTCGGTTTAAGAAGGGTGTGATCTATATATTTATTTAATTCCATATTTAAACTCCTATCTGTTAAGAATAATATATATTTGGCCTTTTGTCCAGCTCTTGCGCTGTCAAAATTTTATTCGATTTGTTCTATCAGCTTATTGATTTTTCCTATACAGGCAGAAGCGAACCCCTTATCAGGAAGCTGAGATGCGACTATCCGCAGATAACCTAAAACATCCTTTAAGGTCTTATCGGCAGAAGTTTTAGGTTCTATTGTTTTTTTCAAAGCGCCTCTTACATTTAAGAGAATCATCCTGCGTTTTAATCCTACATCTCCGGACAACTTATTTATAACATATTCCATTTGAATACGTTCATTACTGATAAGAAAATCTTTCAGCTCGACAGAAGGAAGATTATCCAATAAATCGCGTAAATAGACAAAGAGTCTAACTATTTCATAGCTTTCGATAATATCCAACTCTTCTTCAAATTGAGGAGATTTTTTTAAGCCGTGAGGCAAAATTGAAAAAGAAGGTTTTTCAGAAGCTTCATTTACAATTTCATCGATAGTCTCAGAGGTGTCCAAATCATCATCAAAGGAAGAAGGAATAAGAGAGTCCGGGGCAGAAAAAGCAGGATCCAAAAAAGCATCATCTTCAATATCATTACCCTCAGCAAAAATACCGGCTTCATCAAAAGTATTGTCGTCTTCAAAGACAGTCTCATCCATATCTTCATCTTCAGCACTTAGATCCATCTCATCAAAGGCCGGAACATCAGAAGCTTGGGGAGGTTTTCTGCCTAAGGGGCTTTCAGCCGCCGGCTTAGAGCTATCTTTCGAACCTAACCCTGTTTCCGGTTCTTTTACAAATTCCGGTTCTGTTTCAAATTCTTCAGTTCTTTCAATTTCGTCATCTTCAAAAATAGGGCTATCAGGTTCAGCTGAAACGGGTTTCCCGGACTTTGCTTCAGAGTTGATATCTTGGGGATAATCAGGTTCAGGTAAACCGGATTGGTGCTGAGGCTGATACGGAGCCGGCTCATTTGGGGGCTGATAAGGCGGAGA
Source organism: Treponema sp. OMZ 798 (assembly GCF_024181385.1). Classification (NCBI taxonomy): domain Bacteria; kingdom Pseudomonadati; phylum Spirochaetota; class Spirochaetia; order Treponematales; family Treponemataceae; genus Treponema; species Treponema sp. OMZ 798. Next base: position 2,408,055 of record NZ_CP051305.1, read on the forward strand.
TTGAGGAGGAGCGGCATCTGTTCCAGAAGCTGCATCTTTTACAGATGCAGCTTCTTTTGCCGGCATATCTTCTTTTTCTGAAGTATCTTGAAGTTGAAACTCTTCCTCAGGTATATCGTTTTTGCGGTTTCTGTTGGGCCCCGGCTTACCGAGTTCAAGGGGATCATACTCGGCACCAATATCCGGACTATCGTCAATCGGAGCATCAACATAGACCAAATTATCTAATGAGTCTTCATCTTCTCCTCGGTCAAAAACTTCATCATCAGCCAACTCCATCAAATCATCAAAAGGCATTTCCAAGTCAGGCATATCCTCAAAGCTTTCGCTGAGAGTTATTTCATCATCATCTTCAAAATTAAGGTCTCCCACATCTTTTAGATCCGATTCAGGGCTTATATCAAGCTCTTCTTGAGGAAGTTTAAGTTTATCAAGATTTTTATTAAGAATACCGTCATCTCCGTATGACCTAACTGCATCTTCATATAGCTGCACAGATTTAGATAAGCTGCCTATATCATCATTTTCTACCTTATCGGTTTGAATATCAACAATTTCATTTGCAAGCCTAACAGCCTCGAAAGTATTTCCTTCCTTTTTGTTAAGCTCCAAAATCGCCGCAAGGGCTTCAGTGTTTTTTGAATCATTTTTTATTATCTTGTTATATTCATGCTTGGCCAAATCATACATTTTCATTTGTTCATAGGCCCTTCCTAGTTTTAGCCTAGCGGGAATTTCTTGGGGTTTTTCATTTAGATATTTGATAAGCTCATTAGCCGCTTCTTTATATTTATCGTTATGAAAATAAAGATCAGCCAATTCCTCTCTCATATTTATTTCGCTTGGAGATAATTGCAGTAAGTGCTCAAAAATAAGCTCTGCTTTTTTAGTGTCCCCTAAAACAGAATAAAGCTTGCCCTGCATTTTAAGAACATCTTTATCTCCCTTAATTTCTTTACTTAAATGATTTAATATTTCTTTTGCTTTTGCATAATCTTCAAGCATCAAACACACTTCTGCCGTGCTCAACAAAAGCTCTTTATTATCAGGATGTTTCTCTTTATTATTTATCAAAATATTATAAGCATCAAAATATCTTTTTTGAGCTTTAAGCATATCGGAATATCCGAGTACCGCAGGCAAAAAGCTTTCATTCAAAGAAACGGCTTTTTTATAAAAATCTTCTGCATATTTATCTTCATGAATTTTTTCATAAAGCTTCGCTAGCTTTGTAAAATTTTCTTCCGATTGACTTGTTGATTCTATAATCATTTTATATGTTTCAATGGCTTTTTCGAATTCTCCCATTTCTACATAACAATCAGCAATAGCCGTAAGGGCTTCATACCAATTAGGCTTTGTTTTTATGGCAGTTTGATATGAATTAATAGCTTCTTTATAAAGCTTTTGTTCCTTATACAGTTCTGCAAGATTAAAATTCAAAAAGGGATGATTTGGATCTACTTTTAAACCCATCTTATAAGTTTCCAGAGCCTTAGGATAATCTTTGCACAAAAAGTATACGCTTGCTAAGTGGTTATATGCAAGGGCATCATCAGGCTTCATATCCAGCACATCGGTAAAGCATTGTATTGCATGTTTATAATCGCCGTTTTGTTTATATGTATTGCCTAGGTTATAAAGAGTTGTTTCGTTTTTAGTATCTATAGCCCTTGCCTTTTCCAATATAACTACAGATTCATTAAACATATTAAGCCGGCGGTAGATAACCCCCATGTTATTTAAAATATCCAAATTATTAGGCTTGAGCGAATTTAATTCTTTGTATACATCCAAACCTTTTTTCATGTCGCCTGATCGGACATAAAGTTTTCCCAAAAGACTTTTTAATTGATAATATTCGTCAGGTGTATTTTTTTGTTTTTTAAATTGATTTAATAAAATTTTTTCTGCAAATTCATAGTCACGAGATAAAATAGCTGAATTAGCCTGCTCAATTATTATGTTCAAATTACTCGGCATTTTTTCCTTCCTTTTTACTTTGCAGAGGCCGAGCCCATGCCTCTTTTGATGTATCCCCGGCATGCTCTCCGTTCTCTTCATCATAAGCGGCTATCGCAAAAAAGTATAGTTTGCCGTTTTTTAAATTTTCTATTTTATAGCTTGTCACATTTCCTACATCAATGGGCGAATTTTCTCCGAAGTATTCCCCCTTTTTATTTCCAAAATAAATCAGATATCCTTTTACATCCGTATCTATAGAAGGAGACCAAGATAATTCAACAGATGAGTTCCCGGCTCTTGCAATCACCTTTGACGGAGGAAGAGGAAGGTTATCTTTTTCATACTCCAAAGAAAATGAATGAATCAGCGGGGATTTAAGACCTTCCGCATCGGGATAAATATCACAGGCAATTTGAAAAAAAAGTCCGGCAACATTTTTTATTGCCTCATTCGGTTTAATACTTTTCCATTCAGGATAGCTTCCGTTCCAATTAAAAGGACTGTCGGCAGCCCTGATAAAAAATTCAACATCAGTTTGTTCAGGTGTTTCATATGCAGCCTTTAACAAAAGAGGCCGGGATTTATTTCCTCCGGTGTCGATTATATTGGTTTCTATGCGGCCGCCGTCTTGAGGATACTTTTCAAACAAGGAAGATATTTCCCAAGGCATTCCGAATTGAGAAAAAAAGTTTGTAACCTTTAGTTCATCAAGTAAGCCGGAATAGTTTAATCCGATCAGTACATCCGATGATGCACCCAATGCCGAATAAAGCACCTGCTTACTTTCCCTTCCGGTATCAGTCATGTAAACAATGGCTTCGGATTTGCCGTTCATTCTGTATTCCAAAAGACCCGTATTTTCATCATAGGTAATAAGGTGATGACTCCAAATTTCGGGAATGATATTTGATCTTCCAGAAAGCCGGACATCCAGTCCCTTATTGTTTTTGTCCTGCCAAATATTTAAAAAAGACCATTCAAGCTTATTATTAAAAATACTTGCCGCTATATTTTGATACATTGTTTTTCGTCCGTCAACCAAGGAAGTCCACCAACGTAAAATCGTGCTTCCGCTTTCCGTTGTCTGAGGGCATAGCCAAAATTCTATAGTAAAGGATTTTAAAATTTTACTTCCTGCAAAAAAAGAAGTCTTTGAAGGTTTTAATGTCAAACTTTCATTATTGGAATTATAATGAAAAAGAGCCGCACCCTCTCCAATTTTCGCCCTTTCGGCACCAAGATAAATAATTGACGAATTCGCAACAGTATAATTTCCTGTTTCTTCAATTGTGTCCTTAAAATCGAAGCTAAGGTACATATCCGTAGTTTCGGTAATATGTTGGGAAGCGGATGTCAAACCCAAAGATTGCAGTCCGAATTTTCCGTTTCTTTGTTCTATATTGCGGGAATAGACAAGATTATTCCAACCCAATTTTCCGCCGAAATTTAAGACTGCATCTTCAGAAAAAGCGGAAATTAAGAGAATATTAAAAAAAATAAGGCTCAGGGCAGAGCTTTTTCGCAAATTTAGTTTAAATTTACACATAATCTGCACTTATTATCGGCAAAAAAGCCCCATACATCAAGACTATCTTTCTATTTTATTTTAAACGTAAACCTAACAATGGCCTATAAATTCTTTAAACAAGTCCAATGAGGGCTTATGAACGGCAGCCGTCATTTCCGGATGAAATTGAACGCCCATTATAAAACAGTCTCCCGTATACTCGATAGCTTCAACAATGCCGTCGGGAGCATAGGCTGTAATCTTAAAATCCTTTGCAAGAGTTTTTACTGCCTGATGATGATAAGAGTTTACCATATCTTCTTTGCCGAAAACTTTTTGCATAACAGAATTATCTTCGATTTTGATAGAATGGGTGCGTTCCTGAGGGCGGGTATCTTGGTCATGCTTTATCTGAATATTTCTTTTGATAAGAGATAAATCCTGATAGAGAGAACCGCCGAAGGCAACATTTAGAAGCTGCATTCCTCTGCATATCCCTAAGATAGGCTTTTTTAGAGCCCTAGCTGCTTTAATGAGTTTCAGTTCGTAGATATCCCGTTTGGGAAGAATTTCCCCAAGGCAAGAAAGAGGCTCTTCATTAAAAAAATGGGGTTCAACATCGTAGCCGCCCATAATTATGATGCCTGAAAGATTTTCGATCTGCTGCCGGACAGCTTCTTCGTCATTGATGATAGGAAGCATTAGCGGAACACCGCCCGCAGCAAGCACTGCATTGACGTAGTCTGTATTAGTGTACATTCTTTCATAACCGGCAAACAATCCGGCAGAAGGCTCGTAAAGGCAGCTGCCCGTTATCCCGATAATAGGTTTTTTCATACGGTTCTCTCCTTTTTAGTTAAATTTAAACCGAGCCATAATACACTTTCTTTTTATATTTTGTCAATGGAACGAGAAAAATTTATAGAATACCCCCGCTACTTTAAAAGTTTTTTTATTTTTTTACCGTAACGGTCTTTTAAAGAAGAATAGATATAATTTTCGCCTATCTTTGCGGCAGTTGCAATCTTTATGATGGATTTTTTAAGATATTTTATTTTTACCGACCTGTAGATAAATAAGCTCAAATTGATTACCGCAATTATTACACAAACAACAAGAATCGCACAAAAAATATCATTCAAGCAAGCAATACCACCTAAAACAATTATCACAATAGGAATAATAATCCATACAAAAAAATGAAAAAAGCCTGCTTTTTTTAGCATTTTATTTAATGATTTCATATCTTCTATACCATATTGAAATAACAGATCTATAATCAATTTAATGCCGTAAGCGTCTTCTTTTGTTTCAGCAAAGAAGTCCTTATTTTCTTGTTTATCGGAATCTTTTCTAAAATCTTCTTGCGAGCCCTCCTCATATTTTGTTTTTATTATATAGGGTTCGGCCAGCTGCAGATATTTTTTTAAGCGGCCGACAATTTCTTCACCGGCATAGGCAAAAGAATTCTTATTGCAATAGGCATAAAATTCTCTTATAAATTTATTTACATCTATATTTTTGTTCCTTGCCGACATCTCGAACATTCTATATAAGAGTTCGCTGTATATCTTTTCATTTACATGTTTAAATCCGCTTAAATCCAAAAAAATTGCTTTTTGATAAAAGCCGTAAAAAGTCTTTTCCGAATTTTTAATTTTCTTCAATATCTGAGTATCAAGTTCAATGATGTATTTTATGGGATCATATTTATCCAATATATCCTGCTTTAAGCCTACATTATTCGCAAGCTCCAATTCATACTCGATATGATTATCAATAGATTGCAGCACTTGAACCAATTTAGCGGTATATGAATTTAAAACATTTTCAGAATAGTTTTTGTTCATACCCGAAAATTTTTCTTTTATCTTGGTAAAGAAATTTCCCATAATAAACCCTCTTTCCCGTATCAGCGGATTAAATTACTCTTTTTTAAGAAAATTGAGTATAGCATAAAATTATATCTTGTTCAATTAAGTTATTGTTCTAAAAAACGTACTTTTTTCTTGACAGCATATATTGCTTATGGTATACTACATATAATATTATATTGAATATATTATTATTTAGAAAAGAGAGGTTATTTATGTTTAAGGGAGCATTGTATTATTTTGCTATGTGCTGGCGATATGACAAGCGTTTTCCGGTTGTTATTTTATTAAAAGAGATTTTAAATGCCGTAAAAACGGTGATGACGGTAGTGTTGCCCAAATTTATTATTGACGCTTTGTTTACAACACAAAATAAAGAAGAAGCGGTTAAGTTTCTTGTCATATACGCCGGAATCTTATTTGCGATAAGCCTTATAACGGCCGTTTTAAACCGCTCTGCAAGTATTTTAAAAAGCATATCCTTTCAGCGTTTTCAAGCCGATATAGGAAAAAAATTAATGCAGGTAGATTATGAACGGCTTGAAACTCCCGAATTTTTAAACTTAAAAAAGAAGGCTGACCAATATGCATATTCCGGAGGTTATGGGTTCGCAGCTCTTTTAGATGAAGCAATAGGTTTATTCGGTAAAGTGCTCACCTTCGCAGGCCTTGTTTCCGTTATTGCAATGTTAAGTCCTTGGCTTGTACTTGCAGTCATCATAATTACAGCTCTTAACTCTTTGGTCTTTGCAAAAACAAATAAACATGGAATAAAATACCGCATGGAGCAATCCGTGCAGGAAAGGCGCATCGGCTACTATTCCGAAAAGATGGAAGATTTTCAATACGGAAAAGAAATCCGCACCTATAATTTAGCTCCGTGGTTTTTAGAAAAATACGATAAACAAATTGAAGTACTCGGAAAATTTTATAACAATGTAGCCAACACCCGCTTTATAAGCGGAGCCTTTAATTCTTTTACCTTTGTTGCTCAACTAATCATAAGTTATTTTTTTGTAATTAGGCAAACATTAGACTCAACGCTTTCGGTAGGAAATTTCACAATGTATCTTGCAGCCGTAAATTCTTTCGCCTCGATACTATCCGAAATTATAAAAACCGTCGTTCAGCTTTCACAGTTCAATACTTATTTTGCCGCTTTTAAAGAATATATGAATATGCCGTCCATGGAAAATGCAAAAGGAGAAAAACCTATTTTATCCGAAAACTTCGATATCGAATTTCAAAATGTTTCTTTTAAATACGGTACAAGCGAAAAGTTTGCCTTACAAAACGTAAACGTTAAATTTAATTCCAAAGAACGGATTGCAATCATCGGAGAAAACGGTGCAGGTAAATCAACATTTGTAAAACTTTTAATGCGCCTTTATGAACCGACCGAAGGCAAAATTTTAATTAACGGTATCGACATAAAAGAAATAGATTATAATCACTATCAAACTTGGTTTGCAGCAGTCTTCCAAGACTTTAAACTTTTTTCTTTCAGCATAAAAGAAAATATTACATTCGGGAACGATAAAACCGAATCAGATAAAAAGCGTTTAGAAAACATCGTTTCGGCATCGGGCTTAAAAGAAGTTACCGATAAATTGGATAAGGGCTTGGAAACCTTGGTGTACCGAGACTTTGATGATGCAGGCTTTACCCCCTCAGGCGGAGAAGGGCAAAAGATTGCAATAGCCAGAGCTGCATACAAAAACGCTCCGATAGTCATTTTAGATGAACCGACCGCCGCCCTCGACCCAAAAGCCGAGAACAAAATCTACGAGCAGTTCGATTCTTTTTTTGCAGATAAGTGCTCCCTGTATATTTCGCACAGAATGGCGGTTACAAAATTTTCGGATAGGACCATCGTATTCGACAATGCTCACATTGTCCAAGACGGAAACCACGAAACTCTTATAAACCAAGAAGGCAAATACAAGGAGCTTTACAGCTTACAGGCTAAGTATTATACGGATGAAGCTTACAACGTATAAACCCCATCCAGTTTTTCTTTTATTTCGGATTCAAAGTGATGGCTGATCATTATTACAGTTAAATCGGGATTTTCTATCAGTCTCTTTTCAATCTCTAGGGCATTTTCTTTATCGAGAGAGGAAGTGCCCTCATCTATTAAAAGAATTATATTAAGTCAAATTTTAAAATATTTAATAAAATATTTTAAAATTCTTATATTTTTAGTTAAAATTATTGTATTTTTCAATTTTAATATAGATATTTTAATAAATTCTCTTGACAAAGTGAGAAGTTTTTATTATCATAGAATTAAAGTTTTTATTGGATTACGATAAACAGTTCGGCAGAAATTCAGCCTCTCTGTTTATCTTCGAGTTTTGTGCAAAGCACAAAACTCGTGTTATTGTATGTAGTTTTGCAAAAGCAAAACTACTTGAAAAAACTTTTTTCAGGATTTAATAATCCTTGCAAAAAGTTTTTATAGGAGTAAATATGACAGAGGTTATGGGAACCTGCCCCGTATGCGGCGGGACTTTTACCGTTTCAGAGCTGCATTGCACAAAATGCAACAGTTCTTTAAAGGGAGAGTTCGATCTATGCGAATTTTGCCGCCTCACAAAGGAGCAAAAATATTTTGTAAAGATGTTTTTAAAAAACAGAGGCAGCATACGCGATATGGAAAAAGAATTAGGCATTTCTTACCCGACGGTGCGGAACAAGATAGAAGAAATCAATGCAGCACTGGGCTTATCCGATGGCAGCCTTCCGTCCGTTAATGTTTCTGAAGTTTTAAAAAGAATAAAGGCCGGAGAGTTATCGGTTGATTCCGCAGTTTCATTTTTAACGGGCCAATCCGAAGAAGATAAAATTTAGAAGAACAGTAACAAACAGTTCAGTTTTAACTACAAGGAGATTTTATGGAAAACGAAAAACTTGAAATTTTAAACATGATTAGGGACAAGGCAATCACACCCGAAGAAGGACTTAAACTTTTAGATGCTATTCAAAAAGAAAACGTTAAATTTGTTTTTGAAGAGGCTAAACAAAAAAAAGACAGTGAGACTATAGTAATAAGCACAAAGATCCCTTCTAAAATTAAAATTCCGGAAAGTGATTTGACGAAATTTTTAGAAGAAGCCGGTTTAGAAAATCCTATAAATGAAAGCAAACAGAAAAATAATATCGACATAACAATTCAAACACCGGACGGCAAAACAAAATTGTTTAATTTGTAGGAAGGAATTGGGTACACATTATTTTTAGGCCTCTATTTCTAATGACTCTTGACAAATTGAATAAAATTGAATATATTTGAAGAGGAGGGAAATAAATGCAAAAGACAATTACCATGCGAATAGATAATGCTATATACGATATATTTAAAAAAGCAGCCGAAGGACAAAAACGCACTATTTCAAATTATATGGAATATGCAGCATTAAACTATACCATCAATGAATCCGTAGTTGATGACGAAGAAATGCAGGAAATACTCGAATTTGAAAAAGACTTAAAAAAAGGCTTATCGGACATATCGGCAGGAAGGTATAAAGTAATTGGCTAACTATAAAATTGCAGAAACCTCGACTTTTGAGAAAAAAATAAAATCAAAAAAGTATGAATTTTTATATCAAAAAATCAAAAATTATGTTTACCCGCTATTAAGAAAAAATCCGCATTTTGGGCCTAACATAAAAAAATTAAAAGGCATTTATAAAGACATATACCGCTTTAGATTAGGAAACTTCCGTCTTTTTTATAAAATAGAGGAAGAAAAAGTTATTGTATTTATTATTGATATAGAAGCCAGAAAAGATGCTTATAAATAGAAACTGAATTACTCAATGAGAGCTGCCTACATCTACATCCATCTTTGTATCATATCAAAAACTTGTTTTTTTGCTTCTTCTTTCTCTTCTTCCGTATCCGAAAAAAGAACAGCCGGACTTATGTTCAGAGGATGACAAATTTTTAAAAGAGTATCAAGACTCGGCGTTCTTTTGCCGGTTTCAATATAGTTGATCATATTTTGAGAAATATCTGCCCTCAAAGCCAATTCCAACTGAGATAGACCGGCTTTTTCCCTTTTCTTGCGAAGTCTTTTGATAACAAGGCTCTGTTGTTCTCTTAAAAACACACTCATTCATAATATTTTAACTAAATATAGTATTGACACAATGAAATATAGTATGATATAGTTATGAATATAGTTATATCAACCCTTCGAGCGGAACATATTAAAAATAAAATATATATTTACGAGATTTGTAAAAATAATTTTCTTTTCATGAACGGAAAGATTTTATTTGACAGCGTCACAGATAAATTTAAATGGTTTTTTGCAAATGAAAACCCTTGTGTTTTATAGCGGTCCTCACTTTTGTGTAATTCTCGTGTTTTGTTTAAAATAAAAAAATAATTTTTAGTTTTTAAAAGGTGTGGAAAACAAAAGTCTGTTTTAGTGTTTCAAGCTAATAAAAAGAATTGTTGAGCAGTAGTGTTAAATTTAAAAATATTTTACAAAATGGCGTTAAGTTTCGTAAAATAAAAATCATTTTTTAAGTATTTGTGTTCAAACTCCCATCACAAAACAACAATTCATCGCCAGGTATAAAAGGATTATTTTGTAACTTTGCACATTCACGAAAAGACTGTAATAGTATACCTGAAGAACCTGTAAACAAATCATTTGAAATTTTATAAAGTTCATCACCAGTAAACCCAGTCAGATTGTCTATTTCAACATAGTGGAAATTCAATAAGTCCAATAAATAATCAATATGCGAATTTAAGTTTTCCATACCAAGAATCATTTTACAATCTTGCAAAAATGAAATTATACCACTACAACCTCTCAAATATCCAGGATATAAAATAAAAGTAGTTTTGGATGCTTCTATCATTTCACAGATTAGATTTAAATACTTTGGCAATTTAGTGATTTTATAAAATCTAATCAAAACACATCCTATCCCTGCAAGGCCATTATGAATATATGGAGAATACACCGGAGGCTCCATCCCTATAGGTCTGCTATTTATAGACAAGAAACCATTTTCATTAACTAATAAACGACTCAAATCACTTTCTAAAGCTGAAACAGCTAATAAAAGTTTTTCTTTATCTTTTGTTTGCAAATATAACAATAATAAAGAATAAGCGATACCTGAACAACCTCTTGTAAAACCAGAATAACAATCGCCTTCTGAATCTTCCCAGACAAGCATATCATCTTTTTTTATAGCAGAAGTAATAATTTTTTTAGCATATTCTTCAGCAAATTTCAAATACAAAATATCATCACTTTCTTTATAAAAAATTAAATTAACAATAAGGTTACCCGAAAGGCCATAAGCAAAATCATAAATATTATGTGGTCTTTCTAAATTTACCCTTTCCAAAACAATTTTGGCTTCTTTCCTAAATCCGAGCTTTAGCAATACATACGCAATACCTGACAATCCAATATATAATCCATTGGAAAATAAAGTAGGTCTCTTATAAAAATCAGCCATAAATTTTGTAACAATAAAATTATACTGCTCTGAATCTTCACATTTCAACAGTTTTTCATAATAACTTATAGAATAAACCATACCAAACATGCCATAGCCAAAGCTGTATTCATTTGTATTTATAGATTGCGGATCTGATGCTAATGGACTTTTACCATCTATAAACAATTGGATATTATTAAGTATTGATTTATATAATAAATCATAATTAATTGTTTTTTTTATTTTATTAGTAAAAACTTTATTTTCAATTTTATTTTTGCATTTTAAATCTTTTAAAACATCTTTTGTATTTTTATATTTAAATTTTATTAATTTATATATTAAATTTAACAGCTCAACAGGCACGTCAGTTTTATCATAACAAATACTTAAAAACTCTAAAATTTTTTCTTCACATAACTCATATAATGGGTTATAAGGAGCTATACAATACATAAGAACTAAAGCAACTTTATACAATTCAATTTCATATGGATTCGGCGTACATTTCTTGTCTTTTAATTCCAAAAGAATTTCGTATTCAGATGATGTCCGTTGAACAGCCGAAATATAACTATTATCCAGTCCGCTGTTTTTTCTAGCTTCTTTTATTATATAAACAAAACCATTTCTCTCTCCCTTATATACTCCTCCTTGTGCAGAAAAATGCAGGCATGATTTTATAAGATATTTTTTTAACAAAACAGAATCTTTATTATTAGAAATAGTGTCATATTTTTTATCACTAACCCAATCAGGTACTTTATAATAGGGCAGTCGCTCATCTATCACTAAATTATTTTCGTTATCAATGATTTTAGTTGCTAGAGTCCCATAATTATCTCGAAAGGTAATAGGATTTATCTCACCATATCGATAAAATAAGATTTTAGAATCTTTATAACATTTATCTGACAATATATATGGACCATCATATTCTTTTAAAATAAAATAAAGTTTTTCAATAATATCATCAAAACTTTTTGTTTAGGATACATGACAATATACTTACCACTACTAGCTCTATTTATATTTTTTGAATTAAGATGCACATAATTATTTAAATTAGAAGCAAATTTAAATGATATTTCATTTTCAAAAGCAAATTTTGATACTTTTTTAAGTACCTCTATATGATTATCTAACGTTGCAGATATATGAATTTTCCAACCTGATATATCTTTCTCTTCGCCAAAGTCAATATATGTCCATGGAAATTTTCCCATAGAAGAATGATGTTTAGTGCATACTATCTCACTAAGAACTGAATAATAATAATCATTTTTATTCAATTTATGATAAGCTTTTATGTCATAATATAATTTATTTTTCCATATATAATTTAAATGATTAATTTCTGCTAAATCTCTCATTTCAAATCCTACTTACCTCTTATTTATACCATTGCTGCTGAGTTTTAAATAACTTGCTATACTCTGTATCTTTAAGCATTAAGTCATCATGCTTGCCGCTTTCAATAATTTCGCCGTTATCCATTAAAAGGATTTTATCGGCTCTAGTTGCAATCCCGATTCTGTGGCTTATAATAATTTTTATACTATGAGTTTTATCATCAAGCATGCTGTTAAGTAAATCCATTTCAAGCAGCGGATCTATTGCCGAAGTAGGCTCATCAAAAATAATGATACTTGCATCTTTGAAAAGACCTCTTTCAATAGCAAGTTTTTGCCATTGTCCCATAGACAAGTCAACTCCGCCAAATTCTCTTGAAAGCATTGCATTTTGTTTATCAGGTAAGGTGTCTGAAAGTTGCTCTACCGCTTGCGAAATTTTATTTACCGATTTAGTTACATCTGCCACATTAATATTTTCTTCCAAGCTCAGGTTATAGCGATTAAAATTTTGAAAAACTGCGGAGCTGTTTTTTTGCAACAGCAAATGAGCTTCTTCAGATGCGTTTTTTGATTCATTTATTATAATCTCACCTGAAGCGGGTTGATACAGCCCCAGCAATATTTTTGAAAGCGTTGACTTTCCGCTGCCGTTTTTTCCTACGATACAAATAGTTTCACCTGCATTTATTTCAAGGTTCAGCGATTTAAGGGCTTTTTTCTTGCTATTAGGATATGAAAAAGAAATATCAGTAAGGCGTATTTTTTTAATTTCCATTTTCTCGGTTTTATTTTTATTAGAAGTTTCTTTAGCCATAACTGCATGAAAAAAATTCATTCCCGTGTAAGAATCTGCAAGACCGGCAATATGATAATTAAACAATTCCTTAAAATGCGAAAACAATAAATTAACACTTGCAATAACCGCAACAATAGTCCCCGCTTTTATTGAACCAGCTTTTGAAAGACAATAAACAACAACAAAAATACTTATGAATCCTAAAAATTGAGATGCATTCGTTATAATCCCAATCCAAGTTAATTTTTTTATTTCCTTCGTTTTATACCTTTTAAATAATTTTGCCGACGAATTAAATTTCTCAATAAAAAAATTAAAAAGTGCCAGATGTCTACTTTCCTTAAAAAAAACTTTATCGGTGATACACGATCCATACTTATTCATTTGCCTTCTGTACATTGCCGACTTATCTTCACTTTCACTTTTATATTTATTTTTAAAAACATAAGTAAACATGGTTGGGATAAAAGCTCCTAAAACAACAATTAAAAGAAGCGGATTTATCGAAGCCATATAAAATGCTACCAGAAGAACATAAACAACATTTTGTGCAATAATAAGTTCAAGATTAATAAGACCGTCAATTGAACTATCTAAACCGTTTTTTGCTTTATCTAAGGAATCAAGAAAATCCGGCTTTTCAAATTCAAGTACATCAAACGAAGCCGCTTTATTAAAAAAATCGATTTTCAGTTTTCCTGTAACAAGCATTCTTTGCTTATCAAGATAATAATTTAAAATTGCATTTGAAAATTCTTGCAACAAAATAATTAAAGAAAAAATGCCAAAAACATACAAAACGGTATTTTTTACTGCTGATGAATTTAACAGGGTTAAACTTTCTGTAAGTTTTCCAATAAAAAATATATATCCAAAAGCTAATAAGGCATCAAAAACACACAAAGTAACGCAAAATAAAAACAAAGCTTTTTTAGCTTTAATCATTCTTGCAATTTCATAAAATAAAATTTTTATAAAAGATTTTTTCATACATACCATCCTTTTTGCGCTTCGTACATTTCTTTATATAAACCATCTACTCTTTCAAGTTCATCATGACGGCCCTTTTGAACAACAGCACCATTAGATAATACTAATATTTCATCTGCAAGTTTTGCAGCTCCAAGTCTATGTGTAATGAGTATAGAAGATTTTCCGGAAATAAATTTTAAAAAGTTATTATAGACTTTTGACTCTGCATCAGGGTCAAGAGAAGCGGTCGGCTCATCTAAAATATAATAGCTGCCCGTTGAAAATAAACTTCGTAATAAAGCAATTTTTTGCCACTCACCAATAGACATGTTTATATTATTTTTACTAAGATAGCCTAAATCCGTGTCCAAGCCCTTTTCAAACTTTGCAATATCAAAGGAAAGCTCTTTCATTTGATTCAAAATTTCTTTATCAAAAAACGAATCTTCAGATGAAGAGCTATTCATTGAAGTGTTATCAAAAATAATATTCTCTCGTAAAGTTATTTCATATTTTGCAAAATCTTGAAACGCAACCGAAAACAGCTTATTAAAATCTTGTATGTCTTTTATATTTACACCGTTAATTAGAATTTCACCGGAATAATTTTTATAAAGACCTAAAAGTAATTTCGTTATTGTTGTCTTTCCCGCTCCATTTTCTCCCACCAATGCGTAAGACTTCCCACCTTCAAGTTTAAAGTTTAAGTTTTTAAGAATCTCTTTTTCCGTTTCAGGATACGTAAAAGAAACATTCTTAAATTCTATATCAATATTTTCAGGGAAATCGGTGTATATTTTCTTTTCACTATTTTTCAATTCAAAATCGGTTTCTTGAATTTCTTCAGATAAATTTTCAAAATTAGAAATTGTTTTAAGAAAAACATTTGTCTTGGCTATTTCATGAATTGATTGCGTTAAGTTCCATGAAATAGCAGAACTCATTATTAAAAGTTCATTTGAAACTGCGGAAAAAGAACCTATCGATAATGTTCCCTTGATAACATTGAGCAGCATAAAAAACATCATACCTAAAAATGAAACGGTAATGAGTCCTGAAGTAAGTTTGATTCCTGCATAACTTTTCCTTTTTACTGACAAGAAAACATCCGTCGCCTCATTGTATGATGTAATCCATCTTTGTTCAAAATACCGTATATAATTAAAAAGCGTTCTTTCTTCAGCATATTCCTTATCGGTAAGAATTTTTTCATAGTCATCCATACGGCGGCTTATTTTTTGAAATTGAGCAAAAGCCTCATAATCATCTTTTCCTGTTTTTAACGATACCATTACAACCGGTATAAGTAATATGAACATAACTAAAGCCATCATCGGGGAAAACATCATAAGATAAACGGCTACTGAAAATATTTTTAAAAGCAATTCTAAGAAAACAAGATAAAAACTGAAACCGAAAACAAGTATACTAGGTACACCGGCTTTTACCTCTTTTATTAAATCGTTCGTAGCAGGATTTTCGATATGTTCATACTTTAATCGTGAAATCTTTTCTATATTTACAGAACGAAGTTTAATTTGCAAATTCAGCGACAACCGGGAAATAAAATTATTTAAAAAATTTTGACTGAAATAACTAAGCAACGCAACAACAATAAACACAGGAATGATAGATATCAGATTAGTATTTTTTCCGGCAATGCCATCAATAAATTTTGAATATACACTTATATATGCAAAAGGAATAAGACCTAAAGCGATTCTCAGTAATATTATCGTTATCGGCAAAATTTTACCTGCACCGGATACATAGCCGTACAGTTTTTTGAAATGAGAAAAATAAGATACATGTTTCATACCATTTATTTAGATAAACACCTCATTATTAAAAAACACTTATTTTTAATAAAATAAGACTAATCAATTCATCTGAAAATTGAACACTATTATAAAAATTTTTCGTTTCTCTTTTCAGAAATCAAAGAAATAGCTATACAAAATATTTAAGGAAACCCTCTAAAAACATCAGTTTTTAGAGATGCCCTAAATTCTGTATAGCTATAAAGCCATGCATCACTTGTCGCCGTCAGGATCCAGACCACTGTTGCAACTATGATGGCCGCATGAGCCCCAACTGATAGCAAAAACAACTGAATCATCATTTTTTGCATCCAGCTTTTGTAATTCCAATAGCTTATCCATAAAAGTGCATCCTTAAATATAAATGTCTTTGAATTATACTATAATTTCTAAATGAATGTCAAATCTTTTTTGCATTTATATATTTTCAACTTTTGAACAGATAATTGATAATAAGTCTAATACAAAAATATTTGTCCGACATGTATTTTTAAATATTTAATACATTCCGAATTGATGAGCTGCTTTTAAAAAATCCCTTCGCGCTCTTTGCGCCCCTTGCGGTTAAATACCTAACCTTCACTCTCCTGCAGCCTAAGTCTTTCAATTGATTTTTTCCCGCCTTTATGATAAACTCTCAATCGATTAAAGGATTGAATAATTAATGAAAGAAAAAAAAGAAATTTTTATGCTTTTACATCAAGATGCGGCATCTCCTGCAAGGACGGGAGTTTTGGATCTGCCTCACGGGAAGGTGCTTACTCCGGCTTTTATGCCTGTGGGAACGGCGGCTACAGTAAAGGCGATGACAAAGGACGACTTAGACGAAATCGGCTTTGAAATTATTTTAGCCAATACATACCATCTTTTTTTACGGCCGGGAATCGAAGTAATAAAGGCGGCCGGAGGCTTACACGGCTTTTCAGGCTGGGAAAAAAACTTTTTAACCGACTCCGGGGGCTTTCAAGTTTTTTCGCTCTCGCAGCTGCGAAAAATTACCGAAGAAGGCGTAAAATTCCAAAGCCACATAGACGGGAGCCGTCAATTTTTAAGCCCGGAAATTGCGGTAGATTTACAGACGGGCTTTAACAGCGACATTCAGATGCAGCTGGACATCTGCTCAGCTTTCGGGATAAGCAAAACCCAAACCCTTGCCGACCTAAAAATAACCATGAACTGGCTGGACAGAGCCTTTGCAGCCTGGCACAATACTCCCGATGAATATGACGGAGCCCTCTTTCCTATCGTGCAAGGCGGTTTTTTTGAAGACCTAAGACTTCAAAGCCTTGAAGCCATTTTAAAACATGAGCCGCGAGGCATTGCCATAGGAGGCCTTTCGATAGGAGAACCCAAAGACCTCTATCAAGAATATTTAAGCTTTACGGCAAAGCACATTCCTAAAAATAAGCCCCTCTATGTAATGGGAATAGGAACCCCCGATTATATTCTCGAGGCGGTAAAAAACGGAGTCGATATTTTTGATTGCGTCTTGCCCTCAAGGAATGCAAGAAACGGAAACCTCTTTACCCATGAAGGAGCCATCTCGATTAAGCGCAAAGAATACGAGTTCGACTTTAACCCGATCGATTCTCAATGCAAGTGTAAGGTCTGCCGACAATATACAAGGGCCTATTTGCGGCATTTATTTAGAACAAAAGAAATTTTATACTCAATGCTTGCAACCTATCACAACTTAGCTTTTTTATATAGTATGATACAGGACATAAGAGAGGCCGTTCAAAACGATTCTTTTAACGATTACTATAAAAACTTTTTAAAGAAATACGAAAATCGTTAGTGTTTTGTAAGGATAAAACCGAACCCGTAGCATGGAGGATAATTTATGAAAAACCTAAAAAAAGAATTACACTTTTTTTTAAAACTCAGCGTACTCAGTTTCTTACTTATTTTCAGTTTAACGCTTAAACTTGGAGCCCAAGAAGCGGCTCAGCCTCCTTCAGAAAATACGGAAACCACTCAAGAAAAGACAGAAGATAAAACTAATGACAAAAAAAAGAAAAAAGAAGTATCTGAATTTGAAGAAAAAAGAGACACAATCCTTTACGGTACAGGCGACGATATCTTAGAACTTATAAAAAGGCTAAAAAGCGATGAAGATGACCGTTTCGATGCAGATTTACAGAAAGTATTTGCCGAGACCAAAATTCCGGCAATCAGGGATGCCTTATTTGCTTACTTTGCCGAAAAAAAGAATGATTGCTTAAAATCCGATGCCCTCATGGTCTTAGAAAACAAAGAAGACTTTCCTCAAGAAACAGTCCGCTCGGCGATTTCTTATATCAGAGAGCTTGAGATATATGAAGGAATAGATTTTTTACGGCAAATACTAAAAGATGAAGAAAGCGGACACAGAGACCTTTGTATTTCTGCTATCGGAAAGATAGGCAAACCGGAAGATGCGGTTTTTCTTACAGAGCTTTTTGACTCCGAGGCCTCCGATGACGAAAAAAAATCTTTAATAATAAAACAAAACATAATGTTTGCATTGGAAGAACTTCATACGCCTGAAATATGGGATTTTTTAATCCGGGTTGCTGAAGACACCGATGAAAATGCCATTATAAGGGGTGCAGCCGTTTCTGCCCTAGGAAAGATAGGCGATGAAAGAGCTATTCCCATTTTATCAGAAATTTTTGAAGACAAGGATCCGATTTTAAGAACTGCTGCGATAAAGGGTATTGCCGGCTTTAAGGATGCTAAGGCTAAAAACATCATCATTCAAGCCTTTAAAGATTCTTACTATAAGGTAAGACTTCAAGCTATCCAGTCGGCAAAGGAAGAAAAGGCGGAGGATGCCGTTCCGTTTATCTTATACCGTGCAAAAAAAGATCCTGAAAATACGGTCCGCTTGGCAGCTGTAGAAGCTCTTTCTTATTTTAACAACGCGGAAGCAAATGAATGGCTTGTAGATGCTTTTAATGAAGAAAAGACAGGCTTATCCCTCCGTTTGAAAATTGCCGAAAGCCTTTTAAAAAATAACTTTGATGTCATTTACGAGGATGTAAAGACGGCTGCACTAAAAGCTATTTCTGACAAGAAACAAAATAAATTTTCCGCAGAACTCGGCAAGACTATTTCAACAGTTGAAAATAAGGGAACAGCTCCGATAGCCGAAGCCTATCTAAATCATAAGGATCCGATTTTTAAGAGCATAGGGCTCGACATGTTTAAACGGAATAGATATCCTGAGTTGATACCCCTTGTTTCCGCGATTGCCGAAGATGAAAAAAACGGAGCTTTAAGCCGAAGGGCTAAGGACCTCTTGCATGCAGGCCCTACGGAAAGCAAAGCCGGAGAGACCTCCGGTAATACAAGTACCCCTCAAGACAAGCAAACAGGCAAGTAAAGATGGCAAACCGCTCTTGGTCTTCCGAAGCCCTTGTTCTTTCGTTAAAGACATTCGGCGAAGGACACAGAAACGCCCTACTCCTCTTACCCGATACGGAACACTCCTGCAAGCTGGTAGATGCGGCCGTCTTCGGCGGGCCTAAGAGCAAACTGCGAAGTATGGTAATTCCCTACCACACCGGAGAAGTTTGGATTTATTCAAACCCAATAAAAAATTCAAACAAGATAAGCGACTTTAAGGTAAGCGACTACCGCATAGGCCTCAGCGATAACCTGACCCGCATTTGGTGTGCAGCCTTTGCTGCCGAATTGGCCGTAAAACTTAAGGGCAACATCGACTGGCAAATCATCAATTCCTTTTTGACGGGGCTTGCAGTTTCTTCCGAAAACGAATGCCGAAAAGCCTTGCTCCGTTTTTTGTGGAGGGTAATTTCTTTATCGGGTCTTGCCCCGGATATGGAACATTGCTGCCGCTGCGGAGTAAGGACTTCGGGTGCAGAATCGAAAACCGATGCTCTCACCACAAATGCGGAAGATTTTTCTTACAGCGTAAAAAACTTCTTTTTCGTTCCGCATGAAGATTCTTGCGTTTGCGAGGTCTGCCTCGATAAACACGAGCCGGCATTTCCCCTTTCAGGCGAAAGCCTTTTATACCTCTTCGCAGTTCAAAATCTTATCCCAAAAATATCGAGAGGATTAAACCTCTCGGAACAAGCCTACGCCGAACTAAAAGATTTTTTATTCTATCTTATAAGGCTCGCAGCAGGTTCAAATTTTAAAACCCTTGAATCCTGTAATTTTCTGTTGTAATCCGGGCTGATTTTAAAACTCATTTTGCAAACACAAACAAAACGCAAAAAAATTACGTTTCAAACGTAAATGAAACGCAAAAAAATACGTTGTATTTGCGTTTGTTATAAAGAAGGCAGCGGTAGAGGCACAAAATATTATTTATAATTTCTTTTTAAAAAATTACTATTTCTTTCATCTATCTCGTACAATAATATTGAGAGGTGAAAATGGAAAATCAAAATTTAAAAGAAACAGAAGAGCTTTACCGATGGGATGATACTCCGGACGATCTTTATTGCCCCTTTGTATGCGAAACCGACAATCCCGAATACAGTTTAGAAAAAACCGAGGATGCCGTTGCGGTTTGTGCAAAAAACGTTTTTGGGATTCCGTCGTTATATCCTTGGCAGAGGCTTGCAATAGCCAATATCTTGGATGCGGTTCATGCAGCCGAAGCCCGCATTGAAGCGGAACAAATTGAGATTGAAAAGAAAAACGGGGAAGTTTCGGATTCGGACAAGGATGCAAAAACAAAATTGCTCCAAAAGATTACCGCAAATACCGAAGAAGAAAAACTTACTGAGCTCTATGATGAGGACGGAATTATGAGAGGAAGGCAAATTATTCTCCTACCGACAGGAGCAGGAAAGTCTTTGTGCTTTCAAGTTCCGGCCCTCTTGTTGGACGGTCCTACCGTAATCATCTATCCTCTTTTAGCCCTTATGAGCGACCAGTTTAGGCGCATGGCGGAGGGAGGACTTGAGCCTGTTATCTTTAAGGGCGGGCAAACTAAAGAAGAAAGAGATGCCCAGCTTGCCCGCATGGAAGGAAGCGGCGGAAAGCCTCCTGCAAAGCTCATAATTGCAAACCCCGAGGTTCTTTCAGCCGGGAATCTAATCGACAGGATTGCGGCCTGCAATGTGGTTCACTTGGCGATAGATGAGGCTCACTGCGTTACCGAATGGGGAGACAGTTTTAGACCGGCCTATCTTGAACTTACAAACATAATCAAAAAGCTTCATCCTTACGCCGTTTCAGCCTTTACCGCAACGGCGAGCCCGCCTGTCTTACAGCGCATTGCCGAGATTCTTTTTGAAGGAAGGGCTCATTTGGTCCGAGGCGAATCGGACAGAACAAATATAATTTATTTTGTAAGGCATTGCAGGGTAAAAAATCCGGCCCTTCTTGAGGAAGTAAAAAAAAGAAAAAGGCCCATGGTTATTTTTTGCTCAAGCCGGAAAGGAACCGAGCAGACGGCTTCTTTTTTGCGTCTTAACTTAAACGACGAAAATATAAGGTTTTATCACGCAGGTCTCGAAAGAGAAGAAAAAGCCGAAACCGAAAAATGGTTCCATGCACATAAAAGCGGCATACTAATATGTACTTGTGCTTGGGGGATGGGAGTCGACAAGAAGGATGTTAAAACCGTAATCCACATGGATCCCTCTCCGACTGCAGAAGCCTATATTCAAGAGGCAGGAAGAGGCGGGCGAGACGGGAGCATAGCCGAGGCTGTTCTTTTATGGTCTCCTGCCGATAAAAAGCGGATAGAGCTTTTGCCCGAAAAACAGCGTCTTAGGGCCGGGGTTCTTAAAGACTTTGCTGAAAGCGGAAAATGCCGAAGAGCAGTTCTATTAAAGGCTCTCGGCGAAACAAGGGCAGAGGCTTCTAACCCCGATGAAGAGGTAATCGCCTGTTCAGGCTGCGATATTTGCAGCAAGACGGCAGTTCAATATCCCGAAGACGAAAGGCTTTTTATAAGGTTCATAAAAGCAAACAAAAGAATTTTTACTCAAAATGAAGCTATCGATTTTTTTTCTTCGAAGAAGGAATTTTGGGAAGCAGGGGATGTAAAGCGTTTAAGTGAAGACTTAATTAAAGAGGGGCTTATCAAAAAGTTGAAAAGCCCCCTTTGGTACGATAAGCTTACCGTTTGATTTAAGGCTTAACTTAGGCCGGCTTTTAACGCCTGCTTTAAAAGCCGAGTTTAAAAACTTTCTTCCAAGCGGGCAAAGTAAGCCTTGGGATAAGCACAGGCAGGGCATTTTTCGGGAGCGTTTTTGCTGACCACGATAAAACCGCAGTTTAAGCACTTCCATGTTGTCGGGCTTTCTTGTACCCACATGGAATTCTCCTCGATCCTTTTGATAAAGGCTTCATACCTTTCTGCATGGTACTTTTCGGCAACAGCGATACTGTCCATAACGGCAGCGATTAGGGGGAAGCCTTCTTCCCTTGCTGTCTTAGCAAACTCAGGATACATGTGCTGCCATTCGTGGTTTTCACCGGCCGCTGCCTGCTTTAGGTTTTCCAAGGTTGTGCCGACTACACCGGCAGGAGCCGTAGCCGAAACGGTAACATCTCCGCCTTCTAAAAAATTAAAGAGGCGCTTTGCATGTTCCCTTTCCTGCTCTGCGGTTTCGATAAAGATTCTTGCAATTTGCACAAAACCTTCTTTTTCGGCTGCGCTTGCCCAAAATGTGTACTTGTTACGAGCCTGAGACTCCCCGATAAAGGCCGAAAGAATATTTTGTTCGGTCTTTGTTCCTTTTAATGATTGCATACTCTTCTCCTATGCTTTAAGTATAAACCTATTTTTAAAATAATAAAAGGGGGCGAGGAAAATTTCGTCTTATTTAGTATCGGCTTTCCAAATACCCCGCCACTCGCCTTCAGGCTTTTGTGAAATAAGGAGTTTACATTTTTCTGCATAGTGTTTTGAAGGAGGATCGGATTCTTCATTTTGAGCAAAAATATTTAAGGCTTCTTTAAAGTTTCCGGCATAGAATTCTTTTAATCCTTTGTCAAAAGAATCAAGCAAGGCTTTTTTTTCGTTATAAGTTTTTTCGTCCATGATTTCATAAACGACTACGGGTTCGGATTTTCCCACAACTGCCGCACGGGCAAGCTCTCTAAATTTTAAACCTGCGCCGCTTTCTTCGGCCTGTTTTTTTGCTGCCTCCGCACACATTGTGTAAGTACCGAATTGCTTGTTTAAGCCTTCCAAGCGGGCTGCCAAGTTTACTGAGTCCCCCAACATCGTATAATCGAAGCGGCTTACCGAGCCCATGTTGCCCACAATGGCAAAGCCCGTATTAAGCCCTATGCGCATTTTAAAGGGCCTTCCTTCAGCCCTCTTTTCAAACTCGGCACGCCTTTCTTCAAGTTTTTTTTGACAAGCCCAAGCCGCTTCTAAGGCAGAACGGGCATGATGCTCCACCCTTGCAGGTGCATTCCAAAAAGCGATAATAGCATCGCCTTCATACTTGTCGATTGTTCCGCCCGAGTCCAAAATAATTTTACTCATGTCCGAAAGATAATCGTTCAAAAGTTCGGTAAGGGCCTCAGGACTTAAACTTTCCGAGATTGAAGTAAAACCTTGCAAGTCCGAAAAAAAGATGGATATTTCTTTACGTTCACCGCCTAATTTTAATTGAGACGGATCGGCAATCAGCTGTTCGATAACGGCAGGACTTAGATATTGCTTAAAGGCATTTTTTAGGTAACGCCTCTGTTTGCCTTCAACGATATAACTAACTGCAAGAGAGCTTACAAAGGACAAAACCATTCCGGCAAGCACAGAGGCTGTAGGAACGGAAATCCCGAAACGGAATAAAAGATAAGAAATAAAAATATAAAAAATAACTAAGCACACAAAACTTGCAGCATTCACCGTTAAAGACACAGCCCTTGATTTTATCTTTTCAGAAAAAATTTCAGGCAAGCCTGAAAGAATAATACAAATTAAAATAATTAAGGCATTAATCAAAAAGCCGGTTTTTACAATCCTATTACCCGAAAGAATATTATCTAAAAGAGTTATGTGAATACCTACCCCGGGATAAGAAGCGGAAATGGGAGTCTGACAAATATCGAAAAGACCGGGAGCATAAAGCCCGAAAAAAACATACATGTCTTCAAAATCTTCAGGATGAAGCTCGCTTTCCCTGCCTGCCCTTATATCGGCTTGAGCCTTTAAAATATCGCCTGCACTATAAGGCAAATAATCATCAATACTTTTTGTAAAGCGGAGATTAAGCTCATCAGGAAGGCCATCATCTTCATTCCCTCCCACAAAATAAGAGGCTATTCCCAAGGTAGGAATCTTATAATCTTTCCATGGATAAAATAGGCGGGCCCTTCTTATCGTTCCATCAGGATCGGGAAGACTATTTACATTTCCTATACGCTTGGCGGATGAGGCAATTTCATCTATGGGGAAGATGGCAGGCGGGAGCTTGATAAAATCGTGTTTACTTAAAGAGGAACCATCAATCGGCTCAGGCTTAGGAGCCGCAACAGGCCATTCTTGAGTGTTTCCTTGAACCACATCAAAAAAAACGGTTTGAATAACTATGCCGCTTTCTCTTGAAGAGTCTGCAAATTTTTTATCATCGGCTTCCCCATAGGAAGAAGGCTCAGTAAAGAGCATATCGAAAGCTACAGACTTCGCTCCTCCGCTTGAAAAAAAATCCGTTATCTCGGCATAAGCTTCACGAGGCCACGGCCACTTCCAGCCTCGTTCGGATGCGGCATAGTTTAAACTTTTTTGATCTACCAAAACCAAAACAATCTCATCGGAAGAAGAAAAAT
The DNA here is from genome assembly GCF_024181385.1 of Treponema sp. OMZ 798. Classification (NCBI taxonomy): domain Bacteria; kingdom Pseudomonadati; phylum Spirochaetota; class Spirochaetia; order Treponematales; family Treponemataceae; genus Treponema; species Treponema sp. OMZ 798. Next base: position 2,432,575 of record NZ_CP051305.1, read on the forward strand.
AAGAAGCAGTCTTGTTCATTCTATCATCATAAAAAAAGTGTTCTGCCCGGCTAAAAATTCCTAAATAGGTAAAAAGCATCAATATGACAAAAATCGGAACGGAAATAAAAAACAGCCTTCGTATTTTCTTCATAGACTTTTTCCCTATTTTAGTTTGTTTCTTTTATAGCGCTTGAGTCTCGCGGAACGGTTATAGTTGCCGGCAAGTTTTTTTGCTTCCATTTCTACATATTTTATACGCGAATCGGCTGAAGGGTGAGTTTTGCCGAAACCTCGATGATCGTTCTTTTGTTTCTCGCCCATAATTTTAAGCATTTCGGTCATGGCATTGGGATCATATCCTGCTTTTGCCATTAGCCTGACGGCAAAACGGTCTGCCGCGTATTCCTGAGTTTTAGAATAACCGGAGTTTACCAAGGTTGTTAAGATTTCTTTTGATGCATCTTCTAAGAATTTAATAGCTTCTTTATTTTTTTCTCCAAGAAGCATTGTCCCCGTGCTTTCTATAGCTGCCCCGGTAAGTCTATTTGTTTTAATGGCTCCTATACCATGCTTTAACTGAATGTGACCAAGTTCATGAGCTATAACACCTGCAAGGGCATCCTCGGAATCCGTACAAGCCAACAGACCCTTTGTCACCAGCACATGTCCTCCGGGTGTTGCGAAGGCGTTTATTTCATCCGTATCCAATATCGCAACATGATAGCCGTTATAAGATTCAGGCACATCAGAATTTAGTACCAAAGTCATACAAATCAAGTTCAAATAGTTTTCCAGCTGCTTATTACGGTAAAGTCTATAATTGCTTAAAATGACGGCAGCCACTTCACGGCCTATATAATACTCCTCTTCATTTTGAATAGGCTTTGAGGCTTCAGCGATAGGAGCTGCAGCATCAACAACATTTTTTGTAAAGGCAAGAGGATCATCTAAACTTCCCAATAGGGCACAAGATAGAACAATTACCGAAATAAAAATTATAATTAAAAATAGTCCGAATTTCTTTTTCATTATTCACCATCCTTCAATAAGCCTTCTTTGATAAAAAACTGTAAATCCTTTGGATTCACCTTTATGCTTTCGACAATGCCAACCGCTGCATAATTTTTTTTACCCGAAGACGAAAACTCCGAGCCGGAACCCTCCGTTAGACCTTTTCCTGCAAGAGCCAATTCCTTTGCCTCTGCCGAAGTTCTTTTATCAAAAGAGCCGACTATTTTTTTCTTTGTAAGATTTGCCTTAGGCAGCCAGCCTACAAGGTTCGGATTTGAAACCGGAGAAACTCTCATCCATTTTCCTTTTTCTTCTAAAAGATATACCTGCTCCCCATACCTAACCCGTACAACATTTTTAGCAAAAAAACCTGCATCCGATTTTATCCAGGTTTCTTTTACATTCACGTATAATTTTTTAGAGGATTTTTCGGCCGTCAGTACTCCTAAAACAACAAAAAACATAAACAAACATAATATCTTAGATTTTTTCATAAGTACCCCTTTAGTAAAGATAATATCACAAAAAAAGCCCCTTGTCCAGTTTTTAATTTTTGCCTGTTGCAAGATTTTTTGAATTTTGATATAATTACCCGTTAAGGTTATCATTGATTTGAAGACTTGTCTAACATCTTAAATCATTATTTTTTTATAGATTATAAACCTTAAGGAGTATGATTATGCACAAAATACTTGAGAAACGGCAATATTCGCCTGAGGTTTTTTATTTGCGCGTTGAAGCACCGGAAATTGCAAAAAACAGACATCCGGGACAGTTTGTAATCGTTCAAATAGATACCAATTTCGGAGAAAGAGTCCCCCTCACCATTGCCGATGCAAATGCCGAAGAAGGCTGGATTGCCCTCGTTATTCAGGCTGTAGGAGCTACAACCATCAAGCTTTGCGATAAAAATGTAGGCGATTCTATTGCTGCAATTTTAGGCCCTCTTGGACGTCCCTCGCACATAACAAAGTGCGGAACGGTAGCCTGCGTATGCGGAGGTATAGGTGTTGCCCCAATGTATCCGATCGCAAAAGCTTTTAAAGAAGCAGGAAACAAACTCATAGTTATCATCGGAGCAAGAAACAAGGACCTCATCGTATTTGAAGATGAGATGAAGGCAATCGCTGACGAGCTCATCATTACAACCGATGACGGTTCCTATGGAAGAAAGGCTTTGGTAACCGCTCCCTTAAAAGAAATCTGTGAAAGTCAAACTCCTCCCGATGAGGTTTTTGCTATCGGACCGCCCATAATGATGAAATTCTGTGCCGAAACCACCCGTCCCTTCGGAATAAAAACAACGGTTTCGCTTAACACAATCATGATTGACGGAACAGGAATGTGCGGCGGCTGCCGTGTAACCGTAGACAATCAAATCAAGTTCGTATGTGTTGACGGACCCGAATTCGATGCCCACAAGGTCGACTTCGATAATATGATGATGAGAATGAAGGCCTTCCGCGGACGCGAAGATCAGGATAGGCATAAGTGCAAGTCCGGTATTTTTAATTAAGGAGCGGAACAAATATGGAAAATACAAATCAAACATGTCATAAACACATAACACATGAGGAGCTTTCAGAACAAGCTAAAAAACTCTGGGCAGACTTAAAAGATAAGACTCTAAGCCCCAAAGAAAGAACTCAGATTCCTATTCAGGAAATGCCGGCCCTCGATCCTCATGAAAGAGCCTCGTTAATGAATGAGGTTGCCATGGGCTACACCGATGAACAAGCCCGAATTGAAGCAGAGCGATGTTTAAACTGTAAAAACCGCCCCTGCGTAAAGGGCTGCCCCGTAGGTGTTCCTATTCCGGAATTTATTTCTGAAATTCAAAAAGGCGATTATAAAAAAGCCGTCGATATTATAAAGACAACAAACCTCCTTCCTGCAATATGCGGACGCGTTTGTCCCCAAGAAAAGCAGTGCCAAGCCTTTTGTACAATAGGCAAGATGCTCAAGTCCCCTGAACAGGCTGTAGCAATCGGCCGTCTTGAGCGCTTTGTTGCCGACTGGGAAAGAAACAATAATAAGATTACCGTGCCCGAGGTTGCTCCCGAAACGGGAAAAAAGGTTGCCATTATCGGCTCAGGCCCTGCAGGTCTTACCGTTGCAGCCGATGTACGCCGAGAAGGTCACACAGTAACAGTCTTTGAAGCCTTCCACAAAACAGGAGGCGTTATGGTTTACGGCATTCCCGAATTCCGCTTGCCGAAAGAAATCGTTGCAAAGGAAGTTGAAAACCTCGAAAAAATGGGAGTTGAGTTTAAAACAAACTTCTTGGTAGGAAGAACCGAAACCCTTGAGCAGCTTTTAAAAGAAGACGGATATGATGCCGCCTTTATCGGAACAGGTGCGGGCTTGCCTAAGTTTATGGGAATTGAAGGCGAAAACCTCATAGGTGTTTTTAGTGCAAACGAGTATTTGACGCGTGCCAATCTTATGAAGGCCTATGATGCCAGTCATTCAGATACCCCTCTTTATCAGGCTGAAACTCTGGCCGTAATCGGAGGCGGAAACGTAGCTATGGATGCCGCCAGAATGGGCTACCGTCTCGGCTGTAAAAAAGTTTACTGTATTTACCGCCGAACCCGTGCCGAAATGCCTGCCCGAATCGAAGAAGTAGCCCACGCCGAGGAAGAAGGCGTAGAGTTCTGCTTCCTTCAAAACCCCACAAAAATCATCGGCGATGAAGAAGGAAAGGTTTGTGCAATCGAAGTTTTAGACTATGAGTTGGGCGAACCCGATGAGTCCGGAAGAAGAAAGCCTGTGGCAAAACCCGGCACAGAGCACCAAATAAAGGTAGATGCCGTAATCGTTGCTCTCGGAAACGATTCCAACCCCCTAATGGCTCAAACAAGTCATGGGTTGGAAGTTACCAAAAAAGGCAATATCGTTGTCGATGAAAACCAAAAAACATCGATTGAAGGCGTTTGGGCCGGAGGCGATATCGTTCTCGGTGCCGCTACCGTAATCCTCGCAATGGGTGAAGGCCGAAAAGCCGCCGCTGCAATCAACGATTATTTAAAGACAAAATAAGTTTTTTACTTTAAACCGATAAAAAAGCCGTCCTAAGTTCAAGATTCTTAGGGCGGTTTTTTTGTTATTATAAGCTTTCCGTCTTCCATTCCCCGATAGTCCTTTCTTCTTCATCAAAGCTTGAACCTATCAGGATTATTTTTTTGCCTTCTGCCTTAAATTGTTCGGCATAGCCCTTCTCTTTTATTTGAGCTATTGCTTCTTCTGCCGAGCCTGAACTCATAAGCTTAAACTCAAAGATGTATATAGAATCTTTAGTATGCACTATACAGTCGGCTCTGCCCTTTGCACAGTGGATTTCCGTTTGCACAAATTGCCCCATCAGTTTAAAGATTAAATATACGGCCGTCTGATAGTTTTGCTCCCTCAGCCTTAGCTTATCCTTAGGCAGATTATCGTAAGGTACTCCTGCAATTATCGCCTGCATTCTCTCCATAAACTCATCTACATTTCCCGCCCTTATATCTTCCACAAACTTCCATATGGAAGATGCTGTTTCATCAGGCCGAAGCGAAGAATACGATGGAAATAGATTCTTTAAAAAGCCGTAACGCACCTCGTCATTTGGAAAGCCCAATCGGTAGATATTTGCATCTTCTATGTATTCTTTTATCGTTAAATAGCCCGATTGAAAAAGTATCGGTATCGGATCTTTCGTATCAGCTCTATATTCATTCAGCATCGATTCGTCAAGTTCTACCTTTCCGTCTAAATTCGGAATATTATAATAAGCATCTTTTAGATAATTTACCAAAAAGGTCGGTGTTCCGGTCGCAAACCAATAGTTGCCTAAGTCCTTTGCAGAAAAAGCACTTAAAACACTAAACGGATTATATACACTTACTCCTTCTTTTGTAAATACATATCCGTCATACTTCTTTTTTAATTCCGATAAGATTTGTTCAAAGTTTTTTTTCTTCCTTTCACCTAAAACTTTTATCTCAGGTTCAAAGTTGACTTTTAGCTCTTCATCGGTTATACCGCAAATATCGCTGTACTCTGTTATCATACTTATGTCTTGTAAGTTATTTAAGTCGCTGAATATGCTTACCTTGCTGAACTTTGTCACTCCCGTTAAAAAGGCAAAGCGTATTGCATGGTCGCAAGTTTTTATTACCGAATAAAAGGCCTTGAGGGTGTTGCGGTATTCTTCGTTTAGTGCCTCGTTTACACCCATTGTTTGCAAAAGAGGCTTATCGTACTCGTCTACTAAAATAACTACTTGACGGCCGGTTTTTTCATATAAGGTTGTAACTATAGATTTAAATCTATCTTCAATACTTCCGGATGTTTTTGTGATACCATAAAGTTTTTCCCAGTCATCTAAGTGTAAATTTATAATAGTTAGAAGAGCTTCTTCATTCTTATAATATTTTGTATTAAAGTCCAAATAAAGTACAGGATATTCTATCCAAGCTTCAGTCTTTTCGATTTCGGCTCGTTTTTCTTCGGCCTTTTCGATGTACAGGCCTGTAAATAGTTCTTTTTGACCTAAAAAGTAAGACCTCAAGGTTGAGAGAAAGAGGCTTTTACCGAAGCGGCGCGGACGGCTCAAAAAGTATACACGGTTGGAGTGTGCAAGTTTAAACAAAAAGGGTGTTTTATCGACATAGAGAAATTTATCGTTACGCATTACCTCAAAGCTCTGCACGCCTATAGGTATCTTACGCGAAAAATCAAAATCCATATTAAGCCTCCTTAAAGATGATTATAACATAAAAAGAGGTGATTATTCAATGTTTGGATAATTATTTTAGGACACAAAAAAACCCGCCTTACGACGGGTTTTAAAATTACACTACGTATAGATTAGTAGATAAGCTTGAGGCTTAATACAAAGGTACCGTTGTGCATCTTATGATTTAAAGGAGTCTTAATCATGTATTGATTTGTGAAACCGCCTTCATATGTATCAGCATCAACCTTACCTTGGTTCCAAGCAGCTGTAACTAAAACTTTTTCTATGGGCTGGAATTCTACACCTAACTTATAAGCCATACCTAAATAAAGCTTATCAATTGCTTTGTCAGGATCACTAGCATAAGTATCGCCATGCTGTTTATAATGGTTGGTTTCTGCGTAGAATTCGGCATAAGGCTTTATCCACATTGAGTCAGTAAGGTTATGTTTGTAAGAAACACCTAAATTAAGACCAAGCGGAAGAGAACCATATTTTGTTCTTCGCAAGGCGTTTACAGCCGCTTGTGCTGTCTCTGAAGCCTGAAGATTAGTGTATTCTACCGGGTTGGTTGCAATATAGTTAGCTTCAGTTTGACCGGGGTTAGCTTTTAACCAAGCAGCGAGTGCATCATCATAGATTTTTTTTAGGGAATCATAAGCATTAGCTAAGGCAAAATTGGCCTTTCTCATTGCCTCAGGAATATCCGCACTATTTCGCTTTGCCAAAAGGTCATAAGCATTAATAGTAACATGGAAAGCTAAACCATCAACAAAACCGGTACCTTTCTTTGCTTCTTCATCGGAAACAAATCCGAGGTGAGCCGCCATATTGGCACCATAATCCTTCCATTTTGTAGGATCATTACCGGCAAAATCATAACCTTGATATTTAGTACCTGTTCCGCAAAGATAGAGTCCGGCATCTACCCATTTATAACCTACGCTTAAACCTGCATCCCAACCGAGTGTTTCTTGAAGTTCACCTTTATTGTCCCTATAAGTTACACCTGTAACGCCATCAAAACCTAGTTTAACCGTCATCTCTTCGATGGGTTCCGATTTAAATGCAACACCGAAGTTTACCATACCGGATTTTTTATCTTTTCCGCCTATGTTATCAGGAGAATTACCGGCATTGTAACCATAGTCACCGGGACCTTCCAAGGGAGTTTTATCAGAAAACTTTCCGAGAGTAGCATTTAGAGTTGCCTCTACACCGAGGTACTTCTCAACGGGCTGCATAGAAAAATCCAAACCGAAAGCATATTTACTGTCTTTTTCTCTGCGTTTTCTGTCGTTTCCATCCGAAGCTTTCTGGTGCCAGCTTCCGTTTGATCCGAGTTTAAGACCTACATCAAGTCCCATAAGATCGGCTTTTTTATAACCAATCTTTGTTCCCCAGCCGGTAAAAGCAGGATTGAACCAGCCCTTACCTTGATCACCATCGTCAGCATTTATCGGGTCCCAGCCTAATGCTTTATTGGCTTTGAAATCGGGCTTGCCATAAACGGTCATATAGGCACCATAGAAATGTAAAACAGCCTTTACAGACACTGCTTTTCCACTTTCTGTCCAGCCCGTTGCTACCGGAGTAGCTTTAAAAGAAACATCTGCATAAACATCAGCTTCTTTGCTAGCACTTCCACCTGCAAAATCTTGTCGCTTGAAGAAAGGAAGCCTAACCTGGAAATTGTTAGTGTTATAAAAACCATGGGTAGCAACGGCATGATTGTCAGCACCGCCTTTAGTATAATCGGTTTCAGAACCGGCACCAAAATCAATACCCCAGCTTAAAGTAGCACTACCTCTTACTTCAGGCTCTACCTGGGCAAAAGCAACTCCGCCCACGAGTACCAAAATCATCAAAATTGACAGAATTTTTTTCATAAAAAATTCCTCCTTGTTATTTGTTTGAGTCGATTATACCATAGTCAATTTTTAGTGTCAAGCAAAAAGACAAAAAAGTTACACAAAATACAAAAAAATTATGATTTTTTTATGAAATTTTCATGTTTTTCTATAAATTTTTTCGGTTTTTTACGATTTTTTTTATTTTGCGGCTGTTTTTTAAATAATTTGTATAAACATAACGGAAGCTCGGCGAAAGGAGGTTTCACCTTCCCCTTAAATTATAACTTTTCGATTTCTTCGATAGAAAGGCCGGTTCCTTCAGCTATTTTTTCAATATCTATACCGAGCTTTTTAAATATCGAGGCCGTTTCAAGCTTTGTTTGGTAAGAACCTTCTTCAAGCCCCTGCTGATAGCCTTCACTTATACATGATGCCCTGTCGTTTTCATATTTCATGCGGGAGTCGTATAGCCATTTTTCTTTCGGGCTCATTTCCATTACTATAATTTTATCATTTGCTTTTGCCATTACTTTAGAAGTTTCTGCCAACATTTTTCTTACCTCCCTGTCATCGGTTTCAATAAATTTCAGCCATTTTAATAAACGCTTCGTTTTATTATCTTTACATTGAGATTCTTTTAAGATTTTAGCTTTTTCAAGGTTTAGTATATGAATCTCAAGTTTTGAAACTAAAGGCTCTTTTGTCTCTTGTTCAAGAATAAAATATCGATTGTGCAGACGCTTATTTTTATTAAAGCCTTTCCCTATCAAGTTTATTGTAATACACTTTGGAAGTTTTGTATAGTCTTGACCTTGTTTTACACCTTCATTGTACATCTTAGACCAATAATACAAGGTTCTTTCAGGAAAATCAAAATGCCATCTGTTTTGAATCTCAATATCAATAAAAGTTCCGTCTTTTAATCTTAGTTTTATATCCAAGATACCTAACTTTTCACTTAAAAGCTCCTTATGAAACTCCTTATCCAAGAGTTCCAAGCCGGCGATGGTCTCAGGCGGAATGTCTAAAATGCACTCCAATAAATCTTGCAGGATATCCTTGTTTTCGTCCACTCCGAACACTCTCTTAAAAGCATAGTCGTTGCGGAGGGTAATGTTAAAAAGTTTTTCCACTTTTACCTCTCATAAATTATTTGAAAGAAGAAAATTTTTTTTCCTTTCATAATTATTGTAGAGGTTATTTGAATCTAAGAGTAAAATTTAAAAAAAAGAATTAACATTTTGTTAAATAAGCCGTAGGTTTTTCCCTTCCCCTTAAATTATAACTTTTCGATTTCTTCGATAGAAAGGCCGGTTCCTTCAGCAAAGGCGATTCTGCTTGCTTCTTCTCTTTGTACTGCTATATCCGTATCATAATCATATTCTGCTACTAACATATTTATTACCCCCTCTTTTGAAAATAAACGGGCATCTCCTGTGTCGCTACGTAAAATGAGCTCGACGTATACCCGATACGCCTCCGCTTTATTTTTACTAGCTTCCTTGAATCTGCTCCGCCTATTTTCAAAAAGGCTGATTCTTATAGGGCTTCTACTTCTTCAATATTTAAACCTGTAGCTTTTGCGATAGCTTCTATGGCAAAACCCATTTCTGTTAAGTTTTTTGCCGTTTCAAGGGCTTTTTGGTAAGAACCGTCTGCAAATCCGCGCTCAATGCCTTGTTCGATACCTCGCTCAATACCCTCAGCAAAGGCTATTTCTCTTTCTTCGGCGCGTTGTACGGCTATATCGGTTTCATAATCATATTCAGCTAATAACATGTTTAATACCTCCTTGGTCTTGCGTTTTAAATATTCACGCAAAATATTGTTTTGTATACATTCTTCAACAGCCTTTTCAAAACCGTTTTTCGGATTTATCTCTTTCCATTTCCTTACCGTTTCTACAAATATACTGTATTCTTTCATCGTTTTACAGTTTTCCAATACAGGATGTCTATTGTTCCGGTTTATGTTTATTACCTTAACGGTCAACTCAAGATTAGGCTCTGTTGCTTTTTCGATAAAAGCATCAGATAGTTTCAGTGTTTTATCGGAAGGATAATCTTCTTCTCCATTATAAAATACATAGAATTCAGGTGTTGGAATATATAGGAGTTTACGGCTGTATTTTTCTTTTGATTCAAAGAGGGTTTCATAAAGGCGGCTTACATATTCAAGGCAGCGCAAAGGCATATTAGGATTGATAGTAGACTGATGCTCTGCAAGGACTATGATTTTATTATCTACAAGGTAAGACACATCATTATAAAATGACATATATAAAACCTGATCAAGCCTGACATTTTTCAGCTGTTCCGTATCTTTAAGTGAAGCACCATGCAAGGCGTTATAAAGAGATAAAAAATTTTCTTTTGCTTTTTCATCTTCTGCAAAAAGGTCTACAAAAATCGAATCTTTGTATTTTCTGCTTGAAGTACTCATAACCGTTTCCCTCACCTATTGTATTATATCATAGATTATCAGCTTTTTAAAGTATCCCTTGCTTTTAATCTCAACTAAAGAGCCGTCCTAAAACTCTGGTAATAATGCCGGATTCCAAAGCTATTGCAAGCCGGCGTAGCAATATTGCAAGCCCTTTGGCAGCGCAAGAACAACCGGCACAGCTTCAAGGTCAAAAGGGATGGAAAAAAAAACCGCTCTGAACGGGGGTTTTCCCCTTCCTCTTAAATTATAACTTTTCGATTTCTTCGATAGAAAGGCCGGTTCCTTCAGCTATTTTTTCAATATCTATACCGAGTTTTTTAAATATCGAAGCCGTTTCAAGCTTTGTTTGGTAAGCTCCTTGCTGATAACCTTCACTTATACATGAGGCCCTGTCGTTTTCATATTTCATGCGGGAGTCGTATAGCCATTTTTCTTTCGGGCTCATTTCCATTACTATAATTTTATCATTTGCTTTTGCCATTACTTTAGAAGTTTCTGCCAACATTTTTCTTACCTCCCTGTCATCGGTTTCAATAAATTTCAGCCATTTTAATAAACGCTTCGTTTTATTATCTTTACATTGAGATTCTTTTAATAGTCTGGCCTTTTCAAGGTTCAGTATATGAATCTCAAGTTTTGAAACTAAAGGCTCTTTTGTCTCTTGTTCAAGAATAAAATATCGATTGTGCAGACGCTTATTTTTATTAAAGCCTTTCCCTATCAAGTTTATTGTAATACACTTTGGAAGTTTTGTATAGTCTTGACCTTGTTTTACACCTTCATTGTACATCTTAGACCAATAATACAAGGTTCTTTCAGGAAAATCAAAATGCCATCTGTTTTGAATCTCAATATCAATAAAAGTTCCGTCTTTTAATCTTAGTTTTATATCCAAGATACCTAACTTTTCACTTAAAAGCTCCTTATGAAACTCCTTATCCAAAAGCTCTAAACCGGCGATGGTCTCAGGCGGAATGTCTAAAATACATTCCAATAAGTCTTGCAGGATATCCTTGTTTTCGTCCACTCCGAAGACTCTCTTAAAAGCGTAGTCGTTACGGAGGGTAATGTTAAAAAGTTTTTCCATTTTTGCCTCTCATAAATTATTTGAAAGAAGAAAAATTTCCCCTCTTTCATAATTATTGTAGAGGTTATTTGAATCTAAGAGTAAAATTTAAAAAAAAAGAATTAACATTTTGTTAAAGCTTCCCTTGCTTTTAATCTCAACTAAAGAGCCGTCCTAAAACTTTGTAAAAAACCGGGTCCTTAGGGCAGAGCCCTAAGCAGCGCGAGCGGACAGGATGTCCGTTGTTTGCACTTCGAGAGTTTGCGCTTGATGCAAACTCTAAGGTGAAAAATGTACAAGGATGTACATTTTTCACCGGGCATAGGGGAGGGTACAACCAACGAAGTTTCGAGGTAAAACACCTTTCTCCGAAAAAGGGGTTTTCTTCCCCTAAACCATTCTATTGACAAAAACCTTTTAGTATGTAAACTATTATCTATGATAAAGGCTTTAGATAATATCCTTAGATGGATAAAAAAGATTTATATTCATCCTAATACGGTAAAAATAGCATCTCTTATAATTCTTGCAGAACTTATGATTTTGCCTTTTAGTATGACTAAAATGGACTTGTTTAATACCTCTCAAAAGGCGGTAAATCTTTACCCTATGACGGTTTTGTTTTCGGACTTTGTACAAAGAGGTTTAAACTCTTTTTATGTAAGCAGTCTCTTGCTGTTTTTATTGCCTATAGCATTTATAATTATCTTTATATCTATTTTTCAAATAAAAATATCCTCAAAGGTTGTTTATTTTTCGGCCTTAGTACCTATAAGCCTTTATATTGCTGCCTCGGTTTCCGGTGTGAATTTATTTGCAAACACCCCCCGATGGTTCTATTCCCTAAGTTCTCTTACATATTTTGCCTTTTTTACGGCCATTGTCTTTCATGCTTTCTTGATAGCACACGGCATAATTTCCATAAAAAGACAAAACGGATCATATATGGAGTATAAACGCCTTCTAAAAGAAGAAGAAGAGAAGAAAGAGCTGTTAAACAAACGAATAGCCGAAAAATTAAAAAAACAAAAAGAAAAGTCCTTAAAAACTAATTCCGAACCCATAAAGGAAGAGGCGCTTTCTGTAGACAAGCTATTAAAACAATACATAAACCGCTTTAAAAACAGAAAAAAAAGGTCTCATATAAAAATAAAAATTACAATAGTTATTCTTTTTACCATATTGGTGATTCTTTCAACATTTATTTACACAGATTTAAGAAACTATAATATGCTTCTCACCCAAAATGTCAACACAACAGGAAAAAATCAGGCCGAGCAGGTTGCGGCCATATACAGCTTTTCGGATGGGCTTCATGCTAAAATCAGCGCCTTCCTCGAAGGAATACGAAAGACCAATCTGTCTTCGCCCTTCCCTTTTCAAAGGGTCGATATAATAACCACAAGCAATAAACAACATATTTTTCTTGAAGAAATCGATGAGTCTACAGAGCTGCCCTTTTTTGATGTATTTTCTTATACCACAGCCGCAGGGCAGGTAAGGCTAATTCCGGAAGAAGAAAAAAGCATAAGTCCTGAGGATGCAGCCCTTTATATAAAACACTTCAAAAATGAAGCTACGGTAAGCACACCTATTTACAAGGACGAGAAGGGAACCTGCCTTTATATCTATCCTGTAACCTTCACCAGAAAGGAGGGCCAGAGACTTGTAGGCTTTTCAGTTGTTACATATCTTAAAGAAATTCTAGACCGCCCTTATTTTCAGGCAAAGGTCTTTGTGTTTTCAATTTCGGCCGTGTTTTTCTATGCATCTATAATCATCGTTCTTTTTTTGGCGGACTTTATTGCAAATCCCATTATATTCTTATGCGGAAATATACGAAAAACTGCAAATATTTTAAGCGGTATGATTTCGAGCAGCGCGGCAATCGAACCGGACCGTCTTATTTTTGAAGAAAACGTCAAGACCCATGACGAAATAAAAACCCTTTCAGTAGAGCTAAAAAATATTATCTCGCTTATCCGCGGAATTTTACCCTATGTGTCTTTTCATACTATTCAAAATGCAGAAAAAAATCTCTCAAGTAAAAGTACTACCAGAGATCTCTGCTTTTTGTTTACCGACATACGCGGGTTTACAAGCATGTGCGAAAACATGCAGCCGCGAGAAGTCATCAATATTTTAAACCGCTATCTCGATATCGAAACGAAGATAATCTTCGAAAACGGAGGAGATGTGGATAAGTACGTCGGTGATGAAATTATGGCTTTTTTCTCGGGGCCTAAAAAAGAAATTAACGCATGTAAGGCCGCTATGGAAATACGAAAGGCAATGAGACGGGAACAAAAGGCAGCTTTGAAGGAAGGCACGGCTCTGGTTTCGATAGGAATAGGTATTAATTCGGGACCCGTGGTATTCGGACCTGTAGGTTCCAAAACGCGCAAAGATTTTACATCGATAGGCGACACCGTAAACCTTGCGGCCCGGCTTGAAGGAGCAAACAAAGAATACGGCTCAAAGTCGATTATCTCGGAAGAGGTTTATAAAAATTTAAGCAAAGAGTTTATTTGCCGAGAACTCGATTTTGTTGCAGTTAAGGGAAAAACGGAAGCCGTCCGTATTTATGAAATTCTTCAGCCGACAGAAAAACTTACAACCGAAAAACTTTATGATATAAAAAAATTATTTGAAACAGGGCTCTCCTATTATAGAAAAAGAAAATGGAAGCAGGCCGAAAAATATTTTTCGGAATGTGCCGAAAAGTATAATGATGCACCCTCCAAGGTATTTTTAAGAAGGGTTGCCCACTATCAAGTTTCTCCGCCGAAACCAAGATGGAGCGGTGTGTTTGTAATGAATGTAAAATAAAATCGGCAAAATTTAAACCGAAAAGGAGTTTTTATGGAATTTAAACAACTTGAAATATTTATCAAACTGGTAGAAAATTTAAGTTTTTCTACCACTGCAAGCGAGCTGAACATATCTCAGCCTACAGTCAGCCTTACCTTAAAGCAGCTTGAAGAAGAGCTTGATACCCCCCTCTTTTTGCGCTCTACACGAGAGCTAAAATTGACCGATGCAGGGAATAGTCTTTACGGGGAAGCAAAAACTATTCTCGCTGAAAGAGATAAAATAATAGAAAAATTTATACATCCTGAAAGAAAGGTTATAACTATCGGAGCCTCGACAATTCCTGCCGGCTATCTTCTTCCTTCCATAGTGAGGGAGTTTAAAAAGAAGCATCCCGATATTTATATAAAGGTTGAAGAAAAAAACAGCCTTGAAACAATAAAAAAAGTATCGTTAAATACCGTCGATATAGGCATCGTCGGAATGAAGGTAGAAGATGAAAATTGCGAATTCCTTCCCATTTATAAGGATGAATTTGTATTTATAAGTGCAAACAATGCTTATTATCAAAAGCTAAAAAAATCCAATCCCGATTTAAAACGAATTGCCGAAGAACCATTTATTATCAGAGAAGCAGGGTCTGCCGTAAAGCAAAATATGGAGCTTATTTTAAAATCTCAAAAGATAGATTTAAACTCGATAAATATAAGCGCCTCGATAAACGACACAGAGGTCATAAAGCAATTAACGGCAGAGGGCCTGGGCACTTCTTTTATATCAAGAATAGCTGTTGCCGATATGGTAAAAAATAAAAAGCTCATAGCCTTTGAACTGGGAGATGTTCCCCACCAATACCGCAATATCTATCTTGTATGGAACAAAAAAATAAACTATGCAAGCCATATCAAAGACTTTTTAAACTGCACGGAATGTTTTAAAGTAAGAAACGAGCTTAATAATTTTGAAGAGAATTAAAAGGACTTAGCGGATAAAATATAATTTATAAAAAAGGCCTCCGTTTTACCGGAGGCCAAAAGTCTATGGAACAATTAAGACTTATTTTTTTACTTTACAAAAACAATTTATTATATATAATAATAAATATCAAAAATTATTTATATATCTTTTAACACAATTCACTTATTTTGTCAATATAAAATAGCGATAAAATTTTATATATTTATGCACTCATCCACTTGTAAATTTTTATAATAAATATTAATATATTGTAATAAATATAAACTTTTACACTTAACATATTTTGGAGCATAATTATGAACGATTTGCCTAAGGGCTTTGACAGCTTGGCTGAAGCCCAACAAAAAAAATTTATAGCTTTAAAAAATTTAAAAGATGCCGGAGGCAAGATTATAGGACTTTATTGCTCCTATGTACCTACCGAGCTTGTGTATGCAGCGGGGGCCGTGCCCGTTTCCTTATGCGCAACGAGCGAAAAGCCGATAAGTGCTGCTGAAAGGGATTTGCCCAAAAACCTATGCCCCCTTATAAAGGCTTCTTACGGACACGCCGTCACCGACACCTGCCCCTTCTTCTATTTTTCGGATTTTATCGTTGGAGAAACCACCTGCGACGGTAAAAAAAAGATGTTCGAGCTTTTAAACGATATAAAGCCTACCCATGTAATGCATCTGCCTCAAAACAACCTCGATCCCAAGGCCTACCCCTTTTGGGCAGACGAGGTAAAAAAACTAAAGGAAAGAATCGAAGAATTTTATAACATAACTATAACCGATGATGATTTAAGGAAGGCTATCAAGGACTGCAATCAGGAGCGGAGAAACCTTGTAAACTTCTTTGAGCTTTCGGCCTTGGACCCTTCTCCTGTTTCAGGCTTGGAACAGTTTAATGTAAAGGAAGCCTTCGGTTTTCAATACGATATAAATCAAAAAAATGCCGAAATAGTAAAACGCACAGAGGAATTAAAAGAGTATTGGGAAAAGAATTTAAAGGGCACAAAGGATGAGCGTCCGAGAATTTTGGTTACGGGCTGTCCCTTGGGAGGCGTAAAAGAAAAATATTGGCACAGATTGAAAAACTGGGAGCCGTAATAGTCGGTTATGACAGCTGTTCGGGTTTACGCACCCACATGGAATTCGTAGATGAAGACCCCGCAAGGGATCCGATTGAGGCTATTGCCGAAAAGTATCTTAAAACAAACTGCTCGGTTATGAGTCCCAACCCCGGAAGGCTAAAGGACTTGGATTATCTTATAGACCACTATAAGGCCGATGCAGTAATCGAATGTACCTTGGTTGCCTGCCACACCTTCAACCTTGAAGCTCATACGGTCGGAAAACACATCATAGAAAAAGGACTTCCCTATATTCACATAGAATCGGATTATTCGCAAGAAGATGCGGGACAATTTGCAACAAGACTTGAAGCCTTTTTGGAAGTTGTTTCAGAAAGGAAAAAATTAAAATGAATTATATAATTACCTTTGCAACTACAACAGCAGCAATTCAATGCGACTCAATGATAAAGGCTGACCCTATAAATGCAAAACTTATTCCTATCCCGGGATTTTTAAAAGCCGGCTGCGGTTTTGCCTGCCTTTTTCAAAATGTACAAAAAGAAGAAGTTGAAAACTGGATAAGCAAAAATGGTATAAGTTATGAGGAACTGCTTGAGGTAAGGTATGAAGATAAAAATATAATACCGGCCTAACTATGATAATATACAGGCTCCTATTGCTCCGGCAAAGGCACCCAAGTTGTCGGATAAGACGGGAGCCTCAAGTTTTTTTGAAATTTCTTCTATTACATAACTGTTTGAACTAAAGCCGCCTGTTAAAAAATATACATCGGAGCGCGGTTTTCTGTTTGCAAGCGAAACGACCTTTGAGACTATTTGATTTATAACGCCTCTTGCTATATCCTCGCGGGGACTGCCCTTTCCCATGAGGGATGTTACCTCGGACTCGACAAAGACGGTGCATACAGAAGAAAGGCTTAAATCGTTTCCCTGTGCTGCGTACTCGCTTATTTCCTGTAAACTTAAGCCAAGCCTGTTTGCCATGAGTTCCAAAAATTTACCGGTACCGGCCGAACACTTATCGTTCATAATAAAGTCAATTACAAGGCCGTCTTTTACAACGATGACCTTTGTATCCTGCCCGCCGATGTCGATTACGGTTACATCCTTTTTTGCCAAAAAGTGGGCTCCCTTTCCGTGGCAGGAAATTTCGGTTAAGGTTTTGTCTGCAAAGGGAACGCTTACTCTTCCGTAACCTGTAGCGGTTATTTTGAAGTCTTCATTTTGTAGAGTTTCCTTAACCCAATCTAAGACAGCCTCTCCCGTTTCTTTGCTGTTCCATCCGCTAGGTATACGGTTTTTGTAAAGAATGTTTTTTTTATCTTCATCCATTATAACGGTCTTGGTTGCCGTCGAGCCGATATCTATACCTATGTAGTGCATACTCTTCTCCCATACCTAATAGATACTTATTCTTTCTCCAAAATGCTCTCTAAATTTTTTATAAGAGCATCTACGGTATCCCTGCTGCTGTAGGCAATAAAGTTTGTTGTTATGGAATTTTCAAAAAAGATTTTTTTTAGTTCTTCCATATAAATGCCTGGAATCCGGGGGTAATTTATATTTTTAATTTTTGTAAAATCTTTTATTGATGATATCTCTCCGCCCCAATCTTCCGAGCTGCATGAAAAGTTAATGCCGCAGCTGGGGCTTCCATCAATACCGGCTACAGCCAAAAGTCTGCAGCCGTTATTGATGTACTCGCTTACCTCATCCAATGTTTTATTTATCATGGAGCGGCATGCTTTTCTGTAATTAATATTATCGAACTGTTCGCGAACATGTCCCCACCGTCTCAGCCCATAAACCTCCGTTTCGGGGCAGTCCATTTGAATTATCCCTATCTTATTTTTTATAAGCCAAGAAAATAAGGCTTCCATACTTTCCCTCTCACTTTCTGAACGGACCTGACTGTGAGGATTTAAAAGGCAATGGCTCAATAATATTATATTTTTCATGTTTTTACTTCTTTTGGAAATTCTTTTTTGCTTCTTCTCTTTCCCTTGTTGCATTTTCTTGAGCATCCTTTAAGGCTTGATCAAGAGTCTTTTTACCTGCAACAACTTCTTCCAGGGCTTTTTGCATATTTGCATGAATTGCATAGCCGTTTAAGCCCTTGGGATCCTGATAAGCATAGGGGAACATATTTGATGCAATTCTCTTGCTGGGATCTTCATTGTCTAAAAAGGCTTGGAATTCTTTTGAATTCAACGCTGCATTTGTTAATGGAAGATAACCGCTCTTCTTTCCCCATGCAACCTGAGTATCAGTTTCAAACCAAAATTTCATAAACTCAAAGGCTGCTCGTTTTGTTTCTTCAGAAACCGTATTAAACATTGTTATGTCTGTTCCTGAGTAGAGGGCGGCAGCTTTCTTTCCTTTCGGAAGTTCGGCAACCTTCCATTTTACTCCGGTAGCAGCGCAAGCTTCTTTCATTTTAGGAAGATTGGAAGACGAGGCAAAACCGATAAAGGCCTCCCCCCTCGACATCGGGCCTGTGATATAGCCTTCTTCAAATTCGATCTTAGCGGTTTTATCGTTTATCATCGAGAGGATAAATTCGTAAGCTTCTTTTACTTCCGGCGTGTCAATTAAAACGGCATCCTTTTCTTCATCATAAATATGACCTCCGGCCTGCTCTACCCAAAAGCTAAAATCGATACCGACACTCTTATTGAACACAAGCCCGACCTTTCCGTCTCCGGTCAATTTTTTTGCGGCAGCTTTTAGCTCGTCCCAAGTTTTAGGAACTGCTATTCCCTTTTCTTTTAGAACATCTTCGTTGTAATACATTAAGTATGCTCCCTTGTTAAAGGGAAGAGAGTGGTGTATGCCGTTCCAGATTCCGTTATCCCTTAAACCTTCGGGAATATCGTTCCAGATTTTTTTGTCAAATCCGTATTTCGGATCATCAATCCTCGGATTTAAATTTTCGACAAGATCGTTTAGAACATAGGCGGTAAGCCTGTTACAATAGATCATCGAAAGAGCCGGAAGAGAATTGGCCTGAGCCGCTCCGTTTAATTTTTCAAAAAGCTCTCTGTAGTGGCCTTGGAATACGGGCTTGACTTCAATGTTTTGATGAGTTTCATTGAACTTTTTTACCAAAGCTTCAAGAATCTCACCGTTTGCACCGTTCATTGCATGCCAAAATTCAAGAGTTTGCTTTTCTTTTGGAACATGGACATTAGCACTTGCAGAAATAGATTCCGATTTGCTTTCGGCTTTTGAGTCATTGCCTGAACAAGAAAGCACTGAAGACATTATCGATAAAATCAATAAGCCGGCAGCCATAAAATTAAAATACCTTTTCATCTGTATCTCCTTATCCTTTTATACCATTTTTGCTAAAACTCTCTATCAAGTGTTTTTGCAAAACCAAGTATACAATAATAACAGGCACAATCACCATCGATGAATATGCCATCAAATAATTATAATTAGGCCCTGCTTCTGTCATAAATGTAGTAAGGCCTACCGGAAGAGTTCTTTTTTCCGGCTGATTTATCATTAGAAGCGGCCACAAAAATTCGTTCCAGCTGTGTATTATTCTTAAAAGAGCTATGCTGATTAGGGCCGGCTTAGAATAAGGCACGGCAATCTTCCATAAATATTTAAAATCGCTGCACCCGTCTATCTTTGCAGAATAGTAAAGCTCTTTAGGTATATCTAAAAAATATTGCCTAAGCATAAAAATAGAAAAAGCCGATGCAATCCAAGGGACATATAAGGCATGAAGGGTATTTATCAATTTTAATTTTGTAAGAGTAACAAAATTGGATGTTAATAAAACCTCGCTTGGAATCATCATAGTAGATACTATAAGAACAAACAGAATGTCACGGCCCTTAAATTTAACGTGGGTAAAAGCAAAGGCGGCTAAGATTGTGGTAATCAAGGTTCCCGCAGTTACCATAAAAGAAACAAAGAGGCTGTTAAAAAAATAAGCCCTGAACGGAACCTTTTCAAAAACGAATTTATAATTTTCCCAATGATATTTTGACAAAATAAATTGAGGAGGCAATTTATAAATGGCAGCGGAATCATTTAAGGAGGTAACAAGCATCCAAATAAACGGAATTAATGAAAGAAGAGCTCCTAAGATGATAATTGAAAAAGCCGCAGCATATAAAACTTTTTTCATACCCTGCTTCCTCCCAATCCGAGACGCTTGTTAATAAGTCTGCTTACAAAAAAACCTAAAACCGTTAAACTTAAAATTAAAAGAAATAAAATAAAAGAAGCCGCAGCGGATACTCCGTAAGAAAATTGATTTACAAGTTTATCGTAAATATAATATACAATGGTCAAACACGAATCGACAGGGCCTGCAGAGCGATGAAACAAGGCATAAACTTCAGAAAAGGTTTTAAAGGAACCTATTAAAGAAGTAATAAAAACAAAGAATATCATCGGAAAAAGCAGAGGCAGGGTAATTGTAAAAAATATTTTTATACTTGAAGCTCCATCCAATTTTGCGGCTGCATAATACTCTTCAGGGATATTACGCAAGCCCGTTAAAATAATTAAAATATTGTATCCTAAGGTTTTCCAAATACATAAAATTATAAGAGCCGTCATAGAATAATCGGGATCGGTCAGCCAACTTACTGCATCAATTCCAAACAAACTTAAAAGATAGTTTAAAAGCCCGAAGCGCGAATGAAAGATCCATCTAAAGACAACAGCCACTGCAACCGTGCTTGTAATAAAGGGCAGAAAATAAATATTGCGGATCAGGGAATTTATTTTTGTATTTTTAACCAAAAATACCGAAACTAAAATAGAAAGCCCCAAAGAAAACGGAACTATAATAGAAACAAATTTTAAAGTATTTAAACTTGCAAGGATAAACTGCGGGTCATTAAAAAGAGAGGCGTAATTTTCAAATCCGTATTCATAGGCTATGTGTTTAAAATAATTATAGCGGGTATAAAAGCTCATTAAAAAAACTTTTACGGCAGGATATAGGCTGAAGGTTGAAAGAATGAGTAAGGCCGGAAGCAAATACAAATAAGCCGAAACGGAGTTAGCTTTTTTCATGATTCAGTCCTATAGTTCAATGCCATTCTATTCCCGTTTTCATTAAAGATAAGAATTTTGTTTTTTAAAAATTCCAAACCGATTTTGTTTCCTGTATGTAAATTTAATTCAGGTGAAACATATAACTTAAATTCTTTGTTGGTGCATAAACAAGTTAGAATCTCGTCCTTTCCCATATTTTCCTTTAAAGATATGGAGGCATAAAAATCGGGCTTTTCATTATTTATTCGGATATCTTCCGGTCTTATTGCAATAAAAATATTCTTTAGATCCTCAACTTCACTGCCTATAGGAATATTACAATCAAGATCTTTTATTTTTAAAATTTTATTTTCTATGCAGGCTTCAAAAATATTTATCTCTATCATTCCGATAAATTTAGCTGCAAATAAATTAACGGGCTCTCTGTATATCTCGTTAGGACTTCCGAATTGCTGAACCTCTCCTTTTTTTAGCAAAAGAATTTTATCCGAAATAGCGGAAGCTTCTTCTTGGTCATGAGTGACAAAGATTGTAGTTATTCCGAGCTCTTTTTGAATTCGCTTAATTTCTTCTCTGGTCTGAACTCTTAATTTTTTATCGAGATTTGATAAGGGTTCATCCATCAAAAGCACATCAGGATTTTTTATCAAGGCCCGGCCTATTGCAACCCTCTGCTGCTCCCCGCCTGAAAGGGCTCCCGGTTTTTTTGTCAATAAATTTTGAACCTCCAAAAAATTTGCAATCTTGTTTACCCTTTCCTTAATTTCAGTCTTGGGTCTTTTTTTTATCTTTAAAGGAAAGGCTATGTTATCAAAAGCTGTCATGTGAGGATAAAGCGCATAGTTTTGAAAGACCATGCCGATATTGCGCTTATCAACGGGAATTTTACCGATATCTTTATCATCAAAGCAAATAGTTCCTTCCGTTTGC
Source organism: Treponema sp. OMZ 798 (assembly GCF_024181385.1). Classification (NCBI taxonomy): domain Bacteria; kingdom Pseudomonadati; phylum Spirochaetota; class Spirochaetia; order Treponematales; family Treponemataceae; genus Treponema; species Treponema sp. OMZ 798. The sequence continues at coordinate 2,454,473 of NZ_CP051305.1, forward strand.
TCGATAAGGCCTGCTATCATTTTTAATATGGTAGTTTTTCCGCAGCCTGAGGGACCTAAAAAAGAAACAAGTTCCCCGTCTTCTATTGTGAGGTTTACATCTTTTACGGCAAAATCATTGCCTTCTTCAAAGCGCTTTGTCAAATTTTTTAGTGTTATTTTCATACTATTTTAATGATGCTTAAGCATGGTAAATCTTATGTACAGTATATAGAAGAAGAATAAAAAGTCAATAGATATATTATAAAATTTATGAATTTATTAAAATTTATATTTGGATAAGCATCCTAAGAAAATATCAATTTACTCCGTCTGGTATTTTTCCGGCTTAAGTTACTTTATACAAAATTGTGTCTTTATAATTTTAAGTCTTCTGACTCAAAAGAGGAGTTAAATAAACTTATGGCCTTTGCCGAAAACATTGGCCGGTAATAGACACAATCGTAAACCTGCTGGAACATACAAGCAAACCGGAGGATTTGTGCTGCTGTTGCGGATAGACACTAAAAAAAGATAATGTATTCCATTAAATTCTGAAGCACTTAAATTTTTTTTGGTGCTTTTTTATCGTTAAAAAATTATAAATATATTGACAAAGACAGGGTTTTATTGTACCTTATTTATAGATAATAAATTATCTATAAATAAATATTTTAATAGGAGTCCTCTATGAAAGGTTTTGCAATGATAAAAATGGGAGAAACAGGCTGGATTGAAAAAGAAAACCCTGTTTGCGGCCCTCTTGATGCAATTTGTAAACCGCTTGCACTTGCTCCGTGTACTTCTGATGTACACACCGTATGGGAGGGTGCTATAGGCGAGAGACATAACATGATTTTGGGACATGAAGGCTGCGGCGAGATCGTCGAAGTCGGTTCCTTAGTAAAAGATTTTAAACCCGGAGATAAGGTCTTGGTTCCTGCTATCACACCGGATTGGAACTCGTTAGAGGCACAAGGCGGATATTCAATGCATTCCGGAGGAATGCTTTCAGGCTGGAAGTTTTCAAATTTCAAAGATGGGGTATTCGGTGAATATTTTCATGTAAATGATGCCGACGGAAATCTTGCCCTCATCCCGGAAGGGGTTAAAATTGAACACGCCCCGATGCTTTCTGATATGGTTCCTACCGGTTTCCATGGAGCCGAGCTGGCTGATATACAATACGGGGATTCCGTACTCATTATAGGAATAGGCCCTGTAGGACTTATGTCGGTTGCCGGTGCAGCTTTGAGAGGTGCATCCAGAATTTATGCAGTCGGCACCCGCCCTGCCTGTATCGAAGCGGCAAAATTTTACGGTGCGACTGATATTATAAGCTATAAAAATGGACCAATTGATGAACAAATTCACGAGCTCACACATGGAAAAGGCGTGGACAAGGTAATAATTGCCGGAGGTACAGTTGATACCTTTGAAGAAGCTATAAAAGCCATGAAACCGGGCGGAAAAATAGGGAACGTAAATTATCTCGGTTCAGGTGTATCCGTTAAAATTCCCCGTATTGAATGGGGTGTCGGTATGGGACATAAGCAGATTAACGGAGGTTTGATGCCAGGCGGAAGGCTACGCATGGAAAAGCTTAGCAGTCTAGTATCTGTCGGAAAACTCGACCTGTCAAGGTTAATCACTCATAAATTCCAAGGCTTTGAAAATGTTGAAAAGGCTCTTTACCTTATGAAAGATAAGCCTGCAGACTTGATAAAGCCTGTAGTTATTATCTAAAACATTTCCTGAGTTTTTATTAAAAGGCTGCCCAAGACAGGCGGCCTTTTTTCACACAGAATTAAACTGTAAAAGATTAGAGGTGCCAGATGAAAATTTTAGTTATTTCTGGTTTTTTAGGAGCAGGTAAAACGACATTTATTCAAACCCTTTCAGAAAAAACCGGTAAAACTTTTGCCGTTATGGAAAATGAGTACGGCAGCACAGGAATAGACGGAAATATCTTAAAACAGGATAGATTAAAGGTTTGGGAATTAACGGAAGGCTGCATTTGTTGTTCTCTAAAATCGGATTTTGCTTCTTCAATTTTGACTATTGCAAATACGGCCGATCCCGAATATTTGGTAGTGGAGCCTACAGGAGTTGGACTTTTAAGTGCCGTAATGAATAATATTTCTAAGATAGAATATGAACGTATAAGACTGTTGGAGCCTATAACCATTGTGGATGTTCATTGTGTTGACTCTTATTTAAAAGAGTTTAGAGAATTGTATACCGATCAAATAAAAAATGCTTCGCAAATCATTCTTTCAAAAACTGAAACTGTGTCAGAAAACGAGATCAGCTGTATTGTTAGAATTTTAAGAGACCTAAACCCTCAGGCTAAGATTACCTCAGAGCCTTATAATACTCAAAAACCGGAATGGTGGAATAGCTTCTTTGAAAATTTATATAATAAAAATAAAGCAGAACTAGCGGCTGAACCGATGCATAGTTCCGATTTGGAAAATACAGGCTTTGACAATATTAGGATAAACAGTGTAAACGAATTATTGGAAGTACTTGCAGCCCTTATGTACGGTTTTTTTGGAACTGTTTTCAGGGCTAAAGGCTATGTACCTATCAGCGGACAATGGACTAAATTTGATGTAGTCAACAAACAATATAGAGTCAGCCTTTGCAATAAGATGCCCGAATCCAAGGTTATAGTAATAGGCCGTAACTTAGACTATGGCCTGCTGAGAACAGCCTTTAATGTGAACCCTGAAATAGATATATTATAAAATTTATATATATATCTATTTTTTATATATATTGACTATTTTAGCTTTTTGGTGTAACTTATCGGTAATTATTTTTATGGAGGGCAAAATGAAAAAGATTATTTTTGCTGCACTGTTTTTATTACTTGCAAGTACTCTTGTATTTGCAGCCGGTTTTTCTGAAAAGGAATCAAAAGATTTTTCGGGCAGAACCTTAAATGTGGTTACAACAAGTGCTTACAAGGAACTCTTTGATGCCTTTACTGCAAAAACAAAGGTAAAAGTCGAGTTTCTTTCGATGTCGAGCGGAGAGGTTTTGGCAAGAACAAGGGCCGAGGGCAAACCTATGTACGATGTCTGGTTCGGAGGCGGAATTGATGCCTTTATGTCAGCAAAGGAAGAGGGCTTTTTAGAAAACTATGTTTCTCCCAACTCAAAGGATATTCCTGCCAAATATAAGGATCCGGACGGAGCTTGGATTGCAAAAGGAATCACGGTTGTAGGTTTTATTGGAAACAAGGATGTCTTAGCCGAAAAAAATCTTCCCATGCCAAAAACTTGGGCTGAGCTCGCAGATCCAAAATACAAGGGCGAGGTTATTATGAGCGATCCTTCAATTTCGGGTACGAATTACGGCGCTGTAAAGGGCTTACTCGATCTTTTCGGTGAAGAAAATGGTTGGGCATATTTTGAAAAATTAAATGCAAATATTCCCTTTTTAGGTAAGAGAGGAAAGGACCCTCAAGAAAAAACCGCTCAAGGCGAATTTGCCGTAGGTATTATTCCTGCTGATGAAAAAGCTTTCAAACTTGCTGACGATAAAAACCTGATTGTGGTATATCCGGATGACGGAATCCCGTGGGTACTGGAAGGAACCGCTATCTTTAAGGGCCGCCAGAACCTAGACATAGCAAAGGCCTTTATAGACTTTATTCTTACAAAGGAAGCTCAGGAAATTATTGCAAGATATGATGGAAAAGATTCCGCCCAACTTGTAAAACCCGGTGTTAAGGGGCTATCATTGGGCTTGCCGAAAGATAAGCTTATAAAGGAAGATTTAAGCACCTTCGGAAAAGACAGGCAAAGAATCTTATACAAGTTTGCTTCGCTAAGACCTAAAAACTAAAGAAAAAAAACAATCACCGGTTTAATATAAAAATCGGTGATTAGTTTTTTAGTATACATTATAAATTTTATCCGTTAAAATAATCGAAACACAATTCTTAGTTTTGATATATTGTTTTTCACTTTCATTATGAGAGATATAAAAAACGGTTTTGCCTTTTTCAACCTTATCAAAAAGTATATCTATGAGGTGTTTTTTATTTTTCATATCCAAGTGAGCGGAAATTTCATCAATAAGATAAATATCTTTATTAGAAAATTCAATACGCAATAGCTCAATTAATAATTTTTCACCGGAACTCAAATTTTCTGAAGCCCAGTCAAATTTTCTTTTAAAGCCTCCCAATTGTTTTACTATATCCTGTATTTTTTCACTTTTACAATTAATTATTAAATCTTTATCAATATTAGAGGATAGCATAATATTTTCCAAAACCGTTCCTGAAATAATTAAGGCTTCAGGACTATGATACGAAACAGAAAAATTTATATTATCCTTACGGAGAATCGTTTTACTTTCTTCCTGCGTATTTATTTTTATATTTAGAATTCCTGCAAAATTTTTAAGCAAACTTGATTTACCTATTCCGTTAGCCCCTTCAATTAAATAAAATGCAGGCTTATTAAAATAGAGTTCATATTCACTTTTTGAAAATAAAATGCCGTTTTCAGCCGTATTTTCTTTATACCCATTTAAAAATAAAAATATTTTTTGTATTGAGGCTCTTTTTGAGCTTATAAGAATAATGGAATTCAAGATATTTGAAACGGGAGCAAAGATATTGCCAATCATCAATTGAATAGCTAAAAAGCCGCCTATTGAAGGAGCGGCAGATTTGTTTTCAATCACAAAAAAGAAGGCTGCAATTACTTGTGTAAGGATGGTAATAAGTCTTAAAATATTTTTCCCAAACTGTTCGGCTCTTGCAGCTTGCACGGAAATACTATAAAACCCCTTATTAAGCACACCGAATTCTTTTTGCATATATTCATTGTGTTTATTTGCATAAATATAAGAATATCGCTCATGGATATAAACAATAAAATCCTGTTTTTCTTTTAATTTCTCTCTGCTTATTTTACTAAGTACCGAATTCTTTTTTGAAATAACCAAGGCTATTATAATATTTGTAAAAGAAGCTATTATACATAATAAAAATATATTTAAAGATTCTATTTTAATATAGCGTAAAGCAAAAGTTAAAAATAAAATTTCCACAATTAACTTAGGATAAAATTGCGTTATATATGCGAAAAAAGAATTTATATCATTATTCAAAAGTGTAATAATTTCTCCCGATGAATAACTTATACTTTTGACAGGTTTCTCCGTTTGATATTTATAAAATACCGTATCGGATATAAAATAATATATTTTTTCAAGTAAACGAGTTAAAACCGAAATAGACAATATACAAAAGATAAAATCACAACAGAAAAAATTATGAGAAAGAGATAATCAGATAATTTAATATTCGGCAAATTAAACAGTTTATCTATAAATTGTTTAACCATAATAGGTTCAAAATAAATAAGTAAATTTTGCAAACCTAATAGGATAAATATCCATAGATCATAAAAATATATTTTTTTATAAAATAGTTTTGCTCGATGCATAGCGTTTATTCTTTATTTTACGGTTTTTTATTATAAAAACTTACTGAATATATGTCAATATCGGTATCACATAATTGTCAACAGCCTTGTTGTCAGGTTAAGCAGTTTTTAGATTTTCCACGAGTTTAAGATATAACCTTATTCTTACTTATATCTTCTTACAACAGTGATGGCAAGGCCTAACCAGTTTTCTGTTCAGCGTATGGGCTTTTTTGTTTGCTTCTTCATAGGTTACAAACGGCCCCACCAACGCCCATTTTTATCTCCCAGTGTTCCACGGCCGGTGCCTTCACCGTGATTACAAAATTGGCATGTTCCATAATGAATTATGGCTTTATCAGATGCTACCCAATTTTCATAGATATAAAAGGCCATAGTTTTTCTCTCCTTGCAATTTACAAAATGAGTATAGCTGTCCCGTAAGCTAAAAATCGCTCAAGCATATATTTATATTAAGTCAAAACCTAGAATCTGTCAAGCCTGAGTAAAACGGGTTTCCTGTATCAATCACCTAAAATTTATTCCATATCATATACTAGTAAATTTATTAAAAATAATATAGACTTATAGGATAATTTAATGAAACAGCAACAGCTTAAAAGAAATTATAACGGCCTTATAGACTATATCCTCATATTAAGCTTAATTTTAGGTATTTTTATATTTATAGCCCTGCCTTTTTTTTATGTATTTAAAGAAAGCCTTGTTATAAATGGACACCTTAGCTTTGAGCTTTTTGAAGATGTGTTTAAAAATCATCTTCATCTTTTAAAAAATTCCTTATCGGTAGGACTTTATACGACGGTTTTAACGGCAATCGCAGGGATAAGCACAGCCTTGTTTTCTTATATGATGCCTAAAAAAATAAAACGCCTGATTTTTTTAATTTTAGCTGTAACGATGATAAGCCCGCCCTTTGTAACAGCCCTCAGTTATATAAACCTCTTTGGAAGGAGAGGCCTTGTTTCTTATTATCTTTTAGGTATTTCAAAAAGTCCGTACGGAATTACCGGCATTGTGCTGATGCAGTCTTTAAGTAATTTTTCTTTAGCGGCTTTAATCTTAATCGGGTTTTTAAATAATTTGGATAGATCTCAATTGGATAGTGCCCGCAACCTCGGAGCAAAGACAAACCGCCTGATTATCGATATAATTCTTCCCTTTCTTTTTCCTGCAATCAAATCGGTTATGCTCTTAACTTTTTTGCGAAGTTTGTCGGATTTCGGAACTCCTGCAATCATAGGAGGCTCTTTTAATGTGCTTGCAACCGAAAGCTATTTTGCAGTAATAGCTCAAGGCAACTTAGGTAAGGCTTCCGCAATAAATGTGCTTCTTTTAATTCCTGCAATTATTATTTTTATTCTTTATCAAAAAAGTTTTAAAAATATTTCCATCTCTTCACACGGTACGGCCACGTCAGAGATTGAAATAAAAAGGCAGGGAATTCTTTTTTATCTTATAAGCATAATTGCCGTTTTCTTTTTATTATGGATAAGCATTCAATATTCTTCCATTATATTATCCGCATTTACAAAAATGAAAAAAGGGAAAATGATTTTTACCTTTGCAAATATTTTAGAAACAAGAGATCATATTACAAGCACAGTTATAAGGAGCATAGTCTACAGTCTTATCGCTGCAGGCGGAGGAAGCATAATCGGTTTGCTTATCGCTTATTATAAACAAATAAGAAAAATAAAGTTAATGCAGGCTGTAGATTTTGTTGCAACTCTTCCCTATATAATTCCGGGAACTTTTTTCGGACTCGGTTATTTATTGGCCTTTAATTCAAAACCATTAATGCTGACAGGAACGGCAGCGATAGTTGTTTTAAATATACTATTTAAACAGCTGCCATTTTCTACAAAGATAGGGAATGCGGCAATGGAAGAAATAAACATCGACACTTTAAATTCGATCAGAGATTTAGGCGGTAAAAGAATGAACGAGATTACCGATGCAGTTATTCCGTTAAGTAAAAATGCACTTGGAGTTTCTTTTATAAACGGATTTACAACTACGATGACAACAATAGGCTCAATTATTTTTTTGGTATATCCGAGTCAAAAAGTTTTAACCCTTGTTATGTTCGATGTAATTCAAAGCGGGTATTACGAAATAGGTTCCGTCATTGCCTTGCTTATAATTATAATTTGTTTAATTGTAAATTTAATTTACTTTTTAGTTTTAAAGAAAAAATAATTTTTAAAACAAACGGAGGCTTTATGTATCTTGAATTGAAAAACTTAACAAAAACATATAAAGAAAAAAATGCAGTAAAAAATATCAGTTTCAATCTTGAAAAAGGAAAACTCCTCTGTCTTTTAGGTCCTTCCGGCTGCGGAAAAAGTACGGTGCTAAAATCGATAGGAGGCTTTTTAAAACCAGACAGCGGAAAAATAATTCTTGACGGTAAAGAAATTACAAATGAACTGCCTGAAAATAGAAATGTTTCTACGGTCTTTCAATCTTACGGACTTTTTCCTCACATGAATGTTTTATCGAATATTATTTACGGTTTAAAATTTAAAAAAATGACTAAGAGTGAGCGTATAGAAGCCGGAATGAAGATGATAAAAACAATGGGCTTATCGGGTTATGAAAAAAAACATATAAGCGAACTTTCCGGCGGAGAACAGCAGAGGGTCGCCCTTGCGCGCAGTTTGATTATAAAACCCAAACTTCTTTTATTGGATGAGCCCTTGAGCAATTTGGATGCAAAATTAAGAATCAATATGCGTAAAGAGATAAAACAAATTCAAAAAGAGTTTAATATTACCACAATCTTTGTTACCCATGATCAAAGCGAAGCCTTTGAAATTGCCGACAAAATTATTTTGATGAACAATGGAGAAATTATTCAGGAAGGAACAGCCGAAGCTCTTTATAATAAACCTGCAAATGAATTTGCTCTTGACTTTATCGGTGCAAACAATAAAATAGAAAACTCATATATCAGGCCCGAAAAAATAAGGGTATTTAAATCCTTACCGGAAGATGAAGACTCTACCGGCTTTCAAACAGCCGAAATAACAAATATTATTTTTAAGGGTGAGATGCTGGAACTTTTTCTTAAAACTGAAAAAGAAGAATTAAAGGCTTTTGTTTTAAATAACGATTGTAATTATCAAAAAAATGAAAAAGTTTACATCACTTATATTAAGGAGAATTTAAATTGAAGATACTTCACTGCCTTGCACAATTACCGATGAAAACAGGAAGCGGGGTTTATTTTAGCACCCTCGTCGAAGGAATGATAAAGAAAGGGCATAAAAACGCCGTTCTTTATGGAACACAACTTCCCTTTGCCGAAAAAACTTTTAATGAGTCCCTGCCGGAAAATTTACAAGGAAGGGTAAAAGAATATCCTGTTAAATTTTTATCCGCTTATGTGCAAGAAGAAAAAACCGTTTTTAATGCAGACATCCCTTTTCCGATTGCAGGAATGAGCGACATAATGCCCTATACCTCAACAGTTTATTCCGAAATGAGCGATGAGATGTATCAAAAATGGATTTCGGTTTTTGAAAAAAATCTTCTCCGCATAAAAGAAGAATTTAATCCCGATGCCATTATAAGCCATCATCTTTTTATCTTAACCTCTTTGGTAAAAAAAATATTTCCCGACAAAAAAATAATAGGCATAAGTCACGGCACGGACATAAGACAGATTAAAAAAAATCCTTGGATAAAAGAAAGGTATGTACGCAATTTAGATAAGCTTGATCTATATTTTACGGTGAGCCCTAAGGATATTTCAGAAGTGCAAACTATTTTTTCGGCAAACCTTGAAAAAATTAAATTGGCGAGCGGAGGCTTTAATCCCGATATTTTTAACGATAAGGATAGACATATCTTTGACGGAACATTCAGGCTTTGCTATGCAGGAAAGATATCTGATTCAAAGGGAGTATTTGAACTTGCAAAAACCCTTCCGCTTATTTTAACAAAATATCCTAATACGGAATTGACTCTGATAGGAAATACAACCGAAGAACAAAAAAAACTTCTTTTAAAAAATGCAGACTACAGCGAAAATTTAAAAATAGTAAATGCTTCATCCCAAATATGTATGTGTAAAATTTTAAAACAAAACGATATTTTTATTTTACCGTCGTATTATGAGGCGTTGGGCTTAGTAGCAGTTGAAGCCTTAGCCTGCAGCCTTTTTACGGTTACGACAGAAATTGAAGGACTTATAAACCTCCTCGGCGAAAAAATCAACACAAGCGGCCTTATCGAATTTGTAAAACTTCCAAGAATCTACGATGTGGATAAGGCTTACGAAGAAGATAAACCCGCCTTTGTCGAAGCCCTTGCCGAAAAAATAATGCTTCAAATGGAAAGACTTAAATCTCAAAAAGATTTTTATTCCCCTGTCGCAGAAGAAATAAAAAAACATTCTTGGGAGAGCATCATAGATAGGGTTGAAAAAGATATTAAGGATATGTAATAAAAAACCGAAGCCCTTTTCACAGAGCTTCGGTTAATTTTTATCGGTGAAGATTATTTTAAAATCTTCCAGTTTGTAATTGTTACTTCATAATCGCTGATTGAAGGATCGTTCGGCTTAAACTCATAAGCTTCAGACCTTTCGGTTGTAAGTTCTCCTGTAAAATAATTTACAATGGCTTGCTGAGTCCCCTTAAAATAGTACATTTTTCCACTGTGTTCAATAGCCAAAAGCCACTTATCTGATATTACAAAGGCAGGGTGATGAACCTTTTCCTTGGCAGTTCCATTAGTGTTGAGCGTTTCCTTTGATTCAACAAAAAAATCATTATCGGGATTCTGTTTGCTTGGAACATAAAACCTAAGTTTTGCCTTTTCAATATTGGGAATCTGTGCGATATTCTCTCCCTTTATTGTAATATTAAAATATCGGCTACGCTTTGCCATGGGAAATATATCTTCTGATGGTAATTCTTTTTTTTCATCAACACCAAAATCAATTAAAGAAGCCTCTTCAAGCTTATCTGTAAGACTTGCACGACCTCCATCCATCTTTAACCATTTAAAAGGTTTAGCCCAGTACTTAAAGCGTTCTCCTACATAGAATCCGAGATAGTATTTTCCTGGAAATATCCGTCCGTGTTTGTTTGGATCAAAATTTGGGAAGGGGCCTCCTTTATGCAAATATAACTCCTTTATCGGGCTATATTGATTATTTTCAAGCCTTGCTCCAAAGGGGATTCCTAGCTCATATTTAAAATTGGAGGAATTAAAGTCCGTACCTTCTTTAAATAGGCGGGCAAACAAAAAATCATTATCATAGTAATAGTTAGAACCTCGAATCATTAAATCTGCGTTCGTTATGCTAAGTTCGGCATATGGTCTATTTACTATTAAATCTTTTGACTCAGTACCGTTAAGCTCAATCCTTTCGGCATTTTCTTTGTCAAGTTTTTTATCATACCAGAATTCATATCCATGATAGGTATCGATATGTGTTAATTTTATATAATAGGAGCCCTGCGGTAGATGTTTAAAAGAAAAGTCCTTATTTAAGGATAGGCTTAAAAAAGGAGTCTCTTTTTGATCCTTATATAATTCAACCGTACCTATGTGTCCCAAATAGTCTCCATAGATGTCATTGACTTTTAAGTTAAGCACGGACTGAGCTGTATCAGGATATGCTATATTGATGGTTTCCTCGCCCATGTTAAACCTTATCTTTTGACCATCCGCTTTATTTAAAGAGAATTTATCCCTTTCAGACATCCAAAGCTCAGGTGATGTAGCTGCAACTGTAGCATGTTTCTCTGGCTCATGCTTTATGTTTACAAAATATTCACGAGCTAAAACTGTGTTGCCGTTAGGAATTCGTACAGGTTTTCCGTCCTCTTTATTCTTCAAAAAAAATACATTATAATGGCCTCCATAGGGAGGGGGAGCATATTGTATCTTTACATCAGGATACCACAAATCATAGTTGGCTTCTGAAGATTCAATAGTCATAATACAGCTATCATCAAAATCATCTCCAATCTGTTTGCCCATCCAGAACTCGTTGAGATAGATATGCTCATTTTTTTCAGAGAGATATCCTTCAAGGTACTTAAATGCAAATTTATGTCCAAGGGGCATAAAAGCATTAAAATTTACTGTCTTCTTATCTTCAAAGGCTCTTATTGTATATAAAATTTGGCCTTTAGGGTCTGTAAATTCTATTTTACTTACATAATATCTTCCAACATCTTCAAACTTATAGGGTGTTTCAAAACTTGAGTTATCTGCCTTGTGCTTCATGGTAAAATTAACTATTTTAGCTTGGGGATATTTAAAGGTATATGTTACATCTTCACTTCCGTTACCTTCATAGGTTATAACACTTGCCTCATCTTTAGAAAAAACAGCCGTTCCGCCGTCTTTATAGTAACATCTTAAAATAATAGGTTCAGTTGATTGACTTGAAGCATAGGTTTTATATTCAAGTATACGCTTTTCCCCTAAAAAAACATCACTCAAGCTTATATCTTTATAATCATTAATTATATCTTTCATGGATGAGCCATCATGTTGTTGCAAAATGCCCTGTATATCCCTTGGGATGATAGGGTTGAATTAGTTTTATGCCCTCTAAATTTACCTTACAAGCTTCTTCTTCCTTTATTGTTACTGTATAGGCTGGATTTTCAGGCGTATGTCCTGCTTCTTCTTTAAGCCAAAGGTCATAATATTCGGTTTTATTTTCATTAATGCCCTCATAAGAAAACTTGACATAATAAGAACCCTGATCAGTTAAGTATTCCATTGTGGGATTCATAGAAGATTTTTTACCTATGTTAAAACTTTGCTTAGCAAGAAGCTCTTTTTTGTCGTTTAAGATGGAAACCGTATATTTTACATCTTTCGGATTAGTAGGGCTAAATGTGCGTTTTGGCATCTGGACGCTAAGAACAGATTTTTTTAAAATTGTGATAAGCCCCAGATCAGCACCTTTTTCATCGGTAATATTAATAATATTAGCATCAAAGCTGCTTTTGCCGTTATACCACTGTATAAAGGGCCCAAGAGAATTAGGAGTAGCTGATGTTCCTGTAAATTTTATAAGGTATTTTCCTTTTTCCAGATTTTTAAATTCAAATGAACCATCCGTAACTTTCGAAATAGTAAATTTAATATTTTTCCAGTATTCTCCATCTTCTTTGTACAGCTCAACACCTGCAATTAAGGGATTTCCATCATATTTGAGAGAGCCTTTTATTACACCCTTTTCCGCCGGTTTAATCGTTACATCATTTCCGCCGCTGTTTTGCTCGGGAGTCTTGTTTTGACTTAAACCTGTAGGACAAGCACTAAAAAATAATAAAATTAAAGTGCCTAACAATAAAAAAGTTAAGATTTTTTATACATAAAATTTACCTCCAAAAATAAAATATTTAGATTAAAAAACACACAATATAGTTAAAAAGATTAAAAAATCTAAATTTGACGATTATTATCATAAAAAAATACTATTTTGTCTAGTGGTCTTTATCAATTTTCAAAAAATTGTTTTTTGTTCAGATGTTTTTTAGAATACTCAGCTCGTATTTCAGGGTTAATTTGCTTTACCTATTGCATAATATATATATATATATATATAATAAGTATGTTACTGATTTACAGAAGATATGGTGTATATAAAACAGGAGACAAAAATGTACTTCATATTAATTTTTATTCTTAAAACCATCCAAACGGCAGTGTCAACAGGTATTTTGTATTTTTTTGGGTTCGCTATTGATAAATTTACAAACGATCCTTCGCCTGAAAAAATTAAACTCATTATATTCTATGCTCTGCTTGAAATAATTTTTGTAGTCATTCATCACCTATGTCAACGAGGCGTATTTTTTATGCGCAAGAAATTTGCTCTTTTTTATAGTCAAAATCTTTCAGACGCTATTTTTGACATTCCTCCTGAAGATTTTTTAAACCATGGAACGGATTATTATTTTACCGCATTTAAAGATCAAATACCTAAAATACAAACCTCATATTTACTTGGACGCATTAATATCGCTTCAAGTTTTGTAGGAATTTTGTTGACGGTCTTTGTTTTGGTATCATTCCATTTTAGTTTACCGATTATTATGCTCTCGTCTTTTATAATCGGTAAACTAGTTACAAAAATCATTGAGCCTCACATCGATAAAATCTCTTCTAAAGAAATTACTCTACAAGAAGAATATAACGCCAAAACAAGCGAAAATCAAAAAGGTCTGCCGTTTTATATTCTAAACGGAAAAAGAAATTTGCTTTTTACCCGTCAAGTAAGTGCAAATAATAAATTTGAAAATCAAAGCTGCAAAATAGAAATTAAGAAAACGATTTTTGAATGGATAATGATTTTAACTTCAATGTTTTTAGCGACAGCCGGATTAGCATTTGCAATTTTTTTATTTACAAAAAACAAAATAACAATAGGTATGTTGAGCTCTACAATTTTATATATGAATATTTTTTCGCAAAAACTTGAAGGGTTGCTTAATCTTTTTATTGAAGTGCGTTACGGAAAAACAAGCAAAGGAAAAATAGACGGAATCATAAAAAGTAAAAAAAATAAAATTTTATCGGCGGAGGAGTTTCAGACGCTTAAATTCAAAGATATTTCGTTTTCATATAATACAAAAGACGGAGAAAATATTTCCGTTTTAAAAAATATAAACTTACAAATCAACAAGGGCGATAAAATACTATTAACGGGAAAAAGCGGCAGCGGAAAATCTACTTTGATCAAACTTGCCTTAAATTTATTAAAACCCGATACAGGTAAAATGTATTTTAACGGCAAGGAAACTTCAGACAACGAATATCCGCCGTTTTATTTTATCAATCAAAGTTTTCATCTTTTTAAAACGTCGATTGAAGATAATATTTTCTTTGGAGATAAAAAACAAAAAGAACCTTATGAATTTGCACGGCTTGAAAAATTTTATGATAACGATATAACTGCGTTAGATACTGACGGAATGCAAATATCTGGAGGAGAAAAAGAACGCACCGCCTTAGCTCGAGTTTTTGCAGGTTCATATAAAAATATAATTATGGATGAAACCTTTGCAGGTCTTGACTTTGAAAATTATAAATTTATTCAAAACAAATTTTTGGATGACAAGGAATTGACATATATTGAAATTTCTCATCGTGAAATTGATACCGAAAAATTTGATTATATATTTAATCTGGAGGAAGGAAAATTAAATGTTAAAACTATTAAAGAAAAATAAATTTCTATTTAGTATAACCTTTGTACTGGTTGCAATAACGGCATTTTTAGATACTTATTCATCAAAAATCTTACAAATTACTATTGATAAAACTATTGAAGGAAACGGAAAAATTGAATATGTTTTTATATTTGCCGCATTCGGTTTTCTTGCAGGACTAATAATATTTATAGAAAACTTAGCCGAAACTAAACTGCGAAAAGATTGCAGATTGATACTTAGAAACAATATTGCGCATTATATGGCTTGCGAAAACAGAATTGAGCATCATCAGGATAAAACAAAATACTATGAACTTTTTATAAACTCTTGTGATTATTTTTCATCTGAAGCAATTTGTAATCTAATGGATAGTCTTTATAATATAAATGCAATTATGTTTGGTCTTGTAACGATGTATTTTATTTTTCCGCCGTTTATTATTTTTTGTTTTGTTTCAATGTCTTGTTCATTTTTAATGTTTAAAAAAATCGATCCGAAACTTGATGAACTTTCAAATACATTTATAGAAAAACGATCAGGTTATTATAATTACATTCAAGATATTTTAACGGGGCATTTTACGATTTTTATTAACCGTGCAAAAAAATATTTTGTAAAACGCACAAAAAAAGAATTTGAAAATTATGAAAACTACCGCTATAAGTATAATGCAAATAGAGACTTGCTTTTGGATATTGTGAATTTCCCCGACCTTGTTATAAGCGTTTTGATGATTATCTTCTTATTCTATTTTATTTTAAAAGGAAAAACGACACTCGGCTCGCTTGCTGCCGTACTCGGTTTAAATGCACTTATTTCAAGCAGTTTTGAAAATTTATTCTATAATATTATTTCGATCCGTTCAGGCCTTTTAATTTTGGATAAAAAATATTTTGAAATTAAAAACCCTCTTTCAGAAACTAAGATACCTAAAAATCCCCTCACTTCCATAGAAATAAAAAATCTTAATTTTTCTTATGGGGATAATCATGTTTTTACCGATTTTAACATATCGCTTAAAAACGGGTTTTACTATTTGCAGGCCGAAAGCGGAAAGGGAAAGTCAACCCTCATAAAACTTATTACAAAAGAATTACCTGCCCCTGACAATTCTATTTTTATTAACGGTAAAGATATCAATTCTTATACTGAAGATGAGCTTATCAATGAAATTTCATATATTCCTCAAGAAAATTTTATTATTAATGGAACCATAGAAGAAAATCTTTTTGCTCCCATTGCAGAAAAACAAAAAGAACTTGATCTTGTCTGCGCCTTACCCCTTGCAAATACTTTGCATAAAAAAGGAGGATTAGATGAAAAAAGCATTTCGGGAGGTGAAACCCGAAGGCTTAACCTTGCCCGAAACCTTGATTTATCAAAGAGCCTTATCATATTGGATGAGCCTTTTAAAAACGTAGAACGCGAAATTTACAAAAAAATAGAGCACAACCTTTTGCAAATAACCGATAAAATTATTATTGCCGTTACCCATGAAAAGATTGAAGATAAAAACGCCGCTGTGATAAGTATTTAATTCTCATCATAGAAGGTAACTATTTTATCCATCAGTTTTTTATCAAGTTCAAAAAATCGCTTTTTGTCCAAGTTTTTTTTAAAATAATCGGCAACATCCATATAGGAGTTATGTCCGCCGCCGCCCAAACCGTGAGCTATTATTATAAGCCCCTTATAATTGCTATCTTCTTTATAATATTTATACGCAGTAAGTTTTTGTCCTTTATTTGAAGTAAAAAAATATTGCTTTAGTTTCAAACCTTCAAATTCTTCTATCTGCCGTTTCATATGAGAAGCAGTTGTATACCTTTCAGAAAAAATATCTTTATACATAAAGTAAGCAATGCCCATCGGCACAATAAAAAAGATAAGCAGCACAAGAGCTGTTATCAATAAAATCAATTTTTTCTTTCCTCCCATACAAAATACTCCTTAAACTATTATTGAGTAGTTATTTAAAAGAAGGCTTAAAAGGCTCTTCTCTTTTGTTTCCTTCATCGGCAGCCATATAGGTAAGAAGTTCCTTGTAAATTTTTTTTGCTTTTTCAAAGATTTCGGAGGCGGTTTCATTGCCGATACGGGTTGCGTATTCGGAAGCAGCTTTCGCTCCGTTTTTTTGATATGTCCTTGTAAGTTCCTTATCTTTTTTGTACTGCTCTTTGATAAGTTTATCTTCATATGAGCTCCAGAGCTTTCTTATATTCTTGCCGAATTTTTCTCGATCGAGTGCAGAAAAAACGTTGATAGCCCTCATTGTCCAATAAAAAGAATCGGGATTAAATTCTCCGTCATCTACCTTGTAAGAAGAAATTGTATCATTTATATTTCCATGGAACGGAAGGTACACCGAATGTTCGGCGTTAGCCATTGCAAGCCAAATTATACCGCCCACAGCCTTGGGAAGATTCGGCTTTAGTTGAAGAATGTGACATTCCATTGAAGTAGGATCTCCGATCGGGCGTATGTCATCCTCGACATTGGCATCCAGCTCAGTTCCCTCATAGCGGTATCTTTGTAATTCCATAACATCCTTTATACCGATTTTTTTATCCGGTTTTCTCCAAAGCGAAAAAACATCTTGGCCATGTTCTACTTTTTTTGAAGGCGAAAGTTTATTTTGGCCGCCCCATATTCTATCTCTTTCATAATCGCCTATCTCATCGGCATAGGTAAGGGCAACATGGAATTTTCCCTCATATTCTTCATAAAATCCTTTTTGCTGCGGAAGAGAAATTAAATTCCTAGAAGCAATTACATCCGGGCTGTTTACATCAACATAGCCCAATAAAAAATGGTTGGGTATAACTGCATAAGAATCATCGGGAACCTTGACTGCCGCATACTGATGGCCGGATAAAATTTCCATATACCATATTTCTTTGTCATCTGCAAAGAATAAAATATTTCCTTCAGCTGATCCGTATTTATCTATTATGGAGGCTGTCCGTTCAACAGCTTCACGCGCAGTTTTTGCATAAGGGAGAACAACGGTAGTAATAGAGGCCTCAGATATTCCGCCTGAAACAAGGGGGTCGTACTTTTGGGCTGAAGCTCCGGGATTGGCCGAAACTGTAGCACTCATTGCAAGCCCGTATTCGTTAAAGCCTGCGGCATCATAGATTCCTCCGCCTTGGTCGGCATCGCAGATTGCTGTGTACTTATAACTTATTTTCGGAAGCGCTATTTTAAAACCTGACGGATCTTCAAAAATAAGAGCTTCTTTATTTTCTTTACGGGGATAAACCTTAAAAAGCTTATTTTTTGCTCCTTCCAAATCTTCCGTTCTTGCTATAATGCGGCTTCCGTCTGCAGTAGCATTTTTTCCTGCAACAAAACCTGTACATGCAAAAAGAGGTGAAGTCTTTACCAACATTAATAAAACAATAAAAATAAGAGCTTTTTTCATAAATTCCTCCACAGCTTATTATAGTATGTTTTTTTATCGGTATCAAGCTTTAATTGAAGTTATCGGCAAAATATTTCTTTTACCTTTTCTTTAAATTTATTGCCGCGGTCGAATTCGTTTTTGAACATACCGAAGGAGGCAGCTCCCGGCGACAGGATTACAATGTCGCCCGCTTCCAAATTTTCTTTTAATGAAAGCAAAAGAGAATCCAAACCGTCAAAGGGGCCTTTATATTCAACCGATTTTTCTTTAAGTAAAGGAATTAAAAGATCCGTTCCTGTGCCTGCAAGAAGATAGATGCTTTTAGTCAGCTTTGCTTTTTCGGCAAGCGGAATAAAATTTAAATTTTTATTTGTTCCGCCGCAAATTAAGATCGGCGGTTTATCAAAAGCTTCTATGGCAGCGGCAGAAGCTTCAGGAATTGTTGCCGCCGTATCGTTATAAAATTTTATTCCGTTTTTTTCATAAAAGAATTCCAAGCGATGCTCAATTCCCGAATACTCGTCCATAAATTTACGGATAATCTCGGATTGATCTTTTATTCCTTTTTCTTTTAAATTTTCTGCCTGATGAAATTTTTGGTAAAGCAAAAGAGCGAGACCAGCATTCAAAACATTTTGTTTAAGTTTAAGCCCGGGAACTTTTGCATCTTTTGAAAGTAATAGCCTTTCTTCATCATTTAAATTGCAGACGCCTTCTTGCCGGTTATTAAAAAAAACGCCTCGGCATTCTTCAGGCAAATTTTTCTCGCTGTACCAAAAAACATTTGCTCTTGTTTCTTCTGCAAAAATTTTACCCCACCCGTCATCAAAGTTACAGATTAGATAATCCGCTTCATCCATATTTTCATAGATGATTTTTTTGTCGGCAACATATTTTTCCATTGTGCCGTACCAATTTAAGTGATCGGGCATTATGGGCGTAATAATCGCAGCCTTTGGTTTAAGAAGACCCTTGGTTTTTAAATCGGCAAGCTGCCAGCTGGAAAGCTCCAGCACCACGGGAGTATTCTGCGCAGTTTCTTCAAAAAAACTTAAAGGGCTGACCGTAATGTTCCCGCCCAAAAAAGCATTGTACCCTAATTTTTTAAGCCCGTAATAAAGGGCGCTTACCGTGGAGGACTTTCCCTTGCTCCCCGTTACTGCCAAAATCGGAGCCTTTGAAATAGCGAGAAAAACGGAAATATCCGATTCTATTTGTTTTGCAGCTTCCAAAAAAACATTCCCTTCAAGTTTTACACCGGGGTTTTTAATAACAAGATCGGCCTCTTTAAAATCTTCTATTCTGTGTTCTCCGAGCACAAATCTTATATTTGCAAAGGAGGATAATTTTTCGATTGAAGGTCTTAGCTCTTCAGAAGTTTTTAAATCGGTTACGGTAACCTCGGCTCCGTACCGGGCAAAAAATCGGGCAGCCGCAACCCCGCCGCCGTTGAGCCCTAAGCCCATAACGGTTACTTTTTTATTCTTTATATTTTCTAAGCTTATTTGCATGACGGATATTATAACAAAAAATTTTAGGAAGTTCCAGATGATGAAGAATTGCAGTAACAAACAATATGGTATGGAAAATATTAGATAGATCCGATCTTGCTATTTTTTAAAAACCCGTACAAACAAAATCTTTTTATCATGCAGCTCAGCTTACTCTATCGGGTATTATAGCATAGAAAGAGGGGATTGTCGATTGATGGGAATTTGGTAATTATCAGTCATAGGGTAGTATAAATTTTAATAATTTTGTGCTATATTTTATTGGGTGGTTTTGAATATGGCAAAAAAGCATACGCAAGTTGATGATATAATCGAAACAATGCAAAAAAATGGAGGATATGCAACGCTTGCTTATCTCAATCAAAATGTTGATACACGCACTTGGAAAACAAAAACACCGTTTGAAAGTATCCGTTGCTATTTACAAAGACGCGATGAGTTTTTTAAAATTCAACCTGGACTTTGGGCACTAGCTAATTATCGTGAGTCAGTTTTGAAAAAATTTCAAATCAAGGAAAATGAAAAAGACCGGATTGAAACTTTTACGCACTCATATTATCAAGGTTTGATTGTAGATATTGGAAACATGAAAAATCTGAAAACATATGTTCCTGCACAAGATAAAAATAAATTATTTCTTGATAAGAAACTTGGCCAAGTATCAACAATGACTGATATTCCTGAATTTACATATCCAAAAATTACAAACAGAGCTAAAACAATTGATACAATATGGTTCAATGAGCGTGAAATGCCGACTGCATTCTATGAAGTTGAACATTCTACAAACATAATTAATTCTTTGAATAAATTTTTTGAACTGCAAGATTTCAGAGCAAGATTTTGCATTGTTGCGGACAAGAAACGCAAGAATGAATTTGATGACAAAATTAGCCGGTCAATTTACAGACCAATAAAACCTCTTGTAAATTTCGTCGACTACGAAACACTTGCAAGTCAACATTCAAAAATGGCGGAACTATTTAAAGATCCAATGATACTATAAGAAAATCGTTTAATAGAACATGAAATAGGCTACTACAACCTTAGTTTTTTATGCCCTCAAACACTAGACTATATGAAACAATCGTTTCCGTAAAATTCACGAAAATCATATTGACAGTCTACAAAAATCATTTATTATGAATAAAGCCTATAAGCATTTTTTATGTCTATGGCTGCTTTAGCCCTTGTGTCGGCCATGACAGCGTTGTAGCACCTTTTCGGCTAAGTTTTTGGGCAAAAACCGTTGAGATGAATTTAAAAAGAGTTTTTCTTATCATATCGATATTGGTGCTGATGCTTTTGTTAAAAGGAGGAAAACTTACAGGAAAAAAATAGGCTCTCAATGGCGTTTTACCGAAAAAGATCTTGAACCGCTCTTTTCGGATAAAAGTTTTCTCGATAAAAAAAATACTGATGAAAAACGGAGATTAGAAGAATTTTTAAAAAAAGATTACATTGAAAAGCCTGAAATTTTTTCAATCTTATGCTACCCGTATAGCAAAGATTTTAAACTACAAGAATTAATGAAAAAAATAAATGAAAATATTGAGAAAGCAAGTAAATGTCGATTTTATTTTGTGTCAACAGAAAACACTTTTAAATTTTTTTTGGAAGGAGATATTGAATCGGTAATTAACTTACAAAAAATAATAAATGAACACTTTAAAAATGAATAACAAAACCTATCTTTCCACCGCCCTTGCATTACACACCCTAAGCCTGTATAATCTTTGATTGTTATGGATAAGGTTGAAAATAAAAACAAATCTCTCGTAAAAAGCGGATCAAAACTTTCTCTTTTGGTTTTTGGGTCAAGAATTTTAGGGCTTGTCCGCCAGATGACGATGTCTCATTTTTTGGGAACGGGGCCCTTGGCGGATGCCTTTGCTACAGCCTTTATGCTGCCCAACCTATTTAGGAGGCTCTTTGCCGAAAACAGCATAACCGTTGCTTTTATTCCGACCTTTAATGCCTACCTGAAAAAGCACAAGGATGCGGAAGAATCCGAAAGCACAAAGACAGAAATAAACGAGTTTTTAAGTTCTATTTTTACCCTTGTAAGCTTTGCAACTGCCGTTGTTGTAATACTGGGCATTGTGCTCTCTCCCCTGATAGTAAAAATCTTTTTTGAAAACATCGCAGATTATGATTCTACCGTTTTTTTAACGCGGATAATGTTTCCGTATTTATTTTTAATTTCCGTTGCAGCTTTTTTTCAAGGCATCTTAAACGGAGTAAAGATTTTTGCCCCCTCAGGTTTTACGCCTATTTTGTTCAACATAATCGTCATAAGTTCAACATATCTTTTTGCAAAACCCTTCGGAGATCCTGCTGTTGCAATGTCCTACGGTGTTGTTGCAGGAGGTCTTGTTCAGGCTGTTTTTCAGCTTCCCTTTGTTCTAAAGACAGGCTTTAGTTTTAAATTCACAAGCCTTGCAAAAACCCTTTCAAATCCGGGAACAAAAAAAGTGCTTGCCCTTATCGGCCCTACCATAATCGGCATGGCCGCCTATCAGATAAACGACTTGGTTTCCACCTCGCTTGCAACCTCGGCAGGGCTTGGAATAGCTTCGAGCTTACAATACTCTTTGCGCTTGCAAGAGCTTTTACTCGGAATCTTCGCAGTTTCGATAGGCACGGTAATTCTCCCTGAAATGTCGGCTCTGGCCTTACGCAAAGATTGGGAAGCCTTTCAAACAGTATTATTGCAGGCAATAAAGGTGATAGCCCTAATCACAATACCGGCAACCTTTTTCTCCCTTTTATCGGGAGAAAATTTAATTATCCTCATTTATAAGAGCAATAAATTCGATGATACTTCGGTAAAATTAACATTGGGAATTTTTAACTTTCACATAATCGGACTTTTTGCAATCGCTGCAAACAGAATCATCGCACCGGCTTTTTATGCCCAAAGCGATTCAAAGTCGCCGACAATCGCAGGAATAATCTGCTTTGCCGTAAATATCCTGCTTGCCCTCATCTTGGTAGGTCCCATGGGCGGAAACGGAGTAGCCCTCGCCCTGACAATAGCTTCATTTATAAACACGGTCATCCTTTTATTCTTCTTAAAAAATAACAATGCCCTGGATGTAAAAAGACTCATCTTTCCGGCTCTTTTATTTATAATGAAAATATTTGCCTTTTCGATTATTGCTTCAATTCCGCTTTATTTTTTGAAAGATAAGATTTATTCTCCGTTTACTTCATTCGGAAAGCTTATCGGACAGGGAGTTCCGCTTTTTATTTCTTTTATTATTTTTGCGGGGCTTGGGGCCGGTCTTTTGCTTATAACAAAAGACCGAACCGCCGGCATAATTTTAAACCGCTTTAAAAAATCTTAAAGATTGCTAAAAAGCGTAAACTAGCCGGCCAAGCCTATGGTAATACCAATTATCATTATATTGAAAAAATCAATAAATAAGGAGCCGACTATAGGAACGACAAAGAAGGCTATCTTTGAATAGCCGTATTTTTCGCATATAGAGCCCATATTAGCCATGGCGTTAGGGGTTGCGGCAAAACCGAAACCGATGTGTCCCGCCGTAATAACTGCGGCATCGTAATCTCCGCCCATAACCTTAAAGGTAACAAAGCGTGTGTAAAAATACAAAAGAACGATTTGAGCGCTTAAAATAATCATCAGAGGAACAGCCAAACTTACAAGCTGCCAAAGTTTTAACGAAACAAGGGCGAGAGCCAAAAACATATTCAAAGAAATATTTCCGAGTGCATCAATTTCATCCATATTAATCTTGAATTTTTTTGAAGTATCTGCAATGTTTCTGATAACGGCAGCACAAATCATCGCCCCGATATAAATAGGGAATTTAAATTTGGGCGACAAAGAATTAAGATAATTGGTAACAAAAAGACCAAAACCTGAGGCCAGAACTAAAAGCATAAATGACATTAACAGCTTTTCACTGCTAAGATGCTTTTCGGAGCTGGTTGTCGAGTTATCGACTTCACCTTTTGCGGAAGCTTTGTGGATAACTTCTTCTTGAACGGTTACGACTTCTTGAGCTTCTTCTCTGCCTTTTGTAGGGTTAAAGAAAAGCCTTTTTATAAAGCTCGGATGAACGGCTTCTATTTTTTTAACGACTTTTGTTGTTTTTATAATATTACCCGATTCATCGATCCTTACGCTTTCATTGGCATTTGAAGGCTGTAAGCCGTATTTTTTTATCAGGCGGTCTCCGACCGGGCCGCCTAAGATGGAGCTTATCAAAGAGCCGAAGGTGGGAACGGCTACTGCGAGGGATAAGGCTCCCAAGGTGCTTTCGGGATCAACAATCGGTGCAAAGGAGGCCGCTGTACCGAAACCGCCCGTAAAGGATGTTGAACCCAGCATGACGGCGAGCATCGGAGAAAAGTTTATCAGCCTTGCAACTCCTTGAGCTACAACATTTTGCAAAATTGCAAAAACTACAGCCACAGCCAAAAAGACAAAAACTTTTTTCCCGCCGTCTCTTAAAATCGAAAACCCTGCATTGTAGCCCACAGAGGTAAAAAACATTACCATCCAATAGGTTTGCAGGGTTGTGTCAAATTCGAAGTCGAGTACCTTTGCTGCGTGAAGTGCTAACGAAATCAGCGCAAACAAAAAGCCGCCCACTATCGGGGCAGGTATACAATACTTTTGAAAAAACTCGAACTTCGCCTTAATGAATCGTCCGACCAGCAACCAAGCGATTGCAAAGCCGAGCGACTGGTACATATTCATACGAATTACCATAACTCCTCTCCTTTTGCGTGCGTCTAACGCAATTCGGGATGCAAGTGTGAGTATAGGCCTTTTATGTGAATATGTCAATCTGTTGATATAAGTTCCTTTTCATTTTTGTCTTCTTTTTTGGGCAGCGGAACGGAAGATCGAGTTTCTTCTATAGAAACTTGAATTGCCTTGACAGTTAGGTCAATATGGTGAGTTAGTATCTTTGTTTTATACCTTCCTGTCAGGCTTTTTATAAATGTCTTTTTCATCACACCTTAAACTTTCCTACTTCTGCCGAAAGGTTTTCAATACTGAGTTTATTCTTTTGGCTTATATTGTTTACATCTTGTACAGCGTTGGTGATTTGTACGGCACCAGAAGCCATTTCGTTCATACTGTCAGTTATAATTCGTGTAAGTTCATCCAGCTTTCTCATTTCACCGGCTACAGTTTCTCCTCCCTTGAGCATCTCGGCAGAACCGTCATTTACTTGAGTAGTAACCATATTGATGTCGCGAATAGCGGTAAGAACTTCTTTACTGCCGTTTTCTTGCTCCCGCATAGCATTTATCAAATTTTGACTCATTATCTTGACTTGATCAGACAAATTAAAAATAATGTTAAATTTTTCTTCCGCCGTTTTTGCAGAAGCAGAAAGCGTTTCAATTTCTCCAGAGAGAATTTTAAGAGTTGAAGTGATGGTTTTTCCTTGAGTACTTGATTCTTCTGCAAGTTTTCTAATTTCATCAGCAACAACCGCAAAGCCTTTTCCTGCCTCTCCTGCGTGGGCAGCTTCAATGGCGGCGTTCATAGCAAGTAAGTTTGTTTGGCTTGCGATATGCTGAATTACATTAGAAGCTTCCAAAAGACTTCCTGATTCTTCAGCAACTTTTTGAGTTACCTCATTAGAAGTAACAATTGTATTTTTTCCGTCAGCTGTAGCACTTGCAAGGGTTTTAATCACATCATTTGTTTTATCGAGTGTTTGAGTTATGGAAGCAATGTTTCCAACCATTTGTTCAACGGCAGAAGAAGATTCTGCAACACTTGCAGCTTGATTTTCGATACTGGAATTAAGCTGCTTTATTGTGCGGATGATTTCTTCAACAGTAGCCGCAGTTTCCGTAACACTTGCGGCTTGGGTTATGGCTTGTTGTTTTACACCATCAATGTTGGCTGTTATTTGCTGTATGGCACCGGCAGTTTCAGTCATATTACTAGCAAGTTCACTACCGATATTGGTCATTTCAATACTGTTATCGCCTACAGTTTTTATGGAAGAGCCGATTTTAGAAATAGTTTGATTAAAGTATTCGGATAAATCCGTAATTTCATCATTTCCAACGAGCGGAAGACGAACTGTCAAATCGCCTTCTCCTTGAGCTATGTCTTTGAGGGCATTCACTACGACATTTATAGGTTTTACCATTCTACGGGCAACAAAAAAAGTTATGGATAAAGCAATTACCAAAATTATTATACCCATAACCATCATTCGGCTTCTTAAGTCATCTACCGTGTCCATAAATTCTTCTACAGGAGCATTTATTATAATAGTCCAGTCGGTAGTTTTCATCTTAGCATAAGAAGCAATCTTTTTAATTCCATCGTATTCATAAAATCCGATTGACGGCTCATCAATATCTACCGCCATTTTTTCAAACGCTGCAAGAGAGCTAAATCTTTTATCGGTTTTTGCTATCTTTTGATAATTTTCTTGTTTTTGAACAATTTCGGAATTTTTATGTGCAATAATAGTTCCCTCTAAGCCCAATACATAACAGTACCCGGTATCTCCTACAACAATATCGTCAATATCATCAGAAAGTTTTTGTGCAGGAATAGCGGCTGCTAAAACACCTATAATATTACGGGTATGACCATATAACGGAACGGAAATAGTCATAATTAATTTATTATCAACAACAGAAATAAACGGTTCCGTTAAAAAATTTTTTCCATCAATACTCATTTTAAACCAATCGGCACTATGTATATTTATAACTCTGTTGTCTTCCGTATACATATTTCCGTTTATATCTGCGATAGCCGCATCATATAAAAAATCTATAAATTTTATTTCTTTGTTAAGTTGTTTTGACTTTTCAACATATAAAACAGCTTCATCAGAAAATATGGGCATTCGTGCAAGACCTTCTAAAAATTGGAACACAGCCGTTATCCTGCCGTCAATAATAGATGCAGTGTCAGAAGCCTTATCTTTTAAGTGTGCTTCAACTTTTTCTGTCACGGCTTTGCGAGCAACGCGTACTCCTAAAACAGCAAGTGCCAATCCCGATATAAAAATTAAAGCACCAAAAATAATCATTAATTTTTTACGCATTGAAAAGCGTTTTTTTTCTTTTTTCATTTGATTCTCCTTATTTGATTTACGTTGTAAAATTCACGATATAAATATTTCATAGTTATTGTTCTGTGGGCGGACCTGTATCTGAGGAGAAAATGCAATATTTGACTAGGCAGTTTATAAAATTCCTTCTCTCCGTCAATTAAATTGTAAAAAGCTAAGTATAAATTATCTATTGCTGTCTGTAAATTTTTCGGGGGGGGGGGGGGGGTAGTGTACAATATTTTTTACTATTTTGTCTAGTAGTTTTTGAGAAAAAATTTATTTTTTTTAATAAATTACTATTACTTAATGTCATTTTCAATATTATAGAACAAAATTTTTTTGCTGTCAACAATTTTTATAATTTTCTTTTCGTAGAACCTCAAAACTTTGAACGCCTATGGGCATCTTTCGTATTGTATTCATAGTCTCATTATAACATAAAAATAAGAAGCGGGCAATCTTATAGTTAATAAGTAACTCTTCCATCCTTGACATACGCTATATGTTGTGTTATAATCGCCGAAAATCAATAAAACATACAACATATAGCGTAGTTTAAGCATAGCTCGAGCAGTTCTTGAATCTATACCTAACTATGCTTGCAAGGAACAATAAAATGCAAATCATAAAAAGAAACGGCGAAACTAAAAATTACGAGCCTGAAAAAATTGAAGGAGCGATTAGAGCTGCCTTTAAGAGTGTGGAAGATTCTCCGCATACCGATTTAGATACAATCATCCCGCCTCTGGTAAAGGAAATAGAGGAATACATCTTGGAGCTTACCAAAAGCGGAAGCCTTGTTCACGTCGAAACGATTCAGGACTTGGTCGAAAAGACTTTAATAGAACACAACTATTATGCGGAAGTAAAAAACTTCATCCTTTACAGGGTAGGCCGCACAAAGAGGCGGGATTCGCGGCAAACGATAAGCCGCTTTTTTTCTACGATAGAAATTCAGAGCGTCCTTACCGAGATTCAAAACGACTTTACCTCGGACGAGTACAGCCTTAACCTGCTCTCTCATAAATTCCTTTCTTTTAGAAAAGAAAATATGAGCGAGGCGGAATCCCTTGCCATGCTCATCAAGGCCTCCGTCGAGCTGACCGCACAGGATGCACCAAACTGGGAATTTATTGCAGCCCGCCTTTTAATGCTTCAATTTAACTTAAAACTAAAAACCGAGCTTGAAAAGCGTCAGATTAATTCTTTTTATGAAAAAATAAAATATCTTGAAAACGAGGGTCTGTACGGGACCTATATTTGCGAGGCCTACACACGTGCCGAATTGGAAGAAGCCGCCTCATTTATAAATGAAGAAAGAAACAAGCTTTTTACCTACAGTGCCCTCGACCTCCTCTTACGCCGCTACGTTATTCACACTCATTCAAATGTCGTCCTTGAGTCGCCTCAGGAAATGTTTTTAGGTATCGCCCTTCACTTAGCTATGAAAGAAAAATCGAACCGGATGGAATGGGTAAGGCGTTTTTACGATATGACCAGTTCCTTAAAGGTTACGATGGCGACTCCAACCCTTTCAAATGCCCGAAAGCCGTATCATCAGCTTTCTTCATGCTTTATAGATACGGTCCCCGATTCTCTTGACGGTATTTACCGCAGCATAGATAACTTTGCCAAGGTTTCAAAATTCGGAGGAGGAATGGGACTTTACTTCGGAAAGGTTAGGGCCGTAGGCTCGCCCATCCGCGGCTTTATGGGAGCGGCGGGCGGAATTATCCGCTGGATAAAACTTGCAAACGATACGGCTGTTGCCGTTGACCAGCTCGGCGTAAGGCAGGGCTCGGTCGCCGTCTACCTCGATGTATGGCACAAGGACATTCCGGAATTTTTACAGCTCCGCACAAATAACGGCGACGACAGAATGAAGGCCCACGATGTTTTCCCCGCAGTCTGCTATCCCGACCTTTTTTGGAAAACCGTACGCGACGATATAAATGCTTCTTGGTATCTCATGTGCCCCCACGAAATTTTAAAAGTGAAGGGTTATGCCCTCGAAGATTTTTACGGAGAAGAATGGGAAAAAAGATACAGGGACTGCGTTGCCGATTCCCGTATCAGCAAAAGAGAAATCCCGATAAAAGAATTGGTACGCTTAATCTTAAAGTCGGCCGTAGAAACGGGAACCCCCTTTGCCTTTAACCGCGACCATGCAAACAAAACAAATCCCAATCCTCACAAGGGAATGATTTATTGCTCAAACCTATGCACCGAAATTTCCCAAAACATGAGCGAAATAAAAACTAAAAGCATCGAAATAAAAACGGAAGACGGAGACACAGTCGTTGCAACAACTACCATACCAGGAGACTTTGTTGTATGTAACCTCGCCTCCCTCGTTCTGGGAAACATCGACATAAACGATGAAAAAGAAATTGACACAATAGTTTCTTCGGCAGTGCGGGCCCTGGACAATGTTATAGACTTAAATTTTTATCCTATTCCGTATGCACAAATTACCAACAGCAGATACAGGTCAATCGGCTTGGGCGCTTCAGGCTATCATCATGCCCTTGCAAAAAACGGCATCGCATGGGAAAGTGAAGAGCACCTTGAATTTGCCGACAAGGTTTTTGAAAAAATCAACTATGCAGCCGTCAAGGCATCCTCTCAAATTGCAAAAGAAAAAGGCTCCTATTCCTACTTTGAAGGAAGCGACTGGCACACCGGGGCTTATTTTGAAAAGAGGAATTACATGGATGAAAAATGGAAGGCTCTTGCAGAGGAAGTAAAATCAAACGGAATGAGGAATGCTTATCTTTTGGCTGTCGCCCCTACAAGCTCGACTTCGATCATAGCAGGCACAACTGCCGGCGTAGACCCCATTATGAACAAGTATTTTTTAGAGGAAAAAAAAGGTTCCCTAATGCCGAGGGTTGCGCCCTCTCTTTCTCAAGAAACCTATTGGCTTTATAAAAATGCCCACAATATTGATCAGAACTGGAGCATAAGGGCAGCAGGCCTGCGCCAGCGCCACATCGACCAAGCCCAATCGGTAAACCTCTATATAACAAACGAATTTACTTTCAGCAAGGTTCTTTCATTGTACATAAAGGCTTGGGAAGAAGGCGTTAAATCAATCTATTATGTACGCAGCCGCTCCCTCGAAGTCGAAGAATGTGAAAGCTGCAGTTCGTAAGAAACAGTTTACAAAAAAAAGAGCAAGGCTGATAAACCTTGCTCTTTTTTAAACTATGTTATTGAAGCTTCATAAACGCCCTTGATGGTTTTTTCCAAGGTTGCGTTAAACTCATCATCGCTTTGACTTGCAAAAAGGCCTTCGGCGAGAGCTCGGGAGAAACTTGCAATCATACCTCGGTTTTTAGCCAGAAGCTTGTTTGCATCGTCTCTGGAATAACCTCCTGAAAGGGCTACCATTCTAACTACCTGAGGATGCTTTGTGAATTCCTCGTAAAGGTTTTCTTTTGTCGGAATTGAAAGCTTGAACATTACAAGCAAGTCTTTCGGCAAGGTCTTAAGATGCTCTTCCAATTCTTTTTTGAGGATTTCTTCACACTTGGCCTTGTCGGGTGATTTAATATCTACTTCCGGCTCTATAATCGGAACAAGGCCGGCTTTTGCAATTTGAATACCCAATTCAAACTGCTGATCTACAACAGCCTTGATACCTTGGGGATTTGCTTCCTTTATAACCGAGCGCATCTTTGTTCCAAAAATGTGCTTTTCTACAGCGTGCTTTAGCATAGCATCCAAATTGGGTATCGGCTTCATAAGCTGAACGCCGTCTTTTAATTCTGCAAGCCCCTTATCGACCTTTAAAAAGGGGAGAATCTTTTTCTTTTCCCATAAGAAGTCGGCTGTGGGCATTCCCTCAATTTCGCGCTCCATTGTTTGCTCAAATAAAATTGCACCTAAAATATTATTGGAATTAAAAGCCTTACCTGTGATTATTCTTGTGCGCATAGCATGAACAAGATCAAACATCTCATCTTCATTGGAATAAGCCGTTTCGGGAACTCCGTAAGCAGCCAAAGCCTTAGGTGTACTTCCGCCGCTCTGATCCAATGCTGCAATAAAACCCTTGTCGTTTTTCATTCTTTCAAGTTTTACTTTATCCATAATTCACCTCTTTAAAAATATTTACCGCAAGTAATCCTGCATACTCTTCTATTATAACATATAAACTTTGTTTCGCTCAAGGGCTCATTTCAAATTCAAATAAAAAGAAGGATTGAGTAAACCTTACTTCCAATCTTCTAGGTTCAAGTTTTTTATTCGGCAAAATTCTTTTGTATTGTTGGTAACAAGGATTAAATTTTTCGCTATAGCTTGTGCTGCAATTAACATATCATAGGCGCCAATAATTTTACCTTCAGTTTTTAAGGATGTTCTTATTTTTCCGAATTCTTGAGCATCTCTATCATCAAAATTTAAAATAGAAAATGGTGTTAAAAATTTTATTAATGATATTCGATTTTTTTCTACATACTTGCTATTATATACACCGAACTGTAATTCTGCTACGGTAATACTTGAGATGTAAATCCCTAAGTGTTTATTCTCTTTAATCTTTTGAAGAACATTAGGACTTTTTTTATTTTTAAGAAATATACAGATATTCGTATCCAATAAATACATTATAAATCTTTCCTGTCCTGCAAATCAGGCTGACATCTTCCTTCTTCCATAAAATCATCGGTAAACCCGTTTAAGCCTTCTAAAAATGTTTCCCACTCTTTGTTTTTTGGGAATAGAATAACAGATTCTCCGGCTCTCCGTATAAAAACCTCAGTTCCCGAAAAATTATATTCTTTAGGCAGCCTGACTGCCTGACTCCTGCCGTTTCGAAATAATTTTGCCGTTTCCATATAATACCCCCATACAATAAGTATATACCATAGTATATACTATGTCAAGTTTTATATTTAACGCAGGTCCCGATTGTTTTTTTTTGATTTTTTTGCTATTATTTTCGCTTAAATAAGATTTTTGGAGAATGTGAAAATGCTTGATAAGATGCGGAACATAGGAATAATGGCTCACATAGATGCGGGAAAAACCACCACCACCGAGCGTATTTTGTTTTATACGGGAAAAATTCATAAGATAGGCGAAATAGATGACGGTCAAGCAACCATGGACTGGATGGCCCAAGAGCAGGACAGGGGAATCACTATCCAAAGTGCCGCCACCACCACTTATTGGAAAAATTTTCAGATAAATATAATCGATACACCCGGGCACGTAGATTTTACGGCCGAGGTAGAACGCTCCTTGCGTGTATTGGACGGAGCCGTTGCTGTTCTTTGTGCAGTCGGAGGAGTTCAGCCCCAGACCGAAACCGTTTGGCATCAAGCCGACCGCTACAAGGTTCCGCGTATTTGTTTTGTAAACAAGATGGACAGAATCGGTGCCGACTTTTTTGCAGTCTTAAAAGATGTGCACGAAAAATTCGGAGTTGAGGTTGTGCCGGTTCAAATTCCTATTGGAGCAAGCGACAGTTTTGAGGGAGTCATCGATCTTATTTCAATGAAAGAGATTCACTGGGATGCCGCAACCGAGGGTGAAAAATATGAATATACCGCAATAGCCCAAGACCGTCTTGCCTTGGCGGAAGAATGGCGCGAAAAAATGCTCGATACTATTTCTTCAGCTTCGGACGAAATCACCGAGCTCATCCTCGAAGGTGAAGCAGTTCCCGAAGAGCTTATCAAAAAAGAAATCAGAAAGGCCGTTTTAAATCAAAGCTATATTCCGTTTTTGTGCGGATCGGCAAGAAGGAATATAGGCGTTCAGCCCTTAATCGATGCGGTTGTAGACTTTTTACCTGCCCCCGACGAGGTTCTTCCGGCAGAGGCTCTCAATCCCAAAAAGGAAGAAAAGGTCTCGGTTCCCTGCAAGGTAGAAGGAGCCCCCTTAGGTCTTGTATTTAAGATTCAGTACGACAAGGATGCAGGAAGCCTTTGCTATGTCAGAATGTATTCGGGAAAAATCAAATCGGGCGATCAGGTTTTTAACACAGGAAAAAAGAAAAGAGAACGCGTAAACAGAATCTTGCGTATGCATTCAAATAAGTCGGAACAAACGGATTCCGTTCAGGCCGGAGATATAGCCGTTTTTATCGGGCTCAAACTTTCGCAGACAGGAGATACCCTGGGCTCCGAGGGACAGCCCCTCTTGCTTGAGTCCATGCAATTCCCCGAGCCCGTTATTTCCGTTTCGGTAGAACCTAAAAGCTTATCGGAAAGCGACCGCTTAAAAGAAGTCTTGGAAATTCTTTCAAAGGAAGACCCGACCTTCACAAGCCGCGAAGACAGTGAAACCGGACAGCTTATAATTTCGGGCATGGGAGAACTCCATATAGATGTTCTAACCCGCCGAATGTTGGATGACTTTAAAGTAGAAGCCAGAGTCGGAAACCCGCAGGTTACTTACAGGGAGTCTATCACCGCAGAAAAAACTCAAACCGAAAAATACAGCAAGCAGCTGGGCGGAAAAGACAATGAGGCCGAGCTTACACTCACCGTCCGCCCCCTTGAACGGGGAAGCGGAAACCGCTTTGTTTCAAAAGTCAAGACCTTCCAAAAGTCCGGTTCGGGCAGCACTAATGCTCTCCCCGAAGAGCTTTTAGCAGCCGTTAAGCGTTCTATCGAAGGCTGCTTTAGTTCGGGAATTAAGGTAGGTTATCCTTGTACGGATATTGAGGTAGAACTCGTTTCGGTAAAATACAATGAACTTACGGCAACCCCCTTTGCTTATGAAGCCGCCGCCGCAAAGTGCTTTGACGACGCTTGCAGTGCAGCCGCCCCCGTGCTCTTGGAGCCCGTGATGGCTGTAGACATTATGAGCCCCAAGGAATTTGTAGGAGACGCCATGAGTCAGATTACCCAGAGGGGAGGTCTAATTTCAAGCATGGACTCAAAGGCAAGTACGGACATTGTACACGCCCAAGCCCCTATGGCAAAGATGTTCGGCTTTTCCACCGACCTCCGTTCAGCCACTCAGGGAAGGGCGTCCTTTACCATGAGCTTTAGTCATTTTGAGATTAAGGCCTAAAAATATCTTCGGGTTTGATTTGAGGAAACACATTAAATATTCTTTATTTTTTCTTCTATGTCTTCCTTGGATATTTCTCTTATAGTCCCATCCTGCCGTGAAACGAATAAGATTTTTTGAAAGCGCTTTGCAGTTGCAATATTATTCGTAACGGCAGCGATTGCTTGCTTTTTAGTAAAAATTAAATTAAACATTAGGTCTTCGATTTCCGTATTGACATTGCGGGAAAACTCATCTAAGAGGAGGACGGGACAATCGGCAGTTAGAAGTAATATTCTGGCTAAAGCGATTCGGCTTCTCTCTCCGTCAGATACGGTCAAGTTGTTCATATCCATAACAGTATCCAAGCCCTCCGGTAAGGAGTCTACAAAATTAGTTAATTTAAGTGCATTCAATATTTTGATTATATCGGAATCGGGAATGGCTTTGCCGAAGACAAGATTATCACGTAACGAAATATTAAAGATATGAGGATGGCTCCAAAGACAGGGAATTGTATTAGTTCTTAAAGTTTTTAAGTTATATGTAAGCGAACCTGAAAAGGCATCTTCGTTCATTGTGAGGATGCGTAATAAACTTGTTTTTCCTGAACCGTTTTGCCCGACAACTGCAATTTTGTCCCCTTCGTTGAGATTAAAATCTATATTATTAAATATCGGTTTATCGTTTTTAACAAGCGAAATATTCTTTGCGTTAATCAGGGCACCTTCCTCATGTATGTTTTTCTTATCTTTTTTTTCACACTCTCCAATATAATTAAAATATTTTTTTGCTATAGGAACCGATCTTTTTATTTGTCTTACTGCTAAAAAAATAGTTGACATGTTTTGATTAGCCAACGAAATAATAAAAATTATGTATAAAAGATCTGCCAAATTCATACCGGGCAGGGCAAAAATACAAAAAACGCTTATGACAATTGGAATAAAATAATTTTGTCCTTCAAAAAAAATGTTTTTTACGGCCTCCAGCCTGTGAATTTTATTTTCGATTTTTAAAAGTTCTTCTTCTTTTTGTAAAATGGATTTTTTGCAATTCCATTTAATCGAATTATTTAAGGTTAAAAAAATTGATTGAAATGTAGTTTTAACAATACCGCCGTAACTTATGCTCTCATCATCAAGTAAGCCGTAAGCTCCGTTTATTTGCTTATCCAAATAAGTAATAAAGATATTAGCCGATATAATTATTGCCGATAGAATAACCGGAAGAAATACGGAGAGAGAAAATAAAAAAGCGCTAAGAATAATGATATTAAAAAAGGCTGCCGCAAATTGAAAGCAAAAAGGAATAAGTACGTTAATATCTTGTGTATAGGACATTATGTAAAAACCCTCCTCCTCTGCCTTACGGTTACTGTTTACCAAACTATGATGAAAGGCTGTTTTCATCATAGGCGGTAATGCACGATAGGTAATCGAATTATTCAGAATAAGCTCATAAAGGCTTTGCACTATAGCATATACTATAACCGATATTGACATGGCTAAAAGAGGCGCAAAGGGAAGACCTGTTAATACTTTATTAAGAGCCGTTTTTCCTAAAACAAGAAATATAGAATTGCAAGCATTTAGAACAAGTAAAAAAATAACGAGTAAATTCAAATCCTTATAAAATTTTTTGTATAAGGTATAAACGGTTTTCATAAAATCTCTCCTTTTTGCATATCCTCATATACCGAACTATAAAAATCTTTTATCGGCGGATTCGTTAAAGCATATTTTGCTTTTATATCGACGCGGATATTTCCGGCTTGAAAATAAAGCACCCGTTCAAAGTATTGAACATGTTCTTTTTTATGAGAAATCATAATTACAGTACTATCAGTCGACATGAGATATTTTAAAAAGCAGTCTTCGACCGCAACATCCAGAGAGCTGAAAGTTTCATCAAGAAAAAATATTTGAGGTTTTTTAATAAGCTCTCTTAAAAGCGAAACCGTAACTCTTTCCCCGTCAGATAAAGTATCGGGATCAAGGACTGTATCAAGGTCATGTAAAAACGGAATAAATTCCGCAACACCTATCGAATGAACAAAAGCTTCTAAGGCCTCATCGCTGATTTTTTCAGATGTGTTTAAAAGCAGGTTATATCTTAGTGTACCGGGCAAGACCAAGCCTTTTAAATCAAGGAACGAAGTATTTGTTAAAAAACTTTCAAGGGTGAATTCTTTTACTTCCGTACTTCCGTAGTTTACTTCACCTCTTTGCTTATATTCCGCACCCATAAGGCAGTTTAAAAACACCGATTTTCCGGACCCTGAATCTCCTATGATTAAAACTTTTTCACATTGTTTAATATTTAGATTGACATTATTAAGAAGATATTGGTTGCGTAAGTTCACGGTTAATGAATTAACATTGATGCCGTCATTAATAAATAAAGCTCTGCCTCTTTTGGCTTCTTCTTTTTGTAAAAGCTCTTCAATGGGTTCAATCATTGTCTTTAGATTTTTAATATGTTCAAATATGGAAATCGTACTCAAAGGATTCGGCAATAAAATAAAAAGCATATAGAAAGGCATTATCGTGTTCCCTGCGCTCTTATCTTTAAAAAGAAATAAGGCAATCAGAAGTGAAAGAAGAGGTAAAACTTTTTGAATAATGCGTTCCAAATTATTGCGGCTTATCGCTATACCTTCTTTTTTTTTAAAACACCCGTTACAAAGTTTATCCATTTTTGAAAAGATACCTTGTTCAAAATATTTATGCGAGTTTACCGAGCGGATATCCAAGCGTCCGGAAACGGAATCTCCAAGCTCCTTGTACAAGGAGGGAGCGGTTTTTATCCGCAATTTATCTATGTTACGGACAAGACGTAAAAAGAACCTGTCTAATAAAAAGAAGAGAAATAATAAACTCAAGGACAGGGCAGCCAGCACAGCACTTATAGAAAAAAGTTTTATAAAAATCAAAATGCAAATTACGGCATTAAAAAAAAGTCTGTATATTTTTAAAACATCATTTATAAAAAATTCGGGATAACTTTGCAATGAATCTAAAACTTGAGCATAGTTTACGTCATAATAGTAAGTAAAGGGAAGATTTAAATATTTTTCTACCATA
The DNA here is from genome assembly GCF_024181385.1 of Treponema sp. OMZ 798. Taxonomy (NCBI): domain Bacteria; kingdom Pseudomonadati; phylum Spirochaetota; class Spirochaetia; order Treponematales; family Treponemataceae; genus Treponema; species Treponema sp. OMZ 798. Next base: position 2,491,209 of record NZ_CP051305.1, read on the forward strand.
TCCTTTTTTATCTGTAATTTTTTGCGTCCAAAACGGATAATTACAAAGCGTGCAAGGATATTGATAAACAAAAGCCCTGCAATCAAAACAAGAGTTTCTACAAGAGGTCTTGCTTGAATTGTTTTAAGGTTTAATAAATTTTCTTGAAATGCAAATAAGCGGGAAGAATATAAATCTAAAAGAATATATTGAGCCCCGAGTAAAACAAGAAAAACAAAAAACATATAAAAAGAAAAAACTTTTAACTTTGGTTTATTTGACATAAATCCTCCCCTGCTTATTATACCACTATTATCTTCATATTATATATATATGTTGTCAAGCTATCGTCATAAGTTTACAAGATTCGAATAAACAGTTTTATTTAAGATTAACCTTAATAACAATTTTATAAATTGTGTTAATCTATTTTTTTCTTTACTCTTTTTTTAGAATGCTCAAAATTTCTTCTTGTGTTAAGGCATCAACTAAAACGTATTTAGCGTCTATAAATCTATATTTGTCTTTTGGCAGGCGGGCTATAAAATCCGAATACTCGACATTCCCCGCTCTTTGGTAAGAGTCTTTATCATCGGGAGCTCCGTTAATAATGACTAGAGATAATTCCCAAGTGCTTATATCTTCATCTTTTACAATCCTTCTATTTTTGTATTCCACACTAGGCTTATAAGGCAAAATAGTTTCCGTATCTTGAGTTAGGGCATAAATCCCGATAATGTTTTTAGTTTTATTATCTTCAAAAAACATTTGGTTTGCCGAAAAAGCGTCTAAATACTGAATGTCCTTAAAGAATTTACTAAATGCCTCTATCGGATTCTCGGAATTTAAAAATCCTTCTACAATTTTACGGTTAAAAGCCGCTTCCCGGAAAATACCGAAACTGATGTATTCATCCGTATCTTTGTTTTCAAAATAAGATTTTATTCCGAACAAGATATCCTCAGGATAATTAAATTGTTCGATATTCTCAGCTGTAAAATGTTCATCTCTTTCATTGACAATATCGCTTCCCATTTTTTTAGCTAAATCTTTGATATAGGTAAGAGCAATTTGCCAATCTTCCCGTGTGCTCGGCGTGAAAACCCGCACAGCATAATGATTGAGTTCCTTATCAAAAGAAAGTTCAAAGCCACGGGAGCTTTTTCCTAATACTCCGCATAGTAAACATTCATAATCTGCAATGGATGAGTTATAGAATCTTTTCACATCAAAATTATCTTGCGCTTCGTCAAAAGCAAATTGCTCTATTTTTTGTGAAGAAAATCCTAAACATTCTTTTAACTTCATAGGAGCTTTAGCTTTTAAAAAAGTTTTTTTGTTGTTAATATAAAATGATACACTCATAAGTTTCTCCATATCATGTGTATAGGCTACCTTTAAAAAACTATTTTTTTAGTACACATAGTCATTTTAGTAGTTTTTTTATAAATTGTCTAGTATAAAAATTGGATTCTTATCTTAGGTTTTGTTACTTTTAATCACGGCTTACGCATGAATTCCTTAGCTAAATAAAACATTAAACCTAAATGAATCATCAAAAGTACAAAGCATTTTCTTCCTTTTCAGAGTTTTACCATTTTGATACATTTTCATTCGATTAAAGCAAATCCTCCTTAAAATTGCTATGTTTTCAGCAGTATTTTTTTCTCGAATTTGACATTCATCGTCTCTAAATATTACATCCAGCGACCAGTGTAAAGTGTTTTCTATTGTCCAATGTGTTCTTACAGCTGTTACAAACTCATTTATATCCTCTATACTGCTAATAAAGTAACGCTTTTCACTGTATTGTTTGCCTTTGCACCTTACAGTGCTTTTGACCATTCCAAAACTCTTTAAATTTGCCCATTTATTCTTCTCTGCAAACCAGTTTATATTAGTTGAAAGAAAGTATTCTCTTCTTTCTTCTCTGCCATGCCCTATATCCAAGGTTTCAAATCTTAAAAGGGTATTTTGAAAGTCTTTATCTTCTATAGAAAAATAATCTTTTACATCATTATACGCTGCCGGTTGATTTTCTTTTAGAGCCAATACATAATCACATTTTTTCTTTGTGATTTCTTTTGCTATTTCTTTTTGACAACCCATGGCATCTATAGTAATTATCGAGCTTTTTAGTTTTAAAAGGTTAAGGAGTTCAGGAATTGCTGTGATTTCATTCGATTTTTCAGCACATTTTATTTGTCCTAATACAACTCCCGCTTCGTGAGCAAATGCACTTACCAAATGAATACCTCTACTTTGTTCACTTGCACTTCCACGTAATGTTTTTCCATCAATGTGAATGTATGAACCTGCTGGAATATTAAGGGATTGTTCAATCCACGAGATAAAAAGGTTTTGAAATTGTTTGGGATTAATCATCGCAAGGACTCTTCCTATGGTGTCGTGCGAAGGAACTCCATTTTCTAACAAGAGTCCTACCTCATTTTTTAGCCAATCCTTTTTTACTTCGGCAAATTCTCCTATTTCAAACACAGTTTGAACTCCGCTACAAACAGCACACAGTGCTATTACCAATATTTCGCTGATTAGATGCTTTACTTTGCCCGACTGACGATTATCATTAAGTTCGTTAAAATATTCTTTTAATGTTTTCATACTTTAAATATCGGCTATTTTTTTTCATGCGTAAGCCGTGACTTTTAATTCTTTATACTTGACTGCCGATTTTTATTCTGCTATAGTTTTATTATGTCAAAAAAAATTGTAAAAATATTATCGGTTGAGGACAGCGAAGATATAGCCTTCGGTATAAAGGAGTATTTATCCAAAAGGAATTTTGAACTTACTCTTTCAGGTTCTATTGACCAAGCAAAGAAAAAGCTAAATGAAGATTTCGACTTGATAATTTTGGATATCAATTTACCTGATGGAGACGGAAGAGATTTGCTTAAATATATAAAGACCGAGACTGATACCCCCGTAATTTTTTTGACGGTAAAAAACGATGAAAAAAATATTGTAGAAGGATTAGATCTTGGTGCTGAGGATTATATTACAAAGCCTTTTAAACTCTCAATATTACACTCAAGGATAAATGCGGTTTTACGCCGAACAAGGCATTATACAAATGAAATTATTGTTTTGGATGAATATAAGCTTGATAAAAAGCAAAAGAGGCTTTTTAAAAATGAAAAAGAAATAGAATTAAGCTCACAGGAATTTAATCTAATGCTTTTATTTATGGAAAATGCAAACCAGACCTTGACCCGTCCCCGCCTCCTGGAATTAATTTGGGATTCAAAAGATAATTTTGTAAACGACAATACATTGACTGCAACCGTAAGGAGGCTTAGACAAAAACTGGACGAGCCTTTATTAAAAACGATTCACGGAATAGGCTATAGGCTTGAACTATGAAAAAATTTTATACCAAGACCGGAGTTTGTTTTTTACTCATAATTCTACTCTGTGTAAATTCTTTTATAATCTTTATTTACAAGATAAACGAAATCAATTTTTATTTAAGTTTAGCACAGATAATCGGAGCAGCCGATAATTTTGATAAATCTGATAATCCGGATAAGTCTATTGAAAAAATGTTACTTTCAAGCTTAAAAAATAAAAATAGAAGTCAAGAAGAAAAAGGAAAAGATATTTTAAAAAAGCACGGATACATAAAAGATTTTTTTATTTTTAAAAACAAGGTTTATGATCTTGTTTTGCTTTGCAGTCTGGCTTCAATAACAACGGCAGCATTATTTTTAGTTTACAATCGGCATAAGAATAAACAATTAAATAAAAGAATAGCTTCAATTCTTTCAGCGGCAGAAAAAATCCAAGAAGGAGATTATAAATTCTATAAAGAAAAAGAAGATGAGTTTTCTTTATTGGAGGATTCAATATATAAGAGCCTTATTATTTTGCGAGAAACCCGTTTAGCTGCCTTAACCGACAAAGAAGAATATAAAGAAAATCTTGAAAACATAGCTCATCAACTTAAAATACCTATTACTTCGATAAATTTAATGCTCGAACTTTTAGAAGATAATGCGACCGATAATAATATTTTAGAGAGTGAAGCTTTTCAAAAAATAAAAAAACAAATTAGCCGTCTGGAAAATTTAACGGAGGTGCTTTTAAAACTTGCCCGCCTTGATTCGGGAAGCATTGAGATGAAAAAGGAAGTATTTTTACTTGAAGAATGTTTAATCCATTCTATGGAAAGTATTGAAGATGATTTAAAAATAAAAGGGCTTTTACCCAAGCTGAACTTAAACGGAATTAAAATATCGGGAGACTTTTACTGGCTTTCCGAAGCCTTTTTAAACATAGTAAAAAACTTTTCCGACTTTTATCCTAAAGTAAAAAATATTTCTATCTCTGCAAAAGAAAACGCAGTTTACACTCAGGTCTCTTTTGAAAATGACGGACCTAAAATACCGGCTTCCGATTTAAAAAATATCTTCCGCCGTTTTTATAAAAGCAACACAAATGAGGGCAAGGGCTTCGGCATAGGCCTTGCGATGAGCCAAACTATCTTAAAAAAACACAATGCCGAAATCCGAGCCGAAAACACAAAATCGGGTACAGCTTTTATTGTGAAATTTTATAAAGAATCAACAACCATCCACACCAATAAGCCATCTGTAAAAAGCAATTTTCGATAGTTTTTTTAAAATTTTCTTCTCTTTGTCACAAATTTATCACAATTATAGATTATCATAAGGCAGTGAAAAAACGGATTCAGGAGGGACTTATGCAGATATTAAAAACGGAAAAATTGACAAAGATTTATAACAATCAGGTAAAGGCCTTAAACGGTGTAAATATTTCAATCGAACGCGGAGAATTTGTTGCAGTGATGGGCTCAAGCGGTTCAGGGAAGTCAACTCTTTTGCATATCTTGGGCGGAGTGGATAGGCCGACATCCGGTACGGTCTACATAGATGGGGAAGATATTTCCGGCTTAAAAGAAAAGGACTTGGCTCTTTTTAGAAGAAGGAAGATAGGCCTCGTTTATCAATTCTTTAATTTAATTCCCAACTTATCGGTAAAAAAGAATATCTTATTGCCCATCCTGCTTGATAAAAAAACTCCCGATCAAAATTACTTTGATGAAATTGTGTCGGTATTAGGCTTAAAAGAAAAGCTTAATTCTTTTCCAAGTGAGCTTTCAGGCGGACAACAGCAGAGGGTTGCCATTGCGCGCAGTCTCATCTACCGTCCCTCAATTCTTTTAGCAGACGAACCGACGGGGAACTTGGACAGAAAAAACAGTGATGAAATTATCGGCTTATTAAAATTATCTAATAAAAACTATAAGCAGACAATTATTATGATAACTCATGACGAAAGAATTGCCTTAGAAGCCGATAGAATTATCAAAATAGAAGACGGAGGAACTTTATGAGCATTATCAGAGAATATACTTCAAATTATGTAAAAGCAAACAGAAAAAGCGGAGTCGCCTTATTTCTTTCTATCACGGCTGCCGTAGTTTTAATAAACGCTTACGTCTTTTTTGTTTACAGTATTCTAATGGATTCTTTTAAGGCAATAAAAAAGATAAACCATTGGGATGCTCAAACCTATGAGATTCCTATGGACAAGGCCGGCATAGTAGAGCAAAACCAAAATGTAAAATCCATAAGCCTTGAAGAGCCGGCTTATTGCGGTAAATTAAAAGGCAACAATTCAGATAATTATATTTTTATCAGAAGCGGAGACAAAAGATTTTGGGATGAGTTTTCACCTGATGAATTTATAACGGAAGGAAGGCTTCCTCAAATCCCGAACGAAATAATTGTAAACAATCTCTTTTTAAGTCAAAATCCGAATCTCAAAATAGGAGACACTATAAGGATGAGTTTGGGTAAAAGAATGTATAAGGACAATGAACTTTTAGCCTTTGATTCTCCCATAAGCGGCGAAGAATTTATCGAAGAAAAGGAAGTCTCTTTTAAAATATGCGGTTCTTTTTTAAACTTTCCCGGTATAAACCAAAGAGCATCAATGGGATTTTATCTTTTTAATCCGGCTTCATTAAAAAAAGATGCAAGAGTTTCTGTGAATATCTTTTTAACTTCAAAATTAAATGCCTATAAAAAATTATTTGAAATTACTGAAAGCTTAGGGTTTGATCGCAACAAGGACGGAAGCTATAAAATTTTTATAAACACTCCGCTTTTGGATATGTACGGAATAAAAGATCCTTTACGCAAGGGACGATCCGAAATGGAAAGTTTAATTTTAAAGTTTTTAATAGGACTCATTATTTTAACCCTTATCTTCGTTTATCTTATCTACAATATTTTTGAAGTATGGGCAGCAAAGAGAATTAAACAAATAGCCATGTTAAAAAGCATAGGAGCCGATAAGGGACACATCTTTCATAGCATTTTATTGGAAGCTGTTCTTTTAAGTATTCCGCCTATCTTGACAGGTGTGTTTGCAGGTATAGGTTTTAATGTTTTTTTATTTAAACAAATTAATAGGATTGCAAATTCGGCTATGGCAGAAAACACCGATATTTTTTCGATGCCTCAATACGAATTCGGCATCTTACCGGTTATTCTTGTTATACTATTTTCTTTTATAACGGTACTCATAGCTTCACTTATACCGGCTGCCAGACTTTCAAAAATAAACATCATCGATTCTTTAAAAGGTAACATCGAAAAATCAAAAAAACATAAACGAAAAGTTTTTGCCGATGGAGCTTGGGAAAAAGAAAACCGTAAAAATAATTTTAGAACCTTTAGAGGTACAAGCAATGCAATTTTTATTTCATACGTTTTACTCTTTACTTTATTGACCTTAATTACCGTAAATTTTATTCGGGAAGATCATAAATATTATGAATCAAAGGATGAGATAAAGGTAGGTTATTGTTTGGTAAATGAAGATGAACAATTCAACTGCTCCGCTAAAAATATTTTTTATCCCATTCAAAACTTGAAAGAATGTTTATCATCTTACTATTATGTATCTTTAGATTCGTGGTTCATCTGTTCCGATGAAAATGTTTCCGCTCAGTTTAAAGAAGAGTCTTGGTTTGAACAAAAACATCAGGGAAGATATTTTTGGAAGGAAGGTAAAAATAAAAAGCTTAATGCAAAGATCTACGGGCTTGATAATGAAACCTTTAAAAAAGTTTTAGCTTCTATAGGAGAAGACGAGGCTTCTTATTATGCGGAAGATTCTTATAAGGCAATTCTTGTAAACCGTGTGCAAAAAGATTGGCGTATTCCATATAGGAATTCTCAATTTATTCCTCTCCTCGATTCAAATATAAAAGAAATAAATTGTTCCCTGCAAAAAAAATTAAAATCCTCTACGGAAGATGAAAAAAAGAATAGCTTCAAAACTCTCTTTCCAATTATTATCGGAAAAACTATAAACGATACCGATTTAATAGAAACAAAGGCTCCTCTATATTCCGTCCTTTTAATCTTGCCGATTGAAAAGGCTGAAAGGCTCCGCAATGCACAAATTGCTTTTGATAAGGAAAATGCAGAATTCTTCCGTGACGGACTTTTATATTCTCTCTTTTTAAAAACGGAAAAAGAAAGCATCGTTCCTTTACGGAAAACTATCGAGAATATAATGAAGCCGGCTCTCCGTGGAGAAAATATGTATTGGCAGTCAGACATATTTATCGAAAAACTTTCAGCCGAAAGCAGCAACAATTTTTTTAAAGCGGTTTTCTTTTCATTCCTATTATTGGTTCTTCTTGCAGGCTGCATAAACAGTTACTCTGCAATTATGCTTAATTTAAGAACGAGAAAAAATGAGTTTGCGCTTTTTAAATCCGTCGGCGCCGATTCAAACATAATCACAAATCTTTTTTATAAAGAGGCTGGCGGCTTTTTGATCAAGCCACTCCTAAAGGCAATCCCCTTCTTTTTGGCTTTTGCTGCAATTTTGATTATAAGATTTGATGAGGTCTTTGTTTTAAACTTTTTGCTTTCATTTAATTGGGGCTTTTTTATCTTCTACAGCTTCTGCTTAAGTGCCTCGATTATCAGCTCCTACTATTTCGGCAAAAAAGAAATAGAAGACGGAGGAATAATAAGCGGGATAGACGGATTTTAGAAAACAAAAAAGTTAAGAATTAATACTTGTTAAGAATACACCAAGAACACTTAATGAATTACCTGCCATGTGAACAATAATTGCATATGCATTATTGTCATATTTTTCTTGGTAATAGCCGGCAACAATTCCAAGCATAGTTGTAAAAATAACTGTTCGAAGTACAAAATTCCCGCTTACACCTGTTGTTATTAGAACTAAATGTCCCAGCCCAAATATAACAGCACTAATAAACACAGAAACACTGATATGCTGTTTGAATATTTTTATCCCTTTTGCTTTTAATGGTTTTAGCATGTTCAATAAAAAGCCACGAAACAACAATTCTTCTGAAATACTTGCATAGATAAATACAAAAACAAAAAGCTGCAATGCTGATGAATGTTTCATAAATGGATGTACCTCAATATTTTCTACAGATGTTTTTGCAACCGTAATAATTGTCATAATAGTATTAATGAATATTGTTGCCAAAAGCCCTATCAATATAGGTCTCCATATTGTTTTGAATTGTGGAATTTCAATTTTGTACCCTACATGATTTTTCAAACTGAAAATTGCAGTTAGTGAAAATAACAGCATAAGGGAGTGCGTAGCAAAAGAAGGAATAAAAAAATCATTATTTAATTGCAACTTACTTCCCAAAAATGTAGATACTAAAAATATTGTTATGGTAATTAAAATTCCATAAAACACTTGTTCTTTGTCTTTCACATTATAACCTCGACTTTACTATTATTTGATTGCAGCCAATCTGTACTTATTCTAGTATTATTTGATTCAACCCAAACTCTACTTTTTATTCCATTTCTTTCATCATCAATACTTTTTAAAAATAATTCTCTAATTTCTTCCTTTTCACTTGGAAGTGTTATTTCCCATGGTGCATCAGTATTTCTCCAATCACCATTGTTTAGCCAATACCACTCAAAATCGTCCTTTTCTCTACTTACTAAATTACACTTTTCTGAGCTAGCAATAACCATATTAAAAAGTACTCCTTTCCTTACTGTGCGCAACATCCGTCTACCATTCGCTTAACCTGCATTTGCGGCTCATCCTCAATGTCAGGTTGAAGCGGGTGTTATACACTTTTATTTTCCTATACTTTGCGTATAAATTTTTGCATTATTAACAAAAGTTTCTAAATCCATCTTGTCAAAATACTCTCTTTGCCATTTTGTATAGTCAAAACGTTCTCTTCGCACAGCAGCAATAAAATATTCTGCTTCAACGACTCCCATAGATTCTACAAGACACTCCATGCCGCGAGAAAGGAGCTCTATTGTTGCCGGCGGTGTAATTATTTCAGTCATAACCTTCATTACCTCCATTTAATAAATCTATGAATTATATCGGATCAAGCAATTTTAAAGTATCGCTTTTATATTTCAACATACGTTTATCTGTTGTCAAAAGGTAATCGCATTTCATCATTTCGGCACAAGCTATATGACAAGAATCCTTCATTTTCACTCCTGCTGCCATCACAATTTTTGCCTTTTCAATGACTTCTTCTGATTTTTCACTGCCTAGATAATCAGAAACATTATCGTCTAAAAAGTTCTTTATAGCAATTTTTCTATCCATATAGGGATTACAAGAATTTTCATAGTCCAAAATAAACGAAGAAGCAAGTTCTAGACGTTTTTCTTTTATAAGCAATTGAACAAGCAACTTTGCCTGTGTTTCAAGTGAAATGGGCAGATAATTTTGGTCGTCATATGGTCTATTATAACAACAACTATCAAGATAAACTTTCATAAACTAATTATACCATATTTTGAATATTTTTGCACTATAGCAAATTGAAAATCATGAACAGCAAGCTTTTAAAACTGCTAATCCAATTCTAAATCAGATGCACTCTTAACACGCGCTATACCGCAAATCCCGCCAATCTTCAACCTAAACTGCACCCGCCCTCTCAACATACTCACAAATTCCCTTTACCCTTTCTTCCAAACCCCAGGGAGGATTTGTGATTAAAAGGCCTGAGCCTTGAAGGCCGTATTCGCTTTCAGTATCTACCTTACTTGAAAAATGCTTGACCTCAAAATTCAACATCTTACCGTTTGCAGCTTTACCTATCCGGCTTTTTAAATTTGCACATACTTCGGTTTTGTGATTCAATATTGGATACCAAATTATAAAGATTCCTACAGGCCATTTTTTACATACCTTTTCAACAACTTCTGCAATCGCGGTATAGTCCGAATCGACTTCATAGCTGGGGTCAAAGAGGGCAAAGCCGCGGATAGGGAGAGGCGGGGTAAGGGCTCTAATCGCCTCATAGCAATCCCTTTTGTGCACATGAACATTTTCCGCATGTTTGTACAGCTCTTTTAATTTTTCGGCTTCGGCAGAATGTAAATCGCATAAGATTAAATTAGAATCTTTTTGTAAAAATGAGCGGATGATTTCGGGAGAGCCGGCATAAGAGGAATTTTCATCATAGTTTTTTAAGCAAAAATCCAAATAGGACTTAAAGTCTTCAGGAATTGGAAGAGGCAGTTTTTCTTTTTTGTATAAATTCAAAAGACGGATTATCCCTTCTTCCGCTTCGCCGGTTTTTAAACTCCACCCGCTTAAAAGATTATAGGAAGCACTCCCTGCATTTAAATCGAAAGCCGTAAAAGGTTTTTGCTTTTGAGTATAAAGTTTTAAAAAAGAAAAGAGAACCGAGTGCTTAAAAACATCGGCCTGATTCCCTGCATGAAACCCATGACGATAACTCAGCAAATTTTACACCCTCTTATTACACCACAGCCCTTTGCGGTAGTGATATAAAATAACCGTAAACTCGGCCAGCTCCGAAAAAATATATGAGGTCCAAACGGCAAATAAGGGCAGGTGTAAAATATTTACAACCAAAAATAAAAACGGAATCTGAACGAACCAGCGGGATCCCAAGGTAGAATAAAGCATCGGCCGAGTATGTCCTGAACCCGAAAAAACCACGGCAAGCCCCAGCCCTGCAGATAAAATTATAAAGGACGGATAAAATATACGGAGCATCACACTTCCCTGCAAAAGCATTGCCGGATCATTCGGAAAGAAAAACCTTAAAAAAGTTTGAGGCGTTCCCATAATTATGACTGCAAAAATTCCTACAACAGAGGCCGACATAAAAGCGTTTATCTTAGAAGTGAGTTTTGCTTCCTTAACATTATCCCGTCCGAGGCTTTGGCCCACCAAAGTTGCTCCGCCCATATTAAATCCGAAAATCGGCATAAAGGCAAACTGAGAAAGCTTTCCTCCTACACCGGCAATAGCAACAGCATCAGCTCCATAAACAGTAACAAACTTCATAATCGTTACTTGAGCAAAGGTGCGTACAAGGGAATTAATACCTGAAGGAAGACCTATGAGTAAAAGATCTAAGTCTATCTTTTTATCGAGTCTAAAAAGTCCCTTAAAACTGATCTTAATCTTTCTTTTTCCGCTAATAAGAATTAAAAAGCCGTATAAAAAACTTATAGTTCGGGCTGTGACTGTTGCAAGAGCCGCTCCAAAGACTCCCATTCCTAAGCCCGGGATACTTGTTCCGGGAACTATATCGAACATAAAAAGAGGATCTAAGACCAAGTTTATGATAGTGGATATTATCATAATATGAAGAGGAGTTTTTGCATCCCCTGTACATCTAAAAATCGTATTTACGGAATATGAAGAAAACATAACGGGAATAAAAAATATCCTAAGCCAGCCGTATTCTAAAGCAGAATTTAAAACCTCCTGATCCGGAAGAAAAAACCACAAAATCGGTTTTAAAAAAAGAGCTAAAAGAATGCCCGATATTACGGCAAGCACAACCTTAAAACTGATAGTCTGCTCTGCAATGCGCTGAGTTTTCTCCATATCGCCCCGCCCGTAATTTTGAGCAATCATCGAAACGGAACTTGCACCGGCGACCTCGTTTAAAATAGTAAAAAGCATATATATGGAAGAAAAGAGGGTAACACCCGAAAGGGCTGTTTTCGATATCTGCCCTACCCAAACCATATCTACAATGTCATAAAAGTTTTGCAAGCCTGCGGAAATCATAGTAGGATAGGCCAGCTTCCATAACTTATTTGATATTTTCTTTGGTTTTAATTGCAGATCAGTTTCATCACAAACGCACTTCGAGCCGGATAGATTCTCCATAACAGCACACTCTCCTTTAGGCTTTTAAATCGGCAATCTCCCAATTGTCAATTATAATTTTTTTGAAGAAAAAAGATTTTTAAAGATTGACGGCTTTATCTCTCCATCTTTTTTTGAATTATTTTTTAAGCTTATCTTTCCGCCTGAAAAGTTATAGATGTGCTCTTCGGAGGCAACAACCAAAAGAACATCATCTTCTTCAAACTTATACTCGGGGTCATCCATAAAAATAAAGTCTTCACTTTCTTTTTTTCGGCGGGCAATAATGTTTACCCCCATGTCTTTTCGGATATTTGATTCTGCAAGGCTTTTACCGACATATCGTGCTTCCACTCCGACTTCTGCAAGAGCAAGATTTTTTGAAATAGGCATAAATTTAAGAAGGAGGTCTGCGGCTAAAATAGGAGTTGTTCTTTTTGCGGCCTCACTGTCGGGATAAATTACTCTGGTAGCTCCGACGGTTTTTAAAAGCCTTCCGTGTTCATCGGATTGGGCTCGCACCACAATGTTTGAAATGCCGAGAGTTTTTAAAATTGTCGTGCTGATTACGGAAAGCTCCACCTTGCGGCTAAAGTCTACGATTACGGTATCCACCTTAGAAGGCAAGATTTTACGCACCGAAAGCTCGCTTATTTCTTCTATCACAACTGCCGAAGAGGCCTTAGGTTTATACATTTCGATCAGTTCTTTGTTTTGGTCGATGATGATAACTTCGGCACCGATTTTGATAAGTTCATCGAGCATCCGTACACCGAAGGTTCCCAAGCCCATAATCGCAAATTTTTTCATAATTTTCCCCTATTCTTCATCGCGGGCAACAACATCAAGCCCGATAAGCATATCGGGACTTTCAATATCCAATATTTTGACTCCTTGTGCAGAGCGTCCCATGGTGCCTACAGAGTCTACGCTTATGCGGATAGTTTTTCCCTGTCCGGTTATGCAGACAACCTCATCGTCATCAAAGACGGTAAGAAGGCCGACAACCTCTCCTGTTTTTTCGGAAAGGGTGTAGATACGCTGTCCGCCGGTTCCTCTTCCGTGAGCGGAAAATTCCGAAAACTCTACGCGCTTGCCGTAGCCGTTTTCTGTCATAACAAGCATCTTTTGATTTTCCGTTACGCGGAGTGCTCCCGTAAGCTCATCCTCTGAAGAAAGCCTTATTCCGGTAACACCGCGGGAAGAGCGCCCTTGCGAGCGGATATCCTCTTCGCTTGTGCGGAGAGCCTGACCTCGGCGGGTAATAAGCATGATCTCGTCCTTTCCGCCTGTAAGAATTGCGCTTACAAGCTTATCGCCCTCATCCGGTTTTATGGCTATGATTCCGCGGGTTTTTGCATTTGCAAAATTGTCTGTGGTAACTTTTTTTACAACACCGCCTGCGGTTGCCATCAATAAATAGGTCTTATCGTCGAATTCTTTTAAAGAAACGACAGCCGTAATTTCTTCATCGGAAGAAACTGAAAGAAGGGATTTTATGTGAGAGCCGCGGCTCGTCCTGCTTGCTTCCTGTATCTCATGCACCTTTAGCCAGTAGGCCTTGCCTGCATTTGTGATAAACATAATATAATCGTGGGTCGAGGCCGTAAAAATCTGATCCAAAAAGTCGTCTTCTGCAAGGTTTGCGGAATTGGAACCCTTGCCTCCCCTGTTTTGACTTTTATAGGCCGTGGCAGGAATACGCTTGATATATCCGAGGTGGGAAATTAAAATAACCATCTCTTCTTTTTTGATAAGGTCTTCGATATTGAGCTCTTCAACCTCATCGGCTACAATATCGGTTTTGCGCTCATCGCCAAATTTTTCGGCTATCTCTGTAGTTTCTTCCTTTATTAAGGCTAAAATCTTTTCGGGATGAGCAAGAAGGTCTTTCAAGTGGGCGATTAAAACCTGCAATTCCTGTAATTCTTTTCGGAGGTCTTCGATTTCCAAACTTGTCAAACGCTTTAACTGCATATCGACTATGGCCTGCGCTTGGACATCATCAAAGCCGAATCTTTTCATTAAGTTGTTTTTTGCCGTTTGAGTATCGCGGGAGGCCCTTATTATTTTGATAACCTCATCTATGTTGTCGATGGCAACTATGAGAGCTTCCAAGATATGAGCCCTTTCTTCCGCCTTGCGTAAATCGAATTTTGTTCTGCGGGTAACTACATCGACCCTGTGCTCTACAAAGTATTTTACAAGAAGTTTTAGGTTGAGGGTTTCGGGTCTTCCGTTTACAAGAGCTAGGTTTATAACACCGAAGGAGGATTGAAGGGCTGTCTTTGCAAAGAGCTGGTTTAATACTACCTTTGTAATAGCCCCCCTCTTTAACTCTATAACGATACGCAAGCCTGTTCTATCGGAAGTTTCATCATTTACGTTTGCAATTCCGTCTATAACTTTTTCGCGGGCTAATTCCCCGATGCGGGATACAAGGGTTGTTGTGTTTACCTGATAGGGAACTTCTGTAAAGACTATAGTTTCTTTTCCCTTTTTATCTACCTCAATTGTAAATTTACCGCGTACCAATATTTTTCCGCGGCCGGTTTTAAAGGCTTGTTTTATGCCCTTTCTTCCATAGATGACTCCGCCGGTCGGAAAGTCGGGTCCCTTCATGTATTTACAAAGCTCGTCTATTTCGATTTCGGGATTGTCTATGTAGGCCGAAACGGCATCGGCGATTTCGCGCAAGTTATGGGGCGGCATGTTGGTTGCCATACCGACTGCAATTCCGCTTGAACCGTTTGCAAGCAGGAAGGGAAATTTTGCCGGAAGAACGGTCGGCTCCTTTGTAGAATCGTCAAAGTTCGGAATAAAGTCGACGGTTTCTTTTTTTATGTCCTCGACCATGGTTTCGGCGATTTTGGCCATCTTGGCTTCCGTATATCGGTAAGCTGCGGGCGGATCGCCTCCTATGGTTCCGAAGTTTCCTTGAGGATAAATGACCGGATAGCGTAGAGAGAAGTCCTGTCCGAGTCGGACTAGGGCATCATAGACCGAAGCATCGCCGTGAGGGTGGTAACTTCCTAATACATCACCTACAATCTTAGCACACTTTCTGGTGGGGCCTGAACTGCGTAAACCCTTTTCTTCCATTGAATAGAGAATTCGCCTGTGAACGGGCTTTAGACCGTCCCTTACATCGGGCAGGGCTCGGCTTACTATAACTGACATTGAATAATCTATGTAGGCTCTTTTTACTTCATTTTCGATAGGAATCGGAATTACAGCTCCGCCTTCCTTAGTTTGTATCTCTTCCACGCATTATACTCCGAAATCTATAAATTCGTGCTATTTTAGCATAAAAAAGGGGGCTTGGTCAAGGAAGCGGAAAATGACAGGGGAAAATTCAAAGCTCCAGCTTAGACTGAATTGAGAGGAATGTTAAAAAATTATAAATATTTTATAAAACCCGGACTTCAAAGTCGCAGCAGTCTCCGCCTTTTCCGAGGGTCTTGGTTCTAAGCCATTTGATTTTGGGATGCATATTTCCGTAACAAATATCATCGGCATCGCAGTACATTTCGACTATTTCAGGACAATTATATTTTTTGCAAATATCTTGATATGGACATACAAGCATATCGAATTTAACTGCTTTTTTATTTACTTCATGAAATGAAGCCTTAAAGCCGGCAGGTTCTCCAAAAACTTTTTTTGTCATATTCGCAAAAAATTTCGGAACCTTCTTATAAAGCCCCGGAATTTTCATTATTTTGCGAATCACCGCCGCAGGTTTTTGACTTCGGTTTTTATAGTAATCCTTTAAAAGCAATGAGACCTTTTCCCTTTCAAGCCCCATTTCAAGAAGCGAATCAAAGCAAGCTATTGCGGGATATATCCTTTCCCTTGTGTGAGTCCACATTATTTTAGGTTCATTATTATTTTCAGACAACAGAACATTATAACGCTTCCACACTTTTTCGATTGCTTCAGAAACAAAGGCTTCCGAAAACTCGGACCTTAACGATTCTTCCATACCATCAATAAACCGGCTCTTTTGTTTTTTCATAATATCTTCCTCCTTAGAATACCTATCTCCGATATTATACAGCACTTTTACTAATAAGTACAAGCATAAAATAAAAAAACAGATTACCGGGCATCCCCGATAATCTGTTTTTAAAAACTATTATGTTAAATCTATTCGAGCAACCTAGCCTCGATTATCTGGCTGAATTCGAAGTTTTCGATTTGGAGATAATAAGAAGCAACATCCATTAAGGCAGCCATCGGAGTAAGACCGACAATTTCGGTACCTGCAACATTTACACCGTAGCGTTTTGCTTCCATTTTTACCATTTCATAGGACTGATAAAGAGAAGTCTTTGTATAGTCCGTCATGTTCATTGAAACCTGAACGATTCCGCGTTCTGTAAGATCTACGCCCATTGCTTTGACAAAGCGCAAGCCTCCTCCTAAGAAGCGGACTTTTTTTGCAATCTTGTCTGCAATTGAAAGATCGTTTGTAGCCAAGTTTACGTTAAAGGCAACAAGGGGCATTCGGCAGCCTACAGCAGTAACTCCTGCTGAAGGGTGAATTTCCGTTCCGCCGAAGTCGGGCTTCCATTCGGGCTGTTTTACCTTTTCGGCCATACCTTCAAACTGACCCTTTCGAATATTGGAGAGGTTTTCTCTTGAAGGATTAGATGCCGATTTTTCGTACAAGAAAACAGGAATCTTGTGCTGTTCCCAGATGAGCTTTCCTACCTCTTTGGATAATTCGATACATTCTTCCATTGTGGAATTTTTAATCGGAATAAAGGGGACAACATCAGTGGCTCCCATTCTGGGATGGGCTCCCTCATGCTTGCGCAAGTCGATTAGGCCGGCAGCTATGCCTATGGCTTCAACAACGGCTTTTTTAAGCTCTTCGGGCTCACCTATAACGGTTACAACAGAGCGGTTATGATCCTTGTCGGATTCGTAATCAAGTAGTTTTACCTTTTCTTTTCCGCGGAAGGGGGCAATAATCTTTTCCAAAACTTCAGGATCGCGGCCGTTACTAAAGTTAGGAACACATTCAATTATTTTGTTCATCATAAAAAAACTCCTAAGACCTTCAACGTCTTTCGCAAGTGTAGCACAAAAAAAGGTCTTAGACAAGATAATAAAAATGTTTTAGAATAAATATCATAATTTAGGTAAAAATCGGCAAAACACTCTAAAGTTTTGAAGAAATGACGCATTTTAACTAAAATAATATTGAAGAAATGACTATTTTTAGGTATAATAATATTGAAGAAATGACGTTTTTATGTATAAATAATTTTGAAGAAACAACGATATTCGGCTTTTAAAACTTTGAAGAAAGTGAGGTAATTCATGTTTTTTAAAAGAAAGGCGTATAATAAATTACTAAGGTGGAAAAAGGAGTATTCAGGTTCTTATAGTGTTCTTTTGGAGGGAGCAAGGAGAGTCGGAAAGTCAACCATAGCCGAAGAATTTGCCAAAAATGAGTATGAGGCTTATATTTTAATCGATTTTGCAAATATATCCGAAGCCGTAAAATCTTGCTTTGACGATATTCATAATTTGGATATGTTCTTTTTAAGATTGCAGGCGGCAACAGGCAAAAACTTGATAGAAAATAACAGCGTAATTATCTTTGACGAAATTCAGCTTTTTCCAAAAGTCAGGCAGGCAATAAAATATTTGGTAAAGGACGGCCGATACCATTACATCGAAACCGGTTCCTTAATTTCAATCAAAAAAAATGTAAAAGAAATTTTGATTCCTTCGGAAGAAATGAAAATTCCCGTTTATCCTATGGATTTTGAAGAATTCCAATGGGCAACTCAGGGAAACACCTATCAGCTAAGTAAGGAAGTATATGAGAGCGGTAAAAAAGCCGGGGATCAAATACACCGAAAGTGGTTGAGGGATTTTAGGCTGTATATGGCTGTCGGAGGAATGCCGCAGGCAGTTGAAGCATATTTAGATGGAAAAAATTTTACCGAAATCGACAAAATAAAAAGAGGTATTATAAGTCTTTACAAAGACGACTTTAAAAAGATAGATCCTTCAGGCCGGGTTTCAGCTCTCTATCATTCAATACCGGCACAGCTTTCAAAAAACGGAAAAAGATATATCCCGTCGCAAGCCACCGGCAAGCGAAAGAGCGTAAAGGATGAGGAAAGACTCTATGATTTGATCGATTCAAAAACCGTTCTTATTTCTTATAACACTACAGATCCCAGAATCAGTCTTTCTTTGACTAAATCGCCTGAAAGTTATAAACTCTATTTAGCGGACACAGGCCTTTTTATAACTCTTATGTTTATGGATAGGCCGGAGGCCATCAATGATATTTACACAAAGTTATTATCCGATAAATTACCGGCTAATCTGGGCTATCTATATGAAAATGCGGCAGCTCAAATGATAGCCGCCGCAGGGCATGAGCTTTATTATCATACATGGGATAAAGAAAAAAGCACCCACTATTATGAAATCGATTTTTTAATTTCTCAAGGTGCAAAAGTAAAGGCTATCGAGGTAAAATCTTCCGGTATGGGCCGGCATGAATCTTTAAAGATATTCGGTAAAAAATATTCCAAGGTCTTAGTCTCCTCAATCTTAGTTTCTTCTAAGGATAGAAAAACAGAGGACGGCATAGAGTTTTTGCCGGTATACATGCTTAACTTTGCAGTTAGACAGGAGGTTTAAAATGAAGCTGCCTTTGGGGGTAACACAAGATACATTAAATATATGTAAGGATATTGTTTCAAAATATACGGAAGAAAAAGATATTGACGAGGTCGCTTTAGACTTATTAAATTTGGTTTATTCTAAAGGCGGAGATTTTTCCGAAAAAACTTTACAAATGTTTGCAAAAGCTTATTTTAAAAAAGGAGTATACTAAAGAATTTGGATATATCTTGCCGTTAATGTATAAAATATGTATACTCTAATTGTAAAGTACAAATAACTTTAATGAAATTTCGGAGGAATTATGAAATTTAATATTGCAAAACAAGGCGGAGTTCCCGCAAAGTTGGTTTTTGAGGACAAAATTGAGGGAAGCTATCTTAATCACTTAAAAGAAAAGGAATTATTTTCCGGAAAGGCGGAAGAGGTTTATTACAGCCTTGACCCTAATCTTAATGCTCATCTTTTTATCGGTTTAGGTAAGGAAGAAAAGATTGACTTGGAAGTTTTAAGAAAAACTTTTTTCAAGGCAGCGAGCGAGCTTTTAAAAAACAAGGTAGAAGAGGTCGAACTCAATATCCCTAAACTTAATAATCTGTGTAATTATAAGATGGCCGAGGCTATCGCAGAGGGTATGCTTCATGCCACCTACCAATACGATAAGTTTAAAAGCGACCGTAAAGAACAAACAGAAATTACGGTTAATTATAATCCTGAAAAAGGCAAGGAAGATAGAGCCGAAAAAGGCATCAACGAAGCCGTCAAGCTGATGGAAGCGGTTTTCTTAACAAGAGACTTGGTAAACCAGCCGCCGAATGTAATCTACCCTGAAACCTTGGCTACGATTGCCAAAGAAAAGCTTGAAGCAAAGGGCGTAAAAGTTACAGTTCACGGTAAAAAAGAAATTGAAGACCTTAAAATGGAAGCCTTCCTCAGCGTAGCAAGGGCAAGCGCCAAGGAGCCTAAACTCATTGTCATGGAATATTATAATAATCCCGACTCAAAAGAAAAAATCGCTCTTGTCGGTAAGGGCTTAACCTATGACAGCGGCGGATATGCAATTAAACCTGCAACAAGCATGGTTACCATGTTTACCGATATGGGCGGCTCAGGTACCGTTATCGGGGCAATGCATGCATTGGCAGACCTAAAAGCAAAGGTAAACGTTGTTGCTGTTGTTGCTTCTTGCGAAAACATGATTTCAGGCGACGGTTACAGAAACGGCGACATCATCGGCTCAATGAGCGGTAAGACTATCGAAATTATTAACACCGATGCAGAAGGCAGGTTAACCCTTGCCGATGCAGTTTATTATGCTACCAATAATTTGGGAGCGACTAAGCTTATTGACCTTGCAACCCTGACAGGTGCTTGTGTAGCAGCATTCGGCGAGCAGGTAAGCGGAGCCGTCACAAACAATGACGAATTCTTTGCAGAACTTGTCAATGCAAACGAAAGAGCAGGCGAAATTGTCTGGAGAATGCCTACTATAGAATATTACAAAAAAATGAACGAGTCAAAAGTCGCCGATCTAAAAAATTCAGGCGGAAAGTTAGGCGGAATGATGACAGCAGGTCTCTTTGTCGGCTCCTTCCTTGCAAAGGAAGATATCCCATGGATCCACATTGATATCGCCGGAACAGCCTACATTACCGAAAAATTCGGCTATTTAAAAGAAAACGCGACAGGAACCTTGGTAAAGAGTCTTTACTATATGCTAAGCAAAGAAGCTTAATCAGCTCTTACTCATGCCGCAGGGAAGCAAACATCTTTCCTGCGGTTGTTTTGTTTGTGTGATATAAATGGGAGGAAACTTATGTATAAAATGATCATAAAAAAAGAGAAAAAGGAAATACAAAAAGTATTATATGATGCAGTAATGAATCATAGCTGGAAAGATAAAAAATGTAGAATACTTTGTATTTTATGTAATATTACACTTCTTTTACACGGAATCATGCATATAGATTCTAAAGAACAAAACAATCAATAACCTAATAAATAAAAACAACTTTAATACTCTAGTGAGGGTAAGACTATGAACAAGCCTAATTGTGAAATAAAAGAAAACTTAGGTAAAGGAAACCTATATGACCTTTTTAACGACAATGCTAAGATTGCAAGAGATGAAATAAATTCTTTGCAAACATACTTTAGGACGATTCACATAAGAATTCAGCTCATGATTATCATTATTGCATTTTGCTTTGAATTTTCTTACTATTTTATCGTTCAAAGCCAAATGAGTTTACCTTTTAGTATATATTTTTTTAAGTATATACTGGTGCCTTTTATAGTTAACTTTCCTTTATACTTTATTACAAAAAAAATTAGCCAAAGATCTTATGATTCAAAAAAGAAAAACTATATAGTAATGATGAGCTCCTTATTACAATCTTTTCTTTATGTTGTGGTACATCAACTTTTTGTTACAATTTATGCAGGTTTATTGTTAATGATTTTTTTATCAACTATTTATCATGATAAAAAATTAACAAGAATTACATCATTAATATCTTTTATAGGAATAATTTTAGCCGTCTTTGTTATAAAGTACGACGGAGACCATACTATAACAAGCAAATATATTTCGAATTTTATAGTCATGGTCTTTATTTTAATAATAGCCCATATTACGGCAGAATTTGTTATTAACAGCAACAAGGCAGAACACTCTAAAATATTAAATGCAATTGAGGAAAAGGAAAAATATTGGTACGGAATGATGATAGATGATCTTTCCGGTCTGTACTCTCGAACAGCATTAAGAACTTATATTAATAAATTGCAAGATTATAAGGGTGAACTATTCATTGTAATGATAGACCTTGACAATTTCAAAAAAATCAACGATACCTATGGGCATAAATACGGAGATGATGTGATAAGGATTTTTGGAAAAACTTTTAGTCCTTATTTAGGGGATGCATTTGCAGTCTTCCGCTACGGCGGTGATGAATTTTTGGCAATAATAAAATCCGATGAGAATTATGCCAATAAACTGATGACTGAAACTAGAGAAGCTTTTAGGCAAACTTGTTTATCCCAACTAAAAAATTCCGACTTAAGTTTTAGTGCCGGTATAAGCAGATTTTCAAACGGCATACCTATAGCCGATATTATTGAACAAGCCGACTCAGCTCTATACCAGGCAAAAAAAGCCGGAAAAAATACAGCCGTTGTTTACGGGGAGTGATATTGAATTTAGTATACAATGATAGGAGGATTATGATATGAGTACAAAAAGTTTACTTGATGGTGTAGAGGATACATTATATATTCCACTTTCGGCAAGAATATATGCGTCTGAAAATTTCCCGGAATTTTTCTATGATGAAAAAGCATTGTCGTTAAAACAATATATACCGACGGATAACATAGAGAATAATACTACCGAATATTTTTATATGGCTAGTGTCTGCAGACAACACACAATAGATAAAAAGATAATAAAGTTTCTTGAAGAAAATATTCAAAGCAATGTAGTGTTTTTAGGGGCAGGGTTAGAAACCGCTTATAATCGTATTAATAATGTTAAATCTAACTTTTATCAAATAGATTTGCCTAATGTTATAGATACCAGAAAAAGAGTATTAGGAAATGCACATAATGAAAAACTTCTCTCAGGAGATATGTTTACTCTTGATTGGGTAAAAGAGATAGATACTTCATTGCCGACCATGATTGTTGTTTCGGGAGTATATCAGTACTTCAATGAAAACAAAATTATAGAGATGATTAAAAAAATGAAGTCTTTAATTCTTAAAGGAGAATTGGTATTTGATGCAACAAATTCTACCGGATTAAAACTTGCTAATAAGTATGTTCAAAAAACCGGTAATATCAATGCTAAGATGTATTTTAGTGTAGATAATCCAAAAGAATTTGCAAATACTACTAATACAAAACTTATAGATGTTGATGGATTTTTTGATGAAGCATTAAAAAATTGTAAAGGATTAAAATTAAAAACACGAATATATATGTATTTTGCCGATAAATTACATAGAACATTGGTTATGCACCTAAAATTCAATTAATAACACAACACTAAAATTTATAAACTAAAGCCGATGGACACTCGTAAATTAAGAAATCCATATTTTGCCTTAAATGCCGCAAAAGAACTTCAAGCCGAAATTCAAGCACCTAAACAATACATGAGAGCTTTTTAATGATCCGGTAAAAGCTCTTGAAGTTTAAGCATAAAATTTTAAGTATAAATGCTTGCAAATGTATCATAAATATACTATATTATTTGAAAATTTGATTAGGCTTAAAAATAAAAGTAATTACAATATAAAAAATTCCAAGAAGGAAGGTTTAGATGAAAAAGAATTCTGTTTTAAAGATTACAGCATTGCTGTTAGTTTTGGTTATGGCTAGTATGACATTATCAAGTTGCATGACTAACCGCCACACAGTAGGAAATGGACCGCAGACAGGAATAGTTGAAAAAAGCAGACAGTGGTATGTCTTATGGGGATTGGTAAACTTAGGAGATCAAGACACTAAATCAATGGTAGGTTATGCAGCTGATTATAAAATTGAAACATATTATAGTGGAGTCGATTGGCTAATCAACTTATTCTTGGGATGGCTGTCTATCCAAAGCCGAACTATAAAAGTTACTAAATAAAAATAGGTCTGTATATTAATCAGTTCAGTAATTAATATACAGATTATTGTAAATATAAAAACCGTTATCTCCCTCATCTCTTTGAAAATTTACCTTAAATAGTATATAATGGAACTATGAATCAGGACAGGGTTAAAGAAATATTGCTTGAGACGGCAGATACCGAGCTTGAGTTTTCGGTGGTTTTTACAGGCAAGAGCAGTAAAAAGGTAAACGGGCTTTATAAGCCGGACACACACGAAATTATTCTTCACAATAAGAATTTTGCAAACGATAATGAACTTATTTACACGGCGGTGCATGAATATACTCATCACAAGCAGTGCGAAAAAGAGGGCGGCTTTTATTCAAAACGGGTGCATAGTCCTAAGTTTTGGACGCTCTTCCATAGCCTTCTTGCTGAGGCCGAAAAGAAGGGTTTTTATAAGATTACGCTTGAAGAGTCGCCGGAACTTTTGGAATTAACCGATGAGATTCGGCAGGTTATAATGGTAGAAGACGGTAAGCTTATGAAAGAGCTCGGCCGCTTACTCGGAAAAGCCCGTCCGCTTTGTAAAAAAGCGGGGGTAAGATACGAAGACTATGTTGACAGAGTACTCTGTCTTCCGCGAGCCTCTGCAACCGCTCTCGAAAAAATAAGTGCTTATAATGTAAGCCCTGCGATAGGTTATGAGGCTATGAAGCTTGTAGCCAATATAGGCAATGCAGAAAAAAGAGCCGAAGCGGAGGAAATGTTTTTAAATAAAATGAGTCCCGCATCGATACGGGGGCAAATTTCTAAAAAGAAAGAAGAAGATCCGCGCCGAACCTTAGAAAAAGAAAAGCGCCGTTTAGAAAAAACCATTTTAAGTCTTCAAGCGAAACTTGAAACGGTTGAAAGCAGGCTTGCAAATATGCCGATAAGCCCCTTTATAATCGCAGTGATTTTTTCGGTATTTACATCACTTCCTATGATTGCGCAAAACTCAAATCCGATTCCCATTCCGTCCGTTCCGCCGATTCCGGGAATACCGGCCATTCCTAAGCCGAACACTGTAGGCCCTGCAATTCCTCAAGCACCGGCAGCCCCTGAATTTTTCAAACTAGATAATCAGCCTAAAAATGAAAAAGTCTTGACAAGAAAAAGATTAACTCCTGCCGAAATGATAGAGAGGTTAAACTCAAGCCAAGACGGAGCCTTTGCAAAAAGGCTTATGAGCACCCTCATCGAAAATGACGATCAGGGCTTCGATGTTCTAAATAAAATTATAGAAGAACTTTCAAAAAATGATATACAAAAATTTCCGGTACAGACAGGAAGCGGTAAAAACAAAGAAGGTCTTTTAATAAGAACCTTTAATTTTAACGGAAAAAATATGTTGGAAGAATTCGGCTCTTTTGCAGTTTCTGACATAACCCCCGATAAAAGTTTTTTTCTTGCAGCAGAATCAAAGGCTGCAGCAGCAGGACAAAAAAACGGAGAGCGGCTGTACATCTTTGCAAAACGGAACATAACCGGAACCTACAAGCTCTTTGTAGAAATAAACCAAGACACAAAAAATCACAGCTCATTATTTTTTAAGCTTTTTAAAAATTCTCCATTTGAAGCAAAGTTGGATCAAAATATTTTACTTTCCCAAATAAAAAATGATAGATTCGATTTAGATGCCGTTTTTGACTTGGCTTCAAATTAAATAAGCTTATATTGAGATTGTAAAAACGATGAAAAGATTATAAAAATAAAGATGGTGCAACTATAAAAAGGAAGACCCACTCAAAAGGAGGATAATGAGTGAGTCTAGTGAAAAACAGTGTGTATCGTTTGTGTGTGGCCTGAGTATACTTGAAATATATAAAAATGTCAAGACATTTTATAAAAATTATTGTTTTTATTTAAATTTAAGTTAAAAATAATCTGCCGGACAAAAATTAAACGTTAAACTTAAAGAACATAACATCTCCGTCGTTTACCACATAGGCCTTTCCTTCTTGACGGTAACGTCCTGCTTCTTTTATCTTTTGCTCACTGCCATATTTTACAAAGTCATCAAAGCTGTATACTTCCGCCTTTATAAAGCCCTTTTCAAAATCGGTATGAATAACTCCGGCAGCCTTTGGAGCCGTATCACCTGCATGAATTGTCCATGCACGGCACTCATCTTCTCCGGCTGTAAAAAAGGTTCTTAATCCTATCAAGTGATAGGCAGCCCTTGCAAGCTGTGAAAGGCCCGATTCCTCTAAGCCTACCTCTTCTAAAAAGCTTAATCGTTCTTCTTCGCTTTCAAGGTCGGCAAGCTCGGCTTCAAACTTTCCGCAGATAATTACCGTATCGGCTCCCTCGGCTTCCGCAATCTTTTTAACCGCGGCCACATAGGGATTACTGTCTTGTGCCCCTGTTTCATCTACATTGCAAACATACATTTGAGGCTTCATCGTAATCAGATGAGTGTCATAGATTGCTTCCCTTTCATCATCGGTTAAGTCGGCAAGACGGGCTCCCCTTCCTTCTTGTAAGAGGGGGCGGATTTTTTCGATGGCACGCATTACGACAGCGGCTTCTTTTTGAGCCTCCTTTCCCATACGGCTCGCTTTTTCGGCACGCTCGGCTCTTTTATCCAAACTTGCAAGATCTGCAAGAGCAAGTTCGATATTTATGGTTTCGATATCCGAGGCAGGATCTATTTTTCCTGCAACATGAACAATGTCGTCATTATCAAAACAGCGTACAACGTGGGCGATAACTCCTACTTCTCTGATGTGAGATAAAAACTGATTGCCTAAACCTTCTCCTTTTGAGGCTCCCTTTACAAGACCTGCAATATCCACAAATTCTACGGTTGCAGGAATTATCTTTTTAGGGTTAAAATGTTCTGCCAATTTTTTTAAACGGGCATCGGGTAAACTTACAATTCCCACATTGGGATTTATTGTACAAAAGGGATAGTTAGCGGCCTCAGCCGGCGCACTTGTGAGGGCCGAAAATATAGTCGATTTTCCTACATTGGGTAAACCCACAATTCCGCAATTTATAGCCATATCATTCCTCCAAAAACTTTCTAGGCTTAGTTTTCCCAAATAAGGTATTCGGGACTGTAAACATAGATACCTTTTTTTGACTTCAAATTTAAAAAGTCCGTAAACGCCTTGAGGTCTACAAAGTTCATCTGCGAAATAGCCGAAGCATTAAGGTCTTCTAAAATACTCTTCACTAAGGCCTCTGTTAAAGGCAGGGGCTTTTTTATTTCTTTTACGGAATATTGATCTTTTATATTTGCAAGCTCTGCAGCATATTTTGCAGCCTCGTTCAAGGAGCCGAGGGCATCGACTAACTTTAAATTTAGTGCCTGCTCACCGGAATAGACTCGGCCGCCTGCCAACTCTGCAACGGTTTTTTCGGGAAGGCTTCTTCCTTTTGCTACGGTTTCGATAAAGGTTTTATATATGTGCATAACTTCGAGCTGCCGCACTTCTTTTTCTTCCTGCGAGGGATCTTCTAAGACGGAATATGAAGGTTTTTGACCGGAGTAAACCAAATCGCTTGTAATTCCGAGGTATTTTTTTACTGCTTCCTTAAAAGATGGGGCTGTAGCCAATACACCGATTGATCCCGTAATTGTGTAGGGGCTCGCAAAAATATAATCGGCTGAAGAAGAAATCCAATAAGCCCCTGAGGCTGCAACAGAGCCCATCGAAACTACAACCGGTTTTCCTGAGGCCTTAGCCCTATCGACAGCACGCCTAATTTCTTCCGAAGCAAAAACTTCTCCGCCTCCCGAATTTACTCTTAAAACGATGGCCTTTACTGTAGGATCTTCTAAGGCCATATCAAAAAGCTCGACTATCTTATAGCTTACGGCGGCCTCATCTATAGGGCCCGTACCAATAGAAGTAATCGCTCCGTTTACATGAATAATTCCTATCGAATTTTGAGAAGGCATTTCTGCAAAATTTGCATTATAAGAAACATAGTCTATTGTATTTACACTGACCGAAAATGTCTTACTGTCGGCAAAACCTATGTTTGCGGCAAATTCATCAACTGAGGCTATGTCCGTAACAAAGCCCTCTTCTAAAGCAGCCTTTGCTCCGTTGCCCGCATATTTTTTTATAAGAGCATTGTTATTTTGTGCGAAGATCCTAATTTTTTCGGGGGATATATTTCGATTGGCGGCGATGTCCGAGGTGTATTTTTCCCACAAATTATCGAACATGGATTTTAAATTGGATCTTACATTTTCGGAAAGAGTATCTCTGGAATAGGTTTCGGCCATCCCCTTGTAGGCTCCGGCCTGTATCACATTCCACTTAATACCGAATTTTTCTTCCAAACCTTTAAAGAATACAGGGCGGGAGGCAAATCCTGCAAAGGAAACTTCTCCTAAGGGGTCAATTCCGATACGGTCTGCATAGGATGCTAAAAAGTAAGACGGAATCGAATAGCCTACAGAATAGGCATATATCTTTTTACCGGAATTTTTAAAGGAACTTAAAGCCGCCCCTAACTCGCTTAAATGTCCGGATGACAGGCCTGCCAATTCCGAAAAGTCCAAATAAAGGCCGGTTATACGCCTATCGACAGCAGCATTTTTTACGGCTTTTACAATATCCGAAACGAGGACAACCGATTTTTTCCCAATTCCGGGAATACCGGCCGAAAAAATATCCGCTTCCTTTTCTGAAATAATACCGGAAGGATTTATCTTTAAAACAGCCTCATTAGGTACTCGGATTACGGCCTTTGTATTTGAGGGAATAGTTCCCATAACCCCTAAAAATGTAAAAAAGAAAAAGAAGAAAACGATGTTTATTATTATCAAGCGTAAAATATTTATTCCTCTAAAAAGAGTTCTAAAAAAGCCCGGACGCTTTCTTTGTTCTTGATTTTCCTGCATATTTTGCTCCTAGAATGAAATTCGAAACGCTATGATAGCAAAAAAACGCTTTTTTTTCAACTAAGAGCAATTTCAGCGATTTTAGAAATTTTTTATGACAAATGTCATAAAAAAGTGATTATCTGCACTTCACTTTTTGTTAAAAAAAATATAATCTATAAAAAATTGGAGGTTTATATGAGAAAAAGACTCTTAGTTATTTTGCTTGTTATTTTAAGTTTTAGCTTATATTCTCAAGAAATTTACGATAATTTTTATAAATTTAAGGCTGAATTATACAATACGGCTTTAGAAAAAATGGAGGCTTCTATCGCTGAATATCGCGAAAAGACCCAAAAAATGCAAATTTCTGAAGAAGAAAAACTGACACTTCAAAATTTTTTGATTTTGGAAGAAGTGAACCTCTTAAATAAGGATAACAGTAATAAGAAAAAAATATTTTCAAAGTTAAAAACTCAAAATGATAAGAGTGCTGTTTTTATGCAGGGAAAAAAGAATTCGCAAGCCGGCAAATGGTTTTTACTCAGCTGGGGCGATATTAAATCTCAGTACATAAGCTTTTTAGCCGGACAGGATATGTATAAAGAAGCCTATGACACAAAATTGCTTTATCTTGATGCCTTAAAGCAAGATAAAAAATTTGCTCCGGCAAGGATATCCTATGGTTTGTGGCTGTTTTTTGCTCCTCCCATAGCAGGCGGCGGATATGAAAATTCATTAAAGGAATTTTCAAAGGCTGTATCAAATGCAAAAAACAATTATGAAAAATACTTGGCTCTGATTTTCAGATCGCAGGTTTATTTTGCACTTGAAAATATGGATTTGTCCAAAAAAGATTTAAAGGCTGCAGCCGGATTGATAGCCGATGAGAATTTCAGCCTAGTAATTGAGGAGTTAAATAAGAATGATCAAATATTCTTTTCAAAATAGAACCTATAAATTGATAGCGTTTTTTTTCCTCTTTACTTGTTTTTCTTTTTTTTGTTTTGCACAAGAAAATTCTGTACAATCCTTAGATTCGGGTAAAGCAAAAATCTTTAATCTGGATGAATGCGGTTCTCTTTTTGCCGAATATTATAGAAATAGCAGCATCAGCGATGAAGATTTGAAAACCTTAATAGACGGAATAAATCACCTTACAGGTTCTTTGGATAAGATTCTTGTAGAGGATAAAAAGATGAGAGATATAAAAAAACAAAATGAACTTTTAATCTTATATCTTGAATATGCTGAAATTCTTTCGACGATTTATAATTACGGCGGAATGAATCATCAAGGTAAGGTAATAAAAAAAATAGATAAAAATTTAAAAAGATTTTTAAAATTATCTAATTTGGAAGGTGAGGTATATTTAAAATATGCAGATTATCTTTATACAAAACTTCCGCTTCCCGAAACAAAACGTTTTAACACAATCTTAACCCTTCCGGTTTTATACAGAAGGGCTCTTTTAAAAGATAAAAACAA
Organism: Treponema sp. OMZ 798; assembly: GCF_024181385.1. Lineage (NCBI taxonomy): Bacteria > Pseudomonadati > Spirochaetota > Spirochaetia > Treponematales > Treponemataceae > Treponema > Treponema sp. OMZ 798. The sequence goes on from NZ_CP051305.1 coordinate 2,521,011, forward strand.
TAAGACAGCTTTTGTAAAATTATCTTGCTGGCAAATTGCCGCTGCCGATGAAACCACTTCAAATTTTAATTCGCAAATTAAGGCAACAGAAGAATACATTGAAGAATTAAATGATGTTGATAAATTTAACGCTTATATATGGTATTCTATATTTTATATGAAAATATATGATACAAAAAAAGGCTGGGAGCATTTTTATAAGGCAAAAAATATTTTTCCCAATCATCCTATCGTTTCATTACTTCATGAAAATTATAAAAAAGGAATTTTAGGCGGCTTATGATAAACGCAGAGCTTAAAGTTAAAAACTTATATAAAACTTACAGTATTGACACAAAAAAAATTGAAGTTACAAAAAATATTTCGTTTACTGCCGAGCGGGGAAGTATGATTTGGATTTACGGTAATTCCGGGGCAGGGAAGTCCACATTTTTAAATCTAATTACAGGAATAGATTATCCCGATTCGGGAGAAATAGAATGGGGCGATAAAAATATAAATAAAATGAATAACGGCGAAAGAGCTAAATTCAGGCTTGAAAATTGCGGTCTTATTTTTCAATTTTTTGAATTGATAAAATCTCAAACCGTTTTTGATAATGCTTCCATACCTTTAAAAATTCAAAAAAAACCCAAAAAAGAAATAAAAGAAAAGCTCATGCCTTTGTTTGAATATTTTGATTTAAAAGATTTGATTTATAAAAAGCCTAATGAACTTTCAGGCGGAGAAAAACAAAGGGTTTCGATAGTAAGAGCTCTTTCCTGCAATCCAAAATACATTCTTGCTGATGAAATAACTTCTTCACTTGATTCGGATAGGTCAAATCAAGTTTATGAATATTTGCGTAAATACTTAAAAGAAAAAAACGGAGTGGGAATTTTTGTTTCGCATGATCCTATTATAAAAAATTATGCGGATAAGATTTATAGAATGGTCAGCGGTTCATTGAATGAAACCGCAGGAGAATAAAAACTTTTGGAGAAAAAATGTTTTTAATAAAAAGTGCTTGGGATAATATTAAGTTTCACAAAAAGCGAAGCATTCTTTCCATATTATTAATTGCAATTGCCTCTGCTGCAATCTTATTATACAGAGGATTCGTAGAATATTCAGAACAAGGAATGGCAATAGGTTTTATACAAGAATCGGGGCATATTCAGGCTGCGGTTAAAGATTTTTGGGATAAAAAAAATACGGCAGATTTAATACTTACATCTAACGATTTGAATAAACTTAAAAATGTTTTTGAAAAAATACCCGAAATAGCAAATTTCGATTCTGTTCTAAATTTTCAAGGAATAATAGGCACGGAAAATTCTTCTTCAATATTTTGGGGCTCAGGATATGATGAACCTCACTCTTTAGGAGCAGCTGAAGGAGTCCCTGTTTTTGAAGGAGACAATACCCTTGTTCTCGGAAAAGGTTTATTTAAATCTCTCGGTTTGAATTTGGAAAATGATAATTATGTAAATATAATGTCGTCGATGGGAGAAGAAGGAATTGCAGCAGGTTCTTTCGAAGTTTCGGGAAATATAGATACAGGAGTTCCCCAAAACGATGCAGGCTTTTTAATTGCTTCCCGAAAAGATATTCTCGAATTTTTTGGTATGCCCGATACGGCTTCATATATAAGATTGTACTTAAAAAATGATAAGGATGTTGAAAAAGTTGAAAGTAAATTAAATTCTATTTTTAAAGAAAATAATTTAAACTTTGAAGTTAGAAACTGGAAAACGCTTAATCCTTCATGGCATCAGATAAGTAATCTATTTAATGTCCAGTTTACCGTAATAAGCGGAATCTTGTGTATTTTAATATTTGTAGCTTTAACACAAAGTCTTTCGGCAAGTTTTATGGAAAGGATAGGCGAATTCGGTACAATGGAAGCCATCGGCCTAAAAAAATCCTTGCTTATTTTGGTTTTAATTTTAGAAGTATGCATTTTATCGCTTGCAGGGATTATTGGAGGCGTTTTGCTATCGCAAGCAGGAAATATTATTACTCAAACCTTTGATATAAAAATGAATCCTCCGGGTTCAACTTCTTATTACTTATTAATTTTTTTTATTACAGCTAAGGCGGTAATAAAAACTCAAGTTTTTATATTTTTTACGGCTCTAATTTCGGTTATATATCCGATTTATACTATTAAAAAACATAGCAGTATAAAACTTATAAATTATAATATAAGTTAGTCAATAAGCTAATCAATGAGGTATAGGATGAATATTAGAAGATACTTTTTACGATTATTTTTTTTAATTTTTTCATTAATTTTATATTCAGAAGAAAAATTTGATGATGAAGATTATCAATATTTTTTAAAAATCAATTCGGGATATATCGAAGCATCCGAAACTTTTTTAACCGAGCAAGCAATAATAAAATATAATAAGGATTTAAAAGAAGAAAGCAGGCTGTCCTCTTATTGCCTTTTTAATAAGAGCGGACAGTTTGTAAGAATAAAATCAAAAAATAAAATACAATATTTTTTCAGTTCCAACGAAGGATATTGGCTTTACAATAAAAATTTGAAAACACCATTAAAAATATCCGGTGCATATAAAATAGAAGAATTTGAAGTGCAGGATATTTTAAAAACCGATTTTAAGAGCAATTATAAAATTATTGAATACAAGAATAATGATTTTATTCTCGAAAAACAAAATTCAAAAGCTTCATATAAATATATTATATTTACAAAAAAAGCTAAAAATATTTTTGAACTCAAATTTACCGATGCAAAACAAACTCCGATAAAAAAATTAGTTTATCATATAGAAAATATAGACGGTTATCCTTGTTTTGCTAAAATAGATGTGTACGATATGCTGTTTGAAAAAAATGCTTACAGCTCATGGATTACTATGAGTATTAAAAAGGCCGATATACCCGCATCGCTTTTTTCATACTCTCAATTAAAGCATTTGACTCAAAAGATGGAGAATTTGATAAAAAAATAGGGAGAACTATGAAGAAATTTATTTTTTTTATATTTTGTTTTAGTTTTATAAATCTCCATGCAATCAGTCCCGGTTTTGAATTAAATAACTTAAATGTTTTCCTTAATACCGATGTAAATACTTATGCACCTCAAATTATTTCTAACTTAGATACTTCAGCTTTTTTAAATTTTGATTTTGAATTTAAAAATCAGAATTTATTTTTACAACCGGGAGTTTTTTTTAAAGATGAATTTTCAAGAGATGAATTTAAAAACAAAAAAATTGTAAGACCTTTTTTTAGACGATTGAATTATTCCGCTTTTACCGATTATTTTTCGTTTCAATCCGGAAAAGATTTAATTTATTTTGGGGAAGGTATTATTAAAAATTATTTTTATTTAAATATTCCTGAGATGATAAAATCGGATACAGCTTTGTGGTATGTAAAATTCGATATACCTATAAAAAATTTTATAATAGACTTAGGTTCTGCATTCGACACCCGTTCTGTCGATATTTTTGAAAAGCCTGATTGGTATTCCGTTTGGACAAAATTTGCATATTCATCATCTTCTTTTTTTATCGGATTGGAATCGGATATGCTCTTTGAACCGGCTAAAAATAATAAAAAAGAATATACACTAAAAACAGCCTTAGAAGTTTTATTTAATCTTCCTTTAGATTTTAAAATTTATTCCAATGCAGGACTTCCTGTAAAATTTATAAATAAAAAAATTAATGATTGGGGCGTGCTTGCCGGGATTTCTAAAACATTCCTTGTAAAAGATAATGATTATACTTTTACTTTAATAGCCGAAGGTGCTTATAATTCTAAAGGTATGAATTACGGATTTTTTTATAGCACAGGCTTAAAAGATTATGCTCAAATTACTGCCGGTTTACAAGGCTTGCAGGATAAAGAGCTTATGGGAATTATTCAGAGCGAGTTATTTATTTCGGATTTTAAATTTAAAATAGTATATCTTTCAAAAAATCTTTTAGATAAAAAAGATATACTGAATGGAATATTAAGTTTATCGGTTGTTTTAAATGATTGATAAAATTATTTATGATGGAGAAAAGATGAAAAAGATTTTATGTTTGGTTTTTTGTTTTATGATGGCGGCGGGGTTTTCTCAAGACAAAGAGGAAGTCAAAAAAAATAACGAAGAAGATTTTATAAAAGTTTCCAAATTCAATATTCTTCCGCATTATTTTGGTTTTCCTCTTTCGGTAAAATTCGGATGGCTTCATAGAGAAAATAATGTAAGCGTTTTTCCGAATGCAGGCATCTTTTTTTCGGCAGATAACGGGCCGGCAGTCAGTTCTTCTATAGGAATGTTTGTTCAAAAAGATTTTTTTAAATGGAATATAAATGCTTTTTATGATTTTGTTCCATTTACAATGCACAAAAAAGTTTCGGATCAAATTTTTTATGCAAGAAACGATTTTATATTTGTTATAAACAAATTAAAATTTTCTTTTCCTGCCCGTGTAGGAAGAAGGAATGTTAATGAAATAAAATTTAAGAATTCGCAAAATGAATTGAAACCGAAAACCGTTACCGAATTATCGCAGGGAATTAGATTTGATGTTTTTCTTGCAGATTTAGGTTATTTTAAAGCGACAACATCTTTTTCTTTTTTTACCGACTGGATTCCCGAAAGCCGTTTTATTAATTACAGACTTAAATTCGAGCTGCCGGTAACTTTTAAACTGTACTATGTTGATGTAGGCTTTGTTTATACATTTTATAATACCGATAGGATAAAGTCTAAGAATGTAAATACCATAACCGATTATGAAATAGAAAAGTCTCAAGAATCGATGACGCGGCGTTTTTCGTTTAAAGATGTCAAAAAATATTCTTCAATGCATATTTGGGGAACTGAACTTAGATGGTACGCCGCCCGAACTGGTGTTAACTCCAACGGATTTTTTATTTCAGCCTTCGCTGATGCCGGCTTCGGCTCTAATAAAGAAAAAAAATTAAATCTTATCGCGGAATTCGGCTTAGGAGCAGGTTACACATTATTCGATAATGTTCCTTTTACATTCCAAGCCGGAGTTAATCAAGACTTTAAGCCTGTCTTTTTCTTGGGCGTAGTGTCCAGAATTATTCAGGGCGTGTGATGTAAATATTTTTTCAGTTGAATAAGGAGTAAGAGATGGCATTAGTTCATGAGTTTTGTATTATTGAAAATTTGGATGATGTTATTAATATTGATAATCAAGTTGATTTAAAAAAGGTATATCAATATAGACACATTGCAGTTGATGATGCTATAATCATATATATGTCTAACACTTTGAAATGGTTTATATCTACAAATACAGCAAAGACAAAAACCACAAAAGGCCTTTTCTATTATGGTATAAGTTTAATAGAATCGGATAATTTAAATACTTTTTTAAAAATTGTTGGCGTATGGAAAGAGTTATTTAATTTAGCTCCTGAAGTAAATATAATACCGGAGTTTAATTTTGATAAAAAATATATTTTGCATAAAATAGAAGAATTGATTAAACTTCTAGAATATGCAAGTACGAATGATAAAATTATTTTACATTGTGGAATTTGAAAACACCGGTAAATAATTATTTGCAATTAATAGCAAGAAGGAATAAAATGAAGAAGATTATCTTCATACTTTTTATATGTTTTACAATATTCTTTGTAGTATCTTGTAAAAATAAAAAACTCAAAACTGTTGATGAATATTTTGCTCTCTATGAATATATTTTGGAAAAAGGCGAGATTTCAAATTTTATTTCTGATAAAAAACATTTCTCCCGAATGTCTGTAAAAGTTAAGCAAAGAGCTGAAAAAATTTTTGCAGATAAGATATTATATGATTTTGAGCATTGGTGGCAAGAAAAAATATTTTGGAAAGCAATATATGATCCTATATTGTTTTCTCATATGGATATTAAGGATAAACAAATAATAAGTTCTGATGATGATGTTATTTTAATACTATCTACTGCAAGACATGAATATGATACCGAATTTTATGATAGACTAATTGAATTATCAAATTTACATATAACGGATACAAAAAAAATGATTGAAGAAAACAAGCAATTTTATAAAGGTAGAGAATATGCAGTTTTTGATACGAAAGAAAAATATACATTTTCATTTAATGACGCAGGCAAAATTAATGATGTCAAAATAGAACTATTGGAGGCTGTTTATCGTTATGATAAAAATCGATCTAAATAATTTTTTTAAACTTATAAATATTTTAATTTTGCTTAATAGTCTGTTTATTTTAACCGGACTTCTTAAGGCTTTACTTGCAGGCAGAACAGAACTTATCTTTTATCTATTCATGTATAATATTGATACTGTAAGCATTCAATGGTATATTATTTCATTACTTTTAACCATAGAACTTGTTTATTATAAAAAAGGAAAGATACGTAAAAGCGTATTTATTACCTCGATTATTATAGCAGTAATAAATTTTTATCTTGTATATTTATGTATGTTTATTCACACGCCTAACGGTTTTGATTATAATGATTTTCTATATGCTTCAAGACGATTTTTTTATCTTCCAATATCATTTTTTGATTCAAAAGAAGTTATTATAAATATCAGTACTGCTATTCTTGTACAATTATTTTGTTTGTTTGCCGGTTTTAAAATAAAAATTAAAAAGAAATTAAAAAGAGTTAAGGTAAATATTTTATCAGCCGGAATTAAAACTATTGTGCTGTATATTACATTTTTAATTACTATTCTGCTGATTATTACTATGACCCTGGGAAGAGAAGTTGAAATAGATATTTTTAATTTAAACATCTCTCTTCTTTTTCTTTCTCTTGCTTGTTTACCATTTGCTTTTATAATAGAATTTCTGATAGATGCAATCATTGAAAAACAGGGAAAAGCAACAGGCGATAAATGGAATAAGTAAAGAAGAGGTAATAATGAATAATTTTTTATTTGATAAAATATTATTAGGGATAGGTATTTTAATACAAGTTAGATTGTTGATCTATTTTTTATCTAGAGGCTTTAAAAATGTTAATGAAAAATACAAAAACGATGAGAAAAAACGAAAAGTAAATATTTTTTTAGGATGGTTCTTTTTTGTGTGGCTAATTTTAGGAACTATAGGAAGCATTATTATAATAATTTTATTTTAAATTATAAACATTCTTAAAATTTAGAAAAAGCAAGAGGTTGAAAATTTTTACAATTTCTGCTATCATTACACTATGGCACATTGTATAGCTCCGGAAGCGGAAAAAATTTTGGATAAAGAGTTTAAGGTTCTTGATAAAGGTTTTATCAGATTGGTGGATTATATGGGTACTGATGCCCGCATAGTGCAGGCAGCCCGTGTTTCTTATGGAGAAGGCACTAAAACCGTACGGGAAGATGCCGCTTTAATAGACTACCTTTTGCGGAATAAGCATACCTCTCCATTTGAACAGGTGGTTTTTACCTTTCATGTAAAGCTGCCCATTTTTGTAGCCCGCCAGTGGATTAGGCACAGAACAGCCCGTCTGAACGAAATTTCCGGACGGTATTCCATCTTAAAAGCAGAGTTTTATGTACCCGACGGAAAGGATATCTCCTTGCAAAGCAGCGACAATAAACAAGGCCGAATGAGTGAGGCCGTTTCTCAAGACCTTCAAAATGAAGTTATAAGCTCTTTGCAAAAACAACAAGAAGAAGTTTATGACGGCTACTGTAAATTACTCGATAAAAATATAGCAAGGGAACTTGCCAGAATCAATCTCCCTCTTTCTACTTATACCGAATGGTATTGGCAAATAGACCTGCACAATCTTTTCCATTTTTTGCGGCTGCGCATGGATGCTCATGCACAAAAAGAAATCAGAGACTATGCCGAAGTTATGTTTGAAATTTGTAAAACTGTAGCACCTCTTGCCTGCGCTTCTTTTGAACGCCATGAAAAAAACGGAGTAAATTTTTCTGCAGAAGAACTTGAAGCTATACATAATTTGATAGCCGGAAAAGAAAGCGGGTTAAAAGGTAAAGAGCTTGAGCGTTTTAACGAAAAACTTAAGAGCGGAAGACAAGTATAAAACAAAAGGAACAGACAAATGAGGAAGCGGGATTACTTTGTCGTTGCGGCTTTCGCTTTAAGCCTTGTTCTTTTATTTTTACAGCAATTTTATTCAAAAACTACTTCTGAAATTATTCTCCACATAATAGACATTATTATCCTTATCTCTGTACTTGCCGAAACCTTTTTTGCTATCAGACAAGAAAAGTATATACGCAAATATTTTCAAAATAATCTTGTAGACTTTTTAGCAATATTAATATTCACTACCGTATTTATTGTTTTTAAGATACAAATAAGTCTTAACAATAATGCAGAAGAATTAAATATTGTTTTTGATATTTTTAAAAACATATTTTTATTCGGAAAAATAATTAGATTAATAAGCAAGAGAGCCGGCTTAACTGCAAAAATTATTTCAAATCCTGCACAAACTTTGATTATTTCTTTTTTTATGGTTATAATCATCGGCAGTTTTTTACTTATGCTTCCTGCTGCTTCTGCAAACGGTAAACCTTTAAACTTTTTAACAACACTTTTTACCTCCGCATCTGCCGTATGCGTTACAGGCCTAAGCGTAATAGATGTTTCTTCCGAACTTACCATAGTAGGAAAATTTATTTTGATTGTTTTAATTCAAGTCGGCGGTTTAGGAATAATGGTTTTTTCATTTTTCGGAATGCTTGCCTTCCGGAAAAAAATGACTGTCAGTGAAAAACTTACAATCTCTTACATGGTGAGCGAAGATGACATGTCTAACCTTTTTAAAACATTAAGGGTAATTGTCTTATCTACTTTTTTTATAGAAACCTTAAGTGCAGCATTTTTATTTATAGGCTTTTCACGTATTTTAGGATTCAATCTTAAAGCCCTAGGTTTTGCATTTTTTCATGCAATATCCGCATTTTGTAATGCGGGGTTTGCTCTTTTTTCAAACAACTTGGAATCTTTTACCTCCGATATTATTATAAACCTCACAATAGGTTTTACAATAATTTTAGGCGGAATAAGTTTTGCCGTTATTTATGATGTTTTGGCTAAGGTTAAAACAAATATAACAAATAAGTTTTTGAAGAAAAAAAAGAGCGATTATTTAATGTCGGTAAATACAAAAATGATTTTAAGCCTTACAGTTTTTATTCTTTTTATTTCTTTTGCTCTTTTTTATTTACTTGAGCACCGCAATACTATGAAAGAATTATCAGTGGGAAGTCAATACCTTGCAAGTTTTTTTCAAGCTATAACATTGCGAACTGCAGGCTTTTCTACGGTTTCATTTATGAATTTAACAAATGCAACCTTACTTTTTATGATATTTATAATGTTCATGGGAGGAGCTGCAGGAAGTACAGCCGGAGGAATTAAGCTTAACACTATTGCGGTGGTGTTTGCTTTTTTTAGATCATTTTTAAAAAATCAAAAAACAGTTGTAATCAAAAATATTTCGGTACCTGAGGATCAGGTAAAAAAAGCTTTTTTAATTTTCGGCTTCGGACTCGCAGCAATTTCAGTTGGAATTTTTTTATTGACAATTACTGAAAGTCTTCCTTTTTTAGCATTATTGTTTGAAACCGTATCAGCCTTTGCAACAGTAGGTCTTTCTACGGGAGTAACCGCCGCTCTTTCACCAGCCGGAAAAATCGTAATAATAATTTTAATGTTCATCGGAAGGGTCGGTCCTTTAACTTTTTTAACTGCGGCCGGCACAAAACAAAAGAATGACGATATAGAATATCCTTATGGAAATATAGCTATAGGATAAGGGAGGAAAATATTATGGAAACAAATAAAAACTTTGCTGTCATAGGTTTGGGAGAATTCGGATCAAGGATTTGTGAAGTTCTTGTAGACGGAGGAGCTTCAGTAGTGGCCTTTGATCATGATATTCAAGCAGTGGAAAGAATAAAAAAAATTGTTCCTGCAGCGATGCTTGTAGAAACAACAAATGAAGAAGCTCTTTTAAAAGCGCCCTTAGATGATGTAGAAGTTGCCATCGTAGCTATCGGCAATAATATAGAAGCAAGCGTTTTAACTACAACTCTTTTAAAACAAAGAGACATTCCCTATGTTTTAGCCCGTGCCGTTTCACCTCTTCATGCAACCGTTCTAAGAAGAGTCGGAGCGAACGAAGTTTTAAATATTGAAATATCGGCTGCAACAAGAATTGCAAGACGCCTTATTTCTCCCGATGTAATGGATTCAATTACGGTTACAAAAGATTTTTCGATAAGAGAAATTATTGTTCCGAAATTTTTTATCGGAAAAACCGTGGGCGCTCTTGCTTTAAAAGAAAAGTTCAATATAAATCTGATTTCCCTTGTAAGAATGGATTTGGATATAGATTCGGTTGGCAACCCCGTCAAACAGGAAGCTATGCATTATCCTGAAGATGATTTTGAGTTGAGAGAAGGTGACAAACTTTTTTTGATAGGCTCAAATATAAAGCTTGAAGAATTTAGAAATATGTAATGGAGCAAATATGATTTTTATTGAAAAAAAATTATTATTTATAAGTTTAGCGCTCTCGTTTATTTTTATGATTGCAACGGCTTTTTGGGCATACGGTGTAGGTATGCAAATCCCCCTTAAAGGAGACTCCGAACTTGTTTTGTTTTTAGGATTTATACTTTCGCTCTTGCAATTAATATTAACAGTTAATATTATTATAGGCGCAGTAAAAAAGAAAAAAGATTTTTTAAGCCTAATGGAAACTATAAAAACCGGAGGAATTTTATCCGAAAAGAAAGCTGCAAAATTAGGCACTGCAGGATTTTTTTTACAAGATGCTCTTAGTGTGTCCAATACAATCACGGCACAAAAAAGTCTAAAAATTGCAAGTCTTAACGGCTTGGTAAAGAGTTTAATTGATATGGTAGACATTCCTATAGCAATAGTTAATCTCAATGGAGAAATAGTAGAAGCCTCCCAAAAAATTAAAACCGAGATAGATTATAACAATGATTTAAATATTGCAGATATTGTTCCGCAGATAAATATTAGAGAAGCTTTTAAAGAAGCTTCCATGAGTCATCTTCCTGTAGAACAAGGGGAGAATATCTTAATACCTGTTTTTTCAACAATAGGAGATATAACATATTTTTTGGTTGACATATCTAAGCATGGAGCTCTAAGTAAATTTATCAATAACTTTATTCCTCCTAGAAAAGAAGATTTTTCAAAACAAACAAAAAAAGGATTTTTTAAAATTTTAAATCACAGAAAATAAAAAAACTGTACAAGATAAGAATTAAATGAGATTTAAACCTCTTGCAAAATTTTAACATAAGGCGTAAAATAATACTATGATTGATACAAGCTATAAAACTATAATAGAAAATTTTAAAGCAAAGATGGCTCTGCGCATTGTAGGTCAGCAAGAACTCATCGAAGGAATTTTAACTGCATATATTGCAGGAGGCCATGTGCTACTTGAAGGCGTGCCCGGCCTTGCAAAAACCCTCATAGTAAAAACCTTTGCAGAACTTTCCAATGTAAGTTTTAAGCGTATTCAATTTACTCCGGACCTTCTTCCTGCCGATTTGATAGGAACCTTGATTTATCAGCAAAGCATAGGAAAATTTTCTGTTAGAAGAGGACCCGTTTTTGCAAATATTATTTTGGCTGACGAAATAAACAGGGCGCCTGCAAAGGTGCAGTCTGCCCTTTTGGAAGCCATGGCCGAAGGGCAAGTCACAATCGGAGAAAATTCCTATTCCCTGCCTTCTCCCTTTTTTGTGCTTGCTACACAAAACCCAATCGAACAAGAGGGAACATATCCTCTTCCCGAAGCAGAGCTTGACCGCTTCTTGTTAAAACTATTTGTTCCTTATCCGTCTATTCAAGAAGAAATAGATATAGTAAATAAATTTTCAAACCTAAGACCGAATCAAAACATGGGACAAGGCCCCGGACTAACTTCGAGTGTCAGCCCTGCCGAAGCAATACTCACACCGGAAAACTTAGAAACTCTCCGGAATGCCGTAGAGCAGGTAAAATGTTCTCCCGAAATTACAAGCTATATAGTTTCAATCATTGCCGCAACAAGGCCTGTAAAAAATGTAAAGCAGGATGATTATATTCACGGGAATTACCTAAGCTATATTCTTTATGGAGCATCTCCGCGGGCCGGAATCGCTATTCAAAAATGTGCAAAGGTAAAAGCCCTATTTAGCGGAAGAGATTATGTAATACCCGAAGATGTAAAAGCTGTTGCCTACGCAGCTTTGAGGCATAGACTTAAACTTTCTTATGAAGCGGCTGCCGATAACTTGACCGCTGACGATATTATTGAAAAGCTTTTGGGAATTGTGCCCCAGCCGTAATCTTAGAAACGTCCGCAATAAGAAAAATAATTTTACTCGTTTCAACTTTTTCTACTTTAAATTCAATATCACCTATGTTGATGAACTCACCTTCCTTAGGAAGATATTCTGCCGTTTCAAGTACGAGGCCGCCTATCGTATCATTATAATCCGAATGAAAATCCGTATTCAAAATTTTGTTTAGCTGAATAATAGGAACCGATCCCGGAATTAAAATATGAGTACCGTCAACAATCTTCATTCCGCTTAAGGGATTCGTTTTTATTTTAGCATATTCATCTTGAATTGAACCGAAAATAGCAGTGCTTATATCGTCAATTGTGATAAGTCCCGCAGTCGAGCCGTATTCATCTATTACAAAGGCCATATTTCTTTTATTTTTACTCATTGTTTTTATTGCAGAAAAAATATTTGCAGTTTTCGGAATAAACAAGGCCGGCCTTATAATTTTATTTATATCCATTTCCGCCTTATGACTTTTATAAAACAATAGATCCTTATAATGGACGCTTCCTATTATTTTATCCTTTTCCGTCTTGTAAACAGGCAGACGCGAAAACATTGTTTTACGGAAAATACTTATCATCTTTTCGGGAGTCGAATTAATATCGAAACCTACAATATCTTCTTTTTTTGTCATTATACTTTGCAGTTTTAACTCATGCAGTCTTACAGCTCTTTTAATTAACTCATGTTCTCCCGTTTGAAAAGTACCGTCAGCTAAACTTATGTTTATAAGCGTTTCCAAATAATCTTCTGATAAGTCTGAGATTTGATTTTCTCTTCGCTTTGAAACGGATTTAATAATAAAATTGGACATGAGCGAAAAAATAAAAACAATCGGTTTAAAAAATAATCTTACAATCGATAAGGGAATCAAAAATGTTTTTGTAATTTCAACAGCATTATAAGCCGCTATAGCTTTTGGTAAAATTTCTGCAAAGATAATTATAAGAACCGTTGTAACGGCAGTAGCTGCCGGAATATGCTGCTGCCCGTACATATCAATTACAAAGGCTGTTATCAAGGCGGAAGAAAGAGTATTTACAAAATTGGTGCCTATCAGGGTTGCACTTACAATCTCATCTTTTTTTTCAATAAGAAAAGCAAGAGTCTTACTTTTTTTTGTCCGGCTTTTTTTTATTGCCTTATACTCAGCCCTCGTTATTGCAGTAATTGCCGTTTCGGATGCAGAAAAGAAAAAGGCACAAAGGAGAAGAGCAATAAATTCGATTGTCATTAAAGCTAATTCAAATTTCATTCTTCATCTCCTGTAATATTTACTTCCAGTTCGCTTATTCTGTTTCCTTCAGTTTTGATAACCGTAAAATTATAGTTTTCTATTTTTATTGTAGAACCGATTTGCGGAACTTCTCCGCATTTTTCCATAATCAAGCCGCCTATTGTGTCATAATACTCGGAGGAAAACGAAGTACTTAGATCCTCATTTAAATCGCTCAACCTCATGCTGCCCAAAATAGTTTGACTAATATTTTGAGTTGACGCATCATTTATATTATCAAGATTGGGTTCTTCTGCAGCCGCATCATCCGTATCATACTCATCGGCAATGTTCCCGAATATCTCTTCATTTAAGTCTTCAAGAGTTGCAATACCTAAAGTGCCGCCGTACTCATCAATGACGACAACCATGTTCTGTTTTTCTTTTCTAAATATTTCCTGCAATTTTGAAAGCTCGGTATTTTCAAAAACAAGAACAGGCTTACGCAGATATTTTTTTATATCGAATTTTTCTTTTGATTCTTGTAAGAAATCTTTTGCTGCAGCTTCCGAAAACAAAAAATCCTTAATATAAAAAATACCGATAATTTCATCTATGTCTTCTTCATAAACCGGAAATCTTGAAAATCTTGAAGAATGGGAAAGCTCTATAATTTCTTTCGGATTTACATCAGCTGTAAGTCCGATTATCTCCGGCCGCGGAGTCATAATATTTTTTACGGTTATATCGCCATAGCTTAAAATTTTTTCGAGAACAGCCTTTTCTTCAGAACGCAGATCGCCATGTTCTTGGCGTACATCAAAAAAATCTTTTAAGTCTGCATCGGTTAAAGCCTCATTTGATTGCAGATTTTTTACGCCTAAAAATTTTAAAAAGAATTTTGTAAAGCCCGAAAAAAGCCATTCAAGAGGAGCTAGAATTTTAATTAAAAACAAAATAAAACCTGAGAATTTTAAGGCTATAGGTTCGGAAAAAACCAAGGCAACGGACTTAGGCAGTATTTCACCGAAGATTAAAATTGCAATAGTTGCAGCCGTTACTGCAATGCTTAATCCTTTTGCTCCGACTAATTCTACCATCAGGGCGGTTAAAATTACCGAGATTAAAATATTTACCAAACTGTTGCCTATCAAAGAGGTGGTTAAAAATTTTTGTTTGTCTTTTAAAATCTTTTCAACTCTTGCAGCCTTTTTATTTTTCTTTTCCCGTAAATATTTTATCTTCAATTTATTTACGGATAAAAAGGCTGTTTCTCCCGATGAAAACATCATCGATAAAAAAAGTAGAATAATTAAAAGTAAAATATAAAGCCATTGCGGCGGGGGCTCGTTCATCCTGTAAACCTATTTTATACCGTAAGCCTTGCTTATCGGAATAACAAAAAGAATTCCATGACCTTCTTTTTCTACATCGGAATTTTTTCTGATTGCTTCGACTACATTATCAAGCTGCTCATCATCAACAATGGTTAAAACAATTTCTTTTTCGGGTTCAATTTCCATGTCAAAGATAAGCTTTGTTTGATTAAGCCCGGAACCTCTTGCATGGATGATTGTTCCGCCGCGAGCTCCGGCTTCCAAAGAAGCATCGACAACTTCATTTGCTTTTCCTCTATTAACAACAGTAAATATTGCAGACTTCATAGTTTTTACCTCCTCCCTCTCAAATACGGGCTTTTCACCATCCGGGGTATTTTCAATATTAATAAAACTTAAAGGCATACGGAATGCTATACCGAAATTTTTACGGGTAAGATTGAACTTTTTATTCAGTTCATCCATAAGACCGTCTAAAAAATCTCCATGTCCGGCCGTTAAAATCAATTCTTTTCTTGTTTCTTGAATTCCCAAAAAATCAAGCAGCTTACTTTTTACCGTACCGAAGGCAATCATTATTGTGGCCCCGGTAAGACCCTTATCCTTAGCGTACCTTACTATTTTACTTGCACGCCCGAAAGGCACTAAAATTATCAGAAGTGAAAAATCTTTCATTTTTGTTCTCCTGCGCTTTTAATCTTAAATATCAATCCTAAAATTTGCAGCGAAATAATAGGAGCCAATGCTACGGCGGCTATGATACCGAATCCGTCTATCAATACGTTTGCAGTCGGAGTGGAGTTGGCAAGACCCTGAGCAAGGGATAAAACAAAGGTCGCAGTCATGGGGCCTGAAGCAACACCTCCGGCATCAAAGGCTATACTTACAAAAAGATCCGGAACAAAGATGGACAATAAAAGTGAAACTATATATCCGGGTAACAGCATATGCCATAACTGAAAAGCCGGTTCTATAATTCTTAGTAACGAAAGCATTACCGCAAAACTGACTCCGATACATAAAAAGATTAAAACTATCTTGCGCGGAATATGACCGCTCGTTACGTTTTCTATTTGTACGGTCAAAACATAAACGGCCGGTTCAGCCAAAATAGAAACGATGCCTATCAAGGCTCCGATAAAAAGAATTAAGGGTCTGGTTCCTATTTCGCCTAAGCGGCTTCCCATAGCTATTCCTACATCCAAGAAGCCCGATTTTGCTCCCCACATAAATAGAAATAAACCTATCAATGTAATTATAAGACCTTTAATAACGGGAATTAAATCCTTAGCTCTCAGCTTAATGCTTATAAAGTTTGTAATTAAAAATATCACCGTTAATGGTAAAAGGGATAAAACACACTCATACAGTACAGGCAAAAAATGTTCTGCAAAGGGATAAAATATTTGTGAGTGTATATCTAAATTGAAAACAAAATCATCGGCCGATATTTCCTTTGTTTTTCCGAATACGCTCAAAGCCAAAACAGCTACGATTGCTCCGGCAGAGGCCATACCTACAAGTCCGAAAGCATCTCTTTCGGAGGCGGCCGAGTCTTTTTTCATCTCGGAAACACCGGCAGCCAAGGCCAAAATAAAGGGCACGGTTATGGCGCCTGTAGTAGTTCCGGATGAATCGAAGGCAATGGACATAAACTCTGCAGAAGAAAATAAAGAAAGCAAAAATATAATTACATATGAAACGGCAAAAACAATTTTCTGTGAAACATTAAATACGGTTCTCAAAATACCGAAAACCACAAAGGCTGCAACACCCACGGAAACAACTACTATGAGCCTTAATGCGGGGATCCCGTTCTTCGTTACTGTCCTTACCTGACTTGCCAAAATCTGTAAATCGGGTTCTGCTATCGAAATTAAAAAGCCGAGGGCAAAACCGCCTAAAATCAAAATCAGAATTTTATTCCGCTTTGTGATTTCTTTTCCCATTTGTAAACCGATTTTTGTAACGCTCATCTCGATTCCAAACAGAAAAAAAGCCAACCCGAATATTATGCATACACTCCCGATTAAAAATCTAATAAAGACTTGATAATCTATATGAATAAACGCAAAATTCAAGATTGTTGTCAAAATGACGATGGGTAAAACCGACATTAAGACTTCTTTAAATTTATCAACTAAGATATTCATAACTAAATAATATTATTGACTAAATTTTGATTTTGGTCAATAGGAAGAAATTATTTATGTTTAAGCAATAAAAATATGGCTGTACATATCATTTCTTGATTAAATTATACAATTAGTAATTGACAAAGAGTATATTTATGCCTAAAATGCGGGGTATAAGCTAAGAACATATTAGCCCCCTGTATTTATTCCTCTTAGGCTTTTATAAATAAACTTATTTTTTTTATCATAAATTTTAATTTAAGGGAGAAATTTTTATGCAAAAACCACTGAAAAAATTTTACCTCCTTACAGTCTTAGTTTTGACTGTATGTTTGGCGGCTTCATGCTCGATTTTAGGCGATTTTAAAAAAATATCTGAAACAGGTCATGCAAGTATCAATGGGAAAAAGGTCAATCTTAAAACCATGGGAGATCCCGAAAAAGATTGCCTTGCGTTTGGATATTTAAAAATACCGACAGAACAATTGTACATTCAATCCGATCCCTCAAAAGAACCTATCTATACAACACCTTTTGTATTCTCAGGCTCCTATGCAGATGGAAGTATTTTTTGTTTTCCTCCATTTAAAACCGATCTGGCTTTTCAGTTGGTGTCTTTACGCAATTCAAATTTTAACGTAATAACTACTTTTTTACCTCAGTTAGGTGCAGAAGGCAAGATAGCTTTTGTAACACATAAAAAAGGTTTAATGTTTATCGGTGCTTATGATTTTATAACCGAAAACAATACAGGAATGATTGTATCCTTAACCCGTAAAGAGAGTGCTCAGTACGAATTAAAATGTCTTTTAAAACTAAAAAAACTGCTGCAACATACGGCATGGTTACCACTTATTGAAGAAAGAATAAAGGAGCTGGAAAAATGAAAAAAATTAAATTATTTAAAACCTTGTGTTTATTATTATTTATACTTACAGGATTTGTTTTTGCTGATGAAGGGAAAAAAGCCCCGCCTTCAGAAAATGAAGTTGTATTAGTTTTTAGTTTAAAAGTTTTACCAATTCCTAATAACACTTTTTTTTCAAACTATCGAAATATTAAATTCGGCAGTTTCGATTTTAATGATGGAGATGCCGGGACAGATCAAATATATTTAAACTATCTTGTTCATAGATATATTTTGTCTACTAAATGTGATGAAGACCCTCAAAAAACTGATTTTGTTATGAAGAAAATTACTTTAGATTCAGCTAAAAGAATTATTAACTTGTATAAATTAAGCTATCACTTTGGTAACGCATATTGTGCACGATTAGTCTTACCTATCCAATCAGAGCTAAGGATACATAAAGGGGTAAAATATGTATACCTTGGAGATTTTACCATTAAATGTTCAATGCCTTTTTATGATATTACCGAAATAAAGAGGATAGATAATTTTGATGCTGCAGCCCGCGCAGTGAAGAAGGCATACGGAAAAGATGCAGAGCTTGAACGCATTCCGCTTGTTCCGTTAAAATAAAATAAAAAAGGAATTTCAACATTGTTGAAATTCCTTTTTTATTTCTTATTTGTTTTTACGGGTAGATGAGATTGTCTTTAAAATAATATCCCCGTATTTTTCCTTTTTTGCTTTTCCGATACCGAAGATATTATCCAAATCGGCAATAGTTGCAGGTTTTTTAAGACCTAAATCAAAGATTGTCTTATCCGAAAAAATAATATAGGCAGGAACTCTTGCCTCGTCTGCAAGCTCCCTGCGTTTTTGTTTTAGTGCATTCACTATTGCCGTACCGCGGGCATCTAATTTAATTTCAGATGTTTGAGGTTTTGATTTTTCTTTTACTTCTTTTTTAGCGGAGTTATCTTTTTCATAATTAAAGGGAAGCATAATACTGGTTCGGGCTTGAAGTTCTTCTTTTGCTTTTTGAGTTAATGACAGAACCGAGTAATCTTCATCTTTTATAAGATAGTCTTCTGCCAATAAGACCCGGACAAGATTAAACCATCCTTCCCTATTGAATTCCGTACCTATGCCCCAAACCGAAAGATCGTTGTGTTTATTTTCAAGGATACGTTTTTGCTTTGAGCCTAAAAGAACATCGATAATGTAGCTGGCACCGAATCTGCATCCGGTTCTGACAACACAGGATAAAAATTTCTGCACAGGAACGGTCAGGTCTGTTTTTTCTATTTTTTCTCTGGAACAAAAATCACAGCAAGGAGCATCACCCTGTACTTCTTTTAATTTTTCTTCAGAAATATTTTCTCCGAAATATTTTAAAATCGCACGGCGGCGGCAGCTGTTGGCTTGTGCATAATTACTGATAGCGGAAAGCATAGTTTCGGCTTTTCTTACCTCATCGGGAGATTTATCCTGCATCAAGAATTTAAGCTTAAAAATATCGGCAGCCGAAAAAAGCAAAAGAGCATGTGCCGGGTTTCCATCCCGTCCTGCTCGGCCTATTTCTTGATAGTACTGCTCAATGCTCTTGGGCAAATCAAAATGAATGACAAACCTTACATTAGGCTTATTTATACCCATTCCGAAGGCTACGGTTGCTACGATTATTTCTATATCGTCATTGATAAAGTCATTTTGAGTTTTTTGCCTAAGCTCATCGGAAAGACCCGCATGATAGGGCTTTGCATTGTATCCTAAAACCGACAGTTGAACTGAAAGAGTATCTGCCTGCTTGCGGGAAAAACAGTAGATAATTCCGCTTTCGCCCTTATGCTCTTTTAAAAATTCCGAGGCCTGCTCAAAGGGCTTTTGCTTTTCTTTCACTTCCAAAAAAATATTTTTACGGTTAAAGCCGGCAATAAATTCCTTTGGAGTCTTGAGCTTCAGCATTTTTTTAATGTCGGAGCGGACCTTTTCGGTTGCAGTCGCCGTTATGGCAAGACAGGCCGCCTCTTTTAAGAGCTTGCGGATTTCAGCCAACTGCCGATATTCAGGCCTAAAATCATGTCCCCATTCCGAAATGCAGTGAGCTTCGTCGATTGTAATACAATCCACTTTTATTGAAGAAAAAAGCTCTTTACAGCGGTCACTGACCAGAGTTTCAGGAGCAGCATAGAGGATTTTTACCTCTCCGTTTTTAATACGGCGTATGTTATCGGCATATTTTTCCCAATCTAAGGAGCTGTTTAAGGCAACAGCCTCTACCCCTATCGTTTCCAAGCCGCAAATCTGGTCGTGCATAAGAGAAATAAGGGGAGAAACTACTATGGTTACCCCCTCAAAAATGAGGGCCGGAATCTGATAGCATAGAGATTTTCCGCCTCCTGTCGGCATTACCGCAAGGACGTCTTTTTTTTGGAGAAGGCTATCTATAATTTCTTTTTGGAAGGGTCTGAATTCATCATAGCCGAAGACTTGTTTTAAAATATCTTCAAGGGAGGAGATTGTCTTTTTACTGTCAGAACCTTTTGATCCGCGCGTCATATATGGGTGATATTATACCCTAAAACGTCAAATTAAGCAAGCATCAAGTGAAAAGTTATGGTAAGTAGTCAGTATTCAAACAGTATCCTCAAATAATTCAATATAAAATGTGGACAGCTAGAAAAAAATAAGCTATAATTTTGAGTAATTAATAAAAAAGGCTTAACATAGTTAAGCCTTGATGCTCCACAATGAGCGGTCACTCCTCAAGGGAGGACGATTTTGATGAATTCTTATTTGAACTCGTTGTGTAATTTAAGATGGATCTTAAATTGTGTGAGTATATTTTAATCTTTTTTAAAGGAATGGTCAAGTATGAAAAAGGAAATTAAGGATTATTTTCTCGGATTGGATGTAGGAACCGGATCGGTCGGCTGGGCTGTTACTGATGCTGATTATAAGCTTTTAAAATCCAATCATAAAGACCTTTGGGGTATGAGGCTTTTCGATACGGCAGAAACAGCCGAAGGCCGAAGGCTATATAGAGGAGCCCGGCGACGTATTGAACGAAGAAAAAAAAGAATAAAATTGCTTCAAGAGCTATTTGACGAAGAAATTGCAAAAAAAGACGCGGGATTTTTCCAAAGAATAAAAGAGAGCCCTCTTTATGCAGAAGACAAGACCATATTACAGGAAAATAGTCTTTTTAATGATAAAGATTTTAACGATAAGACCTATCATAAAACCTATCCTACCATAAATCACCTGATAAAGGCTTGGATTGAAAACAAGGTAAAGACTGATCCTCGCCTTTTGTATTTAGCCTGCCATAATATTATCAAAAAAAGAGGGCATTTTTTATTTGAGGGAGACTTCGACTCGGAAAACCAATTCGATACTTCTATAAAGGCTCTTTTTGAATATCTGCGTGAGGATATGGAGCTCGATATTGATGCCGATAGTCAAAAAATAAAGGATATCTTAAAGGACAGCTCTTTAAAAAATTTGGAAAAGCAAAGCCGGCTAAATAAGCTTTTAGGACTGAGGCCGTCCGACAAACAAAAAAAAGCTATTACGAGTTTAATATCGGGTAACAAGGTAAACTTTGCCGATCTTTATGATAATCCCGACTTAAAGGATGCAGAGAGAAACGGCATATCTTTTTCTAAGGATGACTTTGACGTTTTAAGTGATGAGCTGGCTTCATTTTTTGGAGATTCCTTTGAGCTTTTGTTAAAAGCAAAGGCTGTATATAATTGTTCGGTTCTTTCCAAGGTAATAGGAGATGAACAGTATCTTTCCTTTGCAAAGGTTAAGATATACGAAAAGCATAAAAAGGATTTGACTAAATTAAAAAATGTTATAAAAAAACATTTCCCAAAGAATTATAAAAAAGTATTCGGATATAATAAAGATGAAAAGGTTAATAATAATTACTCCGGATATGTAGGGGTATGTAAAACCGGAAGTAAAAAAAAGATTATAAAAGAGACTACCGGTCAAGAAGATTTTTATAAATTTTTAAAAACTATCCTTTCCCCCAAATCGGATATAAAAGAAATAAATGATATATTATCCGAAATTGAAACAGGAACTTTTTTACCTAAGCAGGTATCTAAAAGCAATGCAGAAATTCCTTATCAATTGCGCAGGATGGAATTGGAAAGGATATTAATCAACGCAGAAAATCATTTTTCTTTTTTAAAACAAAAAGATGAAAATGGTTTATCTATCAGTGAAAAAATCATAATGCTGTTAACATTTAAGATTCCTTATTATATTGGGCCTATAAACGATAAACATAAAAAATATTTTCCTGATAGATGCTGGGTCATAAAAAAAGAAAACGCTCCTTCGGGTAAAACTACACCTTGGAATTTTTTTAATCATATTGATAGGGATAAAACAGCTGAAGCCTTTATTACAAGCAGAACCAATCTTTGTACATACCTAACAGGAGAAGAAGTTTTACCTAAAAACTCTCTTTTATATTCCGAGTTTACCGTTTTAAACGAAATCAATAATTTACAGATTATCATTGACGGTAAAAATATCTGCGATATTAAATTAAAACAAAAGATATACGAAGACCTGTTTAAAAAATATAAAAAAATTACACAAAAGCAGATTTCAACTTTTATAAAACATGAAGGTATTTGCAGTAAAACAGATGAAGTAATTATTTTAGGCATCGATAAAGAATGTACATCTTCATTAAAATCATATATAGAACTAAAAAATATTTTTGGTAATAAAATTGATGAAATTTCTACAAAGAATATGCTTGAAGAGATTATACGATGGGCTACTATCTATGATGAAGGAGAAGGTAAGAGTATTCTTAAAACTAAAGTAAAAAATGAGTATGGTAAGGTTTGTTCCGATGAGCAAATCAAAAAAATTCTAAACCTTAAATTTTCAGGCTGGGGCCGTCTATCACGCAAATTCCTTGAAACTGTCACATCAGAAATTCCCGGATTTAATGAACCTGTAAATATAATAACGGCAATGCGTGAAACTCAAAATAATTTAATGGAGCTGCTTAGCAGTGAATTTAAATTTACTGAAAATATTAAAAAGATAAATTCGACGTTTGAAGATACCGAGAAACGATTTTCATATAACGGCTTGGTAAAGCCATTATTTTTATCGCCGTCGGTGAAAAAAATGCTGTGGCAGACTCTTAAACTTGTAAAAGAAATATCTCATATTACCCAAGCCCCTCCTAAAAAAATATTTATTGAGATGGCAAAGGGTGCAGAGCTTGAACCGGCAAGAACTAAGACAAGATTAAAAATTTTACAGGACTTGTACAATAATTGTAAAAATGATGTAGATGCTTTTAGCGCCGAGATAAAAGATCTTTCAGGTAAAATAGAAAATGAAGATAATTTAAGACTCCGCAGTGACA
This sequence comes from Treponema sp. OMZ 798, assembly GCF_024181385.1. Classification (NCBI taxonomy): domain Bacteria; kingdom Pseudomonadati; phylum Spirochaetota; class Spirochaetia; order Treponematales; family Treponemataceae; genus Treponema; species Treponema sp. OMZ 798. The sequence continues at coordinate 2,544,280 of NZ_CP051305.1, forward strand.
AACTTTATCTTTATTATACGCAGCTTGGAAAGTGTATGTATTGCGGTAAACCAATTGAAATAGGACATGTATTTGATACAGGCAAGTATGATATCGATCATATTTATCCTCAATCAAAAATTAAAGATGACAGTATAAATAATCGGGTTTTAGTCTGCAGCAACTGCAATCAAAATAAGAAAGATAAATATCCATTGAAGACTGAAATTCAATCAAAACAAAGAGGCTTCTGGAATTTTTTGCAAAAAAATAACTTTATAAGCCTTGAAAAATTGAACAGATTAACAAGGACAACTCCAATCTCTGATGACGAAACAGCAAAATTCATTGCTCGGCAGCTTGTAGAAACAAGACAGGCAACCAAGGTTGCAGCAAAGGTATTGGAACAAATTTTCCCCGAAACTAAGGTTGTTTACTCTAAGGCTGAAACAGTATCAATGTTTAGAAACAAATTCGATATTGTAAAATGCAGAGAAGTAAACGATTTTCATCATGCCATGATGCATATTTAAATATTGTTGTCGGAAATGTATATAATACAAAATTTACAAATAATCCTTGGAATTTTATAAAGGAGAAACGGGATAATCCCAATATTGCCGATACTTATAACTACTATAAGGTTTTTGACTATGATGTAAAAAGAAATAATATTACTGCATGGGAAAAAGAAAAAACAATTGTCACTGTAAAGGATATGCTTAAAAGGAATACTCCTATTTATACACGCCAAGCGTCCTGTAAAAAAGGAGGACTATTTGACCAAACCATTATGAAAAAAGGTTTGGGGCAGCATCCTCTAAAAAAGGAAGGTCCTCTTTCCAATATTTCAAAATATGGCGGCTATAATAAGGTTTCTGCAGCATATTATACCCTTGTAGAATACGAAGAAAAAGGAAAAAAGATACGCAGCTTAGAAACCATCCCTCTATATTTGAGAAAGGATATTCAAAAAAATCAAGATGGACTAAAAAGCTATTTAAAAAACCAGATAGGGAAAAAAGAATTTAAGATTTTGGTTCCCAAAATAAAAATCAACTCTCTCTTAAAAATTAACGGATTCTCTTGCCACATTACCGGAAAAACTAATGATTCTTTCTTACTCCGGCCTGCTGTTCAATTTTGCTGTTCAAATGACGATATCTTTTATTTTAAAAAAATAATAAGATTCAATGAAATAAGAAGTCAAAGAGAGAAGATGGGAAAAACAATTCATCCTTATGAGGATTTATCTTTTAGATCCTATGTAAAAGAAGAACTATCAAAAAAGAAAAAAACAGACAAAATAGTAGAAAATGAGTTTAATGAACTTCTTCAAAAAAAGAATTTGGAGGTCTATGATATGCTTTTAGTAAAGCATAGGGATACTATTTATAGTAAAAGGCCGAATTCTACAACTCTCGATATGCTAATCAAAGGAAGAGATGCATTTATAAATTTAAAGCCTGAAGATCAAATTAAAGTTACATTAGAAATTCTAAAACTATTTTGTACTACCAGAGAGGCGATTGATTTAGGGTTCATCAAAGGTAAATCTACAGCCGGTGTTACGACATTAGGAAAAAAAATATCAAACCTTGATAACTGCATTTTAATTTATCAGTCGATAACTGGTGTTTTTGAAAAAAGGATTGATTTGTTAAAGATATGAGTTGGAGAACCGTTGTCATTTCAAATAGAGCAAAACTGGATTTACATTTAAATCATCTCGTAGTTAGGGGAGAAAAAACTCAAAAAGTTTTTATAGAAGAAATTTCGGTTTTAATCATTGAAACGACAGCGGTTTCTATAACCGCAGCCTTATTAAATGAACTTATAAAACAAAAGGTCAAGATAATTTTTTGTGATGAAAAACGGAATCCGGCTTCCGAATTAGTAGGATATTACGGCAGTCATGATACCAGCGAAAAAATCAGGCTTCAAATAAAATGGGATAAGAATATCAAGCAGCTTGTATGGACTGAGGTCGTAACAGAAAAATAAGACAGCAAAAATACCTCTTAGAAAAACTGGAGCTTCCGCAAGCGAGTTTACTGGCTGAATATATTATCGATATAGACATTAACGATAAAACAAATAAAGAGGCTCATGCTGCAAAATCATATTTTGCGGCATTATTCGGAGCAGGGTTTTCCAGAAGTTTGGATATCCCTATAAATGCCGCTTTAAATTATGGATACAGCATTTTACTTTCTGCATTTAACCGTGAAATAACTGCAAACGGTTATATTACACAACTCGGAATTTTTCATGATAATATGTTTAATCCTTTTAATCTTGCCTCAGACCTTATGGAACCCTTTAGGCCTCTGGTTGATTCGGAAGTGTTTAAACTTAATCCTCAAAAATTTGAACATGAAGAAAAACTAAAAATGGTGGATGTTATAAATAGAAAGGTGTTTATAAACAATAAAGAGCATTATCTAAATAAGGCTATCGAAATTTTTGTACACAGTATCTTTGATGCTCTAAATGAAAAGGATATTTCACAAATTAAATTTTACCGCAATGAGTTATAGATTTATGAGAGTTATAGTTTTTTTTGATTTACCCGTAATAACACCCGAAAATAGGCATAATTATTCGACATTTCGAAAATTTTTAATTAAATCCGGTTTTATTATGCAGCAAAAATCTGTTTATTCAAAATTAGTTTTAAATCTTACAAATAGAGATTCTGTAGTAAAGAATATAGAAAAAAATAAACCGCCTGAAGGCTTGGTTGAGATATTAACAGTTACCGAAAAACAATATTCAAGGATGGAAATTATTATTGGAGAATCAAAAACAGAATATTTAAATACCGATGAAAGGCTTGTTGTTCTATGAAATTAGTACATCCCGATCTCGAAAATCAAATAGCCTTTTCAGAAAACACAGTTAATGTTTTAACCATAGAAAATAAAGCTTTTTTTACCGAATTTACATCTGAACTTTTTAGTCAATATTCAGGCAATGAAGGAAAATTCATATTATCAGAAGATAATAAAGAACTTTCTATTCCAAAAACATGTGAACTTATACTAAATCCTATAAATATTGATATAAATAATAAACAGAATCTAAATAAAATTTATTCGATTTTAAAACAAAGTATTTCCGATGAGTACAATTACCTAAAAACATGCGGCATAAAAAGTGAAATATTAAAGTATATAGATGAGATAGTTTTTTCTTTAGACATACCCCTCAAAAGAGATGACGAATTTGATTTGACTAGCATATTTAAAGCTGTTAATATTTCCTTTGAAACAGAATACAAGAATTTACTTGAAAAAATTATAGACTATATAAGTGCTTCTGTGGAGCTAAATCAGATAAGATGTTTTATTTTTATAAACCTAAAACAGTTTTTAAATTTCAAAGATCTATCAGAATTATATAAATTTGCCCGATATATAAAAACAAATCTTTTTTTAATAGAGGGGACATACATATCTACAAAAGAAGATTGTGAAAAACCTTATATTATTGATAAGGACCTTTGTGAAATATATTGACAATAAATAATTCTCATGATAGTATTAAAAAGTAATCATCTTAGACTACCGCTATCCATAGTGTGATAGAGTCTCACCTACGCCATATCTGACGTTTGAGAGTTGTGTAATTTAAGATGGATCTCAAACCATAGAAAAAACGAAGCAAGCCATCGATAGGTTTGAGAGTTGTGTAATTTAAGATGGATCTCAAACAAGTACCTCAATCTTAAAAATGAACCTGTTGTTTGAGAGTTGTGTAATTTAAGATGGATCTCAAACTAGTAAACGGAAGGCAAGACCCTATTTTTTGTTTGAGAGTTGTGTAATTTAAGATGGATCTCAAACTAGTAAACGGAAGGCAAGACCCTATTTTTTGTTTGAGAGTTGTGTAATTTAAGATGGATCTCAAACTTAAGTTTACTTTCTGCCACATAAACTAAAGGTTTGAGAGTTGTGTAATTTAAGATGGATCTCAAACAAGACCACCAACGTGTTGATTTTGACCTGAGTTTGAGAGTTGTGTAATTTAATGAAACCTCGAAAAGCAGCAAGCCTATCGGCTTGTTCTGTAAGTAAATTATTCATCATATTCACTAAAGCAAATTGCGAAATAGTTTTTAGAGGTTTTCCTTAGATTTAATTTGAGGTATTTTTAATAAATCATTATTACATAAAAACTTATTAAAAACTCGTCAGCCATATCTATTCCGAAAGATGCGAAATAAATCCAACAAGGTTTTTAGAGAAGACCTTAAATATTTTATTAAACTGTAATAGGGAATTGAAAGTGAAAAAAGTGTTTCTTGTTTTTTGTTTGAGCCTATTGCAATTAGGCTTATTTGCATAGGTTCTAATTTCGAACTTATGTTCGGCGCAGGCCCCGCAGCCTTATAGCCGTTGGCTCCCGCCCTCAATGCCCGTTTAAGCGGTTCTTATTATTTTAGCTGCAAGCATGGAATATTTTTAGGATTTGGAAACAGCTTAGGTTTATTATCGATAAATAATAAACTTACGCTTACTAATGCGGCTATCCTTTCCATAGGTGCGGTTTTTAGATTAAATTAAGCTATAAAATTTGCCGTTTTTACTTCAAGGTAAGACCTGAGGGCATCTCTAAAAATCCACGAAGGTTTTTAGAGATGCCCTTAAGATGGATATCAAACGAATATTACAAAATCATTTCTTTAGAGCTTTTTTGAGAGTTGTGTAATTTAAAAAGGAGACAAAACAAGAATTCAAAAGTTAAAAGAAGTGCGGTTTATATGAAATAGAAAAATAAGAGATTTTCAGACCGAGCCTTACGTACAGGCTTTATTCGGGTAAAACCTCTCGTTAGTTGCGTGGTACCCAGTTACACTCGGCAACGCCTCACGCCCCGCTTATTTTCATTATACCGCAGTATGAAAAATTTTTCAAGCCGCTAAAAAAAGGGCACAGAGCAACCGCTTCAGCAATTTGGTGCGGTTGACCTGAAAAAAAGGGCGTTGCCCGCCGGCCAGATTTTGCTTAGGTGCAAATTTTTTAGGGTCAGCGGGTCACCCCACTTATAAACGGTGTAAAACTGCCGTTATTTTTCTTACATAAGAGTCCCGTCCATCTTCACTATAAGCTACTTGGACGCAACTCTTTTATAAAACAGCATAGCAATCTGCCGTTGTTTCTATTATATCACACTACACTACATTGTCAAGACTTTAAACAAAAAAATCTTAGAAGGTTTCTTGCAAGCACAGGGCTGGTCGCCCCTCATGTAAGGAGGGACGACGCCCTGTTAAAGCGGTATAGCAATCTACCGTATTTTTTATAAGTATACAATATTGTGGGTAAAAGTCAAGTATAAATTCTTAATATTGTGTCTACAAACCAGAGAAGGGACTCCCTAGCCGAAGCATAAAAGCATTTTACTTTTCACCCTTTCTTTTTTTTGCTTTTTCCTTATAATATAGATATGGCAAAATTCACGAGAAAAACAAGGGAAGAGCGCTCTCTTGAGATAATAGAAGCAGCAAAGACTGTATTTTTAAAAAAAGGGTTCCGTCATACAACTATGGAGGACATAGTTGCAGCCACAACTCTTTCAAAGGGCGGTGTTTATCAATATTTTAAAAGTACAAAGGCCATAATGTTTGCCATAATGGAAGCCGGAAATTATTTTAGATACAAACGGAATGAAGAAATTTTTAATGCCGTAAAAGATATTGATGATATTTACGAAATTGTAACTCAGGCCCTAATGAGAAAACTCTTTGACGAGGTGCCGGAAAAACGGCTCTACCTTATGTTCCTTGCCGAAATTATATATGATAAAGAGTATGAAGAGCTTTTTTTACAACTTGAAGATCAGGCTCATAAGTTTATAAGCGAGAATCTTGAACATTTGTTTGTGAGAAAAAACTTAGCCGGAAAAAAAATAAAGTATAAGACAAATAAGACAGGGAAACTCTACTCCCGCTTCTTTAACGGAATTCTTATAATGTATGAACTTTTTGAAGATAAAACTATTTTTGATAAAAAAGAAATCCATGACCTCATCTACTCTTTTGTAAAAAAAAGCTTTGTTGTCAGCTGAATTACTAAAAATTAGTTAGCTTATCTTGACTTTCTTCTTTCTTTTTATATAATATAACTGACGCAATCGTCAGTTATGGAGGTTCTTATGACAGATAAGAGAGAGTATTTAATATCCGGTAATATGTTTAAGTTGATGATGGAGTTAAGCATTCCGGGCATTATAGGAATGTTTGTAATCAGTTTATACAGCTTTGTAGATGCAATTTTTGTAGGGAGATATGTAGGAAGCACAGCCTTAGGAGCTATCAGCCTGGCCTATACCTTTACATTGATAAACAACGGCATTGCAGTTTTAATCGGAATAGGTTCCGCTTCAGTTTTGTCTAGGGCAGTGGGAAGAAAAGATCAAGAAACCGTTGATTCGATTATGGGAAACATACTTTTACTAACCCTTCTTTTTTCATTTGGAACTATGACTGTAGGATTAATTTTTGCACCGCAGCTTTTACACCTCATAGGAGCTGAGGGAGAAATGCTTCGCCTTGGTATAAGCTATTTAAGAATTGTATACCTAGGATCAATCTTTGTAAATTTTGGTCAGGCGGCTAATATGGTTATGCGGGGCGAAGGAAGAATGGGACTGGCCATGCTTTTGATGGGTATAAGTGCCGTCTTAAACATTATCTTAGATGCCGTCTTTGTAATTGTATTAAAGAAAGGGCTTGAAGGGGCAGCCATTGCAACAGTTATATCTCAAGTTGTACTTGCAATATGCAACTTTTGTTACTTTGCATTTTTCAGTAAAAATATTAAATTTAAGCATTTTAAAATTCAAAAAGGCATAGTAAAAGAAACCCTTTCAATCGGCTTTTCGGCAATGCTCATGCAGGTCTTTGCTCTTTTACAACAGGCAGTTATGTATTCTACATTAAAAAAATACGGCGGAGAAGATCAAGTAATTTTAATGGGAGCCTTTTTTAGATATCTAATGCTCTCCTTTATTCCGCTTTGGGGAATAAGTCAGGGCTATCAGCCCTTTGCCGGAACAAACTTCGGAGCTAAACAATTTGACAGGGTGAAAAAAGGAACGCTTTTATTTTACGGCTTCAGTTTATGCTTAGCCCTAATATTTTGGCTTGTCTTTTTAATTATGCCTGAAAGAGTCTTAGGGCTCTTTTTGGAAAACGCGGAACTAATATCCTTAGGAAGAACAAATGCAATGCTCGCAATGTCCTTATTCCCCTTGTCGGCAATTATGATTATAAATCTAACCCTCTTCCAAGCCTTGGGTAAGGCAAAGTATGCAGGCATCTTGGTAATTGCCAGACAGTTTTTACTTTATATTCCAGCCGTATTAATTCTGCCTATATTTTTTGGAACACGAGGAGTTTGGATTTCAAGTCCGATAATAGAAACTCTGGTTATGATTTTATCTACACTCATAGTGATTAAACTTTTTAAAAAAGATCTAAGCACCAAAGACAAAGTATTGAGTGCATAGGCTCTTATTTAAATTCTACCTTTTTGCAAGCGGGAGAATTTTTTACCGTTATCAAATATTGATATAGATCGGTTATAAGAGTTTCTCCCGTTCCTGCTTTTTTTCCGCTGATATTCATTTTATTAAAAATGGCGTCCTTATAATTTAATCTGTATATGTATAAATTCCCCTTATCTTTTTCCAATATATCCTGATAGGAGGCGGTAAGATAAAAGATTTTATTTTCAAGTTTTTCCGATTTATAATCATTATGAGGATTAGAATACATACAATTTATATATTGAATCATAACAGATAATATTTTATCACTGTAAGATTTATTCGCTTTTATATATGAAGCAAATGGCAAAAGACCGTTTACCGGAGCTTGCCAAACATGAAAATTCCCCCATACTCCAAAATACTTATTTTTGCCGGTATCCAATATGCGGAAATTATCGTACATCATCTTATCTCTTTTTTTATTGAATTCATTTTGAGAGGCGGCGTAAAGCATTTTACTGCTTAAAATATTATCATTAATTAATTTTAATAATTGAAAATCTTTTTCACCTAAAACTTTTTCCCCCATTTCTTCATCAATGAGTAACTTATTACATTTTTGAGCAATAGAATAAATATCTTTATCTGCTTCCCCCATTATTATAAGCTTTTCCAATAAAGTTTTTATTTCCGAAAGATGTTTTAAATTTTCTTTTTCTCTAACTATCAAATACATGGCTGCATAAGCAAGGATCGGCTGGTGTTCTACATCTGCACCGATTATTTTTATACGATTTTCTTTTTGTTGAGTTTGATTGTATTTATATAATTTTCTATAAAAATCAAAATGATCTTGAGTACAAAAATAAGTTTTATATGTATGCTTTTTTATTTGGTTTAAGATTTTTTCATTTCCCGAATCCAAATATAGATTAATTAAAAAGGCTTGGCTTATTGGAATTTCTTCAAGCAGATGATTAAAATTATAATTTTTATGTAAATATTTTAAAAAATCGAATTTTAAAATATAGTTGGCCGAAACGGCATGATTTTCTCCTATCAGGATAATATCATAATTATTTAAATCTTCTTTTTCAAAAATTTTATCGAGATATTTTTTATCTTCAAAATTTATAGAAAACGTATTATCCTTTAAGGCTTCATAATAATCTTTTTCCGTGTACTCATTTTGCTCTTTTGACCCTAGAGCAAAACTTAAAAAAAAGAATAAAGCAAAAATAACTGTCAAAATATTTTTTTTCATTTTATACCTCTCATAAAAATTTTAATTTTAAATCAATTTAGCGGGCACTAAATTCAAAAGAACCCGATGCTTTACTGCATTTGATTTTGAGTTTAATTTTTTTACCGACATAATCGGACATATCGATTTCGGTGTTTAATATATTTCCGTCTTTATTATTATCAAAAGATTTAATTATCTTTTCACCGAAACTTATTTCTACCGAAATATTACCTGAATCTATATTCCATGAACATTTTAAGTTTTTACCTTCTTTTATTGTAAAGGTGTTGAATTTTTCGGAAGTTTTATATTTAAACGATGCCCTATATAGGTTATTAAAATTAGTTTGACTTTGCATAAGAGCTATGTCCGTATTCGGAAAAAAGTTTTCTATTTCGCCGTTTACAGCCGATTTAAAGATATAAATCGACAATATAATAGAAAAAATTAAACTCAAAAGGGTTAAAATACCTGCGGTAATCAGAGGCCAAAGATTTGCCTTACTTCTTTTATTTACGGCTTCCGAAACAGAGGGCATCTGTTTACCGCAACTTCCGCAATAAGGAATTCCGGCAGCCTGAGTAAATCCGCATGAAGAACATTTTATCCTCCTGCTTTTTCGAGCTGCTACAAGATAAAGAATGAGTCCGAGCACTGCCGATAAAAAAAATACGATTAAAACCCAAACCAAGGCTTCGTCATTTCTTTCTTGTGCATCCTTGTAAACCCAATATGCAATAAGAATGCGGGCAGCAAGTGCAAAAATCGATACTGTGATAATAACAGTAATAAGTGAAACAAAAAACATTTTTTCCTCCGTCTTCCATAAAATAAATAAAATTCTATTCAATATTTTTAAAATCCATATTGAACCGCTTTAGTACTATATTTTAACTTTAAAAGAATACTTAAAAAAATAGTGATGTTTATAATTCCTATCCCTAAGAATATAAAAAAAGGTCTAAATATAAAAAAAGGGAAAATCAAACCTATGTTTATAAAAATTATACCCAAAAAAATTGCGGTAATTATATTTATCAAAATAATAAATATAGGAACATCCAAAAGATTATTGTTTTGCATATTTATCTGTGCATAAATTTTTTTATTTATATGCAAAGGAGTTTTTTCACCTGTGTTTAAAATTTCACTTATCAAAATATCGGTTTTGTTATTTGATTCCATATCCGCTCTCCTCTATTATACTTTTTAAAATACTGCGGCCCTTATTAAGCCTGCTCTTTACCGTTCCTTCCGGTATATCTAAGTTTTTTGAAATATCGGCAATGCTCATATCCGCCGAATAGAACATTAAAATGCTTATCTTAATTTTTTCGGGCAAAGAAGAAACAGCCTTTTCGATTTCTTCTTTCAATTCTTTTTTTTCGAATTCGATTTCGGGTAAAACTTCATAAGGAGAAGAGAGAGATTCAAGTGCAGAACTCGAAGAGGGTGCAAGTTTAACTCTTCTAAAAAACTTACGAAATTTATTTTTATGTATTCCGACAGCAATCGAAAATAAAAAAGCCTTAGGATTTTTATCAAACGCTATTTTGTCTTGCAGTTTAATTGCTTTCAACATAGCTTCTTGATACAGATCTTCAGCATCAAGTCTTGTTTTTTCAAGCCTTAAACAAAAGCGCCAAAGAGAATCTCCCGCTTGATCAATCAAAAGGTTTAAATCGATTGTATTTTCCATTTTCAAATTCTTGACCAAAGGCCTCATACTAATATCGTCGCAAAAAAGCAAAAAGTTCAAATTTATTTTAATTTATACTTTTCAAGCTGTCAGACTTGTTTCTCGATTAATATATAGATATAATTATAGAATAGTTTTATGAGGAAAAGAGTATGCCTAAAATTTTTGAACCTGTTCGAGTTAAGAATATTGAATTTATAAATCATCCACCATTGCCGAGGACTTTGCATAGGCTGTAGACTTGGCTTCAAAGAAGTCCGTCTTAATCAGATTCGCATTGCTGTACTGGCTGACCCAGCTCATAGATTGGGGTTCTTCCCTGTGGCCGTCATAAATCGGAGCAAAGCCGAGATTTTCACATCTGAGGTTTCCCAAATATTGAATATAGTCGGTTACCATCTGACTGTTAAGCCCCGGAATATCGTTTCCTATGACGTAATTCCCCCAAGCTATTTCCTGCTCACAGCCTTCCTTTATCATGGCTCTAAAAAGCTCTATGGTTTCAGGAGTAAACAGCTGAGGTTCTTCCTTTTGCAGTTCCTGAATCATAGACCGGAAAAGCCAAAGGTGAGTATTTTCATCTCGGTTGATATAACGGATTTCCTGTACCGAACCGGGCATCTTATTGTTTCTTCCCAAATTATAAAAGAACATAAAACCGGAATAAAAATAAACGCCTTCCAAGATGTAGTTTGCAACGCAGACCTTTAAAAAAGCAAGAGCGCTCTTGTCGGTTTGAAATTCGTTGTATAGATCGCCGATAAATTTGTTTCTACGCAAAAGGTGTTCATCATCCTTCCATTGATATAAAATTTCGGTCCTCTCTTCGGGAGAACAAATTGTGTCAAGCATGTAGCTGTAGCTTTGCGAATGAACAGCTTCTTGAAAGGCCTGAATGGTAAGGCATAAGTTTACCTCATTGGCCGTTACATATTGTCCGACATTGGGAAGATTTGCGGTTTGAATACTGTCCAAAAAAATCAAAAAAGAAAGAATCTTATCGTAGGCTGTTTTTTCCGGTGCGGATAATTTTCGATAGTCTTGAACATCGGTGGTCATATTTATTTCTTCGGGTATCCAAAAATTATTCATAGCCTGCCTGTACCAATCGCTTGCCCATGAATACTTCATATTGTTAAAATCGTTTAGATTGGTGGTGTTCCCTCCGATCATCTTGCGTTTGTGAGTTTCTATATCTCCGTTTTCGTTAAACAATGCCTTATGCGGCAAAATAGTTTTTTCCGTTATCATAAATTTTCTCCTTATACTAAATGCTCAAAATTGTCATCGTCATTTTCTTTTTTTTCTTCTATATCCAAAGCCATATCCAAAATCGTAAAGAACAAAATTACAATCATCGGACCTAAAACGATTCCGTCGAATGAGAACATGCTTATTCCGCCCAGCATCGAAAAAAAGATTAAAAGAGGATGTATTTTTATTCTATCTTTTAAAAAGAAGGGACGTAAAAAATTATCCATAAAGCTGATTATCGAGCCTGCAACGACCAAAAAGATAAGCCCCTTTAGCAGACTGTCAGTGAAGCATAACCCGACTCCGACAGGAAACCAAATTAAGCCGCAGCCGACAAGGGGTAAAAATGAACTAAAAAAGGTTAAAATCGCAAGCAAGAGGGCACTTTGAACTCCAAATGCAAGATAGATAATTAAAGAGGCAAGACATTGGTAAAAGGAAACCAAGAAAAGTCCTTTAAAAAGATTTGTTGTAATTTCTCCTATTTTAGAAAACAGTTTGCCTGATGTTTCGTTATCTATCGGAATGGCATGTTTTAATAAACTGAAAAGATAGGCTCCGTCTACATAAAAAAAGTAAAGAGCAAAGGCAAAAAAAACAAGGGACAAAAAAAACGAACCCGCATTTTTTACAAGGTTTGTTGCATACCGCAAGATCCGATCCGAGGAGGCCGATAAAAGACTTAAAAATTCCTTTTGTAAATCAAGGTTTGAAATATCTACTGTTCCCATCGACAATCGGTTTACTGCGGCGGCTATATCGGTTTTTGAAAATCCGGAATCTGCATTGTTTATGTTTTCCAAAAAACTTTGAATATTTTGGACAAGAATTTTACCTTGACCGAATATTTTTATCACGACAAAAAACAAGACCCCTGCAACAACAAGAACCGTCATTATTGCAAAACAGCCTGCAAGCAATCTTTTTTTTATAGGAAAAGTTCTTTTTTCTTTGTTCATCTTGGCCAGTATTTTATTATATAAGGGGCTGACCAAAATATAAATTACAGCCGACCACAATAAAACACTTGCGTAAGGTAAAAATAGTTTACCCACAAGGATCAGCATTCCTGCAAGTAATACAAAAAACGAGATTGTTTGAAGCCTGTGCTTGTTTTCTTGATACATTAGTTTCTTTTTTCCTTTTCAATATCCAAAAAATATTTTACGGTTTTTACTTTAAGCTCATCGGTAGCCTCATCATCACAGATTATAATAGATTTAGGGTGAAGTTGTAAAGCGCTTACCGTCCAGACATGGCTTACCCCGCCCTCTATCGCCTGATGCACAGCTTCAGCCTTAGAGTGTCCTGTTGCCATTATCAACACTTCTTCGGCATCCATAATAGTGCCGATGCCTACAGTCAATGCTGTCTTTGGAACAAGGTCTTCATTTCCTTCAAAAAAGCGGGAATTCATTATGACGGTGTCCCGCGTTAGGGTTTTTTCCCTTGTGCGGGAAGTTAAAGAAGAATAGGGCTCATTAAAAGCTATGTGTCCGTCAGCTCCTATGCCGCCTAAAAATAAGTGAATTTTTCCGTAAGAGCGGATTGCCTTTTCATAATCTTCACATTCTTTTTTCTTATCTTTTGCCATTCCGTTTAATATATGGATATTTTTAGGATCAATATCGATGTGATTAAAAAAATTATCCATCATAAAATAATGATAACTCTGAGGATGAGATGCCTCCAAGCCCACATATTCATCCATATTAAAAGTAACTACATGCTTAAAAGATAGAAGACCTTCTTTGTGTTTTTTTATAAGTTCTTTATAGACACCTAAGGGAGTTGAACCGGTGGGCAGACCTAGAACAAAGGGTCTTTCCTTGGTAGGATTAAATTCGATAATTTTATTGCCTATATAATCGGCAGCCCATTTTGAACAATCATCATAATTCTTCTTTATAATAAGTCTCATAGAGTTTCTCCTCTTAGACTAAAATCTAAGGTCTAAATAATACAAAAAAATTGAGGTTTAGTAAAGAAATAAGGATGCGTTTTTGGAATTTTACCAGATACCCATAACTTTTTGCATAAGCAGGCTTACAAGGGTGATGGATATCCAACAACTCGCCCCTAAAAAAAGAGGTTTACCGCCTGTTTTTATTAACTTTAATATATTACTGTTAAGGCCGACAGCCGCCATTGCGGTAGTAATAAGCACCTTACTCAAGGTTTTTGCCGGAGCAAAAAAAGATGACGGGACTCCTAAATTAGATAAAATTGCTGTGATAACCGAAAGAGCAATAAAATACAAGATAAAGAAAGGAAAAATTTTTTTTAGATCTACCTTTTTTTCAGCCGAATTTTTCATCTCTCTTACTCTTAAAAAAGCAAGCGAAAAGGTAATTGGGATGATGGCGAGAGTTCGTGTAAGTTTTACTGTTACAGCCTTATCCAATGTTTGAGAGCCTAGATTCCACATACTGTCCCAAACAGCAGCTGCGGCTGTTACTGAAGATGTGTCGTTTATTGCCGTACCTGCAAAAACACCAAAGGACTCTCCTGATGCTGTATCAAAACCTAAGAACCTTCCAAGAGTTGGAAAAACAAGGGCAGCAAGAACATTAAAAAAGAAGATAACCGAAATTGCCTGAGCAGCGTCTTCGGCATCTGCATCAATTACAGAAGCAGAAGCTGCAACAGCCGACCCTCCGCAAATTGAAGAGCCCACTCCGATCAATATTGCCGTATTTTTTTTCAGTTTCATCAGTTTATAAAGAATAAATGCAATAAGAAGAGATATTCCTATTGTACATATAATAATGGGAAGAGACTGGGCTCCTGTTTTAAGAATCGCTGTGTAATTTAAACCGGCTCCTAAAAGGACAACAGCCCATTGAAGAATTTTTTTTGAAACAAAAGTAATTCCGGCCGTTGCCTGTCCTTTATTTTTCCATAAAAGAGTAATAGTCATTCCTATAAGAAGTGCTATTACCGGCGCCCCGGCTAGCGGAAATATTTTGCCCAAAAACCATGCAGGTAAACAAATCAATGTACATACTAAGATACCTAAGAAATTCTTTTTTATTGCTTCCATAAATAAATTCTCCAGTTTGCCGGAATTATATGATTATAAATCTTATATACTTATAATGTCAATATTATAGACTTAAACATAAAAAAAATATTGATAAAATTTTATTTTTTTTATCTTAATCACTAGAAAAAAAATTTGAAATATGATAGCTTCATGTAAGCATATCTTAACTGTATATTTTATAAGTATCCTAATTTATAAATCGTAATCAAAATACTCTAACATTAAACAGGGAGCCTATTATGGTAAACTTAAAAAAGAACCGAAATAAGACTCGTTTTTCTATTTTGAATAAACTTGTTATTTTTTTTGGTATGTTAATTCTGATTGCAGGCTTTACAATGGGAACTGCAGCACTTTATATTGCAAAATCAGCCTTAAACGAAAAAATAGATAATTCACTGATAGCCAAAGCTGTAGATACGGCAGAAATAATGGATGGAAGGGTAAATGCCTTTGTTCAATTTTTAGAAGGATTAGCTCGAATGCCCGCTCTGAGAGACAATTCTCTCTCATATGTCGAAAAAGCCCAAAGTCTTATCAATGAAGCGGCTATGCATCCCCATATCGAATTCTTTGGAGTGTGCGATCTAAATGGAATGCGATATTCTTCAAATGGACATTTTTCAAACGTCAGTGACATAGACTGGTACAAGATATCAAAGCACGGAATTCCATTTGTAGCAGAACCGGCTGTAAGTGTTGAAACAAAGAAAATGCAGATTATGGTTGCAGTACCTATATTCGATAACGATAAAAAAGTTACAGGCGTTTTAAGTGTAGGTACAAATGCCTTTATTATATCGGAGTTTATTCATGATATACTAATCGGAGAAACAGGAGGCTGTTACATTCTCGGCCGAAATGGATCAGTCATAGCTCATAAGAACACAAACCTTGTTGCATCTAAGACAAATAGAGTAAAAGAAGTTATTACTGATGAGCACCTAAGAGAAATAGCCGACTTTGAAAAAGAAGCAATTAATTCAAATATTTCCAAAACAGGTCTTTTTACTCATGAAAATGAAAAACATATCGCATCTTTTGCCCGCATGGGCTCAACTGCATGGACTGTAGTCATAAGTGCTCCCATCCATGAATTAACCGGAAGTATAAAAACATTAAAAAGCACGATGAGAATTCTATGGTTTTTAATGATTATAGTATCAATAATTATTACTATTGTACTAGCTCTTACAATAGTAAGACCTATAAAAAATGTTGTAGACGCACTTAAAGATATCGCCGAGGGAGAAGGAGATCTAACTGTACAGCTTCCCATAAAAGGAAACGATGAACTATCTGATCTTTCTATTTACTTTAATAATACCATACGTAAAATAGGTGATTCTGTAAGACTCTTTGGTACAAGCACAGATACAATGCAGCAAATAGGTAACGAACTTGCTTCCAATATGACGGAAACGGCAAGTGCAATTAATCAGATAAGCGCCAATATAGACGGTGTAAAGCATCAGACCCTTACACAGGCAGCAAGCGTAAATGAAACAGCCGCTACTATCGATCAAATAGTAAAGACAATTCAGCAATTAAATGATGCTATAGGATTACAAGCAGTAAGTGTTGCCAGATCTTCTTCTGCTGTGGAACAAATGGTCAGCAATATATCTTCAATAAATCAAACTCTTAAAAAAACCGATGATGCCATCAAAACTCTTGCGGATGCGACTGCCGATGGAAAAGGCTCTTTAACGGAGTCAAACAGTATTACCCAGAAAATAGCCGAAGAGTCGGGAAGCTTGATTGAAGCTTCAAGCGTTATTCAACATATTGCAAGCCAAACGAACTTGCTTGCAATGAATGCAGCAATTGAAGCCGCTCATGCAGGTGAATCGGGAAAAGGCTTCGCTGTTGTAGCAGATGAGATTCGAAAACTGGCAGAAGAGTCTAGTGCACAAGGAAAAACGATAACAACAACCCTTAAGGTTCTAAGTAAAGAAATAGAATCCCTTTCTTCATCTTCAAAAATTGCAGAAAATAAATTTGATGTCATTTTTGGCCTTTCCGATCAAGTAAAAAAGATGAGCACCTCTTTAATGGAAGCTATGAAGGAACAAGAACAAGGAAGCCAAGAAATACTTAGCACAATTAAGGACATAACAGCAGTAACATCAAAAGTAACGGGAGGCTCTGCCGAGATGATGGCAGGCGGAAAAAATGTTGCAATTGAAATGCAAAAACTTGACGGCCTCACACGTCTGATAACCGACAGCGTAAATGAAATGGCGGCAGGAGCTTCACAAATAAATCAAGCAACACAGGAGGTAAATGAAATCAGCCAAAAAAACCGACAAAGCATAGAAAACTTAGTAGACGAGGTAGGGAAATTTAAAGTCTAAGTTATAAAACTTAAGAATTCAAAAAAAAGGCTTGACAGTAAAAAAAAGGGGTGGTACACTATAAGCCATAATAACTTATAGGAGGCTTTTTAATGAAAAAGTATGTACCGGAACCTTTTAGAATTAAAATGGTTGAACCCATCAAAATGACAACGCGCGAGGACCGCATTAAGTATCTTGAAAAAGCAAAGTACAATATGTTTAACTTACGCGGTGAAGATGTCTACATTGACTTATTGACAGACAGCGGGACAAACGCAATGAGTGATAAGCAGTGGGGCGGAGTTATGGTAGGAGATGAGGCCTATGCCGGAGGAAAAAGCTATTTCAAATTAGTTGAAGCCGGTCAGGATATTTTCGGATATGAATTTATCCAGCCCGTTCATCAGGGTCGTGCTGCAGAAAAAGTATTATTCCCCTTGCTGCTTAAAAAAGGTCAAGTGGCTATTTCAAATATGTTCTTTGATACGACCAGAGCTCATGTAACTCTGGCAGGCGGAAGGCCTCTGGACTGCGTATGCAAAGAAGCAAAAAAACCTTCCGAATATGCTCCTTTTAAGGGAAATATGGATGTTGAAAAACTTGAACAGCTTATTAACGAACACGGAAAAGAAAAAGTCGGCATGATTGTAATGACAATTACAAACAACTCTGCCGGCGGACAGGCTGTTTCAATCCAGAACATTCGTGATGTTGCCAAAGTAGCAAAAAAATACGGTATTTTATTCAATATCGACGCTGCACGATTTGCAGAAAACGCATACTTTGTAAAACAAAGAGAAGAAGAATTCAAGAATAAGTCCATCAAAGAAATTATCCGTGAAATGTTCAGCTATGCCGACACCTTTACAATGAGCGCCAAAAAAGATGCTATCGTTAATATGGGCGGTTTGATTGGTATTAAAAACAATCAAGAAATCTATCAAATGATTAAGGGTAACTGTATTTCTTTTGAAGGCTTTATCACTTACGGAGGTCTTGCCGGACGCGATCTTGAAGCCCTGGCCATCGGCTTATATGAAGGCATTGACGAAGAATATTTAAAATATCGAAATGCTTCTATGGAGTATCTTGCTTCTCAGCTTCTTGATGCCGGTATTGCCATTCAAAACCCGGCAGGCGGGCACGGCGTTTATGTTGATGCCAATGCAATGTTCCCCCATATTCCATATTACGAATTTCCAGGTCACACTCTCTGCGTCGAGTTGTATAAAGAAGCAGGAATCCGAACATGCGATATCGGTTCCTTTATGCTCGGAAACGACCCCGAAACCGGAGAACAAATCAAATCGGAATTCGAATTTGCCCGTCTTGCAATTCCGAGACGAGTATATACACAGTCTCACTTAGATGTTATTGCAGGAGCTTTAATCAACATTAAAGAAAGAGCATCACAAGTTAAAGGCTATAAAATTATTTGGGAACCGCCGATTTTAAGACACTTCCAAGCTCATTTGGAACCTATAAAATAATCGGTAATTTATAAAATAACCGAATATCGGACGGATGACTATTGATTATCCGTCCAAACATCGGATGTATGGTGTATTTATAAAATAAGGAGGTTTATATGGCAAACATAGAATCAAAGCGAGATCACTTTAATTCTAAGTGGGGCTTTATTCTTGCTTGTATCGGGTCCGCTGTCGGTATGGGGAACATTTGGCTTTTTCCCTTCCGTGTCGGACAATTCGGAGGAGCGGCGTTTTTAATTCCGTACTTCATCTTTGTTGCAGTTATCGGTTATACCGGTGTCGTTGAAGAAATGTGCTTCGGCAGGGCTATGAAAACAGGGCCTCATGGTGCATTTTTAAAAGCAACAAGAATGAGAGGAAGTGAAGCCGGTAATTATATCGGTTGGATTCCGGTTATCGGATCCTTAGGCATCGCTATCGGATACACTGTCGTTGTAGGATGGATTATCCGTTTTACGGTCGGAGCTTTTACAGGTTCAATGCTTGCTGCAGAAAACAGCGGTGCATATTTCGGATCTATCGCAGGGCCCTTATCCAGTCTACCCTGGCACATTATTGCAATTGCAGTTTCATTTTTAGTAATGGTCGCAGGAGTTTCATCCGGTATCGAAAAGATTAACAAAATCATGATGCCCACCTTCTTTGCTTTGTTTATCATTCTTGCAATCAGAGTTGCAACACTGCCCAAAGCAATGGAAGGCTATAAATTCCTTTTCAAAACGGATTGGTCCGCATTAGGCAATATTAAAACTTGGGTATTTGCCTTAGGTCAGGCATTCTTCTCGCTGTCGTTAGCAGGAAGCGGTACGGTTGTATACGGAAGCTATCTGAAAGATACGGAGGACGCTCCCACCAGTGCAAAGTATACAGCAATCTTTGATACACTTGCAGCTATGATTGCCGCCTTGGTTATCATCCCTGCCGTTTTTGCTTATGACCTGGAACCCTCCGCAGGACCGCCCTTGATGTTCATCACAATGCCTATGATCTTCAAAGAAATGCCTGCCGGTACTTTGTTTTCTATTATATTCTTTATTGCCGTATTGTTTGCCGGTATTACATCGCTAATCAACCTATATGAAACACCTGTAGAACTCATGCAGCAAAAGTTTAAGCTCAGCCGAAAAGCCGCCCTCGCAATAGTTCTTGGTCTCGGCTTTGCAGTAGGTTTAGTAGTTGAAGACGGAAACATACTCGGTACATGGATGGATGTAATCAGTATTTACATAATTCCGCTCGGAGCCTTGCTTGCCGGTATCATGTTCTTCTGGGTTGCCGGTAAGGACTTTGTTCTTGACGAAGTTTCAAAGGGCAGACTCAAGAGAATCGGAGATTCATATTCTATTCAAGGAAAATACATATATTGCGGTTTAACCTTAATAGTTTATATTCTCGGTATCTTCTATGGAGGCATCGGCTAGAGTAAGCCGGTCTTTTAAAGACACAACCAAAACCGATTAGTCCTACGGATTAATCGGTTTTTTCTTTAAAAAAGTAAGGCAGGAAATCAAATACAAAAGGCGGCATATAGCGGGACAATCTTTTTTTTATTTTCAAAGCCGAAATTTTTTGAAGAAAGTTTTATGGCATATTCGGGATTATATGTGTCCATATATACCTTTAAACTCTTGGCTCTGGTATTGTCCGCCGATTTTACCTCAATGGGAATAATCTTATCTTTCCGTTTTATTATAAAATCTATTTCTGCTTCTCTTTCGGATTCCCAATAATAAGTTCGATAGCCGTTTATAGAAAGCTGAACCTGCACATAATTTTCCGTCATGCCGCCCTTAAAATCATTTAGTTCATCATTCATATAAAGTATGTCGTTTGCCGATAAGTCTTTTTTTGCAAACAAAAGCCCTAAGTCGGATACATAAACTTTAAAAGAATCTATATCGCGATAGTTTTCAAGCGGCTTTTTTATTTGGCTTACCTTATAAACAAGGGATACAATTCCTGACAGAGACAGCCATTCAATTGCATTCTTAAATTCGGCCGCCCTTCCTCCTTTTTTTATCATCTTATATTGAAAGCGTGTATTCTTTTTTGATAACTGAACGGTTATGTTGTCATAGGTTAATCTGGTCTTTTTTATTTCGTTTAAATTATTATACTTACTCATATCATTTAGATAGCTTGCCAGTATAGTGTCTTGAGTATGCCGAACAAGGATGTAATCCTCCGTTTCAATAAAGAGTTTTACACATTCGGGGCATTCCTCCCACAATGAGGTATTTTCTATAGAGTTCCATTGCCTTATCGTGCAAGGCCGAAGGGAGGGGATTATTTGTATCAAAGCTTTTTTTTATTTCTTTTACCAGAACTGCTTCTCCCACAGCGAGTAGGAATTCTTCAATATCCATAGGATGGAGTGTTTTCATATCAACCTTTCCAACCGGAAAAGAAAATTTTTTTCTGCTCACGGCAACACCGAGAAGACTTCCGGCAACCAGAATATGATACTCAGGTGCTTTTTCATAAAAGTATTTTAATGCTGTCAGCGCCTCTTCACAAAGCTGAATTTCATCAAATACAATCAAGGTTTTTTCTTTTACAATGGACTCTCCGGAAATATGAGAAAGTATGGGGAGTAAATAATCGGGTTTCAAATTTTCTTTAAAGGTTTCATTTAATTTAGGATTCATCTCAAAATTGAAATAGGCTACATTTTCATAATTTTCTCTGCCGAATTCTAAGATAGAATAGGTTTTACCCACCTGTCTTGCTCCTTGTAATATTAGAGGCTTACGATGCTTGTTGTTCTTCCATTTTTCCAAATCTTTGCTGATTTTTCTGTACATAGCCTATTTTCCTGTAGTTCATAGTAAAATTATAGCAAATATTCATGTATTTATCAAGGATAAATTTATAAAAAATTGCATTAAACCCCATCAATCCTATACCTTTTGCAAAGTCTGCGGTTTTTGGACATAGGGAAAACGGTAATCGGATAGGCTGAACTCAAAGGTTTCTCTGTTTACTATGCCGAGCGGTTTGTCGCTGTCGTACAGCTGCATGAGAAACTCTACCGCCTGAGCGCACGAGTGGTAGGTTCCGAATGCTTTGTCGTAATCGTAGTCTGTGATGTCATTGGCGATATTGCCGAAGTTTGTTTTTGTGGCGTCGGGGGCAAAAACCTTTGCCTGCATTTTCGCGCCCGCTGCGCTCAATTCGCGGCTTAAGCCTTCGGTAAAGGAGGCGGCAAAAAATTTCGTTGCGCAATAGCTAACCGCAGACGGGACAATCGTATACCCGCCGACGGACGACACGTTGATAAGCTGGGTATTTTCTTTATTTGCAAAATCCCGCACATACAAAGCCGAAAAAAGCGCAACCGCTTCTACATTGAGCTTCAACATATCTTCCAGTTTTGCAAGGTTTTGATTTTCCACGCTGCAATAATCGCCGAAGCCTGCATTGTTTATCCATGTTTCGATATCCAGCTCCTTTACCGAATTGTATAGGGCATAGATATTTTCTTTTTCGGTAAGGTCGTATACCTTAATGATGACCTCCGCCGAAGCATTGCCGGCTCCGGCAATTTCGGTTTTCAACTTTTCAAGTTTCTCTTTAGTGCGTGCAACCGCAATGATGTTTTTCCCGCGCTGCGCAAACCGCTTTGCCGCTTCGTATCCGATACCTGAACTTGCACCAGTGATAACTACGTATTTTTTCATCTTTTTTACCTCTTTAGAGTTAATTTTTTATAGTATTCGATTTTTTCACGGATTTTTGCTAAGCTGTGTGTTTTGGTTTCAAGTTCCGCTAAAAGACGCTTTTCGTGTTCTTGGAGCATTTTAAGCCGCTCGGGTGCGGTGCTCTCTCCCTTTTCACGAAGTTCGGCAAACTCGGCTATCTGTGCTATGGGCATACCGGTTGCTTTTAAGCGGAATACAAATTCCATCCAAGCGATGTCGGTCTCCGTAAATTCCCGATAACCGTTTTTTCTTCTGCGAATGGGTTTTAACACGCCTATTCTTTCATAATAGCGGAGCGCCGAATCGCTTACGCCGAGTTTAAAGGCAAATTCTTTAATCGTCATGGCTGTTCCCTTCAAAGGTAATTTTATAGAGCGAATTATCTCCCCACGCTGCGATGTACAGTTCCTTTGAATCGGCTGCGGCGATGAGTCCGACAGGAGAAACCGGTTTGTCGGTAAGCTGTTCGGTTTTTCCGTCCGTAAGCGAAATGCGGTAGAGCCCCTTGCCGCCGTAATCGACGGTCAAAACGGAATCAGGCTGAAACGGATCGGGAATGAGTCCCGCTGCCGGTGCATTCAGCGTTTTACTCAAAACGGTGAGCTTGGCATTTTTTGCTTGGTAAAGGTAGATTGTTCCGGTGATGTCGTTAATGACATAGCGGTCTTTGCCCGTCTGAATAGCCGCAACCGGAGTGGTTAAGCCCTTATCGGCAAGTACCGAGATTTTTCCTTCCGGCGATACGGAAAGAACTCTGCTTTTTCCCCGCTCGGCGACAAGCAGGTTGCCGTTATCATCAAAGGTTATACCGGCAACAACACTGAGCCCTGAAATAAAAGTGCTTTTTTTACCGTTTTGCACTTTGTAGATTACGCCCCCGCTGTAGGTTGCTATGTATAAAGCGTCCTTGGTGTCGATTGTAAGACCAGAAGGAGAAGGAATATCTTTTATAACCGTTTCTATTTTTCCCGAGCGGTAGCGGTCAATTCGTCCTGCACTCCAGTTTGCAATGTACAAATAGCCCTTGCTGTCAAAAGCCATTCCGACAGGGGCGGAAAGAGATGAAGCTAATTTTTTTATCCCGATGTGCTCTTTTGCAAAAAGATTACAGTGTGCCAAAACAGCCGTACCGATTAAAAAAATACCCATGTGAATTTTATTCATATTAAAACCTCCTGATTTATGTATCTTTTAATAATATAAACCTTGCAGTTAGGTTCAAGGCAAGCGGTTTTTGGAAAATATTTTGTAGAAGAGGGGGAATTTTTGAAAGGATTCTATAAGTTTATAAAAGAGTGGTTCTAATTCTGAATACATATATTTCGGATTAGATTAAATAAATTCTTACAAATTTTCACCGATTATGTTATCAGCTAAACTTATCCTCTAATTTTCCCATTAACCAATGTATGAAAACGAGATTTCCTATCATTATAATGCAGCTCAATATTGAATAAAAAATTATTCTTGAAAAGATAAATTGCTTCCATATATTTACCAATATAGCTATGGATATTGGGGTACATATTAAGCTTGTAGCCAATGAAGGGATATATCTTTTTATAAATAGTGCCTGAAAAATATGAACAATCATATGTAAAACAAAGGCGATAAAACATCCGAGCCATAAATAATACCAATTAGTCAAAAAAGAAATAATACAGATAATCAGAATAAGTATATATTCTTCCGCAACGCCGAATGCAAATGCCGCCGTTGAGATTTTTTTCATGTGATTAATAACAGGTATAAATCTTGACGGTACTATTGCTTGCAGATAGTTTTCGTTTTTTTGAATCCAATATTTAATGAAAATAATTTCTTCAAAATCGTGAAGTATAAAGAGTAAGGGAAAAGACCATATAATGATGTGCATGTCATTCATAATAGTTAATTTCATCATTCTTCCAAAATACTTTCTACCAATTTACAGGTGTCCATCAGCTTCAGTTTATAAATTTTAGTATCGCTAATTATTTCATCATAAAAGTTTTGTAAGGTATGAGCGGGCGATAAAGTCCATAATTTATAAGGGGCAAGTTTTATCTTTCCTATTTTTTTTAAATAGGGTAATAAAAGCTCCACATCTTTATGATTGAGCCAACGATCCGTTTTAAGTGCATATTCGGTATTTATTTTGCCGCAAGCAATTTTACTGTTCATAAAATTTTCCATTGAGGGCAGTGTATTTTGCAATAATCTGGTACACGCTAAGTGATATTCTATTTTCCTGGGAGTTTGGTCCACAGAAGATACAAAACAAGCCCATACCCTTGGGGCATCTCAATTGCTAAAACATCACCTACTTGGAAAAAAGGCTCTTTTTGTTTTTTAAGCTTCGGTTTTTTGATGGGTTTTTTATTTTCACTTTGAAGTTGTATTGCTAATTTATCAAGAACTTTTTGCCGCTGCTTTTGAGCCTTTGGATCTATCTTATTCCAAATTTCGCTTGCACCTTTGGATAAGATCGACATTGTTTTTTGCTTAATTGTTTCATCCAAAAAGCCTATTTTCCATAAAGAATAAGCAAAAGCAGTCCAATAAATTTCAGTATAGAGTTCGTCTATACAAAAATTTTCTTCTTCCTTTATCCATTTTTGTTTGATTTTTTCTACATCTTCGCCGTCTTTATAACGCTCTGTGATATCGTTGTAGATATCATAGGCACTGTCGCTGTCTATAATTTCTATACCGTCTATTGCCATATTAAACACATCCTTTTTAAACAATTTTATAAATTATCGGCAAGGTCGTATGCGTTAATGATAATCTCCGCCTACATCGGCGTTTTCGCTTCAAGATTTTTCACAAATGCAACGGCATTTTCAATATCCTTAGTATTGGGATGTCCCTTTGCCAATCCGCCGAAGAATTTAAATAGGCCGTAGGTGTCGAAGCCCTTGCATTCAAAAGCTCCTAAAACTTCAAAACCTTTGTCTTGTAGATAAGAAGAGAATTTTTTTGCATATCGTCCTTTTCCAATTCCGCTGGTACAAAGTACAAAAGTTTTCTTAGGTATATCTGCTTCGTGATTTTCTAAAAATGTATAAATTGATTGATGGAATTTCCCCATATATATTCCTGAGGCAAAACCTATTGTTTCATATTTTGAAAAATCTACTTCTTTTATTTTATTAATATTGAAAATATCGATTTCTATCTCTTTTGAAATTTCTGTTAGTAATTTTTCTGTGTTTTTATGATGAATTGAAGCGTAGATGATGACGGTTTTGTTCATGATTATCTCCTGAAAGTAAAATTTATTTTATCTCTACTGATTAGAATAGTTAATATTATTTTTTTCATGCTCTGCCTCTCTTTATTGGAGGTATTATATAGTAATAGGAAGAATGTTGCAATTGCTTAGAGACCTTTTCCGTGTTTTTAATTGAAAGAGCTGCATCCATTCTTTATAAGAAATACGGGAGAATCTTATCGTATATCTTGTAAAACTTCGTTAATAAATTTTGTTTACCTCTATTGACAAATATTGAATAAAGATTTATTATTAAATTAGAATTCAGTTTTAAGATAGGATAAAAAAATGGCCCAAGTATTAAAAGAAGAAATTAAAAATAAAATACTCGCAGCAGCGGTAAAGGTCTTTTATGAAAAAGATTATAGGTCTGCAAAACTCACGGACATTGCGGAAAAAGCCGATGTTCCCGTCGCCCTTATTTACACATATTTTAAAGATAAAGCTTCTTTGTTTGACGAAACGGTCGGCGGTATTCTTAATCGAATTATTAAAATGATGGAAGATGAAGAAAAAATGGAAGCCGGCAGCCCTTACGAAAGATTTACCCAAGGCGGAGGCATTCAGCTTCCGGAGCTTTTACGGGAAAGAATCAAGCTCATTATTTTAATTGATAAAAGTTCGGGAACCAAACATGAAAGTGCAAAAGATATGTGGGTTAAGCGGTTGGAGCAGCATATAAAAGACGGCTTAAAACGGTATTCAAAAACCAAGCACGATCCCATGCTTGCCCATATTTTGGCAAATAATTATGTGGAAAATCTGATGGAAATTGCAAGGCACTATAAAAATGAAAAATGGGCCGAAGACATGCTCTTTGTTCTTAACAAGTGTTATTTTAACGGCGTTGAGTCACTGTAATTTAAATGTTCTCATTTTATGAGGATCAAAAAACGGTAAAAACTGACTTTGAAGTTAGCAAGAGAAAACTTTTAGCTTAATATTGAATTAAAATTCAATATTATTCAATTTTAGGAGTTTGTATGAATGAAAAAGAATTGAAAAAACAGGTAACAGGTAAAAACTTTTTACCCAATCTGCTGCTTGCGCTTAAAATAGTATTTGACCTGATACCGCAGGTTTTATTGGTGCTGATGATAAGCAAATTATTTTCAAAAGAAATTACACAACCGCATTTTAAAATGTTCATTACGGGTATGCTGATTTCTTTTGTTTTAAAAGCTGTGTTTAACTATCTTGCAACAAAGACAGCTCATGACAGAGCTTTCGGCAAATTGACGGAGTTACGGCTTGCAATAATCGATCACTTAAAAAAACTCACTTTAGGCTTTTTTAAAAAGCATAACACGGGCGAGCTTACCAGTATTATCGAACACGATGTAGAGCAGGTCGAAATATATCTTGCTCACGGGCTTCCTGAAATTATGTCGGCAACCCTTCTTCCCGCCTTGGTTTTTATTGCAATGCTTTTTATAGATTACAGACTTGCTTTGATAATGATTGCAGGGGTTCCGCTCATGTTTCTTGTAAAAGAATTATCCGCAAAGACAATGCAAAAAAGATTTCAAATGTATTTTTCAAGAGAGATGAAGATGAGGGAAGACATGATGGAATATGTAAAAAACATTGCCGTCATAAAGGCTTTTGCAAAAGAAGAAAGCTTTAGCGGACAAACTTTGGCTTCTGCACGCTCTTATGTTCAGGATGTAAAAAAGAGTATGGGAGCCGTTACGGGTCCGATGGTTCTCATAGATATTTTTATGGAAGCCGGGACCGTTGCGGTTATGATTTTAGGAAGCATTTTGCTCTTACATCAAAATATTTCTACGGCGCAATTTATACTGTCCGTTATTTTATCTTCGGTCTTTGTGTCGGCGATAAGTAAAACGGCAACCCTTCATCATTTTTCCATCGTGTTTACCGAAAAAATCAAAAGCATAGCCAAGATTTTATGCACTCCTCTTTCAAAAGAAAAAATCAGCGAACAATTAAAACCCGGCGACATAGAATTTACAAATGTAAATTTTAAGTACGAAAAAGACGGTTTTGCCTTACAAGATATCAATTTAAAATTTACGGAAACCGGTTTAAATGCTCTTGTCGGTCCGAGCGGCTGCGGTAAAAGCACCCTTGCAAACCTTATAATGGGCTTTTGGGATGTCGATTCAGGTTTGCTCACCATTTCGGGCAAAGATATTTCGCGCTATGACACGGACAGTATTTCCACCCTTATAGGAAGTGTCCAGCAGGAAGTTATCCTTTTTAATATGAGTATCTTTGAAAATATCGCAATCGGTAAGGCGGGGGCTTCCGAGGCTGAAGTTATAGAAGCCGCTAAAAAAGCACGCTGCCATGATTTTATTTCCGCCCTGCCTAGGGGTTACAACACAAAAGTCGGCGAGATGGGTGTAAAACTTTCAGGCGGAGAAAAACAGCGCATTTCCATCGCACGAATGATTCTTAAAAATGCTCCAATTTTAATTTTGGATGAAGCGATGGCCGCCGTTGACAGCGAAAACGAAAAACTCATAAACGAAGCCGTCGAAGAATTAAGAAAAAATAAAACGGTCATCACGATAGCCCATCATCTGAACACAATCCGCAACGCCGATCAAATTGTAGTTATGGACAAGGGCAGCATTTTGGATTCGGGAACACATACCGAATTGATAAACCGCTGTCCCTTTTATAAAGAAATGGTAGACGCTCAAAATAAAGTGGACAGCTGGAACGTTGCAGGGTAATTATAGGAGTATTTATGTATAAAGAATTATTTGCATGTTTGAGTAAGAAGGGAAAAATCGATGTATGTATTTCGTCATTGTTTTTTACATTGTACGGATTAAGCTCGGTGGGAATGCTTCTTACGGTATTTTCTATTTTATTTAAGATTGCTGCAGGAATTCAAGTTGAGGGGCTCTATGTTGATTTTGCGGTTTTGATAGGCTTGGTTATTTTTAAGGGTCTTTGCAATATGATTGCAGACTTAAAAAAACACGGGGCGGGGTTTGATGTGGTGCAGCAAATAAGGGAGCGTATGATTGTAAAATTAAAACTCTTTAGTTTGGGCTTTTATACGAATGAGCGGTTGGGAGAATTAAACACGATTCTTCATAAGGATGTGGACAATATGTCGATGGTGGTAGGGCACATGTGGCCCAGGATGTTCGGTGATTTTCTCATTGCCCTTGCGGTTTTTACCGGTCTTGCCCTCATCAATTTTAAAGCGGCCCTTGTTATGACCGCCTCGCTTCCGCTTGCACTTTTCTATCTTTTTTATACGATTAAGCAGGTGCAAAAAATTGAAAACAAAAACAATTCAGCCCTTGCCGATATGGTCAGTTTATTTGTTGAATATGTGCGCGGTATTCCCGTATTAAAAAGTTTTTCGCATAATAAGAAGCTCGACAATGAACTTTTAAAAAAGACAAAAACCTTCGGCGAAACAAGCAAGGCTTCTTCGCGGTTTAAGGCAAGACAGCTTTCAGTTTTTTCGTTTTTAATCGATGCCGGATATTTTGTGCTTTTGGTTTATTCGGGTCTTGCCGCACTTAAAGGGAGCATTGATGTACTTGACTTTATGATTATCGCTGTAGTTTCAAAAGAATTTTATAAACCCTTTGCGGCTATGGAAACTCACTACATGTATTATGTTTCGGCGGTAGATAGCTATCACCGCTTAGGTAAAATTCTTCATGCCGAGGTAATAGCCGATAAAACGGACGGCATCATTCCTTTACAAAACGATATTGTTTTTGAAGATGTGGAATTTTCTTATGAAGAAGATGAGTTTAAAATGGAAAAGGTAAGTTTTACTGTTCCGGAGAAAACAATGACGGCTCTCGCAGGAGAATCGGGAAGCGGTAAGACGACAATAACGAATTTGCTTTTGCGGTTTTATGATGTACAAGCGGGAAGCATTAAGCTCGGCGGTGCCGATATACGCGATATTCCCTATGACGAGCTTTTGGACAGAATCGGTATTGTTATGCAAAACGTACAGCTTTTCGATAACACCATCGAAGAAAATATCCGCGTCGGGAAAAAAGTTGCTTCCAAAGAAGAAATTATTGAAGCCTGCAAAAAAGCGAGGATACACGATTTTATTATGAGCCTTCCCGATAATTACGCAACCGATATAGGCGAAAACGGCGGTCTCTTATCCGGCGGACAGCGTCAGCGTATTTCGATTGCACGAGCTTTTTTAAAAGACGCTCCGATTTTAATTCTCGATGAGATGACAAGCAATGTCGACCCCGTAAACGAATCCCTTATTCAAGAAGCAATCACAGAGCTTTCAAAAAACAGAACGGTACTGGTCATCGCTCATCATTTAAAGACTATCCAAAAAGCTGATCAAATCCTCATATTCCAAAAAGGGAGCCTTGTCGAAAAAGGAAAACACGATGAGCTTTTAAAAAACGGAACTTACTACAAGCGGCTTTGGAAAGCGCAGTGCGGGAGCGGCAGGTGATTTCGCATAAGAGCTTGACCTTACTCGCCTTACTTCTATAATATAAAGTAAACAACGAGGGAGAATATTATGGAAAAAGATAATACTGTCAAATGGAATAAGAACTACATAGAATTGCATTCTGAAGAAAATGGTTGTAGATATTGCACCTGTAAAACAGAAACATATTTTGATCCCGACTCAGATGAGAAAGTTGTCAATCATTATATTGATTTTTTCTTTGATATCATCGAGGAGAAAAAGAATCAACATACCCCGCCGCAAAGCATCGGGGTATGTTGTTCTCATAAGGTGGTTGCAGTCGGCTTTAATACCCTTTGTTACGACGCAGAGCGTCGGGGTATTAAACCCTCCGCACGAATAAAGCAAAAATAATTAAAACGGATAAAATTTGGGACTATTGTGTCAGTCCGCAGGAAGGTTCCGGCAGATATGAAATCCTCTTAAAAGATGAAAATTCAAAAGAGCTGATATTACGCGGAGATACGCTCGGAACGTATAAGTCAATACTGGGGAAATTTGAACATAAGGTAAAAACGGAAAATTTACTCGGTAAAATAGACGGTCTTGATTTAAAAAATTTAGAGTTTTGTACATGTAATGATAAAACGCTGTTAAATAACGGCAGAATAGGTTCTTTTTTTATTATCCCTAAACCGAATCGCCCGAGAGCTTCGATAAATACGCAGAGAGCAAGGGAGCCTTACAAAGATAATTTTTTTATGTTTTTAGAACTTGTAAAAACATATATCAATAACAAGACAATCGACTGCGATAATGAAATGAAAAATCTTTTTGATGAAACAAAAATATTTTGGAATCTTTTTAAGAATTTTGAAGATTATATTGAATGTCTGTGCTTTCAGCCGTTTATAGATATCGATGAAAAATTAAAAAAAGAATTAAATACTTCTCCGAACAGTTGGAACACAGAAACAGTAAATATATATATACGAACTATAAATGACTGCATCCTAAAAAGAGAAGAACTTCTAAAAAAAAGAATAGGCAATTAAAAACTCTTAATATGTTTGTAAGAAGCTGAGCTAAAACCCTCTTCATAATAATGAATCTTACATCTTCGAACATTATTCATATCGATTAATCAATAGTTTTCTATAAAAAAGCATAATTTTCTGCCATGTCCCCTTTAAAATCATTTCAGTCATCATTCATATTTATTAAATAATCATATAACATTGTAGGAGAAAATATCAAAGGTTTTTCTAAATCAGATTCAAGAAAATCCTTATCACCTGTAAGAATAATATCGGCATTATGAAAAAGAGCATCGCTTAACACCGGAATATCTTTTTTATCGCGGATCATGTCATATCGTTCATCCGTACTTGCACAAAATATAAACGGTAAACTGCGATATAGCGAATAAATTCTATCTGCTTTTGAACTCCATTTTTCCTCAAGTTTTGCTTTAAATTCCAAATCTACATATTCAGAAATAAGCAAGTCATAACCATCATCAAAAAGCATTTCTAAAAGATTACCTGCCTTACCCGCAAATATAAATGCAGAAATAAGAACATTAGTATCTAAAAAAATCCGCATTATTCTAACCTTGAACGGCGAAAAGCCGCCATATCCAACAACATTTCTTCCTCAGAAGCCCATCCTTTATCATCGGTAAAAATTTCCTGTATTTGGCGAATAGTGGCCTTGGTATTTTTTTTACGAGAGCTGATAAGAAACTCAATATATTTTATAGCGGCACTACAATCTTCTTCTGTTAGCATTTTCATCATTTGTGTCAGTTCAGAAGCTGCAACTGTCATTTTATCCTCCTACATAATCCATACTATAAATATTTTATCATATTTTTTCAAAAAAAAATAGATTAGTAATTAAATTTGCTTGATTAATTTATTTTACCTTTCACCTAGTCCTGTCAAATTATAATATCCCGGCCCGCTCCGCCATCCATCTTATTTGATTTTTCCACTCATCTGCAAACACTTTAGGTTCAATAGGCAGAACATTTGCTCCTTGAGCTAAAACCCACTCCATAATAACATCATCTTGTGAAGAGGAAAAACTAATTTCAGTGAAACCTTCTTCATCGTAATCCGTTATTTTTTGATCATCAGCCTAGATTTTATCTTTTACATACTGACGAGCCGGACCGTAAAAACGGATTTTATATGTTCGAATATCGGTTGAAATAAAGGTTCCGAATTTGCCTCCTCCGCAGCGGGATGAAAATTCATAATCTTGGGGCAGCTTAAAATTATCATCAGTGATGATGAGATTTTTAATTCGAGAAAGACAAAAAAGGCGTTCCGCATTACGAAGCTCGCAAAAGCCGAATAAAAAACATACGCCTTCATTTATTAAAATCTGATAAGGGTGCACACGGCGATGAGTCGTTTCGATATTATGTCTTCCGTTATAATCAAATTCTATAATCGAATTATTTTCATAGCAGTGTAAATTGCATTCCAAATTGCCTCATCGATTATTATGGGCGAAGCAGGTGGTACGGCAATCCTGTCAATAAAATCTGCATTTCCTCTTATCTCGGAAAATGTCAGCAAATTAATAACATTGCATAGATCATCGTAAATAGGAGTTCCCTTATAATTCGAAAGAAGAATTTTTGCAGAGGAAAGAGCCATTAAGTTTTTTGTCGAAATGCTGTTAAGGGGCATATTATATTCTCCAGTATAGTAATACCCCTTTTTTGCCGAATCATATT
This sequence comes from Treponema sp. OMZ 798, assembly GCF_024181385.1. Classification (NCBI taxonomy): domain Bacteria; kingdom Pseudomonadati; phylum Spirochaetota; class Spirochaetia; order Treponematales; family Treponemataceae; genus Treponema; species Treponema sp. OMZ 798. The sequence continues at coordinate 2,576,935 of NZ_CP051305.1, forward strand.
CTATAGGAGCCAAGAACCTGTCACGCAAAAATTCTATATCCCTATATTACTCAACAGAAAATTCAAAAATAATCGGATAATGGTCTGAAATTCTATCAAAAAAATCTTTAGAGTTATAAAATTGATTATTTCCAATTCTTATTGCGTAAAAACTTATGTCATCGACCGGAATACCAAGACGCTGCATTACTATTTCTTCCTTTATTTTATTATTAAAGATAAAATGATCATAATCATTATAAAACTTAAAGGACTCCTCATCGGTTGTTGAAATTGTTGTTGGTAACCCGAAATTTTTATCATAATACCAGTTTTTTGTTCCATCAACATTATCAAAGTTTCTCTTTGTTAAAAATTGTCTTGGTGTATTAAAATCTCCTCCTATGATAACTCCCGTTTTTAGTTTAAATAGGGCATATAGTTTCTCTAAGGTATTTAAGTCTCTTTCCGTATTCTCCCAGTTATTATATGGAAGATGAACATTTATTACAACAAATTTAGAATTTTTATTTATGTCTGTAAATTCTATAACTTGTACGGAATTTTTATCAAATAAATATCTGCCTGTAAATTTATCAAATCCCAGCATTTTAGCTTGATCAATACCTTCAAGCTTATTTGAGTTGAACAAAATAGCATTATTTTGTGTTTTGTTGCCGCTTATATACTTACTACCATCGACAGTTATATCTTTGCGCAACATATATCCTGCTGAGGTAAAATATTTCCAAGTACCGCTATATCCGCTTAATTTTCGTATAAAATAATCTAAGACATTATTGGGTTTAGGATTCTTAAAATAAGAAGTATCACTTCTTTTAATCAAATCAATGTAAACTTCTTGAAGTAATACAATATCTGCTTCTGACTGCTTTATTATAGTAATTATATCGTCTGCCCATAGCTCACTTACTTCTAGCCTATGGCTTTTATAATTACCATTAAGATTAAAAGATAAAATCTTTAATGTGTCACAAAAACCAGTACCGATAAAAACAAAAATAAAAATTAAAGCCGTATATATTTTTTTATTCATAATTTAATTATTGCACATATAAAAAATTAGATAAGCTTTTTTTTCTATATTCATTTATATTATTCGCGTCAAATACAATTCTTACATTAAAATGCGGATCATTTATCACAAGTCCTATCACATAATTGCTTTTCTTATTAAAATCTATCTTTTGTGTTGGAATCAATTTAAAATGACAATATCTAAAATAACTTGGATTAGGGTATGACGCTGTATAAGTATCCGGACTAGTGATAACTCGGTCTCTTGGAACAGTAAATTCTTCTTCATAAATTTTATTTGATTCATTATCTGATACAAACTCCCACACTTCCATTACAATATTTGATTGTTCAGTTAACAAACAAAGAGGTATCCCTACTTCAAATGATCTGTCTCTAAATAATGATAACCATGGATCATTATAAAAACAATATGAATCATTTAGCGATGGTAAATAATAATTATCTGTTTCAAAATTTTTTATAATATCCTTCATAAGGTTTGCAATATCTTCGTCATCATCATAAATTTCTTTATCAACCTTCCCTCTAAAATTAAAAACTTTGTAAATTCTTTGCTTATCGAATTCACTGAAATTTGAAGCATATTTCTCAATTAAGCTGTTTATATATTCTTTGTCATACTTTCTTTCAGCTACAAAATAGCGTTCTTCATAAATAGATAATGCATATAATAAAGCTGAGTATACTTCAAAAATTTCTTGTTTGCTTATTTTTAGTAAATTAACTAAGTCAACAAAAAGGCTATAATTTTGATAAAAGCCCTGATGGTATGGGATAAAAGCTATACTTTTTAAATATTTTTCCTGCTCTATTTCTTGTTCTCGTCGTTTTTTATCACCGGGGGTTAACTTATCAGAAATCCTTTCATCCACCGGTTTTATATAGTTTTCGACCCATTTTTCTTGTTCTGATGCTAATGTAGCTAAATCCAATTTTACGATAGAATAAGCCTTGTTTAAATATGAATTATCATTTGAATTGCGGGCAAGTAAAATATATGCTTGGGATATAAAATATCTCATTTGCCATTGATTTGTAGGCGTTTCCTTCTCTAAAAGCTTTAAATATCTTTCAGCTTCATAGACATATTTTTTATTCTTTGTTCCATAAACTTTTTCGGCTGCCATGACAGCATAAGGGAGAACATTTGCAAATTCCAAATCATATCTAAAAATTGAAGTCCTTGTTTCTTCATATTTTTTTATAGCGTTTAGACAGTTTTTAAAATCATCAATTTCAAAATATGTTTTGGCAAGTAAGCCCCAATATGGACCGTACTTTTCAAATTTATGCTTATTACCTTCAAGCCTCAGTTTTCTTTGATGAGGATTTTCGGTCATTTGGAAAGCAATAAATTCTTTAACACTATCTTCATTTAGAGTATATGAATCCTTTATTCCCTTATAAGAATTAACAATCCTTATCATATAGGTAAATGCATTTTTTCTTATATCGTGAATTGATTGCATTTCTTGCTTGTCTAATTCCCATTTTGATTTTAAATTAGCAATTATTGACTCATTTTTTGCATTATTATAGTTTACCCAAGAGCTTAAACCTGTCATTGCAATGGAGGCAACCGTTTTTAGAGGATCACCGGAAATTACCGTGCTGAGTAAATAAGTCGGGTTAGGCATAGCCTTTGAAAGGGCTTGGGCCTGATCATTTTCAAATAAAATTTGAAGCTGTCCTCTACTTGATTCCAATACTCTCAATTGATGAATCTGATCTAAGATGAAATCCACCTGTTTCTCTGTCTCTTTATCCACTGCACTAGGTGCTAAATTATTATGAATTTTATTATATATTTCCTCAAGGGCTACCTTGTTGTATTTTGAGTCAATGATAAATTGAGTCTGCACGGTTAAATAATTAAGCATTTCAACGGCTCGCTGACTTTGTTCATAATTCTCTGAAAAGCAATAAATAGCAGTAAATATGATTATAAAAAATACACTTATCCTCTTTTTCATATAAATCCTCCAATGACACCAGACTAACAGTATATCTAAAATCTTTATTTATATGTAGCATAAAAAACACATTCTATCAAGCCTAATAAAATATCAATTCTCCCCCTCCTCACAAGATACTTGAATAATAAACGAATTTAATATAGAATAAAAAAGCCATCATTAGTAATTGGCAAATTATTTTAAATTTTATATAAATTTTTTGGAGGCATTATGGCAAAAGTCGCTATAAAAGGAGCAAGCTACATTCTAGTTCATGCTCCCGATCTTCTTTTTCACAACGGTTCAACTCAAACAGGCACAAGGCTTGCAAACCCTGAGGATGAATATTTAAAGGCAATACCCTCTCACTTACGAAGCTTTGAAGAGGCTGTAAACTATCCGCCTAACCAAGTTTATATCGGAAACATGGCTCCCGAAGACTTGGAAGCTATCCCCGAACCTTGGTACAAGGATGCAAAAAAGGCAGAAAGAAAGGGTAAATTCGGCGAAATTATGACTCAGGCCGAATTCTACGTCTTGATGAAACATGCCGACGTTTTTGAACTCGTTTATTTCTCAAAGGAATTCACAGCCGAAGCTGCAAAACTCATCGAAAATCATCCGATTATGAAAACTCAGGATATTAAGCTCGGAGAAGGCCACGACATTGCCGAAATCCAAAAAATGGTAGATGCTCACACAGCTGAAGGCCTCTACGAACAGGGAAAACTCATCGGTTGTGTAAAGCAGGCTCACGAGACGGACGAAAACTTGAGCGCCCACACCATGCTCGAAAACCTCGCCACAAAGGCTTCCGGTATTCTTTCCGCATGGCACATGGGAAAACTCGAAGGCATCGACATGAAGGATGTCGAATACATCATCGAATGTTCAGAAGAAGCAGCCGGCGATATTAACCAGAGAGGCGGAGGAAACATTGCAAAGGCAGTCGGAGAAAAGTCAGGCTGTGTAAACGCAACAGGTTCAGACGTTCGAGGCTTCTGTGCAGCTCCCGTTCACGCAATCATCCACGGAGCCGCCCTTGTAGCAGCAGGTATCTTTAAAAACGTATTGGTCGTTTCGGGAGGTTCAGTACCCAAGCTCGGTATGAACGGAAAAGACCACGTAAAAAAAGGCCTTCCCCTCTTTGAAGACATGATCGGAGGCTTTGCCGTTATGCTCAGTGCAGACGACGGAGTAAACCCCGTTATCAATACCGAAGTTGTAGGAAAGCACGTAATTTCTTCCGGTTCCGCCCCTCAGGCCGTTATGAGCGTATTGGTTTACGATCCTCTTAATGCTGCCGGCTTAAAGATGACCGACATCGAAAAATTCTCAGCCGAGCTTCAAAACCACGAAATTACCGCTCCCGCAGGTGCAGGTAACGTACCCGAAGCAAACGTAAAGATGATTGCCGCTTTAAGTGTTATGAAAGGCCAGCTTGAAAAAACTCAAATTGCCGAATTCGTAAAAAAACACGGAGTTGTAGGTTTTGCTCCCACTCAGGGACACATCCCCTCAGGCGTTCCCTTCATCGGACATGCACGCCGCGATATGATGGCAGGAAAACTCAAAAATACAATGATAATCGGAAAGGGAAGTTTATTCCTCGGCCGTCTTACAAACCTCTTTGACGGCTTGAGCTTCTTGATTGAAGCCAATGACGGAAAAGGCTCCGCTTCTGCAGGTCAGGACACAGCCGGAATAAAGAAGATTGTTGCCGAAGCAATGAGAAACGTAGCCGAAAATATTCTCAAATCCCAAAACTAAGGAGATAAGAATATGGCAGATAAAAAACAAATTGCTGATTTATTTTTAGGACTTGCCGAAGGGCTTGAAGGCGGCTCATTTGCCGGCCGATTCCCCGTCGGTTTAACCATTCCGGGAAGCGAACACGGAGAAGCAGAGCTTGTTTATGCCGCAGAGCTTGCCGCAAAAAGGAACCCCGATTTGGATGTAATCCTTATCGGAGGCCCTGAAGTAAAGGGCTTAAAGCATTTCCCTGCAGCAACTCTCGAAGATGCTCATAAAGAAATGGAACGCCTTTTTAAAGAAGGAACAATTAAGGCCTGTGTTACCATGCACTATAACTTCCCCTTGGGCGTAAGCACCGTAGGAAAGGTTGTAACCCCCGGTAAGGGACGAGAGATGATTCTTGCTACTACTACGGGAACAACCGATGCAAACCGCTACAAGGCCATGCTTTTAAACGCTATCGGCGGTATTGCAGTTGCTAAGGCTTCAGGAATAGCCGAGCCCACAGTAGGTCTTTTGAACATTGACGGAATCGCCGTTATAGAAAAGGCCTTAAACAAGATGAAGGAAAGGGGTTACAAGGTAAGCTACACCGAATCAAACCGTGCAGACGGAGGTGTCCGCATGAGAGGAAACGACCTCTTGCAGGGAACTCCCGATGTAATGGTTTGCGATACCCTTACAGGAAACCTGCTCATTAAGCTCTTTTCTTCCTTTGTAACCGGAGGAAGCTATGAAGGTTCAGGCTTCGGTTACGGACCCTGTATCGGTTCAGGCTATGATGATGTTGTCGGAATTATTTCGAGAGCATCCGGAGCTCCTGCAATAGCAAATGCCTTAAAATTCGTTGCAGACTGTGCAAAGAACAATGTTCACGGCATTTATGCAGAAGAGCTCAAGGCCGCCAAAAAAGCAGGCTTGGATGAGCTTTTGGAAGACATGCCCGGAGCAAAGCCTGTTGCAGCAGCCGCTGCCGAAGAGGTAAAGGCTCCGCCCAAGAAAACGGTTGATGCCGGTATCCCCGGAATCGACGTTATCGAAATCGAAGACGCATGTAAGGCTCTTTGGAAGGAAGGAATCTATGCCGAAACGGGAATGGGTTGTACCGGCCCCGTAATCATGGTAAGCGAAGAAGACTTACCCAAGGCAAGGGATATACTCCACAAGGCCGATTACATTTAAAAACAAAAAAGGCGGGACGCTTTAAAAGCTCCCGCCTTTTCTTTTAGATATGCTTTGAAACAAAGTCTACAAGGTTCTTTTTATCCATGAAACCTGTGTGCCTGTCTACCTCTTTTCCGTCTTTTAAAACGATGAGGGTAGGAATCGACATAAACTTAAATTTTACTGCTAATTCTCGTGCATTATCCACGTTAGACTGCGCAATCACAGCCTTATCGCCGAGTTCCGCCTCGGCAGCCTGCAGCTCAGGACTGAGCTGTACGCATCCCGGTCACCAAGGAGCCCAAAAATCAACTAAAACGGGCTTGGTAGTCTTTAGGGTCTCATCAAAGTTAGCATTTGTAATATCCAATACTGCCATAATCATCTCCTTATAATTTTAGATTAGAAAAAATCATTTTTCCCGATTGGTTACAATATACAAAATTCTAAAATATAGGGCAAGCCGGTTATTCGATTTATTTTAAGATATAAAATATTTATGTAAATATAAATGTCTCCTGTAAAAACTCCGTTTAATTTATCCTTTCGGTAGTTTCTCCGTCAAAAAAATGCAAAGCATCTAAATCAAATGTAAAGTTATGAATTTCATCCACAGCATATTTAAAATATCCTGGTTCGCTCATAATACAGTCGGTACCGTCGTCCAACTTTGTATATAAAAGCTGTTCTTTTCCGAGTACTTCAATTACATCTATTTTTGCATGGAAGGAATTTTTTTCATTTTCTCCTGCAATAAACCGTTCGGAGCGTATACCAAGGTATAGTTTTTTGCCCTCATAAGCAGCAAGAACTTTTGCGTCAGCTTCTTTCGGGAATACTTCAATGACACCCGAAGCGGTTATAAAACGCCCATGTTCAATTTTGCCTTCAAAAATATTCATTGTGGGAGAGCCGATAAATTCGGCGGTAAAAATATTGGCAGGCTTATTGTAAAATTCTTCGGGTTTGCCCACTTGCTGAATCTTTCCTTTATTTAATAACACTATTTTTGTAGCCATTGTCATTGCTTCTGTTTGGTCATGCGTTACATAAATTGAGGTAGTGCCAAGTTGTTTATGCAGCCGAACCAATTCAACTCGCATGTGTTCGCGCAGCTTTGCGTCAAGATTTGAAAGCGGTTCATCCATTAAAAAAACGCCCGGACGTCTTACCATAGCGCGTCCTAAAGCTACCCGCTGCCTTTGTCCGCCCGAAATATCCGATGGTTTTGCATAAAGATTGTCGCTTATTTGTAAAATCTTTGCTGCCTCTAAAACCCGCTCATGGATAATTTCTTTTCTTTCTTTTTTCATTTTTAATGAAAAAGCCATATTATCATACACCGTCATGTGCGGATACAAGGCATAAGACTGAAAAACCATTGCAATATCCCTATCTTTCGGAGCAACTTTATTTACAATCTTTTCTCCGAAAATAAGTTCACCCTCCGTTATCGAATTCAGCCCCGCTATCATTCTCAATAATGTAGATTTTCCGCAGCCTGAAGGACCTAAAATCACACAGAATTCTTTATCATCAATTTCCAAATTGATATGTCTAATCGTAAAATTTTCTCTTCCTTCATATTTTTTGCCGATATCCTTTAAACTAACTTTCATACTATCTCCCCTTCATGTAATGTATAATTAATTATCATGTTTCTATCCTTTTACCGAACCGGAACTTAGCCCTGAAACCAGTTGATTTTGCAAACTGATAAACAAGATTATGATCGGTATTGCCGTTAATAAGCCGCCCGCCGCAAATGCCGGTGCGTTCATAGTTCTTGCGTCGTTTATAAGTGTAAATAAGCCTACGGTAAGCGTATAATCTTTTGAATTAGTAAGTAAAACTTTCGGTAACATGTAATCCATAAAAGGCCCGATAAACGACCAAAGTGCAATAATGGCAAGCATCGGACGCGCAATCGGCATAATGATCAGCCGATAAACCCCCATATTTGAGCATCCGTCTATTTTTGCAGCGTCGTCAAGCTCCCGCGAAATTGAATCTATATAGCCTTTTAGTATAAATGTGTTTCCTACGATTCCTCCTCCCGAATAAATTAAAACAAGCATTGCCTTTTTTGAAAAAAACGGAATTGCCGTAGAAATAATCGAATGGAGAGTATAAAACGCGGTAAGTCCCGCAAAAACCGGTATAATTTGGATAAGCATAATTCCCATAAGAATAGTTTTTTTGCCCGTAAATTTATACCGTGAATACGCATAACCGGTAAATGACACGATTAAAAGTGTCAGTAAGGCGGTTGCAATAGCTACAATAAGCGTATTTTTTACCCACATAAAAAAATAGGTCTCGGTAAAAAGATATTCAAAGTGCTTAAGCGAAAAACTGAACACCGATTGAAGTGAAATATTTTTCCCTTGATTTCCGTTAAACGCCGATACAACAATAATAGCCAGAGGCAAAATAATAAATAAAGCCCAGACGATCATAATCAGATAGGAAAGGGTAAGAAAAATTCTACCTCCGGTATTGAGAGGCTGCTTATCCGACAAATAAAGTTCATTTTGTTTTTTCATCTTTATTCTCCTTGTCTTAATCTTCTTTAAAAGCTTTTGTTCTTCTAAAATTCAAAAATGCAAATACCATAAGAACCAGCGAAATTCCTATCGTAATTGCAGCCCCTATCGCTTGATATTGATTTTCGATAGTTAATTTATAAATATAAGAAATCAATATATCCGAACTTCCTGCCAAATTTCCATATTTTGTCGGGTTAAAAGGCCCGCCCAAATTAAAAAGATATATAATCGAAAAGTTATTAAAATTAAAGGTATACTGCATTATTAAAAGCGGAGCGGTTTGATAAAGCACTAAAGGCACGGTAATTTTCATAGTACGCTGAAAGCCGGTTGCACCGTCTATTTCGGCAGCTTCATATAAATCTTTTGGAATGCCCTGCAAAACGCCCGTAGAAAGTAAAAAGATATATGCGGAACCGAGCCAGCTCTGTAAAAGAATAAGTGCTGTGCGGGTAAGATGCGGATTATTTTTAATATCAATCGAAAGCCCAAACAGTTTTTCAAGCAATTCTGAAATAGGACCGCCGCGCGAAGCCATTATCGAAAAAAACATAATTGTTATAAACGCAGGCACCGCCCACGGTAAAAGATAAATTGTTCTAAAAACTGATTTTCCTTTTATTCTTTCTTGATTGACAATAAGACTTAAAACAAAGCCTATAACAATCGAAAGCGTGGAGGCTCCTACCGTCCAAATAAGAGTCCATCCCAAAATAAGATAAAATGCTTTACCTGCAACGCCGTGTCCCGTTATCAGCGTTTTATAGTTTTGTAAACCTATCCATGAAAATTTATTTTGATGTACCGGATCCATATTTGTAAACGAAATAAAAACCGTCGTCAAAATCGGAACTATTACGATAAATACAATAACAATTAAAGCCGGAGCTGACACCAAATAAGGAAAGCCCTCCCGTTCAATGCTCCGTTTGCTTTCAAACCAAGTTTTCCGTCTTATGCCTTTTAAGGCATTTACTTCAACCTTCCGAACATCTTTAAAAGAAACAGTATACAGCAAGACCGAAAAAAGAATTAAAATTAGAGCTATAATGCCTTCAATCATAAAAATAATTGATTTATCTATTTTTGTTCCGCCTTCGGCAAGTCCGATAAGCCCTGAAATTCCGGAACCTTGATAATTCGTATAGCCTAAAATATAGGGGAATGCAATGAGATAAATAAAAATTGAAGATAAAAAGAAAATACCGGCTTTTACATATTGTTTATTTAATAACTGTCCGAGACCGGGTAAAAAACAAGTAAAAACGGAAATTAAAGGAAACCGTTCCAATTCGATAGGCGTTTTTCTTCTTACATCGGCAATATCCGATTCTAAAACATTCAGTTTTGTTTTTATATCCATTTTAAGCCGATATGTAATATTTTTAATTTCTTCTTGTAAACTCACTTTGGGGTCGGTAAAAGATGCAGCAAGAACATCTTCCTTATATGCAGCTCTTTTGATTTTACATTCGGTTTTATAGGCTTTTTTTGAAATGGATTTGGATGTATATTTTTCCGATAGCGTTTTCAGTTCAGTTTTTAATTTTTCTTTACGCTCTGCAACGGTCAGCTCAATTGTTTTTTGAATAATTGTTCTTTCATCTTCATCAATATCTGCTAGTTTTTCTTTTACTGTCTGGAGTTTCTTTTGAAGCAATGCTTTATGGGCAAGGATATCCGGTATATATCGTATTTCAAGTTCTGCAATTTTTGCTTCCAAAAAAGCGTCATAAGAAAGTTCCGCAAAATCTTTATAAAATTCTTTTTTTCGCTCCGCTTTAAAAAGCCGTAGATTTAAATAATCGGTTGCAGCATCTCTCTATGAGAAGCCGAATATTGTTTTGTTTTCCGTTTTAATGTTTTTAAAAATTCTTTCCGTTTTACCTTAAAATCTTCAAGTTTAATATTGTATTCGTGTGAAGACTTTGCAGCTTTAAGTTCTTTGCGTTTTGCAGAATCGGCTTCCGCCAATTCTAACAGATATAGGTTTTTCCTAGGGTGAATATTACCGATACCGTCCGACAAAGTTTTTGAATAAGTCATTTTCACCTCCGGTTTTAAAGCTGCCGGACAATACTATGCCGACAGCTTTTAGGATATTAGGAAACCTCTAAAAATCTGACATAAATTTTAGAGCTGACCATTACATTTTAAAGTTTGCCATCATTGCATCGAAAGAAGCCTTTAATTCTTTATATGCTTCCTCGACATTTTTAGGATTAACACTGTTCCATGAAAGAACGGCATTTCTCCATGTATCCCAAACTTTTCCCCATTCTTTAAATAAAGGACGGGCAGGGGAAATTTTATAAGATTCTATTACTGCCCTAATAACAGCCTTTTCCGTATCTGAAAGATTTGAAGCGGCATATGTTTCGGCAGGAACATTTTCCAAAATCTTACCGGTCGCTTTAAAAAAGTCTACGGCATATTTCGGGTTTACGATTTCTTTTATCATCGCTTCGGCAAGTGCATATTTTTCTGCATCTTTTTCGATACGGGAATTAATAGCAAGTCCCCAGCCGCCTTTCCAATGTAAAATCGGTTTACCGTTTAAGGTAATATGGCTTATAGGATAAATTACAAGATTTCCTTTTGTCTGTTCTAAAATACTTCCCGTATCCCACGGTCCGCCCAAACGGATAACGCCCTTATTTCCATTACTAAATTCTTTATCAATATAACCCCAACCGGCATCTGCATCAAAAAGCGAAGTTTTGTTTTCATAATTGAGCTTCCAATAATTGTATATAGTTTCAATTGCAGCTCTTTTTTCTGCCGGTAAATCTTTAAATTCCATAACCATATCGGAAAAAAGTTCCGTTCCGTTTTTCTTTCCTAAGAATTCGATTGCAACCGAATTTGCAGGAGCAACTCCGTACCATGCATCAAAAAGAGGCAATAAAACGGTTGCAGGATCTTTTTGATTTGCAAGTTCAAAGGGTTTGGTATAATCGGCACCTTGTGCTTTTGCATTTGCTGTATTTACAAAGGTAATGAGTGTTTCTATATTAAGGGGGAAAGCAAGATATTCGTTACCGATTTTTAAGTTTCCGCCAAGTCCTAAATCAAAATTCGACCAGCCGCCCAATTCGGAAGAAATTTTTTTGGAATCGATGGAAGCTAAAGCTTCATTCTCCGCAAGTCCGTAAAGTCTATCGGCAGGAATTGCAAATAAATCTGCTACATCCTTATTTGAAGCATCTGTGGCATCAAGCCTATCCAAATGATCGAAAGCTCCTACTTCAATAAGTTTAATTTCCGTATTCGGATGAGTTTCTTCAACCCTTTTTACTGCTTCTTTATAATACGGCATCCAGCCTTGTTCTGCTTGTACGGTTAATACTACTTTTTGCTTTTCGGTTTTACCTCCGCAAGAAACGGTGAACGATAAAGCAAAAACCAAACCGATAAAAAATAAACCGGCTGCAAATACATTGTTTTTACGTATCATAAAACTCTCCTTATAATAAAAAGTATATCACAAAATTTTAGCTTAAACAAGAATAAATTTAAAAATTTTTATTGACTTTTTTTTCGATTGCCTGTATTATGAGACTGGACAGTAGTCATTTTTTAAGGAGCATACCGATGAATTGGATTTTGTATGTCATCCTTCCTGCTGTCTGTATAATTCTTGGATGGACGATTCGCTGGCTTTACGCCAGATTTCAACTATCTGCTTCTGAACAACGTGCAGAACGGATTTTACAGGAGGCAATTAAAGATGCTGAAGCTCAGAAGAAGGAATTTCTTCTTGAAGCAAAAGAGCAGCTGATTCGGGAACAAAAACAGCAGGAACGGGAAAATAGGGAACGCAGGAGCGATCTCCAGCGTTTTGAACGAAGATTGACACAAAAAGAGGAACTCCTCGATAAGCGTGTCGAAACTGTAGAAAAGCAAGAAAAAGAACTTGTCAAGAGGGAAGCCGCACTTGATGAGCGTGCTGAAATTTTAAGCGGCGAAGAAGAAAGATACAGGGAAGAATTGGAAAGAATTTCCGGTTTGACCCAGCAGCAGGCAAAGGATTTGATTATCCGTGACTTAGAAACTGAGGCAAAGCATGATGCAGTTACTATTATAAACAAGATAGAACAAGAAGCTCAGCTTACGGCAGAAAAAAAGGCGCGGGATATTTTAATTACGACGATCCAACGTCTTGCAACGGAAACGGCGAGCGACATCACTGTCTCAACGGTCAGCTTGCCCAGCGATGAGATGAAAGGAAGAATTATCGGCCGCGAAGGCCGCAACATTCGAGCCTTGGAAACCCTAACCGGTGTAGATATAATAATCGACGATACACCTGAAGCTGTTGTAGTATCTTGTTTTGACCCTGTACGCAAGGAAATTGCAAGAGTTGCCTTAGAAAGATTGATTCTTGACGGCCGAATTCACCCGGCCCGCATTGAAGAGATTGTGCAAAAGGTAACCAGAGAAATTTCGCAAAAGGTTTATGAAGAAGGAGAGAGGGTTTTATTCGACCTCGGTATCCATAACATGAACCAAGAAGGCGTAAGGGCCTTGGGAAGGCTCTACTTTAGAACGAGCTACGGACAAAATGTTCTACATCATTCTAAAGAGGTTGCAGTAATAGCCGGAATGATTGCAAGCGAAATCGGCGCAAATGTCGAAATCGCAAAACGCGGTGCCTTGCTGCATGATGTCGGAAAGGGTGCAGAAACCGACTCCGATAAAAACCATGCAGAGATAGGAATGGAACTAGCAAAGAAGATCAATGAAGATCCGAGGGTTGTCAATGCCGTAGGTGCTCACCACAACGATATAGAGCCCACCTGCATTGAATCGGTAATAGTGCAGATTGCGGATGCAATTTCAGCTGCCCGTCCCGGTGCAAGACGAGAAACTATGGATAACTATGTTAAGCGGCTTGAAAACCTTGAACAGCTGGCTGAAGGCTTTAGCGGAGTCGAAAAGGCCTATGCAATCCAAGCCGGAAGGGAATTGCGGGTTGTTATCAACAACGAAAAGATTTCCGATGCCGATACCAAGATTTTAGCCCGGGACATTGCAAAAAAAATCGAAAACGATTTGCAGTACCCCGGAAGAATCCGCGTAACCCTAATACGCGAAACACGTATCGTCGAATACGCCCGCTAACACTTAAACAAAAAAGCCCTCGATTCCGAGGGCTTTTTTCATTTATACCGAGCACTTTGCTTTTTGAACATTTCGGCGTAGCGGCCGTTTTTGTTTATAAGTTCGGTATGGGTGCCGGTTTCGATGATGGAGCCGTCTTCAATTACAATTATTCTGTCGACGCTGCGGCAAAGGGCCAACCTATGCGTAACAACTATTGCCGTTTTTTTTCTCATAAGCTCAATCATAGCTTCAAGAACCTCGTGCTCGGAGTCGGGATCAAGGGCTGAAGTAGGTTCATCCAAAAGAATTATTTCCCTATCAGCCCAAGCACAGCGCATTAGGGCAAGCCTCTGCCATTGTCCGCCCGACAAATCAAGCCCGCCTTCAAACTGCCTTGTAAGCAGGGTTTTAGGTTCTAACATGGAATTTGCTATCGGAAAACGCTTACAAAGCTCTTCAAATTTAAAGGTGTCTATCTTAAACTCTTTTTTTTCAGTTTTAAAAGAATTCGGCCCATCATTAAATTGCTCGGCAATTTCGGAAATTGCTGCATTTTCTTCAAAAGTCATAGGAAAACGGGCAAAGTCTTGATAGACGGCTGCAAAAGACCTTCTTAATTCATTAACCGCAATATCTTTTGAATTTTTCCCATTAAAAAAATAAGCTCCTTCAAAATCGGGATACATTCCGCTTATGATTTTAATCAGGGTAGATTTACCGGAACCGTTTGCCCCGACGACGGCTATCTTTTCTCCTTTTCTAATTTCAAGGTTTATATTTTTTAAGGCCTTTTCTTCGCATTTAGGATAAGAAAATGAAAGCGATTTTAGGACTATGGTATTTTGTTCTGCTTGAGAAGCCTTCATTTCCTCATCGCAAGGACGGTTTTTGTCTATTATAGTTTCATCGTAATTTATAACATCGAAATAAGGCTTTAGCCTGTTAAAATCGCTTTTAAGATCGACACCGAATAAAAGCACAGTAAAAGCATTTTGTCTTAGCTGAATAACCGCCGTAACCGCAAAAACAAAGGCTCCCGTTGTTAAGGCATTTCGGCTTACAAGTATGTATAAGTATGCAATCACTCCGCAATCCACAAGACCCTCAAAAATATGCGCCAAAAGTGTCATCCCCATACTCTTATTTCTAAGATGAGAAGTTTCCTTTAAAAGATTATATCTATTCTTTTTCCATCTTTTTAGAATAAAGGAAGCGGCATTCCAAAGGCGTATTTCTTTTGCAAAGGCAGAATCCAAAAGAATGTGCTCATGAACGGCCGCCTCCTTGTAGGACTCTCCGTTTTGAATTTCCAAGGCCCATAGCCTTTCTTCAAGGTTCCATTTTATAATTAAGCTCGGTAAAAAACCCGCAATCAGAACAAGGGGCACCCACCAAGCTGTCGTAATTCCAATCCATAAAAAGGGGAGAGAGCCAAGCACTCCCGAAAAAAGCATGGCAAGCGAATTAAAAAAGCTGTTAAATTTTGGGATGAGCTGATCGGCCAGTCTTAACTTATTTAAAAAGTCGGGATTTTCAAAGATGTCGATGTACGCATATTTTGAAACCTTTTCCAAAAGCCTTTCTTTCATCTCCAAAAAGATTTTTCCCTCCATATAGGTAGAATAGGTCCAGCGGACAGCTTCGAAACTATCGTTTGTAACTAAAAAAGCCCCTATAAAGATTATGTATAGGATGACATTTTGAGCTTGAGAAAGGCTTGAAAGAGCGTCGATTGTCTTTGAAAGAGCCCAAAAACTCACAAAGGGAGCCAAGGCCGACACAAGAGCCAAAAAGAACAAGACCGCGAGCTGCCTAAAAGGCAGTATCGAAAAAAAATTGTTTTTAAAATTTAAAGGCTTTGAAGTCATTTGATTTTACCTAAGTCGAGTACATTATAAATAAAGAAATGTTATTGTCAATGCTTGGAAATCTCTTAAATTTATTGTAAGATTAACGAAGATCTGCCATAAACAAAATCGTAAAGGAGCTCGAAGATGAATAAAGAAATAATCATTTACACTACCGAAGACGGAAAGGCAAAGATAAATCTGCAAAAAGAGCATGGTACTGTATGGCTGAGTCAAGCGGAGATTGCGGAGCTTTTTCAAACTACAAAGCAGAATATAAGCAAACATATCAAAGCAATTTTTGACGATGGCGAACTGTACGAAGCTTCAACTGTCAACTATAAGTTGACAGTTCAAAACGAAGGACAGAGAACTATTCAAAGAAAAATTGCCTATTACTCCCTCGATATGATTTTAGCGATAGGCTATCGGGTACGGTCGGTTCGGGGTGTACAATTCAGAAACTACGCAACAACGATTTTAAAAGAATACATCATTAAAGGCTTTGCCATGGACGATGACAGGCTCAAAGACCTCGGAGGCGGCAATTATTTCAAAGAACTTTTAGACAGAATCAGGGATATCCGTTCAAGCGAAAAGGTTTTTTACCGACAGGTCTTGGATTTATTTGCAACGAGTGTCGACTATAATGCTAATACCGAAGAGGCCAAATTATTCTTTGCAACTGTACAAAACAAGATGCATTATGCAATACACAATCACACGGCAGCCGAATTAATTTACGGCCGCGTAGATAGCGAAAAAGAATTTATGGGGCTTACGGTTTTTAAAGGAGAACTTCCCACTTTAAAGGAAGCAAAAACGGCAAAAAACTACTTGACAGAAAAAGAGCTTAAAGGCTTAAATAATTTGGTATCGGGATATCTGGATTTTGCCGAAAGGCAAGCAGAAAAAGAAATTCCTATGACAATGAAAGATTGGATAGAGCATGTAGATAAAATACTTGAAGCTGCAGGGGAGAATCTTTTAACCGGCAGTGGAACAGTCTCTAGACCGCAGATGGAAAACAAGGTAAAAACCGAGTTTAAAAAATATTCGATGAAAACCTTGAGCCGGGCGGAAAAAGATTATCTAAATGAATTGAAACGGCTTGAAAACCTTGCTAAAAAAGGCGAAACGGAAAAACATTAAAAAAATTTCTTAAAAACACAATAAAAAATAGTAAACATACTTGATAGTTTTACAACTTACATACAAAAATCATCATTAAAGTAAATTATGAAGATTTATAATTTACTTTAATGGCTTAAAGTAAATTATAACTTGTTATTTTGGTAAATTTATGTTAAAATGAGCCTATTAGGAGAAAAAATGGATATAAAAGACTTTAAATCCGGCTGCTTAAAACAAGGATATAAATATCAATATTTTATGCCTGAAAAAATAAATCATGATTTTTCATGGGAAGATCCCTCTATCAACACTCTTTTAGAAAAAGCTTCTTTTCATTTAGGTGCATTAAATTCTTTTTCATCTTTGGTTCCGGATGCAGATATGTTTATCATAATGCATATTTTTAAAGAATCTGTTATATCGAACCGTATTGAAGGAACTCGCACAAATATTGAAGAAGCTTTAAATGAACAGAATAATTTGGACCCTGAAAAAAGAGATGATTGGCAGGAAGTTCATAATTATGTAAAAGCCATGAATAATGCAATACAGGAGCTTGAAAAATTACCGCTTTCAAATCGATTGATTAAAAATACACATAAAATATTACTTTCAACAGGAAGAGGAGAACATAAAAGTCCGGGAGAATTCCGAATTTCTCAAAATTGGATAGGCGGAACAACTCTTTCAGATGCAGTTTTTATTCCTCCTTCACATGAAGAACTTCCGGATCTTTTGTCGGATTTTGAGCTTTTTTTAAACAACAACAATATCAACATTCCTCACTTAATACGCATTGCAATAGCTCATTACCAGTTTGAAACTATACATCCTTTTTTAGGCGGAAACGGCAGAATCGGAAGACTTTTAATAAGTCTTTATTTGGTACACAGCAAGGTTCTACAAAAACCTCTTTTGTATATTTCCGATTTTTTTGAAAAAAATAAAACCCTTTATTATGATAACCTCACTTTTGCCCGTACAAAAAATAATCTCCCTCAATGGATAAAGTATTTTTTAGAAGGAGTAAGTCAAACTGCCGAAAATTCGGCCCAAGCATTAAAGAAAATAATTGACTTAAAAACCGATTTGGAAAAAAACAAATTAGTTTCTCTTGGAAAACGCACTAAAACCGCAAACGAATTTTTATATCTCCTTTTTCATAGTCCCGTCATAACAAGTGCTTCTCTACAAAAAGAAATGAAAATTACCGCCAAGACAGCCAATAGCTTGATAAATGCTTTTATTGAACTAAATATACTAAAAGAGCGGACCGGTTATTCACGAAATAGAATATTTGTTTTTGATAAATATGTTAAACTTTTTATGTAGAATAGCTTTTTTCCATCACTCTTCTATAAATCTCCTCATTTTCCTTTCCAAAGCAAACGATAAAAACCTTCATATCCTTATGTTCTTTTAAAAAGGCGGAAATCTCTTTTAAGGCAATTTTTGCAGCTTCTTTCTTAGGATAACCGTAAACTCCTGTACTTATACAGGGAAAGGCTATGGACTTACAGCCGTATTCAAGAGCCAAATTTAAGCATGATCTATAAGAACTAGCTAAAAGTTCAGCCTCTCCGTTTTTTCCGCCTTCATAGACAGGACCCGGCGTATGAATTACATATTTTGAAGGAAGTTTATAAGCCTTTGTTATCTTAGCTTCCCCTGTCTTACAGCCTTTTAATTTTCTACATTCTTCCAATAATTCAGGGCCTGCAGCGGCATGAATAGCCCCGTCAACCCCGCTTCCGCCTAAAAGAGTGGTATTTGCAGCGTTTACAATGGCATCAACCCTTAATTTTGTAATATCGGCATTAATTATTTCCATAGATGAAGTACTTGTATTTTCCATAAATTAGATTATAACACAAAAAATCAAAATAAAACACTCCATTTTGATTGTATAACCCCTGTATTTTTTTTAGAATATATGTTAATATATATCCAAGTTTTGTGGATAATTCTTTTACCGCTGTATAACCAGTAATAAAATGTTTATAATTTTACGGACTTATAAATATTATAACTCTATATTCAATATAGAATTAAGCAGCTTATCAACAAATTCACAAGGCTTACTACTATAACTACTAATTATTATAATATAGATATTATAAAACAAGGAGAAAAAATATGAAAATAAGTTTTGACAGAGACACTCTTTTAAAAGAAATCTCTATCGCTCAGGAAATTATCGCTACAAAAACAGCCCTTACGATCCTTTCAAATGTATTGTTATCCGTTAAAGATGGAAGCCTTACAATAAAAGCAACCGATATAAAGGTAAGCTTTGAAACAAAGATACCCGTAAATATCATTGAAGAAGGCTCAACAACAGTTTTTTGCGATAAATTCGCCGGTATTCTTTCATCCTTGCCCTCAGGTGAAGTAGAAATAGAGCAAAAAGATCAAAAGCTCACAATAAAATCGGTAATAAAAAAGGCAAAATTCCAGCTTAAAACAATACCGGAAAACGACTTCCCTGCCTTTACAGAACCTACAAATGTAAACTTCTTTAATATTCCTACAAAAGAATTTAAAGAAATGATTCATCAAACTATTTTTTCGGTTTCAGATGATGAAACTCGTTATTTTATGAACGGTGTTTATATCGAAAACAAAGAAGATACCTTATACTTTGTTGCAACCGACGGAAGGCGCCTTGCTCATATTAAGAAAAATTTCGGAATCCCTATCCCCGAATTTAAAGGAGTTATTGTTCCTCCTAAAATTTTAAACATCATCAATAAAAGAGCATCCGATGAAGGAAATATAGAAGTAGGAATAGGAGAAAAAAACATATTCTTTAATTTTAACTCTTATAAATTCTCTTCCGTTTTGATTGACGGTCAATTCCCTAACTACGAAAGGGTAATCCCTGAAAATCAAAACCTTTCTTTTGAAGTTTCAAGAACAGAATTTATCGAAGCCTTAAAGCGTGTTTCTCTTTTGGTAGAATTAAAAACAAGAAGAATCTTTTTAAACATTCTTCCCGGTTCTCTTATAATTTCTTCTCAAGAAAACGAAATAGGAAGCGCACGTGAAGAAATTCCTTGTAAATATGACGGCCAAGAGGTTATGCTTGCCTTAAACTATGTTTATATCGAAGACCCATTGAAAACCATAAGTTCGGACAGAATAAAGGTAGAATTTACCGAAGCTATGAAGGCTATTACCTTGAAGCCTGAACCGGAAGAAGACTTTTTCCATATAATAATGCCGATGCAGACGGAGTAAGGTTCTAAGTGCCCTTTCTTTCCGCCTCTTTCTATAATTTTAGAAATCTGGAAAATGCCACAGTAGATATTTCTTCCCCCGAAGTTTTTTTGGTAGGAAAAAACGGACAGGGGAAGACTAATTTTTTGGAAGCTCTCTATGTTTCTTCCTATGGAACTTCTTTTAGAACCCGCTCTTTAGCTCAAATATGTACAAGGGACGAAAAGGAGTTCAGCGTAAGGGCTCTTTATAAAGAAACCGATCAAATAAGCCATACAATTTCGATAATAATTCAAGATAAAAAAAAAGACATTCAAAAGAATTTTAAAAAGATTAAAAATTCCAAGGAATTGATAAGCACTGTTCCTTGTATCCTTTTTCATGGAGACGATATAGAATTTGCTGTCGGAACCCCTTCCCGAAAGAGGTTTTTTATAGATCAATCGGTTTCGCTTTGTAATTCCGACTTTATAGAAACCTTAGTAAGATATTCAAAGGCCTTAAAATCACGAAATGTAATATTGGAGCAAAAAAAGGCTTCTCTTTTAGATTCTATAGACGAAATTTTTGCTTCCCTTGCTCTTTTAATCACAAATGAAAGAAAGAATATCGTAGATGAGTATTCAAAGCATTTTTCTTCTATTTACGAGGATATAAGCGGCGTTTCCGGTGTAGAAATGGTTTATCGTCCCTCCGTTAAGGTAGAGACTGAAGAAGATTTGCTCATTTTGCTTGCCGAAAAACGCCAGAACGATTTAATCGATAGAACAAGCTCTACAGGGCCTCACCGCGACCGCATTCATTTTATAAAGGATAAAAAGCCCTTTACCGAAAGAGCCTCAAACGGCCAAAGGAGGCTTATCTCCCTTGTTTTAAGAATGATTCAAGCCAAAATCTATTCCGAAAAAACCGGCCGAAAGCCGATCTTTTTGATGGACGATATTCTTTTAGAACTTGACCCCGAAAAACGCCAAAAATTCATGGAACTCCTCCCCCCCTATGAACAACTTTTCTGTACCTTCCTCCCCGGCGAACCCTACAAAAACTACCAAAAAGAAACCACCAAAATATTTTTTGTTGAAGATGGGAGGTTTAGTGCGGAGAGGGGGTAGAATTTTTCTGATAAAATTTAATAAAGATAAATCTAATCTGCCAATAGTTTATTTATACGGTCGATTACTATGGTAGAAAAAGCTGATTTTTGATCTTATGATAGTTTAGGTTGAAAACTGTAATTTTTTTTGATATAATGAGGAAGAGTAGAAGGAATGTTGGAAGGACGCCTTCGGCGCAGAGTAATAGGAAAATATATGAAAACAAGAATAACGATACTTGAGAACAAGGACTGTGAATTAATTTCCGAAGAATTTAAAAAACAGAATTGGGATAAGCCGGTAAAGCAATATCAGAATTATTTAGTTGAACAAACTAATAAACAAAGAATAGTTTTGGTGTATTGGATTGATGATAAATTTGCTGGATATCTCACGGTTAAATGGGAATCCTATTATTCCTATTTTAGGGAAAATGATATTCCGGAAATCATGGACTTGAATGTTTTAGAGAAATATCAGGGTAGAGGTGTTGCCTCCAGTTTAATGGATGAGGCGGAAAAATTAGTATTTGCAAGTTATTCTAAAATTGGTATTAGTGTTGGATTAACAAAAAATTATGGAAAAGCACAAAGATTATATTGTAAAAGGAATTATATTCCAGATGGCAATGGAATCATTTATAATGATAATTATGTCAAGTATTTCAGTAGCGTTAGAGCTGATGATGATTTAGTCTTAGCATTGATTAAAGAAAAAAGACTTCCAACAACTGCTTCAACTTGACTCACCTGCGGTTCGCAGGTTAAGCGAATGTTAAACATCTTTTTACATATTACAATTTAGTATTTGAAAATACGGTACTATTGATATGTATTATTGTATATACTTTAAAAAAATTAATTTATCGACAAAATCAAGGTAAGTATTGTATAATCATGAGATGAGAATAAGCTATGGATTATGTTTTTGTAAAAGATATGGAAGGATTTGTCGCTAAAAAGTTAAAATCACAGGTAGAATTTGATGAAAAAATCATATCTGAGGCGGAATATAAAGAATTGTCAGGTGATAATTATTATGAAGTTCATTTTGGGCATGGAGGTAAAAGACCCGGAGCCGGTAGAAAACAAAAGCTAGGCTCTCCCTTAAAATTTCAAATTAGAGTAACGGAAGAAGAAAAAGAATTTATCAGCTATGCACGTGAACATAACTTTGACTATAAAAAGGTTATGAAACAAAATCGGATTACAGAATAGTGAAACAAATCTTTATAAAAGTGTATAAAATAGTTTTTTAGTTACAATTGATTTTCAGATCAAAAATGGAACAATAATTCCAAGTTTCATCTTTTTATTTCTTGTTGGTGGATTTATAATCTTGAAAAATTGCTTATTTAAATATATAATATTAATACAAATGTATGAATACCGAATACTTAAAAGGAGTCAATAATGGCAAATACAACGCTTGTTCAATTCAGAGTTGATGAAGCCCTAAAAGATGAAGTTACTAATATCTATAAGCATTACGGGCTGGATTTACCGACAGCCATCAGGATTTTTATGAAAAAAACGGTTGCAGTTAATGGACTTCCTTTCGATCTTAGAGATGATACAAATAAAAAAAATATCTCGCAATATTTTGGAAGCGGTAAAGATATCGAAATGAATATACCCAATGAACCTGATTTCTCTGCTTGGTGTGATAATCGGTCCCAATGATATGATGATTGCAGCAACAGTTTTAGCAAACAACGGAACACTGATAACACACAATGTCGGGGAGTTTTCAAGAGTCGAAGGTTTATTAATTGAGGATTAGGCTATAGAAGATTTGGTATAACTATCAAAATTTAATCAATTTGTATCTTAAAGACTGCACAAAAAAGAAAAAAAAGTTGGATATACAATTTTAGTAAAGACCGAAAATATTAACTTCATAAATCAGTGCAACCGCACCGGAATGTTTCTGAAGCGGTTGCCTTCCTTACTGTGCGAAATTTTGAACAAAATTTCGCATATTTTTCAAAAAAGGGCAACCGCATCATGAGGGTAAATAAAATAGCAAAAAAATGGGCTGTGAATACCTCTCTTGCAGCCGCACAGCGGCGAAAGGCGGGTTGAACAGCCTATGTTTTTTGCGAAGATAAAACTATTATGCGTTTGCCCTGATTTTATATCATATTGTGTGTACAAATTACAGGTATTATGATATATTTAATATGGAGGTAACGAAAATGGCAATTACATTAAAAAATGTTAGAATTGATTTGAGAGCCAGCAGCCACCAAAAATCTATACTTGAGAGAGCTTCTGAGCTTAAGCATATTTCTCTATCTTCATATATTCTTTCGACTGCATTAAAACAAGCACAGAGAGATTTAACAGAAAATGAAACTCTTATACTTTCTAATCGGGATCGAGATTTAATGATTGCTGCTTTAGATAATCCGCCGGAACCTAATGAGGCTTTGAAAAGATTATTTCAATGATTAGTGATTATAGATTAGTTTCAATAAAAGAAATACAGCAAAAATCTCTACTTAAAAAATTTGATTGCGGTATTGAGCAATTAAATGAGTTTTTATCGCGATATGCAATAAAAAATGAGGAGTTGGGTATAGGTAGAACTTTTGTTGCTCTGAATGCCAATAACCGGATTTTAGGCTATTTTACTTTAGCTACAGCTCAAGTCGCTTATCAAGAGATTCCGGATGAATATAGAGATAAATTACCAAAATATCCAATTCCTGCACTAAGAATTGCGAGGCTAGCTGTTGATAAAGAGTTACAGGGGAAAGGAATAGGAGGATGGCTTCTTTCACAAGTTTTTATAAAGGTTATTCAAGTAGCAGATATAACCGGCCTTTATTTGATAATAGTAGATGCAAAAGAAACTTCAAAAAACTTTTATGAACATTACGGTTTTCAAAAATTCATGGATGAGGATTTATCTTATTTCATGGTGATTGATACAATCAGAAAAGCAATCCTCCCCGTCTTTTCTTAAATAATTTTTTAGGTTATAATAGGCTATGGACTTAAAATCGGAACTGCTTGAGATCGACAAACTCAAGGCAGAATTGGATTTGTTACGGCCTCTTTCGCTTAAACAGCTTCAAAACCTCAAAAGATTGTTTGATGTTGATTTTACCTATAACTCTACAGCGATAGAAGGAAATACATACAATCTTCAAGAAACGCGTATTGTGCTTTTGGAAGGTATAACCATCGGAGGCAAATCCGCTCGGGAACACTTAGAAATCGTTAATCATAAAGAAGCCATAGATTATATAGAAAAACTTTCAAAGAAGAATTTAAGCGGTTTTACCCGTAATGATATTTTAAATATTCATCATCTCATACTAAAAGGCATCGATACCGAAAATGCCGGCATTTTTAGAAAAGTTCCCGTTTATATTAGATTAAAAAACGGCACAATTCATAAATTCTGTGATCCGCTTAAAATTCTTGATGAAATGGATAACTATTTTAATTGGCTTTTTTCCAAAAAAGAAGAACATCCTGTACTTATCGCTGCCGAAGCACATACAAAGTTGGTTAGCATTCATCCTTTTATCGACGGAAACGGCAGAACAGCCCGCTTAATTATGAACCTCATCCTCATCCGATACGGTTTTCCGCCTGCAGTCATAAAGGTAAGCCTGCGAAATGAATATTTAGATGCAATCGAAAATTGGCAGCAAAACAATGATGAGATTCCTTTTAAAAAACTCCTCATTGCTTCTTTAAAAGAAAGTCTTGAAATATATTTAGACACATTAAAAAATAATATAATATGGAAATAACCTTTTCAGACCTAAAAACAAAAATCGATGTTCTCTTAAAACAAACATCCGAGGAAAAAATAATACCTATATTGCAAGATATAATGCATACTCTTTTATCCGGTTATGTATTTAAAAGAATATTGATAAACTTGAATCTCAAAAAATGCTTATAAAAGAAGAAAAACCGGATGCAAAATTTTACCTAAGTTCAAGAATAAATATAAATTCAAATAAGAAAGATGCATTTTTAAGAATGGTGCGTATCGAAGATAATTATTTTACAGGCTTAAAAGAAATTAATAAACTTAAAAACGGCCTTTTTCCATTGATAAATCATACAAAATGATGTATATTGTATGCAGGAGGTACGATATGCCGCTCTTGCAAGTGCGGGAATGTCCTGAAGATATTTATAAAAAAATTACTTATGCCGCAAAAAATGAAAATAGAACTATTGCACAGCAAATCATTGTTTTACTTGAAAAAGCCTTGGGGCAAGAAGAATCAAACATTTCACGCCGAAAAAATATTCTAAAAAAGATTCAAAGCCGGGATGTTTCTTATGAAATAAAAATCGTAAATCCTGTAGAACTTATCAGAGAGGACAGAGACAGGTGATTATAATTCTTGATGTAAGTGCTGCAATAGAAATACTTTTTCAACGGGAAAAGAGCAGCTTATTCTCCGAGCTTTATTCTAAAGCCGGTTGGATTATAGCTCCTGATTTATTTGTTGCCGAGATCACAAATGTTTTATGGAAGTATTATAAAGCCGGACTTATAACATATGAAGATTGTATTCAATATGTACAAGACGGGCTTGATATGGTGGATGATTTCATTGATGCAAATACATTGTGGAAAGAATCTTTATCTGAAGGAATCAAAAATAATCATTCAATTTATGATATGTACTATTTGGTTTTAACTCGAAGAAATGACGGTACATTAATCACTAATAATACGGCCCTAGCTGAGATTTGTAAAAAAATGAAGATAAAAGTTTGTAATTAAAATTAGAGTGTATTATATGCAGGAGGAAAACACATGAACTTAATAGAATTTTTCGGAACTACGGTAAAGCCTAAAATTACTAAAGGCAAAAATATGCTCAATCCCATACCTACAGGGAAGATCACGGATGATATTTTTTGTATAAGAGATAAGGACGTAAATGTCTTTTTAATCAAAGCACAAAACTACTATATAGCCATAGATTCCGGCTATAAAAACAGTGAAAATCTTATTAAGGGTTTAAAAGAGCTTAATATAGACAAAAACGATGTAAAATACCTTTTTTTAACTCATTTAGATTTAGATCATGCCGGCGGCATTGACGGGAGATGTGATAATATCTTCCCGAATGCAAAAATATTTTTAGGAAAGGAAGAAGAAAAATACCTTAAGTCGATTTATTTCCGCAAAAAAGTGCTTTTTTTTAACCTTAAAACTCCTATCAAAATATTTAAAGATTATACCTGCCTTGAGGATGGCGAAACCGTTAATTTGGATGGGACTAGCATAGAAGCCGTTTTTACTCCTGGCCACACCCTCGGGCATCTTGCTTATATCTTGAACAATAAAATCATCTTTTCGGGCGATTGCCTTATAATGAATGATGAAGGCGGCTACAGTATGTATGACCTATGGAATATTGATACGGCACAAAATATCCGCTCGCTTTTTAAACTAAAAGAAATCGCCCTTCAAAAAAAATGTGAAATGATCATAAGTTCCCATACCGGTTTTACCGCCGATATTGACATGGCTTTTAAGCATATAGATAAGACTCCCGATTGGAAGGTCAAAGGGTTCAAGTTTATCGAAAATGCCGTAGAAAATCTGTATGATTAAAAAAATATGAAGCTTTTTAAAACATCCAAAGAAATAGTAGATAATTTTTCTCAAAAATTTAATAAAATGCTTGAACTTACTTCAAATTTGGATGGAGAGCAAGCTTTATCCGTTTATGAAAGTTGGGAAAAAGTAATAGGCGATAAAAAATTAGCTTCTTATTGCGAGCTTTACGATATAAAAAATGATACGGCAATTATAAAAACCAAGCATACAGGCTGGAGTCAGCAGCTTTTAATGCGAAAGAAAAAAATAATATATAATTTTAATAAATTTTATCCTGCATTGGGTATACAAAATATATCGGTTTTTGTTGAGTCCGAATTTGAGCTAAAGAAAAAAGCAGATGTATCTGAAAATCTTAGAAACGGCTTGACAACGGATATTGAAGAAGATAATCAAAAATCAATTAACGAGCCCGATAAAAATCTCCCGCCCGAATTGGCAAAAGCTTTAAAAGATTTAAAAAAATCCATATTAAAAAAGAATAAGTAAAGTGCAACATATTCACAGTTATTCAAATTTAATAAACAAGTTATCCACAAGCAAAAATTAGAATATTTTATAAAATCTTTTTATATCGATATCTTTTTTTTGAAAAAGGAAGAAAAAAGGTGATAAAACTCTAAAAAGTCCATCAAAAAGGCTATTTTAGGCTTATTTTTGCCTATCTTATAAATAAAAATGTTTCACGTGAAACATTGCTTTTATGCTTAATTTTAACCTAAGTTTATCACAAGTTATCCACAAGAGGAATTAGCTCGATTTGGCATTCTTTTTGCTCTAGGTTTAAAAGAAATCTTTTACGATCCAAGCCTGCGGAAAAACCGCCTAATTTTCCTCCGGTGCAGATTACTCTGTGGCATGGAATTATAATCGGTATAGGATTTTTCCCGTTGGCGTTTCCTACGGCACGGTAGGATTTAGGATTATTTAAATTTAGAGCAATCTGCTTATATGATAAAATTTTTCCGTAAGGTATTCTACAAAGCTCTTTCCAGACAGACCTTTGGAAGTCTGTACCTTCAGGAGCAAGAGGAACCGTAAATTGTTTTAAACTTCCTTCAAAGTATTGTTTTAATTCTTCTTTAGCTTGAGTGCAGATTTTTACGGCTTGTTCGACATTTTTTTGAGTTGATTCAGGAATCTGTATGACAGAATCCTTGTTTGCAAATCTCAATTCTTTTAAACCGGAGTTATCGGCAATGATAAGTATCTTTCCGATAGGACTATCTATTTGTTCGTATATCATAATTTCCTCTATACCATTGTTTTTCTTAGTTTTCATTTAACAGCTTTTCCAAGCAAGGCTCAATTAAAAAAGCTTGTTTTATTTCTTTAAATTCCTCTTTGGCTTTTTCAATAAGTACCGTTTTAGTTTTTGAGTTATCATCAAGCTTTACAGCCTTGATTAAAATGTTTTTAGGAGTATGTTCCGTTTCGATAAATTCCTCTACGCTCACCCTATATCCTTCCGATTCGAGGAGTTTTCCTCTAATTGTATCCGTCATAAGGGAAGCAAATTTTTCTGTAATAATACCGTAATCAAGCATAGGCGAAAAAGACTTTATAACCTTGTCCTTATTTTTACGTATTTGGGTATTAAGCTCATGCTGACAGCATGGAACTGCAAATATTATTTTTGCCTTACTTTTGATGGCCTTGGCTATAGCCAAGTCGGTAGCAGTATCGCAGGCATGGAGGCTTATAACCATATCCGGATCCTTATCAAAACTGAATCGGCCTATATCTCCTACCTTAAATGTTAGCTTATTAAACTTACATTCTTTGCTTAAATTATTACAAAAATCTATAACATCCTGTTTTAGATCCAAGCCGCATATCTTGACCGGCAACCTTTCAATTTCAGTCAAATAATAGTAAAGAGCAAAACTTAAATAGGCCTTTCCGCAGCCGAAATCTACAATCTGCAGCTCCTTCTTTTCTTTTAAAATATCTTTTAATTCGGGCAAAACCGATTTTATAAATTCCAGATACTTATTTATCTGCCGGAATTTATGATATTTGCTTTGAATTATTTTTCCTTCATCAGTAAAAAAGTTGAGCTTTTTTAAAAAGATAGGCATTTCGGAAGTGCTTAGAATATACTCCTTTTGCTTGTCATGCTCAAAAATTTCAGTTGACGATACATCTGCTTTATTTGTATGATTTTCTTTTTTTATAGCTTTTGTCTTAAAATGAATAAGCCCCTTATTGTTTTGCAAAAAAATAAGCCAGTTTTTTGAAGAACTAAATTCTGCAATCTTAAAATCCCAAAAAAAACTTTCTAGTTCTTTTTGCAAATTTTGAGGTAAAATATTTTTATGAAAAGCCTTTGTGCCTTCAAAGATTTCAAGCTGATATTGTTCTTGATTTTTTAAAACGATTTTTCTCAATTTTATCTTTTGAATCGGTAAATCTTTTTTTACTGGTTTTGAAAAAAAGCCCGAAATAATATTGTTCCCAATACAAAGTGCTGCTGCCTTTTCTGCTGATACTGTGTTCATAAGTTGCTCCGATGTTATCTTATCATAAAGCCCTGTCTGATACAAGACTGCAAAATGTTTCACGTGAAACATTTTATATTTTAATTATATAGATAAATATGTAACTAAAATAATTTTACTGTCTCGAAATAAGATAGATCTTATTGACATATTAAAAAATAGATTTTACCTATTGACAAAAAGCCCGTTTTTGGGTTAATATATGCCCTACATTTTGGAGCGATGGCCGAGCGGTTGAAGGCGGCGGTCTTGAAAACCGTTGTGCTGAGAGGTACCGGGGGTTCGAATCCCTCTCGCTCCGTTAATGTTTGTTATTGTACAAACTCTGGAGTGGTGCGAGAGCGGCCGAATCGGGCTCCCTGCTAAGGAGTTGTGCCCTTACGGGTACCGGGGGTTCGAATCCCCCCTACTCCGAACAAATTTTTTGAGGCTATAGCTCAGCTGGATAGAGCGTCAGATTGCGGATCTGAAGGTCGGCAGTTCGAACCCGCCTAGCCTCGTTAATAGCCGGCTGGAGTTTTCAACCGGCTTTTTTATTCGTGCGGAGGGTTTAATACCCCGACGCTCTGCGTCGTAACAAAGGGTATTAAAGCCGACTGCAACCACCTTATGAGAACAACATATCACGATGCTCTGCGTCGGGATTGTTGATTTTGGAGAGATGCGAGAGCGGTCGAATCGGGCGGTCTCGAAAACCGTTGTACCGCAAGGTACCGGGGGTTCGAATCCCCCTCTCTCCGTTTTATACGGAGAGTGGTTCAGCCTCAAACGCATTCCTTAACTTTTGGAGAGATGTCCGAGTGGTCGAAGGTACACGATTGGAAGTCGTGTGTGCCAGAGATGGTACCGAGGGTTCGAATCCCTCTCTCTCCGTCCCGGGGCCTATGCAAGAAAGGTTTTTCGAACCCCGTCAGATCCGGAAGGAAGCAGCGGTAGATTAATTCTTTTTGTGCCGTAGTGTTCCCGGGTTTTTTATTTTAGCCTTATTGACCTTTTACAGAATAACTATTATCATATACCCATGGCCTTTGCAGTAAGTCAGCAGTTAAACAGATATTATAACTTGTATAAAGACATTGACGTAACTTTCTCAAAAGAAGTCGTTTCTACTCTTAATTTTGATCCTAAGCAGGTTTTTGTACGCTGCTCCGGCGGACAGTGGCCCTGTATTATCAATTCGGCTTCTATGACAAAGGCTAAGATAATTTGCGGTAAAAAGAGCGGTTTTATCGATAAGTTGAGAAACGGCACCACATCTGTCAATATAAGATTTGCTTTTTTTGATACGGAAGGGAAAGCCCCTCTTTCTTTTTTTGTTGCTGCTAAATTGATCGGAATTTCATCTTATGAAGCAGGAAATCATGATCTTGTTTTAATTACATTTGAATATACTCAACGGGCTCCTGATGACTTGATAGAAAAATTAGGTGTTTTACTTGAAGCCAATGTAAACTCGCAAAAACGTCAAAATGAGAGAATTATGCTTACTCCTGAGATAAGCAGGAGAATAGGTCTTGTAGAAAAAGGAACGGTTGTTTATGTAGATGCTATTCCTCGCCGCTGTCTTATCAGAGACCTTTCTTTTTCAGGCGCAAAAATACTTCTTGTAGGTGTTGCTAACTTTTTAATGAATAAAGAAGTAATCCTCCGTTTTGCCTTTGATGATCCGCATTCCGTATTTGGGATAAAGGGAAGAACTGTAAGAACCGAACCTGTTGAAGGCAGAAAGGATTTGGTTGCCCTTGCAATTCAATACTATCCGCAAAATATTCCGATGATGTATAAGATGTATTTGAATAAGCATTTTTCTGTTGTGCGCAAATCAACTTCTGGAGGGTTTGGAGACGACTTTTTAGAAGATGTAGAACCTCCTGCATCCTTTGCTCCGGTTTCGTCTCCTATAGATACCAATAAGGTTTCTCTAACGCCTCCTCCTGCCGATTCTGCTCCTCAACAGACTACTTAATCATAGACTTGCTAAAATTTCAAAATACCATATTTTAGGAGAAAAAATGCAAAATCCTATCGATTCGCTTTTATATGTACAAATATCGGCCGAACAAGCCGGTAAAATTTTTGAAGCTCTTGAGTCTTCTATTCCTCTTCCTATTCAATTATCCGACCCTAGCCGAAAAGAAAATTTTAAGGCCGAAAATATAAAGCCGGAAATGATTCTTGCCGGAATGCTTACCGTTTTTGCCTATGACAGAGAACATCCTAATATTCAGTATTATAGAAAAATATTTAATCTTCTCCGCCCCGATATCCGTAAAGAAATGACACAAGCTGCAATTATCAAAACTAAAAACGGAGATTTTGATATGGCCGAAGAGATTTTACTTTCTCTTGAAGGCTTAAATCCTGATGATGGTATGACCAAGTTAAATCTGGCTCTGCTAATGGAAGAACGCTTTCAATACTGTGAGATGAGAAATCTTTTTGATGATGCTTTAAACTTTAATAAAAGGGCCGAAGAGTTTTATTCTGAACTTATTTCTTTTGAACCGCCCATGCCGGCTGTGTTCTTTAATGCGGCTTATTTTTTTATGAAGCAAAAAAATTATATAAAAGCAAAATCACTTTTAAAAACATATTTGGAAATAGAGAATGAAGTTACGGAAACTGCTGAATTCCGAAAAGCTAAGGCTTCCGAATTACTTAAAAGTATTTTGGACCAAGCACTTGATGATGAACATTTTCAACAGGCTTACAAACATATTGATTTAGGTGAAGAAGAAAAAGCTGCCGAAAGTATAAAACTCTTTTTAAGAAAAAATCCTAAGGTTTGGAATGCTTGGTTTTTATTGGGTTGGGCTTTAAGGCGTATGAGCCGGTGGGAGGATGCCAAATCTTCTTTTTTGCAGACCATAGAACTTTTAAAGTCTTCTGAAATCCCGGATAAAAAACCTCTTTGCGATGCTTACAATGAACTGGCAATTTGTTGTATGGAATTAAAGCTTTTTGATGAAGCCGAAAAATATCTTATAAGAGCTTTGAGTTTAGATTCTGAAAACATAAAAATTATTTCCAACCTTGGTACCCTTGCCCTAAAACAAGGAAAACAGGAAGAAGCCGAAGCCTTTTTTAGAACGGTTTTAGAAATAAATCCTGATGATAAAATAGCTTTAAGTGTTCTGCAAAAAGACTAGTTTTTACATCGTCCAACAGAGAATTCTTTTAGGCAAATAAAGCAATTAAAAGCAGAATACAAAAAAAGCGCCGCCTAATTGGACGACGCTTTTTTTGTTTAATTTATTTTCCCTCTCTTAAAACATATGAAAGGCATAACTCTGCGGTGTTATAGATAGATTCAAAAAATGTTCTTTCAATACCGTGCGAGGTATAAACCGTCATACCGAAAGCGGCATGTTTTAAGTTATTGCCGTGTATAAAGGCACACATTCCATCTGTGCTATAGCGGTGGTAAAGTTCAACCGAATACGGAATATCTATCTCCTTTGCCATTTTAATCAGCTCGGTTGTTAAAGCTCTGTCATAGTTGAACAGCCTGTCGCCTGCTACAATGGAAACACTTCTTTCAGTGCCGCTGTTATCGGGCCCAATCACGCCTATATCAATTGCGGCGTATTCTCTAACCTCAGGCGGAACATAGGAGCCGCCGGCGTTTACTTCTTCGTAATAAGGGAAAGCAAAAAGAGTTCTGTATTTTGGTTTTTTGCCGGTCGTTTTTAAGTATTCTAAAACTGAAAGGGAGGCTGCAACAGCTGCCTTATTATCTAAAAAACGCGATCTTATTCTGCCGTTAGGCATGACTTCAAAATAGGGTTCGGGAGCAATCCAATCTCCGACTGAAATTCCTAATTCCTCAACATCTTCTTTTGAATCTAACTCTTCGTCCAATAAAAAACGCATATTAACATCAGTACGAGGCATATCCTTGGCATCATCAAAAACATGAACTGAGTGATGCTGTAAAGCGATGTATCCTGTATATTTTTTCATATCTCGGGTAAACAAATAGCACTTACTGTGCTCCAAACTATGATGGTTCAAGCCTCCTAATTCTTTTACCGAAAGCGAGCCGTCTTCGTTTATGCAACGAACCAAATAGCCTAACGTGTCCATATGTGATCCTACTAAAACCGTGCGGCTGTTATCTTTTCCTTCTGCTTCAATGTAAAAGCAGTGGCGCTCGTCTTCAAAACTTTTGAATCCCAAGCTATCGGCGTATTCCTTTAAAACGGGATTTCCCAACTCGTAAAATCCGACAGGGCTGGGTGTGTTGACAACTTTTTCCAGCGTTTCCAAAAGGTATTCTGCCTTAATTCGTTTTTTGTGTGCATCTAAAAACATAAATTTCTCCTTTTTAATATAAATGACAAGCAATAATATGTCCGGCCTCAATTTCCTTTAAGGTCGGCGAAACGGTCCAGCATTTTTCCGTAGCGTGCGGACATCGCACTGCAAATCGACAACCAGGCTTAGGATCAATCGGAGAGCTTATCTCTCCTTTTAACAAAATCCTCTCCGGTTTATTATGAATCCTAGGTACAGGTATAGCAGATAAAAGAGCCTTTGTATAGGGATGCAATGGATTCAAAAAAAGCTGCTCGGAAGAAGCCTTTTCCACGGCTTGTCCCAAATACATAACCATAATTTCATCAGAAAAATAATTAACTACCGATAAATCGTGAGTTATAAAAATATATGTCAGTCCTAATTTTTCTTGTAACTCTTGCAACAAATTTAAAATTTGAGCTTGAATCGATACATCAAGGGCAGAAACCGGCTCATCGCAAACGATGAATTTAGGATTTAAGGCAATTGCCCTTGCAACACCAATTCTTTGCCGCCTCCCACCGTCCAGCTCGTGCGGATAGGCATTAAATAAACGAGGCGACAAACCGACCGTATCCATTAGCTCTTTTACTCGCTCTTCAAATTCTTTTTTATTTTTACACGTTTTATGAATCTTCATTGGGTTGCCGATTAAAGAAGCTACAGTTCTTCGAGGATTTAGCGAGGCAAAAGGATCTTGAAAAATAATTTGCATTTTCTGCCGTAATTTTCTCATTTCGCCTGCGTTTAATTTTGCAATATCGGAATCTTCAAAGAATACCGAACCTGAAGTCGGTTCCAATAAACGCAAAATAGTCCTGCCCAACGTCGATTTACCACAGCCGGATTCACCTACAACTCCTAAGGTTTTTCCTTCATCTAAAGAAAAGTTTATATCATCAACAGCGTGCAGCATTCCCTTGGGCGTTTTAAAATATTTTTTTAAGTTTGAAACTTTTAAGATTTCCTTGCTCATTTTTCAGCCCTCCTTTTCATATCTGCCATCAACTTAAAATCAAAAAGATTTTTGTATGTATCCTCATATGCCAAGCAGGCAACATAGTGGCTGTCATTTAATTGAGAAAGAGATGGTAAGTTTGTTTCACATTCAGATTTTGCGTAGGGACAACGCGGAAAAAATGAGCAGCCTGCCGGCAAGTTTGTCGGATCAGGCATTAAGCCCTTAATTGGTCGTAGGGGTTCATGCCGATTTTCGACATCGGGTAAAGAATTAAATAAACCTTCCGTGTAAGGATGCTTAAAATTATCAAAAATATCTTCCAAGTTGCCCTTTTCCACAATTCTTCCGGCATACATAATTGCAACTTCGTCACATATATCAGCAACAACTCCAAGGTCGTGGGTAATCATTAAAAGAGAAGTTTTATAATCCTTGCGTAACCGCTTCATCAAATCGAGAACTTGAGCTTGAATTGTCACATCTAAAGCTGTGGTTGGCTCGTCGGCAATAAGAAGATGAGGATTACAGGCTAGAGCAATTGCAATAATAACTCGTTGTTTCATTCCGCCTGAAAATTGATGAGGATAATCACCTGCCCGTTTTGCGGAGATGCCAACCATTTCAAGCATCTTGCCTGCTTCGATTAAAGCCTCTTTTTTATTAAGATCTTGATGCTTAATAAAGCATTCCGCTATTTGATTTCCTACCTTCATAACAGGATTTAAGGATGTCATCGGATCTTGGAATATCATAGAGATTTGATTTCCGCGAAGTTTCCGCATTTCTTTTTCCGGTAAACTGAGCAGATCAACATCTTCTTGAATTATCTTTCCGCTGTCAACGGTACCGACAGGTTCCGGCAACAAGCCCATTATAGCCAAGGCGGTGGTAGTTTTTCCTGCACCTGTTTCACCCACCAATCCCAGCGTTTGCCCCGTTTTAAGTTGAAAGGTCAAATTATTTACAGCCTTGACTACAGCTGTATCTGTTTTGTAAGAAACCGATAAATTTTGTATATCTAAAGCTAATTTTTCTGTCATTACGATATCCTATTGTTTGAGTTTTGGGTCTAATGCGTCTCTAAGACCATCGCCTAATAAATTTATCGCCAAAGCCGTGATAGCTATTGCTAAACCTGGAAATACAATTAAATATCCCGAATTCTTAAAGTATTGTCTTCCATTGGAGAGCATTGCACCCCATTCGGGGGTTGGTGCTTGAACTCCCAATCCTATAAAACTCATTGACGAAATTGTAAGGATTGCACCTGCTAATGCAATTGAGTACTGAACTATGATGGGCGCCAAACTATTAGGTATAACTTCTTCAAAAATAATCCGCCAACTGCTTGCACCGTTCGCCTTAGCAGCTTCAATAAATTCGTAACTCTTTACAGATAAAACTGAAGCTCTCGCGATTCGAGCAAAGCGGGGCATTCCTGCAATTGCAATTGCTAATATAAGGTTTACGCTACTTGTTCCCAAGGCGGCTACAACCGTAATTGCTAAAAGCATATTAGGAACAGCTAAAAAAACGTCCATAATCCTCATTATAATTGAATCTACGATGCCTCCGAAATATCCTGCAATAGCGCCAAATAAAGACCCTATAAAAGTGCCAACAGTAATAGAAATTACAGCAACAATTAACGAAATTCTTGAACCATGAATTAACCGCGCTAAAACATCACGTCCAAATTCGTCTGTACCTAAATAGTGTTCTGATGACGGAGGTTGTAGCGTAGCATCGTAATTGGGTTTTATTGCCATTGTTTCATAATCGTATAATTGATCGGCAAAAATTGCCAATAAAACAATAAACATTACTATTACCATCCCGACAAGGGCGGTCTTGTTTTTTCTAAATCGACGCCAAGTTTCGGTAAATAAACTATTTTGCTTAGGTGGTAGTGTTTGAGTTTGTTTTTCCATAATCTAGACCTCTTTATTTAAGCTTTAATTCTCGGGTCGATAATACCATAAACCAAATCGACCAATAAATTTACAAAACTGAATGCAATACAAAAGCAGGTAATTGACCCCATAACTGCCGGTATATCTTTACCTTTAATTGCACTAATCATAAAACTGCCGACGCCCGGAAGAGAGAATACTGCTTCTATCACAACCGATCCTGCCATCATTGACCCAAACTGCAAACCTGCAATTGTAACTACAGGAATGAGAACATTTCTTATTTCGTGTTTATTTACTATTTCTCTTGGGGTTAGCCCCTTAGCTTTTGCTGTTCGCACAAAATCCGTGCGTACAACTTCCAGCATAGCAGACCGTGTCATTCGCATAATATTTGCGGCACAAGAAATTCCTACTGCAAAGCACGGCATAATAAACCCCTTAAAGCCTGATAGGCCCTGTGATGGTAACCAGCCCATTCTCAGAGAGAAAAACATAATCATCATTAATCCGAACCAAAATGACGGCATTGCAATACCAAGCATACCTAATACTGTAACAAATCCATCAATGAAGGAATATTGTTTTAAGGCTGAAATTGTTCCCAAGGGTATGCCGAATAACAGTGCTATCAGCATTCCGCCAAGGGCTAATTTTATGGTAATGGGGAATCGTTGGATAACCTCCCTAAAAACATCGCGATTATTAAAATAAGATCGACCTAAATCCCCTTTTAACATATTACCAACATATCGAAAATATCTAACAAAAAAAGGATCGTTAAGCCCTCTTTCAACTCTCCATCTGTCAATACTTTCTTGGGGAGCCATTTCTCCGAGAGCTAATCTAGCAGGATCGCCAGGAGATAAGTCCAAAACAAAAAAAATCAATAAGGTTACACCTAAAATAACCGGTACTAAAAGAATACACCGGTTTAGCACATACTTTAACATTTACATACTCCCATAAAAACTATAAAACCTAACCAACCGGTTTGCTGGAACTTTTTTAAGTACCGGTCGGTTAAGTACAAATCCAAGCAAACTTACAAAAGCTTTACACTTTTGTAAGTCGTTGTAAAAATTCAACAACTTTTCACAAGCAACTACTTGACAGTATGTAATTTATCGAAGTTATGCATATAAATACTGGATACATCAAAACCTTCAATATTTTTACGCATAGCTATAAAGCCCATATCCGAGCTAAAGCCTATAATAGCACATTCTTCTGCAACAACTTTGGCAATGTCCATGTAAGCTTGTAGTTTTTCATTATTGTCGTTGGTTGTAGAGCCTTTTTCTAAAAGTTCTTCTATCCTCGGATCCCAAAAACATGCGTAATTATATCCGCCAGCTGCAACTGTTGCCTTACTGAATAAGGGACGATATGTATTATCTGGCTCTGCATTTGCAGACCAGCCTGCAAACGAACTTTGATGTAATCCTTTGCCGATTCTTTCACTGTACATAGATCTTTCAACTTGATCTAATACCAATTCTATACCTACTTCACGGCAAGCCGCTTGTACAACCTGCAAAGCTCTAGCCTGAGATTCATTTCGGAGCGTACAAGTGAATTTAAATCCGTCCGGTTTTCCTCCTTCTTTTAATTTAGCTTTTGCTTTTTCAAGATCATACTCATATTTTTTTACATCAGGAGTGTAACCCAAGGCTGCAACACCTATACAAGAGTAATTAGGCACAGCATAACCGTTACTTTGAATTTTAATAATTGCATCTCGGTCAATACAGTGAGCAACAGCTTGTCTTAGAGCCTTATTATTAAAAGGCTCCTTTGTTACATTAAAAGCAATACCATTTAATGTTGTAGTAATATATTCTTCCATCTTCAAATTTGAATTAGCTTTAATATCTTTTACAGAGATAGTGGGTACATCTAGAAGAACATCAATTTCGCCAGCTTCAAGAGCTACCATTCGGGATGTTTCTTCGGGGATGACTTTGAAGATTAAACCTGGCGATTTTGCTTTTTCCCTCCAATAGTTTTCATTTCTTGCCAGCTCAAATTGACTGCCAAGAGTCCACGATTTAAAAGTAAAGGGGCCTGTACCGATTACTGTTTCTGAATTTTCCATTTGTTTTCCTGCAGCATCTAAGGGTTCGACAACTTTTTTGCACATAATTGAGCTGCCCATGTGAGATAGCGAAGAAATCAAGGCAGAAGACGGGGTTTTAAGATGAAGAACAACCTTTAATTTGTCTATAACTTCTATATCACCAACCATTGCAATTAGGTGACCAACCTTGCCTGATTTCTTTTGTCTGTCTAAAGAGAATTTAACATCTTCAGCTGTTAAAGGTTCTCCATTGCTAAAGGAAATTCCTTCTCGTAACGAAATTTCAAGCGTTTTGGGATCTTTGTAAACAAAATCCTTTGCAAGCCAATTTTCAAACTGCATTGTTTTATTGTTCAGTTTGACTAATGTTTCAAAAACATTTCTGGTAACACTTGCAGAAGAAACGTCATTGTGTAGATGCGGATCCAAAGAAGTTATATCAGATGTTTGGGCAATTACGATAAATCCGTCTACAGAGTCTTGATTTGCCTGCTCTGCATTATTACCTCCGCAGCTGATAAGACAAAAAACCATCGTAAAAATTAACAAAGTCGTTAATATCCTTTTCATTTTATACCTCCAGATACAATAAAATAAGTTCATAAAAGAACTAAAATTTAACTGAGAAAAAGGTAAGATAATTATCAATACATTTTTCTCAGTTAATTTATTTTAGCATAGATTTATAAATTTGGCAAGAAAAATTTTTTTTCTAAAAAAAATTAATATATTTTTACTCTGCAAATAAAGGAAATAGTGAATCGGATAAATAATTATCCTAAACGAATGTTTGGATATAAAACAGACAATCAAATGTATACATACATTTTAGATTTTTTTTTGCAATACCTCTTATAATTTATACTTTTTGATGCGGTTGCCTTAATCTCTTGACGTCAAAATGATATTTATAGTATTCTTGTATTGTCAACAATAATTGACAATTGGAGGAAAATATGAAAAAAATGTATTTAAAATTTTTTTTATTGTTTGTTTGTTTTGGTGTACTATTTGCAGGCGGAACCAAAGAGAAGTTGGAAAAGGATAATTTTAATGTAAAAGTTGTCATGCCGTCAGGAGCTCCTGCTGTGACTCTTTCAAAACTTGTGTATGAAAAGATGCAGTTTGATAATTCTAAAACTGAATATGAGGTTCTTTCCGGTCCTGAGCTCTTACAGGCAAGAGTTTTATCCGGTGAAGCCGATATTGCAATTGTGCCGACCAATCTTGCATCGGTTTTATATTCCAAACAAAAAAATATAAAATTATTGGCTCCCATTATTTGGGGAAATCTTTATGTGATAAGTTCCGAGACTATTTCTTCTGTTAGTGATTTAAAGGGAAAGACTCTTTATTCTTTTGGAAGGAATAATGCTCCCGATTTAACGGTTCGCGAAGTTCTGAAAAAGAATGGAATTGATCCTGATAAGGATGTGAGCTTTGAGTATGTAGCGGCCGCAAGCGATATTCCTCCGGCCTTTATAAGCGGAAAAGCTAAGTTTGCTGTTTCGGCAGAGCCCTCTCTCAGCATGATTATGACAAAAAAGCCCGGCACCAAGGTAATCGCCGATATTCAGGCAGAATGGAAAAAGTTTTTTGACGGAGCTTCGTATCCGCAAGCCTCTTTAATTGTTAATTCCGAATTTGCAAAAAAGCATCCTGAGTATGTAAAAGCTTTTTTGGATAAGGCTAAAGAGTCGTCTGAATGGGTAAATACAAACCCTCAAAAGGCTGCCGAGTACGCTTCTCAGATTGCAACATTGCCCCCGCCTCCTATTTTATCGAAGGCTATCCCAAAATTGAACATAGCTTTTGTTGAGGTTGAAAAAGCAAGACCCGCTGTAGAAGCTTATTTGAAGGTTTTAGCTGAAACAAATCCTAAATTTATAGGCGGAAGTTTGCCTGATGATGCTTTTTACTACAAGGCAAAATAAGTTTAAAATTTATAAAATAGGCGGAGTCTTTTTTTGTCTCATCCTTTGGGAGCTTTTTGCACAAATATTAAAGGCTCCGCTTATTGTTCCCCCTCTTAAAGAAATAGTAACTGCCTTTGTTCTTATTATAAAAACTCAGGAAACCTATGTTTTTATTTTAAGCTCGCTTATTAGGGTTTTTATAACATTGGCCGTCGATTCACTTATTGCCTTTGCATTCGGGATAATTTCCGGTTTAAATAAAAATATAGAAGACTTTTTGTCGGCTCCCGAAAGTATTTTAAAATCCAGCCCTACAATAGCCGTTTTGCTCTTAGCCCTTATTTGGTTTAAATCAAACATGACACCCATTTTTGTTGCAAGCTTGATAGTTCTCCCTATTTTGTATAGGAACATTGTGGACGGCGTGAAAAACATAGACAAGAATTTAATAGAAATGTCTTATGATTTTAATGTCCATTTCGGTAAAAGATTAAAAAGTTTATACCTGCCCTGTATCAGGCCTTTTTTAAAAAACGGTTATGTTTTAAGCACAGGCTTTGCCGTAAAGGTTGTTATAATGGCTGAGGTTTTGAGTCAGCCGAAATACGGCATCGGTTCCGCTTTTCAGACGGCTAAGGTTCAGCTTGAGACAGCTTCTATCTTTGCATGGACAGGGATAGCCGTTTTACTTGCAGCCCTTTTGCAAAGGGGAGTAAAAAAAGTTTTTCTGCACTATTAAAATTAGCTTTCTTTTCTATTTTTAGTATGCTTGACTTTTCCATATAAATATGGTAGATTACTCACAGCTTGGGGATGTTCCGGTTTCGACCGGAAAGACGGAGGCTTAAGCTGCAGGCGGAGTGCCGATCTCCTGATTCGGCAAACACTATAACTGCCGAAAATAACGACAGTTTCGATTACGCCTTAGCTGCATAATCGCGGAATCTGCTTTGCACTGCTCCGAGCGGGGCATGATTCCGACGCCAATCGGGGCTTGCTTTTTAGCGGTGTGCGGACGTTAAAAAGGACTTTTTCTGCACTAAGGATTCGACGCTTTCGGTGCTGCTACCGGATCCCGACAACTACCTCGCACCGATAAGCCTGTAGACGCTTCTGATTCCCTTTTCGGGACGGGGGTTCAATTCCCCCCATCTCCATCAGCGTTTTTAAGATTCAATACCGCGTCTTGCCTGTACACCGTCATTAAAGTAATGTTTTATCATCTTCATTTCCGTTACAAGGTCGGCGGCTTCAATTATCTTTTTGTTTGCATAGCGGCCTGTCAAGATGAGCTCGACCGTTTCGGGCTTGTTTTTGATGATGTGCAGGATGCGTTCAATGTCAAAAAGACCGTATAAAAGGGCAACATTGACCTCTTCCATGATTACGACATCGTAGTCGCCTGACATAATTATCTTTTCAATCTTATCCAAGCCTTCATTTGCCCTTTGGATATCCTTTTCTGTAGGATCATTATGAACAAAGTGAGCTTCTCCATATTGCTCTATTTCAAGATTGGGCAAATATTCGGGAGCTTTTAGCTCGCTGTAATTCATTCCCTTTAAAAACTGGCCTATATAAACCTTGTATCCGGCGCATACAGCTCTTAGGGCAAGTCCGAAAGCCGCTGTCGTTTTTCCCTTACCGTCTCCGGTATAAACTTGTACATAACCTTTTTTCATATTTTCCTCCAGAAAAATTAAGCAAATTCGGTATGTCTCAATTATACCGATTTTTTGTTAAAGATACAATTACACGCCGTAAAATAGCCATATGAGTATATAACCGATGACTACTGCAATTAATGTGTAGGGAACGCTCATCTTCATAAATTCACCGTTTTTTACCTGGTGGCCTTCATTTCTTAAAATACCTAGGGAAGCAATATTTGCAGATGCCCCAATAGGTGTTATGTTTCCTCCAAGCGTTGCTCCTGAAAGTAGACCGAAGAACAAAATAGGCGAAGCAACATTTAGTCCCTGTGAAAGGATTTCGATGATGGGTATCATTGCGGCAACATATGGAATATTATCTACAAAAGCCGAAATTAAAACAGAGCCCCATACGATGATTGTATAAATTAAAAATACATTTGAACCTAGAGTCAAAAACCAGTCGGCAATGGCTTGTATAACTCCGGCCTTTGTAACGGCTGCGATTACCGTAAAAAGCCCCATAAGCAAAAAGAGTGTTTCAAGGCTGAGTTCTTTTTTTACAACCTTTAAAATATCGAGTTTTTTTGTTTTTATGATATTGTAAAGAATACCGACAATCATAAGCCCTGTACAAATTAGGCCGTTTATTGTTTGCGGTTTTTTGTCCTCGGGCAAAAATGAGGCTCCTATCATAAGAACAACCATTACAAGAAGCAGCATTGAGGGGAAATAATCAGTTACTTTGGTAAGTTCAACCTTATCCGGCTTTTGGTTCGCCTTGCGGAAAATAAAGTAGATAATTCCGGTGGCTGCCACTGCTGCAATTTCAACAGCAAAGAAAAGAGAGGGTTTTCTCAAGTACCAGAAGAAGTCAAAGAAGGTCATGTTCAAATGGCTTCCCAAAAGAATTGAAGTTGTATCTCCTACCAAGGTCGCTGCACCTTGAAGGTTTGCCGAAATTGAAATAGCGATTATGGGCTTAACAGGTGACATATTCAGTTTTTTCGATAGGACAATTGCAATGGGAGCAAGCATAAGTACCGTAGCCACATTATCCATAAAAGCCGAAATAAAACCGGCGAAAAGGGATAGACATACTATTATCCATTTTACATTGGGTACGTTGTTTATGATTTTATCTGCAATGCGTTGAGGCATCTTAGATTCGGTAAAGAGGGCGACCAAGCCCATTGTTCCTGCAATCATTAAAATAACATTCCAATCTATTGCAAAAAAAACTTCATTATAGGGCAAAATTCCTAAAATAACAAAGATGAGGGCTGACGAGCAGGCAACTATGGGTCTGTAATTGGTCAAAGTAATCATCAAAACATAGGTTAGACCGAATAGTACAGCCGCTAAGATGAGGGGATTTGTAAGCATAGATTATATCTCCTAAAAGGAGAATTATTACACTAAATGAAGCTATTTGTCAACATATAGCAAATTTTTCTTACTGTTTTATTTTGATTAGACGCAAGATATCCTTCATTGT
Source organism: Treponema sp. OMZ 798 (assembly GCF_024181385.1). Taxonomy (NCBI): domain Bacteria; kingdom Pseudomonadati; phylum Spirochaetota; class Spirochaetia; order Treponematales; family Treponemataceae; genus Treponema; species Treponema sp. OMZ 798. Next base: position 2,620,229 of record NZ_CP051305.1, read on the forward strand.
TGAACCCAAATCAGTCTCGGCTGTTTTTTGTGCCTGGCTGAAGGGAACAGCAAGGCGGTTTATGCTGAATACGGCAGAGACCCCCATATCATAAACAGGTTCTATTCCGCTTTCCGCATCGCCTACTACGGCTATGACAGGGACGTTTTTCTTTTTGGCTCTTTTGGCAACTCCTACAACGACCTTTCCTCTTAAGCTTTGACTGTCCAATTTTCCCTCTCCCGTAAAAACAAAGGAGGCTTCGTCGAGCTTTTTATCAAAATCAACCGTATCAAGAACAATCTCAATACCCATTTTTAATTCGGAACCTAAAAAGATTAGAGTGCCGTAGCCCATTCCTCCGGCCGCCCCTGCACCGGGAATTTCAGCAGCTTTGGAATAGGAATTAAGCGCTTCCGTTTTTTCTGCAATTAAGGCCAGGTGTTTAAGGCCTTGGTCAAGTTCTTCAACCATTTTAGGATCTGCACCTTTTTGAGGGCCGAAGATATAGGCGGCTCCGTTTTTACCGAAAAGAGGGTTATCTATATCGCACATGGTTGTAAACCTTGCTTTTTTTACAAGGGGGTTTAAGCCCGACATATCTATGCGCTCAATGTTTTTTAATGTTCCGCCTGTAGGAACAAAACTTTTGCCATCCTTGTCAAAAAACTTGACTCCCAAGGCTGCTGCCGCTCCGCAGCCCCCGTCGTTTGTGGCGCTTCCGCCCAAGCCGATTATAATATTTGTGCAGCCGTTTTCGAGAGCGTCGGCTATGAGTTCCCCTGCCCCGTAGGTTGTGGTAAGAGAAGGGTTGAGCCTCCCCATGGCAAGGGGGAGGCCTGCACAGGCGGCCATTTCAATTACGGCGGTTTTTTCGGCATTCGGATTCTCATTTTTTAAAATACCGTAAAAGCCGTCCATTTCTTCAAAAAAAGGATTTTTCACTTTAACCGTTTTTTTTATTCCGCCTGCGGCTTCTAAAAAAGCATCGACACTGCCCTCCCCTCCGTCAGCTACAGGGATTGAAAGAGTTTCTGCCTCAGGCAAAATCTCTTTTATCGCAGAGTTCATCAAAGTGCAGATTCGGGCCGAGCTCATTGTTCCCTTAAAGGAGTCGGGGATAAGCAGTATCTTTTTCATAATATTAACCTCTTTTTAATTAAATATCCTTTATTATAAAAAGAAGGATATGATAAATATGCCTATAATCGCGGCAATACCGATTACAAGGGTCATAAGAGTTTGAGTCTTGTATCCGTCCTCCGCCTTTAAACCGCCGAAGTTGGTAACTACCCAGAAATAACTGTCATTTGCATGGGAAACGGTCATCGATCCGGCTCCTATTGCCATAACGGTTAAGGCCGATAGAGGTACAGTCGCAAGCCCTAAGGGAGCCATAAGGGGAGCAAGGATACCGGCTGTAGTTGTAATTGCAACAGTCGAAGAGCCTTGTGCCGACTTTAAAATAGCAGCCAAGAGGAAGGGGAAGAAGATGCCTACTGTCTTTAAAACTGCAGCGTGTTCGGTAATATAAGTTACAAGACTGGAAGCGGCTATAACCTTTCCTAAAACACCGCCTGCAGCAGTTACAAAGAGGATGGGACCTACAACCTTTAAGGTTTCATTTGTGAGGGTAGAAAAATCCTCTGCTCTTTTTTGACTTGCAAAGAGCACAACTCCGAATAGAAGTCCGACTGCTAAGGCTATAATCGGAGCGCCGAGAAATTTTAAAATATCGGCACCTATACCGGTCATCTTTGCCATAGAAGCAACCGAAGAAAGAGCCATGAGGAGAATGGGCACAACAATAGGTGCTATGGCGCTAAAACCGTTCGGAAGGGTTCCGTAACTTGCAACCAATTCTTCATAGGATTGAGAAACTTCATTTGTAGAACTGTCATCCGAGGCCTTTACCTTAGTTCCTATATATCTTGCAAAAAAATAACCTGCAATGAGGGGGAAGATAGAAGCCAAGGCTCCCATACCGATTACTAAAAGCAGATTGTTTCCTATGCCTAGAGTATTTGCGGCTGCAATCGGCCCCGGTGTAGGCGGAATAAATACGTGGGAAATATACAAACCTGCCGATAAGGTCACGGTCATGGCAACGCTTGAAATCCTTGTTCTTTGTACAAGGGCTTTTCTTATCGGGTTTAGAATAACAAAGCCGCTGTCGCAAAATACGGGGATTGAAACTATCCAACCCATGATAAGCATGGCAAGCTCAGGATGCTTTTTACCTACAAGCTTGATAACCATATCTGAGAGCTTTAAGGCTGCTCCTGTTTTTTCAAGGATTGTTCCGATTAGGGCTCCGAGAATAATAACAATACCGATACTTGTAAAAGTTCCGCTAAAACCGGCTCCGATTATGCCGGGAATCTTTACCAAGGGGATTCCTGCAGCCAGAGCCAAAAGAAGCGAAACGCCCATAATCGATAAAAAGGGATGAATTTTCAGCTTTGAAATAGCGAAAATCATAAGAGCAATAGCAATAACAAATGTGATAATAAGTGCTATACCTTGCATATAAACCTCCTAAGCATTTACATAAATGCAAGAAGGATTATATCATAGAAATGTTTATAATGCAAATTTAAAAGAGATTATTATTTTTCTTCTAGCTTTCAACTTGGGTGACCCTTGACATCATTTTGAAAAAAAGTCATCATAGCCTTAGCGTATTTGATAATTTTAATGAGAGGTTTTGTTTTATGGATATTAAAAAACTAAAGAAGACTATAATTTTTATAAGTTTTATTCTTTTTGCTGCAGCTTGTTCGGATAATAAGCCGGAAAAAGAGCAAGATATAAAAACTGCCGATAACAAAAACGATAAAGAAGAAGCATCGATCAATTTACCGAATACGGAATCTATAAGTTTGACTACAGCAAAATCAAAGGGAGAAAAAATACGACTCAAAGTTGAAAGATTTGTCGATAATCGTGAACTTATATGGATTGATTTAAACGGAAATAAACAAATAGATGAAAAAGAAGATATAACTTCATTTGTTACTCCCGGTATGTCCGCTTATCGTGATTATGTTATTGATAGTGATACTATAACTATATACGGTAAAATAAATAGATTTTTTTGTGATGGAAACCGTATCACAAGCATTGATTTGGGTAATAATCCCTCATTAACAAGCCTTTCATGTTTTGACAACAATCTTACAGACTTGCAGCTTACAAATAACAGAAATCTTGTATATTTGTCTTGTTTTAAAAATCGTTTAACCGATATAGACCTTGGCCAAAATTTCGATTTGAAAAAAATTTTTTGTTATGAAAATCAAATTACGGAACTGGATGTTTCGCATATCACAGGATTAGTACATTTAGAACTGCAAAATAACAAATTAGACTCTCTCGACGTGTCCAAAAATACCTCTCTTACAACATTATATTGTCATGACAATGAGCTGACATATTTGAATACAGACAATTGCAGAGATTTAAAATTTCTCGCTTGTTCAGGTAATGCTCTTACTTCTATAGATATCAGCTCAAGTCCTCTTTTAAAGAAATTATGGTGCGGTAATAATAAGCTTGAAAATCTCGACTTGTCGAAAAATGTTAATATAAGTTTTCTTGGAGCCGGTGATAATTTATTATCCGAATTGGATATAAGCAAAAATTTAAGACTTAGAGAGTTTTATTGTTATAAAAATAATCTATCTTCTTTATCTTTAGATAGACATGAAACACTTGAAATATTATCTTGTTACGGGAATCCGCTAAATTCTTTGGATATTACTAATCTTACTGAATTGCAAGAATGTTATTGTTCCAATACAAATATAAGTGAACTGGATGTATCAAAAAATAGTAAGTTGATAACATTGTCTTGCAATGAAAACAATATATCTCAAATAAATTGCTCCAATCTTAAAAACCTTGAGTATCTTTATTTATCCGAAAACCGGCTTACATCTTTGGATATAACGCAAAATTTAAATCTTACAGAGCTTGGCTGTAAAACGAATATGTTGACAGAATTGAATATAAGCAGCAATAGAAAATTAAAAGAATTATATTGCCAAGATAATAAACTAAAAGCCCTTAATACGTCTAATAATACAAAATTAAATACTTTATATTGTCATGAAAATGAAATCGGTAATCTGGATCTTACAAAAAATCCGGAGTTGGAGTTTTTGTCTGTAAACGATAACCGGTTGCAATTTTTGAATTTACGAAATAATTCAAAGTTGCAAAAGTTATGGTGTTATAATAACTTACTTATAGGTCTTAGTTTTCTAAACAATAAAAGTATAAAATACATATCCTGCTACAATAATCTGATAAAAGAAAAAGAGATGGAAAGACTGATATTCTCTTTGCCCTCCCGTTCAAGTGATGATATGGGAAAGCTATATGTTGTTGATCGGCGTGATAATAGTACAGATAATAATATCTGTACTATTATTCAGGTTAACAATGCAAAGAAAAAAAATTGGAATGTATTAAAATCCACCGGCGATGCGTTTGATGGCCATTAAGAATTTTATAAATCTTAGCCTTCAACCTTTATATGATAAATAGTCGCTTCTTCTTTCATTCCCTTAAAAGTTATGCGTTGGCGCTGGACCTTGTTTGTAACGGCTGCTATGGATTTTTGTATTTCTTTATCCTCAAAAAGCTTTTCCGAAATTACTACTTCATTCGGTAGAGCTGCATTTTGAATACGGGCGGCCATGTTGACGCTTGTGCCGAAGTAGTCCAAGCGGTTATTCAAGGTAACGACCAGAGCCGGGCCTGAGTGAATGCCTATTTTTACTTCAATTCTTTCAATTTCGGGATTGTTTTTATAGTGCTCGTGCAATTCTTTTTGTACCTCAATGCTTGCATCGACTGCATTTTTAGAGTTCATAAAAACACCCATAATCGCATCGCCTATTGTTTTTACAGGAACACCATTAAATCTTTTTATTACATCAAATAGAATTCTAAAGTGATCCCTGACAAGGGCAAAGGCCTTTGCATCTCCTAATTCCGAATACATAAAGGTCGAACCTTTTATGTCTGTAAACAGGATTGCCGTTTTCATTATTTGAAGGGATTGTTCGGCTATCAAAACATCCGAGCCCATGAGTTCTCTGTAAAGGTTATTTTGAATTAAATCGATTCCCTTTATGGAATTAGTCTTTTTCCATGTGAGGTAATTCCCGGTGTTTACGTCGTTTTCTATTTTTGCAAGATAGGTTTCCTTCAATGAAGGCTCCAAGGGTATTATATTCGGATGAATGGAGAAGAAAACCTCAATATTGTCGTCTAAGGTATTGTTAAAGGTCTTTTGACAAGCAGAGCAGTAGTTTTCCGAAACTGCTTCATGGATTGAAAGGGTTTCATGGGCAACTCCTCCGCAGGTCGGACAGTGATAGATCCAGTCGATTATAAAAAAACCGTCATATACGCCTTGGATAAAAATATTTAAGGCCAGTTCTTTGTTTAAACTTAATTCCTCTGCAAGACCGTACGCATCAATATGAAATAATTTTTCGTCTTGCAGTGCCGATAAGGATGCAGCAATTTTATCTGCAGCTTCTTGATTTTGTTTGTACTGTAAATTTAAATTCATAATTAACTCCGATAAAAACTTTTTGCAGCAAATATCAATTTGCGAAAAAAGTTTTTTCAAGTGTGTGCCGGAAAGCACACACATATAATAATGCGATGTTTTGTACCACAGGCACAAAACTCGAAGATAAACATTGAGGCTGAATTTCTGCCGAAATGTTTATCATAACTCCGATAGTTCAACATAAAGAGAATAAAACCGTTACATGTTTAGTATAAAAATAAAGGCTAATCTTTTATATTTAAAAGATCAGCCTTTTAATATCTTAAAATTTAAAAGCGTTCCGCTATAGCTTTTTCTATGCGCTTAACGGCTTTTTCGATTCCCAATATTTGGATTGAACCTACAAGGGGCGGGCTTATTCTGCTGCCGGTAACTGTCATTCTGACAGGCATCATAAAGTCTCCCATCTTAATACCCATAGCATCTGCTTCTGCTCTAAAGACTTCACCGCCTTCATGGTCGTCAAGACCTTTGATTTTAGGCATTACTTCTATGGCTTTTTGAAGTACTTTCTTGGTAGTCTCAGAATCGAGCTTTTTGGGGATTATTTCCTCAGCCGGAGGAACAGGCGGTTCTTCAAAAAGGAAGCGAACCATTTCGGTTATTTCGCTCAAAAGGTGAAGTCTTTCTTTTACCAAGGGCATTACCTTCATTAAGACTTCTTTTTGCTCTTGAGTCGGCTTTAGATAGGTTTGATTTTCAAAACGGCAGCCGGCATTTTTTAATTGCTCTTCGTCTGTTTTTCCGAAAAGGCCCGAATTTGCAATATAGGGCCATGTAAGCTCAAAAAGCTCCTCATCGGTTTTTTCCCTCATGTACTGGCCGTTAAACCATTCCAGTTTTTTATAATCGAATACGGCCGGGGCCTTGTTCAAGTGTTTTACGTCGAAAAGTCTTTCCAAGTCTGAAAGGCTGTACATATCCCTTCCGTCTTCGTAAGAACAGCCGAGCATAGCTACATAGTTGATAATTGCTTCTTTTAAGTAGCCCTTGTTTCTGAATTCGTTGCAGCTGGTGGCTCCGTGACGCTTTGAAAGTTTTTGCCCGTCATTTCCCATAACCATGGGGAGATGGCAGAACTGAGGCGGATCCCAGCCGAAGGCCTTGTACATAATCACGTGCATGGGGGTTGAAGGAAGCCATTCTTGGGCACGCATAACATGGGTTATGCCCATCAGGTGGTCATCCACTATGTTTGCTAAGTGATAGGTGGGAAACCCGTCGCTTTTCAAAAGGATTTGGTCGGGGTTTATGTCTTCATTTTTCCATTCAATGTCCCCTAAGAGGGCATCGGTAAATTTTGTGCTGCCTTCAAGCGGAACCTTTAGGCGGATAACGTAGGGAACCCCTTCTTCCATTTTAGCCTTAATTTCTTCATCGGTTAAATTGCGGCAAGCCCTATCGTAGCCCGGAGGCATCTTGTTCATGGTTTGGATTTTACGGATTCTGTCGAGCCTTTCCGAATCGCAAAAGCAATAGTAGGCAAAGCCCTTATCTACAAGTTCTTGGGCATATTTGCGGTAGATTTCAAATCTTTGCGACTGAATATATGGAGCGCAGGGGCCGCCCTTTGGGCCGCCTTCATCCCATTCAAGGCCGAGCCATTCAAGGGTATCATAAAGGTTCTGTTCATATTCCTCGCTGTATCTTGTTCTATCGGTATCTTCAATACGTAAAACGAATTTTCCGCCCTTTGAGCGGGCAAAAAGATAATTGAACAAGGCTGTACGGACTCCGCCTATGTGCTGAAAGCCTGTAGGAGAGGGAGCATATCTGACTTTAACTTGCATAGTTACAAAACCTCCTAAAACTGTTATAGATAATGTCAAGTTTATTAAGGGACTCATTATACATTTTTTTAGGCTTAGGTGCAAGGCTTGAATTAAAGCTTATTTTTTTTAAGCCGATAAGAGGTATTAATGAAGACTTCTCTTATTAAATTTGCCGTTAGGTTAGTGTTTTTTTTATTTTGTGTTTCAGCCGTTTTTTCCGAATCCGGAGATATAAAGCAAAATATTCCGGCTGCTTCGATGCCCCCTAAGTGGGATCCATTGTTTCCTGCAGCCTTGTGGGTAAAAAATGCCCCAATCAACCAAGAAGCCGTCATTCATACGGTAAAAACAAAAGAAGAAATGGAAGCTTCTCTTAAATTTGACGAATCAAAACTGCAATCTGTTTTATTAAATAACGATATTTTTGCCCTATATGGAAAACCCGGGGCATACACAATGGGAATTTTAGGCCGATATACCCCCGAAGCCATTGAGCCGATTATGAATGAATTTGCTGCAACCTATGACGAAGCAAATAAGGAAAGAGGAATTATACCTGCTTTTTATTTAATTTACGGAACATGCTGGCCTGAAGGCGAGATCGGCCTTTTACGCTTATCCACCGTAAAAAAATATATAGAATTTGCTGCCGAAAGGGGCTGGTATGTATTTATTGACCACCAAATCGGGAAATATACGGTAGAACAGGCTATGAATACAATCTTACCCTTTTTGAAGTACCCAAACGTTCATCTTGCCTTGGATCCTGAGTGGCGTACAACGCAGCCGATGAAGGTTATCGGTTCCGTTACAGGTGATGAGATAAATAAGGCCCAAGAGATGATGGATAAATACATAAAGGAAAATAATATTACAGGCAGAAGGATGCTTGTAATTCATCAGTTTAATTCTATAATGATTAAAAAAAGAGCTAATGTAAGAAGCGATTATGAAAGAGTTCAGCTTATCCACTGTGCAGACGGCTTCGGCTCTCCACAATTAAAGAAGGACTCTTATGCCTATAATGCTCTGGCAAAAAACATTCCGCTTAAGTCGTTTAAGCTTTTTTCAAAACCGACTGTTGCCGGTGCAGGTTATGACCAGCCTATGATGAGCCCTGAAGAGGTCTTTAATTTAAATCCTCGTCCATATCTGATAATGTATCAATAAAAAAAGCTGTCAAAAATTAAGAAAATTAAATAAAAAAGGCTGTAAGCTCACAAAGAGATACAGCCTTTTTTGTTTTAAAGATGATATTGAAACCATGATGCCGGCTTAGCATGGTCATCCATGCCTTTATCAATAAATTATTTTAACTAAAATCCTAAAGAGTCTAAAATTTTATCTGCTGTTTGATCCAAAATACTGTCTATATATGAAGGATCTTGAAATTTTCTGGTAACTTCTTCTATTTTTTCTTTTCGGATGTCCGGGGCAGCCTTTACCGCATCCATTGCAAAATAAATTTCCGATAATTTTTGAGCCTCAGGAGACACTTGTACCGAATCGGAAATTTCTACCTTTTCCATTCTTCTGGGTTTTTGAGTGTTTTGTAAATTCTTGATCGGATCAATTCCGCCCAATTTTTCTATCATCATGTTTTCCTGCCTTCCTAACCGATTATCGGTTAATCTTAATCAAAAGTTAAGGTTTTATTTTTACAAAAGTCTATTTTCCTGTAACAAAAACCGAAAACTCCCCCTTTATCGACGGCCTTTTTTCAAAGTTTTGTAAAACTTCAACTGCCGGCCCCTTGATAATTTCTTCATGGAGTTTTGTAAGCTCCCTCCCCACAATAAGCTCACGGTTACTATCTATTTCGGCAATATCGGCCAAGAGCTTTACAATTCTATAGGGTGATTCGTATAAAACAAAACCTGCCCCGAAGTCAAAAAGCTCCTGCAGCCTCCGCTTGCGTTTTCCGGCCTTGGGCGACAAAAAACCTTCAAAAACTACTGTTTTGTCGTATGTTCCTGCTATACTCATGATAGCTCCAAAGGCTGAAGCTCCCGGAATCGGAATTATTGTGTGCCCTGCCTCCCTCGCCATCCTTACTAAAATAGAGCCCGGGTCGCTGATTGCCGGGGTTCCTGCATCGCTTGCATAGGCGATCTTTTTTCCTTCATCTAAAAGTTTTACAATTTTTTCGGAGGCTGCCGCTTCATTTACCGCCCTGCATGAAATTAGAGGCTTTGAGATTTCATAATGAGTTAAAAGGCCCAAGGTGTGCCTTGTGTCCTCACAGGCTATAAAATCGGCTTCTTTAAAAGTCTCCAAAGCTCTAAAACTGATGTCTTTTAGATTGCCTATAGGAGTGGCAACAACAAATAAAATTCCCACTTAGTCATTATATCATAGTTTTAGTATTGAATCAATAGAAAAAAAGGTGTATGATGTATTTATGACGGATTTACAGCCTTTATCATGGATGATATTAGTTTTTATAGGTCTTTTCTTAATTGTATTCGCCTATGTTCTTTTTAGCGCATCTGCAAAGCATGCAAGCGGAAAGAAGATTAGACAAACAGGAGAAAAAGGTGCTCCCGGCGTCTGCCCTGTCTGCGGTACTGTTTTAGCTCGAGGAGAACAAGTAAAGTCTGCTGTTTATCCCGGTGAAGATGACCGCTTATGTTATATCTACGGCTGTCCGCATTGTTATCCCAGCTGTGAAAATGAAGTGCATCGTCAGTGTCCTGTCTGCCATAAAACCGTTCCGAATGAAGCCCACCTTATTGCAAGGTATTTTGACCGTAGAAAGGGGAAAAAACGGGTCCACATACTGGGCTGCTCTAACTGCCGCTTTATGAGTTAAAAATGAAAAAAAACGCCTTTGCATCAAAATATTTTTTTAAAAATAAGTTATCATTTTTTTTGGTAATTATTTTAGCTGCAGCGGCTTCTTTATTTAATGTCGGTACGGCTTTTCTATTAAAACTTATTGCCGATTCGGTTCTCAACTACGAACTGAATAAAATGATTTTTCTTGCAGTCTGCACTGCGGTTTATATTTTTGCGGCCGTTTTATCTGATTTTTTAGCTCATTATTCTCGTGTTAAATTTTGTAAAAATATTTCCTACCTGCTAAAAAATGACATTATTTTAAGTCTTTTAAATAAAAGCGTTCTTCATAAAGAAAAAAAATCTTATTCCGATTATCAATCATTATTATTAAACGATGTTTTAAGTTTGGAGCAAAACTATTTTGATGCTCTTTTATCCTGTCTATATCAGGTTCTTAATTTGGTTTTTTCGTTCTTGTCGGTTTTATACATTCAGCCGATTTTTTTACCCGTAATTTTGCTCATCTGTGTTTTTCCTGTTTTGTTTCCTAAGCTGACACAAAATAAACTTGAAGGCTTACAAAAAAATAAATCGGACGCCCGTTCGTTTTTTATAAAAAAATTAAGCGATGTATTGAACGGTTTTAGAACAATTAAAATGTATGGAGCGGAAGAAGCCGGAACAAAATATTCCGGGAATGCAAATTATGATTATACCCAAGCCGAAATAAAACTTGCAAAGCGTGAAAATCTTATTATGTCATCAGCATTCGGGGCAGGGCTTTTAATTATTCTTTTAACATGGGTTTCCGGAGCCTTTTTTATAAGGGCCGGGCTGTTGACCTTTTCCGGTTTGATAGCCCTTACCAAAATTGCCGAATCGATAGCGGGACCTTTTCAAATTATAGGCGAAAGATATGCCGGTATAATGTCTTCTAAAGCCATCGAAAAAACTATAAATTCGGTTCTGCAAGAAAAAGAGGAACTTCATAGGTTAAAAGATTTTAAAGAAGTACAAATTAAGGATTGTGTAATTGTTAAAGAAGATAAAGAATGTTTGAACGTGGAAAATTTAGCCTTACGGATAGGAGATAGAATTCTTGTAACAGGGCTAAGCGGTTCCGGCAAAAGTACCTTACTTAATGTTTTGGCAGGATTTGAAAAAAATACGGGTAAACTTTATATAGACGGAGTTTTACAAGAAACGGATATTAACCTTTCAAGTTATGTTTTTATGCTGGAGCAAAAAACTCATATTTTTGATGCAGGATTAATAGAGAATATTACATTGTTTGATAAGTCAAAAAATACTGCTGCCGAAGATGCAATAAAAAAACTTAATATAGCCTATTTAAGCACAAAGCTTGAAAATCAAAAGAAATTTTCAGGCGGAGAAGAACGCCGTATTGATTTTGCAAGGTTGCTTATAAGAAATTTAAGTGAAAAAATAGTTTTACTTGATGAACCTTTTTCGGGACTGGATGCAGAAAATACCGAGAATATGATAAAAATAATAAACGGTTTAAATCCTAAAATCTTAATTGTAACAACACACGAAGCAGAAAAATTAGGCGGCTTAAACTATAACCGCCTTTTAAAAATCGAGAATACCGAAATAAAACCATTGAAATTTTTAGCAAATAAAATATAATTAAAGATAGAATTGGAGTATCCATAATGAAGCAAATAAAGAAAAAAGTATTAGCCCTTATAAAAGTTTTTATTATGACAGCCATATGTATGCTGCCGTTGTTATTTGTAAGTCCTCTTATAGCAGAAGAAACTTATGAAGCACAGGTACTGCGCCGGGAGGCCGAAAAAGGACATGCCGGGGCTCAGTACGACCTTGGCTTCATGTATAAGGAAGGCCGGGGTGTAGAGCAAAGTTATGAACAAGCTGTCTATTGGTATAATAAAGCTGCTGAACAGGGATTTGCCGAGGCACAGAATAATCTCGGCTTTATGCATAAGGAAGGTCTGGGTGTAGAGCAGAGTTATGAACAAGCCGTTTACTGGTATGGAAAGGCTGCAGAACAGAAACTTGCTGAGGCACAGTTTAATCTTGGAAATATGTACTTTGACGGCTTAGGTCTTGCAAAAAACGCCGAAAAAGCCGCAGAATGGTACCTAAAAGCAGCGGACCAAGGGCTGGCAAAGGCAGCGAATAAACTCGGCTGGATGCACCACAAGGGTGTCGGGGTTCGGCAAAATGATGAGAAAGCAGTCTACTGGCACCGCAAAGCAGCGGAACAGGGAGATGCCGAAGGACAGTTTAATCTTGGCTGGCTTTATTATGAGGGAATAGGGGTAAAAAAAGATTATAAGAAAGCTGTAGAATGGTTTGCTAAGGCTGCGGAGCAGGGGCTGGCTGAGGCACAATACCAACTTGGAAAGATGAGCCAAGAAGGACAGGGTAGAGTTCAAGATTATACTCTTGCTGCCGAATACTTTAGTAAAGCAGCAAAACAGGGACATAAGAGGGCGCAAGCAAAGCTTAAGGAATTGGAAGATCGGATAAATAAAAATAGTAAGCCCTTATTGATTATAGATAAAGACGGTACTCTCACCGGAGTTACCGATAAATCAAAACTGAAAGGAAAACTTGTTCTTCCTGCTGAGGTAAAAAAAATCTCTAACTGGGTTTTTTCCGATTGTATCGGCCTAACGGAAATCTACTTATCGGCAAACCTTACTAAAATCGCCGATAATGTTTTTTCCGGCTGCACTAGTTTAACAAAGATAGACTTTTCTTCTTGTAAACATCTTACCGAAATCGGCGTAAGGGCTTTTTCCGATTGTACGAGTTTAGCAAAGGCGGATCTTTCTTCTTGTACACGTCTTACAGGAATCGGTATGGTTGCTTTTAACGGCTGTATCGGCTTAACTGAAGTCCGATTTCCTTCAAGTCTCACCGAAATCGGCGGATGGGTTTTTTCCGGCTGTAAGGGTTTAACAAAAGTAGATCTTTCTTCCTGCACACATCTTAAGGAAATCGGTGAACAGGTTTTTGAAGGTTGTACCGGCTTAACTGAAGTCCGTTTACCTGCAAGCCTTACGGAAATCGGAGAATTGGCTTTTGCACACTGCAGCAATTTGCATACGTTGACAGTCAACCCTGCAAATCCTGTTTACGTCAGCAAAGATAATGTTATATATGCAAAAAATATGAAGAAACTTGTATGTGCGGCCGGCGGTATTAGAAAAGTTTACATACCCGATACGGTTACCGAAATCGGCAAAAGAGCTTTTGAAAGCTGTACTGGCTTAGTGGAAATTAGTTTCCCTGTCAATCTTACAGAAATCGGAGAGCGATCTTTTTCCGGTTGTACGAGTTTAGTCAGGATAGACCTTTCTTCTTGTATAAGTGTTACGAAAATCGAAAAAAGAGCTTTTGAAGACTGTATCGGTTTAGCAGAAATTAATTTTCCTGTAAATCTTACCGAAATCGGAGAGCGATCTTTTTCCGGTTGTACAGGTTTAGTAAAGATAAATCTTTCATCATGTACAAGTCTTAAGGAAATCGGTGAATGGGCTTTTTCCGGTTGCACAAGTTTAGCAAATGTAGATCTTTTTGCTTGTACAAGCCTTACAGAAATCGGAAAATGGGCTTTTTCCGGTTGTAAAGGTTTAACCAAGATAGACCTATCTGCTTGTACAAGCCTTACGGAAATCGGTGAATGGGGTTTTTCCGGCTGTACTCACTTAAGCGAAATCAGTTTGCCTGCAAGTCTTACCTTTATTGGACCGAAGGCTTTTAAATATATTTCACCTAGTGTAAAGTTTAATATACCGAACAAAAAGGTAGAAAAACTGCTTAAAGGTAGTACCAATGCTTCCTAGTTTTTATGTCATAGGCGGCTTATTGATTTTGCACGATTGCCTATAATAACTTTAAAACTGAGGTACAACCTCTCCGGCTGTTTCTCCCCGATGGTTTTTAATGCTTTTATCGGCAATGTTGTCGAAATATTCGTAATCAGACTCAGCGATTACTCCGAGTTTTTTTAACAAGTGAACCAAAACGATATCTCTTGTCTTTGAAATTCCGTCATAGACTTTGATTGCTATTCCGTATTTTTTATCGGGTAAAAGGCCGCCGAAGTATCCGTTTGCTCCGGATTTTACGACGAGTTTGCCCGGGTATTTTTTGACCAGGAGGTGGTCGATTCTATCCGTGCCGGAAGTGTATTCGGAACAGGCTGTTATGGACTCTATGATGTCTTTTGCATGGCTAGACAAATTTTGAGGAAGGTTTTCGTAGTCGGCCATTCTTGCCATTCCGAATGCAAAATTGTAAAGGGGCAGGGAGTGGACGGGAACACCGCAGCCGTCAACCGAGATGTTATCACCCGGAATTTTGCAATCACAGATTAGTTCTATCATTTCCCTTATTTTTTGTTGAACGGGGTGATGCGGCTTGTAATAATCCTCAGTGGAAGCCTTCATCAATACGGCAGCCGTCAGCATACCGGAATGCTTACCGCTGCAATTATTGTGTATATCGCGGGGTTTTTCGTTATTTATCTTCATCTGCAACTCTACTTCACGTTTAAAAGGGTAGTGAGGGCCGCACTTTAAGGCTCTTTCATCAAGACCGATCTTGTTTAGTATTCCGGTTACGGTTTTAATATGAAAATCCTCGCCCGAATGCGAGGCGCAGATTTGAGCTATTTCTTCGCGGCTTAAATTGAATTTTTCCTTAGCCCCAAGCGAAAGAGGTACCATCGCCTGAAAAAGTTTTGCACTTGAACGCGGAAAAGACACTTCCTTGGTATCTCCTGCCGAGAACACAATGTTTCCGTTCTTATCGACTACGGCTATTGAACCGAATGTGTAAAGGTCTTCAATTTTGCCCCTGTAAGATTTTAAAAGTATTTCCATCTTTTTATCCTTAAATTATCAAGATCTATGTCTAAGTTGCATTTGCCAAAATAGTTTTTTAGGTCTTGAATTTGATACTTTTTTATTAAGTTATCAAGAGCAACTTCAATAAGCTCTGTTTTGGTTTTTATTTTTGTCAATGCGAATGCTTTTTGAATTTTTGAATCATTTAATACAATAGTTGTTCTCATCTTATCCTCCATGCATAATTTTACTATAGTTTATACATATAGTCAATAATGGTTATTATGCATAAAAATTTCTATTTAAAAAATAAGAATTTAATCCGATAATTAGTATATGCAAAAAAGTAAGTTTTTATTGATTGTTATTGTTTTTTTTTCTGTTTTTCTTGAAGCTGAAGACTTAAGCATTTCAAGGGAAGATTTGCTTGTTATACAAAACCCCAAGGGCGGTTATCATTTATACATAAGAGCTAAGGCCGATATAAAAAGTGTACTTTTAACCGAGACAACAAAGGATCCCGATTTAAAGTTGGATAATTATGCCTACCGTGATCCCAATTATAATGAAATAAACGGAGACGAAAAACGCCTTTTAAACGGCGAGTTTTTACTGCCCGAAAAAAAGCTTTACAGCCTTATAGATTCGACTCCCGAAATAAATACCCCTCTGGGTGAAGCCTATCATATTTGGATTCCCTATGTAGTTTTTTACGGATATGATTGGTCTCGCAGCGGTGAGGTCGAAGTAAAGGATGGAACCTTTTTTAATATCCGAACCTTTTCAAAACCTTATGGGGATTATACGGGAACTTTTCAGGATAACCCCTTTACTTTGAGAGTAACTCAAAAGCCCGTCAAAGAAGATCCTCCCCCCGATCTTGCCTACAGCGATGAGGCTGTAAAAACCTTTACCGACCTGGCCGACAGTACTGAAGGAGAGATGATTTATGCAAAGGGCCCTGAGGATATTCTCCCAATTATAAAAGAAATTTTAAAAAAGGGAGATAAAGATCATCTTGATTTACTCTTTGCGTTAGACTCCACTGAAAGCATGATGGATGATATTGCAGAGGTGCGTAAAAACATAAGCTCAATGCTTGGCGACATTCTTCCTCAATATAAAACTTATAGAATTGCTTTGATTTTGTACAAGGATTATCATGAAGATTTTTTGGTGAGAGAGGCTTGCGTTTTTACGGATAACTTAAAAAAGTTTGAAAAAGCCCTTTACGGTTTTAAAGTTTTCGGCGGAAGAGATATTCCCGAAGCTGTCTATGAGGGCATCTTCTTGGGACTTCGTCAGTCATGGCGTGCTTTGGATGCCGATGTGGATAAAAAGTTAATTTTGATAGGCGATGCCCCTCCTCATCCCAGACCCCGCGGAAAGGTAACAAAAGAAAATGTAGATAAACTCGCCGCCGATAAGGGCGTAAAAATTTACCCGATAATACTGCCTCATAGTTTATCGTATTAGAGGTTTTTTAGGCAATTAGTTAAGCCTTCTCCTACTTTTATTTTTTCCCCTTATGTGATAAAATATTACCTCGCTAAAAAATTTTCGGTAAGAGGAGGAAAAGATGAATCCCAAAGATGTTGTCGAGTGGCGGGAAAGCCTTGTAAAATTGCCCGACCATAATTTTTTTGATTTAATGCAGCTTTATTTGGGAAAAATCAAAACTCCCTTTAATAAGCAAAGGCTTGCGGAACAGCTGAGTGCTTTTTTACGAAAACCCGCTATACAAGAAAAAATTGCAGAAAGTCTCGATTCTCACGATATATTGATTTTAAAAGCCGTAAAAGAAATTCCCAATCCTACGCAGGCTATGCTCTCTTTGTTTTTTTCAAAAAAAATATCCTACGCCGAGTTATCCGAAAAACTTTTAAATTCGGAAGAACGTCTGCTATTGTACCGTGTTCAAAACAGCGATGGCGATAAGGTTTATAAGATTAACCCTCTTTTACAAAAAACTATAGAACCTTTTTTATTAAATAATCTTTTTTTTATGCCCGAAAAATCGGGGCAGGTAAAAGCTAAAGAAATAAATATAAACGATGCGGCCCTTGCCGGGCTTTATTCCTTTTGTATTCATAACGAAACCGTTTTAAAAAATGACGGTTCTTTTAAAAAAAGATATGAAGATTTAATCAAAGAAATTTTTCCGTGGCTTTCGGAAAAGACAAAACGTATTTACTCCATTTTTTCGGCATGTGAATCCCTAGGGCTTATTTTTAGAACGGAAAACGGCTTTACAGTTCAAAGGGCAAAATGGGAAGCTTTTTCTCAGATAAGCAAACCTGAGCGGTTGATATATTTTACTGCTGCTTCTTTATTTAAAACGAGAAAAGAAAATTTACAAAAACTTGTTTTAATTCTTTTTGAATTTTTAAATGGGTTTTATGATAGGGCCTATTATGAGGAAGATGACGTAGAACAATTTTTTCTTCTTTTGTGTATGCAAAATTTTTCTTCATCCTTTATTAAAAATGAAATTGACATCCTTCATTTAAATTTTATAGAGATTGCTGAAACCTTCGGTCTTTTATGCAGGGATAAGCATTTGATTTATTTGAATCCTGAGCTTTTAAAAAATGTAACTGAACCTAAAAAGCCTCTTTTAATAGATCCGTCTTTTGAGGTTACCGTTTTACCTGACAGCAATTTAAAAAGCCTTTTAGATACAGCGGAGTGTATGGAGCCGGTCTTAATTCAAATGACGGGAAAATTCGAAATTACAAAAAAAGCATGTTCGAAGATTTTTCAGTTAGGATTTACTTCCGAGAATGTGTATAAAATTTTATCGGAGGCAACAGGGCATGAGATTCCTCAAAATATAAGAGTTTCAATAAACGAGTGGTATAAGAATTTTACTTCACTGGAATTATACAGCGGTTTTGTAGTTTCTGTTGCTAAGGAAAAAGAAAAATTTTTTGAGCTCGATACTCCTTTAAAAAAGCTTGTCCATAAAAAAATAGCAGAGGGGGTCTATCTTTTAAATGTTCAAGATTTAAAAGATTTTGAACAAGCCGTTTACAAAAGCGGTTTGGAATTTATCTTTTATAAAAATAGACCTCTCCAATCTCCTTCTGTAAGAAATTTTCAAAGGCTTAATTTATTTTCTCAAAAAGAAAAAAAGGATTACACAAAAAAACTTGATTGGGTAAAACATCAAAAAGAAAGGGAAGATAAATATTCAAAGACCTTATCGCAATTAAGTGCAATACTAAAAGATTTACAGTTAGCAAAGGAAGATACCAAAATTGTAAGCGGCAGGATAAACCGTAAAGCTATAATTACGGAGGAGCAGCTTAAAGACGGAGTTTTTAAGTTTACAAAAAAGGAAGCATCCGGGCTTGATTTTTTGGGAAAACAAAAAATAGCGGAGCAGGCAATCCTAGGTAAACACATCCTTGAAATAGAGTTGAACACAGAAAAGGGTCCGGAAAAAATAAGCGGAGTTCCCGAGGAAATTTTAAAAGAAGAAAAAGATGCAGTTCTTACCATTGTGTGTGATAATCCTAAAGATAGGTTGAAAATTTCTATTGCTCATATTTCAAAAATAAAACTGATTCACAATTCTATTTTTTCGGAATGACCGTACTGAGGGAGGAGTTATGGGAAAATACAAAAATCAAAATATAATCGAAGAGAGGGTCGAAATAGAAGGTATACCCTGTTTGCGTTTTTATCCTGCAAAGATGAGCGGATTTCTTCCGCCTTTTCCTACCTTATTTTATTATCACGGCTGGTCTTCAGAAAAAAATAAGCAAAAGCTGATTGGCTATGTTTTTTCTACCTTGGGATATCAAGTAATCTTACCGGATGCTGTCCATCACGGTGAAAGAAATAAGTTTGAAGATTATGATGAGGCCTTAAACGAGTTTTTTTTGCCTGTCATTATGCAAAACCTTGCCGAGTTTCCCATAATAAAAAACTATGCCATAAAAAATTTTAATGCAGATGAAAAACGCCTTGCAGTTTCGGGACATTCTATGGGCGGTTTTACTACAGCAGGAATCTTTACCCATAATCCGAGCATTAAAACTGCGGTCGTTTTTAACGGTGCCTGCGATTGGCAAAATGCAATCCTTCAAATCGAAAAAGAATATGATGAAGGCCATATCGAATTTGATGAGGCAACAAAAAAAGCTGATCCCGCACAAAACATCGACAAACTCATAGATCGGCCTCTTTTTCTTTTACACGGAATAAAGGACTCCCTGGTTTCTTACAAAATCCAAAAACAATTTTACGACTCAACCCTTCCGCTTTATAATAATAAAGATTTATTAAGGCTTATGAGTGTCGAAAGAATGGATCATTATATAAGTATTCAAATGCTCGACGAGACCGTTTTATGGTTAAGTGAAAATCTATAAGGAGGTTTGAAGGATGAATGATTTAAAGGAGCTTTCGTTTTTGATGTACACCTCAAAAGAGGAAAACGTATCGGTTAATGTGGTTGTAAAAGATGAAACCATTTGGCTCACCCAAAAAGCCATGGCGGAGCTTTTTGGTATAGGAGTACCTGCCGTATCCAAGCATTTAAAAAACATCTTTGATGAGGGAGAGCTTAATGAAAAAGTGGTTGTTTCCATTTTGGAAATAACCACTGACCATGGTGCTATTCCCGGAAAAACACAAACGAAGGATACGAAGTTTTATAATTTAGATGCAATCATCTCGGTGGGCTACCGTGTGAATTCTCAAAAGGCAACAAAATTCCGTATTTGGGCGACAGGGGTTTTAAAAGAGTACATGATAAAGGGCTTTGCCCTTGATGATGAAAGATTAAAACAGGGTAAAACCCTTTTCGGCAAGGACTATTTTAGAGAATTATTGGAGCGAGTCCGCTCAATCCGTGCAAGTGAAAGGCGTATATGGCAGCAGATAACTGATATTTTTGCCGAATGTTCTATAGATTATGATAAAGACAATCATATTACAAAAGATTTTTATGCTATGGTGCAAAATAAATTTCATTATGCCATAAGCGGAAAAACTGCCGCTGAAATTGTATACGAGAGTGCAGACAGTAAAAAAGAAAACATGGGGCTTATGACATGGAAGAATTCTCCGAATGGTCGTATTTTAAAATCGGATGTCAGCATCGCAAAAAACTATCTTGATGAAAAATCGATAAAAAGACTTGAACGGGCTATTACCGGATATTTTGATTATATCGAGGATATCATAGAAAGAGAAAATACCTTTACCATGCAGGAATTTTCTCAAAGTGTTAATGAATTTTTAGCCTTCCGCCGATATGACATTCTTCAAAATAAGGGAAAAGTTTCATATGCCAAGGCAAAAGAAAAAGCCGAATCCGAATATGATATATTCAATAAAACACAAAAAATAGAATCGGATTTTGATCGGGAGCTAAAAAAAATTTTAAAGGAAACAAACTATGAATGATGAAGAAAAGCTGACAAAGATCAGGGCTCTCGAACTTTGGGATAAAAATTTAATTGAAAATATTGAAGTTGGAACCTTTAAGGGTTTGCAAGAAATACATAGATACCTGTTTCAAGATGTGTTTGATTTTGCAGGAGAAGTTAGAAAGGTAAATATTTCAAAGGGAAACTTCCGCTTTGCTCCAATTTTATTTTTGACTGAAAATCTTAAAATAATCGATAAGATGAAGGACGAGGCCTTTGATGAGATTTTGGATAAATATATCGAAATGAATGTTGCTCATCCTTTTAGAGAGGGCAACGGAAGGAGCATGAGGATATGGCTGGATATTCTTTTAAAACAACGCTTAGGAAAGTGTGTTGATTGGTCAAAGATAGACAAGTTTTCTTATTTAAGTGCGATGGAACGCTCTCCGGTAAACAGTCTGGAACTCAAGTTTTTATTGAAAACAGCCCTAACCGATGATATTCAGAACAGGGAAGTTTATATGAGGGGCATACAGGCCTCTTATGAATATGAGGGTATGAGCAGATACGATATAGGGGATGTGTAAAAGAATTTAGTAGGAGTTGAAAAAAAATGAAATTAACATCAAAACAAAAGGGTATTATGTTTTTAATTCTTTCGGCGCTTTGCTTTGCATCGATGAATTTGTTGGCAAAGCTTGCAGGGGATCTGCCTTCGATGCAAAAGGCTTTTTTTAGAAATCTAATAGCGGCTCTTGTGTCTTTTGCAGTACTTATACGGTCAAAAGAAAAATTTCATTTGGATAAAAAAAATCTGCCCTTCTTTTTTATGAGGGCAATTTTCGGCACTATGGGGATTGTCGGGAATTTTTATGCGATAGAGAATATGCTTCTCGCCGATGCTTCTATTCTTGCAAAACTGGCGCCTTTTTTTGCCATCCTTTTTTCGTTCCTTTTTTTAAAGGAAAAAATAAAGCTTTATCAAATTCTTGCAGTTATAACGGCTTTTTCGGCTAGCCTTCTTATCATAAAACCTGCCTTTGCAGATAAGAGTCATGTTATTGCAGCCCTTATAGGGGCCTTCGGGGGAATGATGGCCGGGGCAGCTTATACCTGCGTACGCTATCTTTCAATAAAAAAAGAAAAAGGCGCAACTATAGTTTTTTTCTTTTCGTTTTGCTCGATATTGATCCTTCTTCCCGTATTTATAATATTTTATCGTCCGATGACTCTTTTACAAACTATCACCCTCTTGCTTGCAGGTCTTGTAGGAACGGGCGGACAGTTTTGTGTTACTGCTGCCTATGCCCATGCTCCTGCAGGTTCAATTTCGGTTTATGATTATACTCAAATAGTTTTTTCTGCACTTTTCGGCTTCGCTTTTTTGGGAGAGCTTCCCGACCGGTGGAGTTTTTTAGGATTTGCTATAATATTTGCAGTTGCTCTTTTTATGTTCTTACACCATGAAGATAAGGTAAAAAAGCATTTAGGTGCAAATTGATGTTTACCGAAAAAATAGTATAAGGGGTTTTTATGTATTTATCGTTACAGGCAATGATTTTTTTGTGCTTTTGCGTTTTTCTTGCTGGCTTTGTAGATTCGGCTGCCGGCGGCGGCGGTCTTATTTCGCTCCCGGCCTATTTTTTTGTGGGCCTTCCGGCTCATACAGCCATAGGCTGCAATAAATTTTCGGCAGCCTGCGGGACAACTCTTTCAACCTTCCGTTTTTTTAAGCACGGGGCTCTTGAATGGCGTGTAGCTCTGGTTTCGGCAGTTTTTTCTTTTGGGGCTTCTTATATAGGAATGAAAATTGCGCTCAGAATAGACCAAGCGGTCTTAAAAACTGCCCTGATTTTAATATTTCCCGTGATAGCGGCTGTTCTTTTGATAAAAAGAAATTTCGGCAACGAAAACAAATCCAAGGAAATTCCTCAAAAAAAGGCTTATGTTTTGGCAGGCTTAATAGGTGCTTGTGTAGGTTTTTATGACGGACTTATAGGGCCCGGTACCGGTACAATCGCAATTATAGCTTATTCCGCATGGATGAAATACGACCTAAAAACAGCCTCGGGAAATGCCAAGCTTTTAAACTTAGCTTCAAACTATGCTTCTTTGACTGCCGCTTTGCTGAATAATAAGGTTGTTTTTTCGCTTTCTGTTCCTGCTGCAGTTTGCGGTATTATCGGTAATTACTTAGGTGCCGGATTTGCTTTAAAGAAAGGGGCTGCCTTTATAAGGCCTCTTATGATTGTGGTTATAATTTTATTGTTTGCAAAATTATTTTATGACGTCTTCGGCGAAATGATACTAGGATTATTTTAGATTATCTAATTGCCATCAGCTTGTCGGCTTCTTTTTCGGTTATAATTTTTTCGCTTACGAGGTCATAAAACTGCTCGCTGTTTGTTTTCCCAAAAAAGAGAATATCATCGGTTCCTATGCTTATCGGTACACCTGCATCCATCATTTTACGTAATGGATGAGATTTTAGGTCTTTGACCGCTCCCAGCATTACATTGCTTTGGGGGCAAACATTGCAACGGACCTTTCTATCTGCTAAAAACTGCAGCACCTTGTCGCTTTGGGCTGCTCCTATACCATGCTGAACCTCATCTAAATCAAACATTTCAACAAAATACTTGACTGAAGCTGCATCTGAAAATTCGCCTACATGGGCCTTCTTTTTTAATCCGTATTTTTCGGCCAATCTAAATATATATACGCACTGTTCAATGCCTTCCGAAACTTCAGGGCCATAAAGGTCTATGTTTTTAAATACCTTTGATGACATCATAGGTTCTACCCATTGCTTTAAAAAAATTTGATCTATAGTTTTTGATATTCCCAATTCGGGAACAATGTTAATCTTACTTTTATATTTTTTTACAATATTATTTATTCCGGTTAAAAAACCGTCCAAATCACCTTTAAATTGTCTTATAAAACCTATATCAATTGAGCCTTCTATGTGAACAACATTGTCTTCTATTGCACTCAGTATGGACATTTCTATTAAATCTATAACGTGTTGCGCTGTAGTACATGCAGGGCGAGTATATTGTCCGATGATTTCATGCATCTCATCAAGACCGTTCATTTTGCGAGGAAAATTGGGAATGTCAAACCCTGCCCATTTTTTATAGTCGGAATACTTCATACTTAAATTCAGATGATTATGAGTATCAGCTTTGGGCTGCTTTTTATAGTAATCAAAATCTCTCATTAAAACTTCCTTGTAAAACCTATAAGTATAAGTATATCACTCTTTTTTAAAAAAGTCATACTAAATATACTATAATCCGGCAATATTATCGGTAAATTTTATTAAAAAGTTTAATCCTTTAGAAATTCTATTATTTTTTTTGCTACAAGTTCTTTTTCAATATCGTTTGTAACTATATGACTGCTTTTTTCAAGTATTAGATACTCGTTTTGAGTTCTTAAATTCTTATCTATTAGATCTTTTACCTTAAAAGGGACTAATTTATCGGCCTTTGATAAGATTGTAAGGCTTTGAGATCTTATAAAAACCATGTTTTTTAAGGCTAATTTTTGTAATTTATAAAGATCCGCCGTTTTTGCTAAGTATTCTACACCATTATAGTCCGTCATTGATCTTCCGTATTCAGGATCGTTCTCATAAGTTTTTTTTACGGTTTCTATCTTTTTGACAAAAAATTTTAAAAAAGGTGTCAATTTTATCCTGTTATCCGTTGCTATAAAGGCAGGTGCACATAAAAATATTTTTTCCGGATTAAAACGCGCTGCTATTAAAGATGCCAGTACTCCGCCCATAGAAAGACCTCCGACAAAAACTCTTTCATACATTGCACAAAGGTCAATATATTCGTCACAAACCTTGCGGAGCCAGTCTTTCCAAGATGTACTTAAAAAATCGTCTTTTTTGGTTCCGTGTCCTGGCAGGCGGGGGATATAGACATTGTAGCCTGCTTCATTTAACTGGCGTCCCAGCCAAATCATCTCTCTGGGAGAGCCCGTGTAACCATGAATCAGCAAAATAGCCGGCGCGGTTTTTAGTCCTTTTAAAAAAAAGGGTTTCGTTGTATCTGAAAGTTTTATAGGATAATTGTCAAAAAACACGTAAAATCTCCTTAATAAAAAATATAAGAGTATCTTAACATTATATATCTTTTTTTACAAATAAACTAGGTATTACACCTTAAATTTTTTAACCTCTTCAGATAGGGCTTCAATGCTTTTTTTATTTTTCTGAGTGATTTGGTTTATTTCCTGTATTGTATTGTTTATATGCACTGCACCTGCAGCCATTTCATTCATGCTGTCGGTTATAAGATCGGTTAAATTATTAAGTTTTCCCATTTCTCCCGATACAGCTGTTCCTCCTTTTAGCATTTCACCGGATCCTTCTATTACTTTTGTGGTTACCGTTCTGATTTCTTGGATTGCAAGTAGAACTTCCCTACTGCCGTTTTCTTGCTCCTTCATGGCATCTGTAAGATCGGTACTCATATTTTTTACTTTATCAGAAAGGTTAAATATAAAGTTGAATTGTTCCTCAGCCGATTTTGCAGAATCTGAAAGGGTATCGATTTCGGAGCTTAAATTTTTTAATGTGAAGGTAATGGCTTTGGCCTGAGCTGCCGATTCTTCTGCCAGTTTTCTTATTTCGTCGGCTACTACAGCAAATCCCTTTCCTGCTTCTCCTGCATGAGCCGCTTCAATAGCTGCATTCATGGCTAGAAGATTCGTCTGACTTGCAATGTGCTGAATTACACTTGAAGCTTCTAAAAGACTGCCTGATTCTTCAGCTATTTGCTGCGTTATAGCATTTGAACTTGCAACGTTCTTTTTGCCGTCTGCCGTTGCATTTGCAAGCTCGCCTATCATATCATCGGTTTTTTCAATAGTTTGAGTGATTGAGCTTATATTTGAGGTCATCTCTTCTATTGCAGATGATGATTCTGAAACACTTGCCGCCTGAATTTCAATACTGCCATTTTGACTTTTGATTCTGTCTATTATACTGTCTACTGTTTTTGATGTATTATCCACACTTGATGCTTGTATCAGGGCTTGCTGTTTTACTCCTTCAATTCTTGAGCTGATTTGGTTTATTTCACTTGCCGTTTCAGTCATATTTTTTGCAAGTTCATCTCCTACCATATTCATGATTTCGGTATTTTTTTCAAAGGATTTTATAGCATTCCCTATCTGTTCCATTGCGTTGTTAAAGTATGCTGACAGCTCTCCTATCTCATCATTTGATTTTATAGGAAGTCTTACGGTTAAATCTCCGGACGTTATTTGTTTAAGGGCTTGAACAATTTTAAAAAGAGGTTTTATAAGAATATTTCTCATAAAAAATATGACTAAAAAAATCAAAACAAGTACAAAAAAAACGGCAAGTAAAATATTTACTGTAAGCAGTTTATAAAAGCTCTTAAATATGACTGCCTTTGTTACTTCAAGTGAGATATAAATGCCGGTGTCTTCTATAGGTGAAATAAATATTATTTTTTTGCTGTCTTCTATCAGCTGTTTCCTAGCCTCTATTTCAAAGTCAAAAATTTTTTGACCGATTAAATCTTTATTTTTGTTATTTAAACAAAATCCTTTATTGTTTACTAAAGATAAAGAGTAATTTTTTATATCTTCAAAGGCTAGACTTCCAAAGTAACGGCTTAAAGGTTCAAGCCCAAGGTCTATAGTGACTACGCCTAATTTCTTTGCTCCTGAAACAATGGGAGATGTCGCTGTTATCATTGGTACTCCGGTAACCTCATCATTATAAAGTTCGCTCCAAACAACGTTTTTCTTTTGAGCAATACCGTCATTTTTGTACCAAACGAATTTCCGGTAGTCGTTTTTTTCGTTACTGTATTCCCAAGTCATTTTTACAGTATTATTTTCGGTGTACCAATAGGGACCGTAAAATTTTTCTCCTTCTATAACATATGGTTCAAGCCAAAAGCCTCCTCCTACGATGTTTTTATCGGACCCCATAGTTATGCTGCTTATCTTTTTGAGGTTTTCCGGATCTTGAAAGCCTAAATTAGTAATCAGTAAGGCGTAATCAATAGATTTAGTTTCCATCTTTGAAAAAATCCTACCGTAAATTATATTTGCCTCATTATCTATGCGTGACGAAAGACTTGTTTTTATATCTCCCAGAATTATGTTAGCAAATTGCTGAAAAATGATAGTTCCAATAAGTCCTGCAGAAAAAATAAAAACACAACATACTACTGTAGAAATTTTAAAAACAAGACTTCTGCGTGCCGTTTTTTTTACCTTACTTTTTTCCATATTCTATATTCTCCCTATTTTACATATACTATTCTAGTATAACATAAGAAGTAATATAATGTAAGTTTAAATTTTAAAATATTTTTTACTTTTATAAGAGGCTCTTGTGTATTTAAAGAATATGTACTATAGTTATAGAAAGATATACATATATTGAGGGAGATTTTAAATGAAAAAAATCATTTCAGCATTATCGATCGCACTGCTATTGCTTGCAATTACAAGCTGCGGCGGCAAATCGGAAAAGAACAACGCTGTTCTTAAGGTAATAAAGGAAGCCGAAGGCATGACCCTTGATCAGCTTTTCGAAAAAGCCTATCAAGAATCAAACGGAAAGGTTTTAAAAGGTCTGGGGAACTCAAGCCGGGGTAAAACTGCGGGCGAAACCTTTGTTGAAGCAATAAAGGCAAAATATCCAGATTATACAGGAAAAATAGATTGGTCCCAGCCTAAGAACAATACTATCTTTGATCAGCTTACAAACGATAACAAAAACGTTAAGCCCGAATTTTCTATGACCCTTATCCAGGATGGAGCCCAGATTAAGTCTAAGATGATTGATACGGGTATTTTGCATAACTTTGTTCCTAAAGAGTGGAAAGAGTCTAAAGGAACCGACATGAAAGAAAACGGAAATCCCTTGGCCTTGCAGACCTTGAACAAGGTTTTTATGTACAATAACGTAGAAGCCTCAAACAAGTTTTTAAACGTATGGGATTTTGTAAAAGAAGGTCAAAGCCCCTTATTTATGGGTTTGGAATCCGAACCTATCGGAAAGAACTTTTTGCTTATGCTTACTCACGAAAAGTACTCAAAGGTTGTAAAAGCCGCCTATGATGCTTTGCCTGAAACGGACAAGGCTTATTTTAAACCCGTTGTAGACAGCTTGGAAAAAACAGCTAAGGAGCTCGGTTTAAGCGAAAACGGCAAGTACGCTCTCGGCTGGATTAAGCTTTTTGTTTCTCAATTTAACTTAAAAACCGATGACGGCCCCATCAGTGTAGACCTGGTAAAAAAATCCTCTAAGGATCAAACAGGTTTATTGGTTTACTCCAAACTGCGCTCTATTAAAGAGACTGACGAATCTTCAGTAAACAATATCACTGTTGCAGCTTATCAGGACGGATATAAGGGCTTCGGGGGTTATGCCTATAAGCACTATTTGCAGGTATTAAACAATGCACCTCTTCCTTGGACTGCCTGTGCCTTTATCGCCTACATGGTAACTACAAAAGAAGGCTTCCATCCTTGGGGAAAGGATATGGGCGGATACAGCTCCAACCCTGCTATCAATCAGGACCACAGCATGGACGGCTATGTTGATGAAGAAGTAAAAGGCGAAATCAAAAAGATAAATAAATTCCCTGCCAAAAACGACAGGGGCTATGACTGGTGGACAGGAGAAGGAAAAGGCGGCTTAATTGTCGAAGACCCCGTATACTGTGCAAGCGTAACCTTTACCGTAGGTGAATGGATAAGCTCTTTAAGAAATTAATAGCGGTTAATTAACATTTGCTCTTATTTAAGTAATTAAAAAGAGTTTTTATAAATAGGTTTCCGCTGTCTTAATTTTAAAAACGGCGGAAACCTTTGTTTTTATTGGAGGAGATTTTGACTAAGACAATTCCGCGTGCCGTATTTTTAAATCAAAGCAAAGATTTTTTTAGAAAGCCGCAAAATATGATATTGCTTATATTCGGTGTTGTGCTTTCTGTTACGACTATAGCTCCGATAGTAACTATTCTTTTGGATACAATTACAGTTCACCCCGGTACTATAGATGCCATGCATGGGCCTGACGGCTTTACCGTTTTTAACTGGAAGGATATTTTTACCGGCTCTCTTGCTGTAAGAAATTTTTGGAGCCCGCTTACAAATACCTTGCTGCTTGCGATATTCAGCTGCATAGGAGCTATCTTAATAGGCGGCGTTTTTGCATATTTGATTACGCGTACAAATATAAAATGTAAAAAATATCTGAATATCGTTTTTATTTTTCCATATATAATGCCTCAGTGGACATTAGCTCTTACATGGATGAACCTTTTTAAGAGCACAGCCGTTACGGGAGGCTCTAACGGAATTCTTGCAGGGCTTTTCGGCATTACGATGCCTGCATGGTGGGCAGAAGGCCTTTTCCCTTCTATAGTTGTTTTGTCCTTGCACTATGCGGCCTTTGCCTATATCTTAATAGGCGGCATATTTAAAAATATGGACTCCAACCTTGAAGAAGCAGCCTTGATCTTAAATACCTCAAAATCAAAGATATTCCGCAAGGTAACCCTTCCCTTATTAAGACCTGCAATCCTATCTACTATTTTGCTCGTATTCGGAAGTGCTATGGGAAGCTATCCCGTTCCACACTACTTAAAATTGACAACCCTTTCTACAAAATACATAGACTTAAAGGTTGTAAGGACGGGACAGGCGAGCATTATCGGCGTAGTGATGATGGTCTTTGGAATTTTAATTCTGATTACAAACAGGCTCAGTATGAAGTCCCGAAAAAACTATACCACAATCACGGGCAAAAGCGGACAGGTCAGCAAGGTAAATGTAGGGAAAATCGGACAATATTTAATTCCTGCAATTTTAATTATCGTTACCTTATTTACAGGAATATATCCTGTTATTTCCTTTGCCTTTGAAACATTTTTACCCAACCCGGGAGATTACAGTTTTTTTAGAACCGGAGACTTTGCAAACCTGACCTTAAAATGGTGGACTCATCACTCTGCAGAAGATGTCGGTATGTACGGCCAGTTCGGTATTTTATATAACCGGGCCTTTTGGATGAGCTTTAGAGGAACCATACTCGTTGCCGTTTCTTGTGCCTTGCTTGCAGGAACAATAGGTCTTTTAATAGGCTATGCAGTAAGCAAGCACAGAAGAAACAAATTTGCAAACTATGTAAACGACATAGCTTTTTTGCCATACCTTTTGCCTTCTCTCGCTGTAGGTATAGCATTCTTTATCTTCGGGTCGATGATGGGCATCTATGATACATTTTTGCTTTTGATAATAGTCGGAACAATTAAGTACATTCCTTTTTCGTCGAGGAGCTCTCTTAACTCGATGCTTCAAATCAGCAACGAGATAGAAGAATCGGCTTTGATACAGGATACGCCTTGGCATAAGCGCATGACAAGGATAATAATTCCTATTCAAAAGACGGCAATTTTAAGCGGCTATCTTTTACCCTTTATAACCTGCGTTAGAGAGCTAAGCTTATTTATGCTTTTGTGCAGTCAGTCCAAGATAAGCACAACCATGTTGGACTATTATGACGAAATGGGCTTATACGCCTTTTCAAGTGCAATCAACTTAATTTTAATTATATTTATTTTGGCCGTCAACTTTGGATTAAACAAACTTACAAAGGCTGGAATTGATTCGGGACTAGGAGGAAGATAATGCCTGAGATAATTTTACAAAACCTTACCAAAAGATGGGGGAAATTTTACGGAACGGATAATTTAAATTTAACTATAGAAAATAATTCGTTTATTACTCTGCTGGGGCCTTCAGGCTGCGGCAAAACAACAACACTTAGAATGATTGCCGGTCTTGAAACACCGACAAGCGGAAAGATAATAATCGACGGAGAAACCGTTTTTGACAGCGAACAAGGCATAAACATTCCTGCAAATAAAAGAAAGGTCGGCTTTTTGTTTCAAAACTATGCCCTCTGGCCGAATATGACCGTCTATGAAAACATAAGTTTCGGCTTAAAAAATATCAAAGAAGAAATGCCCCTCTGCGACTTTGAAATTAAAAGAATAGACGATTTAAAAAAGATTTTAAGTGAAAGCGAAAAACTTATCGAAATTATTTCCGATTCTCAAGTTAAAGATAAAAAAGCAGGTAAAAAGCCGGACGAAAAAATTGCCTTAATTAAAATTATCGATGGGTTTATCGTCTCAGAGCATACGGCAAAAACCGTTTTGTCTTACGGACTTGAAATACTTGATAATCGGGAAGAAAAAATAAAGACAATACTTTCCGGCTTGGATGAAAAAAGAGCTGCTCTTTTGGATAGGCATAAAAAGAACGGAGTTTCAGTAAATGCAAATTATGAGCTTGTAGATTCAAATGGTGAAGTTGTAAAGAAAGTGCGTAAACTCGAAAACGAAGAAATAGACTTAATAGTCCGCCGAGTTTCCCGCATCGTAAAAATCGGAATGTTTATGGATAGGTATCCTAACGAGCTTTCAGGCGGACAGCAGCAAAGGGTTGCCATTGCCCGAACCTTGGCTCCCGGGCCTAAGGTTCTTTTTATGGATGAACCCCTTTCAAACCTCGATGCAAAGCTGCGTCTTGAAATGCGCAGTGAATTGCAGCGCCTTCATCTGGACACAAAATCGACCTTTATCTATGTTACCCATGATCAGCTCGAAGCTATGACCTTGGCTACAAAGATATGCTTGATGGATAACGGCCTTTTGCAGCAATATGATGCTCCCTTGGACATCTACGAAAAACCCGTAAACCTCTTTACGGCAGACTTTATAGGTAACCCCTCTATAAATTTTGTAGAAGCCGTAGGTGAGACCGGTGAAGACGGAGATTTTAATTTAACTTGTTTAGAAGGTTTAAAATTTAAATTTAAACCTGCACAAAAAATCGATTATAAAGAATGGCTTTTAAAAACGGAAGCTGAAATTAAAAAAGAAAGGGAAGAAGAAGCCGAGCGTACAAAAAACGCCGAAAAAGAAAATAAGATTTTGCCCTTTAAGTATCATATTGCAAAAACCGACGAAACCGAGCTTGCTTTAAATTCGCCAGCTCCGAGCGAAAAAGATTTTATTCTCGGCATCCGTCCCGAATTTATTAAAATACACGAAAACGGAAAACTTACCGGAACAATCTACAGCTCGATGCCCACAGGTATGGAAACAACAGTAAAAATAAAGATAGGGAACCTTCTTTTAACGGGTGTAGTATTTTTAAACATAGCCTACAAGATAGGTGAAAAAATAAACTTCGATATTGAAAGCGACAGAATTATGATCTTTTCGGGACTTAATCAGAGGTTGATTTCTTTGGGCTCCTTGGAAAAAGAAGTTTAATTCCTGTATGTTTTTTAATATAATCAAGTTTTTACGAGGAGAGTAAAGTATGAAAAAGATTATCTTTTTTTTGTGTTATTTGTTGTTAATAACAAGTTTGGTTTTTGCTCAGGATATTAATCATGATATGATTAATCCTACCAGAAATAAAAATGCTGAGGCGGCTTATAAGGAAGGAACGAATTATTATGAAGCACAAAATTTTGAAAAAGCTGAGGAGTTTTTCAAAAAAGCCCTTAAATTCGACCCCGATTTTATTGATGCCTCTAATTTTCTGGGACTTATATATTACAGGCAAAGCAAAAATGTTGAGGCGATAAAGACCTTTGAAAAAGCCATAAAAGATGCACAAAGATTAAAGGTATCGGATATTATGCTGCATCTTAACCTTGCTCTTGCTTATGAAGAAAATGGAATGATTGATAAAGCAATCAGTGCATATCTTCATGTTGTGGCTAATGATGAAAACAACCCTGAGGGAAATTACGGATTGGCCTTATTATTATACAATAACGGTAAAGAAGTTCGAGCTTTAGAGTTTTTTAAATATGCGTTCAATCTATATATGAAAAATGAATCTCATTATGCATTTCAGGCTTTATATTTTATTGCAGCATGTTATTATAAGCTCGGAGATTATAACTTAGCAAGGATGAGTTATTCAAAAATCAAGGATGACCTAATCTTAAAAGAATATGGAATTTCCAATAAAGATATTGATATGCTTAGAACTGCAGAAAAAAAAGAAAAAGAGGCCTTAAAAAAAGCAAATTTTAAATTTCAAAAATATGGATTAAATGTTAAGTCTGTTCCATATCTTAAAGAGATCCAGCCGCCAAAAAAATTTGGAATATCGGTCGAAAAAGCCTTTGAATTTACTGACGGTTCAGGCCTTGTTTATTATGCTTATGCAAAAGAAAATAAGCCAACAGAAATGGACTCAGTCTACGCCTTTATTCATCAAACTTCTCAAAAGCTTGCAGGCAAAGAACCGTCTTTGCGTGAAATATATGCTTCAAAAATCGATCAGAGTTATACCCTTAAGGAGGAATTAGGTGCTGATTTTCAGATTGTAGATGCTCTGGTTTTCCCTCAAGCTCCGGATTTAAATCAGTATAATTATGTTTGGGTAAATGCAATATATCAAAAAGGTAATGGAATAATATTCCAAATTGCTTTGATTAAAGATGTAGATTTTGATATGGATCAATTATTCGATTCTTATTTTAATTGCAGCTTTTAATTTTTTATAATAGACAAATATTCATATTTCTGATAAAATGCGCCGGATAAAATTATAGGTGATGAGCCGTAATTTTTGTAAACCAATAAAAGGAGTGTCTTATGAACTATTTGGTTTTAATCGGCGTTGTTATTATCATCGTCGGCTTTATTTTAAAGCTCGATGTAGTTGCAGTAGTCTTGATTTCGGGACTTGTAACAGGCTTGATTGCAAAGATGGGTTTTGTTGAAGTTCTCAATGCTATCGGAACAGGTTTTGTAAACAACCGCTACATGAGTTTGTTCTTTGTTTCTTTCCCTGTAATTGCAATTATGGAGCGGTATGGGTTAAAAGAGCGTGCTGCAGACTTTATTAAAAAAATTAAGGGTGCAAGTGCGGGTATGGTTATTTGGCTTTACATTCTTATAAGGACAATTGCTTCGGCTTTTTCGATCAGGTTGGGCGGTCATGTTCAGTTTATCAGACCCTTAATCCTCCCGATGGCTGAAGGTGCGGCTCAAAAACATATAAAGCTTACCGAGGACGACATCGAAAAAATTAAAGGCCTTGCAGGTGCTTCCGAAAACTACGGAAACTTTTTCGGTCAAAATATCTTCCCTGTTGCATCAGGTGTTCTTTTAATTACAGGAACACTAAAGGAGCAGGGTTTTGATATTACAAATACGGATGTAGCTAAGTACTCAATTTTTGCAGGTGTTGCAATGGTTCTTATAGCCTTGATACAGTGCTGGCTTTTTGAAAAATCACTTAGAAAGGGGGAGTAGGCTGATGTTTAGTTTTATTAATAATAACAGCATGATCATCGATGAAATTATATATGGTCTTTGCGGTCTTGTTTCAATTATTACAGCCGTAATCTCCTTAAAAGATAAAAAGAATCCTATCGGAACATTCTTGTTTTGGGGAATTTTGGGTCTCTTGTTTATGTTCGGAAAGGTTCTTGTACTCAATGTGCCCTACGGCGGAGCCATCATCGGCGCTTTATTGGTAGGTCTTGGTGTTCTTACTCTTACAAAGCAGGTAAAGGTTGCAGATATTCCTTCTGCTACAAAAGAAGAAATTGTAGAAAATTCTAAAAAGGTCGGAAATAAGATTTTTATACCTGCCGTTTTGATTGGTGTTGTCGCCATGTTCTTGGCACAGATGAAGAGCTTTAAAATTTCTCTCGGAACAAATGCTGCCGGAAAAGAAATTATCTTCGGATTTACTACAGCTCAGGTTGTCGGTATAGCTTCTATCGTTGCCCTCATCTTTGCGGTTCTTTTGACCAAACCTAAGATGAAGGAATCTATTAACGATACATCAAAGATGCTTATGCAGGTAGGTTCTTCCAGCTTACTTCCCCAGCTTCTCGGTGTTTTGGGTGCAATTTTTGCAACAGCCGGCATCGGCAAAATCATAGGCCATTTTGCAAGCGGTATTGTTCCTCAGGGTGTTCCGGTCCTTGGTGTTATTGCATACTGCTTAGGTATGGTAATCTTTACAATGATTATGGGTAATGCTTTCGCTGCCTTTACCGTTATCACAATCGGTGTAGGTGCTCCATTTGTAATTGCACAGGGCGGCAACCCTGCAATTGTAGGAGCCCTCGGTATGACCTGCGGATATTGCGGTACTCTTTTAACACCCATGGCTGCAAACTTTAACATTGTTCCTGCAGCAATTTTGGAAACCGAAAACAAATATACCCTGATAAAAGCACAAGCCTTTATGTCCTTTGCTTTGATTATTGTTCACATTATTTTGATGCTGACTCTTGCCTTTTAATTAGGAGCGATATAATGAAGATTTTAGTTACAGGTTTTGATCCTTTCGGAGGGGAAAAGGTAAATCCCGCCCTCGAAACGATTAAGCTCCTTCCCAATCAAATCTTGGGAGCACAAATTATCAAGCTGGAAATTCCGACCGTTATCGGAAAATCCGTAGCAAAGATAAAAGAAATGATTGAAAAAGAAAATCCCGATGTTGTTTTAAGTATCGGTCAAGCCGGAAACCGTGCCGATATTTCGGTAGAAAGAATCGGTATAAATATTGACGACTGCCGAATTCCCGACAATGAAGGCAATCAGCCGATTGATGAGCCTGTTGTAAAAGACGGCCCTGCTGCCTACTTTGTTACTTTACCGATTAAGGCCATTGTCGAGAAGGTAAAGGCAGGCAAAATACCTGCTTCAATATCGAATACGGCAGGGACATTTATCTGCAACCATGTTTGCTACGGTGTTGCTCATATTGCAGCCGCAAGAACAGCCCAAGGCAAGCCGATGAAAAGCGGCTTTATTCATATTCCGTTTTTGCCCGAACAGGCTGTCGGAAAGCCTGCAACAACTCCCTCGATGAGCCTTGAGATGATTGTAAGGGGAATCGAACTTGCAATAGAAGCCATTGTCGAAAACGATGCCGATATAAAGGTTTCGGGCGGCAAAATTTGCTAAAGTTAAAAGCTTTAAAAGCGTTGTTCTAACTTATAATAAAGCCGCCGATTAGGGTTAAATACCTTAATCGGCGGTTTTGTATTGATTTTTATATTTCTTCGTCCGTATCCGTGCCGGTTTTTTTGTACAATTTCCAGTTTTTATTTTTAGCAGCGGTAACTGCATTCGCCAAAGCTTCCGGTGTTGTAAAATCGGTTACATTACCCGTTTCGCCTTCTTTGTACAATACGGCCTTCCCCTCCGTCTCGGCGGAAGTTCTATCCGGCAGGGTATTTAAAAGCGTTGTAAAGGCGTCTTTATTCAAGTCATTGTTATAACACTCTATTTGTTTTAAAGCGGTACAGTCTGTAATATTTATCTCGTTCAGTTTGTTCCCATGGCATAATACGGTTTGCAGCTGATTAAGACCGCTTATATCCAGTTTTGCTAATTGGGTACAGCCGGTTACGGTAAGCTCTGTAAGCTTATTTGACTTACAGTTTACTTCTGTCAAAGCCGTTAAATTACTGAGATTAAGTGCCGACAAATTGTTGGTTTCGCAGTCAAGCTTTGTTAAAGCGGTACAGCCGGTCAGCTTAAGTTCGGTAAGATTATTTTGCCAACACTCCGCTTTAGTCAAGTTGTTTAACCCGCTGAGGTCGAGCGATGTCAGCTTATTTTTTCCGCATTCAAGGCTTTCAAGGTTTTTACATGCTTGTATATTAAGAGCAGTAAGTTTATTCTCCGCACATGCTAAATGGGTTAACTGCGAATCGGCAGGAAGAATAAGGCTGTCCAGCAGATTTTTATTGCAGGTTAAGCTTGTAAGCGTTTTACATCCTGAGGCATTTATTTTCAGCACGGCTTGGTTAGGACAGTTTAATCCTATAATATCGGCACCGGTTTGAGGCTTTAAGATGATGATTCTGTTTTTTGCCGTTACATTTTCGTATGTATCATGCGGAACGGAAGATGCGGTACATTCTTCGAGTTCAATCGGTGTGCCGTTACTGCTTTTTACGTTAATATTTATCGTCTTTTTATCCCGACTTACTACCAGCGAAATACCGCCTTCGACATAGGGTGCGGAAGGAACGGAATCCTGTGAGCCGGAGGTGATGCCAGGGTAGGCTCCCTTATTATAGGGACAGGCGGTGTACAGCATAAGAATAAATATGCTTATAACTGTATATTTTGCAATATTTTTCATAATTTAATCTCCTATAAATATCAAAGGTTTTGGTTAGAATAAATTTTTTAGCTTAATTTACAACAATTGTAATTATCTATAATAACATTATATATCTAAATCTAAAAAATAATAAAATCAAGAGAAAATTATTAATATTCTTGTAACTAAATTCGCTCTCTGTTTGTTAATGTCTGGTTAAAATGATATATTTATGTTAGGAGTTTTATGAAAACAATATTAAACAATATAATGGCAGCTGCTATAATATGCTGCATTTTTTTATTTGCGGGATGCCCTAATTCGGCAATACCGAAAACTGATATAAACTCAAATGCACCGCTTAATCCGCAGAGACAGCCGGGCGATTTGTTAAAAGAGGATATTATGAGCGCCTTTGCTTTAACAAAGGGAAATATAACCGCCTCCGATGCGGCAAAAAAAATCCGTGATACGGATCCTTCTGAGGGTTCGGTGCTGACCTTTACCGAAAAAGCAATTACCGCCTACGATGATAAGGCCGGAACCTTTACCGTAAAGGTAAAGGGCACAAAAGGAGAAAAGTCCTTTGAAAAAGAATTGACCTTTACAGGCTTTGAAAATCCCTATGCAAAGATTTTTCCTTCCCTAAGTGCAGCAGAATTGGATTTTTCGGACGCTATAGAGCACAATAAAACATTGGATACCTTTATTTCGGATGCGGCCGGTAACTCCGCTCTTTTAAAAAAGCTGTCTTTCAGTGATGATAATGCCGGCACTCTCAGTTTGGGAGTTCATGACCGTTACAGCTTAGCCGCGGCATTGGAAAAAAACGGAGATAAAATAAAAATAATACCCGTATATAAAGTAAAATATTTAAAAAAAGAAGCGGGAGAGAGCGAAACTTCAACGGAAACGGATAGAAGTGCTTTATTTGCACGCTTGGGAGCCGACCTTACAAAGCCCTATTTTTCGAAAGAAGATGTGTTTAGGTATCTTATAAACAAAACCGATGACGGTATTATCAATGTATCTGCCGATGTGTTCGGTTCGGAATATTATGCTTTTGCAAAGCACCTTAGGGTAACACCTGCGCGTCTTATAAATGATGCCCATATACAAACAATTATGGCCCGTTATAATCGGGAGGGCGGACAGTTCAATATGGAGATGGACACGGCTTTATTTCATCCGGAAAACGAAGGTATAAAGGCGGATGATATTGAAGGAACTCTGGAAATAACTTATTGTATTGCCGAAAAGGAACAAATCGCAGAAATGCTTTCTTCCAAACCCGACCCTTCCGTACGGCGCATAACCGTAACAAAAACGGCAAAGGCGGCAGGGTTTAAAAAGATTCCTAAAGACAATATAGCGTCTTTATTTAATTTTTCCGTAAAGGTAAAAGATGACCCAAATTCGCGTCAAAAATGGCAACATAAAGTTTTTGAAAACTACCGCTTTTTATCGGAACAATACGATACCGAAAGAGAGATGACGATGTTTGCGCTGGAAAATCCCTTACAAAAGACAGCGGTTTCCGCATTTTATTTGGAAGTAAACGGCAGGGAACCTGAAGACGTTTTAGCCTTTAACGAGCCTATATCCTATTCAAAAACGGCGGACGGTAAACATATTTTTATAAAATATGTTTATTTGAATAAAGAAAGCGGAAGCGATAAACTCAAAGTACATATAAACTTTACCGGTGAAGGCGAAGAAATCGCTTTGGAAGTAAGTCCGGAATATGTCATCGGGAATTAAAGGTGAGTATGCAGTTGTGCGGCGGCAAGATTGTCGAAATGACAACACGGCCTTTTTTAGGATATAATCCGTAATTGCGAAGGAGTTTTTATTTGAAATACGGAGACAAAAAATACGGTAACATAAAGCATATAAGCAGCTTATCTTGTGCTCTGTATTCATTGAAAAACAAGATACGCCATTATGCATACAAACGGCTGGAAGGCGGAAAACTTGTATAATATATTACGCGTTATGCGCAAAAATTATAGTTATAAATAATATTTTTAAGGAGATTTTAATATGAAAAAAATTAAAACACAGTTAACGGATTATACTATGAAACAATATACAAAAAAACATAGACCAAGGGGCCGGCTTTTTTTAAACCTTTTCGGGGTGGCTGCCCTTATTTCGGTTTTGGCACTCGGATGCTCGGCCCCTATAAAGCCGGAGACGTTAAAATATGAGGTACAGTTTGAAGTCGAAGGCGGAGGCGGCCGGCTTAAGGCGGCGGTTGACGGAAAAAGCATTGCATCCGGTGCAAAAGCCGTAAGCGGCAAAACCGTAGTTTTTACCGCTGAACCGGGCGAGGGTTATGTAGTAGCAGGCTGGAATGTTAAAGGCGGTGAGATAGTATCGGGAAGAAACGAGGGTGATTTAACTGCGGCGGTAAAACTTACTTCCGATGCATCGGTAAAGGTATTGTTTAAGCAAAATCCTGCTTCGGGACAAGTGCCGGCATCTTCCGATCAAGGTACGGTTCCCGTCAAAAATATAACTTTTAAGGGAAAAGATACACAAGATGGTACGGAATTTGCGATAACGTATTCTATGAATCTTGAACTGAATAAACCGTATCGGCTTATCCCCGTTTTCGACCCGCCCGATGCTTCGGACAAAAACCTGCAATACGAGGTAAAAAAAGGCGATATTTCCGTTAGCCCCGAAGGAATTATTACGGTAAACGGCATCGGAAATGCCGAAATCACGGCGAGAGCGTCAAACGGACGCGAGTACACTATGTACTTTAACATTAAAGACGATTATACTTTTAAGGTTGAAGGTAAAAAGGAAATAAAACACAGCCGCGATGCTTTTACCGAAACGCTTGTTATTGAAAAAAAATATAACAGTACCAAGTATGTGCTGACGGTTAATCCTGTAGTACCTTGGCTGACTGTGGAAAAATCAGGCGAAAACACAAAAAAAGAAACGCTTACGCTCCGTATCTCAGAAAATAAAGCACCCGTGCCCAGAATGGTTTCGCTGACTGTTTCAAAAATAGAACCGGCTAGGCGAGGAAAGCAACAACAAAAAACAGTACACAAGCTGACCATTACCCAAACTCCAAACCTCGTTGACCCCAAGCTTATTACAAAGTGGGTGCACGGCATTACACCTCCGGCGGAAGGCGAAATTAAAACCGAAACGGGAACTGATGTGCGTTACCGCAAATGGGAAGAAACCGCACATACTACATGGTTTAATGCCCGCAAGCTCCGCTACACGCAAAACTATCGTTCGGTTACGGATGCCAATATGTGCTGGGCAATGTCTACCTCCGACCTTTTACATTGGTGGATGCGGGAAAACAAAGACAACCTTGAACGCTATATGCGAAAAAAAGGAATTACATCCGGTAAAGCCGAATATTTATATTACACGGGCGAATACAAGGGCGGTTTAGGCGATATAGGCGAAAAAGATAAAAGCAGCATTGCAAATGTATTCCGCAAGGGGTACGGCGATGTCGGGTTACAGTTACACACCGCCGTTAATTGGTATTTACGCGGCGTTTCCAACGGTTCACAAAAGATTGCTCCGCCCGGTATTGTGCAAGACGTATTTACGGGACAGGAAGATTTAAACAAGCTGATAGAAGTCCGTTACGCGCATAACAAAAAAGAGTTTGAAGATATGATAAATGGTGCTTTAAATGATGGACATGCTATTGCCGTTGTTATAAAACCGAAAACCAATATTATCGATCCGCTGCATGTCGTTACCGTTTGGGGCGTTGTTTTTGACGAAGACGATAACATCGTTGAACTGTGGACTTCCGATTCCAATGACAGAAACTCGCATATTGTAAAATTCGGCGTATATTATCCTGATGGAATACCGCATAAAATAAACTATGCTGCTCCGAACGATAAGGGAGACACCCGCATTGAAGAAGTAGCTGTTATGAAATCGGCAAAAAAAGAATTTAAAGCATGGCTGGATGCCGCGAACTGAAAATTGTGAGTTTTTAGAAACACAATGTCCGCACGCTGATAATGCGCTGCGGATATATTTTAAGGAGATTTAAATGAATAAAAAACGGATATTATATGCAGGTTTATTCGGTGCTCTTACGGCGCTCATTGTACTGCTTGCCGGCTGTCCGAATAGTCTCGCAAAAACAAACCCTTCCGGCGGCGGTACTGTCAAACCGCACTCGGGACAGGGACAAAACCCGGACAATTCCGGGCAGCCCGCTCCGTTTATACCGAAGTATGTTCCGGTAACTGAAGTTGTTCTTCACGATGTAAATGATGAACTTATCGAAGAAGATACTACTTTACCGGTTAAGTTGGGGGAACAGTTTCAGCTGAAACCCGTTATTAAACCGGAAAATGCGACAAATAAAGAAGTGAAATATACGTATGAGGAGAATCTGGTTTCAGTTACGGAAACCGGTCTGGTTACGGCAATTGGAAAAGGAACTGCAACCGTTAATATTTGGGTCGACGGTAAGAAACGTACTTCTATCCGTTTCCAGATAAAGGACGATTCTACGTTTGTGTTCAGCCAGCCGAAAATAGAATCCGATCATCAGGCTTCCTCTACGGTGTTGTCTGTTGCAAAAAAAACACAATATTCAACATATAATTGTACCGTCAGATATGCTTACGGGAACGGCAATTGGGTGGAAACGACATCTGTTTCGGCAGAGAATATTGATACAATTACCGTAAAGCTTAAAGAAAATAAATCGGCATTTGAACGAAGGGCTTATCTTGTATTTAAAACCAATACTGCCAAACCAACCCTCATTCGTGAAATACCGATTATTCAAAAAGTTTGTCCCGCTCCCGTGCTTAGAACCGAATGGGTGCACGGTATAACACCGCCTTCCGACAGTGAATTGGAGCACGGCGGGCATAGTGTAAATCCCAAATATGGTGTCTGGAAAGAAACTCAAACGACTATGTGGTTTAATGCAAAAAAATCACAAGATAATACAGATGATCAGATGTGTTGGGCAATGTCAACCGCCGATCTTTTACATTGGTGGATGAAGCAAAATGAAGAGAACCTGAAGCGTGTTATTCAACAAAAAGGCATATCTCCCGATACTGATGACTATAAATTATATCTGGGTGAATATAATAGAAATTTATCGGAGCGAAAAAGCGGTGTTGCCAATGTGTTCCGAAAGCGTTTTAAAAATAGTGTGCACGGTACTGCATTAAATAGTGCTGCCGGCTGGTATTTATTGGGTATGACTGCCGGAGGAGAGCTAACCCCTCAGTATAGTGCCGAACCGGCTCCCGGTATTGTACAAGGTATATTTTCCGATTTAAATGATTTGATAGTACCACGCTATGTGCACAACAAAGAAGAATTTGAAAACACAATAAAGGATGCATTTGATAAACACAACGCTCTTGCAGTGCAGTTTATATTGGGGAACAACGCCGGTCTTCATGTTGTTACCGTCTGGGGTGTTGAATTTGATGCCGATGACAATATAACTGCATTATGGGTTTCCGATTCCAATGATGCAAACTCCCATCTTACCAAATTCGGGGTGCATTATCCCGATGGAAGGCCGCACAAAATAAATTACGCTGTAGCTAATGATAGCGGGAAAACGCTTATCACCGATGTAATTACCATGAAAAACGCAAAAGAGCAATTTAAAACATGGCTGGATGCTCATCCGTAAGATGAGTTTTTACCGTAGAAAAAAAGGCTCCGCCGATTTGGGGAGCCTTTTTTTATCAGCCGCTTTAGTGCAAGCCCGTTTCATTTTTTAGGGCGGTTACGGCAGCGGTAATTTCATTTGAAGCGGTGCTGAATGAACTTCCCGTATTGAGCATAGCTTCCGCTTCGGTAAATTTTCCGTCATTAATTGCAAAGGCTACCTTGCCCGCTTCAACATGAAAAGCGGCATGTTTAGCTACACAGTTTTTGTATGAGGCCAAGTTACCGTATTTTGTTTTTGCTTCTCCGTGCAGCCATTTTCCGAATTCGCATTCCGAATCCTTAGAAATGATTCCTGCATCAAGTTTTTCCT
This sequence comes from Treponema sp. OMZ 798, assembly GCF_024181385.1. Classification (NCBI taxonomy): domain Bacteria; kingdom Pseudomonadati; phylum Spirochaetota; class Spirochaetia; order Treponematales; family Treponemataceae; genus Treponema; species Treponema sp. OMZ 798. Next base: position 2,662,792 of record NZ_CP051305.1, read on the forward strand.
TTGTTGATATTGCTGCCCTAAGTTTAACCTTCCAATCTACATGAACTTTGACTGCATTAGTAAGATTAATGCCGGAAGTTTCCTTTTTTGTTTTTACGAGGCTTATTTCGCCGCTTACTTTGAATTTTCCTACTTCCTTAACAAGATTATCAATGCTTTGTTTATTTTTTTCAGTTATTACAGCAACATCTTCCATTGCATTACCAATATGGGCAGCTCCTTTAGCAATCTCATTCATACTGCCGGTTATAACATGGGTTAGGCCGTCCAGTTTATTCATTTCCTCTGCGACCCCTTCTCCGCCTTTGAGCATTTCTTCCGAACCTGCTTGAACTTCGGCGGTAATTCTGTTTATGTCTTTGATGGCCATCAACACTTCTTGACTCCCATGCTGCTGCTCCGCCATGGCATTCATCAAAGTTGTGCTCATTTGTTTTACTTGCTCAGATAGGTTGAAGATAGCATTAAACTTTGATTCAGCCGTCTTTGCAGAATCAGACAATATTTCGATTTCTCCGGATAGGTTTTTTAATGTTGAGGTAATTGTTTTTCCCTGAGTACTTGATTCTTCTGCAAGTTTTCTGATTTCATCGGCAACAACGGCAAAACCTTTTCCTGCTTCTCCTGCATGGGCCGCTTCGATGGCTGCATTCATAGCCAAAAGATTTGTCTGACTTGCAATGTGTTGAATAACCGTCGAAGCTTCCAATAAGCCGCCTGACTCTTCGGATATTTTTTGTGTTACTGTATTTGCGTTTGTAACGGTATCTTTACCGTCTGCAGTGGCTTCTGCAAGAGTTTTAATAACATTATCGGTTTTTCCCAGAGTGTTTGTTATGGAGCTTATGTTTGCGACCATTTCTTCAATAGCCGAAGATGATTCGGCAACACTCGCTGCTTGACTTTCAATACTGCCGTTAAGCTGTTTTATGGTACGGATTATTTCTTCTACTGTGGCGGCTGTCTCGGTAACACTTGCCGCCTGTGTCATTGCTTGCTGTTTTACATCTTCAATGTTTGCAGTGATTTGTTGAACCGATCCGGCTGTTTCATTCATATTGCCGGCAAGTTCGGTTGCTATGTTTTCCATTGTTACGGTATTCACTCCTACAGCCTGAATGGAATCTTCTATTTTTTTGATTGTTTGGTTAAAGTAATTCGATAGATCGGTGATTTCGTCATTTCCTTTAAGCGGAAGTCTTACCGTTAAATCGCCTCCCCCTTGTGAAATATTTTTTAAGGCTGTAACGACTCCGTTAATAGGTTTTACAATGCGTAATGCTACAAGGAAAATTACGATAAGGGAGCTTATTAAAATAATTATACCCACGATATAAAGGGATTTTTTTAAGATAGCGATTGTTCCCATAAATTCGTCTATTGGTGCGGAAATGATAACCGTCCAATCCGTTACTTTAATATGAGCGAAAGAAGCTATTTCAAGCTCATCTTCCCAATAAAAAGAACCTACTGCCGGCTCTTTTTCGGCTAGGGCTTTTTTTTCGAACGCCGCTATGCTTGCAAAAGCCGGATCATTTTTTGCTTTGTTCTCGCTTGATTCAAGTTTTGAAACAAGACTTAAATCTTTATCGGCAATTGTTATTCCGCTTAGGCCTATGATATAACAGCCGCCTGTTTCTCCTACGGTTATATCTTTTATTTCGTTTGATAAATGAAGCCCGTTAATGGCTGCTGCCAGCACACCTATTATTTTGCTGTCGCTATTATAAATGGGAACAGCATATACGCTGATTAAAGAACCGTCAGAGCGGGATGTTATCGGTTCTGAAGCAAATCGTTTACCTGATGCGGCGGTCTTATACCATGCAAGGTCTCCTACAAATATAGTGCCTCCGGTATTTGCATAACGGTTACCTTTCATGTCTGTTATATTCAGTTCTAATATAGTTTTATCCAAGGCACTTTGTTTTTGTAAATATCGTGATTTTTCAAGATAGCTTGTTTCTGTATCGCTCAGTACAGGAGATCTTGCAATGCCTTCCAAAAGTTGAAAGAAGGCATTTATCCTGCCGTCTATAATTTCAGCCGTATCCTTTGCCTTATCGATTAAGTGAGTTTCCGCTTTTTCTTTTACAGCTGTTTCGGCAATGTTTACAGCTAAGATACCAAAGATAAAAAGAGCAAGGCTTACCAATAATCCGAAAATAACAATTAATTTATTACGGATAGAAAATCTCTTTTTCATAATATTCTCCTCCAAAATTGAATACTTTAATTTACTTATAAATAACCGGCTTTTTCTGCCTTAGCTTTTAAAAACCGGTTTTGCTTTTATCAGCTGCTGTTTTAAATCTCTCATCTTTTCGCTTAAAGAAACCTTGTATATATGGGGATTTAAAAGACGTTTTGAGGTATAGTCTAAACTATCAAGCTGCTTTTCGGCATAGGTTTTGATTTCTTTTAGAGACGGTACTTTACCGACAGCCTTACCGTTTTCAATTCGTTTTTCTAAAAGAGCCTCGGCCTTTGCTGGCGTAAAGGTAAAATTCTGGTAGTCATTTGCTGGATGATAAAAGGTCTGTTCTACACCCTCTTCAATTTTTTCGTTTTCAAGACTTAGAACATCGGCCTTAAAAGTACCGTCAGAATTGTAAAGCCGCCAAACCTGTTTGCTTGCAGGATTAGTCATCTTTGCAGGATTATCCGAAAATTTCATAACCGGAGTCCATTCCGTTTCTTCTAAACTCTTACGAGCAGCCATTTTATATACTCCTGTAAGGGAGGCTTCATTTCCGCCTGTAACCATGTGGGTTCCGACTCCCCAAGAATCTATGGGAGCATTGTTTTGGACAAGGGATTCTACAATTTCCTCCGTAAGTTCATTTGAAACGGAAATCTTTGCATTGGGGCAGCCCGCTTCATCTAGGCGTTTTCTTACATCTTTGCTCAAATAATAAATATCGCCTGAATCAAGGCGTACACCGAAGTTTTTTTCCTTTTTTTGCAGACGCTTTCCAACCTTGATAGCGTTTACGATTCCTGAACGGAGGGTATCATAGGTATCTATTAAAAATATCGAATTATCCGGATAAATGTCGGCATAGGTTTGAAAGGCCTCCTCCTCGCTTTTAAATGACATTATCCATGAGTGGGCCATTGTTCCGAGGGCCGGTATGCCGAGTTCTTTGGCAGCAAGGGAGTTGCTTGTGCCGAAGGCTCCTCCTATGTAGGCAGCTCTTGTTGCACTCATAGCCCCGTTGTTGCCCTGTGCTCGGCGAAGACCGAATTCCATTATAGAGCCTTTTTTTGAAGCCAGCCAAATTCTGGCGGTTTTTGTTGCTATGAGGGTTTGAAAATTTATCATGTTTAAAATTAGACCTTCTAAAAGCAGGGCTTCAACCGTATCAGCCTCAACTCGGATTAAGGGTTCATTCGGAAAAACGACGCTTCCTTCTTTCATTGCCCAAATATTGCCTGAAAATTTAAAGCCGGCAATATAGTCTAAAAATTCTTTTTCGAATATTCCGAGGGATTTTAGCCACTCGATATCGCTTTTTTCAAAGTGAAAATTTTGAATAGTTTCTAAGAGGGGTTCAAGGCCTGCAAAGACGGCATAACCGCCCTTAAAAGGGTTCGATCTAAAAAACATTTCAAATACGGTTTTTGTGTTATTTCCTTTTTTCCAAAAACCTTGAGCCATTGTCAATTCATAAAAGTCTGAAAATAAAGCGTTATCAATCATAAATTTTACCTCGTATAATTATTTTTTAAGAATGTGTAATTACTTCCCTCGGCTTTGAACCGTTTGCAGGGCCGACCACTCCGCGTTCTTCCATTTCTTCTACTATCCGCGCAGCTCGGTTATAGCCTATTTTAAGCCGCCTTTGGATATAAGAAGCGGAAGCCTTTCCTTCGGCCAGTACAATCTGCAAGGCCTCATCGTATAGGGGATCACTTTCATCCCCGAAGAGGGTGCCTTGGGAATACTCTTCGTCATCTACAAATATTTCGTCATCTATGTAGTCTGGTTCTCCGAATGTCTTTACACATTCAACAACCTGCTCTACCTCATCATCGGAAACAAAGGTGCCTTGGATTCGGGCCGGGAAGGGCTTGGTGGTGCTTACATAGAGCATGTCGCCCTTGCCTAAAAGCTTTTCTGCCCCGATATTATCGAGAATAATTTGGCTGTCTACACGGGAGGCAACCATAAAGGCAATCCTACTCGGAATGTTTGCCTTGATTAAACCTGTAATTACATTGGTAGAAGGGCGCTGGGTTGCAAGTACCAAGTGAATACCTACGGCACGGCTCATAGCACAAAGTCTTGAAACGGTTGCTTCAAGTTCTTTTCCTGTGGTAGACATAAGGTCTGCGAATTCGTCAATTATTATTACTATGTAGGGCAGGGGCTCGGCTGCAATTTTTTCCCGTTTTATTTTTTTATTGTAGCTTTTGATATCTCTGACACTCATGGAATCAAGCATCGCATAACGCCTTTCCATTTCGCAGATACAGTATTGCAAGCCTTGAAGTGCTCTTTTAGGTTCCGTAATTACCGGAGTCAATAAGTGCCCGATGCCGTTGTAAAGTTTAAGCTCTACAATCTTGGGGTCAACCAAGAGGAGCTTTACTTCTTCGGGACTTCTGTTATAGAGAATTGAAAGAATAATAGAGTTTACACAGACCGATTTACCTGAACCTGTAGCACCGGCTATCAAAAGATGGGGTGTTTGACAAAGATCCAGAGTTTGAGGTTCTCCTGTTACGTCTTTTCCTAAAACGATAGGAATACCCATTTTTTCGGTACCGGGAATTTGAGTTTCGATTAGTTCTCTAAAGCCGACTATTGCGCGTGATTCATTAGGAACTTCAATACCGACAGCTTGTTTTCCCGGAATGGGAGCAACAATTCGGACACTTTGAGCAGCAAGCCTAAGGGCTATATTATCTTGAAGGGCGGTGATTTTACCCAATTTTATTCCGGGAGGAGGAAGAACTTCAAACATGGTAACAACCGGCCCCTTTCTGATACCTGTAATTTCAATGCTTATATTGAATTCTTCAAAGGTGTTTTTTAAGGCTATGGCTGCTTTTCGGGTTGAGTCATCAACTATCCAGTATTCGTTTCCCGGATATTTTGTTAATAGATCATAAGGAATGTGGTAGCCATTTTTTTTATCTTTGGAGTCTTTTTTAGGCTTTAAAGGCTGGGCTGCACTTATTTCTATATCTTCGCTTAATTCTTCTGAAGGAAGAATATCATCGTCATCTTCTTCTTTATCGTCATCATCAGTATCGGTATTTTCAGAATCATCAGTTTCAAGGTCATCGTATTCGGCAATTTCGTTTTGTTTAAGACTGCCGTATTCAGCAATTTCATCCTGTGAGGGTTCTCTGTCTTCGGTAATCTCATCTTCCTCTATGGAGCTAAGTTCTTCTAAGTCCTGTTCGATGCTGATATCTTCTATTACGACAAGAGAGTCTATAATGCCTTTTTTTGAGTCTTCAGGAGGAGCACTGCCTATGTCGACCTCTATATCTGCATCTATTTTTTTAAAAGGAGCAGGTTCTTCCTTGGGACCCTCTGTTTCGCTGTTTAGTTGAGATTTTATAAACTGGTTTCGTGTAAGGATTGCCTCCGACAAGGTTTGTCCGGCTGTATCGGGACCGGTTTTATTTGTGTTTGACTTTAGCCAAAATCCTGTTTGGACCGTTTCATTTCCTTCACCGAACACCATAGATGTTTCTGAAGGATAATAGCTGTCACCTATGATATCTTCTATTTCGTCTTTTTCTTCAGGCTGAACAGAAGCTCTTTGATGGATTTTTTCACTTAATATAAGGGTAAGAAATACCTCCATCAAGAGTAAAAGGCCTGTTGCCAGAGTTACGGCAATTTTTGTAAATTCTTGCACTGTTTCATTTTCAATTTGCGGAAGTAAAAAATAGATTAAGTGTTCTCCAAGCACACAGGTTAAAAAATAAACCGGCATAAATGATAATAAAAATTTTGAATGAAGTGTCCAGCCGGGAATCATCAATAAAATTGAAGAATAAAGAAGAATGATAGGTATCAGCAAAGAAGAAAATTTATACGTAGAAAAAAGAACCGTACCTATTGTTTCAAAGGGGAATATGTAGCCTTTAAAACCGAAAATGGGTAAGAGAACCGCCAAGGCTATGTAGATTGAGATCAAAAAAATGAAAATGCCCAATGTGATTGATATGATCCTAAATTTTGATTCTTCTATCAAATTTCAACTCCGAAAGCGTAAAAATTATCCGGCAAAACCCCAAAAGTAAATACTAAGACCGATTCCCAGCGGAATCAAATAGAAAGCGAAGTACATAAGCTTTCCGTTTTTTATAAGTTTGAGTAAAAACCGTAGCGAAAAATAACCTACAACAAAGGCACTCAACATTCCGGCTATTAGGCTTATAGGGCTTACACCTGCAAGAAGATTATCGGCAGATTTGAGTTCAAGTATAAATGCCGCAAGGATTGCAGGTATCGATAATAAAAAGGAAAATTCTCCTGCCTTTTCCCGGTCAAGACCTGCAAAAAGAGAGGCGGAAATAGTACTGCCCGAACGCGAGATTCCGGGTAAGACTCCTATTCCTTGAGCAAGACCTATAACAGCTGCCGTAAGGAGGTTTATATTTTTTGATTGTTTTTTAGGCTTTACCTTAGAAGATGCTATTAAAAGAAATCCTGTTATGATAAAGAAGATGGGTATAAAACGTATGTCGATGGTTTTTACCCAATCTTTTAATAAAAGGCCTATTACACCTGTAACGGCGGTTGCGGTTATAATGGCTGCAATCATCATAAGATCGTCTTTATCTTCAGGTTTGGATTTTCTTATGATAAATCTGCCTAAAACACAAAAAAGACCGGCAATTTTTTTTGCAAAAACGGTGCAGACGGCCGCAAGGGTGGCGACATGCAGTAATATATCAAAAAGGATGGGAAGATCTTCTTGTTTAAAAAAGTATTCTACAACCGCTAAATGTCCTGAACTTGAAACAGGTAAAAATTCGGCTAAGCCTTGAACGGCTCCTAAAATAATAGCTTGAAAAATCGACATAAAAATTCTCCCGAAAAAGCTTTTACAAACGATAAGGTTACTGTATCATAAAAAAGAGAAAATTTCCAGCCGGAAATGCTTAACCTCTTATCTTTATTGCAGAGCCGTTGGCGGTTTTTTCTATTTCGATTTTTTGGGGGATGCGGGTTTTTAGCTCGCTGACGTGGGAAATTATTCCGACCATTCGGTTACCCCTTACTTCGTCGAGAATGCTGATGGCGTTTTCAAGGCTGGCTTCATCGAGGCTGCCGAAGCCTTCATCTATAAACATTGAATCCAGCCTTATGCCGCCGCTTCTTGTTTGAATGGAGTCGGCAAGGCCGAGGGCCAGGCTTATTGAAACCATAAAGGTTTCTCCTCCGGAAAGGCTGGCTGTGGGACGGATGCCGCCTGTGTAGGCATCATAAATTTCCATGTCCAATCCTGAAAGGTTGTTGCCCGAAAGCTCCTTACTCAATTTTAAAACATAGCGGCCGCCGCTCATGCGTTCAAGGCGGGTGTTGGCATAAACGATTATTTCGCGTAAAAAGGCCGAGAGCATCCAGATATCGAATTTCAGTTTATACTTATTGCTGCCGTTTAAACTTAAGGAAAGCTCGGTTATAAGCCGGGCTTCTTCGGCTCTTTGTTTTAATTCCGTTAAAAGATTTTGCCGCCTTTCAAAAAGGTCTTTGAGTTTGTCGAGAGAGCTTTTTACTTCCGTAAGGCGGTCTTGTTCTTCGTCAAGATTTTTTTGCAAAATTATAATTTCGTCTTCAATTTTTTCGGGCGGAATAAAGGTTTTGCCTTCAAGATCTTTTTCGAGGCCGGAAGCGGAGTGCTCCAAGGTTATCTTTTCTTCTTTGAATTTCGTTACCGTTTCTTCAAAGCCGCCGATTTTTTCTTCAGGTAAAATAGAATCTAAAAGCTCATTTATTGAAGAAAACCCCTTTTGCTCAAGAGAGGTTTTTAAATTTTCTTCTTCTTCCAATAAGGTTTTTTCCCATTTGGCCAACTGCTCCTGCCTTTGGATGAGCCCGGCCTTTATGCTTGTATGGCGGTCATTGCTTTCTTTTAGTCTTTCCTCATAGCCGCTTATTTTGCGGTCTGAGGCAAAAATCATTTCATTGCAGCCTTCGATTGTGTCTTCTATATTTTCTTTTTGGATATCTGAGGGGATGGACTTAAAGGCGTCATCGTATTGTTTTTTCTTTTCGTGGAGGATTGTGTTTAACTCGCTTTCTTTTATCTTGATATTTGTAAGAGCCTCGCTTAAGGCTTCCTTTTCATTTTGGATAGAAGAAAGTTTTTGCTCCAAATTTATTTTTGCAGTGTTTGCGGTCTGGGCTTCTTTTAAAAGAAGGTTATCTTTTTCGGCATTCTTTGCGGCTTGAGGAAGAAGTTCTCCTATTGTTTTTTCTAAAGGCATTTCTTTGAAAATAAAAGAGCCTGTTTTAAATTCCTCATTTAGGTTGAGAAAAGAGCGGTCAAGCTCATCCATTTGCTCTTTTTGCCAATCGGCATCGGTATTGCGGGCCGTGAGGCTGTTGTTGAGGTTTTCCCTGTCGTGATTAAACTTTTCGATGCTGCGTTCGCATTTTTGTATTTTTTCGTCGAGGGAAAAAATACTTTCCGTATTTTCAACGGCCGGGGAAGGGTGATGGATTGAGCCACAGACAGGGCAGGGTTCCCCGTCTTTTAAGTGAACGGCAAGGGCGGATGCCTCTTGGTTTATTTCAAAATCTTTTTTTTCTTTTTTAAGTTTTTCAAAAAGCTCTTTTTCAATTTTGATGTCTTTTAAAATTAACTGTAAATCGTTGTAGTTTTTTTCGGCTGCGGCCTTATGAGTTGTGTAGAGCTTTGCCGCTTTTTCTTTTTTTGAAGCGATGTCAAAAAGCCTTTTTAGGTAAGAAAGTTTTTGGGACGAAGTTTCTGCCCTTTCTTTTCTGTTATCGAGCTCGCTGATTATTTCAAGATAGCCGGAAACTTTGTCCTTGATCTCCTGAATGTTCTTTTCGGTTTGAGCCAACTTTTCGGTCTTTTCTTTTTTTTGCAGAGAAAGTCCTTTTTTTTCGTATGATTTTTCTTCTATTTCCTTGTAAACCTCGGCTGCCCTTTTGAGACGGTCAAGATTTTGTTTTAGGGCGGCATTGTTTTCTTTTTCGGATTCGATGTCTTTTTCTTGTGCTTTAAGAGCTTCCAAAATTTCGGTTACGGAATTTAAGTCTTTTATCTTTTTTTCGATGTCGGTTTTATATTCGGCTATGTTAGAGTTAAGTTTTTTTACGGAATCGGCAAGGCCTGTAAGCGAAGAGGCTCTGCGGGCTTTTTCGACAGCCTCTTCCATCATTTTTATATCGTTTTGATGGGCTTTAAGATTTTCGAGCCTTGTTTTTATCGTTGTAAGTTCTTCTTTTTTTTCTTTGAGAACCTTTGCCTGCTCTTTTTCGGATATTTTTACCTCAATTTTTTTGGAAATTTGGTTGTAATTTTTTTTGATAAGTTCAATCTCTTTTTCAAATTCGCCCTTTTTTGAAGGATAGGAATCGGCATCGAATTCTTTGCCGAGGGATTCAAGGGCATCTTCAATATTTTTTATCTTATAGGACTCTGCCTTTTCCCTCTCCTTCAGGTTTTCCATTATTTGGGTATAGCGCGAAATAGGAAAAAGCTCTTCAAGGGTTTCTTTTTTTTGGCTTGAATTTTCGCGCAAAAAGGCGGCAAATTCGCCCTGAGGAAGAAGTACAATGCGGGCAAATTCTTTTTCGTTTAAGTTTATGATGTTCAATATTTTTTTGTCCGTGTCCCGCTTATTTGTTGTGCTTAAGTTTTTCCAAGTTTGGCCGTCCCATTCGGCTAGGGCCGATTCTTCGGGGCTTTCGCTTTTTTTTCCGGGGCGTAAGAATGGAAGCCGTCTGAAAATTTTGTATTTGGAGGGACCCATGGTAAAGATAAGCTCAACCTCTGCTGTTTCCTCCTCGGGGGCAAATTGGCTTCGGAGGCTGCGGGCAATTTGAGAGCGGCTTCCCAAGGGCTTTGAGTAGAAGGCATACGAGATTGCATCAAAGATTGTTGTTTTTCCGGCACCGGTTTTTCCGCATACCAAAAAGATAGAATCCATGAGGCTGAAGTCTATTGTGTGAGTTCCTCTAAAGGGGCCTATATTGGTTAGTTTTAAAAGTTCGGGTTTCAAATTTACTCCTCCTTAAACCGTTCCCTGCAAAGGTTTTTGAAAAGTTCCTGTTTTTTTGCAGAGGGCTCTTCGTCTATTGCCTTTTCAAAAAGCATAAAGTTTTCAAAAATTACATCCTCGTCTTCAATGTTCTTTTTTAAGATATGAATTTGCTCCTCTTCTTTTAATTCGGCAGCGACCGCCTCTTGGTGCAGGTTTAAAAGATAGGGAAATTTTTGCTGCAAGAGGCTCATCGGGCTTTGAATGACTTCGGAACCTGTCAGGTTTATTTCTAAAAAGTCGTCCTTGTAGGCATCGAATTTATCGGTATTAAAAAAATCGAAAAAACTGCCCTCTAAGTGGGTCATTTTGCGTAAGGGTGTAATCGGAATTTTTTCTACCCGGACAGGGAAGCCTTGAGTTTTGCAGTCTATGTCGACGGATAAAACAACTTTTTCGATTGAACATTCATCGAAGGCATAGGTTAGAGGGGCTCCGGAATAGTACATTCTGTCGGTCACCTTTTGCATTTTGTGTAAGTGTCCCAAGGCTGTGTAGGTAAAAAAATTGAAGAGGGCCGGCGAAACATATTCCGCTGTGCCTAAAAAAGCTCTTTCGGAGGAGGAGCTTTCTCCGTTTAAGGTAAAAAGATGGGCAATCAAAACCGAAGGAATTTCCGGATCTACAGCCCCTTTTAACCGTCGGGAGGCTTCTTGTGCCATCTCGGATTGAGAGTTTAATTTTAACTCCTCATTTTGTTCGGAAAATGAGCCTAAATGTAAAAAAGGCATTAAAAAAAATTGAACTTTTTCTCCATTTTGTGCTATAATAACAGGTGAGCATAGTTTGCCGGTTCCCGCAGCAATGTGAATATTACTCGAACTTAAAATTTTAGAACCGAAGGCAAGTCTTTCGGCGGAGTCATGGTTTCCGGGTATTATAAACACGGCTGTATCGGGGCAATCCCGATGGACGGCAGATAAAAATGAATCGAAGAGGGCTACGTATTCTGCAGGAGGAATTGAACGGTCGTATACATCGCCTGCAATAATAAGGGCTGCATAATCGTCTTTTAAAAGAATTTTATGAATATCATCGAGCATTTTTTTCTGTCTTTCAATTTGGGGCGCCTCGTATAGGCTTTTCCCTAAATGCAGATCGGCGGTATGCAAAATTTTCATACTTCTAATGTATGGGTATTTAAGGATTATGTAAAGGACCTTGGAATGAAAAACTACATAAAAATTGTTTTTGCTTTGTGCGGTATTGCTTTGGCGATAGGGATAGGAGGAGCGGCTTTTTTTATTGCTGCAAAACCTTCGTCGGATTTTCAACTTAAGACCGATTATTTACTTGAGTACAGATTTTATCTTGCAAGTTTAAGGGCGGATATGTACAGGACTGCAAGCAAGGATGGGGAATTTTCCGTTCAAAACCTTAAAGCAAGGATAAAGGAAACCGTCAATTCTTTTGAAAATTTAAAAAAACTTTCGGCTGCCGACAAAAACGACTCCAACTTAAAATTTGCATACAATGATTATGAAGCTTCAAATAATAAGCTTTTTAAAAGTATAGAGGCTTGGAGGCAGGAGTTTGAACTTACCGGAGATTCATCGGCAAGAACTTTTTTTCCTGTTTTAAAAGAATTCGATGCCGTTCAAAATAGTTTTGAAAGGCTTAAAGACGAATATAAGGCCGGCTTTACAAGGCAGGAAAAAAAATCGAAAGGGCTTGCAGCCCTTTTAATCGTTTTAGCCTGGGGTATAGGAGTATTTTTAACATGGCTTGTTTCTTCTGTCATATACAAGATTTATATAGAAAGAGAAAGAGCAAAAAAAGCAAAACTCAGGCTTCATCTAGGTCCAAAAACAGATGACAGGCAGACTGCTGCCCCCGATACTGCAAAAATATTTCTGCCATCTTATAATGAAGAGCGGAGTTCTGCTTCGGATAAAACTTTTAATAAAGGTTTTCAACAAAGAGCCGAAGAAGAGACCAATAAAAGCGTGTCACAAAATTACGCTCAGCAGCCTCCTTTCCAAAAATCTTCCTATACACAAACAGCTTCTGCCGTTTCTATAGAAGAATCGCCTATTTATATAAAGCTGCAAAATGATTATAACGAATTAAAAGCTATGTCTGAGGAGTTAAATGAAGCTTATAATGAACTGCAAGAAAAACATAGCGAACTTGGTTCTTCCTATAAGGAATTGCAAGAATCCTTTAAGCAAGACGATGAAAAAAAGGCCGAAAAATGTGAAACGGTAAAATCCTTTTTGTCTGACATACAGATGGATGCTGCGGAAGCTCAAGAAGATGCTCAAGCTGCACAAGAACTTGTAGAAACCTTCCAGGGCGGGCATAAACTTTTTAAATCTACTTACGAAAGAATAGTTCATATAAATCAAAGCATTTCGGATATACAGGAAATGGCGGAGGTAATCGCAGGTATTGCCGAGCAAACTAAAATGCTTAGTATGAATGCCGCCATCGAAGCTGCTCATGCCGGAGATGCCGGAAAGGGCTTTGCCGTTGTTGCCGAAGAGTTGGGCCGCTTGGCAGCTGCCTCGGTTGAAAGCTCGGCAGGTATAGGCAAGACCGTCATTGAAGTGGTAAAGAATATTTCGTTTATGGCAAAGAGCAGCGAAGATTTGGATAAGGCCTTTAACGATATAAATACAAAAACAAATCAGGTTTATACAACCGTTATGAATTTTTCGGATAGAATGGTTCAAACCTTCCAAAAAACAGACAGTGTTTTAAGAGGCCTTGACACAGTTTAACAATAATAGTATTATAGACAGATAGAAGAGTCGTTTTATATGATTTAAATGTTGTGGAGGTTCTTTTTTGTGAAAGTTGTATATGATCAAAATCGTCCGATATATTTACAAATAATCGAAAAAATAAAATGTAAGATTGTCTATGGAGAGCTTAAACCCGGAGATAAGATTCCTTCAATGAGCGATATGTCCGTCGAGATGGATGTAAACCCGAATACGATGTTCAGGGTATATAAGCAGCTTGAAAGCGAGGGCATAACGGAATCAAAACGCGGGCTAGGCAGCTTTGTAGTAAATGAGGCCGATTTGGTGAAAAAATTGACTGAGGAAATGGCGGATCAGATCATAGTGCCTGCAATTGAAGGATTGCGGAATTTGAAATTTTCTGATGAACAGATAATTGAATCGATAAAAGCAAAGTTATAATAAATCTTTAGGAGGAAAAAATGAGTACAGTACTTGAAACTGAGCATTTAAAAAAAACATATTTGGGAAAAAAGACTGCTCTTTATGATGTTAGTTTAAAAGTTGAAAGCGGAAGAATATACGGTCTTTTGGGGCCGAACGGTTCCGGCAAAACAACCTTTTTAAAGATAATTGCAGGCCTTATAAAACCTACAGCCGGCAATTTTAAGGTATGCGGAAAAGAATTCGGTATAGATACAAAAAAGATTGTAGCCTTTTTGCCGGATAAAAATGTTGTATATCCTTGGATGACCTCTGAAGATGCCGTCAATTTTTATGCCGACTTTTTTGAGGACTTTGACAAAAACAAGGCTATGGATATGCTGAAATTTATGAAGCTTGAACCCAAGCAGACGGTAAAAACAATGTCGAAGGGTATGATCGAAAAGCTTAACCTTAGCTTAACTTTTTCGAGGGCTTCAAAACTTTACATCTTGGATGAACCGCTGGGAGGCACAGATCCTGTAGCCAGAGAACAGATTATTAAAACCATAATCAAAACATGGACTGAAGAAAGCGCCATCCTAATAACTACTCATCTGGTATCGGATATAGAGCATGTATTTAACGATATTGCCTTTTTAAAAGAAGGTGAAATCGTTTTGGAAGGGGATGCTGAGGATTTACGCAGCACACGCGGAAAGTCTATCTATCAAATCTATCTTGATGTTTTTGGAGTATAAAAATGGGAAGAATTTTTAAATATGAAATAAGGCGAAGGCTGAATACTATTTTAATTTTAAGCGGAACTATGATAGTCTTATCGCTCGGCTCGATAGGCCTCTTGGGGATTTTTAAAACTCCTTTCGGAACAATGGGTACGACAGGCGGTCTTTGGCTCGGCTTAACCTTTTTTGCTCTTTTTTTTATACCCCTTGTAATGTTTTTTACATGCAGCAATGGACACATAGACGAACTTTTATATAAGGACACCAACTATCTCATGCTTACCATCCCTATAAGGAGTGAAGCTATATTGGGAGGCCGAATCCTCGCGGGCTTTGTAGAATATTTAATATACACCCTTATAGCTGCCGTCTTTTTTATAGTGATAGGGGCTCAGCAAACTGTTCTTTATGCAGGAGCAGGACGAACAATTATGTCGGTTTTAGGGGATATATTTTATCAGATATTTGCACAGAATTTTCTCCCCTTTCTTTACGGAATTTTACTATTGGTTTCATCATTTTTACTTGTAGGAACGGCCTTTATGTTTGTTAAGGCTTTGACCCGCTCCTTTATAAGAAAAAAGATGACGGCTCAAATTATTGCAGTCATTCTTTTTGTTTTAATTTTTGAAAGAATTATAGCCCTAGGCACTTATTTGAGCACGGAGTGGGATCTTGTTCAGTACATAGATCTAAGACTTGTATCTTCTCAATATCAGCCTTTTGGAAATATTCAGCCGATGCCTGTTCATTTGGTTACAGTCATTATGACCCTGCTTATTTCTGCCGGTTTTTTTGCGGCTACAAGTTGGCTGTTCAATAAAAAAGTTGAGTTGTAAAATTAATCGCTAAAGTCTTTAGGAGCGCAAAGAATTTAAGGGAACCTTTATAAGGCATTATTTAATAAGTTTTTGCGCTCTTGGTCAATTTTATAGGGCTTCTATTTCTTCAATAGAAAGTCCCGCTATTTTGCAAATATCGCTAATCGGATAATTCTTATTTTTCATCAACTTTGCCGTTTCAAGAGCTTTTTGGTAAGAGCCTTTTTCTATACCCTCCTGATACCCTACATGTTTCCAAGAAGCTTTGTCATGTTCATATTTCATTCGGTTTTCATATAGCCATTTTTCTTTCGGGCTCATTTCCATTACTTCTATCGTTGAATTTGCCTTTCTCATCATAGCAGACTCTTGGGCTAACATGGTACGTACCTCCTCCTCATCGGTTTCGATAAATTTCAGCCAATTATAAAGTTTCTTTTTCTTTTTATCGGTTTCTTTATTTTCTTCTTGCTCTTTAACCTTGGCTAAGTTCAAAAAGTGGATTTCAAGCTCATCGGAAAGCTTATCGTTTATGTGCTTTTCAACTACATTATACTCACTGTGAATCAGATTGTTCAAATTAAAGCCTTCACCCACTATGTTTATTGTAATACATTTAGGCTGTTTTGTATACACTTCACCTGTTTTTAAGTTTTCCGTATACATTTTAGCCCAATAAAAGATAGTTCTTTGAGCAAACTCACTGTTCCACCTGTTTTGAATTTCGATATCGATAATGGTACTGTTTTTTAGGCGTAATTTTACATCTAAAACACCTGTTTTATCACTTATTGCATCTTTATGAAACTCTTTATCCAAGAGTTCTAAACCGGCGATGGTCTCAGGCGGAATGTCTAAAATGCACTCCAATAAATCCTGTAGGATATCCTTGTTTTCGTCCGTTCCGAAGACTCTTTTAAATGCGTAGTCGTTGCGGAGGGTAATGTTAAAAAGTTTTTCCACTTTTACCTCTCATAAATTATTTGAAAGAAGAAAATTTTTTTTCCTTTCATAATTATTGTATGAAGAGTTTGCAGTAAATAGTAAAATTTTAAAAAGAAAGTTTATAATTTAATAAATATTTAGTAAGCAATAGTTGACTTTATTTGAAATCTATGCTTAAATAGATTCATGTTGAATATCGCTAACATCGAATATAATTTAGCTTATTCCTGCGCTCCTTGCTTGGCGGGGTTAAAACCGTCAAATTTGATGTCCATTTCGGCAGAGGATTTTAAGCAATTCTTTTTGCTTGATAAGGACTTGCTTGAATCCAAGGGGTTTTACCTAAGGGTTTTGTGTGCCTGCGAAAAGGGTGTGCAAATTCTTTTATACAAAAAAAAGGCCTTAGAGGCTTTGATTAGGGATGAGAGGGTTCAAGCGGCTCTTCTAATGTTCGGCTATGAGCCGGGGATGAGTTTGGAGGATATGCTGAATCGTTTAGCTTTAAGAATGCACAGCTCGCAGGCAGACAGGGGTTGTAAAAGATGCCGGACATTTCCGCATGAGATAGGGCTTTTTTTAGGCTATCCCGTATACGATGTTTTGGAATATTACAGGCGAAGGGGAGAGGGGTGTATTTTTTCGGGTTATTGGAAGGTTTATTCCGATGCCGAAAAGGCTGCCGAAATCTTTGACCAGTATAATGAATGCAAAAAGCATTTTGCTTTGCAGATAGAAAAGGGCTTGAGGCTTTACGACTTGTTAAGCGCTTGAGCTTTGATTAATTTTTTAACCATTGGAGGTTTTTTATGGCAAAAATTGCTGTTATTTATTGGAGCGGAACAGGTAACACCCAGTCTATGGCAGAGTCCGTTATGGAAGGCTTAAAAGCGGGCGGAGCAGATGCTTCTTTATTTACCGTTTCGGAATTCGGATCGAAGAGCATTGATGATTACGATAAGATTGCTTTCGGATGCCCGGCAATGGGAGCCGAAGAGCTTGAACCGGATGAATTTGAACCCTTCTTTGCTTCAATTGAAGGAAACTTGTCCGGCAAAAAGATTGCCTTGTTCGGTTCATATGAATGGGCCGGAGACGGTGAAGGCGGAGAATGGATGAGAAACTGGGAAGCCAGATCTAAGGATAAGGGAGCCGACTTGTTTGAAGAAGGTTTGATTATCTATGATGCTCCCACCGCTGCAGGAAAAGACAAGTGTAAGGAATTCGGCGAGAGATTTTCAAAATAAATCCTGATTGTTTTTCTAATTAAAAAGAGCTTAAAACTGCTTTTTTAGGGCTTAAGAAGCGGCAGCCTAAGCCGCCGTTCTTTAAGCCTTTTTTATTTTATGACAAGGATTTTTCGTACTTCGTCTATTTCGGGACCTGCCACTCTTACAAAATACATACCGCTTGCGACCGCATTGCCTCCGTTGTTTCGGCCGTCCCATGTAACAAAATGGTCTCCGGCATTTTTATGGGATCGGGTAAGGGTCCGCACAATATTTCCGTCCAATGTCATAATCTGAATGGTGAGCATTCCCGATTTTTTTAGATGGGCACCTATTGTTGCTTCCTGACCTTTGTTGGGATTTATAACATTGTCAAAAATTGAAACCCCTCCCTTTTGCTTTTGTACTCCCACAATTTTAAAGTTCCAGACATCAAAAGAAAGAATATTGTTTGCGTCTTTTAAGCGAGTGCAAGGAAGCCATCCATCGTAGACATACATAAACTGACCGATCTTATCTTTTACTAAGTAGTTGTCGGTTGAAGGGATAATGAAGTTTATTTGATTTCCGCTTCCTCCGGGGATAGGCGAATATTCATTTGCACCAGATTGGGAGCTTGCATAGTTTTGTGCAGCCGGCGGCGGAGTAATAGTATTGGGGTACCAAAACCCTCCCGTATTGTTTTTTGAAATAAAATACAGTTTGACATTATCTGAAGCCGCTTTTTTTATTGTAGGTATAGTAACATCCAGTGTAGTTAACCCCGGGTCATTCGTTGCTGCTCCAAAATCGTAAAGAACAATGGAGTTAAATGCTTTTAACGGGTCTACAATGTTAATTCCTATGTCGGAAATGTATTGCTTGTGCGGAATATTTGTACCAAAATAATTTAAATTTATCTGATAAGAGGGAGTAAGAATATGTTCTGCCGAGATAGCATTATTAAGCGGAATTTTCCATACCCCCGATCCCTCAGACGATGCATTATGTAAATCTGATGTATAAGGAGGAGGTGGTGGAGAAGGAGGGCCGTTTGTGATTGTTAAACTACCGGCGTCTAAAGCTTTAAATTCTTCGAGAGATAACTCTGTGTTGTTAAATAAGAGATAGATATAAGGTTCACCTGGTTTTGCAAAGGAATTGACTATATTCAAGCCTGTTTTAAAAAAGACCCAACCGTTTTTACTTTTTTCTGCGCCGAAATTATCTTTACTATCTTTTACGACATAGTATTTGCCGTTCGGCTGAATTTTTACTTTTTCGGTATAAATTTTTAAGTAGTTTCCTTTTGCATTACCTCCAGTTAAACCATGGTTGTTGGTAAGATGAATTTGTGCATTATTATAACCATCTATCGTTAATAGATTACCGATTGCACCGGAGAGGGTTAAATAGTTTGCAACGCTGATTTTATTTTCAATAGTAAGAGTTTTTCCGCCGGCACCGGTACATTCCAACTTGTGGAATTTTGTATTAGGGGCATCAGAAGTTCCTGAGATTTTGACCTCATTCGCCTTATGGTTTAAAGTGACCGTTTTGCTTTTTGCTGCGGCATCTAATACTCCTTGATTATTCAGACCGACGGTAATCGTTATATCCGATTCAAGCTGTAAACTCGAGCTCGAATTTATTTGTAAATTTTGTATACTGCCGCCTTCTATATTGTTGTTGTTTTTGCCTGAAAGTTTTTGAGTTCCGCTTCCGTTAAAGATAATTAAGCCCCGATCTGCTGCGGTAGAGGATGCATTCAATTTTTTTGCCGTAAGATCTCCTCCCACGGTTATAATTCCCCCCGTAAAGGCTAATTCGTTTGCGATATCGATATTGCCGGTTGCGGTAATCCCGCCCCAAGAAGTCCAATTATTTCCGCTTGAAGTTATATTTCTACCTTCAATGTCAGAGTTTCCCGAATTCCAAACCCCTGTAACTTTAATATCTGTTCCGGCTTTTATAGTTCCGTCTGTAGATGTCCACTTATTTGCTTCTATATCTGTTCCGGCTGTAACAGTTCTGGTGTTTATATCGGGATTCCATGTCCAGTCTCCTCTTACCTCAATTTTACCGCTTGTTGCGGTAATATCGCCTCTAAAGCTCCAATTGCCTCCACTTACGGTAATTTCGTTTGCGGCTTTAGCAAAGCCGCTTGTAGACGACCAATTTCCGGTTGCGGTAATGCTTCCCGTTGAAGTATTATTACCTGAAGAGTTCCATGTGGCGGCAGTAACAGTAATGTTTCCTGCTTTAATATGGCTGCTGGTGGTTATTGTCGCACTTGTGCTAGTAAGAAAAGTAATATCATTTGTACCGGCTTTTATTTCTCCTCTGTAAGTTTGAGCTCCGTTTGATGTTGATGTATCGATGGTTATTGATTTTTCAATAGTTAATGTTTCGTTGACTTTAAGAAAGGCTGCTTTTATTGTATCGGGTACACCTGATTCAAAGGTTAAATTTTGATAAGGGCCTTTATCAATTTCTGCATTTGCAGCGGTTACATTTTGATAAACTATAGTGGAACCGGCTATATGGTTAAAGTCAGGGCGAACGCCTCCACCGGGCTGATTAAGCCAGGTTTTTTGTGCATCTGTTCCATGCAGATAAACTGTACCATGATTATTTAAGCCCGTTGTTATCGGCATAGGCGGTAAGCCCGCTATACCGGCTGTAATCATATACTCATTTAAATATAATTTTGCATTTGCTTCAACCTTAACTTGTTTAGCTTGAACATCAGTTGTTAATTGAGGATAATTAGTACACCCTTGCGGTATTATAACATTTGTTGTTGGTGTCGGAGCGGCTGCCGGTGCCCAATTTGCGGATATACTCCAATCATTGCCATTCTTTCCTGTCCAAGTTAGTGCGGCAGGTGAACTAAAGACCCAGTTTTCGGGTTTGCCCTGAGCGAGTTCTTGTCCTGTTCCCTCAGGTCTACTGAATGTTGTTGTATATTTATATGTTGACGAATTTACGGATCCAATTGGAATATTTGTTTTGACCTTAAGCCATTTACCTCCGGATTTATTGTTATTAATACAAATAGCAGAATTAGGGGTTGCCGCGCTGCCCTCACCTTCAATTGTGAGCAATTGATTGTCAGCGGTGCCGGACCCTTGCAAGATTAAGTTCCCGTTTACGGAAACTTTTCCGTTTACCGTAAGCGTTTTTCCGCCGCCGCCTGTAAGGCTTAAATTATTGAATGTCGTATTACCCGCATTGCCGGTACCCGTAATCGTTACGGTTCCGCCCGGCGGAGGGGCAAGGGTGACCGTATGAGTTCCGGCGTTAAAGGTTCCCTTATTGGTAAAATTCTCTGCAATAGTTATAGACGAGCTGAGGCTGACATTTGCATCAATTCCCTGTCCCGAGTTTTTGTCTATTATAAGATTTTGTATGTTGTGTCCTACCGGATTTGTAAATACAAGCGTCTGCAAAGTTCCGTTACCGTTAAAGGTAAGAGCTCCCGATGTTTGATTAAATTGGGCGGCAGTCAGGCTTCCTTTAAGCGTTACATCTCCCGCAGTCCACGTATTTGAGTGTGTTGCATTATCGGCAGTGATGCTTCCATGCGCCACAACGAATGCATTAGAAGTCCAGTTTCTTTTCACGGTAATATTGTGAGCTCTAATTGTTCCTCCTGAAGAAGTCCATGCGCCCGTGCCTGCGTTTACAGTGATATCTCTTGCTTGAATGGCTCCCGTAGAAGTCCATGCGCCCGTGCCCGTATTTAGGGTGATATCTCCGTTAGCCGGAGCTATAGTAATATCTTTTTTTGTCTGTATTGTACCGCTTCCGTCAAAAGTAATAGAACTTCCATTAGTGTTTATATATTCTTCAAATATAATTCCTGAGGGTGAATTGGAAGTAAAAGTTGTTGGTTTGTATAAAAGCACAGAGTTTTTATAATGCTGCGAATCGGCTGTAACGGTAAAGTTTGCTCCTACATTGTCGGCAACGGTAAAATATCCATTGACTACCAAATTTTCCGTAGTAATACTTGTTTTTCCGCCGCTTACTTTTAGATTTTTATAGGGGCCTTCCCAAATGTCCGATGTTGCAGGTGAGGCACCGTAATATTCTATTGTAGAGCCGGAGCCGTGGGTTATATTATTATTATTGGGGCCGGAATTATTAATTTCAAGCCAGTCTTTTTGCCCGGGACTGCCCGGATTTCCTGTTGCTGTTCCGGTCATTTTGAGCGTACCGTTGTTCGTAATATGAGTTGTTACCGCACTGCCGGTTCCGCTATCCCGAATAATTTCTGCACCCAAATCAAGTGTTGCACCTGCCCCTACCGTAACGGAAGAAGCTTGCGCTGCGGGGTTGAATGGGGAGGTTGGATTCAGTTTGGGATATGTAGCTCCGGAGCCGCCTGCGGGAATTATTACAGGCCAATCGGCTGCCGGAACCGCTGCGGGAGTCCAGTTGTCTCGAGTATTCCAATCCGTACTTGCTGCATCGGTTTTCCATGTAGAGGACATCTGTTCCCAGTTTGATGGTTTGGGATGGTCTAAATAGCTTTTTGCAACATAATATTTTTTTCCGCCTTCTATAGGAATACCTGATTTTACGTTAAGGTAATAACCTTTTTTTGTGCTCGGGTCGGGAATTTGATCCGATGTAAGCGTTATACCGGAGGAAGTTCCAGTGGTACCTTTGACTGTTAGATTATTTGCATCTGTACCGCTTATATCAAGATTGTCTACCGTAATTTTTCCGTTTATTGTAAGCGTTTTTCCGCCTGCGTTTGTAAGTTTTAGCATGTGAAACTTTGTTTTGCTTGCATCGCTGGTACCCTTAATTGTTATATCTACGGATGAATTAAGCTCTACCGTGGTACCGATATTTGCTATAAAGCTTCCGCCATTATTCGTAAAATCATCGCGGAGGGTTAGATATCCGGAACCAGATATGGAAATAGAACCGGAGTTAATTGTAAGTGAGTTTATTGCTATAGGGGTAATAATTATGGGAGAATTTGTACTATAGATTATAGTTACATTATCGTTATTAGAAGGATAGCCCGGATGACCGGAAGGAAGAGTCCCTGTATAGGTCCAATTAGTGCTTAAATTCCATGTAGAAATTGTCGCATTTGGGTTCCACGTGAAATCTACTGCAAATCCCGCCGTTATCACAAAAAGAGTATATATCAACATAAATAGAGTTTTTCGTATTTTTTTCATACTATAATTATACATCTTTTTTTGTGAAAAATCCAGTCTAAGCTGTGGGGAAATTCAATGGGTAATTGGTAATGGATAATGCGTGGTTTGAATTAAGCAATCACACATTTTTTTGGACAAGGACTTTGTACTTCGCCCTTTGTTACAGTTCTTCTATTTCTTGAATGCTGAGGCCTGTCCCTTCTGCTATTTTAGCAATATCAATACCAAGCCGCTTAAAGGCTGCAGCAGTTTCAAGCTTATTTTGGTAAGCACCTTGTGATATGCCTTGTGCTACACCTTCGCGATAACCCTCACTTATACATGATGCCCTGTCGTTTTCATATTTCATGCGGGAGTCATAGAGCCATTTTTCTTTCGGGCTCATTTCCATTACTATAATTTTATCATTTGCTTTTGCCATTACTTTAGAAGTTTCTGCCAGCATCTTTCTTACCTCCGGATTATCAGTTTCGATAAATTTAAGCCAGTTTAATAAGCGTTTTGTTTTATTATCCTTACACTGACCTTCTTTTAACAGCCTTGCCTTTTCAAGGTTTAATATATGTATCTCAAGTTTTGAAACTAAAGGCTCTTTTGTGTCTTGTTCAAGAATAACGTACTTATTATGCAAACGCTTATTTTTATTAAAGCCTTCCCCTATTAAGTTTATTGTAATACACTTTGGAAGTTTTGTATAGTCTTGGCCTTGTTTGACACCTTCATTATACATCTTAGACCAATAATACAAGGTTCTTTCAGGGAAATCAAAGAGCCATCTGTTTTGAATCTCAATATCAACAAAAGTCCCATCTTTTAGTCTTAGTTTTATGTCCAAAACTCCTAACTTTTCACTTAAGAGTTCTTTATGAAACTCCTTATCCAGAAGTTCCAGCCCTGCGATGGTTTCAGGGGGAATGTCTAATATACATTCCAGTAAGTCCTGAAGTACATCCTTGTTTTCTTCCACTCCGAATACACGTTTAAAAGCATAGTCGTTACGGAGGGTTATTTTAAACGGTTGTGTCATATCAACCTCCATAAAATTTATTTAGAAAGAGAAAATTTCTCCCCTTTCATAATTATTGTATGAAGAGCTTGCAATGGATAGTAAAATTGAAAAAAGAATTTATATTTTTTTGATAGATAATGGCTGCCCCTACCTCTGCACCCTTCCCGAAGCATCTCCTTGTGCGAGTGTTAAAACCTCATCGAATGAAACTTGGTTAAAGTCTCCATTTATGGAATGTTTTAAGCAGGAGGCTGCCGAGGCAAAGTCTATTTGGGCTTGAGGTGAAAAGCCTTTTAGTTCGGCACAGATTAGGGCTGCAGCAAAGCTGTCGCCGCCTCCCAATCGGTCGACTACCTGCATTGTATATTTTTTGCTGAAATAGGCTTTACCTTCGGTGTAAAGCATTGCAGACCAGTTGTTTTCGCTTGCTGATGTTGATTCCCTCAAGGTTATTCCTACCTTTTTAAAGCCGAAAGTTTTACACAGTTCTGAAGCAACTTCCTCATAGCCATTTTCGTTCAGCTTGCCCGAATTTACATCAGTATTTTTTGAGGTGATTCCGAAAACTTTCTCAGCGTCTTCTTCATTTGAAATACAGATATCGACAAACTCGCAGATACGGCTCATTGTTTTTTTTGCTTCCTCGGTGCTCCACAGTTTTTTGCGGTAATTTAGGTCGCATGAAACGGTAATTCCCATTGTTCTTGCCGTCTTGCAGGCTTCAAGGCAAATTTCGGCGGCGTTTTTGCTTAGGGCAGGGGTGATCCCCGTAAAATGGAACCATGAGGCTCCTTTGAAAATCTCTTTCCAGTTAAAGTCATTCGGTGAGGCTTCGGCAATTGCAGAATTGGCCCTGTCGTATATTACTTTGGATGCCCGCTGAGAGGCTCCTTTTTCCAAAAAATAGATACCTACTCGGTTTCCTCCGCGGATTATGCCTGAAACATCTACACCGTACCGGCGTAAGGAGTTTACTGCTGCCTGACCGATTTCGTGGGAGGGGAGTTTTGTTATGTATGAGGACTCCATTCCGAAGTTGGCTAAAGAAACGGCAACATTAGCTTCCGCCCCTCCGAAGACCAAGTCTAAGGTGTCGGCTTGAACAAAGCGGTTGAATCCTGTAGGGGATAGGCGTAGCATTATTTCACCCATTGTTACAACCCTCGGTGTTTTATTTGAAGATAGATGCTGTGCAGTCTTTGATGTTTTTGAATCGGAAGATGAGGCTGTTTTTTTAGGATTACGGGCTTCTTTTACCTTTTTTAAGGCAAGAACCGATTCTTCTTCTATTTTTTTAAAATTACCTGATTCTATAAGCTCTTTTGAAACCATCCAGCTTCCGCCACAAGCAATAACCTTAGAGAAGGCTGCATATTCTGCAATATTTTGGGCGTTTATTCCGCCTGTCGGCATGAATTTTATGTTCGGATAGGGGGCTGAAAGAGCCTTTACAAATTTTAAGCCTCCGGCAGCCTCAGCCGGGAAGAATTTTACGGTATTAAGGCCGAAACTCATGGCTTGTTCTATTTCTCCGGCTGTGGAAACTCCCGGGATTACCGGATATCCTGATTTGACGCAGTGTTCTACAACCTTGGGGTTTAATCCGGGGCTTACGATGAACTTGGCTCCCGCAGCAATAGCCTTGTCGGCTTGTTCGGGCGATAAGACCGTCCCTGCTCCTACAAGAAAATCGGGAAAGTTTTTTGAAAAAATTTGAATAGCTTTTTCGGCTGCTTCCGTTCTAAATGTGATTTCGGCACAAAGAAGACCGGCATTAGATAGCGATTTCCCCAACTGGAGAGCATCTTTTTCATCTTCTAAAACTATGACCGGCACAATCCCTATTTTTTCGATTTTCTGCAAGATTTTGTTCATAAAAGCCTCTTTGTAAGTTTATTTTGCCCTTTATAATTTATATCGGAATATTCTACTATAAATCTTATTATTTGTTGGTTAAAGTAGAAAAAACTATTAAATATTCAAAAAAATATGTATAATGATGCCCGGAAATCAATTTTACTAAAACCTGCCGATAATGTAGGTATGGAAAAGCGAAAATATATTTGATTACTTCAGCGACATCAAAATAATCAGCAATCACGACGGATATTTTTACAGCGTAAACGAAGCTTTAAAAATATTATTACTTGGCTTTCTTTGCGGACGTAAAAACATTAGAGAAATACACGAGTGGGCAACTGAAGATATTATAAAAGAAAAACTTAGCAAAGAATTCGGCATAGAGAAAATACCTTGCTATTATTGGCTAACCTGTCTACTTAAATTGATAAACATAGACTCATTAAACGAATGTTTTATGAATATGGCTGAAGCTCTTATCAAAGAATACGGTACAGAAAAACCTCTTACAATAGCAATAGACGGAAAAACTATCCGTTCAACAGATAAAATGAGCAGCTATGAAAGTCCGTTACACATAGTTTTAAGCTCAGGTTGCCGAATTTGATATAACATTGGCACAAAAATGTGTTAAAGGAAAGACAAATGAGATACCAACCGTTCAAGCTCTTATAAAAACTCTTAATATAAAAGGGCATATAATTGTTGCAGATGCCTTAAATTGTCAAAAAGAAACAACAAAAATCATAAAAGAAGGAAAAGGGGACTATTTATTATCTGTAAAAGGAAACCAACCTTTACTAAAAACGGATATTGAAGAATATGTTCAAGATGAAATTTTAAGACAACAAATGGACACGGCTTGTACGAGTGAAAAAAATCGTGAAAGAGTTGAAAAGCGAACAGCCTTCTGTACAACCAATTTAGGTTGGATGGATAATAAAAAAGAATGGGAAGGGTTAAGTTGTATTGGAGCTATTCATTCAGAGTTTAAGAGTAAGAAAGAAAAATCTGATTGATGAGGCATTATTATATTTCAAGTAGAAAACTTACAGCTGAAGAACTATTGGAGATAGCAAGAAAAGAATGGGCTGTAGAAACCATGCATTGGTTATTAGATGTTCATTTTAGAGAAGACTTTTGCCGGCTTTTAGATAAAAATCTACAACAAGCATTGAACATAGGACGAAAAGTAGCATTAAATTTGATATCGAGATACAAACAAAAAAATGCACCTAAAGCTTCTTTGTCACACATTATGTTTAAAGCTCTCATGGATATATCTTTTATCAAAAAAATATTACAAAATTGATTTCCGTGATAATGATGATGCCGAGGTTGACATAAATGTGAAAAAATGGTAATAATTTACAATAAATAATTTAAGGAGAGACTTATGAAAAAGGTTGCTTTAGTTTTGTTTGTTGTACTTGCTGCTCTTTTAATTGTATCATGTTCAACAGTTAAACCGGTTGCAGGTGCTACAGGAATTGTAGGAAGAAAGACCGGTGAAGCTTCTCAGGCATTCTTTGGTCCTTATCCCATGAAAGGTGAGGGAGGAATCGCTCAGGCTGCCAAGAACGGCGGCATCACAAAAGTAGGAACAGTTGATATTAGAATTGACTATCCTGCAAGTCCTGCTATTCCCTATTATATCGTAACCACAGTTGTTACAGGGGAATAAGTTTTTTTAGCTTTAACGGCTTCACTTTTTGATAGTGAGGCCGTTTTTTTAGATTGTATGAAAAAATATTTTTTTATTTTAATACCTTTTTTAATGTTATTTTCTTCGTGCTTGACCGGTCCTTCAGGAAAAGAGAAGGTTATAACGGCTTATATGGAATCGGGTAATATAAAGTATTATATTCGTCCGGGTAAAATGGTGTTACAAAATGAAAAAGATACATCAAGCCATGTGATGGCCGATTTTACCTATCAAATGAGACAGAGAGAATATGTTTCGGATGCCTATTTTAATTTTACCTTAAATAATAAAGCAGATGCATTTGTTTTAAAAGCTTATTTTGTTTTAAACTCTGATGAAACCATAGAGCTTTTTGAGCTTAATACTCTGGATAGAAATCTATCTTTGGGGTACATAAGGGTTTCCACGGTTCTTAAAAAAGAAAAGATTAAAGATGTTTTAGAATCTTTGCATAAAGGTGAGGCTGTTTTGAAGGTGGAGCTTGATAATAATACCGAAAAGGAATTTATAGCTTCACAAGATTTAATAATCCGTATTGAAGAAGCTTTTTATAAATAACCATTAACCTATTGACAATATCTAATATTAGAGTATCATCTGTAAAATATCTATTGTTATGAATATGTTTATTGTATGCAAGATCTTTGCTTCTGGGGTAAGTGTGTGAAAAAGTTTGTTCTAGTTTCTATCTGTACCTTTTTTTTTTCTTCATGTATAAAACCTTATAATTCTGTGCCTAATCCTGTGGTCAAGGGTGTTTTTGACGCAGAAAATATTGCCGTAGGCGATATACAGGTTCTTGAAGGGGAGTGGATTTTTATTCCAAATAAATTTGTAGACCCTCTGGAAGATTTCGGTAAATATAGCCGTTATGAAAATATAAATACATCTTGGCATAAGTATGGAGACGGGCTGTCTGTTTACGGATATGGAACCTATGCCTTAAAAATAAAAAACCTTTCTTCAAACGGTGTATATGCAATAAAAACGGCAACGGTTTCTTCAGCCTTTATTGCATACCTTGAAGGTAAGGAAATTTATAGAAGCGGTGTTGTAGGTAATTCCCGCAAATTTGAAACCTTTAATTGGGATGCTCCGTTTATTACCCTTCCGACCTTTGGAAAGGAAGATGTAACATTAGTTTTTCATGTGTCTAATTTTAGTGATAATAAGGCCGGATTTTTAAAGCCCATAGAATTCGGTTTTTACTCTACCCTTTTAAATGCAAAAAATGCAAGCGTTTTAACTCTTACTATATTGGCCGGTATACTTTTGTTGGCTGCTGCATTTTTTATTTCTCTTTCTATTTTTTATCCTAAAGAAAAACAATCCCTTTATTTCGGTTTGTTGGCCGCTAATTTTTGTTTAAGGATTTGCTGCTATGATGAATTTTTACTTACAACAATAATACCCGGTATCAGCGGAGAAGCTCTTTTTAAAATAGGCTATATAACACTTTCATTGGGGATTATTTTTGTATCATTTTTTATACATAACCTTTTTAGCAAAATAAAAAGCAGATATTGGGTTGTTATGCTTTTTCCCGGAATATTGTACATTATCATAAATATTTTTGCGCCCATGAGAGTTTCTGCTATCCTTCTTCAGCCGGCTCAAATATATGTTCTATTGTTTGCCGCATATAATATAATAGTCGTCATCAGGTCTGCTTTAAAAAAAGATACATCGGCTATTCTTTTTTTGACGGGATTTTCAATTTTTTTAATTTTAGGCATAAGGGATATTTTAATTGCAAATAGGATTATACAGGGCTTTTTTCTATCACATATAGGAGTTTTAGTCTTGTTGATTCCGATGGCTATTGTTGTTTTGAATAATTTTAGGGACAGCTCTAATAGGGTTATCGGAATTACGAAGCAGATAGAAGCTACAAACGAAGCTCTTGCAAAATTTGTTCCTAACGAATTTATGAGCTTTTTAAGAAAAAAACACGTTGATATTAAGTTGGGGGATAATATTTTAAAAGACATGTATATAGCCTTTATTCATTTAGGTGTTTATACAGGCTTGGAAACCGAAAAAGAAAGGTTGAGTCTTCTTAGAATTTATAATGATACTCTTGCAAATATCAATCCTATTATTCAGGCCCATAACGGATTTATTGACAAATACTTGACTGAAGGTTTAATGGTTCTTTTTTATGGTTCGGCAGATGATGTTATAAAGTGTATGCTTGAAATTAAATCTATAGTTCAGTTTGAAAATATGGACAGAGAAATAAGTAAATTGCCTAAAATAGATCTTGCTGTAGGTATTCATTATGGAAGGCTTATGCTTGGTACTATTGGAGAAGAAGAAAGAATGGACAGCACCGTTATATCCGATGTTGTTAATGTTGCTTCCAGACTTCATTTTTATGCTCTAAAAAAAGGAGTAAATATTTTTATCAGTGAAGTTGTCAAAAAAAATGTAATTAATCTGCCTCTAAATGAAGTAAAATTTGAATATAACGGCTTGGTAAGATTTAGAGGAAAGGATGAGCCGGTTAGAATATATGAGGTAAAAAAATTATGACAGCCGAAAAGAAAAGGTTATTTTTAGGTTCTATCCCTTTTTGTTTTTTATTTATTCTTTTGTATTTAACTAATTTGTTTAAACCTATTTATGAACAAAAAATTATAGATTTGGAAGTAAAAAAAGGTAAGGTAAATATTCCCGCTAAGACTTTATCAGATTCTTCTCTTTTTTCTTTAAGCGGAGATTTATATTATACACCTAATCAGTTTTATTCATTAAAAAATAGTTCTGAAGAGGTTTATGTTAAGGTGCCGGGTGATTTTTTAAGTAAGGATTTAGGGAATGTGTTTGGTTACGGATCTTACGGTTTAGAATTATATGGTATGGATCCGGGGACCATCTATGCAATTCATGTTCCCCATATTTTTAGCAGCTGCAGTATTGTAATAAATGGAATAGATCTTGAAAGTCAAGGACAACCCGGTATAGATCGGGAAACGGAAAGTCCGGGAACCAGATCTTCTCAAATAGCTTTTAGACCGCTAAAAGATGGAACAGCCAATATAGTTATAAATGTTTCCAATTTTTTTAACAATAAAGGTTATATTTCGGCTCCGATTATTTTGGGGGAAGCAGCTCAAATAGGGACAATGTTTAGAGAAGACTTGATTTTTTATGGTATGATATTTGCCGTGACTTTTTCGGTTGCCTTATTTTTCTTTATGCTCTCATTTTTTCATAAAAGTTCCTCCTTTGTAATTTGGTTTGCTTTGACATCTATGGTGCTGGCCTGGCGCGGGATTTTCTTTTATCCTCATATTTTTGTTATTTTATTTCCTAATACCCCGTGGTTATTTAATTTTATTATGAGGTATGTTACCGTGCCTCTGCCTATAATTTTATTTACGGTTTTTATAAGTACAGCTTTAAAATTGCGGTATAAGATTCCTTATATCATTATATTATCAGTATCGGTTTTATATGCGGTTTCCACCATAGTTCTTCCGCCTGAGGTTTCCACATTTTTATTGGTTTACTACCAAATTTTTGCTTTGTTTTGTGTAAGTTATATTATCATCATCGCAATAATAGGTTTGAAAAAGAAGAAAGAATTTTCCGTGTGGATATTTATTGCGACATCCGTATTATTTTTATTTGGTGTTTATGACCTATTGGTTTCTTTAGGTATTATACCGGGAGAATTTTTTATTCAGATAGGAACGGTTTTTGCAGTTATTATATTGTCGATAATGGTGTTGGATGACTATTCCGCTTCGATAAAGAAAATAGAAGACCTAAGTGTAGAAATGAAGCTTATAAACAGGTCTCTTATTCGGTTTGTGCCGGATCAAATTGTAGAACTTTTGAATAAAAAGTCCATAACTGATGTTAAACTGGGAGATAGTGTTGAGCTTACAATGCCCATACTTTCAATAGATATTCGCTCCTTTACTCACACTTCAGAAAAACTTGCTCCCAATCAAGTTTTTGAATTATTGAATGAGTATTTTGCATTGGTAGCTCCCATTGTTCGTAAATACAATGGTGTAATAACGAAGTACTTGGGAGACGGCTTTTTTGCTTTGTTTCCTGATGGTGCAAATGCTGCTCTTTTATGCGGAATAGCTATACAAAAGGCTATTCGAAATAACAGCATTGCAGCTCCTAATTCTTCTCCTTTAAGAATAGGTATAGGAATCGATATGGGAGATATTCTTTTAGGAACCATAGGTAACTCTACCCGTATGGATAGTATTATTATTTCCAATTCTTACCATGTTGCGGAAGTCTTGCAGGAGTCGACAAAAAAGTATTCTTCATGTATTATTATTTCCGATAGAATTTATGAGGCTCTTAATGATATTTCCGAGCATTATATCAGGCCCATACAAAGGGTTAAAAATTCATCGAACAAGGAAACTTTTTTGTATGAGGTTTATGATTGCGATGATGACCTTATTCGAGATTTAAAATACAGCACTCAGTCCTATATGGAAAGTGCTTTAAAGGCTTTATCGAATGAAGGACTTGAATCTGCCGCTAAATACTTTGATAAGGTTTTAGGTATATTCCCAAACGATTCTGTTGCTCTGTATTATAAAAAAATATTTGAAAAGATAAGTACGCGATAAAATTTATTTTAAGGAGTAGTTTATGGCAAAGAAAGTTGTAATTGTAGGAGGCGTAGCAGGCGGAGCTTCCGTCGCAGCAAGGGTTAGACGCTTGGATGAAAATGCTGAGGTCATTATGTTTGAAAAAGGCCCTAATGTATCTTTTTCAAATTGTGCCTTACCTTTTTTCTTAAGCAGGATTGTTCCGGAAAGTGAGGATCTTGTTTTGATGACTCCGGAACAGTTTAAAAAGCAATATAATATTATTGCAAAGACTTCGCATGAGGTTCTCTCGGTTGATCCGTCAAAAAAGACTGTAAAGGTAAAAGATTTAAATGCCGGAAAAGAATTTGAAGAGTCTTATGATGTGTTGGTGCTTTCACCGGGTGCTGCTCCTGTTGTTCCTCGGGCCATCCTTGGACATGATAAGCCCCATGTCTTTACTGTAAGGAATGTTGTGGATATTAAAAAACTTGATGATTATGTTACCGCTCACAATGTAAAAGACATAGCCGTTATCGGTGCAGGTTTTATCGGTATTGAAGTTGCAGAAAATTTTAAGCTTGCAGGTAAAAACGTTTCTCTTGTAGAAAAGCTTCCTCAAGTTATGGCTCCCTTCGATTATGATATGGCCCAAATTCTTCATAAAGAAATACACGACAAGGGTGTAAACTTGGTTTTAGGTGACGGAATAAAAGAAATCGGAGATAACTTCATTGTTCTTGAGAGCGGCAAAAAACTTGATGCCGGTGTTGTAGTTATGTCTTTGGGTGTGCGTCCCGAAATTGCCTTAGCTCAAAGTGCAGGTGTAAAGCTAGGAGATTCCGGGGCTATTTTGGTTGATCATAATTACCGCACCAATATAGAAGATATTTATGCTGTAGGTGATGCTATCGAAGTAAATCATTTTATAACAAACAAAAAGACAAGGCTTACTCTTGCCGGTCCTGCTCAAAGACAGGCTAGGGCTGCTGCAGACGATATGTACGGCATTCCCCATAGAAATACCGGAGTTATCGGTTCTGCCGTTATTCAATGTTTTGATTATAATGCCGCATGTACAGGTCTTAATGAAAGAGAGTGTCAGGCTCAGGGAATTAACTATGACTGTTCTTATGTTATTCCGGGAGACAAGGTTGGCCTCATGCCTGATGCAAATCCCCTCTTCTTTAAGCTGATCTTTGCTAAGCCTTCGGGAAAGATTTTAGGTGCACAGGCTATCGGTAAGGGAAATGTAGATAAGCGTATAGATGTTATAGCTTCGTTTATCATGCTGGGCGGAACTTTGGAAGATCTAAAAGAGTTGGAGCTTTGTTATTCTCCTATGTTCGGTACTGCAAAAGATATTGTAAACCATGCAGCTCTTGTAGGTTTAAATATTTTAAACGGTGTTTATAATCAGGTTCCCGTTACAATGGTGAGAGAGCTTGTCGAGTCAAATGCCTTTATTGTTGATGTGCGAGAGCCCAAGGAATTTGATGCAGGTCATCTTGTAAATGCTGTAAATATTCCTTTGAGTCAACTGCGTGAAAGAATGAGTGAGATTCCGAAAGATAAACCCGTATATGTACATTGCCGCTCCGGTCAAAGAAGTTATAATGCTCTTTGTGCTTTGAAGGGCAAGGGTTATAAAAATATAGTAAACATTATGGGCTCATTCTTAGGCATCAGTGTTTACGAATATTTTAATGATGTTAGTCAAAATAGAAAGCCGATAGTGACTAAATATAATTTTAAATAGGAAGAAGCTTTTGGAAGAAAAAAAAATACCGGCAAATGTAAAGGGGTTATCAAAATTCGATGTTTTAAATCTTGTAATAGGTTCTATTATCGGATGGGGCTCCTTTATTTTGCCGGGGACTCTTTTTTTACCTACTTCGGGGGTTATAAATACCGTCCTCGGTCTTGTGATAGGCGGCCTTTTTATTATTGTTATACAAAAGGCTTATCAGGTTATGCTGTATCATCATGTGGGCGAAGGAGGTGAGTTTTCCTATACCTTGGCAAATATGGGAAAGGTTCATGGGTTTATTGTAGGCTGGTCGTTAAGTCTTTGTTATTTGAGTATGATTCCTTTAAATGCAACCGCCTATGTGCTTATACTGCGTAAGATTTTTGGGGAGGTGATTTTATGGGGTTATATGTATGATTTCGGCCCTACAAGTGTTTATCTTGCCGATATTCTTATCGCCTCCGCTCCCATTATTATTTTTACTATAATCAATTTAAGAGGGCTTTCATTAAGTGCAAAGATACAAAATATTATGAGTTCTGCCCTTGTGCTGATTGTTATAGTATTGTTTTTTATAATTATGGGTAAAAGCGATTTAAAGGTCTTTTCGGATAATTACTTGGGATTGGATAAAATATCCTTGGCAAAAACCGCATCGATAATAGCTATAATTCCTTTTTTGTTTGTGGGCTTTGATGTGGTTCCGCAAGTGTCCTGTGATTTGGGTTTTCCGCCATCTAAGACGCATTTGCCTACGATTATTTCCATAGTATTCGGCATTTTGCTGTACAGCCTTTTAAATATGATAGGAGCTTTTAGCTATGGTCCTGAGGAAGCGGCTAAGGTTGAGTGGGCCGTTGCCTCATCGGTTACAAGTACGACAGGCTCTATCGGTTTTTTCTTTTTGCTTATCGCAATTTTTTCGGCTGTTACCGGCGGTATAAACGGTTTTATGATAAGCAGCAGCAAATTGCTTGGTGCCTTATCGAATGAAAAATTGTCTCCGGCATTTTTGGGTAAAAAGAACGATAAGAATTTATATCCGAATGCAATTTTGTTTATTGCCGGGATAAGTTTAATAGGTCCGTGGATAGGAAGAGAAGTAATTATTTTGATTGTGGATATGGCCTCTGTATTGGCTGCCTTGGCCTATACCTATGTCGGTATGATAGGAATTAGAAAAGGCAAAAACTTATTTGAAAAAATAATGTGTGCTTTTTCGGGGCTTATCGGTTTGGTATTTATAGGCCTTCTTTTAATTCCCGGGTCTCCTGCACAGCTGACAAAGGAGTCAATGTTTTTTTTGATAGCTTGGACGTTTCTGGGCTTTTTATTTTATAGATTCGGTACTCGCCGAAATGAAAAAAGTAAAGAATAGTTTATAAGGAGTTGCGTATGAAAAAAATCGAAAACATTATCGGTTTTGCAGTGCTTATTTTGAGCATTGTTTTGGGATCCGCTCTATTGAAGACGGATATGTTGTTTTTTAGATGGGTTATAGGAATGGCCTTCGGTTATGTTTTGACCCGTTCTTTTTTCGGCTTTGCAGGAAGTATCAACAGAGCATATCGAACCGGCTCGACAAAACTTATGAGGGCTTTGATGCTGATGTTTGTACTTTCTGCAATTCTCACTTCAGCCTTTCTTATGTTTGGCGATGTTAAGGTTTATAACCTTTGGATTAACCCTATTAACTTGGGGCTAATTGTCGGCGGTATTCTCTTCGGTTTTGGTATGAGTTATTCTTCTTGCTGTGCTACAGGAACTCTTACTGACTTGGTTACAGGTTTACCGCGAGCACTTATTACTCTTCTATTTTTTGGAATAGGTGTTTTTGTGGGCTTCCCCCTTCAAGCCAGACAGTCTTGGATTAAGGAATCTTGGTTTAAAAGCGGAACAGGCCGCGGCGTTTTTTTACCGGACTTGTTTGCTTCTGAAGGAAAGAGCGGTTATTTAGGTGCAATTATTTTAACAGCCTTGCTTGCCGGTATTGTTGTTGTCATTTCATACATGTATGAAAGCAAAAGAAAAAAGAATAATCAATATTCAGGTGTAGGTTCAGAACAGGATCAGGATGCTGTAAAGGAACTTGATACTCATAATTATAAATTGTTTAGTGAAACAACTTATAAAAAAATCTTTGTCGAGCCCTGGTCTTTAACTATGGGTGCTGTTTTGCTGTCTGTTTTGTTTACACTTTTAATGGGAGTTACAAAGGCCGGTTGGGGTGCTTCAGGACCTTTCGGTTTTTGGTTTGGAAGATTGTTAAAGTTTTTTGGAATGAGTGTTGATTCCATTGTTGCCTTTACAGGAGGTAAACCAGTCCCTTATACAATGCCTTTCTTTGAGAATCCTTCTTTTGTACAAAATATAGGAATCATTGTAGGAACATTGATCTGCCTTCTTCTTGCAGGAAGCTTTACTGAGAGCTTTAAGTCCGAGTTAAAAATTAAGGCTAAAGATGTTTTGATTTTTGCAATCGGAGGTTTTGCAATGGGCTTCGGAACAAGGTTATCAAACGGATGTAATGTCGGTGCCTTGTATACCCCAATTGCAAACTTTTCGCTTTCAGGATGGATATTCTTAATTTGTCTTGTTGCGGGCGGTTCTTTAGGAAACTATACTCTCACAATGCTTAATAAAAAGAGATAAGTGAAAAAAACGCTTTAGAATTTTTCTAAAGCGTTTTTTTTATAAAATTTTAATTTGGGTCGATAAGGGATTCTGCTAAAATTTTTAAGGCTTGGCGTGATACATTCCCATCGATTGAAACAGCTTCCAAAAAAAGTTTTTCCGGAACAACAGCTAGAAGGCAGTCAGTTACCGCTATGGCTGTACCTGTTCTTTTTCCGTTTAAAAGACAAGCAAACTCTCCGAATAAATCTCCTTTTTCCAAATCTAAAATTTTATTTGATGTTGTAACTCTTACCGAGCCTTCTATTATATAATAGATTTCGCTGGATTCATCTTCGTAATTAAATATTACCTCGCCGGCTTTTATTTCGATGGCCTTTTTTCTATATTCTTTTGGAGGTTCTATAAAAAGGTGCCTTAAAAGCTGGTTAAAAAATCCGGGAGCATCTTCTTTAGGTAATCTGTAAAGTTGCGAAATAACAAAGCTGTTAAAAAATTGATTAACATACATAAATTGGGCAAAGAAGACAAAGAAAAAAAAGAAAAACCAGACTTGAATTAAAACTAAGATGACATTTGTAAAGATTCCGTAAACGATTGTAAATTTTGCTGTAGATCTAAAAAGCATAAAAAATACTTTTATAAAGAAATAAGATAGGGTGCATCCTAAGGCAGAGGTCCAAGCATTTTTAAAAGACGGTTTTACAGGAGGCATAACATAATAAATTAAGCAGATAAAGAACTGCATAAGTAGAAGCGGAATAAAAATAAATAAATTTTTTAATAAAAAAACAATGTTGTTAGAAAAAACCGATTGAACTATGTTTATTCTAAAAACTGCGGAGCCCGTACTTAAAAGTATAAACAGCATAACTAAAAAAATAACTACAATCACCTCTCCTAAAATGACCGTTAGACTTGTTTTTATGGCTGTCTTTTTTGCTTTTTTACGGTATATTTTCCTTATGCTGTGCTGTATTGTTGCAAAAAAACGTCTTGCCATCCAAAGAATAAAAACGGTAACAATAAAATCAAAAACCGAAAATGTATTTATATTCAAAAGCAAAGAAAAAAAACGGTCTATGTTTACCGTGTTTTCAAAAATAGAAAGGGAGCGGATAGCGCTTTTTACCTGCTCCGGAGTTTGTTTTAAAACTCTTAGTAATATTGTTAATGTTAAAATAAAAAGCGGCAAGGCCGACATTAAAAAATTATAGGCTCCTGCTGAGGCAGTTGTTAGAAGATCATTATTTGCAAAGCTTACAATCGTAATATATATTTTTTGATTAAAGTCATAGAGGCCTTTTTTTTGCTCTTGAACAACTCTTGCGTACCAAGCTAAAAATTTTTGACTACCGGTTGTTTCTCTTTTCAATTGGAGCCCTCCTATCTTGTGTAATAATACACGACTAATTGAGTCCTGTCTCGTAAATTTAATTTTTCCAATATTGAAGAAACATAATTGCGTACAGTTCCTTCGCTTAAACTAAGCCGATTCGATATTTCTTTATTATTAAGGCCGTCTGCAACCAATTCTAAAATATCCGTTTCTCTATCGTTTAAATCTTCTTTAAATTGAGAGCGGGCCGGTTTTGTTTGCGGGATTTTTGATATTATTTCGGAATCGAATACAATGCTCCCTGCACCGACAGCATTTAATGCAGGTATAAGGGAATCTATATTTTGTTTTAATATATATCCCTTACATCCGAAGTTAATAGCCTTTGTAATATATTCTTCATCATTAAAGGTTGTAAGCAGTAATATTTTTGCATCCTTATGTTCAGCTAAAATTTTTTCACTTGCTTCTATGCCTGTCATATTTTCCATTCTTATATCCATTAAAAGAATGTCCGGTCTGTGCTCGTTAAATAAAAATACCGCCTCACTTCCGCTTGAGCCTGTTGCAATAATATCGAAGCCGTTGGCTTTTAATATTGTTTTTAAAGAGGAAACAACAAGGCAATCATCATCAACTATTATTATCTTCATTATGTTTATCCTTTTTTATTTTCGGAAAAGTAATATGGGTTTTAAATCCGTTTTCGGAATAAAAATTAACCGTACCCCTATGTTTTTCTACAAGGTCTTTTATAACTTTTAATCCTATTCCGTAATTAACAGGTTTACCTAAAGAGCCCGATCCATTATCTTTAAGCACAAGGGAATAAAATGCAATGTGTTCCAATAAGCTGATTTTGAATTCGCTTGCTCCGCTGTGCTTAATAGTATTTGAAAGGCTTTCTTTTACTATTGAAAAAATATCGTATTTTAATTCGTAAGGTATGGAATCCGCCTTATATGTTAATTGTATTTTAGGTTTTTTTGTGTTTTCAGCAAGCCCTTCCAAACCTGTTTGTAAGTTAAAAGAATCATTGTGCATATTATGGAGGCATTCTCTTATTTCACTCATTCCGTTTTCCAAAGCATTTTGTAAAATATTTAAGTTGTCTTTTACTTCTTGCTGGTTTGATATGTACTTTAAGGCATTTACCTGCAAAATACCGGCACTCAGTGTATGACCTATGGAGTTATGAAGACTGCCGGAAATTCTATTTCTTTCGGCTAGGATTAAAACTTCGGCATTTTTTAAAACGTCATTTTGTAGAATTCTTTCCCTTTTTTCTGCGTTTATTTTATTTTCCGCAAGCTTATCCTTAAGGTTTATTACTTCCGTGATTTTTGCAAGGTATTGTCTTTTAATTTCGGAATAAAAAAAGATTATAAGAGCAAAGATAAAAAATATTAAATCAAAATTTAAAAAAAGACATAAGATAGGCAGGTATCTCAAAAGTTTTTTTTGCGAACTTTCGCAGTTTTGATACTCTTCTAAATTTATAGTCATAAGTATGGGAGAAAAAAACACAAGGTTCTTATCGAAAGCTGCTATTGAAAAAACAAATAGTAATAAAACAATGAATTTGATTTGCTTGTTCTTAACCATATTATCCCAAAGACCTATAGAGAAAAAAATGATAAAATAGGGAATGGCAATAAAAGAGCTTGTTTTTATAAATAAAAAAAGAGAACAAAAAAGACTTATCAAAAAAAATTCTAAAAATAAAAGCATATAAATTTTTGTCTACATCAAGGATTAATATTATGAGTATAATCTAAAGTCTTTAAAAAATCAATAAATAGTATTGACAGAATAAAAAAGTAGTGAGATAATATTTGATTATAGGGAGGTTTAAGTTGAATAAATATGATATAGTTAGCTTGGTTAAACAAAAAGAAGCTAAGATTATTCAAATCAGGCGTGATTTGCATCAGATTCCTGAGCTGCAATTATCCTTGCCTAAGACTGTAAGTTATGTTTGTAAACAGCTTGATGAGCTGCAAATACCATATTATAAGCTTGTTGACGGCAATGCTATTGTTGCAACTATTGAAGGAAAAGAAAAGGGTAAATGTATTGCAATAAGAGCAGATATGGATGCCCTGCCCATAAAAGAAAATACGGGTTTAAGTTTTGCATCAAAGCATGAGGGGTGTATGCATGCTTGCGGGCATGACAGTCATACGGCTATGGCTCTCGGCGCCTGTATGGTGTTAAAGGAGCTTTCATCGGAATTTAAGGGCTGCGTTAAAATTTTATTTCAGCCCGGGGAGGAGTATCCCGGAGGTGCTCTCCCTATGATAGAAGAAGGATGTTTGGAAAACCCAAAGGTTGATGCTCTCATAGGGCTTCATGCCGGTTACATTTACCCCGGTGTTGAAAAGGGAAAAATAGGTATCTGTCCGGGTGCTTTTTTTGCTTCAATGGACCGTTTTCAAATTACGGTAAGAGGCAAGGGTGCTCATGGTGCATATCCCCACATGTCTGTGGATCCTATTCCGATAGCTTGCGAAATAGTTTCTGCTCTACAAAAGATTATAAGCCGGGAGCTTGCCCCTACGTCAAATGCTTTAATTTCGGTTTGTCAAATACATAGCGGTACGACTCAAAATATAATTCCCGATGAGGTTTTTATGGAAGGAACTGTACGTGCTACAGATGAAGATGTGCGAAAGTTTATGGCAAAGCGAATTGATGAAATTGCTTCAGGCATAGCAAAGTCATATAGGGCAGAGGCGGAAACCGTTTATGACTTTAAATATCCCGTCTTAATGAACGATAAGGCTTTTACGGAATTCTTTGCTGAAAATACAAAAGAAATTTTTGGGGAAGATTGTATCCATGAAATTTCAATTCCTACAATGGGCGGAGAAGATGTTGCTTTTTTCCTTCAAAAAGTTCCCGGTACTTTTTTTGTTTTATCTAATCCCATTATACATGATGGAGGGAAAATTTATCCTCACCACTCGGATAGATTTGACATTGATGAAAGCCTATTCTATAAGGGTACTTCAGCGGTGCTGGCTACCGTTTTAAAATATTTAGACTTAGGAGGTTTAAAATGAAGAATATACGATTACACCTGACAGTTCTTGTTTTGGTTGTTATTTCGGAATTCATCGGAAAGTTTGCATTTAAGGTTGGGATAGGAACGATAGTTCTTTTGCCGATGCTTTATGCTTTAATTCTCGGTATTTTAACAACATTAAAAAAAGTTAAAATCTCCGGAGACAAAGAGATTAAAGACGCAGGAAGTCTTATAAGTATTACTCTTATGCTTTTGATGGCAAAGTATGGAACAACAATAGGTCCCAGTATTTGGAATATCTTAAAAGCAAGTCCTGCTCTTATTTTGCAGGAATTCGGAAACCTAGGAACCGTTATCTTGGGTGTTCCTATTGCAGTATTGCTCGGTCTTAAACGGGAAGCTATAGGCGGTGCTCATTCAATTTCACGAGAGCCTAATGTTGCTATTGTTGCAGAAAGATATGGTCTAAATTCTCCTGAAGGTGAAGGGGTATTAGGAGTTTATCTTGTAGGGACTGTTTTTGGCACCATATTTATAGGTCTTATGGCAAGTATTTTGGCTTCAGCAACATTCTTACATCCCTATGCTCTTGCTATGGCATCAGGAGTAGGTTCTGCATCTATGATGACAGCCTCAGTAGGTTCTCTTATAGAGTTATTCCCCGATATGGCAGAAAATATCAAGGCCTTTGGAGCAGCAAGTAATTTGCTTTCGGGATTAGACGGCGTTTATATGTCAATTTTCCTTGCTCTGCCCTTCTCGGAATGGCTATTTAAAAAATGCTATAAGATGAAATATCATGAGGCCGCTCCTCTTCCATCAGTTCCGACTGAAGTTAGCGCCGGCAGTTCAAATTAAGGAGGCTTTTGTATATGAAATTTAAGAATGCATTAATTGTTTTACTTATAACGGCTCTTATTTCTTTGGTAGGTAACTTCGTAGGTCCTAAAATCAATCCGATTACAGCCCTGCCCGGTATGTTGATTCTTGTAGGTATCGCTGCTGCCGGTATAGGCTTATCAAAAATAATTCCCGGAAAAATACCTGCTGTAGCATATATTGTTACCATTGCTGCTATTCTGACTATTCCCGGTGTTCCTTTTTCAAAGGAAGTATATGAGTATACTGCAAAGGTAAACTTTCTAGCTCTTTGTACACCGATTTTAGCCTATGCCGGTATCTATACCGGTAAAAACTTAAGTTCTCTTAAAAATACCGGTTGGAGAATCTTTGTTTTGGCTGTTGCCGTTATGTTAGGTACTTATATCTTCTCAGCTTTAATTGCTCATTTTATCTTAAAGATTATCGGACAGATATAACAGGTATAATTAAAATATTTGGTGCTCCAATTCGATAGAGTTGGAGCATTTTTTATTACTTTCTACCCCATGTAAAGAACCTCATCGGCAAGGGCGGCTGCCTCATCCTTGTCGTGGGTAACATAGACGGCGGTGTATCCCAAACTCTCCTGCTTTGCCCGCAGCTCCTTGCGTAAGTGCAGACGGAGATCTGCATCGAGGGCCGAGAGGGGTTCATCAAAGAGGATGAGGGAGGGGCTCACTGCAAGACTGCGAGCAAGGGAAACCCTCTGCTTTTCTCCGCCCGAAAGAAGATCGGTTTTGCGCTTTTGTAAGGCTTCTAAATGAAAAAGCTCGACAAGGGGGGCTATTGTTTTGCGGGCTTCCTTTTTGGACATACCTTTAGAAACCAGCCCATAGAAGATATTTTCTTCAACATTGAGATGAGGGAAGAGGGCATAGTCTTGAAAGACCATTCCGATTCCGCGTTTGCCCGGAGGGATTCGGCTTATATCCTTTCCGTCTAAAACAATCTCCCCCGAATCCGGGGCGATAAGACCTGCAATTATTTTTAAAACCGTTGTTTTGCCGCAGCCTGAGGGCCCGAGGAGGGCAAGAGCTTTTCCCTTTTTTAATTCAAAGGAAACGGAAATATCTTTTTCGGTAAAATGTTTTTTTATATTTTTAAGCTGTAAAAATGCTCTTTCGTGTTTCAATATCATTTTAAATTTATTTCTCCTGTAAAAAGAAAACAAAGCCTGTTATAAGGCTTAAGACGACTGCAACTGCAGAAGATTCTACAAAGCGGTATGAAGAAGCGTAATCAAAAATCAGTAAGGCCAGATTGTTAAAATGCGGGATGTTTAAGACTATTGGCAAGGATGCATCTCCTGCACTTATGGCAAAGACAAAGGCTAAGCTTGAAAAAATGCCTCTTTTGCACAAGGGAACTATCACCTTAAAAAAGGCCGTTTTTTTGTCGGGTGAAAGCAAGACTGCCGCATTGATAATATTTTGAGGAATGCGTAAAAGTGAGGTCTGTATTTGAGTCCACGCAAAGGGCCATGCAAGGGAGCTTTGTGCAAAGATTAAAATGAGTTCCGTTCCGTTGGGTTTTAACAAGAGCCAGCCGAAGCCCAGCATTACCGATGAAACTGCCAAGGGCAGATAGGGAATCGCGTATATTTTTCTCCGGTTATAAAAGACGGTAATGTATGCAAAGAACAAAGAAGCTATGAGGCTTACAAGAGCTGTAAGGATGCCGATTTTGATGCTTGTCCAAAGAGCCGTCCAAAAAGTTCGGGATAAAAAAATATTTTTCCATGCCTTAAAATAAAAGAATTTATTAAAGATAGAAGTATAATTTACATTATATGTAGAATGTAAAAAGATAGAAAACAAGGGTGCTATTAAAAAAAGAATAATTATAAAAATCGTAAAGCTAAAAAAAACTTTTTGTCCAAAGCCTTTTATTGAGGTGCGCTCCCTTATTCCCTTTAGGTTTTCGTTTTGTACTCTCATCTTTTTTTGCAGGTTAGAATAGATGAGGATTAAAATTAAGGCCGCAGATATTTCGGTGAGGGCTATCTTTGCGGCAAGGTTCATATCCAATTTTGTGCGGGCTGCCTTGTAAAGTTCTACCTCTAAGGTGGTAAGGGCAAGGCCTCCGAAAAGCAGGATTATTATAAAACTAAAAAAGCAAAAAAGGAAGATCAACAAAAAGGAAACGGCTATAGAATTTAAAAGAGCCGGAAAGGTTATGGTTTTAAAGATTCTAAATTTACTTGCCCCTAAAAGGAGGGCAGCATTAGGTTCATCTTCGCTTAAGCGTTCCCAAACTTGAGAGATTGTTTTCATCGCAAGGGGAAAGTTGTAAAAGCCGTGGATTATAATTACTCCCGTCATCGAAAACACAAAATTGACAGGCGGTTCGTCTTGGTTTAATAAGTTCTTTAAAAAAGAATTTAGGACTCCGTTATTCCCAAAAAAGATTATAAAGGAAAGGGCGACGATTATTGCAGGCACGCAGAGCGGAACACTTGACAGGGCCAGTAAAAATTTTCTGCCCCGAAAGTTTTTTCTTGCACAAAGGTAGGCCGCAGCAAAGCCTACGGTGCAGGCAAGCAGGGCAGAAAAAAAAGCCTGAGAAACCGTAAAAACCGTTATCCTAAAAATATGCGAAAAATCAAAGGAGCTTTTGACTCCCGTAATATGCGAAAAATCAAAGCGTGAAGAAAATAAGGGAACAAAGCTCAATATTAACGGAAGAAAAAAAGAAAGAAGGACAAGAAAAAAGATAAGGCTGCCGAGTGGCAAAACAAGGCTGCCTATCTTAGATGGGCGACCTATTTTAAATAGGCGCCATATCTTTGATATGGCGCCGCCCGGCCGAAGGCCTTCTTGTTTATTTTTGTAAAACATTAATTACGGCGTTGACCGATTCGGTTTGATCTTCTGAAGGAATGCGCAAGATTTTTGCAGGTTTGGGAACATCCTTGTAAGAAGCAGGAAGGGGAAGCCCCTTGATAACCGGATACATAAACTGAGTTTCGGGAAGGAGGCTTTGAGCTTCTTCCGTCAGCATAAAGTCGATAAAGGCCTTTGCTCCCTTAACATTAGCAGCATTAGCGGATATTCCCATACCTTCAATTTGAATGACATGGCCTTCTGCGAAAACCAATGGCCGGAAGCGGTCTGTTTTGTCATACAAAACATGGGAAGCCAAGCTGCTTGTATACGAGATAGCCATAGGTGCTTCTCCGGCTGTAAAATAGCCGTAACCTGTGCTCCACTTGGGGGCCATTGCAAAGATATTCGGCTTGAGGGCCTTCCAAAAGTTGAGGTACTCATCACCAAAAACAGCCTTTGTCCACGCAACCATGCCTAAGCCTGTTGTACTTGAGCTAGGATCCAAAACTACAATCTTTTTTGTATAGGAAGG
Organism: Treponema sp. OMZ 798; assembly: GCF_024181385.1. Taxonomy (NCBI): domain Bacteria; kingdom Pseudomonadati; phylum Spirochaetota; class Spirochaetia; order Treponematales; family Treponemataceae; genus Treponema; species Treponema sp. OMZ 798. Next base: position 2,707,203 of record NZ_CP051305.1, read on the forward strand.
ATCGGTCAGTTCCTTTAAAGATGCGGGCTTTTTGATTTTGGCCTTTGTATCGAACATAAATGCAAAATAGCCGTAATCAAAGGGGGTTAAAAGCCAATCGTCTGCAATAAGAACATCCGAATCTATCTTGTTTGCGGCCGTAGGTTTATAGGCTTTTAAAACATCTGCCTTGCGGGCTTTTTCGATAAGATGGTTATCGATACCAATGAGCACATCGGCTGTAGAAGCCTTACCCTCCAATATGGCCCTGTTTAAAACGCCTTCTTTGCAGACGACATATTCTACATCCTTGCCCGTTTTTGCCTTAAAGAGCTCGGCAATTTTCGGGCCGGGACCGTAGTCGGCAGCAAAGGATTTTGTCGTGTAGACCACAACCTTTGTTCCGTCAGATTCTTTTGCTCCGCCTGCAAAAAGAGCGGCACAACCGATAATTAAAAATGAGAAAATTAAAATAGAGCGTAAATGATTTTTCATATGCTCCCTCCGCCGGTATTATCCGGATCAGGTAATAGGGCATCCGTGCGGACAGCCCTTTGCGGGTATGTTCTCAGCTTGTATAAGCACCCCGGCGAAAGCGAGTGTAGCATAAGAAGAACAAAAATTCAAGAGGAGGGGAATTGATAGACTCAGTTATTTCTTTAATTGTCATAAACAGCGGGATTGTTTTCCTGCTGCTGTCACCGTATCTCTATCGGGAGTGCCGGCGTGCCGATACCCTAAGCTCATTGTCGAGTGTATTTTCGATGTAGTCTATCGTCCTGTTAAATAATTGAATACTGTTCATCTTTTCTCCTGTATTATTATGGAAATTATATAAACAAAATACCTTACCGTCCCGATATTTTTTGTACAAATTTTATGGGATCAAACAAGTTTTATAAGTTAATTTTGCAGGTTAAAGCGGGTGTTATACGTTTATAAAATATAATAATACCAATTACTTCCATAGTTGGTATCAAAATTTTCTTTAGTGTCAAATTCAATATTTATTTTGTCTACATTTAATTTGTTATTAAAATCAAATTCTTTCAATGAAGAATAAATATAATTTTTTATCATCATTTCAATTCTATATTTTTCTAGTTTATTCGGAATTTGTACATTTGAATAAAAAAATACAACAACACGTGTATAAAATACTTTCTTTATTATCCAGATATTTTTATTATTTATTTCTTTTTTTAGGAAATTCAAATCTTCTGGTAGATTTTTATATATTCGCTCTAATTCTTCTCGTTCAAATGATGAAAAATAGGTGAAAAATCTTGCCTTATATTTATTTTGCAATTCAAATTCTTTTTCGGCTATATAAAAAGTAATTTCATTTTTTTTTCTTATTATCAAATTTAATATTTTTTTCTTGAGAGTTATTTTCTAATTTTACTTCAAAACGAATCAGATTTTTGTTATTAGAATTTTTTATTAATGTAAATAAAATTTCATGTATATCTATGTTATATGTTTTAGAAATATACTCTTGAATTTCTTGATAATCTTCTTCTTTAATTTCACTGGTTATCAAAATTTCTTGCTTTACTTTATATTTTTTATAATAAATAACAAAAAAAATTGAAAGTACAATTAGAATCACTAAAAAATACATTTTTATTCCTAAAATCCAATGCACTGCGTTGTGCGTATAATGGGCGGCGGATAAGCTGCAAGAAGCTTTCAAAGCCTTTAGGCTTTTGAGCTTCGCTGTCAGCTTAATTCACGTGTTGGACGGCGCTGTGCGCCGGACGACACGCGGAGATTCCGCCGCCCGTTGAACGGGCGCGTATTTACCCGTTTGGGGTTTTCAGCGTGTTTTTGCGCAAAAGACGTATCGTTTGCGCCCTTTGTTTGCTGTTCCGCCCGCGGAAAAACAGCCGGTCGGCAATGGGCGTTTTGCATATCGGCGCTTTTGTGCATCTTCGTCGTCTATATAGTCTTTTAAGACTGCGCCGAATCGGTCAAAAAGATTTTCCGTTTCCATTTTTCGTGTACTCGGTTAAAAAAAAGCGAATAAGCAGTTCCCGCAATGTATTCAATATCGATATTTTTATAAAAACTCCGTTTTTTTCATCGTATATCCAATAGGGCATCTCTAAAAACCTTGTTGGATTTTTAGAGATGCCCGACGAGTTTTTCATAAGTCTTTATATATTAATGACTTATGAAAAACATCGCAAATTAAATTAAAGGGAGCCTCTAAAAAACTGATGTTTTTAGAGGCTCCCTTTAATTCTTCATTTTTACAATCATCTTCATTAATTTCTATTTTAAAATACTCATAGTTTAAAGACCAACTATTTTTGTTGAAATTAAACTCCTCTTTTTTTAATGAATGCTGCATTAAGTTAGCTACTTTTCAATCTACCTCCTAGTGAGAAAATTAGAAAATTAATCAGAATTTGCAATCTCATCTGCATTCTCTTTCAAATAAACAAAGTCTAATTGTCTCGCCGCTTCAATATATTCGCTTAATTTATCTGATTTTATTTTATAAAGAACACTGAGTGCCATTATTTTTTGATACTCTTCAGCATAGGTATCACCCTTATATTTGTCTCTTTCCCAAAATTCAATCGCATACTGTTCTGCTTTTTTATAATCTATCTCACTTAAAGCACTTAAAGACATTCTCTGTGTATATTCATCATCTACATTTATATACTTGAATACCCAATCAGTAACTGAACTATCATCTTTATAAACTGGCAATCTTTTTACTAACTGCCACTTCGCAGTTGTATAAATTGAATCTATACATCTTTCAATCAAATATTTAAACCATTCTTTATATGACGAAATAAAGTCAGCCAAATATTCGCATTCATTGTCCCTGGCTACACAATAAAGTATAGATTCTAAATCAGTTTCGGTAACATCTTTTACTTCTACATTCTTTACAAATGAGATTGCAGATTCTCTCATTCTATCAAAAGAAGGACCTAGAAATTCTCCATTATCAGTATCTTCAGTCATCTCAGAATAATGCTTATAAACCCATTCTTTGTATATTCTCACTTCTTCATTTAGTATTCGGCTGTATTTATTCAAACGCCCACCCCTAACATTTATTTGATATGAATTTTTTCATATTCTTCTCTTTAAAACTTAAATTTGTAACTATCATTTTTTTCTCTTCTTCATTTTCAATCTCTTTAGCTACAACACCAATTAACTTTCCCAATCAATGGATATGATTTTTGCATCTTCACCGAATTTTACGCAGAGTATTTCATCGCTTTCATCAGGTGCAATCATAAAATCCATTGCGATGTGCGGCTGTTCACTGTCAATCCATAAGTCTACATTCGTTACCGTCATTTTACTTACAAACTCGGTAATATCGCTCGGCAAATCTTCCAGTCCGCATTCTTCAATATGAAAGTCGATATAGTAGCTGTCATCTTTTAAATATGCTATAAGTGTTTTTCTTGCTTCTTTTATTTTATCATCTATGTTCTCAAGAAACTGTGCATAAAGGTCGAGTATGCCGGCCGGTACTTCTCCATTTTTATCGAACCAAAGACAGGTATCTATCCCCTGAATCTCTTTTTCCCAAATTACTTCCGCATCGTCTGTTATCGCAAGATTCAACTGACCGAAGTATTGATGTTCCATTTTTTTCATAGCTTAATCTCCTATTATTTAGTATATCATGGGCACCTCTAAAAAGCTGTTTTTTAGTAACCATAACGGGCGGCGGATAAGCTGCAAGAAGTGAGAAAGCCTTTAGGCTTTTGAGCTTCGCCGTCAGCTTAATTCGCATGTTGGACGGCGCTGCGCTCCGGACGACAGGCGGATATGCCGCCGCCCGTTGAACGGACGCACTGCGTCCGTTCAACATTCGCTTAACCTGCATTTGCGGCTCCTCCGCAATGTCAGGTTGAAGCGGGTGTTAGGTGCAATTTTATTCCTTAACATCTAAGGATATATATAATATTGAATGATCACTTAAAGTTTTGATCTTTCCATAATTGAAGTTTTTCCCTTTATATTGCTTTACATCATCCATGTGTTGTGTTTCTACAAATTGATATAATTCTTTGCTGATAAAAATATGATCATCTTGTATTACTTCCACATCATTATAACCGTTCAAATTACCACGAAAGAATGTTTGTTTGTATAAAGGTTCACATTCTATTAAGTTGGAATTCTTTATTGTTTCATTAAAGAATACTTTATCATCAGGATTTCCATGTATATAATACTTATCGCAGTTTAAATCTCCTCCAATTACAAGATTCTTTTTTGAAACAAACTCTTCAGTAAAAAAAGTTTTTAATTGTCCGGGGCCTTTTTCATCAGTATCTATATGAAGACTACAAAACAGTATTTGGTTATTATTAAAATTGACCTGCACTACTTTAACTTTACCTGTATATTCGCTATTATATTTATTATTTTCATTTGGAAATACTTCTAAAGTAATATCTTTGGTGAAGTTACAATACTTTTCGTTCACAAATATTGCAGTACCCCATTCTGAACCATTATTTTTTGAACCGGCATTTTTTGATGTATGACTTTCTGTCCAAAAAATATTAACATTTAATTCTGTTTCATCAATTGACTTTAGTAAAACTTCTTGTAAAAGAGCTACATCCGCATTTAGGTTATTTTTAAGAAAATCCAATGCTTGTCTTTGTCTGGCAATTTGTTTTTCAATGAATGTTTGACTTTTAAATTTACACCAATACTCTGCAGCCATTAAATTCCAAGTAGCTATCTTCATTTTTTCTCCACTATAGATGATATGTAATTTATAACTATTACCTAACTGTTACGCCCTGCGTAGTCAATCTAACATTTGCTTAACCTGCGAGGCGTATATTGGCGCGAAACTTGCCGAGCGAAGCGACAAGCAAGTTTCGTGACAATAGCCGAGTCAGGTTGAAGCAGTTGTTGGATGCTCTTTATTTTGTATTCTATTCAAACTATCAATTATGAACCAAAGATTCCAAATCGCAAAAATAGTTATGATACAGACATTTATATATTTATTTAATAAGTACGGATATGCTTCTATAATTAATAACAGACCAACAAATAAACTCATAACCTTTTTAAGAATATTATTTTTTTTATTAAGACTCAGTATTATCACAATTGCTCCAATAATAAGAAATAATATATGTTGTGAACCAAAATATATACTTAATAACAATGTAATATTTGATTCAATTAATACTAAATTGTTTATTTGATAAACCAACCTTCCTTGGATAATCATTATGAATAATAATATTGGTATACATAAAAGAACTAATGCTAATAGTATAAGGTTTTTCTTACTACGATTAATTATTGGATTACAGATACTTAAAACAAAAAAGATACATAACGAAACAGTTGAAAAACATAAAGATTCATTTGAAAGCTGGATTGACAATTTATTATTTATTAACCATGTATCCATACTACTAGTAAAATCATACATAAAAAGACTATTAAACAAAAACGAAAATGTAAATAATGTTACAAAAATGATATATGCAATCACTAATTGCTTGATACTTTTCATTTCTTATTCCTTTATTTTCCTCTGCGCGAAGCGTCCATCCAACATATATTATGCGTATCTTGATAATAAACCAAAAAAGAAGTTTTTTCAAGTATGGAAAGCGGGATATTTTTACTTAATTGGAGATAGTTAATTTTATTTAGCCTTTGCGAATCTCAAGAGAGAGCTTGTGTGTCTTTGCGTTCCTTGCGGTTAATTTTTGATTGGATTAACCGCTAAGATCGTTAAGGCCGCAAAGAATGTTGGATTTAATTTGTATATCATGCCTTTAATTAGACCTTGGTAATGTTTTTCGCACATTCTCTTAAAGTGCAACAAGGCTTGTCGCAATGTCAGGTTGAAGAAGAGTGTTAGGACAAAATTTTTAAACCGTATTTTTTATAATTTGTAATCTGATTATCAACAGATAAAAAATAGTAATCAGACTTTATTGATTGCCAAATCATAATTCTATCAAATGGATCTTTATGCTCTATTGGTAATTTATAAAAAGTAATTAGTTCATCGTTTTGAAAAGACCTGCATTTTAAAAAACTATTTTCTACTTCTGCGTAGAATTCTTCCGGTTTAATTCCATTTAGCGATAATTTTCCCATATTAAATTTTATTGATATTTCCCATAAACTAGCCTGACTATAAAAAACTTCATTTTCATCGGCTAATAATTTATTATAAACCGACCGAGATATTTTACTTGTATCAATAAATGACCATAATAAATAATGTGTATCTAATAGGATTTTCATAAATTAATAAACTCTTCATCCGTAATAGCCCAATTTTCACTAAATTCAACTGTTGCTTTCCCTTCCAATGTACCGAGTTTCCTCATTTTTATCCTTTTATATTCTTCAATTGGAACAATTACCGCTATTGTTTCTTTTTTTCGGCCAAATGCTATTCCGATTTCGTTACCTAATTCCACTTCTTTCAAAAGTGCAGAGAAATTTGTTCTTATTTTCGCTACGGACAATGTTTTCATATAAGTATAGTACCATATATGTATAACATAGTCAAGTTGTACATGTTTTAAGAAATGCTATTTCAATGTTACATAGCGTTTTCTTAATTTTACTCACCGCTACTCTATAATTAACCGTAAATAATTTTATCTATTTGTTACACCACAGGTGTCGTCCTATGTAAACTGCAACTGCCCTTTGAAAATCTCTTAATCTATGTTATAATGCAATCATAAAATGTCCGCAAGGTTCCGGCAAAGAAGAGGTGATTATTTTGAGTTTCTTAAATATTTTTAATAAAACAAATAGAAAGGTAATTCCGTTAGCTTATTATTTGGATTATGAGCAAGATGGAGAGTTCATTGAAGAAAATTATAATGATGTAACACTTGCGAATCCTGATGACTTTCCGGAAGATCTTTTTGAAAAAATAATAATTATGACAAAAAGACTGCACGAAATGGGTGTATATGAAGAAAAAGAGATTGTCAGATTTATCATTCCTAAAATGCTTGAAGCTCTTGAAACAGGCGGAATTTTGTCGGGTGTTTCCATATCGAGTTTTGATACGGCAGGTATTGTTTTCGGAGAAAATTATGCAGGCTGGATATATAAGGGCGAAACAAAAAAAAGGGATGAACTTTTTTATAGAGTGCCGTATCAGTTAATTTTTTATCATAGCAAAAAAGAAGATAACTATTTTATTTGTAAAACAAAAGACAGACTTGAATTAAGACAAAACAAAGTGTCCGTTACAAATTCGGAAAACAAAGAGCATATCATAAAAAATACAAAAAGTGTAAGCTTAACCGAAATAGAAATGAAAGAACTAAAAGCTTCGTTCTCTATATTATTTATGTATACCAAAATGAATATTTTATTGAAGATGAAAAAGCTCGGCTACTCGGCGTTTGCAGAAAAGATAGCGGAGTATTTTTGCACATCGGCAACAAAAGATGCATTTATATCCTGTGTCAATAAATATTTTTCTTTAAGTATATCGAAAGAAGATGAAAATAACTTTGTGTATGAAGATCGCTCCTTTAAGGAATTTTTATTAGAGCTTTTGATTAGAAACAATGAGAGTTCGCCCTTGAGCTCTTCCTATGCAGGTATTATTAAGTGGGCGGAAGAAAAAACCGGTATAAAAATCCGTCCTCAAAAAGAGTATGATGACCATATGGAATTTATACGATATCTTTCCGATGTTCTTGCAGCCAAAGGTTTCTATCTTTATTTTCTGATAAAGGAAGATGTTTTGCATAGGACTCATCTTTTAATTGGAAAACAAAAGCATATTTTTGAAAGCAATCCGAATTTCAGTTATGAAATTACAGCCCTTAGTGAGGATTTACTATACCGCTATGCTGAAGATATTTCAATCGAAAGAAAAGTAAGAGAAAGCGCGAAAATCTTTTATCATATTATCGAAGTAGAAAATATAGATACGATGATGATGTACATTATAGGAAATAGAGTATTGGATTATGCACTTTTTCAAAATTATTATTTATCGGTAGTTTGTTCCGATGAAGATATGGATATCTATGATATTTTGAGTGAACTTTTATCAAGATACGATATGCCCGATTTGATAAAACACGCATCAGATTGTGATAGTACATTGGATAATCTTTATTTTTCAGAATTTGAAGCTGTGAATCCCGTGGACAGAGCTATACTTTATGCAGGTTTAATCAGACAAAATAAAAAGCTGCTGTATTCATTTGAAGTAGGAGACTATTTCTATCTTGGAATTATTGAAGATAATCTCGAAACAAAAGAAAGTTTTATAAAATGCGTAGACAATCTTTTAGAAATGAAGGAAATTGAAAATTACGTTATCTATGATGGTGAAGACAAAGAAATGCCTGTAAATCTTCTTTCCGGAATGGACATAACAATAGACGGTAAACATATTTATACACAAGAAGATCTAAAAGAAAAATTTTATAAAGAGAATGCAGAAAATATAAGCCAGGAAGAAGCTGATAAATATCTATCAAGAATTGCGATTAAAAAGCCTGAGGTTAAAATATGTGTTTCAAATTATGAGGAAGAACCGGAGTTTACAATAAAAGCGGAAAATGGGAAGTATTTTACAAACCTGGATTTACTTTTCCAAATACACAAACAGTTGGTTGAAAAAACAGATTTTGCAAAAGTATTCGGCAATAAGATATGTATTTCAGGTTTAAGGTTAAATGTAGACAGAGATAAATACTATCTTTTTTGGGATGCGGCATAAGTATCTATTTATAAGTATGGTGAAAAAGGAGTTTGATTTTTTAGAGTAGACAAAAGCTCAAAGATAGCTTATTATTTTTAAAACTTAAATTTAAGGAGAGTCATTAATGAAGAAAAAATTATTTAATTTTTTTGTGACAGGTATGCTTTGTGCAGTGGTTTTTAGTGCCTGCGATCATAAGCTGAATTCAGACGGGGGTGGGGGGGGGCAGTTCAAACCCCTTTAAGTACTCCTAAACCTGTAAAGGTTACGTGGAGTCCTGCATCTTCAGCAGATACCGAAATAAAAGTAGGCCGTCAAAATAGTGCCGGGCATGTTTTTAATTTGCTGCAATCAGGTGATGAGGTTTATACCGGATTAAAACTTTGGATAAACGCAAGCAGAAAAACAAAAGCCCTTGATAGAGATAAGACTACAATCAACGGTAAATCGATCAAAGATATCGGTAGTGATATTGCTGGTTTTACGGTTGATGGGCTTATATATTACACTATACCGCATACTGATACAAAAGTGCATATAGATTTTATATTTAGGGATGCTGAGCCGGTAAATATTGAGTGGAAAAGTAAAAATTCCGATGGAGTAGTAAAACGCTGGCTTGACTATGTTGAGGATGGTCCTCCTAATTACGACGACAACACAAGCGGATCTTTTGCAGAAGATTCTGTGTTGTATTTTAGCGGCCTTCCAAATCATGGTAAAATCATAAAAAAATGGTATATAAATGGCAAAGAACAAAATACCGCTCATAGGTTTATCGCATATAAGGTATTAAAAAATGATATTGTTGGCGGCAAAATCCTAATAGAAGCCGAATTCGGAGATAAGGAAACCGATATACCTGTTTATTGGAAGAGCTTGGATGAAACAAAGGGAGCGGTTTATGCCAGAGGTAAGGTGAATGGAAAATGGACAGATTTAACCTCAGGACATAAATTTGAAGAAGGATATTTCTTTTATGTAAATGCTCGGCCAAAGCCGGGCTTTATCGCGGATAAATGGTATATAAACGGCGAAGAAGTTCCCGGGACAGGTATTAACCAACTTAGATATACAGTAGCCTCAAAGGACATAAAAAACGGTAAAATAGAGATAAGCGTTAGTTTTAAAGAAGCTCCTAAAATTAAGGTAGAATGGTTCATAGATGAACCGGACAAGGGAAGTATTAGGGCAGAGCAGGTTATAAATGGAAAATGGACTGAAGTTCAATCAGGAAGCCTTTTTGATCAAAGCTCAAAGATCTGTATTGTTGTAGAACCCAAAGAAGGCTATGCTCCAGATACCTGGTATATCAACGGCAAGGAGGCAGATACTGAGACTAAGGGAGAACCTGAGTTTTGGTACACCGTAAAAATTGAAGACATAGCAAACGGCAGTATAAAGATAAGCCACAAGTTTAAAGATGCCGAAAAAATTCAAATGGACTTCATCAAAGAAGGAAACGGAAGAATAAGCGTACATAATCCAAAAACTAATGCGCTTATTACCGACACCCAAATATATGAAGGTACTCAGCTTAGGATAAAGGCCTCTCCCTTTTTAGGCTCGAAGTTTAAGCATTTTGAACTTAACGGTAAAAAGATAAATTCTTCGCATTGGGGAAATGGTGTATATGCTACAGATTATACTGTAAAAGAAAAAGATAAGGATAAAAATTCGGGTAAAATCAGTATAAATGCTGTTTTTGAAAATGATCCCGATGCTCCTTCTCAGGGTACTATACCTGTAGAATTTTATGTTGAATCAGGTCATGAAGATAAGGGTAGTATCATCGCATTATTCAATGATAAAAAAGAATTTGCAAGCGGTTATAAATTCAAAGAGGGAGATGGGATTAGCTTTTATGCCCTGCCCAAGGACGGCTATCAGGCTAAGTGGTTTGTAAATGGAACGGAGTATCATACGGGTAATAACTGTTATATTGAATTAGATTCTCAAAACATATCTGGTGGAAAATTATCCGTAAAGGCTCAGTTTGTTTCTGCTAATCCTGTTAGGCTTAATTTTAGTTCAGAAGGAAACGGGAATATAAGGGCCGAAAAGCTCATGGGAGGGGATTGGATTACTGTCAACTCCGGTGACACTGTTTATGAAGGTACGGATATTTCTTTTGAGATTGAAGGTGCCGAGGGCAATATGGCCGATTGGTTTATAAACAATAGCGAAGCGGTTAATGAAATAGGTTGGGCCGGTTCTCTAGGTTTTAATATAACGGATCATAACGCTGGCGGGGTGTGCACGGTTGAGGCCTCATTTAGAAAAGCCGAAACCTATCCTGTTTCTTTTAAGATTGCAGAAGGCGGAGAGGGTAAGGGAAGCCTTTCAATTAAGTATTGGGATATAGTAACAAGAACAACAGTTACTACATCAGAACAAAATATATCTATTAAGGAAGGTTCAAGTAGTTTAAGGTTTATGGTCAGCTTAAATGAGGGAGCACAGGTAGAAAAATGGACTATAAACGGAGAAGCCCAACAACACAATCCAAAAACTTTTTGGTTTGGAGCCCTGCATAAATCTAAACTAGGCGGTCAAAACAAGCTGGAAGTTGTAGTACACCTAAAGTAAAAACTTAATTAAAAAGCCGATTGGACCCGCAGGGACTAATCGGCTTTTTATTTTATATTATAAAAAATTAAGCTTCCGTCCAAGTTTTTCCGGCGTATTTCGGTTTCCGCTTTTGGTCTTCCGTCATGTCGAGGCCGAGGGTTCCGCCCGGGTTCATTATGTTGTTCGGGTCGAAGTGTTTTTTTAAGGCCTTAAAGATTTCAAAATTGGTCTTGCCTATGGACTCTTCAACCCAGGCTGCCGTCATCTTGCCGACACCGTGATGGTGGCTCATGGCAGCCCCTGCCTTCATTATATTGTCGAAGATGCCGTACTGGTATTCTACATATTCTTCCTTATTTTTAAAAAGGCCTATAAAGATAAAGTAGAGGTTGGCTCCTTGAGGATAGGCATGGGAAAGATGGGTCATGCAGACCGTGTGAGGGCGGGATTTTGCAAATTTTCTTACCTCTTCGTGAACCCTCGGCATCATATCCCAGGTTACGCTGCATTCCATTGTGTCGATTATTACGCCGTAATCCTGTAAGGATTCCCTTAAATAGGGATCGGTAAAGCGGCCGTGCTCCCAGCCGTCTACAGGCTTACCGGTTAAAAAAAGTCCGCCGTTTTGTTTACATATCCGTTTTACCTTTTTGTAAAGCTGCTTTGAAAATTCTTTAGCTCCTTCGCTCCAACCTAAAAAGAGGCAGCGCTTCATCGGTTTGTACCCCATGAGGTTCATTGCTGTTTCGGCTATGGTGCCCTCTACTCCGTAAAGCTTTAAAACCATGTCGGTTTCTTCCGCATCCGAAAGCCTAAACACCGAAGGAAAGCCCGATTCGTTTTGCATAATTTCGCGGCAGGCCCTCATTCCGTCTTCCCAAGTTTTAAATATAAAGCTGAACTTTTTGCGGGTTTCAGGCCTATATCTAAAAAACCGCAAGGTTACATTTGTAAGAATTCCAAAAGAGCCTTCGCTTCCCATCATAAGCTCATCGATATCGGGGCCGACGGCATGGGCGGGAAGTCCGTAGCTTTTGACTATGCCGGCAGGCGTTACATAGGTTTGTTGGAATACAATATCCTTTATGTTTCCGTAATAGGTGGAATTTTGGCCTGCTCCGCGGGTAACTACCCAGCCTCCGACGGAGGAGTACTCAAAGGACTGCGGGAAGTGTCCGCAGGTGTAGGCCATCCTTGCGTTGAATTCTTTTTGTGCATTGTTTAGGTGAGCTTCCAGTTGAGGACCCGACATTCCGGCTTGAACCGTGATTGTCTGGTCTACCTCATTGAAGGCTAAAACCTTGTTAAAGTTTTTACGCATATCGAGGGAGACGCCTCCCTTTACAGCCTCAACACCCCTTGTAACGGAAGAACCGCCTCCGTACACATAGAGGGGAATCTTATGTTCATTTGCATATTTTACGAGTTTAACGATTTGCTCATGATCGGAAGGGTATACAACAACATCGGCTATGTTTTCGAGGATGCCCTCACGGAGGCGATAGGCATCGTACATTGTTTTTCCGTAGGCGACAGATACCCTGTCCTTAACGGCTGTGCTTACATCTGCCTCTCCGAAAATTTCTTTTAGGGCCTCAATGTGCTTTTGTTCCAGGTTTACCGGAAGGCTTTTGGGCAGGGTTTCAAGCCCCTCAAAACGCTTTTGCTTAAAAACCTCATCTCCGATGCCGAAGACGGTTTTCATATATTTATAAAGCCTTTCGTTAGGCTCCTTAAATTCGTCTGGGCTGCCCCACTTTGCAGCCTCTCTAAAAGAGCCCTTAGGCGGCGGTACCTGTTCCCAAACAGGCTTAAAATCCTTGTACTCGTATCTTTTTCCCATAGGTCATTCTCCTTTACCCGTTCATTTTTTTTGTTTCGGGATAATTTGTTACTCTTTGAATATCCTTGTAAATATCTTTTAATGCAGGATATATTTTTTTGTATACGCCGAAAAGACCGTCATAAAGGGAGCGGTGCTCGGGGTTCGGTATAAATTCTTTTTCGTATAAGACCATTTCTTTTACGGCATCTTCGATTGAAGCATACTCGCCTATTCCGGCTGCCGTTATGATTGCAGCTCCGAGGGAGGAAGCTTCCGCCGTTTTTCCCCGTACAAGGGGGCGGTTTAGGATGTCTGCGGTAATCTGACAGATAGCATCACTTTGGGATGCTCCCCCCGAAGCAGCAACTTTTTCACATCTCAACCTTCCCTTGGCTTCGATTAATTCCAAGCCTTCACGCAAAGAGTAGGCAAGACCTTCGATTATAGCTCTGTATAGGTCATCTCGGCCATGGACATCGCCGAAACCTATGATGCTCCCCTTAGCATAACGGTCAAAGACGCTTGCTCCCCAGTAGGGCTGGAGCATAAGCCCTCTTCCGCCCGGCGGAGAAGCGTGCAAGAGCTTATCCAAAATAACTTCGGGGATGATGCCCTTGGATTCGGCCAGCTTACATTCTTCCTTGCCGAGTTCTTCCTTAAACCAGCTTATCATCCAATAGCCGCGGAAGATTTCCAATTCCGAAAGCCATGTATCTGGAAGAATGCCGCAGTAGGCAGGAAAGAGTTTTTTATATTCAAAGTATTTTTTTGAGCAGACTTCGATTGTGGCGGTTGTGCCGAAACTTAAAGAGGCCAGAGATGAATCTACTACGCCCGCTCCAATCGTTTCACAAGCCTTGTCGCTTCCGCAAGCAACAAGGGGAATACCTTGAGGGAGTCCCAATTCTTTTGAAATTCCATCCGTTAGGGTGCCGATTATTTTTCCGCTTTCGGTAAGGTCATGCCTTTTTTCGTTTTCCAGGGGCATAAGAGTTTCTTCGATCGAATGTTTTTTTGCCCACGCTCTTTTTCGATTCACGAATGGAACATAACCGACCATCGAGGAGACGGCATCGCAGGCCTTTCCTGTGAGCTTATAAATAAACCAGCCCGAAAGAAAAAACATCTTCCATGTTTTATCCCAGATTTCGGGCTCGTTTTCCCGAAGCCAGTTCATCTTACAATTTGACTGAACTGTAACTATAGGATCGTAAACTCCGGCTGCATGAAATGCTGTTCGTACAAGAAAGTTGGGATGATAGGGACCGTGGGCTGTCCTGTTGTCGAGCCATACAATTGCGGGCCGCAAAACTTTTCCGTCTTTATCGACCAGAACTGTAGTAGCCCTCATTGAAGAGATGCCCATTCCTGCAATGTTTGCAAAAGCATCCGGGGCTTTTTCTTTAAGATTGGAAAGGCCTTCTTTTAAGGCATTCCAGTAAACTTCAACATCCTGTTCTGCCCATGCCGGTTGAGGACTTGTATGGGGTTTATAGGAAATACGGCTTGCTGCCAAGATATTTCCCTTTAAGTCAAAGAGCATGGTGCGCAAACTTTGAGTTCCGCAATCGACCGTCAAGATGGTTTTCACTGGGATCCTCCTGCAGAGATTAAATCGGCTCCGCTTTCGGCAAAGTTTTTTACGATTATATCTCCAGGGCTTTTTGAAGAGTCCGCTTTAAGTTTCCTGATAAGGTGCATGTATTCTGCAAAATTTTTTAAGGGAACTTCTTTGCTTGTTTTTACCGGAAGCCTGGGGAATCCCTCTACCGAAGAAGCTATCGTGCTTGTAAGAATTCTCATCGGGCAGACGGCCTCGGCTTTTCCGTAGGAAAGGCCCTTGGGGCATTTATTGCCTGTAACGCTGATGTTTTTGCCTTCGATTTTTACGCTCAGTCGGCAGCCTCGCGGGCAGGCTGTACAGATAATGTTTTTAGTTTCCATTATTGGCCCCCTTATTTTCCGATGAAGATTCGCTTAAAACTATTTCAAGCTTTTTTGCCCCTCTTAGTTTTTCGCAAGGCAAAATAAAGCGTTCCATTTCGGGAGGTTTAAGCTCTTCGTATTTACGATGAAAGACAGTTTTGCCTCCACTCTTAGTTTCCGCCTCAGGGCTGTCCTCAAAGCAGACTTTAAGACTCACCGTAACATTTTGCATTTCTTCTGAGGCTCTAAAATAAAAGATGATAGAGCCCTCTGCCTCTGTGTCGATTTTTTGCGGAACAACATAGAGGATTTTTCCTCTGATATTTAAGGGCAAAAGTTTTTCCGCCCCGGTGCTAATATTTAAAGGGCAAGTTTTTTCTTCCCCGGCCCTCATGTTTAAAGCAAAATCGGCAGCGGCTTCTCCCGCAATTTTTCCCGATTCGGAAACGTAATCGACAAGGTCGTTTACATGCAGGGCATTTCCGCAAGAAAAGAGACCCGCAATTTCCGTGTGCATAAATTGATCTACGATTGGTCCCTTTGTTCTTCCGTCTATAGGAACATTGAGGCTTGACAGTATATCGTTTTCGGGGATGAGGCCTACGCTTAAAATCAGGGTGCCGCAGGGAATTCTTTTTTCGGTTCCTGCAATCGGATGCATATTTTTATCCACTTGGGCAATCTTTACTGCCTCGACCCTTTCCCTGCCTTCAACCTCAATAACTGTTGTTGATAGATGAAGGGGTATGCCGTAGTCGTCAAGGCATTGCACGATGTTTCGGCTGAGGCCTGAGGGGGTGGGTTTAATTTCGTAGACCCCCTCTACCTTTGCGCCTTCAAGGGTGAGTCGGCGGGCCATTATAAGACCTATGTCTCCCGAACCCAAAATTACGCATTTTTTTCCCGCCGTAAGCATCGGCATAAACCCGTGAAGGTTTATGAGGGCCTGTGCCTGTCCTGCAGTAAAAATACCTGCCGGTCTTTCCCCGTGAATGTTTACCTGCCTGTCAGTCCTTTCACGGCAGCCCATAGCTGCAACAAGGCTCCTTGCTTTAAGCTCAAAAATTCCGTATTCGGGATTTGTAAATTCCATGCAGAATAAATCATTTTCTTTTTTTAGTTTGGTTAAAAAGGTAAAAAGAAAAATATCGATATTTTCTTTTGCCTCTGTCATTTCCTTATAACGCCATGCGTATTCAGGGCCGGTAAGCCTTTCCTTAAAACGGATTAGACCGAAGCCGTCATGGATGCACTGCTTTAATATTCCGCCTATCTGTCCCTCTCTTTCTACAAGGGCAATTTTCAGCTCAGGACTTTTTTCTGAGGCAGCCAAGGCCGCCGCCATTCCGGCAGGGCCTCCGCCTATAACGATGACATCATAGTCGTTAAATGCAAGTTGTTTCATTTTTCGCCTCCGCTAAAGGCTTCAAAGTTTTCTATCGGCTGAACAAGCTCGGAACCCTCTCCCTTCTTTGTGATCGTTTCAACGGGGATGCCTTTTTCTTCTGCAATAATTTTTAAGATATGGGGAGTACAAAAGCCTCCGTGACATCTGCCGGCTCCGGCTCTTACCCTTCTTTTAATTGCATCAAGGGTGAATACATTTAGAGGATTGTTTACCGCATCCCTTATTTCGCCCTCGCTGACCTCTTCACAGCGGCAGATTATTTTTCCGTACTGGGGATTTTTTTCGATTAAAGCTTTTCTTTCCTCAGTTTCCATTTCGGAAACAGGCTTCATAGCTTTTCTGATCGGCGAAAAATTCTCTTTTAATTTTACGTCCATTTTTTTCTTTAAAATTGAAACGGAAATCTTTACGATGTCCTCTGCTACGGCAGGAGCGGAAGCAAAGCCGGGGGACTGAATTCCTGCAGCGTGTACCAAGTTGTCGACCCTCTCGGAAGCTTCAACGATAAAATCTTCTTCCCATGTGCAGGCCCTTGTTCCGCTGTAGTAGGTTATTATGTCGGAGGGTGAAACCTTTGAGTTTAGCTTTAAGTGTTTTTTTATTTCTTCAAAGGCTTCGGGCCTTGTAGAAAAATCCTCCCTGTCCATAACCTCTACGGCATTCGGCCCTATGAGGAGATTGCCCTCAACGCAGGGCATGATGCCGCCGCCCTTTGAGTGCCCTTTCCGCAGTCTTAAAAGGCTCGGCATGGCGGAGCTTGTTTTTTGCAAACCCTTTAGCCTCTTATCGAGGATGGCATCCGTTCCCTTGCGTGCATGGATCGAAAAAAATCTGTCGCCTGCAAGACCTGCAACCTTGTCTGCCCAAACTCCGGCAGCGTTTATTAAAAGTTTTGTACGGCAGGTTCCGCGGTTGGTTATAAGTTCTGTTACGGCAGTGCCTTCTTTTTTGACACCGGTGAGGGCCGTGTTAAAAAAGAATTCCGCTCCGTTTTCGCAAGCGTTTTCGGCATAACAAACGGTAACCTTCATGGGGGAAGCAACCCCCGCCGAGGGAAGCCATAGGCCTCCGTAGTTTTTATCGGTCATAAAGGGATCTATTTTTTTTACTACCTCGCGGGAGCGGTAGCCGTAATCTCCGTCCACTCCGTTTAGGCGGCATCTTCTTTTCATAAGGGGAATGAGCAGTTTTAAAATCGGGTGATAAAAGAGGAAAAAACTTCCGCAGCGGTTTATTTCAAAGCCCAGCTCTTCGGAAACCTTTGTGTACATCCTGTTGCCGCGGGTGTTGAGTTTGCCCTTTATCTTTTTAGGATTATCTGCAAAGCCCGGATGAATCATTCCGTCATTGTGCCCCGATGCCTGCATTGCAACATCGCTTTCTTTTTCAAATAGGGCAATTTTTAAATCGTAGCGGGATAATTCTCTTGCGATGGCGCATCCTATTACTCCCCCGCCTATGATCACGGCATCAAAGTTCCTGTCCTCTAAAAGAGAATCTTTTATTTTCGGCAGGTGCATGGGTTTTTCCCCCTTGCCGTTTATAGTTAGATCGTTTACGACTCCCTTAAAACCGCAGCGGGCGGCAGCATAGCCGGCCGCCATCCTCTCCTCCATCGAAGAAACATCGCCTTCTAAAATAACGGATTTTACATCAAGGGCGATTTTAACCTTTTTATCGAGTCTAAGCCGTTTTAATTTTTTTTGTAAGCGTAACAGTTTTTTACTAAAATCCTCATCTTTCATAACATTGCCTTCAATAATTATTTATGATAAGCTTCATCCCGATATGTTTCAGGCTTAGTTAACTGTATCATTATACGTAAAGCCCTTTCTTCATCTGCCTCGATTAGAGCATTAAAAAAAAGCTGTTTGTATTCCGGAATTTTATCTGCATAGGAAAGGTCTTCACATAAAAACTGTTTAAATTGGTGTTTATAAATTTCTTTTGCTGTTTCAAAGGTTAGTAGAAAAATAGGGCTGTCAGATAATTCTATCAGTGTCCGGTAAAATTCAAAGTCTTCAATTGCTGAGGTTTCAATGTTTTCCGGACTTGAAAAATGTATCTTATTATTTAAAGGTAGAAAAAAATGATAGCGTTCTTTTACCGATAAATTTGAAATTCTTTTTATAAGTTTTTTTATTATATGAGTTAAAATAAGCTGTCTGAATTCTACAAGTCCTTCTTCAATTTTTTCAGGCTCGGATATTTGCTTATTGCGATAGAGTTCGGTTAAAAGTCCGATAGATATAAATGAGGTAAAATCGTTTACTGTACAGCCGTGCCGCGGTCTAATTGTGATAAGCCCCTTGGTTTGCAAGCTGAGCAGGGCCTCATGTACTACCGGTCTTGAAACACCAAAGCGTTCTGCCAATTCTCTTTCAGGAGGGAGATATTCTCCGGCTGAAAAGATTCCGGTTAAAATTTCGTCCTGAATAACCGATGCGATTTTTTCTTTTTTTAAACCTTGTTCCTCCGTTTTCATAACATTCCTCCCATAAAACTTTTTTTAGTCGTGGCCTTACCACCAATATGCTAGCACAGAGGTTTAAATTTGTCAAGTTTTATTTAGAAGATTTTAATAAAAAAGCGGCAGAGGCCTATAAAGACCTTCCTGCCGCCTTAATTATATTTTATTCAAATGCCTAAAAAACGATACCTTCGACAATCAATTTTTCGGAGAACAATACTTTCTTGTATTTTACAAAAAGAGTATCGTTGGATGCATTGATTTTATTTTTCACATAAACATCAATATCCCCCGATTTTATCAATTTGAAGTCTTCTTTATCTTTTTTAGGTTCTACCGGTGACACGACCGGCTGGGGTTCCCCAACGCCTCAGGAAGCACAACCTATTAGGTCAATAGTTATTGCCTTAGAATCGATTTTCTTTAAATAGTCCAATACCTTGGAATCAATATTTATTGTCATATAATCACTCCTTATTCAACGATGATTTCTTTTCTATTGTAAATTGAGTCATCCAGTTCACCCGTTCTTTTTGCTGCAATTACACCGGAAAGAAGAGAATCGCTTACGTTTAAGGCTGTGCGGCCCATATCGATGAGGGGTTCAATAGCAACAAGAAGACCTGCAAGAGTTATCGGAAGGCCCATTGAGGATAGGACTATGATTGCGGCAAATGTTGCACCGCCTCCTACACCAACGATTCCGAAACTGCCCAAGGCTGTAATTAGGATAAGCTTTACAAGGAAGACAGGTGCCAATGGATTTATGCCCAATGTGGGGGCAATCATAACTGCCAACATTGCGGGATAAATTCCTGCACATCCGTTTTGTCCGATACTGGTACCCAAACTTCCTGCGAGGTTAGCTATACCTTCGGGAACACCTAAGTTGTTTACTTGGTTTGAAATAGTCAGAGGAAGGGTTCCTGCCGAAGATCTTGAAGTAAATGCAAACATAAGATTTGAAAAACTTTTCTTAAAGAAAGTTATGGGATTTAATCCTGCTGTAAGTAAGTACAAGCCGTGTACGATAAACATGATGATAATTGCAATATAGCTTGCTCCGATAAAGCCGATAAGTCTTAAGATTTCGGAAAAATTTGAAGTAGAGGTAATATTAATCATAAGGGCTAAAACGCCGTAAGGTGTAATGCGGAGAACCATTCGGACAAGTCTCATTACTACATCAGAACATGAATTAAGCCATTTAATAAATACCTCTGCACTGTCGGGATTGCTTCTTTTTAGGAATAAGGCTGCAAAACCAAGCATGGCCGAAAAGAAAACCGTAGCCAGAGTTGCGTTTGAGCCCTGACCTGAAAATGCGTAGAAGGGATTTATCGGTATGATTTCGAGAATTTGCTGCTGAATCGGCTTTGCCTCAAAGTCATGAAGTCTGCCTTCCATGGCCTTTCCTCTTGCGATTTCACTTTCACCGGCTGTGAGATTTTCTGCCGATAAGCCGAATGCAGAGGTTGTAAGGGCTCCAACTAGTGCGGATATTGCAACGGTTATCATAAGAACAGCTAAAATTCTTCCTGCTGCTTTTCCGATATTTTGTTTTTGTGTAGCAATCGATTTTGTAATACTTACAATAATTAAAGGGTAAACAATCATCCTAAGCAATCTTACATAACCGCTTCCTACTAAAGTAATCCAGCTCATAGCTTTTTTGATTAAAGCCGTATCCTTAATAGTCAGCTGCAATATTGCACCAAAGATGATACCGACGGCAAGGGCTGTAACTACGCGCACATTAAAGCTCATGTTAAGTTTTTTCATGTATCTAATTCCATACATGAGTAAGAGTGCTGCGGCTACAATGCCTACTATCCATATTGTGTTCATAAAAACTCCTAGTGATTTTGTATTTTAAAATCTATGGACCATTTTATATCATAATTGAAAACTTTTTACTAGAGTGCTTTTATTAAATAATTTTTTATATATCGGAACAATATTCTTGACAAAAAAGTTAAAAATGATAACATAACTTTGTTATGGAAAAAGATGTTAAATCTTCAAAAAAAAACGATTTAAAAGATAAAAGCATAAAAGCTCCGATATCATCCAAAGAAAATATTCTAAAATATGCCGCTAAAGAATTTTTAAAAAAGGGCTGGGAAAAGAGCAATATCAGGGATATTGCAAAAAAAGCAGGCCTCACGACCGGGGCGGTTTATTTTCATTTTAAAAATAAAGAAGCCTTATTCGATGCCTTAGTAAAAGATACATATTTTGAGCTTTTGAAAAAACAAAAACTTATGTACGAAAAACATTTTGCTATTCCCATTACAGAAAAAGAAAAACGGAGAGTCGTACGCTTGGAAGGCCGGAAAGAAATGCTTGAATATGCGTACCGGAACTTTGAAGCAATGAAGCTGCTTTTATGTTCAGGGAAAGGAACAAAATATGAAGACTTGTTCGATAAAATGATGAATGCCGTGTATGAGGCTGATCGCAAAGCATATGAAGAATACGGTATGCTGCAAGGCCGGCCCCATGTTGATATTGAACTTTTCAACACTATCGATAGATCTTTTTGGGAATGCCTTTTCCGCACAATAAAGATGGATACTCCATACGAAAAGGCTCAGCGATATGTTTTGATTCTGGACGATTTTTATGAGGCCGGATGGCAAAAAATTTGCTATGACCCCGCCGAAAGTTACGCTCTTGAATAACCGCACACCACGAATTCATCTTCTTTTTATTTAATTTGCTATTGACAAAATTGTAATAAACTACTAACATAACAAAGTTATGTTAGCTTGTGTTAATATCTTAATTTCACAAGGAGAATAAATTTATGAATGAAAAAGAAGAAAAAAAAGCGCCTAAAAAAGTGAAACAGCCAGGAGTTGTTACCCGCATTTTGGCTTATGCGGGTAAACACAAGCCTTTGATCTATTTGTCGCTTTTTTGTTCGGCGCTAAGCACAATTGCGCTTCTTATTCCGTATGCGCTGGTTTTTTATGTAATGCGCGATATCATTTCGGCATATATGGCAGGGACTGCGGTAGACCTTGAGCAGATGATGGTTTATGGAGGAACCGCTTTAGCAGCTGCTGCAGTGGGCTTCCTCCTTTATTTTGCTGCTCTTATGTGTTCGCATATTACCGCATTCAATTTGATGGGAAATATGAATATGCTCTTAACGGACACCTTTGCAAGATTGCCGGTCGGCTGGCATACGGCACACTCAAGCGGGGCAGTGCGCAAGGTTTTTGAAAAAAATGTCCATTCGCTTGAAGCCCTTATAGCGCATATGTTGCCCGATGTTGTGCAAAATGCGGTAAGCCCCATTGCCGTTTTATTTTTAATGTTCTTTTTCGATTGGCGGTTCGGGCTTATTTCGTTTTTGCCATTGGTTATCGCTTTTGTTCTGCAAGGTGTGTTTATGGCAAAGGGGCAAAAAAGCGGCTTTATGGAAAACTACGAAAATGCCCTTGAAAAAATGAACAGTGCAGGAACCGAATATATCCGCGGCATTTCAGTCGTAAAAACATTTAATCAATCAGTACACCGCTTCAAAGATTTTTATACTTCGATTATAAATTACCGAGATTATGTTTTAAAATATTCGATGAGCTGGGAAAACGGCTTTTCCATGTTCCTTGCGCTCTTAAAAACGGGCTTTGTGTTATTAGTGCCTGCCGCAATCATCTTTGCAGGAACGGCAGCTCAAGGCGAAGGATATACAGAATTTTTATACGGCTTTATTTTTTATCTTTCCCTTTCGCCGGTTATGCTCAACATGATGATAAAAATAATATACGGCTCAAGTTTGAATATGCAGGGAGGAGATGCGCTTAACCGTATCGAAGCGATTTTAAGTGAAAAAGCGGCGCCCGAACCGGAAAAGTCTATTATGCCGCAAAGGTTTGACATCGCATTTAAAGACGTTGTGTTTTCATATCAGGATGCAGAAAAAAAGGCGGGCGCGGAAGAGAAAACCGCAGGCTCTTTTAAGAAGGCTATCAACGGCATATCGCTGAATCTTAGCGAACATTCGCTTACTGCTCTTGTCGGCCCTTCAGGCGGCGGAAAGACAACCCTCGTCAATTTGCTCGGACGCTTTTGGGAGCTTGATTCGGGGGAAATTACTATCGGCGGCGTAAACATCAAGGACATCAAAACCGACGACCTTATGCATCTTGTCAGCTTTGTGTTTCAGGAAAACAAGCTCTTTAAAGAAAGTATTTTTGAAAATATCCGCTACGGCAAAAAGGATGCAACGCGCGAAGAAGTGCTTGCAGTGCTCGAAAAGGCTGAATGTATGGACATTATCGAAAAGCTTCCGAACGGCATAGACACCGTGTACGGCACCAAGGGCACCTATGTTTCAGGCGGAGAGGCTCAGCGGCTTGCCGTTGCCCGCTCTCTTTTGCAGGACGCTCCGATTGTCGTGCTCGACGAGGCGACCAGCTTTGCCGATGCCGAAAACGAACATAAAATCAAAAAAACATTCAGTCAGCTGCTTACAAACAAAACCGTCATCATGATTGCTCACCGGCTTTCTTCTGTCGTAAATGCAGATAAAATCTGCGTCATCAATAACGGCAAGGTTGAAGAAATTGGAACGCATGCAGAGCTTTCGGCAAAGGGCGGCTTGTACAGCAAGATGTGGAACAACTTCCAATCGGGTATCAGCTGGAAACTGAATGCTTAGGGTAATTATAAATTTTTATAGGGAGAAGTTATGTTAAAGGATTATTTTGCTTTATCGGACAAGGGAGCACGGGATTTAAATAAGGCATCCGCTCTTGCGACCTTTGGAAATTTGTTTTTGATTGTACCGCTCGGTCTTTCATTTTATGCTTTGCAGGAACTTTTAAAACCGCTTCAAGGAGAAACTACTGCGCCTCTTAATCCGTGGCTGTTTGCGGGTTTGTCTTTACTCATTATTCTTGTGCTGTTCTTAATTGAAAAACTCAAGTACCGCAAAACATTTAATACTTGTTATGAAGAGTCGGCAAATGTGCGTATCTCGCTTGCTGAAAGCATTCGAAAACTGCCGCTTTCATATTTCGGAAAAAAAGATTTATCCGATTTAACGGCAACGCTTTTAAATGATGTTACCACAATAGAACACGCTATCGGGCATACGGGTGCCGACTTATTCGGAGCTATTGCTTCAATCATTATATCGGCCGCGATGCTCGCATTTTTCGATTGGCGCATGACCCTTACGCTCTTTACCTGTTCTGCAATCGGTTTTTTTCTTGTCTATATGTCGCGTAAACAATCGCGCCGCTTCGGCGTTCAGATGAACAGTATCCTTTTCGGTATTTACAATTCCATTCAGCAAATGCTTGACAATATTAAGGTACTCAAGTCTTCCGACAAAAAAGATGATTATGTGCAGGCGGTAAAAGACCGTATTGCATTTAGCACCAAGGAAGCGGTAAAAGCCGAATTGTTTACAGGCGTGGTTATGATAGGTTCGATTATCGTTGTGCGCTTCGGCTTCCCCCTTGTCATTGCGGTCGGTGCCGTTTTGTATGCGAAGGGAAGCCTGCCGCTTTTTACCTACCTTGTTTTCTTGCTGATTGCGGGAAGAATCTTTGAGCCGCTTACTGCAGTCTTTATGATGCTCGGCGAATTCTTTTTTGCTCGTACGGCGGTAGAACGTCAGCTGGAAATCATAAACTATCCTAAGCAGGCGGGAAGCGAAACATTTAATCCTAACGGCTACGATATTCAATACGACAACGTTTCGTTTTCGTATAATAATGATGCCGAGCGCGACACGGTAAGCAATATCAGCTTTACCGCCAAGCAGGGAGAAATTACAGCACTTGTCGGACATTCGGGCTGCGGCAAATCCACGATTGCCCGCCTTGCAGCGCGCTTTTGGGATCTTGCTTCAGGCACGGTGCGCGTCGGAGGTATCGACGTTTCTACCATAGACCCTGAAACGCTTTTATCCGCTTTTTCGATTGTGTTTCAAGATGTCGTCCTCTTTAATGATACTGTGTACAACAATATCCTTGTCGGAAATAAGGATGCAACAAGAGAGCAGGTACTTGCCGCTGCAAAGGCTGCGCGCTGTCATGATTTTATCGAAAAACTGCCGCAAGGCTATGACACGGTTATCGGCGAAAACGGCTACACCCTTTCAGGCGGAGAGAGGCAGAGGCTTTCCATTGCCCGCGCACTTTTAAAGGATGCACCCATCATTCTCCTTGATGAAGCAACCGCAGCCCTCGATCCCGAAAATGAAACTCTCATTCAAGAGGCTTTGACAAAGCTTGTCGAAAACAAAACCGTTATCGTTATCGCTCATCGTTTGCGAACCATAGAAAATGCCGATAAGATAGTCGTTTTAAAAGAAGGCAAAATAGAAGAAATCGGTACACACGAGGAATTGATGAAAGGAAAGTCATCGTATCCGAGGATGTATACGTTACAGAAAGAAAGTGAAGCCTGGTCAGCATAGGCTTTTAAATATGCGGGCGATTACGTTGTCGCTGCATAAAAATTAATCTTCGACGTGCAACAAGCACGCCTCCGGTTAATTTTTATTGGCTCCTAGTACTCACCTCGCCTATTTAAAAGCCGCGGGCAGTAGGGGTTGACTCTTTGTACTTGGCCTTTAATCCCTAAATAATGGACTCAGCCATGGACTGAATATTTCCGGTGACGCTCCAATAAATAACAGCAATTTTTGATCATTCTATTGACAGCTTTTTTATTTTTTGATAAAATCTTCATTAATGTGTGCGGTTGAGTCCGTATTTTCATGGAGGTGCAAGATGATTTATTCCTTAATTACTATAAGTTGCAAATTTTGCATCTCTCGTTTATTTTGAGAACATCGGTTTTTCCGATGTTTTTTTTTTGCATTTTTGTTTTTAACAGGAGTTTAAAATGGAAAACAAATTTATGGGGCGTTCATTGACGGTTATCGATGATTTATCAATCGATGAAAGAAAATACCTTTTTGACAAAACAAGGCGGCTAAAAAAAGCCATTCAAGAAGATGATCAAAAGGTTATGGATGAATTTAGAATTAACGACAAAGACTTCGGTATTTATGAAGTTTTTTTGGAGCCAAGCACCCGCACAAAGGAATCATTTAGAAATGCAGCTAAATTTCATCAAGTAAAATTAAGCGATCTTGCAGTAGAATCTTCATCTTTTAACAAGGGAGAAAGTTATGCCGACACCTTTAATACCCTTGCCGGTTATCAAAACAGCATCTTCATTGTCCGAAGCAAGGTAGAAGGGGTATGCCGCTGGCTTGAGGATGAGGCTCAGGCCTTTTATCAGCGAAACAACTTAAAAAGAAAGCCTGCCTTTATAAATGCCGGAGACGGAAAGCATGAGCACCCTACTCAGGAGCTCCTCGACGAATTTACCTTTATCGAAGATAACGACTGGTCATTTGACAGTATTCACATAGCCTTAGTCGGCGACCTCTATCACGGACGTACGGTTCATTCAAAGGCCGACGGACTCAAAATTTTTAAGTCTGTAAAAGTTGACTTGATAGCTCCCTCTGAACTTGCTATGCCCGAGTACTACAAGGTAAGAATGAAGGAAAACGGATTTACTGTAAGGGAATTTTCGTCCATTGAGGAGTACCTTGAACAATCCGAGGTAGCTCTCATCTGGTATTTTACACGTCCCCAGCTTGAAAGAATGGGTGAGCAGGTTCTAAAGAAGCAAGACGAACTTCGCCGCTCCATTACTTTCCGAAAAGAATTTATCGAAAAACTTCCTGAAAAAACCCGCTTTTATCACCCCCTGCCAAGACACCGTGTCCATCCGACTATTCCCACCTTTTTAGATACAACACCTCTTAACGGTTGGGAAAGGCAGTCTATAAACGGAATGTATGTCAGAATGGTTCTTTTATCGATGATAGCAGGTAAAATAGGCAGCGACTATACCGGACCTGAATTTAAGCATTGCTCACCTTTTGAAGAAGAGGATTATATTGTAGAAGTGCCTGTCACCAATGCGGGCGAAAGTAAGGTAGAAACCTTTTCTGAGGGGGTTCGGCCTATACAAAACGGAATAGTTATTGACCATATTTGCCGCGGAGATAAGCCGTCCGTAATCAGGCATCACATGTCTAAGATAATAAACGTTATGGGGCTTGAAGAGGGCCGAGGCGGAGAGTGGGTATCCACATCTACAAAGGATAAGGGTACCTTTAAGGGTATAATTTTCCGTCCGGGAGAGTACAATTTTTCAAGGGCAGACTTGAAGCGGTTGTCGGCCGTAGCTTCAAGCTGTACCCTTAATCTTATAAAAGACGGAAAGATTCAAGCAAAATACCGTACACATTTGCCGCCCCGAATTTACAATTTTGAAGATCTTATTTGTAAAAACGAGGCCTGTGTTTCTCATCCTGCGCAATCCGAAGGCGTTCCTGCTATCTTTTACCGCACTATAGACAATAGATATGCCTGCCAATACTGCGGAACAATCCACACCTTCAAAGAAATATGGGGTGAAAAAAAGGACTAAAACCTATATCCGTTCCTATCGGTTCGAGGTTTTATAGCCTCCCTGATAGGAATCGGCTTTTGGAAGGCATATCCCTGCCCGTAATCTACACCTATATCTTTTAAAATTGAAACTATCTGCTCATTTTCTGCATATTCACCTATTGTGTAAAGACCTAAATGGTAACACATATCCCTCATGGTCTTAACCATTGAAAAATCTATGTAGTCTTTATCTATGGACTTTATAAAGGACCCGTCAATTTTTACATAATCTATCGGGAGGGTCTTTAAATACGGGAAAGAAGAAAAACCTTTTCCAAAATCATCCAAAGAAAAAGAAAACCCTTGTTTTCTTAATTCGGTAACAAATTTTGAGGTTGCTTCCAAGTTTCTTACTGCACAGCTTTCCGTTATTTCAAAGCAGAAGTTATGAGCCGGAACGTTTAATGTCTTGCGGCTCTCAGCTATAAATTCTACAAGGTCATTTGAAAAAAATGAGTCTGCCGAAATATTGATTGAAAATATTACGCCCTCGTCCAAGTAACCATTACTTACCGCTTCTGCAAAAAAGGCAAAGGTATTTCTTATAACCCACTTATCTATTTCATATATGAGATTATATCTTTCAGCTATAGGGATAAAAACATCCGGCATAATAATATGATCATCATTGGTTTTAAGTCTTATTAAAATTTCATACTTAGGATGATGAAAAATATCATTTAGAGGAATAATTGCCTGTGCATATAAAACGAAATTGTCCTCTTTAAGAGCTTTTTGGATGGTATTTAACCAAAATGAAATATTTCCGCCGGAAAATCCTGTGAGCCCTGTAGACGATAATAGTTCGTAACAACCGCCCCCATTTCTAAAAGCTGTAGAGCAAGCGTCATATACATTTGATACTATCTCTTGGGCACTTTGAGGTATCTTAGGAATATTTACGATACCGACACTTATGGAAATAGTCAGTTTTTTTTCGTTCCAGGTAAAGTATTCACGATTTATTTTATCTATAAGGTCTTGTGTAAATTGACAGACTTCTTCTTGGTTTCCGAAGTAAAAGATTGCAAATTCGTCACCTATGACATGTATAAGAGAATTTTCTGGCATATTTAGAGATTTTATGTGATCTAAAACCATGGAATATATGTGCTGTATCAGTGCATTGCCGGCATAATACCCCCAAAGCTGATTTATGGTTTTAAATTTATCTATATCCAAATATAAAAGATATACTTCTTCATTTTCACTCATTTCGGTAATTATCTTATCTATCTTTTGAGTCATGGTAAGAGAGTTAAGACTAAAATTTGCTTCCCCCTGAAGATTCGATTTTGCATTTTTTACTACAGAGTTAAAACTCTTTGCAATTCTTGCAAGTTCATGATTTTGTCTATCCAAAAAATCGAATTTAATAAGCTCATTGTTTTTTGCCGCCTTTTCTAGCCGGTTCGTAATAGTTTCTATTGGTGATGCTACTTTTTTTGCAATTAAGAGGGATAGAATACTTACGAAGATAATAAAGATACATGCAAATAATATAGCTCTAAATTTTAGACCGTTTATGGGATAATAAAAATCAGATGCAGGTATTGTAAATCCAACCGTCCACCCGGCCGCCGCTGATTGCGCAAAGTAGAAGAATCTTTCGGCTCCGTCATAATCTTTTACTACGGGCAAGCTTTTGCTATAGCCCTTATCCATTTTTAGCTTGGCGATATGTTCTATAAAATCTATGCCGCCCTCAATATTATAAATCTCCGTAAAGCTATCAATATCTAATTGATATCTTTCATTGGGGTGAGATAATATTCGATAATCTTTTCCTATCAAAAAAGCGTAAGTCCCATCTTCGTTTTTAAATTTTTCTATAAGGGATAATAGCTCTTCTATCTTTATTTCACCTAAAAGTAATCCGTCCACTCCGTTTTTTGTGGTAAACTGTTTGATAATGGAAAAGGATATTGTATCCGGTTTTGCACTTATACTGTGATAAGGATTGGTAATTACGGTTTCTTCAGTGCTTTTTGCTTCAATATACCAAGGCCTCTTTCTTGGGTCATAGCTGTCGGGCGGTCTCCAACCCTGACCATTTGCAAAAACACCTGTTTCAAAAAAAACTGCATAATCGGTTTCAGGACTAAGCCTGTTTAAATTTACCAAAAATCCGGTGCATTCCTCATAATCCGTAATATCCATATAAACCAAAGTTTCTATAGTTTGCTCGATCTCGGTCATTTTTTCGACAAGCCATTCATCTATTTCCTTGGCAATCAGTTGAGCTTTTAATTGGTTTTTATTGTTTAGGTTTGTTGAAAAAATGTTTGCCGCATAAAAAAAGTTGAGGAATACAGAAATAATTATTAAAGCACTAAACACTAATGCGTTTGAGAGAACAATTTTCTGTTTTAATCTCATGCGTCCCTCCTTCAAATGGATGCTAAAATTTATGCACAAATCTATTTTATAAAAATTGACAGTAAGATAGACAACTTAAACAATCTTTCGTCATTATAATCGATTTAAAATAGATATGCCGTATTGTTCTTGTTCAAAATATAACTAAATTTCAAACTAAAAGTTACTTGTTTTTCTTTATTATCTTTACAAACTAAAATTATTGATATTTATCTAAAGGTTTATCTTTAAAGCAGCCGGATGTGTATTTTTTTAATAATTTATTCAAGTCTGTTATCAGTTCGGCATGTCGTCCTGCTATTATCGTTAAATCTTCTTGACTTATATCGTCTGTAAGAAATAGTTCGTAAGGAGTAGTATTTAGTGCATCCGTTATTTTTGATAAGGTTGCGGCAGACACCCATTTTTGCTTGTTTTCAATTGCATTGATAAATGCAATTGAAACATCAGCCCGCAGAGCCAACTCCATCTGGGACATTTCCAGTTTATGCCGAATCCTTTTTATATTTTTAGCTAAAACAGATGCATAATCATAACTCATAATTAATAATACCCCCAAAATTTGATGACAGCAAAGAGCCAATAGTGTAATAAAATATTCTATCAGTTGAAATCTAGCTTTTAACTAATGCAGAATTTGAATTTTATATAAGAATTCTATACTATCTTGAAAATAAGGGTAATTTTTGATAATATAGAAAGTGTTAATTTTATCTAATTTAATCCGGCATATAAAAGAATTCTTCTATTCTTTGTTTTACTCGAATGAAGAAGATATGAACTCCCAAAAGGCCCTGCGCAATATTATTCAGGAATTAAAGCGGTGTAAGTACCCAGTATATCGTAATGACAATACTATCTTGGCCGGCTTACCGATAATTATCTATGAGATTTATAGGATAAGCTTGACTTTTAAACATATTTTGCGTGAGACTATATGTTCTAATGACATTAGGCTTTCAACTTTTTTTTTAGATAAGCTGGTAGAGTCTTCATTTTCAGATCAACAAAAAATACTAAAGGAAAAGATATCCTTTAACAGCCGTATGGAAAAGATTTCGGATTTAATGAGGGAAGATTTTGACCAAAAAATTAAGGATCAGACAAACGAATTCGATGATCTTGTATTTTCCTTGACCGATCCTGCTTTTAAGACTGTAGATGTCAAAATAAATAAACTGTTTGCATTTTTTGATTTTTGCAGTTTTCAATTTAATACTTTTTTTGCTTATTTTGATCCCGGTTTTAGTACAATTATAAATACTGATTCTGTAAGAGAGCATTATAGTTTTGAAAATGTAGACGGAATGACTGTTCTTCAAGAGATTCTTGATTTGGATTATCTTATTCGGAATATATCTATAGATGAACAACTGGCGGATGGAATCTTGTTTCTTAATTCATGCCTCTCTTCAGATAAACAGACAGATGAAATTTATATAAAAAAGAATTTAAAAAATTTTTCCTCAAAGCTCGAAAATAGTTTGGGTAAGGATACGCTAAAAAATATTGCAAAATTGGTTAAAAAGGACCCTAAGTTTGAGGATAAAACAAAGTCGCCTCGTGCTTTCTCGGAAATAGAAGAGTACAAAACACGACTTGCAGCTAATTTTAATGCGGATACAAAAAAAATACTTAAACTAAGGCAGGATCTCCAAATGGAATCTCTTATCAGCGGTTTATTTGGAGATATTGAAATACTCAAGCTGGATGTTTATAACGAAGAGCTGAACGGCAAAATTCAAGCTTTAACCGGCCTTTCATTAGACTGGATAAGGCCCTTAGAGATTTTAAAAACATATGCAAAAAGTTTTTTTGAACCCTCGATAGAGCCTTTTTTGAGAGAGCTTTTAGTAGAGGGACTTTTTGAAGACAAAAAAATGAAGTCTGATTTTGCTGCAAATTATTATTACTGCTCGGCTGTTACAGACAAAATAGATGAACTGGAAAAAATGATGTATGGTAAGAATGAGTCCTCAATAGAGCTTATAAGGGGATATTTAACGCGTATGGAGGCCGGAGGAGATTTTGAAAAACCCTTATCAAAAATTATTGACGAGATTAACCTTCGTGCAAAGAAATTTTTGGAAGAATCGGGCAAGTACTATTTAGACCTTCTTAAATTTTGTAAGTTAATAATAAAGGATACGTATAGACCCGTACCTGAAAACGTACATAATATAACTGCAATGATAAATTCTACAAAAAACAAAGACAGATTTACGGTTTTTGCAAACGGGATAGAAAATTTTGAAAAAATGATTGAACTTTTAAAAAGATATGTTGTCATCGATATATCGGAGCTAAATGAAAAGGCAGGTAAAAATTATGAAAACTACTCCAAATGAAAAATTATTAAAAAAAGCATTAAATGCCGGCAAAACTAAAAAATATGCCGATAAAATTTTTCACCAAGAAAAAGAAATCTTTGATTTAAAGCAACTATTGCAGATTTCAAAGAGTTTAAACTCCGTTTTGCAATTTGACCGCCTTATTGAAGCAATATTATATATAGTTATGGCCCAGTTAAAAACCTTTGGAGCTGCAATTTTTACAAAAAAATCCTTTGATGATAACCTATTTGTATTAAACAGGGACCATTATGGTTTTGATATCTCCCGCGAGGTTCAATACTCTATAAATGTGGATCATCCGCTCATAAATTTTTTGGATAAATCCGATTCGGGGTGTACTCCCGATGAGATAGGTAAAAACATAAAGACAGACAAGATAGTAAAGGATTTATTCAGTCTAAGCCCTTCTTTTTTTGTACCCTTAAAAGCAAAAAATAGAATGATAGGCTTTTTACTTTTAGGCGAGAAAATGGAAAGTTCCCATGAATTTACGGACTATGAAAAAAACATTATAGAAAATATAGCTTCCTTGGCTGCCATAGCTATAAACAACTCCCAGCTTTTGGAAATGACTACAACCGATATAATGACGCACTTAAAATTAAAGCATTACTTTTTCACCTTGCTGATGGAGCGCTTGGATATTATAAATTCTTCAGACGCAAAAAAAGAACCGCTTTCAATTTTAATGATTGATATAGACTTTTTTAAAAAGATAAATGACACCTATGGTCATGCTGCCGGTGATATTGTTTTGGAAGAGGTTGCAAGAGTTATAAAATCGTGTACGCGAAATGCCGATACTGCTGCAAGATACGGCGGTGAAGAATTTGTAGTAATGCTTAATAATACTCCGGTTAGTGCTGCTATGGCTATAGCCGAAAGAATAAGAAAGCTTGTAGAAGAGACTGCTGTTTTTTATGACGGTCAAAAAATTAATGTTACTATCTCTATAGGGGTATCAAGTTATAACTTTGATCTTGAGCCTGCAAAGTCCATAGTGGACAGGGCAGATAAGGCCTTATACGAGTCCAAACAAAACGGACGGAATCGTGTAACATTATCTAAAAATAACTTGCCTAAAGATTGATAATTTTCGATATTTTATATTATGAAGTATTTACGAAAACCTTTTAAATATACATATAAGAATGCCGTACTTGCCATAGCTCTTATCAATGCTGCCGTGTTTGTACTTACAAGTCTTTTTAGAAATTTGAGTGCATACTTAGGACTTGTGCCTATTCTTGTATTGTATGCTCAAACTTATTGGCAAATATTCACTTACCAATTTGTTCATGGGGACTTTTTTCATTTGGCATTTAATATGCTTGCCCTATTCTTTTTTGGTGTCCCGGTAGAAAGAAAAATCGGAACAAAGGAATTTATACTTTACTATCTTCTGATAGGAACGATTGATGGTGCTTTGAGTTTTTTGGTGTATGCGGCAACAGGCTTTTATAATATTACCCTTGTAGGTGCATCAGGAGCAATTTTCGGTGTTTTACTTTTATATGCCGTAATTTATCCTAACTCCGTGATCTATCTTTGGGCTGTGGTTCCTGTGCCGGCCCCTCTTTTGATTTTAGGCTATGCAGTAATTGAGCTCATCAGCATATTCTCTGTAGGTGACGGGATTGCGCACTTGACTCACTTTATAGGGCTCCTTGCCGGTTGGGCATACATAAGAATCCGCTTCGGCATAAAGCCTCTTAAAGTCTGGAATTCAACGGGAAGGTAAAATTGCCCGATAATTAGACTATGAGAAAGTTCATTGCTTTGCTTCTTTTTTTTATAAGTCTTTGTCTATATGCGGATACTTATTCCGGGGCTTCAGGAAGTGATGCCTTGATTGTAAGAGCTCCGGTCTGGGTATTTCTTGATGAAGCCCCTAAGCTAAAAGATGATGAGAGCAAGGCAAAATTCACTCCTCCTAAAGAGGCCTTGCTTGAGCTTTCAGCCTATATCCTGTCAGGCATGACCTACGGTTTAAAATTTTCTTATACACCCTTCGATAAAAAGCGTAATGTAGAAGAAGTCTTTGAGCTGGAGACTGTTTTTAAGCCAAGTACCGAAAATATAAAAATTACCGATGTAAGGGTTAAATATCCTTATTGTTATTCTTGGGCCGAATACGGCATCCCTGAATCCTATTCAGGGCATTTTAAGCTTTGGACAAAGAACGCTCATAAGACAATAAAGGGTAGAGGCAAGGGAGACCGCTTTGATGAGCTTGAAGGGGTGTATACCGCTTATACTGAGGCGATAAAAAATGCCGTCCGTCAATATGCTAGAACCTTTTTAAAAAATAAACCTAAGGAAATTCGAGGGGCTGTTTTGATAAAATCTTCTCCCCGTCTTTTTGTAGAATCGGGTTTTTTTAAGGCTGAACTTGAACTTTACATCCAAATAGATGAAATTATAAAATATACGGTTTTTTAATTTATGAATTTGATATCGGCACCCATGGCTGCAATAACTCACTCCGCTTTTAGAAGACTCATAGCCTGTTTTAAGGAGCCGGATGAGTATTTTTCTGAAATGATACATGCTCCATCTGCTATTTCAGGCGGAGGTTTTGAAAAATGGTATTTTAGGGCAAATCCGTCGCCCGAAAAGCTTGTTTGGCAGATTACGAGCCCTGAGGAGGAAGCTGCGGCTGCCTGCATCCCTATTTTGCTTCAATACGGCGGCTTTGGCATTGACCTAAACATGGGCTGCTGTGCCCCGCAGATCGTTAACACCGGAGCCGGCTTTGCATGGATGAAAAAGCCGCTTTCTCAAACAGCCTCCTTAGTAAGCAAGGTAAAAAAGGCTGTCCTTCTCTGTGATGGGCAGAAATCAAGGCCGCAGACCGAGTCTATCCGCCTTAGTGTAAAACTGCGCCTAGGCGAAGAAGAAAACTATGATAAGCTTTTGTCCTTTTGTAAGATGCTTGTTTCGGAAGGAGTAGACCTGATAACCCTGCACCCCCGCACTCAAAAACAAAAATATTCAAGGCCGTGTAAACATGAGTACACAGCCCGTCTTGCCGCCGATTTAAGCGTTCCCGTTTACGGTAACGGAGATATAAATTCCCTTGAAATCTTAGAAAAAACCGGCTCAAAATATCCATGTTCGGGCTGGATGATAGGCCGGGCAGCCGTGCAAAAACCGTGGATTTTTTATGAGCTCTCAAAGGGGCATTTAAAAAACGGTGCAGCTGCCGGAAGAGAAGAAAAAATCGAAATCGACTTATTAAAAACAGCGGAGCTGTTTTTAAGTTTTTTACAGGAAGAACAACCCCAAGAGTTTTACCTTACAAGGGCTCAGCGCTTTTTTGCCTTCTTTTGCGATAATTTCAGCTTTGCCCACCATATAAAAAGCAAGATTCTAAATTGCAAGAACCTTGATGATATGCTCCTCAATTTAAGAGCCTATTTTGAGGAGGTTCCTCAAGACAGGCTGATAAGGGTTTAGTCTTTTTTCATCAACTTTTCTTCATAAAAGATTGAGCGTTTTTCGATTTCTGAATTGAGCTTCTTTAAGCCCTTTTCTTCCAACAGAGTTTTTTGGCCCGAAAAGAGGGAGCGGCCAAGGCCTAAACCCGAGGCATTGAATTCGATACCAATGCTTTCTACGATTGTGGGAAAAAGGTCAAAAGTTGTAAAGAGCCGATTTTTGTTTTTATCAGTTGTTTTTGCAGAATTTATAAAGGCGTTGTAGGGATGTCTATCTTGTAATTTTACGGTCGGCGGATATAGATCTCCTCCCATGTATAAGTGATCTCCTAAAATGACTATTGTAGTATTTTCATAAAAGGGCTGGGTCTTAGCCCATTCAACAAAGTCATAGGCTTTTTTTGATGCTCCGGCATAGACATTGTGTATTTTTTCAAAATAAATGTTAGGGCATTTTTCATCGGCATAGCCTCTGGGAGAATGTGTGTCGGCAGTAAAAAAGATATAGGCGAAAGGCCTATCTTCTTTTGAAAGCTCAGTGAGGTCCTCCCGTGCAAATCGGTAAAGTTTTTCGTCTTCAAAGCCCCACCATACATTGTAGCCTTTGGGTATTCTCCCTGCTTCAACAAAATAAGAATAATCTTGAATCTTAAAGTTTTTATGGCCGGTTAAAAAATTACCCAAGCAGCCGAATTCCTTGTCAGCCGCCATGCTGAAAACGAGCGTGTAGCCGTTATCGTATAAAAGATCTCCTAGACCGTAACCTCCTTCCATAAAATTATCAATTTTTATTGAGGCTGTATTTAAGGATGAAATTCTAAAAGAAGATGAATCAAAAGCAGGAAGATTTAAGATTAACGGAACGCCTAGGTTTAAGGAAGTAAGGGATGCTATTGAGTGAGATGTCCCCGTAACCTGTGTAAGCCCTCCCAAATTTTCGCTGTGGCTGAATGAAAGGTTTTGTTCGGCTATTTGCCGTAACTCAGGAATAAGATCATAGCGGGATAAGCCTCCGAATTCCTTTGATACGGCACTTATCTCCATCGATTCAAGGTAGAGTATTATGAGGTTTCGCTTTTTTTGAGGGAAAGTAAATTTTACTTTAGAAGGGTCTATATAGTTAATCTCATAAAGGTCTGTAGGAGGGCTTAGCTTATAATAAACATATTGAATATACCCGAATTTATATTGACTATATCCTAAAATAATACATAGATAAATCAATAAATAAAGGCGGGGTCTTCTTATTAAAATAGGGAAGATGCGGTAAGATCTTCCTTTCTTTGTTTTTAAAAGAAATTTTACTTCTTTTAAGATTAAAACAAGGTTTACCAAGGATAGAATTATCGGAATTACAAGGGCTTTTAGGTAAAAGCTTAGAAGAACCTCGCTGCTTGTGCCGTCAATGGGAGTGATAGCTGTAAAGATAAGCTGATCTATTTGAGCATGAGGGAAGATGCCTAAAAGCCAAATGATGAGCATTAGAAGAAAAGCATATAGAAGTACGAATAAGCTGCCTAAAAAAGCCTGTTTTTTCTTTTCTTTTTTATTTGTGAATACGATCTTTTCTCTTATAAACATAACACATCTTCAAAATAAAAGATTACCCGGTATATTTGTCGAAGTATCCTTGTATAAATATTATGGGTGTTCCCTTATCCCCGCTTCCCGATGTAAGGTCTGAAAGCGAACCGATTAGGTCTATAAGCCGCCTAGGTGTAGTTCCTTGAGATTCCATAGAGTCTATACGGGAAGAAGTTTCTTTTTGGTGCTTGTCGATATATTCGGCAATTTTTTGCTTTTGTTCTTCTTCACTCAGGTCTTTAAAATTGTTGTCGGCCAGATATTTTAGTTTTACCTCATTCGGTTTTCCGTCCAAGCCCTTTGTGTAGGCCGGTGAAACAACAGGATCGGCGAGTTCCCAAATTTTACCTATCGGGTCCTTAAAGGCTCCGTCCCCGTAAACCATAACCTCGATGGTTTTTCCCGTTTTTTCTTTTATTATGGACTGTATCTTATCTACAATGACTTGTGCATTATGAGGGAAGAGCTTTACTCTATCGTCTCCGGATTTATTGGAACCTAGGAGTCCGTAAGCCGAATTAAAGCCGCTTCCATTTACTGAGCTGCTTAAAATATCGTCAAGGCCCAAAACGGTTTTTGCCCCGGCTTTTTTTAAAAGTTTTTTTGTTCTATTTCGTGTATGAATATCGCATGCTAAAACTGCATCGGTATATTCGATTATTTTTTTTGGATCATTGGATAGAATTACAAAGGATTCGGGGTTGTGCTTTTTGATTATCGATTCATAATATTCTACATAATCCATTCCTGTAAATTTATGTTTGTGGTCGCCGAATTTGCTTCTAAATTCTTCCCGAGTGAAGGAATTTGTCCACGGATTTACGTCGGAATCTTCAAAAACATCGGGGTCTATCAGGTGGTTGCCAACCTCATCACCGGGATAGCTTAGCATGATAATGAGCTTGTTTTTTGAGCGGGCTATGCCTTCCAAACAAACCGAAAAACGGTTTCGGCTTAAAATCGGAAAGATTAAGCCTATGCATGAGTCTCCGAATTTAGCCTTTACATCGGAAGCTATATCGTCAGCTGTTGCATAGTTTCCTTGTGCTCTAGCAACTACGGACTCCGTAACGGAAAGAATATCCCTGTCATTTATCTTAAAGCCTTCAGCTTTTGCGGCATTTAAAAGAGTTTCTGCAGCAATTGATGCGATATCATCGCCTTCCCTGACTATCGGAGCAATCAGCCCCCTCGATGTAGTTCCTACAAATTTCTTCATTTTGAACCTCAGAAAGATATTATAGGGTCTTTTTTTTTGTTTGTCAATAAGTTTTAAGTAAACCGTTTTTATGTAACTTTTTGGATTTTTATACATTATTATCAATTTTAAGGTAATAGGCAAATTGAAATAAAGTCTTTTTCTAAAGACCTTATTTTAAATACCGATAAACTTAGGAGACACCTATTTTTATTTTTGGAGGGGGTATGAGTTATAATAGTCAGGCTGCAGCAGCCTATAAAGAAACAAGTGTTAAAACGGCAAGTCCGGGATCTCTTATTCTTATGCTTTATACTGAGGGGATAAAAGAAATAAATTTGGCAATTTCTAAAATGCGTGTGCCTAAAATTCCCGCAAAGGATATCGAATCCATCAATAACCACATAATTAAGGCTCAGGAGATTATAACTGAGCTTATGGCAGCCTTAGATATGGATATAGGAGGAGAAATAGCTGCAAATCTTCTTTCAATTTATTCATATTTTAACCAGCAGCTTTTGACTGCAAATTTAAAAAAAGACTATAAACCCTTGTTGGATGTCAGCTCTATGATGCAGGAATTATATGACGTATGGAAACAAATTCTTGTATCCCGGCCTGTACCTCAAAGGGCTGAGGTTTCTGTAGGTGTAAACATAGCCGGGTAAAGGGGATTCTTATGAAACAAGCATTAAGCCGTCAAGAAATCGATCAGAGGGTAGCTGTTCTCAAGAGGTTTAAGGCCCTTTTACAAGAACAAAGAAAAAAATTCAGTGACTATCTTGTTGTACTTGAAACACAGGAACGCAGTATTCATGAAGACAATATAGATGCTCTTGTTCATCACACAGAATTGGAACAGTCGATAATCGGTGATATTTTTACAATTCAAAAGGTGATAGATCCGATAGAAGAAATGTACCGCTTCGGTATGCCCGATAAGGACGATACCGAAGTTGTAAGGCTCAAATCAGACCTTAATAAGCTTCAATCCCAAGTCTTGGACCAAAACAAAAAAAACAGAGAGCTTCTGCAGTCCAGAATGGCTGATTTACGTCAAGAAATGATATCCCTAAAGCCGGACTACCGATACTCCTCACAAATTCTCTCAAAGAAAGAAACTTCTGCAAGTCTGGTAGATATCAGCATTTAATTCTTATTTTTTAAGTATTCAATATCTTCTTTTATGGTTTTTGCTC
This sequence comes from Treponema sp. OMZ 798, assembly GCF_024181385.1. NCBI lineage: Bacteria > Pseudomonadati > Spirochaetota > Spirochaetia > Treponematales > Treponemataceae > Treponema > Treponema sp. OMZ 798. The sequence continues at coordinate 2,746,768 of NZ_CP051305.1, forward strand.
TAAAAGAGTCCGGAGCTTTTTTTAAGGCTTGCTCAAGATATTCCAGTATCTTTTTTATTGGAGCATTCGGCAGGCGGGAATAAAATGAAGCTATATTACACAGGGTAAGCTGCTCTTCTTCCGGGCTTAAAAGACCTGTTTCCAGGGTCTTTTTTAATTCTGCTATTATTTCATTATATTTTTGCTGTTTAAACAAGGGTTCAATATTTAAGTTCATTCTTGCAAGTATAAAAGAGCCTAATAAGCCGCTTTCATTTGAAGGATCGCTCGCTATCCCCTCATCAAAAAGATTCCTATATTTTTCGGAATCGACAAGATAAATTTTGTCAAAAAATGCGTTTATCGCCTTTATTTTTTCGGGGCCTGCTGAGTCATTGATGTTTTTTCGTAAATTTTCTACTGTCACTCCCTTTTCTTTTAGTTTATTTAGATGGGTTAAAAACGAAGAGGGAGTATTAATTTGCTCAGGAATCGAATCCGAATGATAAACATCTCCGTGTTCATTCATCAAGCAAAGATAGGGTACTTGAGTAATATTATAATCCGAAAAAAGTACATAATTTTTCTCCAATTGGACCGAATCAACCGAACTGTCCTCTTTTACTATATCTATATTATAAAAAATAAAATCCTTATTTATCTTTGAAAATAAGCTGCCCGTAAAAACGTTTTCCAATAAGTTTTTACTTTGAGGATCCGTATCGGAGGCGCTAAAAAACATGAGGCCTTGTTTCTTTGATAGGGCTAGATCTTTTTCTATAGTGGATCCGTCCGTTTTCCAATCCTTTTGTACGCTTGAGCAGCTTCCAATAAGTATCGCAAAAAAGACAAAGAGGTAAATTCTCATGAGGTTTATAAATTTCATATTAACTCCATTAAAAGCAAATTTTATTTTAACATTCTAAACAAACTTAAGATAAAAGGCAAGGCCGTTTTTACCGAAATGTAGAGTAAAAAGCCGTAAGCTCCTATTTGAAGGATAGAACCTATAAGGCCTACAAGTCTTTCCTTATCCTTTAGCTTGTAAAAAAGGCTTGTTCTTCCGGCCCAGGCTAAGTATCCCGATGCTATTATCGGAATGCTCATGCCTAAGGACATGGCTATCGCTGCAAAGATGCCTAAGGCCAAGATATCGAGGCTTACAGCCAGCACCAAGACAAGCATGGCAGCGGGACAGGGATAAATACCGCTGATTAAAATTGCTCCGAGTTTAAGTTTTTTATGGTTTGAATCTTTTTGTGTATTTATATCCTTTACCGCATCTATTATTCCGTAAAGGGATAAAATTATTAAGATTAAAAAGGAGATTCCCTCCATATATATCATCGTATCATTTGAGCGTGAGAGGATGGCTCCCGAAAGGCCCTTAAAAATCATCATGAGGACTATGGCGGCTCCTCCGTGCATTCCTGCCAGAGCAAGTCCGGTAAAAAGAGGCTCTAAGCTTGTAGATTCTTTTGTAAGGTAAAAAGAGAAAATAATGGTTTTACGGTGTCCCGGGCCTGCCGCATGTACCAAACCGTATAAAAATGAAATGGCCAGTATGGACAGTAAAACATCAAAATCTTTATTTTCTTTCCAAGAGCTTATATAGTCTCCCAACTTTTGGTTTAATATACGCTGTCCTTTTAAAATGTTTTCTGGAGGCTGTCCTTGATATACGGGAACGGGAGAATTCTTTTTTCCCGTAAATGGATTTGCAAATAAGAGGCTCATATTAATAATAAAAAGAATACTAAAAATGTGTCTTTTTTTCATAAGCATTTTAAAACCTGATTCTTACTTCTTTTGGATAATAGGTATTAAGGCCGGGTGCCCACTTATAATATATTCTGTTATCGTCCATAGCGCCCAGAGGGTTATAATATACAGGATAGTTTTTATTTTCGATAATGGAGTATGAGGGGGCTATTAGACTTTTGTCATATATGAATTTTACGGCCGTATTTTCAGGATAGCTTATATCGCAAAAAAAAGTATAATCGTAGCAGGCTAAAAATATTTCCTGTCCCTTAAATTTGCTCAGGTCTATAAAAAACCGGTAGCTTAAAATTCCCTTATTTTGCCAAACGGAAAAAGAGGCCTTTTCAATGTGTTCAGGAGTGCTGCGTTTTTGTCCTTGTCTTATGAAGGTAAAATAATAAAAATTTTCCGAATAACTGAAGGCATTTTCATATACATCGGCTGTTTCCTTTGCATCGAATGCTCCGTCTCCGTTTAAGTCATAACCGCTTATTATATCGGCACTAAAAAATCTATCAAAGGTCCATGTAACATAGGCTCCTTTTAAGGTCTTTCCTGCAAAGACAATCTCGAGGGAGCTTGTAAACCACATATGCGGGTGAGAAAAGGATTGAAAATTTATAAAAATTAAAAAAATAAATAAAAGTATATTTTTTTTTGATCTTAACATATTTCTATTTTGCCGCCCAAACATAAAGTTAGAACAAATATTCTTCCGATATGATACAAAAAAGTTCTTGTTTTGTCAAAGGAAATAGTGTATAATATGAGCATGAATAAAAGAACACATGTAGCAGGAACTATTACTTCCTCAAAAGAAGATTATCTTGAGCGGATTTACGACTTATCTTTGGTTGATGAACAGGTAAGATCAATTGATGTTGCCCGTGCATTGAATGTTTCACGAGCGAGCGTTAATAAATCTCTTGGGGGACTAAAAGATGACGGATATATAGAGCAAGAGCCTTACGGTACAATTACCTTAACAAAAAAAGGAAGGGCCATTGCAAAGGATGTCCGTACAAGACACAATGCTCTTAGGACATTTTTAACACAAGTTCTTAAAGTAGATTATGAAATTGCAGATATCGATGCCTGTGAAATGGAACATGCAATAAGCAAGCATACTGCAGATAAGCTTTATGCTTATTTAAAAAAATTGGGTATAACCGAAAAAGAAGCAGATTAACCGCTTTATCTTACCTGCCACTTTCCGCCGATATTGACTATCCGTTTTGACGGCAGGGAAAGTATACGCCCGTCTTCTCCCAATAAGGAAACCATTTGGGTAAGAAGGTTTACCTCGGTAATCTTAAAGGTGGTGCCGTCATACGGGAATCTAGCTCCCTCAGGCGGCATTGCCTTTCGGGCTTCTGCATACCAATCATATTCGTAAGAGAGGCAGCATAAAAGCCTTCCGCACTGACCGGATATTTTTGATGAATTGAGGGACAGGTTTTGTTCCTTGGCCATTTTTATTGAAACAGGTTTAAGCTTATCCGTTACATTATGACAGCAATAGGGGCGTCCGCAGCAGCCGAGGCCGCCTATAATTCTGGATTCATCTCGAACTCCTATTTGCCTTAGTTCAACGCGTACCTTAAAAACTGAAACGAGATCTTTAACCAGCTTTCTAAAATCGATGCGGGTGTCGGCACTAAAAAAGAATAAGACCTTAGGTTCATCAAATAAAAAGTGGCAGCCGATAAATTTCATTTCCAGATTATTTAGGGCAACCTTTTCTTTAAAGATTTTGGCGGCTTCTTTTTCTTTTTTACTGTTTTCTTCTAAAATAATCTCTTCTTCAGCGTTGATTTTTCGAATAATTTTTACAACCTCATCCTGGTTGGCATTTATGGGAGCCTTGACGGGGCCTCCAAACCGTGCAACATCATTACCATACCGGGTAGGAACAAGGACAAAGTCCCCTGCACTAAATTCTTGATGTTCGGAGGCTGTTGCATAGAAACTCTCCTTCGAATAATCCAGATTAAGCTCATACAGGGGTTGAGGAAAGTCGTTAGGATTTGAGCTCATTTTTACAGGCCTTTGGTCCTTATCTTCAAGAGATTCAATATCTTCTGTATTTTCGTTAATATCATAATCCATTAGTACCCCGCTATGTAGTCAAGTTGACCAAAAGACCTTTTATTTCATCAAGTCTATCCAAAATTTGCAGCTTTTCAAGTTGATTAAATAAAAGTTCCTGTGTTAGTTTATTTATTTTTTCATCAATAACCTTTACAATTACATAATTACGCTGTTTTAACGGATTTAGGCCGCCTGAAGTTACTGCCTTAACATTGAGCGAATTTTGAACTGCAAAGTTTACAAAGCTTTTGACAGCTTTTTTATATTTATTAATTGTTTCGGTATTTACGTTTTCAGCCAGGTTAGCCCCGCTGGAATAAACCTCGTCCTGCAAAACGGCCAAAATATCTTCTACTGCCTTTTTTCTTTCTTCAGGATTAAGGCCTTCCAGCTTTTTTTCATAATATAATTCTTCCGAATCCACAATAGTGTTATCCAAAATTGTATCTAAAAAAGTTTTAGGCTTTTTTAGCTTGGAATCTTCCGTTTTACGTGTTTGATTTTTTTGAATGTGAGAATCTTTGGCGATTAGAGGTGCGGCCGTATTAAGAGCGGAAACGTAGTTGCTTGTATCCACAGAGTTTCCCATAGGGTTACCTCACCTGGAATGAACAAGGGCTGAGGCTGCAAGCCCCTGCCTGTTTTTGTATTCTTTTTCCGCCTTTTCAAATTCGGCTTGATTGTCTACGGCAAAGCAGTAGCCATGTAAAAATACATCATCATCCAATCGTATTTTTTTTGTCAGAACCGAACCTAAAACAAGGCCTGTCGACAAGACGACCACGCTTTCCGGAGCTATAACATCGCCTTGAACCATTCCGCCTATGGTTATCGATTTGGCATGTATATTTCCTCGGACTCTTGCGTTCTCTGCAATTATAACCCTTCCGGGAGTTTTTATATCTCCGTTTATATCTCCGTCTATACGTAAAAATCCGGGCACACTTAAACTTCCGTTTACAAAGCTTCCCGGGCCTATGATTGTATTTATGGAAATATCGTCAATAAAATCAGCCATGACTATTTTTTTCTTCCGGTATTTTTTATGTTCAGATATTTCATAGGATCTACAACGTCTGAACCTATGTGAACCTCATAGTGCAAGTGGGGTCCTGTAGATATACCTGTGTTGCCTACATAGCCTATAACCTGACCCTTTTGTACATGCTGTCCGCGTGTAACTCTAAACGAGCTTAGGTGAGCATATCTTGTAAAAAAACCATGCTTATGTTTGATGATAATGTAGTTTCCCCAGCCCGGATCGGTTTCTACCGTAATAACCTGTCCGTCAGCTGTAGCCATAATGGGGTCGCCGGAGCGTCCCGTCGCAAGGTCTATACCGGTATGAATGTACCATTGACCGGTAAAAGGATGACGGTTTTGACCGAAGGCCATCGTGATATGTCCGATACCGCCCTTAATCGGCCAAAGACTGGGAATATCCGAAAAGAGGGCTGTTTGAGTGTCCATGAGTTTTGCCATTTCCTGTACGGGCTGAATGGTATCTTGTAAATAGGCTGAAAGTTTTTTAAGCTCGCTTACTTCTCTTGCCGTTCCTTGGGCCTGCTCTTGTACATTAAACAGGAGAGAAAGGTCGCTTGAATCGTCATTTTCTGCGCCTGTTTCCATGATAGACTGTAAACCCAATGAGGTTAATGTAGAAGAAAGCGTAGATTGAAAATTCTTTGCATTTTTTAAAAGGTCATTTGTTTCATTTTTTAGAACATTAAGACTGGCTTGAGTCTTGCGTGTTTCTTCTTTTAGGTTGGCAAGTTTTCTGGCTGAAGCTATGGATTCGGCTGTAAACCAAAAAAATGAAGCCAAGATGCCTACAAGAAGTATTGTTACAAAAACAAGTGAAAAAATACTTGCCTGAAAATTTACAATCCTTTTTTGAGAATGCGGAACAACCATGATGGTCAGCTTTTTGCGTCCGCCATTGATGAATTTCATTATACCCTTAGATACGTTTGCACACAAAGCCTTAAAAAGCTCATTAAAATACCGTACTAAGTTATTTTCTGCTCGTTTATATGTTCGTGTTCTTGACACTTTAAACCCCTTAAACTGTTTTTGACTATACCATAATTAAATAATAAAAAGCATAAATTCAAATTTCAAAAATTATAGATACCGTCTTTCTTTTATCGGCTTTTTAGCCCAAATTATTTAGCACACAACCGACACAGTATTATATAATAAGTAAAGTTTTTTGTAAAGTCCTTAAAAATTATATAATCAGAATTGTGTACAAAGACTTAAAAATATGATATAATCTCCTATCTTTTTAGACGAATTTCGGAGTAAATTTATGGATATCAAAAGTATTATCAAAAATCTTCATCCTCTTGAGATTAAGGTTTTAAAAAATTTTAAAATAGGCGACTATCTTGATAATAAAAAACTTGAGCTTAAACTTTCATATAAAGAAGGCCATGCAAATCAGGTTTTCTCATGGCTCAAAATGAAGGGGCTTATAAAAGAAACCGACCGCAAAAAACACATATTTTTTGAACTGACAAATATTGGAACAGATTTTGCCGAACGCGGCACTCCGGAACAAAGAATTTTACGGCTTTTAAAAGAAAAAGGCGACCTGAAGCTGCCTGAAATTGCCGAAGCTCTTAATTTGGAAAATAAGGATGTAGGTTCGGCCTTCGGTATTCTTTCAAAAGAAGGCGCCGTTAAGATGAATGAAGAAAAAAAGGCTTCCTTTGTGCAAGAACCTCAATCAAAGCGCTTTAAGATAACCGTCGAATTGCTGAAAAAGGGACTTAAAACCGAAGGTCATATCATAGCCGAGGAAGATCTTGATGATGAAGAGCGCGAAATTATCAACTCAATCGCAAAAAAACGCGGAGCCGCTGACAGTCCTTATAAAATTGTAGAGCGCGACTCTGTTGTGTACGGCTTTACGGAAGATGTTCCTTCTCTCCAAAAAGAGCTTGAAGCCGAGGGGATAACGGGCGATGAAACAGGCCGGCTTACAGCCGAGAGTTTAAAAACCGGAAGCTGGAAAAATCAAACTTTTAGAAGCTACAATATCAATCTTCCTCCTGCGAGAATAGTTGCAGGAAGAACAAATCCTTACTGCGATTTTTTGGAAGGTGTAAAGGATAAGCTCGTAGGTTTGGGCTTTGAAGAATTTGACGGACCTCTCGTAGAAACGGATTTTTGGAACTCGGATGCTCTTTTTATGCCCCAATTCCATGCAGCCCGAGATATTCACGATGTTTACTATATAAAAAATCCGACTCATGCAAAAAGTATTGAAGAACCCTTTTTATCCCGCGTTGCCGAGGCCCATGAAACAGGCGGAAACACGGGCAGCCGGGGCTGGAATTATTCCTTTGACAGAAATTTTACAAGGAGGCTTTTGCTTAGAAGCCAGGGCACCGTTCTTTCAGCCCATCAGCTTGCAAAGGCAAAAATTCCCGGTAAATATTTCGGCATAGCCCGATGTTTCCGTTATGATAAGGTAGATGCTACCCACTTATCCGACTTTTACCAAACCGAGGGCATAGTTTTAGGCAATGAGGTCAATTTAAAGACCTTGTTGGGAATACTCAAAATGTTTGCCGTCGAAATCGCCGGGGCTACCGAGGTAAAATACGTAGGCGGCTACTTCCCCTTTACAGAACCTTCTATTGAAGTGCATATAAAGCACCCCGTTTTGGGCTGGTTTGAGCTTGGCGGCTCAGGAATTCTCCGCCCGGAAGTATCGAGAACTATGGGGGTCGATGTTCCGGTCTTGGCATGGGGAATAGGTATCGACCGAATGGCCCTGATGGCTCTGGGCTTAAACGACCTAAGAGAACTGTTCAGCTCGGACATTGAAGGAGTCAGGCTGAGAAAGTAAGACTTTATAAGCTTTATAAAAGGAGGTAAAACTATGGAATGGTGGAATAAAAGAGTAATTTATCAGATATATCCCAGAAGTTTTTGTGATGCAAACAATGACGGGATGGGCGATATTCAGGGTATTATTTCAAAATTGCCTTATTTAAAAGATCTGGGAATAGGAGCAATTTGGCTTTCCCCCGTAACGGCATCCTCCGATTATGATAACGGCTACGATGTTTCCGATTATTGCGATATCAATCCGAAATTCGGCACGATGGACGATTTTAAGGAACTTTTAAAAGAAGCTGACAAACTTGATATAAAGATTATTATGGACTTGGTTATAAACCATACAAGCGATCAGCACAGATGGTTTATCGAATCCAAAAATCCCGAATCTCCCTACCATAATTACTATGTATGGAAGGAACCCAGGCTTGTAAAGGGTAAAAAACTGCCGCCCAATAACTGGGACAGCCTTTTTTTGGGCTCGGCATGGAAGTATTGTGAAGAAAACGGACTCTATTATCTTCATCTTTTTACCGAAAACCAGCCCGATTTAAACTATAATAATCCGGCGGTAATTGAAGAAGTAAAAAAGATATTGAAATTCTGGCTCGATATGGGTGTTGCAGGCTTCCGCTGCGATGTTATAAACTGTATTTACAAAACCTCCTATGAGGATGCAAAAAAAAGAAGAATTAAAACAGGTAAGGAGTTTTATCTGTCTCAAAAGGGCTGTCACGATATTTTAAAAGAATTAAATAGAGAAGTTTTAAAACCCTACAATGCCTTTACTGTAGGCGAGACCATGGATGTTTCACTGGAGGAAGCCAAGGATTTTATTCAAGACGAGTTGACTATGGTCTTTCCTTTTGAGCATCACACAGGAGTTGACTGCTGGTTTCAGATTCCTGTTTTTAAACGGAAATATAAGCCTTTTCGAATGATTAAAATTTTAAAAAAATGGCAGACTAAGATGCCGTGGACACCTCTCTTCTTTGAAAATCACGATCAGGCTCGCTCCGTTTCACGTTTTGGGGATGAGGGAAAATACTATAAAGAAAGTGTAAAAATGCTTGCAACCGTGCTTTTGACTCAAAAAGGAACGCCCTTTATTTATCAGGGGCAGGAAATCGGACTTACCAATACCGATTTTAAGAGCATGGATGAGATCGATGATATAGCTACAAAGAATATTTATAATATGCTTAAGTCTCTTAAGTTCGGTAAAAAAAGAGCTTTTAGGCTGGCAATGAACTTTGCCCGCGACCATGCAAGGACTCCCATTCCTTGGGATGATTCCGAAAATGGGGGCTTTTGTACTGTGAAGCCTTGGCTCCGTCTGAATGAAAGGTATAAAGAAATAAACGTAAAAAAGAACCTATCCGATTCTGACTCATGTTTTAATTATTACAAAAGATTGATAGCCTTGAGAAATTCGGAAGAAGCCTTGCAGTTCGGCGATATAGAATTTACCGATTTAGGAAGGGATGTATTTGCCTATTACCGCAAAAAAGACGATAAAAAGTTTTTTATTGTATCTAATATGTCGGGCAGAGCCCGGAAGATAAGGGAAGAGGTACGAGGCCTTCCTATTCTATTTAACTATAGGAACTTTAATCCTCAGCAGAAAATCTTACGCCCCTTTGAGTCCGTAATTACAAGAATTTAGACCTAATTTCTAAATAAAGTTAAAAATTTGCTATAAATAACAAAAAAAACATACAAGATAGGTAGGAGGTCTTTTATGAAAAAAAGATTTTTTTTACCTTTTTTGTTGGTTTTGAGCTTATGTGCTTCTTGCAGCGGAATGATTGAGCAGCCCGGCTTCGTTTCAATTTTTCTAGGGAACGATGACGGCATTACCCTCAAAGGTTTTGAACAGTCTCAAAATAATGAGATAATCCTCTTCTTTGAAGGCGGTGTCAGCAAGCTTCAAGTTCATGCTTTGAAAGGCGCCTTGCCCGAAGAAATTTTGTGTAATGTTGAAGAGATTGAAGCTGCCGAGTTTTTGCAGGACAAGGCTTATAAGGCTAAGAACGGGGATTTTCCTGTTTCCGTTTTTAAAATTACACCTAATGCAAATTTTGAAATAGGCGAGGACTTTAAAATCTGCGGAAAGGTTTCAGGAAGCATAAATCAATTCCTTGATTTTGAACTTCCCTTTAAGGGTGCAAACAATAAGCCTGCAGAGCTTTCCTTTTATTCGCTTAAATTGGGATCAGCATCTAAACAGGGCTTTATAAGATTTAACGTAAAAAAGAGCGGAAACTTATTTGGGATAAGTCTTGTAAATGCGGGTAACTCAAAAGAGTCTGACTATATATTTCCTGCCTTTGAGGCAGAAGCAGGAAGTATAATTGTATTCTATTGGTTTTTACCGTCGGACGGCTCAATTCCTGAAGATGGAGCCTTAGTTTCTTCCGATGCTTGTAATGCTCTTGAGGCCGGAGAAAAGGGGTTTTGTTTTTGGGGAAGGGTAAAAAAGTTTCAGCCGAAAAGAACGAATGCAGTTCTTATTAAAACCGGCCAAAATGAGGGTTTACAGGATGCCGTCTTGTTTAGACATCCTAATGATCAGGACTGGGGAAGGCCTGAAATTGAGCAAGCTGCCTTGGAAGCTGCCGAAGCTTGTTTATGGATGCCTGACGGAGATCTTTTAAATGCAATACAAGCAAATATAACGCCGGCAAAAATGATTAAGAGGATTTCGCAGGAAACGATAAATCATAATGCAGCAGACTGGGTTTTGACAAAGTAAATTTTTAAGAAATTAAACAAAAAACTTGACGGCTGAGTATATGTGTGGTACAATTCTATAGTTTTCTTATAAATGGAGGTTTATTTATGAAAAAGAGAACTTTGATGTTCGGTGTTTTTCTGATAGCTTTATTTGCTTTTATTGCAGGTTGCAGTAAAAAAACCGAAGAAAAAGGAGCTGCTCAGGCAGAAGCAAAGGGGCCGGCATATCATATTGGAATTATGACTGGAACAGTATCGCAATCTGAAGATGATTTGCGCGGAGCTGAAGAGCTTATCCGAATTTACGGGTCCGTAAAAGACGGAGGAATGATTCAGCACATAACCTATCCTGATGACTTTATGTCTCAACAGGAAACAACAATCTCCCAGATTGTAGCACTTTCCGATGATCCTAAAATGAAGGCTATCATTGTAAATCAAGCAATTCCGGGAACAGCAGAAGCTTTTAAACGAGTACGTGAAAAGAGACCTGATATTCTTTTATTGGCAGGCGAAGCTCACGAAGACCCGCTTGTAATTCAAGCTGCTGCCGATATGATCGGAAGTCAAGATTTTATTTCCCGCGGTTATACAATTCCTTGGGCAGCAAAACAACTTGGAGCAAAGAATTTCGTTCATATTTCCTTCCCCAGACACATGTCCTATGAAACATTGGGTCTTAGAAGGCAAATCATGGAAGAAGCTTGTAAGGACTTAGGTATTAACTTCTACTTTGAAACAGCTCCCGACCCCACAAGCGACGTCGGAACAGCCGGTGCTCAGCAGTTCATTCTTGAAAAAGTACCCCAGTGGATAGAAAAATATGGAAAGGACACAGCCTTCTTCTGTACAAATGATGCTCACACAGAGCCCTTGTTAAAGCAGCTTTTTGCTTACGGAGGTATGTTTGTTGAAGCAGACTTACCCTCACCTTTAATGGGTTACCCCGGAGCTTTAGGTATTGACCTTTCAGCAGAAGCCGGAGACTTCCAGAAGATTCTTAAGAAGGTTGAAAATTCCGTTGTCGAAAAAGGCGGTGCCGGACGTTTCGGAACATGGGCCTATTCTTACGGATTTACCGTTTCAGCCGGTTTGGGAGAATATGCACGCCGTGTTATCGATGGAGAGGCTAAGAAGGGAAATATGGCCGACTTGGCAAAGGCTTACGGAAGGTTTACGCCCGGAGCAAAATGGAAGAGCGGTGCTTACATTGATGCCAGCACAGGCGTTAGATCAAAGAATCAGGTACTCCTGTTTATGGATACCTATGTTATGGGTCAGGGCTACTTACCCGCAACAGAACAAGACATCCCCGAGAAATACTTCAATATTAAGTTTCAAAAATAAAACCTTGTAGTTGAATTTTTAGGGAATCCTAACGGAGGGTCGGGACAAAGATCCCCACCCTCCGTTTTTATTTTAAGGAACAATGCGGATTATGGACAATAATGAATTTTTTTTGGTTCTTGAAAATGTGACAAAGGAATTTTCAGGGACGCAGGTACTTCAAGGTGTAAATTTTTCTTTAAAAAAAGGAGAAATACTTGGCTTAGTCGGCGAAAACGGGGCAGGAAAGACCACCTTGATGAAGATTTTATTCGGTATGCCTGTTATAAATGAAACGGGCGGATATGGGGGAAGAATTCTGGTTGATGGAAAAGAGGTCAAATTCTCAAGCCCCTTTGATGCTCTTGATGCCGGTATAGGAATGGTTCACCAAGAATTTTCACTGATTCCCGGCTTTTCTGCAACGGAAAATATCATGCTGAACAGGGAATTACAAACCCCTTCTATTCTTTCAGATTTATTTACCCCGAGATTAAGTTTACTAAAGAGAAAGGAAATGAATGATAGAGCTCAAGCCGTTTTAAACGAGTTGGGCGTTTCTATAGATGCACATACATTGATTTCGGAAATGCCTGTAGGGCATAAACAATTTACCGAGATTGCACGTGAGATAGATAGAGATAATGTAAAGCTCTTGGTTTTAGACGAGCCTACAGCCGTTTTAACCGAATCTGAGGCGGATATTCTTTTAGCGGCAGTAAAAAAACTTGCAGCTAAGGGGATATCGGTAATTTTTATTTCTCACAGATTGCAGGAAGTTATAGACATATGCGATAGGGTCGTAATCTTAAGAGACGGAAAAACGATTCAAGATAAGAAAACAAGCGAGATTACAATTCCTGAAATTGCGGCAGGTATGGTAGGCCGCGAAATTTCCAACACGGAAAAAAAGGATAATGATAAAAAAATCGGGCCTGTAGTGCTTGATGTAAAGAATCTTTGGGTTGATATGCCCGGTGAGCTTGTCCGAAATGTCAATTTTTCGGTTAAAGAAGGTGAAATCTTCGGTATAGGAGGGCTTGCTGGACAAGGAAAGGTAGGTATTCCCAACGGAATTATGGGTATCTTCCCTGCAGGAGGAACCGTAACCTTTAAAGGAAAGGAGCTTACCTTAAATAATACCAAGCAGGCCTTAGAGGACGGCTTAGCCTTTGTTTCTGAAGACAGGCGGGGCGTAGGTCTACTTCTCGATGAAAGTCTTGAGTGGAATATCGCCTTTACGGCTATTCAATCTAAGAGAGCCTACCTAAAAAGTTATTTAGGCGGTTTGCTTAAACTTAGAGATGAAAAGGCTATGAAAACTTTGGCAGATAAGTACATAGATATGCTTCAAATTCGCTGTACGGGAAGCCATCAAAAAGCAAAGGAGCTTTCAGGCGGCAATCAGCAAAAGATTTGTTTGGCTAAGGCCTTCTGCCTTGAACCTGAAATTCTTTTTGTTGCAGAGCCCACTCGCGGTATTGACGTAGGTGCAAAGGCCCTTGTTTTGGATGCCTTGAGAAAAATCAACAAGGAACTTGGAACTACTATTGTTATGATTTCCAGTGAGCTTGAAGAACTTCGCTCTATCTGCGACAGAGTTGCAATCGTTTTCCACGGAGAGATTTCTGGAGTTTTATCGCCGGAAGAAAAGCCGGCCGAATTTGCTTTATACATGGCGGGGGTAAAATAGTATGGAAAAATTTAAAAAGATAGTTGCAGATTTCGGTATACCGAGAATAATTATTCTCTTATTCCTTCTTACCCTTTTTATAATTGCTCCCTTTGTTAAGGTAAGCATCGGAGCCTCTCTTTCGGACGTTGCAAACCGTTTCGGTATGAATGCCTTGATGGTTCTGGCCATGGTTCCGATGATTCAAACAGGCTGCGGCTTAAACTTCGGTCTTTCATTGGGAGTTTTGGGCGGTCTTTTGGGCTCAACCCTTGCAATGCAATTCGGACTTGTAGGTCTTGCCGGTTTTGCCGTCGCCGTGCTTTTAACGATAATATTCTCAGGAGTAATAGGCTTAGGTTATAGTCAGGTATTAAATAAGGTTAAGGGAGAGGAGATGACAATAGCCATGTATATCGGCTTTGCATCCGTCACCTTTATGGCTATTTTGTGGATAGTTCTTCCGTATTCAAATCCGAGTATGGTTTGGGCTTATTCGGGACAGGGCTTGCGTACTACAATAACTCTTGAAGGTTATTGGGTCAATATTTTAAATAACTTTTTGGCTATTGAGATCGGTTCATTTAAATTCCCGACGGGTGTTATCTTGTTCTGTGCAGTCTGTATGTTCTTGATGAAGATTTTTATGAAGACAAGAACGGGAACGGCTTTGACGGCTGTCGGTTCCAATCCCGATTTTGCAAGGGCAAGCGGCGTAAGCATAGACAAGGCAAGGACCATAAGTATAGTTCTTTCGACAATATGCGGAGGAGTCGGTATCTTGTTGTATCAGCAGAGCTTCGGTTTTATTCAGCTTTATAAGGCCCCGCTCTTTATGGCCTTCCCCGCAGTAGCCGCTATTCTTATAGGCGGTGCTTCGGTAAATAAGGCCTCGATTTTAAACGTTGTAATAGGTACTGTTCTTTTTCAGGGAATTTTGTCGATGACGCCTTCGGTTATAAACAGTATTTTGCAGACCGACATGTCTGAGGTTATCCGAATCGTACTTTCAAACGGTATGATCTTATATGCTTTGACAAGAAAAACGCAAAAGACGAGGTAATTGATTATGAATAAAATAACGGAAAAATTAAATAGAAAATTAAAGAAATTTTCGATGCTCGATTTTTTGGCTGATAATCTTGTTTCGCTTCTCTTCCTATTAATTTCCTTTGTGGCTATTCCCGTGTCGGGGCTTTCGGCCCATCATATTATCGGCGAGATTTTAACCCGAATAGGAAGAAACTCCTTTTTGGTTTTCTCGCTTATCTTACCGATTATGGCCGGTATGGGTATAAACTTCGGTATGGTCTTGGGTGCAATGGCAGGACAGATAGGCTTGATCTTTGCTATGGACTGGGGTATCGGAGGTATTTACGGATTGGTCTTTGCGGCCTTGATAGGAATGCCTCTTTCGGTTTTGCTGGGCTATATAGCCGGTTCCATCCTCAACAAGGCAAGAGGCCGGGAAATGGTAACAAGTTACATCTTGGGCTTTTTCTTCAATGGTGTATATCAGTTCTTTGTTCTGTATCTGATGGGTTCTGTTATTCCTATGCACAACAAGGCTATAAAACTATCCCGCGGCTTTGGGGTACGAAATACCCTTGAGCTTGCTCCCGTAAGGCAGGTGCTCGATACGACATTCTCGTTCAATATTGCAGGCTTACGCATACCTGTTTTGTCCTATCTTATCATCATAGCTCTTTGTTTCTTTATAGTATGGTTTAGAAAAACAAAGCTTGGACAGGACATGAGGGCAATCGGTCAAAATCAATCCGTTTCAAATTCGGCCGGTATCGCAGTTGAACACACAAGAATTATTTCGATTATAATTTCGACGGTTTTGGCCTGTATAGGACAGATTATATTTTTGCAGAATATGGGAAATATGAGTACCTACAATGCCCACGACCAGACCGGCTTCTTTGCTGCAGCCGCCATCTTGGTCGGAGGCGCTTCTGTGAGCAGGGTAAGTATAAAGAACGTTTTTATAGGCGTTGTTCTCCTCCACTTCTTGTACATTGTTACCCCCATGGCAGGCCAGCAGCTTCTTGGCTCTGCAATGATTGGAGAGTACTTTAGAGACTTTGCAGGTTATGCAGCAATAGCTCTTTCCTTAGTGCTCTATGCTGCAAGAAATCAAAGAAATGCGGAAAAGAAACGTTCCGAATTGCGTTTGCAAGCTGAAGGAGAAGAAAAATGAGAATACAGTCGAAAAAAACGGTTTTGGCAATAAGAATAATTTTGCCTATTCTTTATGTTTTGCTGATCGCTCTTATGTTTACCCTCGGCAGAACTCATGCAGTTTTATTTGAAAATAAAAAGGCTGCCGACGGAAGTTTTAAGGCCTTTGATGCAATTGAAGTTACCTTTAATAATGAAGAGCCCTTGGAGCTTTTTAAGGGCGATAGGGATAAGATTCTTTTGCGAGGTCAAAAACACAAGGTTGTTATAAGATTTACCGACGGAAGAGAAGACTTTGTCGGAGAGTTTAGAATTCCGCTTTTTCAGGATACCATCCTGTTGTCCCTTCCGGCCTTGGTAGAAGGCCTGCCCTCTGCAGTAACGCCTTTCGAGTTATATACCGAGCCTTCAAAAGAGTAAAGCTGTAAATATTTTAAATCAACCGCCTTTGTAAAACATTAAGTTTTTACGGGGCGGTTTTTTGTTTGTATACCGTCTTAATAAATCAAGATATAGAATAATCCCCTCTTTTTATGCTATAATCTTATTAAGGAGGCTTAATATGGATTTTGATTTTTCACGAAAGATACCGATAGGGATCCAAAGTTTTGAAGATTTACGCAGAAAGCAATTTTTATATGTAGATAAAACTTTATATGCCTTTAAGCTGGCTAACTTAGGCAAGGTGTATTTTTTAAGCCGTCCGCGCCGCTTCGGTAAAAGCCTCTTTCTCTCAACCTTGAGGTCTTACTTTTTAGGTCAAAAAGAACTGTTTAAAGATTTATATATAGAAAAAGCTGAAGAAAAAAGGGCCGAAATCGAAAAGACTGAAGCTTGGGTGGAGTATCCTGTGCTCTACTTGGATTTTAATATAGGCAAATACGATGAACCTCATTCCTTAAAAAGTCATTTAAACCTTGCCCTAAGTCAATTTGAAGAAATATATGGGGCTAATAAACAAGAAGAAGAGCCTGCCCAACGCTTTGCCGGTGTGATAAAGCGTGCTTACGAAAAAACGGGGCGCCAAGCGGTCATCCTTGTGGACGAATACGACAAGCCGCTTTTACAGACAATGAGTATAAACGAGGCCTTAAACGAAGAATACCGCAATACCCTAAAAGCCTTTTATTCCGTAATAAAAACCTGCGACCAATATATCCGCTTTGCCTTTTTAACGGGGGTAACAAAGTTTAGCAAAATAAGCATATTCAGCGATTTAAATAATTTACAGGATATAAGTATGCTGAATGATTATGCCGAAATATGCGGACTGACACAAGGCGAAATAGAAAACACCTTTCAGCCCGAAATAGAAAGATTAACAAATAACACTAAAAACTCTTATGACAAAATGCTTGAAGAATTAAAAAAGCGCTATGACGGTTATAAGTTCAGTGTTTTAGGAGAATCGGTATATAATCCTTTCAGCATATTAAATACTCTCAGCTCAGGTGAATTAAAAAATTACTGGTTTGCGACAGGTACACCTACCTTTTTGGTAAACTACCTAAAAGACGCTTATTACAATGTGCCCGATTTAGACGGAGGAGTCGAAATAAATGAGGCAGGGATAGACCTATATCGAGCTGATGCAAAAGACCCCTTGCCCATACTTTTTCAATCGGGGTATTTAACGATAAAAGAATATATAGAGGCTGCCGATATCTACCGCTTGGGCTTCCCTAATGATGAGGTGCGTTACGGCTTTTTAGAAAACCTTGTGCCTGCATACTCTTCTCTTAGGCCTTATGAAACGGCCTCTTCCGTATGGAGGTTTGCCGAAGATATCCGGGCGGGGAATGTAGATGAGTTTATGGAGCGGATGCAGGCTATAATAGCAGGCGTTCCTTACGATAACTTGCCTAAAGATAAGCTCAAACTAAGGGAGCAAAACTATCAGACGGCAGTCTACCTAATCTTTAAGCTTATGGGACAATTTGTACAGACTGAAATCCACTGTGCAAAGGGCAGGGCTGACTGCATTGTGCATACCAGAGACACAATCTACATCTTTGAGTTTAAGCTTATGAGTGCCGGCACCGCCGAAGATGCGATCGCACAAATAAAAGAGAAGGGCTATGCCGAACAATTTAAGGCAGAAGGGAAAAAGATAATCCTGATAGGTTCAAGCTTTGATGAAGAAGAAAGAACTATCGGGGAATGGAAGACGGAAAGCTTAAGCTGATTTAAAATATAGAAGAGGTAAAAGCTTTAAGCTATTGAAACACTGTAAGGCATTTGCTACAATATATGCCCTTATTTTGAATTTAGAAAGAGGTTAAGATATGAAGATAGGAATTTTCGGCGCTGAAGAGCAGGAAGTTAAACTTTTAAAAAAGCATTTAGTTGGGGAAATTCGTAAAATTGCCGGCCTTAATTTTTTTACCGGTACGATAATGGGAAAGGATGTTGTTCTGGTTTGCAGCGGAATAGGCAAGGTGAATGCAGCTCTTTGCTGTCAAATTCTTATTTCGGAGTTTAAGGTTGATGCCGTAATAAACACAGGGGCTGCCGGCGGTCTGATAGAAGACTTAAAGGTTTTTGATATTGTTGTATCGTCGGAAGCCGTTCAGCACGATGTGGATGCAACGGCCTTCGGCTATCCTCTTGGACAGGTGCCTATGACAAAGTCGCCTTTTTGGCCTGCCGATAAAAAGCTTAAAAATCTCGCCGTAAAAGCCTTTAAGACTATGCAACAAGAACATGACGATGAGCATATAAAAAATTTAAAACTTGTTGAAGGCCTCATTGCCTCAGGAGATGTTTTTGTATCCGATGAAAAAATCAGGGCAAGGATTATCAAAGAATTTAATCCTGCCTGTGTTGAAATGGAAGGTGCCGCCGCAGCTCAGGTGTGCAAAATAAATAAAATCCCCTTTTTAATTTTGAGAAGTATTTCCGATACGGCCGGCAGGGACGAGGCTGCTAAAATTTCTTATGATGTTTTTTCGGCACAGGCAGCAAAGGATTCCTCTCTTCTGGTGCTGCAAATGCTGAAGATGCTTTAAAAACTATGAAAGTTATGGATAGCTTTGAGTTTACAACGGTTCAAGGAAAAACTGAAGTTTTTTACTGCGATGAGCCTTCTTTACCGCCTGTAGGCATATCGGGCGGAATGTACATTGCCGATTCCAATACGGCCTCTATCGCAAGGGCTGCAAAGAATTTCCGTTCTGACCTTCCATTGGTTATAATTGAAGCCGGAGAAGAACATAAGAATTTTACCTCCCTTGTGCTCATCTTAAAAACAGCCCTCGATGCGGGCTTAAGCCGTAATTCTGTTTTTATCGGAGCCGGAGGCGGCCTTGTTTGCGATTTGGCGGCTTTTGCTGCCTCGGTTTATATGAGGGGGGCAAAATGCAAGCTTGTTCCTACAAGTCTTTTAGCCATGGCTGATGCAGCCATAGGCGGAAAAACCGCAATAAATTTTGACGGTTATAAAAACATGGTTGGAACCTTTTTTAAGGCTGATGAAGTTTACATAAGTCCCAAGGTTTTAAAAAGCTTAAGCGAGGAAGAATATCTTTCAGGTTTGTCGGAAATATTTAAGATGGGCCTTTTATATTCAAACGATATTTATCAAGCCTTTAGGACTCAAAAAGAAAAGATATTGGCAAGGGATGAGGACCTTTGTTTAGAGCTTGTAAAACAGGCCGTTGAGGCTAAGGCTCAGGTTGTAAGCCGCGACTTTGACGAAAAAAATGAAAGGGCCTTTTTAAACCTAGGGCATACTTTTGGTCATGCACTGGAGTCGGTTTTAAACTTTTCTCAAGTTTCTCACGGAGAAGCTGTTGCTTGGGGAATCTCGAGGGCTCTGCTTGTAGGTAAAAAACTTGGCTTGACCGATCCCGCTTATACTGATGAGGTTATAGATCTTATCAAGGTCTACGGCTTGCCGGATGAATCGGTTTTACCTGACCCGGATGAAATAATTTTAGCAATGAAAAAAGATAAAAAAAACATAAACGGAAAGATCCGTTTAATTTTGCAAAAAAATATTTGCGAAACCTTTACCTGCGAGGTTTCTGAAGATATTATTCGGGAGGTCCTATGATTTATTTGGATTGGGCGGCTACAGCCCTTCCTCAAGAAGATATAATTACTGAAGCCTTAAAAAAATCTTTTGAATACTTTGCAAACCCTTCTGCAAAGCATTTTATGGGTAAAGAAGCTCGAAAAATTCTCGAAGAAGCCCGTTCTGAAATTGCCGGTCTTTTAAATACGGTTCCTGAGCATATTGTTTTTACATCTGGCGGAACCGAGGGTGATTACATACCCATGCTCTCCCTTTTGTCCCATCCTTCTACATGCTCGATTGCGGTAAGCAATATAGAACACTCCGCCGTTAGGGAGCAGGCTGATATTATGAAGGCCCGAGGTTATAAGATTTTGCAAATTCCGGCAGACAAAAACGGTTTTATAAGTGCCGATGCCGTTTTAAAAACCATAGATTCCGATACGGTCTTTGTTTCTGTAATGGCAGTAAACAATGAAACAGGAGCAATTCAGCCCATAGCCGAAATAGGGAAGGCCCTTGAGGAATATTCTAAGGGAAAAAGAAAGATTCACTTTCATACGGATGCTGTGCAGGCTATAGGGAAAATTCCCTTTGATTTGTCAAAGACGGCTGTTCATTCCGCTTCTTTTAGCGGGCATAAAATAGGAGCTCCCAGAGGAATCGGTTTTTTGTATCTTAAAAAAAACATAGAATCCTTTATCCGCGGGGGCGGGCAAGAAAATGGTATAAGGCCCGGAACCGAAAACCTTGCTGGTATTTTAGCCTTATACGGCTGCTTAAAAAAATATTATGAGAACTTAGATATTTATGTTTCTCATGCAAAAAAACTGATGGATTTTTTAATTGATGAGTTATCGGGTATTGCGGGTTTAAGTTTTATCCCTGAAGCTCGTCCTCAGCTAAAAGATAAATTTTCTCCGTGGATTTTACAGTTTGCCGTTAAAGAATTGACAGGTGAGGTTCTTGTCCGCTGCTTATCGGAGAAGGGAATCTGTATTTCTACAGGTTCTGCATGTTCTTCAAGAAAGCAAATCCGTCCCGTTTTAGAGGCAATGAAAATCGATGCTAAGGTGCAGCAAAATTCGGTGCGGGTTTCGATAGGCCCTTCAACACAAAAAAAAGAGCTTGAGGTCTTTGTAAAAACTCTAAAAGAAATTCTGATAGAATTCCGCTAGTTAAACGAACGGCCTTTTATTGGGCTTCACACTTGTTACAGTTTTCTTGTTCTTCTTTTAGCTTTGCCGTAACCTTTGATTGGCGGGCTAGGCGGTTAGCCAACAGGCGGGACAAAAAGATACCGTAATGAGGATACTTCTCAATCAGCTGCATAAACTTCATTTTAGGAATCTTAACAAGAGAACCTTCACCTATGGACACCACTGTTGCAGATCTTCTGTCGTTCATTAAAAAAGCCATTTCGCCTATAAAGATGTCTGCAGGGGTTAAAACGGACATCAGCTTATTGTTTACATAGACAGCGTACCGTCCCGAGCTTATATAGAAAAGGTCGCTTGAGTCTTCGTTTTCACGGCAAACAATCTGCATATGCTTAAAGGTTAGTAATTGCTGCGATTTTAAAATAGCCGGGGTCAGGTTTGCTATGTGTCTTTGGTTTTTTACCTCAAAAGAAACCTCATTTCCGATGTTATTGTAGCGTATATTTTTTACCAGAGTTTGAGAAAGTTTAATGCCCATACCGTGGAGGCCTGCTTCAAAGTCTGCTTCAAGGTGGCTCCTCCAGTCAAAGCCATTTCCTTCATCCTTGATAGTTATCTTTGTTTTTTCGGGCAATACCGAATATGTGATATAAACCTTTTTCTTTTTTATTTCGGGATTTTTTTGTTTTTCGGCAATAAGGTCAAGCATATTCTTGCCGCTTCTCAGCCATTTGTTCTTTTCCTCATAGGAAATATTACAGTTTCCATGCTCTACAGCATTAAGCAAAAATTCCATCATTGCCGTTTGTAAGGATGATCTTTCCTCTTCATTAACCCTGTCGGTATTGTATAGGTAGGTTCCAATTAGGTTTGCATAAAAGACAATTTCGAAAGGGTCCGTATCGCTTACGAAGTGTCCCGTTTCTTTTTCGTCAGGTCTTTGGTGCATACCGCGGTTAAAAAGGAAGTGCTGATGCTGATTTAAAATTTTTATTATTTGAGTTGTATTTTTTTCAAAGTCTTTTCGTGTACATACAAATAAAAAGTTCGGCTCTTTTATTTGTTCCAGTTTTGCCTTTTCATGGCGAGTCTCCGTTATTGCTATAATTCCTCCGAATAAAAGCCAAGGATCATCTTTTATGATTTTTAAGCAGGCCTCTGCATCTATATTGGGATCTGCAAAATCAATAATCTTAATTTCAGGCATTTCATATTTAAAGAATGAAACGATGTTTTCATATTTATCGAGAACGGCAATGTCGACGTTTTCAATATTCTCTGCAGCGGCTTTTAATCCGTTGACCGTAGTTTTTATTGTGCTTATTATGGGTACCTTTTTCATCATTATTTCCTTTAAAATATACTCCGCATTATAGCATAAATTTGAAATACATACTATACTTTAACGATGAATATGAACGATTTATCTTTTTTTCAAGGAAGATCCGCACCCCTTGGGGCTCAGTTGAGCCCGGATGGGGTAAATTTTAGTGTTTTTTCCAGAAATGCAAAAGAAATGGTCCTTCACTTATTTGAAACGGTAGAGGATTCCGAGCCTATAATCTCATATAAACTGGATCCGCAAATAAATAAAACAGGCGATATTTGGCATGTGTTTGCAGCAGGGCTGAAAAATTGGGCCTTTTATCTGTATACGGCAGACGGGGATTTTTTACCCTCAGCCGGCCATTTATTTGATACAAATAATTACTTGCTCGATCCTTATGCGCGGCTTATAAGTGCTCACTCCATATTTAATTCGGAGCAAATTTTTAATCAAATAAAAAGCAAGGTCTCCGGCGGTAAAAATCAAAATAAAAGAACGGCAAACGGTTTTCCTAAGTGTGTTGTTGTAAATGAAAGGGAATTCGATTGGCAGGGAGATAAGCCTTTAAATATCCCGCTCCAAAAATGTGTAATATATGAGGCCCATGTAAAAGGTTTTTCTTTTTTAAACGATAAGATAAGCCCTACTAAGAGGGGAAAGTATTCAGGGCTTGTGGAACTGATTCCTTATTTAAAAGATTTGGGAATTACCTCTCTTGAGCTCCTGCCGGTTTTTGAATTTGATGAAAACGAAAATATGAACGTGAACCCGAAAACAGGCCTCAGGTTAAAAAATTATTGGGGTTACAGTACCATTGCTTTTTTTGCCCCTAAAGCCCTCTATGCCGAGGATCCCGGGAATGCCGTAAACGAGTTTAAATTTATGGTGAGGGAGTTTCATAAGGCCGGTATCGAAATAATCTTGGATGTGGTTTTTAACCATACTGCAGAAGGAAACGAAAACGGTCCTGTTTTTTCTTTTAAAGGATTGGATAACTCCATTTACTATCATCTTGAAGATAATAAGCTTTATTATAAAAACTTTTCAGGCTGCGGTAATAGTATAAAGGCCTCAGAAACTCCGGTCATAAAATTTATTCTGGATTGCTTACGTTATTGGGTAACCGAAATGCATGTGGACGGATTCCGTTTTGATTTGGCTCCTGTTTTGGCACGAAATAAAACCGGAAATATAGATTTCAATTCTTTTATGATACAGGCCATTGCAGATGATCCGGCTCTTCATTCTACGAAGATTATAGCTGAAGCCTGGGATGCCGCCGGCGCCTACATGGTTGGAAAATTCCCCGGACGCTGGGCGGAGTGGAACGATTTATTTAGGAATTCGGTCAGGCAGTTTTGGCTTCAGCCGAATCCCGACATAAGGCACTTAGCAAGCAGGGTAACCGGTTCATCTGATTTATATTTTCAAAGCGGAAGACGGCCTTATCAGTCAATAAATTTTGTTTGCTGTCATGACGGCTTTACCCTCTGGGATTTATTAAGCTACTCCGAAAAACATAATGAAGAAAACGGAGAAAATAACCGTGACGGTTCAAACGAAAATTTAAGTTATAATCACGGAATAGAGGGACGGGCTTCTAACGAGGTTGAGCTTATGAGGATGAGGTCTGCAAAAAATATTTTGACAACCCTTATTCTTTCGGCCGGCACACCTATGATTAACATGGGAGATGAGGTATTCCGTACACAAAACGGCAACAACAATACCTATTGCCAGGACAATGAAATGTCGTGGTTTGATTGGGAGCTTGTTGAAGAAAATAAGGACTTTTTTGAATTCACAAAAAAACTTGTAAACTTGAGAAAAAGACATTTTTCTTTTTTAAGAAAACATTTTTTTACGGGTGTGCCTAAAAATAACGGAACTCCAAACGATATTACATGGTTTGATTATCAGGCTAAGACACCGGACTGGACCAAGCCTTCTAATTTTTTAGCCTTTCTAATAGACGGAAATAAAATTAATTTGGAAAGCGATGAAGACGACAATGATTTTTATGTTATGGCCAATAGTTACAATAACGATATGACGGTAAGACTTCCTCCCCCTTCTTCAGGCGGAAAGGTTTGGCACCGCCTGATAGATACCTCGTACACGGGCGGCAAAGATTTTTTAGATGAAGATAATACCGAGCAAATTATGAATCAACAAGTGTATGTCGTGCTGGCTAGAACTATTGTGGTTTTAATTGCGAAATAGAATAGTCCCCTTGTTCAAACTTCTCAATAGTGTTATAGTAATTTAACAAGAATATTTGAGGAGAATTTATGAAAACAATAAAGTTGGACGATTTTAAAAATTATTCATTTTTAAGTAATGTTAAATTTTCGGAAGACGGAAAATATGCGGCCTATGTGTGTGCCCATGCCGACCTAACCGAAAACGATTATAACAAGGCCCTTTTTCTTTTGGACATGGAAACAAAAAAGACAAAGCAGTTGACGGGCGAGGACGTAAATTCTTTTTACGGCTTTGACGGAGACAGGCTTCTTTTTTCTGCAAGAAGAACAAAAAAAGAAAAGGAAGAAAAAGAGAAAACCTTTGTTTATTCCATTCCCGTGTCGGGCGGTGAAGCCTTGCTTGCCTACACCTTTCCCCATCCCGTTTTAAAAATGGAATTTGCCGATAAAAAGACGGCTGTCGTTTTACACTCATGGAAGGATGACCCTTTTAAAAAGCTGCCTAAAGAAAAGGCCGAAGAAGCAAAAAAAGACGAGGCCGATTATGAGACCTTTGAAGAGATTCCCTTTTGGAGAAACGGAGGCGGTTTTACTTCACGCAAGAGGAACAGGCTCTTTGTTTACAATCTTTCAAACATGAAGGGTACGGCCCTCACAGATGAGTTCACTCAGGTTGACGGCTTTGACTTCGATAAAAAGACCCAAGAGATTTTATTTACAAAGTCTACTTATACAGATAAGATGCCCATCTATAACGAACTCATGCTCATGCCCTTAAAAACCAAAAAGGCAAAGCTCTTAAATGCAGGTCAGGATTTTATGTATGCCGATGCCAAATTCTTCGCAGATAAAATTCTTTATACGGGTGCCGACGGAAAAAAATACGGCGTTAATCAAGATGCCGATATTTATCTTATCCCCAAAACCGGAACCGGAGCCAAGATGATTTCGCCCAAGAATTACGACAAGAGCTTATGGAATTCCGTAGGTTCAGATTCAAGGTACGGGGGCGGAGCTAACTCTCATGTCAAGGACGGAAAATATTATTTTATTACAACCGAGGATGATTCTTCTTTTGTAAATGTCATTGACGAAAAAGGAGAATTAAAACAAGTTATTACAGAAAAGGGCTCGGTAGATTGCTTTGCCGTTCATGAGGATAAAATTCTTTTTATCGGGTTTAGAAAGCAGGAATTGCAGGAGGTTTATCTTTTTGACGGCGAAAAAGAAAACTGTCTTACAAAGCACAATGCTTACGCTTCAAAACTTCAAAAGATTGTTCCCGAAGAATTCGAGTTTACAAATGACGGCGTTAAACTCCACGGCTTTGTTTTAAAACCCTTAAACTACAAGGCCGGAAAAAAATATCCCGGTATTTTGACCATCCACGGCGGGCCTAAGACAGTTTACGGCTCAATCTTTTATCACGAGATGCAGTTTTTAGCCCAGTCAGGCTACTTTGTGTTTTACACAAACCCGCGAGGTGCCGATGGAATGGGCCGGGCCTTTGCCGACATCCGTGGCAAATACGGTACAATCGACTATTCCGATTTAATGAAGCTTACAGATGAGGTTCTAAAAAAATACAAGGATATCGATAAGGATAGGGTAGGCGTTATGGGAGGCTCTTACGGCGGCTTTATGACCAACTGGATTATCGGCCACACAAACCGCTTTGCTGCAGCCTGCTCCCAGCGTTCTATTTCAAACTGGATTTCCAAATTCGGTACGACCGATATCGGTTATTATTTTAACTCGGATCAAAACGGAGGTGTTACTCCTTGGAAGGGGTTTGAAAAAATGTGGGATCACAGCCCCCTCAAGTATGCCGATAAGTGCAAGACTCCGACTCTCTTTATTCAATCGGATGAGGACTACCGCTGTTTTGAGGCCTGCGCCTTCCAAATGTTTACGGCCCTCAAATATCACGGCTGTGAAGCAAAGCTTGTCTTGTTCCACGGGGAAAATCACGACCTCTCCCGAACAGGAAAGCCCAAGCACCGAATCCGCCGTTTAACCGAGATATTTAACTGGTTTGAAAAGTATCTTAAAAAGTAGGCTTTTGCTCTCCGCTTAATTTCAAATACTTGAAACCGAAAGTTTTTTCCGGGAACCTTTTTTGGATTAGTGAGGAGGCTCTTATAATTCTTTCCCTGCCCAGCTCGGCTATCGTTTTGAAACCGGACGTGAGGGCAGGGGAGTCCTCAGGGCAGGGCTCGTCCCTTTGTACCAAAATAAATTTTCGGGTTTCGTTAAACTCTGCGTTTAGTTCCATTACGGCTTGGGCTGTTGTTGCCGAACCCGAAAAAAAATCTAAAACAATAGCATCCTCCGAATCGGGAACCAGTTTAAAAAGATATTTTAAAAGAGTGACAGGTTTTGCATAATCGAAAAGCTTTGCTCCGAATAAAACTTTTTGTTCATAAGCACTTTGTATATTTGTTTTAACATACTCCGTTGGGAGGAGCGATTTAGGAACGGTTTTTTCTTCTTTTTCAAGGTAGGTTTTTACCCATACCGTCCAACGGGTAGGATTGCCGTTTATGCCCTTAAAAACGGACTTGTCCGTTTTTTTAAATACGATTAAATCTTTTTCTAAAAGGTTTAAAAAACTTTTTTCGACAAAGCGGTAAATATACCCTTCTTTAGGAACGATAAAATTTCCGTCAGGAGTTTTTATCGGATATCTTTGATTTTTTGCCTTCGTTTTATTTTTCCATGCAAATTGCTGATACCTAAAAAGCCGGCCCTCATCGTCCCTGTATTTATACATTTTTTTTGCCTTTTCAGGCATCGGGGCTGTCATGGGTTTTACCTTAGCTTTATCCTTGGCATATAAGACGATGTACTCATGAGATGTGTTGATATGTTTTTTCCGCAAGCCTCCGCCTGTCGAGTTATTCCAGACAAGGGTAGAAATAAAATTTTCCATACCGAAAATTTCGTCAAGGATGATTCTTAAATAAGGATAGGCCTTATCGTCAATGCTTATAAAAATAAGCCCGTCATTACTTAATAAGGTTTTTGCGAGGCTCAATCTTGTATAAAGATAATTCATCCATTCGGCCATGCTTTGAAAACTATCGGCATAAGTAAATTTTTTTCCCGTATTATACGGAGGGTCGATGTATATTATTTTTATTTTTTCTTTATAATCTTTTTGCAAAAAAAGAAGAGCGTATAGATTATCTGATTCTATATAAAGATTTTCTGCAATGTCTGCGTTAAAACTTTTGTGTTTGTTTTCGGTAAAGATAAAATTATTTTGATTTTTTAATAGATTTTCCAATCTTTGTGCGGTCTCATTTTTTCCTTCCCATGTAAAAAGTTTCATATCTGGCACACTCATAAATAACTATATAATAAAAAAAATTTTTATGCAATAATGTGTCGGGTAAATAAGAATTACCTGAAATTAATGACTAATTATACATAATACCAAAATAATCCAAACATTGTTTCATTAAATCCTGTCCGGTAAGACATGTATCTCTTAAATAACCTCTTTCATTTTTCCAATTTTTAATTCCTCTGTAATAGTAAATTTTTAGTTCTTCAGTAATTATGAAAGGGACGATATTATGTTTAAGACATTCCTTAAACATTATTAATCTTCCAATACGGCCATTGCCGTCTTGGAATGGATGAATAGCTTCAAATCGGACATGAAAATCTAAGATGTCATCAAAAGTGATCGCCGATTTTGAATTATATTCCATTAATAATACTTTCATCTCTGATGCAACATCAGAAGGTTTTGTAGTTTCATCGCCGCCCGCTTCATTTTCCGGCATTTTATAATCCCCAACCTTAAACCATGATTTCCGGTTGTCAGTTGTGCCGTACTTTAGAATATAATGAAGCTGCTTTATAAAACTTTCTGACAGTTTCGTATGTGCACCTTCTATTATTAAATCAATACAATGGAAATGATTTACCGTTTCAATAATATCATCAACTCTAACAACCTCATCTGTAATGCCAAGTGTTTTTGTTTCAAAAATAAATCGAGTTTGGTCATGTGTAAGTTTTGAACCTTCAATGTGATTTGAATTATAAGTAAGGTCAATCTGAATTTTGTGATAAATTCCGCCTTTTAAACCCGTTTCCTTTTCACGTTTAAGAAACGATAAAAGAGTATCCTGTTTTGCTGTATGACGAGTTTTTCGGCGAGGTTTTTTTGCATCGGAAGGGATTTTCCATGTTTTACCTTCTAAAAGAGCTCCAATAATTCTACCCTGCAAACAGTAATTCCTTACACTCCGTTCACTAATTTTCCAGTGTTTTGCAGTTTCTTTAACAGATATGTATCTTATCTTATTCATAGGTATATTATAACATATTATCGGCAATATATAAAGCGGATTTATGTAGTTAAATTCAATTTTATTTTGCCTTTAATAAAACGGTTTATTTGTACATTTATATTACTTTACCGGCCCACAGGGCTGCGTATATAACATTCGCTTAACCTGCTTTTGTAAAAAGAACAGATCCGATTTGAAGTTCGTTATTTTAATTAGTTCTATTTGTATTAGCACACCTTTATCTGATTCTGATCAATGCAATAAATTTTATCAAACAACTGAGCTGTAGCCGTTCTGTTTGTAACTGCAATTACGGTCAAGTCTTTATATGATAAAAGATGTTTGACGATTTTTGTTTCTATTGCAGAATCAACACTACGAGAAAATTCATCCAAGAGAATAATTGGAACTTCAGAATTATAAACAAGACTACGAACGAGTGCTAAGCGCATATTCTCACCGTCAGAAATGGTCATTTGATTCATATCGATTTTTGTATCAAAGCCATTTGGCAGACTATTTAAAAAAGTGTTTAATTCAAATTCGGTACAAAGCTTTTCAATCTTTTCTTTATTTATATCAAAATCTTTATTAAATGTTAAATTTGTTTTTAGAGAAAGATTGAATAAATGAGGTTTACTCCACACTGCTGTAACAAGCTCCGGACATGTATGAGCAATTATCTTTAAAAGGGTAGACTTTCCTGAACCATTTTGACCTGTAATAGCAACTTTTTCACCTTTTCCTATTTTTAAACATGCATTATCAAAGATAGTCTTCTCAGCCGTTTTATATTGAATATTTTGCAAATCCAAAATTGTATTATCATGTATTTGCTTTTTTTCTAAAGAGTACTCTGCCTTATTTTTTGTATTTAAAAAATCAATATGCCGGCTGACACTGAGTGAAAGAGTTTTTATATCAATAATTCCATGTATAATATTATTTGAGGCCGAAGATATTATTGAACTTACAAACATAATATTTGCAATATCAGAAATTAAAATATAATCTGAAAATGAATATAAAAATAGAACACCGAGCATTTGCATTATTAATGACTTTAACTGAGTTATCGTATTAACTACTTTTTCCAAGTTAGACATTTTTACACTGACATTTAATTCTTTTCTATTTTTTTCATCAATAAGATACGCACAAACTTCATCTGCTGCATTTAGTTTCACAGACACAATTGCATCAAAAACATCTTGGGTTATAATTTGTGACTCTAATCCATTCTCATCAATTTCTTGTCTATAGCTTTCAAATTTTTTGCGGGAGATAAATAAAAACAAGTCTAATCCAATTGATATTGCAACTAAAAATAACGCAAATGGAGAAAACAAAGAAAGAATTACCGATACCGTTATAAAAATTAACATATCCGAAAAAAACCTGATCCTTGCAAGGTAGAAAGGAATAATAGTTTGCGGTAAACTTATGATTGAAAAAATACCGCTGCCGGCTTGTGAGTTTCCAAATATTACCGAAGAATCATTGGTACATTTCTCGAAACTCTTTTGCATAATTTTTGATAATGGTTGAAACATTAAGTATTTTTCGCCCAATAAATTAAGACTAATTGTCAACGCTGAATATATAAACATGGTAATAGCAGTACATGTTAAATATATAAATTGATTTTGATTAGTAAATATTCTCGATACGAATGCATTTGTTGCAAGAACTATGGCCGATAAAATATGCAGAACAAAAATACACAGTACAATTAGTTTCTTGTCATTATAATATAATTTTTTATATTCTCTAATATAGTTTGTTTCCATATACCCTCCTATTTTGCATCTTCTGTATTGCCTATTTGATGAGAATAAAATTCTTTTACCTCATCAGTATTCAAGGCTTGCTGCATTGGCATATCAAGCCCAATTGTGTTTCCCTTTAAATAAATAAGCCTATTAAAATATTTTGCCGTTGTATAGTTATGACTTATTGCAATAATTGCTTTTACCTTTTGCTGTGCAAATGTTAGAATAATTTTTTCAATTTCCGCAGTCATTCCGGACGTTGCTTCATCTAAAAATAGAACTTGAGGCTGTGCAAACACACAGCGTAAAATAGAAATCACTTCGCGTTCACCATCAGAAACTTCATCAGAGCTAATTACACTATTTAAATCTGCAAGCCGCGGCATATACTTTAAAATCCCCATTTTTTCTAATTGGCTTTTAATTTCAGTTTCAGAAAGAGAATTATTGAATTGAAGGTTTTCCAAAATAGAACCTGTTATAACATAACCTTTTACATCACAATATCCAATTTGTTTTCTCATTGCCTGTAAGTCAACAGCCGCCATGTCTACACCGCCGATTGTCAGCGAGCCTGTACACGGGTAATCAACACCCATAAGTGCATTTAATAAAACAGACTTGCCGGTACCGCTTCCTCCAATGATTAACACTTTTTCGCCGCCATGTATATTTAAATTGAATTTATTAATCAATGTCTTTTCTCTAAGCGTAACCGAAAAATCGGTAAGTTTGTACTTAAATATTTCAAATTTTGTATTTCCGGTTTTTTCATCAGGCGTTTCAAAAAGCTCTTGAAGAGGTTCTTGAGTAATTTTTACATTTCTATAAATCTGCTTTAGCAAAAAAAGATTATACAGATTTGGTATCATAAGTGTCAAAAAATAAAAGCCAATAAAAAAACTTGAATCTGTTGCATTATTAAAATAGATATAAACTAATATAGCAAGCAGCGGAATAATGCGTTGAGAATTTACGAATACAAGTTGTTGTAATCTTTGAGTTTTTGAAACCGCATATAAGCCATTCATTGTTAAATCATCAAAATCGGTTTTAAATTTATTTTGAAAAAATGGATAAATATTATTTGTAGATATATCCAACGCTCCTGTTAAAACATCCTTTAACTCTCTAAAAGTTTTTGGAAAAAGTTGATTTACATTTCTTTTTATATTTTGTATTTTTTTTAAATATACAAGATGAACAATGATTGAAGGTATTGAAAAAACTAAGAATAGCAATGTGAGCCAAAAATTTTTATAAAAAAGGAAAGCAAGAATAATTGCAGTCAATAAGCTTTGCGATACATTTTCAAAAAAAGCAATCGTATTCGATATGGAACTGGCAGAAAACTGATAAATTGATGATACAATATCCCCTGCGTTGTGCTCATAAAAAAATGAAAACGGCAAACTAAAATATTTTTGTATAATTTTATTTTGCATTTTTAGTGCAGATTTTTTAAAAAATCGCGAGTTCAGCATTAGCTTAAAAACTATTTGAAATATAAAAAAAGTTAAGATCACGCCTGCTGTTTTTAAAACTTCCAAAAATTTCAGATTCCCTAAACTTGCCTCAGCCGCAATTTTTGAAATCATATTCGAAGAAGCAATCGTAAAATAAAAATTTACACAACCAAATAAAATTAAAAGAAGTAAAAAATACTTATTTAACTTAAAAATATCAGACGGATAATTTTTTTTCATAGACTTACCTTAAAATTAATTCATCAATACAATTTGAATTTAATATTTTTCTTTTTGCGTGCGTTAGTGCGTCGTCCTAACTCTTGTACGGCTCGCTTAAAATTGCAAGCCGTACACAATTGTTAAAGCTTATTTTGCTCCCAAGGCCGCCATCGTTATATAATTATACGGTTTGTTGAAGTGGGGTAAAAAGAAGATGTCTAAGAGTTTAAGCTTATCGATTGTAAGTTTCTCTTGAATAGCAAGGGAGAACATGTGGATGCCCATAGACATATCATAGGTTGAAGCCATTTGAGCTCCGATTATAACCCTTGTTTTTTTGTCGTACACGATTCTCAATTTTACGGGCGGATTATCGTGTTCCATAAATTCGGGGCGCTGCAAGTCTTCAAAGTCGGTAAAGTCAACGTCAAGGCCGAGTTTTTTTGCGCGCTCTACAGTAAGGCCGCTCGATACCATCTTTAAGTCATAGATATTGATACCGTTAGAACCTTGAACGCCGATACCTTCTAAGGGAACGCCTGCTGCATTATGGGCGGCCACAATTCCGCTTCTTACTGCATTTGTTGCAAGGGCGATGTAGGATTTTTCTCCTAAAGAATTATCGAAAACGGTTGCGCAGTCGCCTATGGCGTAAACATCCTTCATGCTTGTTTCTTGTTTTAGGTTGACCGAGTAGGCTCCGTTTTTAAAGGTTTCAAGCCTATCCTTTCCGAGGCCGGTGTTGGGTCTGAAACCGATGCAGACTACCACCATGTCGGCAGGATATTCTCCCTTGTCTGTAACAACGGCTTCTACCTTTGAGGTTCCCTTAATCTCTTGAACGAGTTGATTGTATGCAAGTTTTATTCCGTGATCGCTTAGATTTTTATCCATTAAATCGGTAAAGGGTTTATCGTAATAGTTGGAAAGACTTGAGGGCATCGCATCGATGAGGACTACATTTTTTTGATGGCGTTGGAAGGCTTCGGCAAGCTCGACACCGATGTAGCCTGCTCCCACTACGGCAATGTTTTTGATTTCGGGATTTTTTAGTTTGTCGATAACTTCTTGAGCATTTTGAAAAATCTTTACTTGCTGCACATTTTCCAGATCCATGCCCTTAATCTTGGGCATTATGGGAATTGAACCTGTTGCAAGGATCAATTTATCGTAGGATTCTTCTATAGGCTGAGAGCCCTTTACCGTTCCGTATACGATTTTTTTATCGAAGTCGATTCGGGTAATATCGGCTTCCATTGTAACCCTAGCTCCTTTTGCTTCCAGTTTTTCCTTATTGGAATAAAAGAGACCCTCAGAGCCCCTGATTTGATTTCCTATCCAAAGGGCCATTCCACAGCCTAAAAAGCTGATATTGGTATTTTTGTCAAAAACAACTACTTCATTTTCTTTTGAAAGATCCGTCAAAAAATTAATGGCCGATGTTCCGGCATGATTTGCACCCACCACTACAATTTTGATCATATTTAGCTCCTTTACTGCTTTAAAATGCAGTTCTTATATTTTACACATAAATTCTTATTTAGTATAGGGTGCAGACTGTATTGTAAAAAAACGCAATCCATGTTATTATATATACGAAAAAAAAGGTGGAAATACACCTAAATTTTTCGACTGAGGTGCATGTGATGATTAAAAGAGATTATTATCTAGAACAGCTGATCCGTAAAAAAGACAATGGCCGCGTTAAAATAATTACGGGTATTAGGCGCTGTGGAAAATCTTATTTGCTATTTAAGTTATACCGAGAATATTTGTTATCGCAAGGCATAAAAGAAAATCAGACTATCTCAATCGCCTTAGATGAGATTGAAAATATAGAATATAGAAACCCATTTAAGTTGAATGAATATATAAAAGATAAGGCTAAGAATAAAAACAAAAAATACTATATATTTATTGACGAAATTCAATTATCAGAAACTGTAAAAAACCCTTACATTGAAAATTCTGAAAACAATATTACCTTTGTTGATGTACTTCTTGGTTTAATGAAAATTGAAAATTTAGATATTTATGTGACGGGCAGTAATTCAAAAATGCTATCTGGTGATATTCTGACACAATTTAGGGATCGAGGTGATGAAATCCATGTAAATCCCTTATCTTTTTCTGAAATATACGATTTGTATGAAGATAAAGTACAGGCTTTTCAAGATTATGCTATTTATGGAGGTATGCCCTATATTTTTTCTTTGGAGAGCGATGAAGAAAAAAGTAAATATTTAAAGGATTTGTTTTATGAAACATACTTAAAAGATATTCTTGAAAGACATAAGATTCAAAATGAAAAAGAAATTTTTGAAACCTTGTTGGACTTTGTATCATCTGCCATCGGATCTTTAACTAACCCGAATAAATTAGCAAAAAGATTCTTATCCGAAAAAAGGATAAAGATTTCTTCTTTAACAATTTCTAAATATCTTGCATATTTTGAGGAGGCTTATGTATTGTATTGTGCAAAGCGTTATGATGTTAAGGGAGCACGATATTTTAGCACACCGGTCAAGTATTATTTTGCCGATGTAGGCCTTAGAAATGCCAGATTAAATTTTAGGCAAGTGGAAGAAACTCACATTATGGAAAACATTATATATAATGATTTGAGGAGAAGAGGTTATAATGTTGATGTAGGAGTGGTAGAGCATGAAGTGAATAAGGATGGATCTAGAAAAAAAATACAGCTGGAAGTTGATTTTGTCGTAAATAAGGGACATATAAGATACTATATTCAATCGGCATTATCTGTGGCAGATGAGGAAAAAAAAGAGCAGGAAACAGCATCTTTAAAAAAAATAGGAGATTCATTTAAGAAGATAATTGTTGTAAAAGATAAGATTGTTCCAAGGCATGATAATACAGGGATTTTATATATAGGTCTGGAACAATTTTTATTACAAGAAACTTCTTCAGATTTAGATATATTATAGAAATTATTATGACAGGCAAAAGACAAAAAAAGACCCGCTTTCGCGGGTCTTTAGTTTTATGGATAAATCTTTACCTAAAGATTTTATAGCCTAAACAATGTTTACAAAATTAGATTGTAAAGTAATTGCTTCCTACGTGAGCCTTCCAAACAAGGGCCTGTTCGTGGACTTTGTCTTGGGGTGTTAGTATTTCAGATCTTTGAGGGATTCCGTTTTTTTTGTTCGACTTAATAAGCTTTAATAATGTTTTCATATTTTTCTCCTTAAATATGTTGGCAGTCTTTTATCTGCTCTTGATATATCTAATATACCTTAAAGAAAAAAAGAAGTCAAGCGAATTTAAAAGAATTTTATGTATTTTTATGTAAAATTAAAGAAAAATTTACGATTATTTACGATTATTTACGGTTATTTACGGTTATTTACGGTTTATTGCGGTAAAGTCTAAAAACTCTAAATCCAGTCTCCTGCAAAAATAACTTCAGGTTCAAGTAAAAAGCCTGTTTTATCTTTAACCGATTTTTGTATTTTTTCGATTAAAGCTTTTACGTCTGAAGCGGAGGCTCCGTCCTTGTTAATCACAAAATTTCCATGCCATGGAGCTACCTGAGCTCCTCCTTCACAAAGGCCTTTTAAGCCTGCATCCTCTATCAGCTTGCCGCTGGGCTGTCCGAAAGCTCTGTTATTTTTAAATGTGCTTCCTGCAGATGGAGCCTTAAAATGTCCCTTTGAAATTCTGTCTTGAATTTTTGCCTCGGTTTTTGCGGCAATTTCTTCTTTTATTCCATGATTCAAGGTAAGCGCTGCGGAAAGCACTATCTTCCTATTTTTTTTAATTTCTGTGCTTATAGGATATTGCTGAAACGGTGAAAGTTTATAGTCCCAATCCGAAGCCTTGTATTCATATTCTGCAAATTCGGCCTTTTCATCACCGGTTAAGATATATTTTACAGACTTTAATCTATCCGAAATTGAAACGTCATAACAGCGGGCATTCATAAATACGGCTCCGCCTACAGATCCGGGAAGCCCTCCGAAGCACTCCAGACCTGAAAGAGAGTGTTCAACAGCCCATTTTGTAAGGTCATCAATCAAAACTCCGGCTCCAGCTTTTATAAAGACCTCTCCTTCGGATTCACTTATAATTTCTATTTTGTTTAAATTTTTTAGACTTATTAAAACGCCCTTAAAACCCTTATCCGAGACAAGAATATTCGCTCCGCCTCCTATCAAAGAGGCCGGAATCTTATTTTTTCTAAAAAAAATAAGAGCTTCTTTTAAATTTTCCTCGGTTAGGGGGTAAAAAATAGCTTCTGCAGGTCCTCCAATCTTGTATGATGTCAGCTCTGCTGTAGGTTTATCGAATTCTATAGTTCCCTCTTGAAATAAAGGGGTATTATGAAGTATACTAAATAGATTATCCATATAAATGTTAGTATACTTTATTATGTATTTGAATAGCAAGGGATATGGAAGGAGACAAGGCATGAGTTTAAAATTATATAATACCCTGGGTAATAAAAAAGAAGAATTCGTTCCCATTCATGAGGGAAAGGCCGGTGTTTACGGCTGCGGTCCTACAGTTTATGACTACGCACATATAGGAAACTTACGTACCTATGTTTTTCAAGACATCCTTGTTAAGACTTTAAGATTTTTAGGTTATGATGTTACCCATGTTATGAATATAACCGATGTCGGGCATCTGACAGATGATGAAGATTCGGGTGAAGATAAGATGGTAAAGTCCGCAGAAGAGCGCGGTAAATCGGTTCTTGAAATTGCAGAATTCTATACCAAGGCCTTTTTTAACGATACCGAAAGGCTTAATATCGAAAGGCCGGGTATTGTCTGCAAGGCTACCGAGCATATAAACGAAATGATAGAGCTTATAAAAAGAATAGAAGCAAACGGGCACACCTACATGGCCGGAGGGAACCTCTACTACGATATTTCTACCTTTCCAAAGTACGGTGAACTGGCAAATATAAACCTTGAAGACCTTAAGGCCGGAGCCCGTATCGAAATAGATAAAAATAAACGCAACCCCCATGACTTTGTTCTCTGGTTTACAAAGAGCAAGTTTGAAAATCAAGCCCTTGTTTGGGATTCGCCCTGGGGGCGAGGTTATCCCGGCTGGCATATCGAATGCTCTGCCATGAGTATGAAGTACTTAGGCGAACAAATCGATATCCACAAGGGCGGTATAGATCATATAAGGGTACATCATACCAACGAAATAGCTCAATCCGAAGGAGCTACGGGTAAAAAATGGGTAAATTACTGGCTGCATAACGAATTCCTTGTTATGAATAAGGGTAAGATGTCTAAGTCTGCCGGTTCCTTTATCATTTTGGAAGATGTTATCAATAAGGGTTTTTCACCACTTGACTACCGTTTCTTGCTTTTGGGAGGGCACTACCGAAGCCAGCTTACCTTTTCTTGGGAAGCTATGGAAACGGCAAAAAACGGCAGAAAAAACTTGAATATGAGGGTTTCTAAACTGATGGAAGGTTTATCCGAAGCAGAAGTTAAGGATTTTATCGCTTTGACGGAATCCGTTGATCTTAAAACTGCAAAGGAGAAGATTAAAAATCAGGTAGTATGCGGCTATTTTGATGATTTTACGGCCGCCATGGAAGATGACTTATCCACACCGAAAGCTCTATCGGAACTACAGCTTTTGATAAAGGAAAAGAATATTCCGCAAAGGGATGTTTTAACAGCTCTCGCCGTTATGGATTCAATTTTGGGTATCAAACTGATTGAAGAAGCATTTAACATCCTTGACCATAAACATTCTCTTGAGATAAATGAGTCCGAAATTATTAAACTTATTGAAGAGAGAGCTTCGGCAAAACTTGACAAAAATTATAAACTGGCTGATGAAATTCGGGATAAACTAAAGGGCATGGGTATTATCCTTGAAGATCAGGCAGGTAAAACAACGTGGAAAAAATTATAAGTTACATGTTTTTTTTATAAAACTGTAACGTCTTGGAGTTCGGAATGTTTAAGGAGAAAGGTTGTTTGAGGGCAACATCAGATGAAGATTTTAGGTCAATGTACGAGGCCCTCATGCCTGTTATTTATAAAGTAGCTTACAATATAGTCAGAGAAGGGGACATAGCAGAGGATATATGCCATGATTCTTTGATAAAAATGACCGAAAAAAAGATGGAGTTTCCATCTATGGATGATGCGAAATACTGGCTCATTAGGGTTACAAGGAACGCATCTCTTAATCATGTAAAAAGGTGCGGTCGGGAGCGAAAGGCTTATGCTAAAGCGTTAAAGGAAGATACTCGCAAAGTCGATACTGGAGAAGAGATAGTCTTGAAGCAAGAATCTATAAATTCGGTTCAAGCAGCTCTCGAAAAATTGCCTAAAAACCTGAGGGCTGTTTTGCAGCTAAAAGAGTACGGCAGTTTGAACTATAAGGAGATAGGGAGTATTCTTGGAATAAGTGAAGGTAACGTGAAGGTCCGGGTGTTTAGAGCCCGAGAGCAATTAGCGAAACATATAGGAGAAAGCGATGTCTACATGCCCTGATAAAGATTTATATTCAGCTTATGTTGATGGAGAACTACAGTCCCCTTGGAAAGAAAAAATAGAAGCTCACCTGGCTTCTTGTGAAAAATGCAGTATAGTTGTTGACTCATATAAAAAAATAAGTCTAAAACTATCTGAAAATTCGTTTTGTGAACTGGATCTTGAAGGTTCTTTCCTTAAGCTTTATGCCAAAAGGCAGGATTGCTTAAAAAGAATGGAGCTCAACAAGAACAAGCCGACAAGCTGGTTTTATAAATCCAATAGGATTCCTGTTCCGGCCTTAGCTGCGGCTGCTTTGTTTCTTTTTGTGCTGACACCGATTATTATGCTCAGTACCCAAAAAACCTTAGCTCCATCAGACTCTGTTGCTGAAGGAGAGTTTAAGTCTATTGACCCCATCGTTAGTGATTTTAAACTAGGTAATGATTTAAAACCGGTAAATAAATTCAAGTTAAATGTTTCAAATGTTTTGGGGGTAAACGAAAATTCTTTAGTTTTTGAAGGAAAAAAGAGGGGAATAAATCTACGTCAATATGTAAATTTATATCTGCCTTCTTCAAATAAGGAAGAATTTGATATATTAAAACAAGAAATAAAGCCTCAGGTTTTATTTTTAAGCACTCAAAAAATCACAAATCTTACCTCTGTAAACAATGGGCAATAGATTTACTTATTTATTTAGAAAATTTTTTATTTTTAGGTTTTTTGTATTCCTTCTTATTTTCTGCGGTCTTGCAGCCTTTATTTTATATTTAACGTCCTTGACTGCTAAATATCCTTTGATAAAAGAAATCAAGCCTCCCATTGCGCAAGCAGGAGATGAAATTGTAATAGATGGCGAGTACTTTGGAAACGAAGGAGACTCCTCATGGATTGAAATAGGAGATGCCATTATTCAAGCGGAAAATTGCACTGTTTGGACCGATAAAAAAATTATTTTTAAATATCCTGAATATCAAAGCGGCGGAATAGTATATGTTGTTGTACAAAATAAAAAATCTTTGCCTTCATTTATGGCTTCAGTTTCATCAATTCCTTTAATAAAAGATAAGACCTATTCGGGCGGAATTCCTTCAATCCTTGCTTTAGATAAGGATTTTGCTGAGGTAGGCAGCATTATAAAAATTTCAGGTGAAAATTTTGGAGAAACAAGGGGTAGCTCTCAAGTTTTGTTTGTCTCCGATTTTAATTCTTCAATGATTGAACAAGTTGAAAAAAAAGAAGATATAGAAGCAGCCCGATGCTCGGACTATGATTATGATTTTGTGCTTTGGTCAAATGAAGAGCTTCATGTAAGGGTTCCGGATGGGGCGGATTCGGGAATGCTTTTGGTTGTAACCTCTTCCGGAGCCAGCAACTCTGTTCCCTTTAGAGTAAAAAATAAGATAGGGACAAAAACTTATTCCAATAAAAAGAATTTTGCAATTGCAGCCGAGGTTGATATTTCGAATGTAGAGGCTGCCGAAAAAAATTCTCTTTTTATAAAGGTTCCTCTGCCGGTTCAATCCTATTCGCAGAGGGATGTTAAAGTCCTGTCTATTTTACCTGCACCCTTTGTTGCCGATTATCAGGGAGCTGCCATTCATCAATATGAAAATATAAATTCCTCTACAAAAATTCACATAAGGCAAGAGTATGGCGTAAATACCTATGAGGTAAATACAAGGATTAATCCAGTTAATGTAAGAGTTAATTCCCGCCAAAACAAGGCTATCTATGATAACTATGCTATTGCCACTGAGCTTATACCTTCTAATGATCCCGTCATTCAAAGAACGGCAGCAGAAATTGTCCAAAATGAAAGAAACCCTTATAATAGGGCAAGACGTATATATAATTATTTATTAAGAAATGTCGAAATAATTCCGGCTTCAATATTGAATTCCGGGGCTTCGCCTGTAAATGCTTTGATAGAAAAAAAGGCCGATACCTACGATATAGCTATTTTGTTTGCAGCCCTTGCAAGAGCTGTAGGTGTACCTGCCCAACCGATTGCCGGTATTATAACTGATGTTTCTCAAAAGGCTTATCTTCACTGGTGGGCGGAGTTTTATCTGGAGGGCTTCGGGTGGATACCTGTAGATCTAGGTTTAGCAAAATCAGTTCCCTTCGATATGGGTGTGCCCCAAAGCGAGAGTTGGTATTTCGGTAACTTAGATGCTTTTAGGGTTGCATTTTCACGAGGTGAAAATATTCAGCCGCCGATGGCATCTAACAGTACAATGGTATCAAAAGAGCGAAGTTACGCCTTTTATAACGGCTGGGAAGAATTTTACGGTCTTACAAAATATAATTCAGTTTGGCGGACTCCGAACATAATCGCTATTTACTAAGCAGCCGATATCCGGAAATAA
Source organism: Treponema sp. OMZ 798 (assembly GCF_024181385.1). Lineage (NCBI taxonomy): Bacteria > Pseudomonadati > Spirochaetota > Spirochaetia > Treponematales > Treponemataceae > Treponema > Treponema sp. OMZ 798. The sequence goes on from NZ_CP051305.1 coordinate 2,787,702, forward strand.
GTTGTTAGAGTCTTATCTTTTCCAAAAGGCCGGCATAAAATAGATTATCATTGTGTACAACTCCAAGCGGCCTGCCAACATTACAAAAGAAAAGAAGATCTTCACAGGCGATGAAAAAAATGCAAAGTTACCCGCAGGGCCTACCCTGCCGAATCCCGGGCCAATGTTGCCTATAAGGGCTAGAGAAGCCGTAAATCCGCTTAATAGGTCAGCTCCGTCTGCGGCTGCAACCAGGGCTGTAATAAGGGTTAAAAGAAAGTAACAAAACATAAAGCCTGCAACGCTGTATACTATGTCCTTTCTCCCCGGCCTGTTATTAAGCTGAATACCGAAAACGCCGTGGGGACTTAAAAGCCTTTTTGCTTCCATTCCTGCTTGTTTTTGCAGGATGAGCCAGCGGATAACCTTTATACTTCCTGCCGTTGAACCTGAGCAGCCTCCGACAAACATCAAAAAAAACAGAACCATTTTTGCGAATTCGGGCCATGCGTTATAGTCGGCCGTTGAAAAGCCGGTTGTAGTTATTACTGAGGCAACTTGAAAAAAGCTTTGCCTGAATCCCCCTCCGAGGCCGTAAATAGGATAGACAGAAACGGCAATTAAAACGGTTGATATAAATACTATTTTAAGATAGGCTTTTAGTTCCGAGTTATGGAAAAACTCTTCCGGATGGCCTGTAAACAGGTGAAAATAAAGGCTGAAGTTTACACCGGCTAAGATCATAAAGACGGCGCAAATGATTTCGACGGCCGGGGAGTTGAAGGCACCGACGCTTGCATTTCTTGTTGAAAAACCTCCAGTACCCAAAGATGCGAAGGTGTGGCAGAGGGCTTCAAGAAATGGAAGACCTGCGAGCATCAAAAGGATTATCTGCACTATGGTCATTCCAAGATAGATAAACCAAAGAGCCTTTGCCGTGTGGGTTATTTTTGCCGTTACCTTTCCCTTGTCGGGGCCGGTTGTTTCACTTTTGATCAGGTGAAAACCGCCGACACCTAATAGCGGAAAGAGGGCAACGGTTAGGGCTACTATTCCCATGCCTCCAAGCCAGTGCATCTGGGTGCGCCATACGTGCATTGTCATTGGGCAGGCTTCGACGTTAGTAAGAATTGTTGCTCCCGTTGTTGTAAAACCCGATACCGATTCAAAGAGGGCATCTGCGAAGTTGGGTATTACGCCTGAAATAAAAAGAGGCAGTGCTCCCAGAATGCCGGCAGATATCCATGCTGTTGCAACCAATATTATACCGCCCGAAATCGAAAGTCTTACTTTTTTGTTTCTCAAAAAAAAGAAAAAAACTGCTGCAATTGCAAAGATAAAGGCTGTAGGGATTAAAAAAGACGGAATCAAATAAGCTTCATTTTCATAAATGGCTGTTCCAATCGGAATTATAAAGCTTATGGAAATTATTGCTAGAATCATAAAAATAATTCGGATATATTGGAGTGCTTTCATTTGAAATTTAATTGCCTCCGAACATTTTTATAATTTCATCGCTTCGCGAAGATTTTACTATAAAGACAATCTTATCTCCGGCTTCGACTTCTGTATCGCCGGTAGGAATCTGTTCGCCGTATTTATCTGTAACAAGAAGAACAAGATATACTCCATGTTGAGATATATCTTTTAGTTTTTGTCCGAGAACAGGGCTTTTTTCGGATACTTGCAATTCTATTATTTCAAGTTTCCCGTCACCCATTGTATGAACGCTTGTTACATTTTCGCTTACAAGATGACTCATAATAGAGTCTACAACTACATCCTTAAAAGAAACTGCAACATCGACACCTATCTTATATGCAACATTTTCAAGTACGGCGCTTTGAACGAGGGATATGGTTTTATAAACGCCAAGAGTTTTTAGGTAGGCACAGGCAATCATATTAAATTCATAGTTCGGTGTTGTGCATATTACTAAGTCGAATGAGTCAAGCCCTATTTCGTCTACAAAGGATTCGTCTGTAACATCAGCCTTATAGATCGAGGCTTCGGGGAATTCGGCTGCTACTTCCTTCGCTTTTTTATCATTAGTTTCTATAATGGAGATTTTCCATTTTTGATTTAAGTTTGCCGGTAAAAGTTTTGAAAGAAAGGACTTGCCTTTTGAGTTTTTAAGCAGGTATTCTGCAACGCTTTTTCCTATGCGTCCCATTCCGACTAAGGCAATTTTTTTAAATTCTTGAGTTCCAAAGCCTGACAGCTCATAGAATTTTTTTATATGCTCCGGCTTTGTTAAAATCGAAACTCTAGTTCCTGCCGTTAAAATAGTATCTCCTGATGGGATCTTATTTTTTCCGTTTTGCTCCACGCTTACAACAATGAAAGGTATGTCTACATATTTTCTGATATCGAACACGGCAAGGCCGTCCAGAGTGCTTTTTTCGCAAACATTAAAGCGTGTAAGCTCGTAACTTGAATTTTCAAAAGATAGGATATCGCTGACAGCTCCGTGTTCAATCGCTTGTATAACTGCAAGGGCTGCTTCTTCGTCGGGGTAAACGAGAGCATTGATACCTAGGGTTCTTTCTTCTGAAAAGTTTAGAGCCTTTACATAATCTTCATTGCGTACTCTGGCTATTTTTATAACTTCAGGGGCGAGACTTTCAGCAATGCCGCAGATTATCATATTGAGTTCATCCGAATCGGTTACGGCTATCATGGCATCGGCTTTTTTTATTCCTGCATCCAATAGGATCTGTGTATCGTTTCCTGCAGCTTGTACAACCATACAGTCAAGTCTGTTTGCTGCATGGCGTGCCGTTTCTTCATCTCTTTCTATTAAAACAACATCATGTTTTTTTCTTATAAGCCTGCGGGCTAATTCGGTTCCGGTAACACCGCCGCCTACTATAATTACTTTCATTTTGTAATAGTACAATAAATTTTACTTTTTGAAAAGAGCATAAAAATTCTTAATTAAAATATTCTTAATTTAGAGAAAAATAAGCCCTTAATAAATTTGATGTTTTATGATATAATCGTATGCGATATGAACTTAATAGAACAAACAATAAAGACCTATGGCAGGGATTTAAAAAATGTTTTTGTATTTCCTTCGAGGATTGCTTCAAGGCTGTGGTTTCAAAAATCTCTTGGTATTACCGGATTGGGAACCGTTCCTTCGGAAAATTATATGTCATGGGACGGCTTTAAGGAATCTTGCCTTGTTTCGAAAGCCTCGTCTTTAAGTCCTGTATCAAATACGGTGCGGAGAATTTTTTCCCAATACATAAGCCGCGTTAATTCCGAAAAAGCAAAAGACGGGACACCTTTGTTTAAGTCTCTTATTCCTGAAAGCTATGCCGAAACCGGTACCGTATTTTCAGAATGGATTGCAGGGGTTTTGCCTCAGCTTGATCACTTTGAAAAACGCTATGCCGATAAGGGGGCGGATTTTTTGGAAGATGACGAAATGAAGGACTATATTCTTTTAAAAAATGAGTATGCCGATTTTTTAAAAAAGAATTCTTTGTTTGAGCCTTCTTGGGTTTCTTCCGAATTTTATTCATATCAAAAAAAATATATTATTATTTACCCCGAATTGATGGAAGATTTTGCCGAACATGCAGAACTTTTAGATTTACAGAAAGATATTATCTATGTTCCATGTCCTAAATTCAATCAAAAAGAAAATTCGATTGATGTTTATAAAAATTCCAGGAGCGAGTTAAAAAATACTGTCTTACAAATTGAAAAACTTCTCGGTGAGGGGGTGAGAGCGGATGAGATTGCCGTAAGTGTACCCGATATTGAAAACTATGCAGCTTATATAAAAAGAGAATTTTATCTTAGAGGTGTGCCGGCAGAATTCCGTTCAGGGTTTAAATTAGGACTTGAACAGGCGGGTAAACTTTTTTCTCTTATTTATGATTGCGTACAAAATAATTTTGCCTTTGAATTTATGAAGCCCATAGTTTTAAATAAACATATTCCGTGGCAGGATGCGGCAGGTGCTGAAGCCTTAATAGATTACGGCGTAAAAAATAATTGTGCCGTATCATGGAAAGAAAATAAAGAAGATAGGATTTATAAAAATATTTGGATTGAATCTTTTAAAATAAACTATGAAAAAGACGAAGCCGAGCTTGAACAAAAGAAAAAAGCAAGGGATTGGTTTTATAGTTTTTATTATGCCGTAAATAGAATTTGTCAATCTAAAACATTTAACGATTTACAAAAAAATTACTTTTTGTTTAGAAAAGATTTGATAGATGAAACTCGTTTTTCCGAAAAAGATAATGCAATCTTAGGCCGCTGTATTTCTTGTCTTCAAGAACTTTTATATTTGGAAGATAAGTTTGAAGCCTACATGCCGTCCGATAGGTTTAAGTTTTTTATTTCGGAATTGGATAAGGCTATCTATGTTCCGCAAAATACAGGTCTTGCCGTAAGTATATTCCCCTACAGGGTTGCAGCGGCAACGCCTTTTGCTCATCATTTTATTTTAAATTGCAGTCAAGAGCATACAAACATTATTTACAATAAACTTTCGTTTTTGCGAAAGGATAAAAGGGAAGCCTTAGGTGTTTATGAAACCGATGCATCCGCTCATTTTTTTGAAGCTTATACCGCATCGCCCAATACCGTTTTTAGTTTTAGTCCTCACAATTTTAATTCGTATTTAATTATAAATAATCTTTTTGAAATTTCTGAAGAGGAAGAAATTAAAAATACCGAAAGGATAAATAAAAAAATAAAAGAATTAAAACCCTACGATTCTTTTTTACTCGATTATACCTTCGATACAAAAAATGAATTGAAAAAGAATTCAGCGGTATATAAAATTCAAAAAAATGCGGCCCTTGCTTTTTCGGCATTAAAAACAAAAAAATATTTTTCTTATTTAAAAACTCCGTATGATAAAATTAGTGAAGAATTAAATTCCTTTATCGAAGAAAATTTATTTAAGGACGGAGCTCTTAAATTAAGTCAAACCGATTTAAAAATTTTTACCGAGTGTCCTGTTTTATGGTTTTTAGAAAAAGTGCTTTCCGTTTTTTCGGAAAATTACGATGCAGGTATTTTTGATGCGAGAAATATCGGCAACCTTTCTCACAATGTTTTAGAAGCCCTTTATAAAGAAATAGGTTCAACGGATAAGATTTTTAATTCTGCAAATTTGGATAAGTATGTTGAAAGAGCCTCTTTAATATTTGATGATATTGCAGAAAAATCCATGGACTTTAGAGGTGCTTTGGCGAAGCCCTTTATTCAATCCTTAAAAAGAAGGGTTTTGGAAGCCGTTAACTTTGTTTTAAAAAGCGATGCTTCTCTTTTGGACGGCTATGCTCCCAAATGGGTAGAAGAATGGATTGAAATAGAAAATGAGGGTATTTTGTATCGGGGAAAAATTGACAGGGCTTCTTTTCCCCAAGATGAAAGGAGCGGTATAATTATAGATTATAAAACAAATAATATGCCGGCATACTCTTCATATGGTAAAAAAAATTCAAATACGGAAGATATAGAATTAACCGATTTTCAAATACCCATGTATATCTTTTTAGCAGAATCCAAATTAAGACGGGATACAAAAAAAGAAAATTTTGAAACTATAGAACATGCATGGTTTTTAAGTTTTGTGCAGCAAAAAATAAATAAGGTTGTAAACGATAATGAGGTTGTTCCAGTTACGCGTGCCGGCTCTGAAAGAACACGGGAAGATTTTCAATCTTCAATCGATGCATTTATCAGAGAGGCTGAAAAGTTTGCAGAAATGGTGAAAACCCGAGATTTTACAAAGCCATCTTCCGTTTCATTTGAAACATGCAGTTCATGCGGTTTCAAACATATTTGCAGAACAGCTTATTCAGTTAAGTAAGGACTTTATTGGAGAAAATTAAGATGAATGATTATATAAAAAATATAATGGATAGTTTAAATGAAAATCAGAGAAATGCGGTAACTGTTGAAAAAAATTCGGTAATTGCAGCCGGAGCCGGATCGGGAAAAACAAAGGTGCTGGCTGCCCGTTATGTTTATTTTGTTGTTGAAAAGGGAGTAAGTGTAGAAAAAATAATAGCCCTAACCTTTACCGAAAAGGCTGCTGCAGAGATGCACAAAAGAATTTATAACGAATTAAAAAAAATAGATCATCCGAATGCAAAAACAGCTATCGAAAAATTTCATCTTGCTAAGATTTCGACAATAGATTCTTTTTGTAATTGGATAGCAAAGACTGCATGCAGGAACTTCGGTATTTCCCCTGATTTTACTATTGATAATGCCGAGTCCGAAATGTTGGCTTATCGTATAGGTTTGGATTTCTTTTTAAAAATGCGGGCCGACAAAACCATGCAATTTTTTTTAGCGGATAATGGAATAGATGATTTTGTTGCAGGCCTTTTTGCAAGATTATTAAGCAATTATGTTTTGATTTCAAAACCTATTGATTTTAAAAAAAGTTTAGAGGCTCAAATAAAATATCATGCTGAAGAAGAAAGAAAAGCCTTGTCCGAATGTTTTGATGTTTTTGAATTTATAAAAGAAAATGATCCTTCTAAAAATTTTACTGAAGAAGCTGTAAGTGCATATTCGAGTCTTTCTTATTTTCCTGAATCGGTAAAAGATGAAGCCTTTCTTAAACTGCTTCCTATTGTCGATAAAATTTCTAAAACGGCAAAAGGTAGAGGAAACGATGCCGTAAAGGAAATAAAAGAGAAATTAAAAGGCATATATGAAAAACTTGTGTGTATTTATAATTTTGAGTACTCGCGGGAGTACTTAGTTCCTTTTTTTGCCATGCTTGAAGAGCTTCAAAAAGAGTATATATATGAAAAAAAACAAAGAGGCCTTTTAACTTTTTCGGATGTGTCGCAGCTCGCCGTGGACGTTTTGATAAAGGATGTGGACTTGCGGAACTTTTATAAAAACAATGCAGAAATTATAATGATAGACGAGTTTCAGGATAACAATAGTCTGCAAAGAGACTTACTCTTTTTAATTGCCGAAAAACTTGAACGTTCCGAAAAATCTATTCCATCTCCTCAGGAACTTTGTCCGAATAAATTGTTTTTTGTAGGTGATGAAAAGCAGTCGATTTATGCTTTTAGAGGGGCTGATGTTTCCGTGTTCCGAAAACTTGCAGACGATATTTCGGATAAGGAAAGGCTTGCCGCTACAAGGCTTCTAATAAATTACCGTACGGAACCTTCTCTTATAAATTTATTTAATACAATATTTTCCAAAGTTTTTTATTCCGAGATAAATAGGCCCTTGGAAAAAGAATCATCCGTTCCCGCCTATGAAGCGGAATATGTTCCGACTGAAACGAGGGCGCCGATAAAAGAAGTTGAACCGAAAATTGAAATAATGTTTTTTGATAAAAAAAGATTTAATGCCCTAGAAGATTCAAGTGAGTTTCTTAATCCTGTAGAAACGGAAGCCTTTTATCTTGCAAAAAGAATTTTAGAATTACATAATCAAGGTTTTAAGATTAGAGACGGGAAAAATGCAAGACCTTGTTCATGGAACGATTTTGCAGTCTTGCTTAGGGCATCGACAAAACAGAGCGTTTATGAAAGAGTTTTCCGAAACTTAAGTATCCCCTATAGGAGTGTGCAACAGAGGGGCTTATTCAACGATGCCCCTATAAACGATATTTATGCTATGCTTAAAATTATAGCCTATCCTTCGGATAAAAAAACTTATGCGCAAGTTTTACATTCTCCTTTTGTAAATATCGATGATGATGCCTTTGCCGTCTTGCTTTTAAATTTTACAAGGGCCTTTGATAGTCCTTTAGCGGAAAAATTAAACGGAAAAAATAAAGAAGCATATTTGCGTGGCTGTGGCTTATTTGCAAGACTGAATGAGCTTGTTTTAACAATGACTTCTGCCGAATTAGTTACATATCTTTGGTATGATGAAGCTTACAGATACTTTTTATTGACCAATGAAGAAAATCATCATTACATAGATTTGTATGATTATCTTTTTGAGCTTGCCTGCCAAGCCGATATAAACGGATTAACTTTTTCTCAGTTTGTAGACTCTCTCGCTTCTCATATCGAAGATAATGAAAGACTTGATGATATGGAGCTTCCCTTGGATGATGAAAAAGACTCTGTGAGATTTTTGACTGTGCATAAGAGCAAGGGTTTGGAGTTTCCCATTGTTATAGTCCCCGATTGCGGTAACAGGGGTATCCCCGAAAAAAAAGAAGGTCTTGTTTTTTATAATGAAGATATGGGTCCTGTTTTGTATTCACCGAATGCTTATTGTTTGTCGGCGAAGCCCGGTAATCTTATTTTTGAGTCTTTACGCGATGAGGCTAATGCAAAACTTGTTGCCGAAACCAAGAGGCTTCTTTATGTTGCGGCTACAAGGGCAGAGTCCTATTTAATAATGAGCGGTGTGTACAATTATCTGCAAGATGAAGATTCAACAAATAAAGATAGCGAGTATTCATCTGAAAATCCGCGAAGTCTTGAAGATATAAAGGCTATGCTTAAAATTTCGGATAAGACTATAAGTTTTTTTGAATTGCTCCTACCTGCTCTTCCTAATGAACATAAAGATATTATCTTTAATGAAATTTTACCGATTGAAAGACAAAATTTATTTAATAATTTAAAAAAAGAACGAAGAGAAAAAATAAATTTTCAAAAGCTTTTTGCTTCTTATAAAGTAAAAGAATTTAATCTTGCAGAAAAAAGGATAATGACTGCCACAGGCCTTGCTCATGAGGTAAACAAAAAGAGGGGAGAAGAATCTGTTTATTCTTTTATTTCCGAAAAAGATAAGCTGCCTAACTCTTCTAAAAATATGGATGAACAAAAAGAATTTACTGCTGCCGAGCTTGGAACTCTTGCACACTCTTTAATCGAAGCCCGCCTTTTAAATAAGGAATTTGTTTATCCAAAAGGATACTCCGAAACCGAAAGGAAAAAGATTTATGCTTGGGCCGATAATTTTTTTAATTCGGATATGTATGCTCTTGTCAAGGATGCCGAATACTTAAAAAGCGAATACGGCTTTTTAACTGAGTATGAGGGGCAGCTTGTAAGCGGACAGATCGACCTTCTTTTTAAAAAAGAGAAAGCAGTCTATGTTGTCGATTATAAAACAGACGAAATAGAAAATCCTGAAGCACACTTAACTCAGCTGAAAATTTATAAAAAAGCCGCCTTCGATCTTACAAAAACAGAAGTGAAAACATTTATCTTCTATTTAAAAACAGGACACTGTGTTGAGCTTGAGACAGACAATGAATATCTACATAAATTTCCGATGTAGTCTTTTTTCCCCTAATAGTTGCCAATCCCCTCATTTTCTACTATAATAAAGATAGTATGAAAAAACTTAACGGACTCATAGCTTCCGACGGTTTAGCCGCCGGGCCCTTATATTGTGTGATGGAGCAGCCTGAAACGGTTATTCCCTCTTATTCCATATCCGAAAATGAAATCGCTTCGCAAAAATCAAGATTGGCCGGAGCCGTCGAAAAGGCAAAAAACGAGCTTTCCGAATTAATCTCTTCATCTTCGGATGTGGAAAAAAGCGAAAACGACAAAACCGGCGAAGATATTATCTCTACCCACATTCTTATGTTGTCGGATACGGCATTTTTGGATTCCGTTTTTGCCGATATCGAAAAAACAAGAATGAATGCCGAGTCCGTTTTAAAAAGAAAATTGGACGAAACCGTTGCGATGTTAAAATCAGCCGGGGATGAGTACCTGAGTGCAAGAGCTGTGGATATTCAGGATGCCTTTGAATCCGTCTTTGTCCATCTTCTCAAACAGGGGCCGAGGGATTCAAGATTTACAAAGGTTCCCAAGGGTGCGATTATTGCGGCCAAACTGATAAAGCCCTCTGAAGCCCTCTTGGTCAAAAACGCGGGAGTAAGCGGTATAATCATGGAAGAAGGCGGAGTTACCAGCCATATCTCGATTATGGCCCGCGCTTGGGATATCCCAATGCTTGTGGGCGTAAAAGATTGTATGGATTTTGCCAGAACAAATATGCCTGCAGCCCTCGATGCGGACGGCGGCTTTGTTTTGTTTAACCCTTCCAAAGCCCTCATAAAAGAATATGAGGTCCGTATCGAAAAAAGAAGGGCTGAAATTAAGGAGCTTTTGGAAGCTCAAAAAAACTATACCGAGCGGCTTTCGATCACAACAAAGGACGGAGTTAAGGTTTCGGTAAATGCAAACATTGCCTTCCCCGAAGAAATCGAAAATAAATTCGTTACCGTCTCGAACGGCATAGGCCTTTTCCGCTCCGAGTTTTTATTTTTAGAGGACGGAAAAATCCCCGATGAAGATACTCAATTTGAAGCCTATAAAAAAGTTGTTGAAGCCATGGGCAAAAAGCCCGTAGTTATCCGCACCTTTGATGTGGGCGCCGACAAGATGATTGACGAACAAGAAACCTTGCGCGAAAAAAATCCTCTTCTCGGATGGCGGGCAGTCCGCTATTGTATAGACAGAAAAGAGGTGTTTAAAACCCAAATCAAGGCCATCCTAAGAGCCGGAGTATTCGGAAACGTTTTTCTTTTAATTCCTATGATTTCAAACATTGAAGAAATTATCGAAGTAAAAAAAATAATTGAAGAATGTAAACTCGAATGTAATGCTGCCGGAAAAAAAATAATTGACAAGGTCAATGTAGGAATCATGGTTGAAGTTCCATCCACGGCTGTAGCTGCCGACCTCTATGCTCCGCATCTGGATTTCTTTTCTATCGGAACAAACGATCTTATTCAATACACAATGGCCGCAGACAGGGAAAACACGAAGGTTGCCTATCTTGCAAACTATTTTGAACCGGCTGTCCTGCGCCTTATCAAAAACGTTATCGATGCACAAAGGTTTATAAAGGAGCAGGAAGGGCATTTGGTTTCGATGTGCGGAGAAATGGCCTCGCATGAAGATGCGGCCTTTTTGCTTTTAGGAATGGGCTTGAGGCATTTTAGTATGCCTGCCGGAAAAATTTTAAAAATGCAAAAGTTTATGCAGTCGGTAAATGTCAAGGATGCGGAAGCCCTATACGAAGAAATTAAAACTTTAAACTCTGCAGCTGAAATAAAAGAAAAGGTAGAAAAAACATTGGAGAAATATTATGCCGAAAAATAAAGACGACTTTTTTGATGAAGAAAATATAAACAATGAGAGTTCGGAAGTTTCAGGATTTTCTCATCAAAAAAAATATAAGAACATTCCCTTGATCGCCATTGTAGGCCGCCCTAATGTCGGGAAGTCTACATTGTTTAACCGCTTTTTAAGAAAGCGCCGCTCGATCACGGATCCGACTCCCGGTGTAACCCGCGACCCTGTTGAAGCTCAGGCAATTGTAAACGGCCTTCCTGTTCTTCTTGTAGATACGGGCGGTTTTAAGCTGACTAGGAGCGGAGACAAATTTGAAGATACGATAGACGAGCTCGTTATGGAAAAAACTATTTCCACCTTAAAAAAAGCCGATAGAATTTTGCTCCTCCTTGATGCAGGACTTGCGACTGCTGAGGACGAAGAGTTTATTCAATTTTTGCGTCCCTATTTTAATAAGCTGGTTGTTGCCGTAAACAAGACCGAGGGCGGAAGGCTCATGGCGGAGGCTTGTAACTATTACTCTTACGGCTTTAAGTCCTTGACCTGCATAAGTGCAGAACACGGAGACAATATTTCAGACTTGGCTGAAGTATTGACAGAGGGACTGGACTTTAGCAAGGTAGAGGAGCTTGAAGAAGACGCCGGAATAAGAATTACTATTGTCGGTAAACCTAATACGGGAAAATCGACCTTGGCAAATTATCTTACAAATTCTTCCGCCTCGATAATTTCGAATGTTGCAGGAACCACACGCGATATTGTTGAAGGCGAATTTTCTTATAAAAATAAAAAATTCGTTATTCAAGATACAGCAGGGATAAGGCGCAAGGCAAAGGTGAACGAAGGCATAGAATATTATTCCGTAGTGCGTGCAATTAAAAGCATGGACAATGCCGACATAGTTTTTCACATGATAGATGTTCAAGAAGGCTTAACCGAACAGGATAAAAAAATTATAGTGCAGGCTACCAATCGGGGACTCGGCGTTATCTTTGTTTTAAACAAATGGGATTTGATGGAGCAAACAAAACAAGCCTTTAAGGATGAGGAGGAACGCATAAAGGTTATGTTCGGCAAAATGGACTATGCTCCGGTACTTGCAATTTCGGCAAATGAGGGAACGGGAATTAAGGAGCTTTTAAATACTGCCGTCAAAATGTTCGAGCAGCTGAATAAAAAAATAGAAACCTCAGCCCTTAACATTGCCTTAAAAGATTGGCTTCAGGCAGCTCCTCCTCCGCAAGGCCGTCAAACAGCCTTTACCTTTAAGTACATTGTACAGACCGGTTCCCGCCCGCCTGAGTTTTTATTGTTTTCAAACAGGCCCGATTATGTGACGGAATCCTATATGCGCTATATTCAAAATAAAATCAGAAGCGATTTGGGTTTTGAAATGATTCCCATTTTGTTAAAAGTTAAGGGAAGCCGAAAGCGCTGGGAAGAAAGGCTTTAGAACAAAGCACCGCAAATTAAATTTAAGGTTTTGGTAATGAAAGGTTTTTCGATAGGTGAGGTTGAAAAAATTACGGGAGTAAAGTCTCATACTCTGCGATATTGGGAAGAGAATGTTCCTATCTTGCAGCCTAAAAAAGACTTAGGCGGAAGAAGATTGTACAGCTCTTATGATTTGGGTATCATCTATCGGCTGGATTATTTAATAAATAAAAAAAAGTACACGGTTGAAGGAGCTGCTGCCGAGATAATAAATCAAAGTGCAGCTCAAGGGTCGGTTACGGCGAAAATATCCGAGCTTAGGGATCAGCTTTTAAGTATCTACGAAATTATACGGGAAGAAAAAAAATGACGGAACAAAATAAACCATTTTACGAAAAATTTGTAAAGAAGAATGAATTAAAATTTCATCATCAAAAGAAAAAAGAAATTGATGAAGATCCGAATAAAGAAAAAAGAATCGAAAAGAAAAATACTCGGGATGATTTTCCTATAAAAATTGTAAAGACAAAAAATACTGGGAAAAATATTTTTAAGGAAAATGATGAGAACACAAATCGTCTTTTAAATTCCTTTGACCTTATCATAAAAGATGCTCTTAAACTTTCTTCAAAGCAAATTTCTTCGATCCCTAAGGATATCCGTATTCTCTTCCATGAACTTACAAACGAAAGGAGCTCCAGAAAAGTAAATTACCTAAACAATCCCGTAAAATTAACGGCCTATATTTATCACTACATGTGGTGGAACTTGGTACGCATTTCAAAATTGATAGGCAATCTTGATTTTGACCTAAAAGACGGAGATGTAATTGCCGACTTCGGCTGCGGGCCTATGACCCTCATGTGTGCTTTTTGGATTGCCAAGCCCGAATTGCGCTCAAAAAAACTTCATTGGTATTGTGCCGATATTTCGGGGAAGGCATTGGCGGCAGGAGAGGCCTTGTTTAACTCTCTTGTTGAGTTTACAAATCAAAGTAAACACGAAACAGAGCAAGTTTCAAACTGGAAGCTCACAAAACTTAACGGCAGCTTCGGCCTTCCGCTAAAAGAGAAGATAAAGCTTTTTGTAAGTGCAAATATGTTTAACGAAATATTTTGGGATTCGTCAATTAAGGTTGAAGGCGAAGCTGAAAGAGCTGCAAAAGCAATCCTGTACTATCTTGAAAAAGACGGAGCCGCCTTGGTAATTGAGCCCGGCATACCCCTTGCCGGCGAATTCGTTTCAGCCTTACGCAAAAACTTTCTCGAGAAAAAATGCGGGATTCTTTCTCCCTGTCCGCACGCGGGAATCTGTCCTATTCCCGGGAAAAAAGTATCTGAAAAAAACGATATAAAATATCCTATAGCCTCGGATAAATGGTGTCATTTTTCTTTTTATGCGGATGATGCTCCTCCAAAACTTGTTGAGCTTTCTGAAGCTGCAAGACTTGAAAAGACTAGGGCAAGCCTTTCTTTTATATATTGCAGAGGCGAAGAAAAAAAAGAAAAGCCGATTGAGTATAAAAATGAAAAAAAAGAAAAGCAGTCTGACCTTGAAAATGAAAAAAAAGACTTCCTTGCACGCATAAGCTCCGAAATAATAAAGCTTGGCGATGGAAAGATCGGCCGTTATGCCTGTTCCGAAAAAGGTTTTTTACTCTTAACCGAAAAAAAAAGCTCTCGGTCAAAGCTTAAAGAATATGTAGACGGCTCTCTTATAAAAATTGAAAACGAAAAAATAAACCGGTTCTTCCATGACAGAAAAACCGGTGCTTTGATTATTCAGGTTTAATTATACCTTAAATTTATTAACCTCAATAGACAGCTGGTCGATACTGGCCTTATTTTTTTTCGATATATCGTGGACTTCCTTACTTGATTCATTTATTGCAGAAGCTGCCGATGCCATCTCGTTCATGCTATTGGTTATATTTTTGGTAAGGGCGTCTAGTTTTTGCATTTCTTCCGAAACCTTGATGCCTCCCGAAAGCATTTCTACCGATCTGGTCTTTACTTCACCCGTAATCGTATTTATGTTTTTTATTGCATCGAGGACTTCATTGCTTCCGTTTTCCTGTTCTTTCATTGCAAATACCATAAGCTCTTCTTGCTGTGAAATTTGGTTTACCAGTTCATAAACCTTAATAAAAGATTTTTCAGCTTCTTCACCGACAACCGTGAGTTTTTCGATAATCTGGGTAGATTTTTTCATAACCTCACCTATCTGCTTACCCTGCATATTAGACTGCTCTGAAAGTTTTCTTATTTCATCGGCTACAACGGCAAAGCCCTTTCCGCTTTCTCCTGCATGAGCTGCTTCAATTGCGGCATTCATGGCTAAAAGGTTTGTCTGACTTGCAATGTTTTGAATAATCTCACTCGTTTCAAGCAAGGAGGCTGATAAAGATGCTATTTGTCCAACTACGTCATTTGCTAATCTTGCGCCTTCTTTACCGCTCTTTGTTTGTTCATATACTGTTTTAATAAGAGTATTGTTTTTTTCAAGATTGCTTGTAACTGAAGCTATGTTAGCAACCATTTGTTCAACTGCGGCAGAGGATTGTTCGATACTTGCTGCCTGTACTTCAATGTCGCTGTCTAGTTCTCCGAGTCTGCTTATAACCTGCTCGATCGTTGCAGATGTTTCTGTTACACTGCTGCTTTGATTAACGGCTTGAGTTTTTACAGACTCTATATTTTGAGTAATTTCGTGTATTGCACTTGCTCTTTCCGATATATTTTGTGCAAGTACTTCACCAACATCTTTCATTTCTTGCGAGTGCATTAGAACGCTCTTTATCATGTGACTTATTTTTTCAATTGTATCGGAAAAATAGCCTGTCAATTTTCCTATTTCATCATTTCCCCGTGAAGGAAGTTTAACTCGCAGATCTCCTTCAGATATATTTTTAAGCGATTTGATAATCATATTAACCGGACGAATTATAAACAGTTTTGTAAAAATTATAATTGTCACAACAAATAGAATAAATATAAATAGTAAAACAACAGTTGTCTTTACAAAGAAATTTGTTTGATTCCTTTGAATTGCTTCAATAGAATATAAAAATTTTGAATATCCTATGATATCTCCCGAAAAGTCATAGATGGGATAATAAGCGGCTGCATTAGTTCCATCAATTTTTATCATTATTTCTTTGTTTCCGATTTGTTTCATAATGGATTCGGAGTCTTCGGAGTTTTCATTTTCAAAGTTAGAACCCATTATTTTATAAATATTTTGTAATGTTTTTGCATATACGCTTATGTTTAAACCTCCTGCCAAAACATCAGGTGTACAGGTTGATATAAAATTTAAAATAAATTCCGTATCTACCGCTCCTCCATATTCTACGGAGCCTATATGCTTATTACTTTGATCAAAAAGAGGTTTGACGACTCTAAAACCTAAATCACTTACTCCTACCTCAAGACCGTATATTTCTTTTTTTTCGGAATTTGCTTTTATAATGGTCTTTCTAAATGATGAAAGATCATCTCCAAACTTTTTTGGATTTTGTACTCTCAAAAACGAAACAGCCGGAGCTGTATGAAAATGGAATTGTTTAGCCCTATATTTTTTCTTCATATCATTGAATATAGGAAGGGCAAGATCCGTAAGAGTTTTTCTATCTCTTTCTGCAAAGGCCTGTATTAATTCCTCATCCTTTGCTACACTATCCAGTAATATTTGTCCCATAAGCTGATATGTATTCAATTCATGATTGAATGCCGAATGCTTTAAGTCACCCATCATTTTGATTTGATTTTCAGAGAATTTTTTTAAACTGCGCCAATCCTTGTAAGCGATGATCAGGTATTGGGCCAAAAGTAAGATAACCGTAAAAAGCAAGAGCTTACTTCCGATGGAGTAAAAGCGGCTTTTAACTGAGCCTGTGACATTTTGAGAAAGAGTTTGTTTTTCCGACATATAGCCTCCATTCGATGAATTCGTACAACTACTTTTGTTTTCGGGCCTCAATCTTTACAGGGTCGTAAAAACCTTCCTTCCAGTTAAATCTTGAAGTGTCTTCCAGTAATGTTCCTTTACGGCAAGAACCGACAATATGCCTATATTCTGTCCGCTCAATTTCCGTATGAGAGAAATCTAGGAGGAATTTATCAAACCCCTTCTTTTCGAGAGCTCCGATACGGTCGGTTATCGAAAAGGGTTTTTCAGGCAATACAAAAGAAGACGACGGTGTTGAAAAAGTCTTGAAAGCCTCTCCCTGTTTATCGGAAAAATATAAAAAATCATAAGCCTTTGGAAGAGTAAACCTCATTCTAAATAGGGCCGGATAAGCAAAAACCGGAACTAAGACCTGCTTTCTCATGCCCGGGGCATAAACATCTTCAAGGTTTTTTTGCGAATTTTCTATTGGAGATACAAACTGCAAAATATTGTTTTCTTGAAGCCATTTTACGGCCCAGCGGTTAAATCCGTAAAGATAGGGACCTGCAACAAGATTCAAGTTTTTGTTTTTCAGCATCGTAATATGGGCAGGATTGTTTATGATAAACTGGTTATACCCTTTTTCGATAAGGTTCAAAAGATAAAGCTCAAGCTCATCGCTTTCAGCCTGCCCCATAAAGGGATCGAGCGAAATAAAAATTTCCCGTTTTGAGAAAGGCAGAGGTTTATCGATTTTTCCCGTACCGGCTAAGGCCTCTTTTGTATCTTCGTTAAGGTTTATAATTACCCGTACAGGCCTATCGGAAAGAATTGTGTGGAGGCTGCTTATGGAAGATACTTGCACATAGAGGCCGTCAGGGAAGATGTCGATATTGGATTTACTCAAAATCTTTTTACTCCGCTTATCTTCTTGTTTATTTTTGCTTCCTGTTTTAGGTTCGTTCTTAGGGGAACCCTTGGCGGCAGTCTTTGCATTCTCGTTAATGCTTCCTGCCTGATTCCCTTCGGGGTAGAGCTTAAGCTCGGGAAGCCTATCGTCTCCCGGCCTTTTTCTAAAAGGACTTAAACTTTTGGGAAGCACCGGAGCATAACGCTTACTCATGCTCTTGGTCTGTAAGAGGTAAACACTGTCCCCGATTCCAAAATCGGCAGGAACCTGAATCCATACTTCTTCTGTCGGCCCGCCTTTTTTTGAAACCGATTTTTCAATTCTTATATCTTGAATTTTCCAGCTTTCCCTTCCGCGGTCGTCCTTTGTATGAAGCCTAATCGAATCTCCGAAATCCGGAGTGTAAGAACCTCCTTTTAAAAGTGCATAGTGTACCTTGCGCATCGGGTCTTCCTTAGTTTTCCCTTCAACTTCTTTAATTTTAAACCGGGCAGTTTTGTCTATCGTGCCTAAAAAAATGCCCGTTCCGCCCGCCTGATTCGGGTTTAAAATTTCTTCGGCCTTTGAAGAAACAAATAAAAAGCTCGTTTTTTTTCGGGCAAAGTCTCCGGCTAAAATTCGGCGGCCCGTTTCGAGGGCTTCCTTTTTATTGTTTTCCCAATTGTCGATTACATGGCGGTAGGCCGAAACTACGGTTCCCACATATTCGGCGCTCTTCATTCTTCCTTCTATTTTAAATGAAGAAACTCCGGCCTTTATAAGATCGGGAACATAGTCGATGAGCTGCAAATCATGGGGAGAAAAATAATAGCCGTCTTTGTCGCCCTGAGGAGTGTGGGCCGTATAAAGTCTTCGGCAGGCTTGGGCGCACATTCCGCGGTTCGCCGATTTTCCTCCGAGGTATGAGGAAAACATACAAAGCCCCGATTGGCATACGCAGAGGGCTCCGTGCACAAAGACTTCAAGCTCACAGGAGGTGTTTAAGTTTACTTCTTCGATTTCCTTTAATGAAAGCTCCCGGGCTAAAACAACCCGTGATATTCCGAAGCGGCTCAAAGCATTCGCAGCCTTGGCAGAAGCTATATTCATCTGGGTTGAGGCGTGAAGCTTTAATTTTGGAAAATGTGTTTTAGCCATTTGAACGACACCCAAATCTTGAACAATGATGCCGTCAGGCCCAATCGAGTCAAGGTATTTTAAAAAGCGGTACATCTTTTCGGTTTCTTCTTCGGTTAAAACCGTATTTACCGTAACATAGACCTTTTTATTCCTTTTATGGAGACTGTCTACGGTTGCCTCAAATTGGCTCCATGCAAAATTGGAGGAGCGCATACGCGCATTAAAAGTTTTTAAGCCTAAATATACGGCATCGGCTCCTTCGTTTGTGGCGGCATCAAGGGCTTCAGTATTCCCTGCCGGAGCTAAAAGTTCTATGTTCATGTTTATACCTCTAGCCCCATTGTACCACATTTTACAAAAAAAATCAGGTGGCAAAAAAAGATGCATTTAAACCGAATGTTGACAAATCTATATAGGTTTGCTAAACTAAGATATAATTCATTTTTGCCATAAAAAACTAACCGGAGATACTCTGAATGGAAAAATTTGATTTAATCAATTTAGTAAAAACTGGCCAAGTATCCATTGAGCTATATTTTGCTATATGTTTAGGATTATGTTTATTATTTATATCTTATCTACTGAATAATAGACATAACATATTTTATCATAATTTTTTTTATTTGGCCATTATATTTGTAATGTCTTTTAGTTTTTTTATTGCAAGTCTTTTAAATATAAAAATATTTTTAAATGTGGAAATGAATATATTTATCCGCATATTCATTATGGTTATCTCTCTATTATTAATGTTTATAAGCATAAAAAGTGTATTTGAAAAATACTATATTAGAGACAACAGCTTAATTATCATTCGAAACTTTAAAAAAAGAGAAATAAATATTCAAAATATATACAGAATAATTTATGATTATAAAGGAGACTCTGACGGATTTTTTAAGATATGTTTAACTAATAATGAAAATATTGTTATAAGTCACAGTATTAAAAATTTAGATAAGCTAATGGAAATTATAAAGAGAAAAAATCCTCAAATACTATATGATATAAAAGATAAGAATATTCTTAGTAACATACTTAGAATATGTTTTGATACTATCTTTAATTTTTTTTGTTTTGTTGTATTTGTTTATTTTTTATTATATGTTATTGTAATTCTTAAAAATTTATTTGCATAAAGTATGCTTACACAAAATTTGAGTAAGTGAGGAGACTATGGTGAAAAACTACATTAAAAAGAAATGGCCTGTTTTTTTTGTGGGATTACCTATGAGTTTGGTATTATACCCATGGTTGATTATTCATTTTTCAACATCATTAAATGAATTCAATCTTGAGAATAAATTAATTTTAAAAGCAAATCAGGAAATAAATGCAATTTTAATTGATAGGGGTTCAGTAGGAGGTTCTTATTCTACTTATCGTTTTAAAGCAGAAACAGGAAAAAAATATCGTGCGCCTTTATCTCCTCCTTTAATAAGAGGTAAACTACCAAAACTTGGAGATCAAGTCCGAATATTAATACATCCGGAATTGGATTCGTGTTTAATAAAAACTATCAAGGATGATCAAATTTTTTCATATAAGGCTGTATTAATTGCGTATCTTGTAATTACTTGGCTATGTTTTATTCTTGTTGAATTAATGATTGTTGTAATTTTCCTTGATATGTTCGGTAAAATCAAAAACAACTAAAACTGCCGGCCGGCAAAACCTACACCGAGACCATTGCCTTAATCTTATTTCTGTCGGCTCTTAATTTTCTTAAAGCCCGCAGCTGGGTTTGGCGGATGGATTCTGCCGAAATGGAATATTTTTTTCCTAAGACTGCAAAGGGGATTGCTGTCATGATGCCGTCAAGGCCGTATCTGTTTTTTAAAACATCTTTTTCGCGGTCATTAAGTATTTCCAAACATTTATTTAATCTTTCTTTGAATTCTTTATCGACAACCTCTTCTTCAGGATTATAGGTATTGCATGGAATAAAATCATAAAGAGAGGAAGATGTTTCTTTATCAATAGGATCGTCTAGGCTGCATATTTCGGTATAATTAAAAGATTTTATTTGAGCTATAATATCTATTTTTTCGTTCATTATTTCTGCAAGCTGCTTATATGAAGGCGAAATTCCATACTTTATCTTATAATTTTCTTCTTCTTGGCGGACCTGTCTGATTAAAAGCTCTTTTCTTACAGGAAGTTTTATAGCCTTGTCTGCCGAATTTAAATATCGTAAAAAAGATTGTTTTATCCACCATGCGGCGTAGCTGGAAAAGCGTACCTTAAACGATTTTGAAAATTTCGAGGCAGCCTTCATCAATCCAATATTGCCTTCTTGTATTAGCTCCATAACTTGGGTTTCATTTGAGCTGAACTTTTTTGCCATCTTTATTACAAGCCTCAAGTTTGATGTGACAAGTGTCTCCAATGCTTCTTTGTTGCCTTTTTTTACTTTATCGGCTAATTCTGCTTCTTGTTCGGCTGATAAAAGAGGATATTTTTTGCTATCCTTAATGTATTGTAAAAGCAGATCTTCCGTCATAATTTATTACCTCATAAAGTTCTAAGCAAAAAATGTGCTAAGATTTGCTTTTTTTCTCGCGGAAATAATGGAGTTATTTAAATTTATGGATATTTTTAATTAGGAGTATTGATTTTTAATAAAAGATTGTATATTTTTGTATACATTAATATGTATACTTATGTATAACACCATCTATGCCGACAGCCTTAAAGCCTGTACCTGCTTTTTGCTCTATGATTTTTTTAGAATAAAGAAGTGCCGAAAGGGGAAATTTTCCTCCGCCTTCCGGAAGGTCTACAGCAAACTGAGGCCGCGACAAGCCTGAAAGCTTTGCTTCTGCTTTTTCCCAAAGCTCTAGGGCCTCACCTAAGGGAACTCGAAAATGGGAAGTCCCGGCTGCGGGATCTAGCTGAAAAAGATAGCCGGGTTTTATGCCCATGCAGGCAAGGCCGTGAAAAAGGTTGACTAAGGTTTTTTCGTTATCATTTACGCCTTTTAAAAGAACGGTTTGGCTTTGAATGGGTATACCGGCTTCAATGCAAGTCTTTAAAGCTCTTTTTTGCTCCTTTCCAAGCTCTGCAGGATGGTTTATATGGGGAATAAGCCATAGGGGGCTCACCTGTTTTAAAAGCCGTAAAAGTTTTCCCGTAAAAAGTTCGGGGGCAAATATCGGAGCCCTCGTACACAGCCTTATCAAAAGGTCATTTTTTATGGAGCGTAATTCTCTTAATACCCTTTCAAGCTTTTCAAAGCCTCCGCTTAAGGGATCGCCGCCTGAAACAAGGACCTCTGTAACCTGCGGATTTTTTTTGATATAGCCCGTAACTTCCTTTAATTCTTCAGCCCCAATGTAGTTTTGAGAGCGGGCTGTGAGTCCCCGTCTAAAGCAATAACGGCAATATGAAAGGCATGTACCCGTCGTTATAAGAAGCACCCTGTTTTCGTACTGGTGAACAAGATAAGGGCTTATGCAATATTTTTGCTCGCCGAGCGGGTCTGAGGTTTCGTAAGGACAGGCTGTTTTTTCATGGACGGAAGGCTCAACTTGAAGGCGCAAGGCCCTTGCATCTTGAGGCTCGGCTTCTTCTATCAATTTTTGAAAAGCGGAGGAAATTAAGACGGGCTGTTCAAAATCTGCTGTTTCGGCAGCCGAAAATTCCCTCCAGTTTTTTTCTCTCATATTTTAAGTGCTTTAGGTTTTAAATATTTTCGACGCCGAACATCAAGGCTGCCATAACCTTTGCATCGTTTACTATATTGTCTATAAATGCATACTCGTTGGGCTGATGGCAGCTGTCATCAAGGGAGCTCCAAACAACGGCATTAAAGCCCTTGGCCCTAAGGCAGGCTGCTACAGTTCCGCCTCCTATTCCTATTATAGAAGTTTCAATTCCTTTTACCTTTTTTACGGCAGATGAAAGAACTTTTACAATCTTTGAGTCCTTAGGCGTTGCAGGAGAGGCTTCCGGTTCATCATATTCAAGCCTGATAGTAACACCGTATTTTTTTTCAACCTCTGAAGCTCTTTTTTGCATTTCTTTTAAGACCTCATTTACATCATACGATGGAAGAATGCGGCAGTCCACATAAAAAACGTCATCTCCCGGAATTGTGTTTACATTCGGTACATTGGCTTCTTTTTTAGTCGGCTGAAAGGTCGAATAATTAGGTGAAAATAAATCGTCTTTTTTGTTAAAGTGATTTTCAAGATCGTTTAAGCGAAGGGCAAGGTCGCAGGCTGCAACAAAGGCATTCTTACCCGTGTTCGGCATTGAGGCATGGGTTTGAACTCCCTTTGTGATAACCTTAAGCCAAAGGCTTGTTTTTTCGGCAATTTCTATTGTTTCTCCCTTAGGATCTCCTCCGTCCGGTACAAGAATCAAATCGTCTTTTGTAAAAAGATTGTGGTTGTTAAGAAGGTAGATAATACCGTATTGCGAGCCGACTTCTTCATCGGCAACAAATAAAAGCTTAATCGTGTGCTCCGGGGTGATTCCCAATTTAATAAAACTCAAGGCTGCAAAAACCGAAGAAACAAGGCCCTGCTGGTTGTCTTCAACTCCGCGCCCGATGAGCTTTCCGTCTTTTTCGATTACTGTCCAAGGGTCGCTTTCCCACTTAGACAGGTCTCCGGGAGGAACAACATCCAGATGGCTCATAATCCAGAGCCTTTCCCTATCGTTTTTTCCGGGAATGGTAACAATCAAATTGGGGCGTATCTTTGAAGAAACCCTCTCATCGGGGGCATCAAATCTTTCAAAATTGCTAAACCCTGCCTCTTTTAAGTATTTTTCCAGGGCTTCACATTTTTTTAATTCTCCGTCCCCATCGGATTCCGGAGCCATTGCAGGAATCGAAGTTAAAAGCTTTTCCAATCCTATAATATCTTCTTTTTTGGATTCAATAAAATCGGTAATTTTTTTAAAGGTACTCATTTGCGTATTTTATCAAAAAAAGTTCAAAAATACAATCGGCAGAAGATAATTAATAAAGTATTTTAGGTAAGTAGGTTGACAATTCGACTTTTTCAAAATATACTATAAATGTGCAATGTTTCTATTTTTCAATGCACAAAGGTATGAGAGGTTAAAACTTGTTACAGCTGTCATTTTTGAATTTTAGAAAAGGCTCATATATTCTCATAGAAGGAAAGTCGGATACCGATCATTTTTATATTATACAAAGCGGAAAAGTGCAGATTGCAAAGGAAGATGAAGTTGTTGTTGAAGAAGGCGGAAACGTTTTGGGGCCGGGCGACTTCTTAGGTGTTGTTTCCTGCATGTCGGGACATAATCAAATTGAAACAGCTATCGCTTTGACTGATGCACTTTTGATTTCAGTTCCATACGGTCAGTTCCCCCATCTAATCGAAAAGAATACTTCTGTTGCTATGAAGATAATTTATTCTTTTTCAAAAAAAATGCGTTATTTGGATGAGGCCTTGACCCGCATTACTCTAAAGCGGAATGTTGTAACCAGTATTTCCCATCTTTTTACTATAGGTGAATATTATTTGAGGATGTCTAAATTTGATTTGGCTCTTTATGCATACTATCACTATTTGAAGGCTCAGCCCAAGGGTGAATTTGCAGATGCAGCCCAAAAAAGGGTTATGGCAATTAAGGCGATGGGGGTTAAGATACCCATGGAAGTCCTTGAACCTCCTACAAACCAAATGATAAGGCTCTACGATAAAGAACATATGGTTTTTTGTGAATGTCAATCCGGGGCGGAATTGTATATTATTCAAAAAGGACATGTAAAAATCACAAAGATTTTGGATAACAATGAAGTTCTGCTGGCCGTTTTAAAAGAAGGCGATATGTTCGGTGAGATGGCCCTTTTGGAAAATAAACCCCGATCTGCAAGTGCTATTGTTACAGAAGAAGGATGTCAGCTTTTAGCGGTAAACCGCCAAAACTTTAACCAAATGGTTTCAACTCAGCCTCAGTTGATTGCCCGTCTTACAACTACTTTCGCCGATAGGATCTGGGCAATGTATAAACAGCTTGCAAACACTCTTATAAAAGACCATGTCGAAAAAATGTACGATATGCTTGCAATTCAATTGGAAAAATTGAGAATTAAACCTGTAAAGGGCAAATACCACACCTTTAATTTCGGTCCCGTTGAATTGGCAAATATGTGCGGCATACCTAAAGAAGAGGTATCTGAAGCTGTTACAAGATTTTTAAAACAGCCCATAGTAAGATGTGACGGCTCAAAAATTTCCATAACGGACGAACTTGAACTTTCAAAGCAGGCTGCTTATTTTAAAAAGATGCAGGAAATTGAAAAATCGCGTATAAATGCCCGTGCAAAAAGCGGCGGATATTGGTAGAACGGAAACACATTATGAAAAAGTTATTTTTTTATATAGTTTTTATTCTTATTAGTACTGTTTTTACTGAAGAAGCAAGTTTAGAACAAAAAACTCCCGAAAATAAAAATGAGACGGCTCAAAAACTTGAAGATACGGATTCAACTTTTGCCGAGCTTCCTGCCGGCTATAGAGAAATAAGTCTCGGCATGAATATGGATGCCGCTAAAAAAGCCCTTTTAAAAGACTCTATATTCGGATACAGGGGTGAAAGGGATATTTCTCTTTTACCGGGAAAAAACCGAAGCCTTATTGAAACAAAGGGTTCAAGTAATATTAAAAGAGCTTGGTTTCAATTCTATGAGGAAAATCTTTACATTATTATTATCCAAATGGATACGGATAAGATAGATTATTATTCAATGTATTCCGCTTTGACCTCCAAATACGGAGAGCCTTTAAGCATAGACCCCAAGAGGGCTGTCTGGAAAAATGAAACCGTATCAATGATTTTAGAGCGCCCCTTGGCAATAAAATACATTGATTTGAAAGTCTTTAATGAACTTTTAGAAAAAAGTCAAACCGATAAGGCCTACAGTGATATTTTACGAGAGGAATTTATAAATGATTTTTAAAAAGGCCATAATAGCGGTTTTGATGCTTTGTTTTTTTTCTTCATGCGACGGACAAGATAAGATGGAGACTCAAGATATCTTTATAGAAAAAATTTTAAGTGAGGAAACTAACGAAGAAACAAAAGCGGAAGATTCAGTTAAAACGAATATCGAAAAAATAAACGTAGAGCTTGCAATTACACCTGCCCAGCAGCAAAGGGGCTTTATGGAGCGGAAGGTAATTCCTGAAGGTACAGGAATGATTTTTTTATACAAAGAAGATGCAAAGCTCAGATTTTGGATGAAGAATACTCCTCACCCTCTTTCAATCGCTTTTATCGACAGCTCAGGGCTGATTAAAGAAATATATGATATGATGCCTTATAGCTTGGAAACGGTTGAAAGTACCTATTCTGTACGCTATGCCCTTGAGGTTCCTCAGGGTATGTTTAAAAGAATGAATATAAAAGAGGGAGATAAATTGACACAAGAAACAATTTATCTTTTAAAGAGAAAGATTAAATAAAAAGGAGTTTATCATGAAAAAAACGGACTTTTCCATTCCTTCATTGGGAGAATGTAAAATACAGTCTCCTATTATGCTGTCTGAAACCCACGGAGATCTGATTGCAAATTATGTAACCGATAACGAATTTATAAGATATAATTTAGAGGCCTCAATGGGTGAAGTCGGTGAGCCTCTTACTCATGCCGATCTTATCGAAAAGGCCGGGCCCCGCCAAAAGATATATTTTAGTCCTAACTATGTACATGCAGCAATTGCTACCTGCGGAGGTCTATGCCCCGGTATAAATGATGTTATAAGGGCTATAGTCCGCTGTCTTTGGACAAGATACGGAGTCCGCCGAATCAGCGGAATAAAATTCGGCTACAAGGGTTTTATTTCGGAATATGGCTTTTCCCCTATTCAATTAACTCCTGAAGTTGTAAACGGAATCCACAAAACGGGAGGCTCTTTTTTGGGTACGTCCCGAGGCGGAGGAACCAGAGTAACCGAAATAGTAGACGGAATCGAACAGATGAATATCAATATGGTCTTTTTTATCGGGGGTGACGGTACACAAAAAGGAGCTCTTGAAGTTTCAAAAGAGATTGAAAGACGTCACTTAAAGATTTCCGTAATAGGTATTCCCAAAACGATAGATAATGATCTTTCCTTTATACAAAAGTCCTTCGGCTTCGATACGGCTATTGCAAAGGCTACGGAGTCTGTGGCAGCAGCCAACATGGAAGCGAGTTCCCAGATTAACGGTATAGGCTTGGTAAAGCTCATGGGAAGAGAGTCCGGGTTTATAGCAACACATACGGCCATCGCCTGCCACGAGGCTCACTTTGTTCTTATCCCCGAAGTCCGCTTTGAATTAGGCGGAGAGAACGGCTTTTTAAAACTTTTGGAAAAAAAGCTTGTCGAAAACGGCTATGCCCTCATTGTTGCAGCCGAAGGAGCCGGCCAGCACTTAATGAATATTGAAGAAGGAACTGATGCTTCAGGAAATAAAAAGCTTGCTGATATAGGTTTGTTTTTGAAGAAAGAAATAACCGATTACTTTGATAAGATCGGAATGCACATAAACCTAAAATACATTGATCCCAGCTATCAGATTCGGTCTTCAATCGCGGCCCCCATCGACTCTGTTTATTGTGAACGATTGGGAAACAATGCGGTTCATGCTGCTATGTCAGGAAAAACCCGTACACTTATCGGGCTTGTCAACAATAAATTCGTGCACTTACCGATTGAGCAAATAGTCTCAGAAAGAAAGCATGTTAACCCTGAAAGCTCTTTGTGGCGGGATGCTTTGGATGCTACAGGTCAGCCCACAACAATGATATAAACTAAGATAGGATGTAGATTTTTGTGAAGCGGCTTTTTATTCTTTTTTGATAAAAAGCTGCATTAGCATGGTAAAGTCGTAGATTTTTTTGTAGGCCTCGACAAGCCACTCCCTTACAGGCCTTTCAGAATGTTGTTCAATTTCTTTCCAGTTTTGGATTAATTCCCGTCGAGGCTTGTCATAATCGGCTATTATTATTTTAAAGTTATTGCCTATTACTATTATGTGTTTTAGTGAAATATTTATAAGCTTAAGGGCTGTTTCGTTTACATCATTTAAAAGCTTTGCGGCCTGCCTTCCGGCTTCCTTTTCTCTTTCCATTCTGGAAAGAAGGGTCCGGAATTTTACCCCTACATCGGAAACTTCAGAAAGTTTGTCATCGAACTCTATTGTTTTGGAAGTTATTTGAATTATTGCATGGAAACTATTGGAAAAGTCCGATGTAGTGCCTGCAAAGCTGCCCCAATTACCCCTTACTAAAAATAAGTCGCACAGAGCCCTGACGTCCGTTTTTACATATTCTATTAAAAAGGATTTTAGATAGCTCAGTTCTTCGGTATAGCTATATCCCGACAAGCCTCTTTTTGTAAAAGCCTTGTTGGCGTCCGCAGTGTAGTTCTTCATCCCGGAAATTATTTGATCTCCGAATATTTTACTTATCAAAACCGCTACCTTTGAAGATCTTTGTTCCTCGATGAGCTTGTTTATCACATTTTGGGTAGATGTTTTAATTTGAGAAACATAGGTATCGGTTACTTTTTCGGTAAATGGAGAGGTTTCAACCGTGTAAATTATATCTTCTGTAATATGTTGAATAATATATTCGAGAGCTCGTGAGCGGCGGAGGTCATTTAGGGCTCCTAAAAGCTTTTTCCATTGGCCTGCATGAACCGGCTGAATATTTTTATAGGTTTTTATTATATCGAAGATAAGATTCCAATCGGTATCTATACTCAGCTGATAAAAAACCGAGGCAAAATCTTTTAAGTCTTCGGTAATATATTCTCCCCTTATTGCCTGAAAGTTGGGAGTGTAGTTGAAATTATTTTCGACAAAGTTAGAATCGAATTTTCGAAGTAAAAAATAGTAGTCAAAAAGCACAAAGTGAATAAAGGCATCAAGATGTTGATAGCTTAGGTCGATTTTTTGCGTTTGATTGGAATCAAGCTCCCCTACAAAGGTTTTTAATTCCTTTTTTACCTTTTCGGCAAGGATCTCGGCATTAACGGTTTTTGATTGTTCGATAATTGACTCTTCGGATAGAGTTTCAAGTAACTTTTTTTGCTTATCTGAGAGAGCATTTTCGACTGCAACATTTTTTAGTACCTTTGAAGATGCGGCACCGGCTAATAGGGGCCTGGCCGGGCCTACTACCTTATATATACTATAAAAAAACTGAGCTGCTTGAGGTAATACCTCTTGAGAACTCGATTTATACCATTTGCTGTATCTGGTTTTTCCTATATTTTTTGCAATATCCTTCAACTTCCGCCTTTTTAAGGCCTCCGGACTGTCTGAGGACATAAACAAACCTAATATTTTTTGGAAAAAACTTTCTTTTTTACTGGGCATGGTAATAATATGAGTTAAATCAGCTGATTTGTCAACCGGTTCAGATATTCACAGCGTAAAACGAGTTGAGCAAAAAATAACGGCCTGTGCCAGGGCAGGCATAGGCCATTATCTAAGGCTTTTTAACCTGTTACTCTTCGTCGCTTTCCATTAAAAGCTTGATTACAGCTTGTTCACTTGCCGCCCTTAAAAGCTCTTCCCTTTTTTCTGCACTTTTAAATAACAAACTTATCTGTGCAAGGAATTGCAAGTGAGGACCTGTCTTATCAAGGGGTGACAGAGTCATAATAAATATTCGGGCCGGTTCTTGATCAAGAGAATCAAAGTCTACCGGATTATCTGCGATGCCTATACATGCAACGAGATCGCTTACTGAATCAGTCTTTCCATGAGGTATGGCGATACCATGCTTCATACCTGTGGACATCTTGCGTTCCCTGTCCATAACACAAGCCTTGGTAGCAACCTTGTCCTTTACTTTTCCGGCTTTTACAAGCGTATCAAGTAACTCATCAATAATAGCTTCTTTTGTAGTCCCTTTTAAGTGCAGATTAATGGTTTCAGGAGTAATGACATCCTTTAAATCTACAGAATCGGGTTTCAATGCATCTTTAAATTCCATGCATACATTCTAAGCCTCTTTTGATTAAAAGTCAAGTTTTTTTTAGTTTTTTTTCAAATTTCTTTTAATATTGCAAAATAAAAGCCTTTTTTGTTCAATTGCTGACAAAATACGGAAAAAATGATAGAATGGACTAAATGAAAAATTGAAAAATTAGAAGTTTAGGAGGAAATAAAAATGGGAATAAGAGCAAATTATCAATTTTTAAGTGACGAAAACTTAAAAGAACTCAAATCTTTTAATGCAGAAGAAGATGAAATCTTTGAGACTGCAGAAGATTGGAATGAAAATGCAGAGATATTACTCGATATAGATAAGATGTGGGATGCACTTCATTTTCTGCTTACCGGAGTGGATAGCGGCAAGCCGATAGAAAATGACCCTCTTAGTGAAGCGGTCGTTGGTGTATCTTCTCTTGATGATGTAGAAGAGTTTATAGCTTATACAGAAAAAACCAGAATTGCTGATATTGTTTCAGCTCTCGATAATTTTGATATAGAAAAAGCTTTAGAAAAATTCAGTATGAAAGAATGCAAAAAAGCGGATTTATATCCGAACATCTGGGGCTATGAAGAAGAGGCTGATGAAATAAAAGAGGAATTAATCGACTGCTTTCAAAATATGAAAAAGTTTTATAAGCAAGTGCTCGAAGTTAACGGCAATGTATTAGTTACTATTTATTAACCGGATTTGAAATTTTAGAGAATATTGGAAAAGATATTAACTAAATTATAATTTGCGGAGGCTAAAGAGGTGCAGAAAAATAATAGAAAAATAGCGTTGATTGCTATCTTGTTATTTACTATCATTCCTGTTTTTATTGTCGGAATCGCTTTTACAGTGTTGGCAGTAAAAACAAATAGAATCCAAGATGACTATGCTGTTGCTATAAATAATGAAAAGTATCAGACTCCGGTTTTAGTTGAGGGCCTAGAGGTTATAAATCAGGATGTTTCTTGCGGATATGCTGTAATTGAAATGTTTTCTGCATGGAACGGCGGAAAACTTACGGAAGAAGATCTTTATAAAAAATATGGAAAAGTCGTGACTTCCACAGGGAAAGCTTTTTGTGATGAGTTTAACCGGCAGTTCCCCGAATTTCAGACAACAATGTACAAATATCTTACTAATAGCGAGTTGATTTACAAAGTATATGACTGTTTAGCAGATGGTGTTTCTGTCCCATTTGAATGGGCAGCAAAGCACAATGAAGAATGGACATTACATTATTCGCTGGTAGTTGGAATGGATATAAGAAATGACAGCGTTATAATTGTCAATCCATACGGATATATTGAAACAGTTTCCTTAAATGAATTTGTAAATAGGACAAGTTTTAATTCATTTGAAAACATGCCTTTGTTTTATAAATTTGGATTTGCATTCGGTATTTTTGAAAAGAACACAGTTTTTATTCCAACAAGGGTACAATAAATCCCGTTTGCCGAAGTAAAACAATTAAATAAGATTGCTATGTAACAAGTACTAAAATACTTGAAACGGCTCATTAAAAATGATAAAATATATACGAATAAAAACTGTGGTATGCCACGTAAAATATTTTATATGGACTGGTGATAGTATGATTATAAAAAGAAAACAATATCTGGATCAACTTATTAAGAAAAAGGATAATGGAAGAATTAAGATAATTACAGGGATACGGCGATGCGGCAAATCATATTTGTTGTTTGAGCTATACAAAAATTATTTATTGAAAAACGGCATATCTAAAAAACAAATTATTGAAATGGCACTTGATGATATTGAAAACATTCAGTATAGAGATCCATTTAAGCTCAATGACTATATCAAGAGTAAAATCGATAATAATAAACAGTATTATATTTTTATTGACGAGATACAATTTTCAAAATCGGTAAAAAATCCGCATATCGATGACGAAGAAGAAAAAATTACTTTTGTTGATACATTACTTTCTCTGATGAAACGGAAAAATCTTGATATATATGTTACCGGCAGTAATTCAAAAATGCTTTCTAAAGATATTCTAACACAATTTAGAGATAGGGGAGATGAAATTCATATGTATCCTTTATCCTTTGCTGAAATGAGCAGCTGTTATGAAAATAAAGATAAAGCGTGGGAAGATTATGTACTCTGTGGCGGGATGCCGTTTATACTTGAACTTGAAACATTTGAAGAAAAAAGCAACTATTTAAAAAACCTATTTGAAGAAACCTATATTAAAGATATTATCGAACGAAATCAGATAAAAAATAGCGAAGAAATCGTAGAAGTTTTACTTGATTTTGTATCTTCAGCAGTAGGCTCCCTTACAAATCCCCTTAAATTATCAAATAGATTTGCTTCTGAAAAGAAGATGAATATATCTAATAATACCATTTCAAAATATTTATCTTATTTTGAAGAAGCATATATTTTGTATGCTGCTAAGCGATATGATATTAAGGGAGCAAAATACTTTTCTACGCCGCTTAAATACTATTTTGCTGATATTGGATTGAGAAATGCCAGACTCAATTTTAGGCAAGTTGAGAAAACACACATTATGGAAAATATCATTTATAATGATTTATTACGGCGAGGATTTAATGTAGATGTGGGAGTAGTGGAATATTTTCCAAATGTAAATGGAAAAACAACAAGAGTACAGTTAGAAGTTGATTTTGTTATCAACCGAGGAAATCTTAGATGTTATATTCAATCAGCCTTTGCTATCAATAGTGAGGAGAAAAAAGAACAAGAAAGAAACTCTCTAAAAAGAATTGATGACTCCTTTAAAAAAATAATCATTGTTAAAGATAATATAGTGCCGAGATACGATGAATATGGAATTTACTACATCGGAATTAGGGACTTTTTATTGATGGAAGATTTTCTTAAAGCATAGTTGGAAACACAGTTTCGGATACCGATGATATTAACTTGATTAACTGACAGAATATTGAAAAAGTGATATAATGGATTGGACGAAAAATTGACAAAGTAGAAGTTGACAAGGAGCAGCATGAAAACAAAAACGCTATATAGACAAAGCGTCTTCCCATGTGAAATTGATAGAGTGTATTCACTTTTGAAAAATCTTTCTACTTTGCAATGTATCGCAATACCTTATGCAACATTTGAACCGCAAACCAAAAGTGATGATATAGAGTGGTATCCTGGGCAGACAATAACATTCAGATTCAAAATATTTGGCATAATTCCTTATGGGATTCATACTATTAATGTTATTGAGTTTTCTAAAGAGGGGATATATACAAACGAAAGCAATACACACGTTCCTATGTGGAATCATCGAATTCAATTGATAGACAACAAGGATGGCACTACTACATATAGTGATGAAGTTGAGATTGGTGCAGGATGGAAGACGATTTTTGTATGGATGTGGGCAAAATGCTTCTATGCGCATAGACAGAAAAAATGGATTCGGCTGTTGGAAAGATAACTCCCGGTTTTAATTTTAGTAATGAAACATTTGCAGAAAATTCTTGGTATTTTAGAAATGCTTTAGTTAGAGCAAATTATAATGATTTGCAGAACGGTATCCATGCAACAACTGAGTTCTTGGAATTGTTTTTTGAAAATCTTTTGATGGATGCCGAACATGAGCTGAAAAACAGATATATGCATATTGAATATGACGGCAAAAGCGCTGATCAAAGTGCAAATGTAAATATTTCAAAGTGCAAAAATTGCACTTTAGAAGAATTAGCTATTATGAAAGAGCTGATAAGAAATCCGAGTATTACACAAAAAGAATTGGCTCGTATTATTGGAAAATCAGAAAGAACCATTAAGACAAGAACCATAGAAATGCAAGAAAAGGGCTTAATTGCTCGAGAAAATGGGAAACGAAACGGTAGGTGGAAAGTATTCATAGAATAGTTACAAGAACAAATATTCAACTTGATTAACTGACAGAATATGGGAAAAGTGATATAATGGGGTGGATGAGAAATTGACAAAATAGAAGTTGTTGAGGTGATATGATGCATCATATTGAGATTTATGTAAGTAATTTAGACAAAAGCAAGGAATTCTATTCTTGGATACTTAGCATTTTAGGCTTTAAGTTGTTTCAGGAATGGGAAGACGGATTTTCTTATAAAAAGGATGGATTTTATATTGTCTTTGTGCAGGCAAAAGAAAAGTATCTAATTAGGGGATACAATAGATGCAGTATCGGATTAAATCATCTTGCTTTTCGGTGTCATAGCAAGGATGAAATCGATCAAATTAGGAAGTTGCTTATTCAGAGAAATATAGTTTTGCTATATGATAATAAATATCCAAATGCCGGTGGGAATGAACATTATGCAGTTTATTTTGAGGATCCGGATAGAATTAAAATAGAAATTTGTTTGGACTAACTTAAAAAAATTCAATACTTATAATCATAGATAAATCCCAGTTTGTCGAAGTAAAACAATTAAATAAAATTATAGAGAGGAAGTAAAAGCAAATAGCCGATACTTCCTTTTTTGATGCTTAAAAACAAGGAGGATACAATGAGAATAAGGAACCGATCTCCCACTATATCGGTGGAAATAATCAGAATAAGCAAGTAGTTAGGGCGATAGAGAGGAATCCTATCGTCTATTTTTTTACTCAAAATAAGAAAGGATAAGGAAATGGACAAAGAAAAAATGATTAACATCAATGCCAGTCTTGTGGAAGAACCGGTGTTTAGCTCATTTGAAAAAGATGGCGAAGAGGTAAAGGTGGCAAACTTCACTTTGGTGAAGAAGTACGGAGGCGGTAAGGAATACACCAAATGCTCGGTGTATGGCGAAAAAAGTGAGATGGCAAGGAACTTTAAGAAAGGCGATTTTATCCATGTGTTCGGCTACTTCAAGGAAAGAGCCAAGGCGTAAAGCATTTAATGGCAGAATAAAGACGGAATAACAAGTGAAACAAGGTTTGCAAAACTTAAATTCGAGAACATTAGATTGAGTTTATTCAATTTATATGGTATAATTGATAAAGTTTATGCAGATAGTAGAATGAACGATGGCACTTAATTATAAACCGTTATGGATACAACTAATAAAAAAGGATCTGATGAAAGTCGATGTCATAAGAATGGCGGGACTCACCACTAATGTTATGGCACAGATGGGAAAGAATAAGCCGATTACATTCAAAAACCTTGAGAGAATATGCAAGGCACTTGAATGCACTACGAATGATGTGATTAGTTTTGATGATAATTATGGAAAGGAAGAAGATGAGAGAAATTAAGTTAAAAGATGAAAGTGCAATGAATGTATTTTATGATGAAATTAATATTATAGTTGCTTATTTAAGTAACTATATTGTGATGATATAAATTAGAAGCTGTCTGATGCATATTTAGTGTTTAGAGAAACGCAGAATGGTTGTGTGAAATATGACGGATACTGAAGAGCAGTAGTTTTAAATAACATGAATCGGCAAGATATAAGAAAAGAGATTATCTTAAAAATAACTATCTATTTAGAAGGGAGAAACATATGCAACTGAAAAGAAAAGTGATTAGGAGTGGTCTGCTGAGAGGCGGCATCTTATTGATTATTATGGGTATCGGCACATATTTTACTTATAAAAGCGGAGATCTTAAGCAATTTCGGATGATGGTTGCAATTACGATTATATCGGCTTCAGTATCAGGGTTTTCGGCATTATATGACTATGATGTTTGGAGCGTTAAGAAAAAAATCACTCTTCATACTATAGCTATGCTTTGTACCGTTTATCCGGCTTTATTATACAGCGGATGGTTTGATACAAGTAAGATTTCAGGCTACTTTATTGCCTTGGCCTCTTTTGCGGGTGTTGGAATTGTACTTGCTTCTATCGGTTATTTGGTAAGTAAATATATATTGAAAAATGTCCCGGAAGAAAAATGATTTTGTAATAGAGGCTGAAAAGAGTTTAAACCCATTGATTCAGGAAGGGGAACTGACCTCGGAATGGTGGATATAATGCCTTATAAATTAATTACAACGGAACATGCATGGCATGAAGGAGAGGAAGATAGGATCTATCGGTATTGGAGAGATGTTCATGACAGCTTTTTTTCTGAAGAATATAAATCGGTAGGAAAAAATTTCTATGAACAAGCTTCGATGATATGCGAAGTATTTTAGACAAATCCCGGTTTGCCGCACTAAAGCAATTAAATAAAATCACTAAAAAGAAGTAAAAGCAAATAGCCGATACTTCCTTTTTTGATTCCGAAGAAATGTATATATACACATAAAAATGGAATGAATATTGAAATCGGCAGTAATTTGTGATAGAATATCGTTAATAAAAAGTGTGCAAATGAACAAAAATAAAGAGTGAAAGGGATAAAGAGAATCACCTAAAAAATATTTTTACAAATGTATATCTAAAAGATGTGATTGAAAGAAACAAGATTCAAAGTGCGGATGAGCTTGGAGTTTTGGTTGACTTGCTTGCCTCTGTAATCGGTGCTTCAACCAATCCTACGAAAATTGCCAATACCTTTGCAAGTGGGCATCAAATGATTTATACCAATAAGACGATTTCCAACCATATTGAACATTTAGCGGATGCCTTTTTGATTTCCAAGGCGAGCCGGTATGATATTAAGGGACGGAAGTATATTGGAGCAAATATGAAATATTACTTTACGGATTTAGGACTTCGAAACGCTCGTTTTAATTTCAGACAGCAGCAGCCTACTCATATCATGGAGAATATTGTCTATAATGAGTTATTGATTCGCAGCTATAATGCGGATGCCGGAACGGTCTATATGACAAAGAGGGCAAGCGTATCCGCAAGCAGCTGGAGGTTGACTTTGCGGCAAATCAGGGGAACCGGCGATATTATATTCAAGTTGCATTTGACATCAATTCGGAAGCTAAACAAAATCAAGAGTTTTATTCACTGCATAACATTCCCGATTCTTTTAAGAAGATTATCATTATAAGCGGCCGCAAGAAACCGTGGAGAAATGAAGATGGTTTTGTCATTATGGATATGAAAGATTTCCTACTCAATACGGATATTTTGGATATTGCGTAGATGAGAAGTTGTCGTCACTGCCTATACACTTAACAATCTCCTAAAAACATAGTATAATTAGGCGAAAGGAAATATTTGGATAGGCAGCAACCGTAGAAGCCGCTAAAATTTTTTGTAGGTTTTTCCGATAAAAGAGTATGAATTCAACCGGTTTTTTTTATGTGGTAAAAAATGTTGTCCTTTCTCCCATAGTAATTGGTGTTACTATCGTTTGCGGCCTACTTTTAAGCTTTATTTTTTATGTAATGAGCTATAAGAAAAAGCCTAGGCACTTTGTCACAAAAAAGAAAACTCCCAAGCCTGAAAAAGAAAAAACTCCTCCCCCCGAAGAAGAGTCTGAAGCCGAAGAAGATGAAGAGTAAAGAGTCCGTCCATTTGTATCGTTTTAAACTTTTTCCTGCCGTACTAAGTTAAGATATTCGTCTCTTCCCATAAAACCCGCAAATATCCCTATAAAGCCTCAATATCTCAGCCTCATCTTCTATGAAATAGCGGTGAACATTGGGGATTGCCTTAAAAAAAGTTTCCTGCCGCTTGGCGTAGTGCTTGGTATTCCGTTTTATAAGAGCCGAGACTTCTTCCAAGGCCGATTCGGGTTTTAAGCGGTTGTTTTCATCGAAGAATTCCCTGTAGCCTATGGCTTTGAGCCCTGGGCTTTCTCCCGTATAACCCATTTCGTAAAGCTTTTTTACCTCATCATAGAGCCCCTCGGCAAACATTGCATCGACCCTTTTCTCGATTCTTTCGTATAGAAGAGAGCGGGTTCTTTCAATACTTAAGATAAAAAACGCGTATTCTTTTCTTGGGGTTTCTGGGAGGGCAAAAGAACTTAAAGGCCTTCCTGAGGCGGCAAAAACCTCGTGAGCTCTTACTATTCTGTATTCGTCATGGACATGAAGCCTTTGGGCCGAGACAGGATCTATTGTTTTTAGCTCATTCAAAAGGACGGCTGCACCCTCTTCCCTTGCGCGTTTTTGAAAGTGATCCCGGATTTTAGGGTCGGCTGTCGGAGTAACGGGAAGCCCATAGATAAAATTCTTTAAGAAAAAGGCCGTGCCTCCCATCAAGACCGGAAGTTTTCCCCTCGCATATATTTCGGGACAAAGCTTATCGGCCTCCCTTACAAAGTCGGCCGTCGAAAATTCTTCTGAGGGCTCTTTTACGGCGATTAAATGATGAGGGAGGTCTTCCAATTCTTCTTTTGAAGGGGAAGCCGAGCCGATATGCAGGTGCCTATACACCTGAACCGAGTCGGCGCTTATAATTTCGGCACAAGATGAAAGAGCCGAAATTTCGCCTTCTTTTGAGAAATCTTTTGAATGTTTATAAGAAAATATTTCGGAAGCTAAGCTTGTTTTCCCCGAAGCCGTTGCTCCGAAAAAAATCAATACAGGAACACGCAAACTTTTAAAGCTGAAATTTTAGTTGAATTCCGGGTGCCGTTCTACCTGATAATTTACCTCGCCGGTAAAAATCTGCTTTGCTCCGGCTGAAACAACCTTGTCTCCGCTTTTTTCGACATTGGGATCTTGAATTTTAGCCAGTTGATAGGCCCTTCTTGTCGATGCGCATGTAATCTCGTAAATATTGTCATCAAACTCGATGAGTTCTTCTAATGGAAATATCATGGAGCTATTCTAACATCATTTACGAAAAAAGTCAATCATTATTGAATTTCGGGCGTTATGTTTCCCATACCGATGACCGAAACATCCTTTGGAATTTCGGGGACGGATAAGACAGGAACCATGGGCATTTCGTATTCGAGGAGTCTCTTTATTAGGAGGCGGCCTTCTTCGGGAACAAGGATGACTGCGATGCCTACAAATTGGGCATTAAAGTTGTTGTATGCAGTTTGAACTGCCCTAAGCCATGCTTTTTTAGATTCAATGTCGATTGCAGGCTGAGGCCCGGTCAGGGTGTCAATACGGCTTGCCAAAACGGTTTGGAAAAAGGCTGAATCTACCATAAAAGCCCGCAGGGCCTTGTCTTCTCCCAAGTATTGCTGAACAATCTGTCTGCCAAGTCTTTGTCTGACTTTTTCGGCGATTATATACATGTCTCCGGTTATGCGTCTATAGTCTGCTATTGTTTCAAGGATGGCAGTTGTGTTGCGTATGGAAACGTTTTCTCTAAGTAAGCACTTAAATACGGTTTGTAAGTCACCCAATGTCAGCTTGTCGTTTGATTGAATTTCATCAACTACGATTGGGTTTAGTTTTTTTGCGGAATCCAAGATGTTGCTTACCATCTGCCTTGAAAGGATATCGTCTGCATGTGTTTTTATAACCTGAGTTAAATGAGTTGCTATTATCGAAGGCGGATCTATTACCGTGTATCCTGCCCTTTCGGCGGCGGCTTGGTTTGCTTCCGAAATCCAGATAGCCGGGAGGCCGAAGGCCGGATCTAAGGTAGGCTCGCCCGGTATTTCATCTTGAACGTTTCCCGGGTTTACCGCGAGGTATGCGCCCATTCTTATCTTTGATCTTGCTACCTCGGCCCCCTGTATCGTGATACAATATTCATCGGGGGGAAGATTCATAGCATCCATCATTCTGATAACCGGCATTACAAGGCCTGTTTCGAGGGCTATTTCTTTTCGTATTCGTTTTACTCTGGGCACAAGATCGGAGCCTCTTTTTTCATCGACCAGAGGAATAAGGCCGTATCCGAACTGTAAGGATAGATCGTCATAGGGGCTTACAGCCTTGGTATCATCCGTTTCGGTTTTTGCCGCCTTTTCCGATGCAGCTTGAGCCTCTTTGGCTGCCTGTTCTTTTTGAGCCCTTGTTACCCTTGTTGTCTGCAAGCGCCAGCCTAAAAAGGCAAGGCTTAGTGCTATTAGGATTAAGATTATTGACGGGAAGCCGGGTAAAACGGCCATTACGGTCAAGGTAACAGCGGCTATGTAATAAACAGTCGAATTGCGTGCAAATTGATCTGTTATGTCCTTTCCGAAAGAACCTGTCGAAGCTGAGCGGGTTACTACAAGACCTGTTGCAACCGATATAAAAAGAGAAGGGAGCTGGGCTAAAAGTCCGTCACCTATTGTAAACCTTGTGTACATCTGCAATGCCTTGCCGAAGGCTTCTTGTCTAAAGATGATACCTACAATTAAACCGGCTACAATATTTAAAACCGTTATAAAGATACCTATTTTTACGTTTCCTGAAACGAATTTACTTGCACCGTCCATAGCCCCGTAAAAATCGGTAGATCTTTGCAGGTCTTCTTTTTTCTTTCGAGCTTCAGCTTCAGTGATAACGCCGGCATTGTACTCTGCCTCTATAGACATGCTCCTCGTGTTATTGAAGTCTAAGGCAAAACGGGCTGCAACCTCAGCGATTCTTGTTGCACCCTTTGTGATTACAAAGGCTTGGACTGCAATCAAGATAATAAAAACTACAAAACCTATGACCAAGCCCTGATTTCCTGAAGAGCCTATAACAAATTTGCTGAAGGCTGCTATCATCTTTCCGTCAAAGGCTTCTCCATATGTCAAAATCAATCTTGTAGATGAAACGTTGAGAGCAAGCCCGAATATTGTGGAGACTAAGAGCAATGAAGGAAAAACCGTAAATTCGGTAGGCTTATCTACAAACAAGACTATGAGCAGTATTATCAAGCTGAATATAAGATTCAGTGCCATAAAAAAGTCCAAAAGAGCTGTAGGCAGAGGAATAATAATTACAAATATTACCATGATAGCTCCTATGGCTACCAAGGAATTTGGTACTTCCTTAAAAAATCTGTTTTCGGCCATTTATCGTTTTACCTCCATCTTTTCCTTAACATTTCTTTTTCTTTCATAGAGTAAATTTTTAAGAAAATAATTGAAAGCGATTGATAGTACTCGCTTGGAATTATCTGTCCTAAATCGACGTTTGCATAAAGGGCTCGCGCCAAGGGAACATTTTCGATTGTGGGAATATTGTTTTCTTTGGCAATCCTTTTTATATTTTGAGCTGTTGCATCAACTCCCTTCGATATAACCATGGGAGCAGGCATAAGCCCTTGTTTCCATTGAAGAGCGACAGCATAGTGGGTCGGGTTTGTAATAACGACATCTGCATCCGGAACATTTTTTATACCGGTTTTTTGCAAGATTGCCTGCATCTGCCTGTTTATCTGGGCCTTTACCATCGGGTCTCCTTCCAATTCCTTGTACTCATCGGTTACTTCCGTTTTTGACATTTTAAGGGATTCGGAAAACTGCCGTTTTTGAAAAAAGTAATCCGGAATACTTAAAAGAACCAGAGCGATAGAGGCGTAGACCAATATTTGAGCTGCCGTTTTTGCTATAAAGATTATCGAATTGGTAAAATCGGATTGAAGCAGGGCTATCATCTTTGTAATATTGTTTTTTATAACAAGATAGCCTATAAAGCCTATGATGACAACCTTAAAAAGCGATTTTGCCAGATTAAAAAGTCCTTCTGCAGAAAACAGTGCCCTTTTAAAGAACCTTGCAAAGTTGGGTGTGATTCTTTTAAAATCGGGCGTAATCGGTTTTGTCGAAAATAAAAAGCCCCTGTTTTGAATAATGTTTCCCAAAACCCCTGAAATTAAGGCCACTGCCGTTATCGGGAAAACCGTTCTAAAAAAATACGAAACAAAGATCCCGAACCATGCTCCGTTTAAAACGTCCTCTGTTGTACAGCGTTCAAAAAAGAAAGAGATGACCTGCATTAAGGATTTAAATATGTAGGGGCCCATTATTATAAGAGTAATTACGGGAAGCAGCACCACCATCGCAGCATTTAGATCCTGACTTTTTGCAACCCTTCCTTCTTCCCTGGCTTTGCGTATCTTATATTCGGTCGGGTCTTCAGTTCTGCCTTCATCTTCGGCAGCAAACCACTGCAAGCCTATTGTCTTATTGAGGAGGAGTTCTTCTTGCGAAAAATATCTTTGGTAAAGGATGGATGATTTTCCGGATATCATTTAGTACCTCTCAAACTGTCTAAAAGCCGCCAAAAATCCGAAAAGCCTTTTTCCAACATAATTTCAAAGGTGTTTATAAAAAAAGGCAGAGCAATGGTCAAAATAAAAAATGCGGTTAAAATAGTAATTGGGAAGCCTTCAGATAAAAGGTTCATTTGAGGGGCTGCCTTTGTTAAAAGTCCCATTGTTATGTGAATTAAAATCAGGGTTCCCATAACAGGCAAGGCAATTATCATCGCATTAAAAAAAAGATTTCCAACTGCCCCTAAAAGATAGGTTGAAAGCACATCCTGTCTTTCTAAAAACATAAAGCAGTTGACATGTTCGATGCTCTTCATTATTCCGCCTAAAAAAAGGCGCTGGAAACCGTTTATGCGTAAAAAAATAAGGACTGCAATAAAGTTAAAATATTGACCTATCAAGGGGTTTTCAACTTGTGCAAGAGCATCAAAAACTCCTGAAGCTCCGAAACCCATCTGAAACGAAAAAAACTGCCCTGCAGTGCTGAATGTAGAAAACAAGATGCTTATAAAAAAGCCTGTTAACACGCCGATGAGCCCTTCTCCTAAAAGTAAAAGAAGATACTCAAGACTGAAGGCATTTAGATTTCCGAAGTTGGGATAGGCATAGGGGGTTACCATAAATGCAGTTAAACCCGCAAGAGCAACTTTTGCGATTCGTGAAACATTGCGCATCGACATTAGGGGAGATGTCATCAGCATGGCAAAAATTCGGACTGCTGCGAGTAAAAAAATAGGTTCTTTATTTAGGATAAAATCAAAGGGCTGCATTTATTTTATGGAATGACCCTTATCTTACCAGTTGAGGAATTAAATTCATTAAAGAAACAAAATATTCCCTTAACACCGTAATCATCCAAGTTGCCAAAAGGGCAATCATTCCTAAAATAGTTAAAATTTTAGGAACAAAGGTCAGCGTCTGTTCCTGTATAGAAGTAGTCGCCTGAAAGATTGCAACAATTAAGCCTACTAAAAGAGCTGCAACTAAGATGGGTGCGGAAAGCATCAGTATGATACCTACGCCTTCACGCATTAAAGTAACTATAGTACCTGTAGTCATAGTCCCCTCCATAATGACCTAGGGTTTTCTGTCATTATAAACAAAAATGCTATATTTTTCAAGGCAGGAATTAAAATTCAAGTTTAAAAAAAATATGCCGAAAATTTATTCTGTAGAGGAATTTGAAAAGATGGCAGATTTTGTATTTAAACTTTCATCAAAGGTTATTTTAGGTAACTATTCTCTTGCCCGCATCGGTGAAGAAGTCATAAAATTCGGTAATAATTTTATGTTTGTAGTAGATCCGTTTTTTGAAGATATGGGCTTGCTCGATAAGATTCGAAAATCTCTTGAAGAAAAGCATATATCCCTTTTTATTTTTAACGGTTTTGAGCAGACAGCCGATTCTGAGGTTATAGAAAGGGCACTTTCATTAGCCAGAGGGGCTCATATAAGGGGAGTAATTGCCTGCGGAGATATGACTGCCTGTGCCATAGGGCGGGCTATAGCGGCTCTTTATAATGAAGATAAACCCGTATACAGATATATTGAAGGAGAGCCTATCACGGCAGAAGCCTTACCTCTTGTTCAAATTCCTACAAGCTGCAGTGACCCCTTTTTGTTCGGAAATTCAAGCTTCATCGTCGATTCACGAAATAGAACCATAAATTTATTAAAGATAAAAGAAGACCTATGCGACCTTGTAATTTTCGATTCAAATACCTATGCAGGGCTTGCTCCAAACGCAATGACTTCAATGATTTTTGCAGGCCTGTGTTCTACCTTTGAGGCCTATGTTTCGACACGGGGAAGCTTTTTTTCGGAGACAATTTTGGGTAAGGCTGTCGAGATATTTTTAATTTCCCTTGACCCTCAGCATGAAAAATTGGTAGGCATGCCCAGAGAGGAACTTGTGGCGCAAGCTGCCTGCCTTTCGGCTATAGGAATTGCGGCTTCCGCCCCGGGACTTGGAACAGCTATAGCTCTTGCTGCCGGAGGACGATACAGAATAGCAAGCCCGCTTATTTCGAGTATATTGTTCCCCCATGTTGTTAATGATGCCATTTCTTCAAGTCTTTCAAAGACTGTTGCCGTTGCGAGAATGTTAGGCGAAACCATGCTTGAAGGCGGAGATGCAGCCGAGGTTGCAAAACGAGGTATTGAAGAAATTAGAAGAAGACTTGCCGAGGCCAATTTACCTATACGTTTAAAAGACATAGATTTAACTATAGAATCCCTTGTGCCTGTTGCAGAGGATGCCGCCCGTTTGAGTTTTATGAACTACAGTCCAAGGCCTCTTGCAAATCACGATATTTTTGAAATTATAAAACAAGCCTTCTAAGATGCCCGAGATTTTTAAGCTTTATAACTTACCGCAAAAACAAAGATGCCGTAAAATATTGCGTATCTTGGAATCGGCTGAAGCTGCCCTTGTGCAAAACAAGGCTGACGAATTTCTTGATGCTTTTTATCTGCGTTCTCTTTTAAAAATCATTTTAGAAGATTTAGAACCTTCCTCTGCAATAAAAATTCAAAACTGGATTGAAAATCCGCAAGAAAACGATAAAAGAAAAATTATCAATTTTGTACGGTATGAACTTTACAAAAAACTTGATACGGCTCCTGCGGAGTGGGATTTGATTTTGCCTAATTCCGGTGCCGATGAAATTGCAAATTTCAGGCGGACTTTTTTTGAAGGAGTCTATGTCTATGCCGAAGACATACGCACCCCTTTTAACATAGGCTCGATTTTTAGAACAGCCGAATCCTTCGGGGTCGAAAAAGTTTTTTTATCTCACGACTGCGTTTCTCCTGACAACCCCAAGGCTAAAAGAACGGCAATG
Source organism: Treponema sp. OMZ 798 (assembly GCF_024181385.1). Classification (NCBI taxonomy): domain Bacteria; kingdom Pseudomonadati; phylum Spirochaetota; class Spirochaetia; order Treponematales; family Treponemataceae; genus Treponema; species Treponema sp. OMZ 798. The sequence goes on from NZ_CP051305.1 coordinate 2,831,910, forward strand.
GGCTGCACCGAATATCTTCCATGGGAAAGAGTCGGGCTTGAAAGCCTTCCTGACCTTCCTCTGATTGTGCTTGAAACGGGCGGAACGGATATTTCGAAGTTTGACTTCCCCAAAAAGGGAATTGTTGTGATAGGCTCGGAAGAATTGGGGGTCAGCCCCGAAGCTATAAAAAAAGCCGAAGGACGGGTTATCACAATTCCCATGTACGGAATAAAGGCCTCGATAAATGTGAGCGTTGCCTTCGGTATCTGTATGCAAAAATGGTGTGAAGCTCTTACGGCAGACAGGCGTTTTTAATTGGTAATTGGTAGTGGGTAATGAGAGAAACTTGTCAAGTTTCATGATTGCCCTAGCTCAAATTTCCCCCACAGCTTATACTGGATTTTTCAAACAAAAAGGTGTATAATTAAAATGTGAGGGAAAGGCTATGAGTATTTCAAACAGAAAATATAAAGATTCAGTCTTCGTCGATTTATTCAGTGAAGACGAAAAAGCAAAAGAAAACTTTTTATCTCTTTACAATGCCTTGCATAATACCGAACTCAAAGATACGGAACAGCTGAAAAATGTCAGGCTTGATCAAGTTTTATATATGTCATTTTATAATGATGTCTCCTACCTTGTAGATAACAAAATCATAGTTTTAGCAGAGCATCAATCGACAATCAACCCAAATATGCCTTTACGTTGTCTTGAATACATAAGCCGCCTTTATGAAACTCTTTTCGAGTCAAAAGAAAAATACAGCCGTAAACTCCTAAAAATTCCAAGACCTGAATTTTATGTCTTTTACAATGGAGAGGAACACTATCCTTCCGATAAAACATTAAAACTATCAGATGCTTTTATAGAAAAAGCAACAGAAACTAATCTTGAGCTGACCGTTAAGATAATAAACATAAATAAGCAAAACAGTCATCCGATACTTGAAAACTGCAAGACGATGTATGAATACACAGTATTTGTAGAAACAGTGCGGAGATGGAAAAAGGCAGACCCTAAAAACGGCTTTGAAAAAGCGATTGAAGAATGTATACAAAACAATATTTTGAGAGACTATCTAAAGCGTAAGACTAAGGAGGTGTTGAATATGTTACTAGCCGAATATGATTATGAAACAGATATAGCTGTACAACGAGCAGAAGAGAGAGAAATAGCCTTTGCTGAAGGAATATCTCAGGGTATATCTCAAGGAGTTTACCAAAACAAGCTTGAAACGGCAAAAATGATGAAGGGTATGAATTATCCCATTGATGATATTTGCACAATATCGGGTCTAAGCCAAGAAGAAATAGAAAACCTTTAAATTAATTATCAAGATACGATGAGCCGAGTTTTTTCTTTAGGCGGTAAATAAGCAAAAAGAGGAGTAAGATTGCTGTAGGAAAGATGATGAGGATGGGCGGCCAAGGGTCTGCAAAGATGGTTTTGCAAAGCCAATAAATGTGGAAAAATAGGGCGAGGATAAAAAACTTGAGGCTTATTATACCTATCATTATATTGACCTTAGAAACCGAAAAAGAGCCTCCGGCAGTAGAAAAAAGGCTTTTGTCTATGGGGTCGCCGTGGCAATTTTTAAGACGCCCAAAAACATATTCGCTGTATCGTCCGGTGGTTTTGTTGCAAAAGATTTTATCGAGTTCGGATACGCCTTTGGCTTCATCTTTACTCTTCCAGAATCGGGGGTTACTGCTCATTTTTGCCAAGTTGCTTTCGTATATTTCGTACCAAGCCTTTGAGCCCTTGCCCATAATAATCCAAAGCACCGAAAAGATTATACCTAAAAGGGAAATGAGGATCGGAACCGCACCGAATGTAAAAAGTAGCGAAAAAGACTTATCTTTTTTAATTGAAGTTTTAGTTTCGGGGTTGTTGTTCGGGTTTATGATTAGTGTATACTCCGTTGAACCTTCTGCCTCTTTTTTGTCCGCATTAAGTGTTACAGTAATTTGATTTGGGCTTAAATGCGGAATAAAGATGTCTTTTACATAAAAAGCATAGACGCTTGCAATGCCGAGTAAAAAAGCACCAAGGAAAACAGACCTTTGCCAAAGGTGTTCAAGCTCAAAATCCCTCCCGTGCCAAAGATAATCGTAAATGTCCTTTGCTGTGGGTCTGTCTTTTTGTTCGTCCTTTGATGTATCGGTCATAAAAGTCTCCTTATTTTGAAGTGATGTTTTGACAATAAGTTTCGAATATTTTGGTAAGCTGTTTTTTATAATACCTATTCATAGTTATAATCTCTTCGGTTGGTGTAGGATTTTTGGTTGTTTTTAAGTCCATATCTCCTTTAGGTGTATTTACCATATGTTTATCCCTATCGTCTTCTAATCTTTTAAGAGCCTCGTCATAGGCGTATGTTAATAGGGCTTTTTTGCGATTATCTTCTGAAAATATAAGATTGATTACGGTAAAAGCAATAATAAAAACTATAGTAATACCTATAAAAAGTGAAGTTATGATAAATACATATTGATTGCCTAAAGGGTAAACAATTAACCATAAAAAAATTAACAGTCCAATCGCAAAAAGACTTAAAAGCATAAATATTACATAAGTGCAGATCGGCATTTGCATTTTTTGTATGTAGTTTTCAACCGATAAGTTAGTTCCTTCACTCATTCTTTTTCTCCTTAAAATATTCAATTTACAATGCTTAATTAAGAATTAAGTCAATTCCTAATTAAGCATTTATAATTCCTAATTTATTTTAGTTTTTCTTCCAGTATTTCATGAAATACTTTCTGCTTAAAAAACTAGCCGCTGTTTTGGGGTCTTTCAATTCTTCTTCATTTATGGGTGCGGAATCGTCCTCATACGCATTCACAGCCCAGCCGTTGGTATCTGCAAAGACCGCACTCGTTAAGCCCTTGCAGTTTTCAAAAGCAAACTTGTCTATTGTAGTCAGGTTTGCGGGTAAGTTTATGCTTTTTAAGTCCTCACAGCCTTTAAAAGCTTACCATCCTATTGTATCCAGGTTTGTGCAAGAAGATAGGTCTATGCTTGTTAAGCCCGTACAGTCGTTAAAAGCATAGCCGCCTATTTGGGTAAGGCTTTGAGGTAACTTTACGGAAGTTATTCCGCTACAATCTCTAAAGGCTCCCTTATCCTGGTTGTCGCCTTCTTCTATTTCGGTAATACCGTCGGGGATTATTATTTTGCCTTTGGGTTTTGCTCCGCTATAGCCTTTCTTGTCTATAAGTTTGATTTTATCGCCTACGATATTAAATTTGGCTTTGGCATAGTTGGTTACGGCGTATACGGTTATGTGCTTGTCTATCTGGTAGCCGTCGGTCAGTTTTGCTCCGTTTTCATTGTCAAGTCTCCATTCGTAAACCTCATAATCGCCGCCCTGCCATTCGGGTTTTAAGTTTACCTTAGCTTCTACTTGAGCTTTTATGTCTGCCCATTTTTTGGTTTCGGTAATGGGAATTTCGATGAAGTTTTCTTGAGATATTTCTGTTCTTTCATCACCTTTTATGGTAATGTGGAAGTTTTTATTCCAGAAGGCCTTGTATTCTGCATCTTGAACAGGAAAGGTTGAAGGAAGTTCCGGCTCCCAGTACCAAAAAATATGTTCAGTCTTTGTCGGCTCAACAAGATTTATATCTGCTCCGTATCTGCTCTTTAACTTATCACCATCTATAAGAGGTGTAGTAGTACTTCCGCCTTGTAAATCAAGTGTGATGGTAATTTCGTTTCTGTTATACTTAATCTGCACTACCGTAGACCCGTCTGCATTTATTGAGGTTTGGCTAAAATCTTGCACCGTAAAGCCCTCATAGGCTTTGGCCTTCGCAGAGGTGGTTTCGCCTGCCTTACCGCTTAAGATTTCCCTCTCGTACACGGTGTACTCATCGTTACCGATATTTTGCTGCAAGTGTTCTACCGTGTAATTATATCTAGGATCAACCTTAGGCTTACAGCCGGTCAACAGCCCTGTCAATAATACCATCGGCAGCAAGGCTGCCAATACCGATGCAGTAAGATTTACTGCCCCAAAAAAGGATTTTCTTTTACTTTGCTTCATTCCTCTTTCCTTCCTTTTTAATTTATTTTTTTATTTAACCGCTAAGGGCGCGAAGCGTTGAGTTTACGCTCAACTTCGCAAAGAATTTTAAGGTAGTCTTTGTATGATATTCCTTTATAATCCTTGGCACTTTTTGTGCCTCTTGCGGTTTTATTAAACGATGTGAGAAAATTATATCCTGTGTGTGATTGTTTAAATTTAGCCGCAGAGAGCACAATGGTGTTAAGGAATGTGAGGAGGAATTTGTAAGGTGTTTCTTAATTATTCTTTGCGGTTTATCTAAAAGAGTGCTGAGTGCTGAGTGATTATGGGTTTGCTTTCGGTTTTGTCAAGTAGTTTGACATGCTTATCAAAAGTTTTAATATTCGAATACTCTCTTTTCCCTTTCATAGTTTAGTATTATATAATATTTTGTATGGAATAGCAAGGCTCTTTTTAATTGTAAGCCTATTGAAAAACATTCTTTTTAGTGTTATCTTAGTTAATCAGAGGTGAAAATGAAAAAAATTAAAATTGTGTTTTTTATGGCAGTTCTTGCATTTATTTTGACGGGATGCGAGCTTATGGATTCTTTAGCTAAAGAAACTGAAATAATCAAACAGATCAAGGATGAAGATTTACGAGGGTACACCGTAACATGGCTTATTTTTGCGGATGACAGCGATGCCTTAAAATCGGCCGCCTATAAAAAAGCCGCTTCTTATTATAAAAAGGCATCCGAAAATGCCGGTTTAAAAGATCAATTTCAAATTATAGTTGTTTCCGACGGTATAGAAAAAGCAATTCGTGAAAAGGTAAAGGAAGCCGGATTTGATGCGGATTGTTTCCCGTTAAGATGGAACGGAAATGTAAAAAATAAATATAACCCTGATGACAAAAAAAATTATTCCGTATTTTTCGATAAAAAGGGCAGGGCTCTTTTTAGTATGACGGAAGACTGGAAATTTGAAAATTACGGCGGACTTGCGGATTATTCTCTTGAAGCCGCAGGCTTGAAGAACATAAACGAATTAAAAAATCCTCTTACCTTTTTTAAGACCTTAAATAAAATGCAGGAAGACGATATTTTTAAATTTATAAACAATGCCGTAAATTTAAATCTAAAAGAGATTTTAAGAAATTTTATAAATCAAGATTAGTTTTATTTTTATGGAGGACTCAAAATGATTTTATTTATAAGCGACAGTATTTTTACTTCTACCGAAAAAAAGAGCGAGGATTTTGATAAGGCCTTCGCAGGTTACATAGTTGTAGAAAACGGTATTATTCAAAAGGTCGGCAAGGGCGAGGCTCCCGAAAGTTTAAAAAGCCAAGCCGAAAAAATAGTTGATGCAAGAGGAAAGACCATTACTGCAGGTCTTGTCGATGCCCACACCCACTTGGTGCACGGTGGCTCGCGCGAACATGAGCTTGCAATGAAACTCGAAGGAAAGAGCTATCTTGAAATACACGCAAGCGGAGGAGGCATTTTCAGCACCGTAAGAGCAACAAGAGCTGCCTCAAAAGAAGAGTTGACACAGAAGGCTATGACCAGTCTTGACCGAATGCTTATTCACGGTACAACCACTGCCGAATCAAAAAGCGGTTACGGCCTCGACATGGATACCGAAATTAAGTGTCTCGAGATAAATTCTTATTTAAACGAAAATCATCCTATCGATATTGTTTCGACCTATATGGGTGCCCATGCAACTCCGCCCGAATTCAAGGACAACAAAGAAGGCTATATCAAGTTTATGATAGAAGAGGTTATGCCCGAAGTTAAAAGACGAGGCTTGGCCGAATTTTCCGATGCCTTTTGTGAGGACAAGATTTTTTCTGTAGAAGAAACCGAGAGAATAATGAAGGCTGCTAAAGACCTCGGCTTTAAGTTAAAGCTTCATGCAGACGAGATAGTTCCTTTAAAGGGTGCCGAGCTTGCCGCAAAGATGAATGCACACTCTGCAGAGCACCTGATGGCAATCTCCGATGAAGGAATTACGGCCCTTGCAAAATCGGGAACCGTTGCCGTTCTTCTTCCTGCCACCTCTTTCTTTTTGATGTCGCCTATTTATGCGCCTGCAAAAAAGATGATTGAAGAAGGCGTAAGGGTCGCCCTTGCAACCGATTATAACCCCGGAAGCAGCCCGACCGAAAACCTGCAAATGTCTATGTGGGCGGCTTGTTTTAAGATGAAGCTTTTACCTGCACAGATTTTACGCGGAGTAACCATCAATGCGGCCTATGCAATCGACCGCGAAAAAACTATAGGCAGCATCGAAGAAGGAAAACAGGCAGACCTTGTTATCTTTGATGCCCCCAATATTGATTACCTTGTTTATCACTTCGGCGTAAACTCCGTTGATCAGGTTTGGAAAAAGGGAAAGCTCGCTGCCGAAAAAAGGCAGGTAGTTTACAAGAACTGATTTTGATTTTAATTAAATAAACAAAAAAGTTTGAACAATAGGAGATTTTTTATGGAATTAGTAAAGATGATGGTAAGTGCCTTTGTTGACGAAACAGCAAGCGATTCTCCGGCCCCCGGAGGCGGTTCGGTTTCTGCCTTAGCAGGCTCGCTCGCCTCGGCCCTCGGTCAGATGGTTATCCGCCTGACGACAGGAAAAAAAGCCTTTGCTTCTCTTGATGAAAAAACTCAAGAGGAATTTAAGGCTCAGCTTCCTAAACTGGAAAAGGCACAAAAACGATTGGTCGAAATCATTGACGAAGACACTCAGGCCTTTAATGCCTTTATGGAAGCCTTAAAATTACCTAAGGACACTGATGAGCAAAAGGCAAAACGTAATAAGGCTATGTCCGATGCTACTGTTGTAGCCATGCAGGTTCCGCTTGAAACAGCTAAAACCTGTTTGGAAGTTTTACGCTTTTTACCCATTGTTGCCGTTCACGGAAACAAAAATGCCGCATCCGATGCAGGTGTTGCAGCCCTTAATGCCCGCTCCGGTTTGGAAGGCGCTATCTTAAACGTCAAGATAAACCTAGGCGGTATCGACGATGCCCCCCTCTGCGAAAAGACAAGGGCAGAATGCAATAAGATGCTTGAAGAAGGCGAAAAGCTAAAGACCGAAATTTTAAAGACAATCTATTCAAAGATCGAATAGGTTTAACTGCAAAGTCCAATTGGCGAATGAGGGGAGCAAGGGTCATTTGAATTTTTTACGAATTATCAAATATCTTTGCTCCCCTTGTTGTTTATCTCGTCCAAGTATTCAAAGAGTTTTTTTACGGCTTCTTTTGTTGTAGCCCAAGAGGTGCAAAAGCGTACGGCTGTTTGATTTTCTGAGATCTTTGTCCAAAATTCGCATTTAAATTCTTTTTCTATTTTAGTTAAAAGACTGTTTTCGATTATGGGAAAACTTTGATTTGTTGCGCTTTCCATAAAAAAGGAAAAGCCGCGTTCTGAAAATCCCTTGCGTATCATCTTTGCCGTTTCGTTCATCGTTTTTCCTATCTCGAAGTAAAGGTTGTCTGTAAAAAGAGTTTTAAACTGAAGACCTAAAAGCCGGCCCTTTGCGAAGAGACCTCCCTTTTGTTTTTGGATGTACCTAAAATCTTTTTGAAGATCGGGATTGTTTATTATAAGGGCTTCACCGAAAAGGGCTCCCATCTTTGTTCCGCCTATATAAAATGCATCCGTATATCTTGCCAAGTCTGCAAGGCTTAAATCGTTATTGTCCGCTGTGAGGGCGGTTCCTAGGCGGGCTCCGTCAACATAGAGCGGAACGGAATATTTTTGAGCTGTCAGCTTTAAATCCTGTAATTCTTTTTTTGAATAAATGGTACCGAGCTCGGTAGGGTTCGAAATATAAATCATCCCGGGCTGAACCATGTGCTCTGCTGTAGGGTCTTCATAGTGAGCTTTTATAAGAGCTTCTGTCTGTTCTGCCGTTATTTTTCCGTTTGTCGATTCGATGGTAAGAACCTTGTGTCCGCAGGCTTCTATGGCTCCCGACTCATGCACGTTTATATGTCCGGTATCGGCCGCTATTACCCCCTGATGGGGCCTTAGTACCGAAGCAATCATTGTCAGGTTTGTTTGTGTTCCGCCCGAGAAAAAATAAACCTTACTTTGAGGGGCGTCCAGCTCCTTTAAGATAAGGTTTGCTGCTTCTGTACAATATTGGTCACAGCCGTAACCTACAGTTTGCTCTTCATTTGTTTCCGTTAATGTCTTAAGAATTTTTGGGTGACAGCCTTCGCTGTAATCGTTTATAAAAAAATACATACTTGCTCCCTATAAAACTTTTTGTAAGTAATTTCCGAATTTTATTTTTAAACTTGTTCACTTTTCCATTCCCCGATAGTTCTTTCTTCTTCATCAAAGCTTGAACCTATCAGGATAATCTTTTTACCCTCTCCCTTAAATTGTGCGGCATAGCCCTTCTCTTTTATCTGAGCTATTGCATCTTCGGCGGTGCCTACACTCATCAGCTTAAACTCAAAGATGTAGATTGTGTCTCTGGTATGCACAATGCAGTCAGCCCTGCCCTTTGCACAGTGGATTTCAGTCTGTACAAATTGTCCCATAAGCTTAAAGATTAGGTAGACTGCCGTCTGATAGTTTTGCTCCCTTAGTTTGAGCTTATCTTTAGGCAAGTTATCGTAAGGAACGCCTGCTATTATAGCCTGCATCCGCTCCATAAACCCGTCTACATTCCCTGCCCTTACATCCTCTACAAACTCCCATACCGAAACACCTGTTTCGTCAGGCCCAAGAGAGGAGTAGGCAGGTAAAAGATTTTTTAAAAAGCCGAACCTCACCTCATCATTAGGAAAGCCTAAGCGGTAAAGGTTAGATTCTTCTATGTATTCTTTTATCGTTAAATATCCCGATTGAAAAAGTATGGGTAGGGGATTTTTTGCATCTGCCCTATATAGCTCTATACCTGACTCATCAAGCTCAACTTTTCCGTCCAGCTTGGGTATATTGTAATAAGCATCTTTTAGGTAGTTTACCAAAAAGGTAGGTGTACCTGTTGAGAACCAGTAATCCTTTAATTGACCGGAATTAAGAGTGTTTAATATGCTGAAAGGATTATAAACCGACTCTCCTAAAACACTGAACTTATAGCCGTCATAACGCTTTTTTAATTCTTCAAGCATTTTGTCATAAGAGTTTTTAGTGTTATTTGCTAATCTTTCTATTTCGGGTTTAAAGGTGTTTTCTATTTCGCCTTGTGTCAGTCCGCATATTTCGGCATAGTCATTGAGCATACTTATATCCTGCAAATTGTTTAAATCGCTGAAAATGCTTATTTTGCTGAATTTTGTTACACCCGTCAAAAAGGCAAAGCGTATGTACTGGTCGCAGGTTTTTATTACGGAATAAAAGGCTTTTAGCGTGTTACGGTACTCTTCGTTCAAGGCTTCGTTTACCCCCATAGTCTGTAAAAGAGGTTTGTCGTACTCGTCTACTAAAATAACTACTTGACGGCCGGTTTTTTCATATAAGGTTGTAACTATAGATTTAAATCTATCTTCAATACTTCCGGATGTTTTTGTGATACTATAAAGTTTTTCCCAGTCATCTAAGTGTAAATTTATAATAGTTAGAAGAGCTTCTTCATTCTTATAATATTTTGTATTAAAGTCCAAATAAAGTACAGGATATTCTATCCAAGCATCGGTCTTTTCAATTTCGGCTCTTTTTTCTTCGGCCTTTTCGATGTACAGGCCTGTAAATAATTCTTTTTGGCCTAAAAAGTAAGACCTCAAGGTTGAGAGAAAGAGGCTTTTACCGAAGCGGCGCGGACGGCTCAAAAAGTATGGAGAGGAAGTACGAACAAGGCTAAAAATATAACGAGTTTTATCTACATATAAATAATTATCATTCCTCATTTTTTCAAAGCTTTGAACGCCTATAGGTATCTTTCGCGATAAATCAAAATCCATATCAAGCCTCCTCAAAGATGATTATAACATAAGACAGGGTATTATTCAATGTTGCGGAATTTGCAGCCGCCTATTTCTTAAAAAGGCCTGCGAGCTCTTCATTGCTTAATTTTGAAATCCAAGTTTCGCCTGAAGAAATACTCATGCCGCTTATTTCCCGTTTTTTTTGAATCATTTCATCAATTTTTTCTTCAAAGGTGCCGGAGCAGATAAAGCGGTGCACAAATACGTTTTTAGTCTGCCCGATTCTAAATGCCCGATCTGCGGCCTGATCTTCAACTGCGGGATTGTACCAAAGGTCAAAGTGAATTACCCTGTTAGCTGCCGTCAAGTTAAGTCCCGTTCCTCCCGCCTTAAGCGAAATTAAAAAGATACGGTAAGCAGGATCCGTTTGAAAAAGGCCGACGGCTTTTTTGCGTTTTGAGGCGGGCATTTGGCCGTGAAGCAAAAGGGGGCCGGTTCCCAATTCTTTTTGAATAATGGTTTTTAGAATATTGAGGGTGCCTACATATTGGCTGAAAATAATAGCCTTTTCGCCTGAAGAAATTATCTCGCTTAAAAGCTCGATGAGGGCGGTAACCTTCCCGGAATGCTTCATCTCGCTCGGAGTTTCCTTGTCATAGGCCCGCGGATGATTGCATACCTGTTTTAAGGCCGTTAAAAGTTTTAGGACATAGGCCTGCCTTTCAATCTTAGTTTCGGCTCCCATCACCTTGTGTAATTCCGTTTCTACAAGGTTCTCGTAAATTGCCAGCTGCTCAGGCGTAAGATTGCAATATTGATTTGTAATTATCTTGTCGGGTAAGTCGGAGATAACCTTGGGATCGGTTTTTAGGCGGCGCAGCAAAAAGGGCGAAGTGATTTTCTTTAAATCGTCTGCTTCGATTTCGGAATTGTGAAGCTCAATCGGAATGCGCCATTTTTTTCGAAACTCGTCAGCCGAGCCCAGATAGCCGGGGAGAAAAAAGTCGAATATGGAGCGCATATCTTCAAGGTTGTTTTCGACAGGGGTACCGGTAAGAGCGATTCTGCCCCTTGCCTGAATTGCCTTTACTGCATGGGCCTTCTTTGTTCCCGAATTTTTTATAGCCTGAGCCTCATCCAAAATAATACAAAAAACTTTTTTATCCTTTAATTTTTCTATATCGTTTTGCATCGTCTGGTAGGTGCTTATTATTACGTCGGCTTCGGTATTGAACTTGCGCCTTGCTCCGTGATAAAGGTCAACTTTAAGGGATGGAGCAAATTTGGCTATTTCGTGTTCCCAGTTTGAAAGAAGGCTTGCAGGAGCTATAACCAAAAAAGGCTCCTCTGCTTCTTTTGAATTTTTAAAGGCCAGTATCAAGCTTATAATTTGTACGGTTTTGCCCAAGCCCATGTCATCGGCCAAAAGACAGCCGAAGCCGCTTTTGATATTTGCATAAAGCCAGCGGAATCCCTTTTCCTGATAGGGCCGCAATTCCGCATTTAAGTTTTGAGGAACGGGAATGTCATCTTGCCTGAAAATGCCGTCGATAATTTCTGCGGCCGGTTTGGAGCAGACTGCATTCCCCGAAAGAACCGCTTGAAGGGCTTCCCTCATGTCTGCCGGTTTTTCAAATGCCTTTAACATTTTGGCAACTTCTTCGGGGTCGAGCAAAAGGAACTGATCATTAAATTTTACCAAGCCCGATTTATTTAAAAAGAGCTTTTTAAATTCGTCTATGTCTATTACGGTGTCTCCAAGCATTACGGCCCGGTCATAGGAAAGAACGTCATCAAGGTTTAAAAACGAAACTACATTTCCTGCTCCCTTTACGGATTTTACACTTATGACGGGCTTGGGCGTCAAAACGTTTTTTAGGCTTTTAGGTAAAACTATGTCGATGCCGAACCGCTGCAAAAGTTTGGCCGCCCTTTGCAAAAAGAGGCCTGCTTCTTCGCGTGAGAGCATAATATTTTTTTTGACTGCAAGAATCGAAAGAGCCGGTAAGTAGGCCGAAAGGCTTGCCGGAAAGCGCAAAATATCGTCGGGGTTTTTGCTCCTCTTTGCTGCGATATTTAACTCGGTAAAGGGAGCTTCCGCTTCGAGAGAAAAGGAAGATGCATCGTTTTCAAAGCTTTCACTTTCACCGGAGTTTTCTTTAGCCTTACGCACAAGGGCGGAAAGCAAAAAGAACTCGTCTTCTTTTAGTGAGTCCAAAGTCAGGCGGTATTCATAGCCGCAATTGCTGTAATTTAAAACCGAAAGCCAAGAGTAAATTACCGTATCCAAATTCCGCTTGCCGGGAACGCTTATATCTATTTCTTCATTTGAAAAAAAGAGAGAGTCTATTTCTTTATCCCTGGTATAGGACTTACTCGGGAAAAATTTTAAAGATGCCGCATACTCGGTTAAAAGGGCTGTAAGTAAAAGTTCGGCACAGTAGAGCCTTCCCCATTTTTCGACCGGAAGAAAAAAGTCCTTTGTGAGGGAAGCTGCAAATTTAAGAATGTCGGCCTTTATTTCGGAAGAGGCAGAAAGGCTTTTCCAAAAGATAAAAAGTTTTTTGTTTTCGGTAAATACGGCAGGTATAAGTGCCGAGCTTTGGATGAGTTTTCCCGCAATGGCAAAGAGAGAAAAAAGAATTTTGACCGAGGGGCTCATCTCGTTTAAACTGCTTCTTGTTTTATAAAAATTTTGAGCCTGCAAAAGGGTTTGATTTATCTCTTGGTTTTCGCCTAATTTTATGCTTACCGTTAGAGGGCTTTTAGGCTCAAGCGGAAAGACTCTTTTTTGCTTTCGGATATTGTCGATGTTTATTTTTACCCTTGCAAACAAAAAAGGGTTTACCGATTTTTCTTCTTCGCCTTGCTTTTCTTGACTGTAAAAGTTAAGCCCGTAATTTAAAACCGCCTTGTGATAAAATTCCGTAAGCTTTATTATAAAATCGCCCGATGTAAAATTAGGTTCAGGCGGAAGGATACCGGTTATAAGCGGAAGATAGGATTCTCCAAGCCTGAATTTTAAAGGTTCTTCTAATTCGCAAGGAGGCTGAGCTGCCTTATTGCCCGATGAGTCTGAAGTGAGGCCTGTCTCATTTAAAGTTTCATTTTTGCGTAGATTTAAGGGAACGGGATGTTCTTGGAGGAGGGCAAAGTTTCTCTCCTTTTCAGGACCAGCATTTTTGGAAGCGGCACCTTCGGGTATGTTTACTGAATCGAGATCGAAACCTGCAAGCTTAAACAAGAGGCGGGGGTCATGATCTATTTCTTTGGCAAGCAAAAAAAGAACGGCTGCCATGTGCTTACAAGGGTCGCCAAAATCGGGACAGGTGCAATCCCTTTCGATTAAATTCCAGCGGGCAGGAATGAGCCTGACCTTCTTTTTCTTTAAGGCTTCGATTAGGGCCGGGCTCATAATTCCGGCTCGGAGGCCTGCGAGCTCGATAGGATGCTTTTCTAAGATTGAGCGGATTGCGTTTTCATTTGTTTTTGAAAGAGGCGGAAATTTAAAATACACATGGTACCAGGGAGCATAGTTTCCCTTAACCTTTGCTCCCGCCGTTTGTCCGTTTACTACAAGAGAATTTACCTTTCCGGTATTTGCATAAGTCTTCCCGCGAGACAATCTCCCCGAATCGTCGTAGGCCTTGAGCATCTCCAAAAACCATGCACCCCAGGGCGTTGTCCCATAACTTTGTCTTGCCATTGTCAAGGAGTATAACAGAAGCGAGGATAATTTTCAATTCCGGGATTTTCACCGCGTATTAAAGCCACAGTATTAAAAATTAACGAGATAGAGAAACTATAATTTTATTTTCCTAGACCTTTTACTTAAAAAGTTGTATATTATTAACATGAATAAAAAGACAAAATTTAATATTACCGGTATGACCTGCTCGGCGTGTTCTTCTCATGTTCAAAGAGCTGTAGAAAAGCTTGAGGGGGCTGCCGAAGTACAGGTAAATCTTTTAACCAATAGTATGAGTGTCAATTATGATGAAAATCTTTTGACACCCGATAAGATTATAGAAGCGGTTAAAAAGGCCGGCTATGGAGCCGAGGACTTAGACGGATTAACAAAGCCTTCTCTTTCGGATTCATCCAAAGATGGGGCAAAGCGTTCATCTCAGACGGATGCTGCAAAGCGTGAGCGGGATCAGGTAAAAACAAGACTTATTTGGTCCTTGATTTTTGTGCTTCCTCTTTTTTATATTTCTATGGGGCACATGGCGGGAGCCCCGATTCCTCATTTTTTGCATGGGATAGAAAATGCTATTCTTTTTAGTTTTACCCAGTTTTTATTGACTCTTCCTGTTTTGGTATTAAACAAAAAATTCTTTATAGGCGGCTTCAAGGCTTTTTTGAACAAGGCTCCAAATATGGATTCTCTTGTTGCAGTCGGTTCAGGGGCGGCCGTTATTTATGGAATTTTTGCCATTTATAAGATGGCCTACGGAATGGGGCATGGAGATACGGCAACTGTAGAGCGGTTTGCTCATGATCTTTATTTTGAATCGGCTGCCGTTATTTTGGCCCTTGTAACCTTGGGCAAATTCCTTGAAGCTAATGCAAAGGGAAAAACTTCGCAGGCAATTACAAAGCTGATGAACCTTAGGCCTAAAACCGCCCTTGTTATCAGGAACGGTAAGGAAGAAGAAATTCCTGTCGAGGAAATTGTAAAGGGCGATTTTGTTTTAATCAAGCCCGGTTTTTCCATTCCCGTTGACGGAGTTGTGGTTGAGGGCAGTTCTTCGGTAGATGAGGCTGCAATTACAGGTGAAAGTCTCCCGGTCGAAAAGGCTGCAGGAGACAAGGTTGTAAGCGCTTCCATTAACCTTTCGGGAACCTTTACCTTTAAGGCTGAAAGGGTAGGCGATGACACAACCCTCTCCCAAATAATTGCCCTTGTAGAAGAAGCCTCGGCCTCAAAGGCTCCTGTTTCAAAATTAGCAGATAAGATAAGCAATTACTTTGTGCCTGCGGTTATCCTTATTGCGGTGATTACCCTTTTTGTCTGGCTCGCCGCAGGAGAGGGTTTTGAATTTGCTCTTTCGAGGGCTATTTCGGTGCTTGTAATTTCCTGCCCATGTGCCCTAGGTCTTGCAACCCCCACCGCCATTATGGCAGGAACAGGGAAGGGTGCCCGTCTCGGTATTTTAATCCGCTCGGCTGAGGCCCTTGAAACTGCCCATAAAACAAACACCGTAGTCTTGGACAAGACAGGAACTATAACCCAAGGCCGCCCCGATGTAATCGAGATTAAAAAAACCGCAAGTTTTAGCGAGGACGAAGTGCTCAAGTTTGCTTACAGCTTGGAAGTTCTTTCAGAGCATCCTTTGGCAAATGCCGTTATAAAACAGGCAAAGGAAAAAGGCTTGGATGTTTTAAAAATTAAGGACTTTAAGGCTGAACACGGCTTGGGTATTTCGGGTATCGAAGAGGCTTCGGAGCTAAAAATATTTGCAGGTAATGAAAAGCTTTTCCAAAAAAATAATATCGAAATTTCCCATGCTGCATCAGAAATTGATGCTCTTGCAGAAAAAGGAGCAACTCCTCTTTTAATAGGTCTAAGCGGTGCTAAAGACGGAAGTTCTTCAGGAACCGATTCAGGTGCAAAGCTCATCGGAATTATAGCCGTGGCCGACAAAATTAAGGAAGGCAGCATCGAGGCTATTGCAGAGTTTAAGGCTATGGGCATAAAAACTATAATGCTGACAGGTGACAATAAAAAAACTGCAAATGCCATAAAGGCCCAAACAGGAGTCGACGGTTTTGCTGCCGAGCTTTTGCCTCAAAACAAAAAGAGTGAAATCGAAAAACTTCATCAAGCCGGTCATAAAACGGCTATGATAGGCGACGGCATAAACGATGCTCCGGCCCTTATGACGGCCGATGTTGGGATCGCCATAGGCAACGGAACCGATATAGCGATTGAAAGTGCGGATATTATTTTGATGAATGACAGCCTGCAATCTGCGGTCGATTCGATTCAATTAAGCCGTGTTGTAATGCGCAATATAAAGGAAAATCTTTTTTGGGCACTCTTTTATAATTCTCTATGTATACCATTAGCGGCAGGAGTTTTTTATCCTGTCTTCGGCATAGTTTTAAGCCCGATGATTGCGGCTGCTGCAATGAGCTTGAGCTCGGTGTCGGTTGTAAGTAATGCCCTGCGCTTAAATTATTTTAAGCCCAAACGGAAACATAAAATAAACCGTAATGCAGAATCTTGCATAACGGAAGAAAATAAAATTAAGGAGAAAGAACTTATGAATACTGTATTAAAGGTAAACGGAATGCAGTGCCAACACTGTGTTTCCCATGTTAAGGAAGCCTTAACAAAGATTTCGGGGGTTTCTGCCGAAATAGATTTGGGCGCAAAAACTGCAACTATTTCACATCCTGAAAGCGTTGCAGTTGCAGATCTAAAAAAAGCTATTGAAGAAGCCGGATACACGGTAGAATAGCTTTAAAACTGTAACTTTTTTTAAGGCTGTAATTTATTAAAAGAAAAAATCGGCCATGCCTAACTTCGGCCGATTTTTTTTAAGTTGCTGGAAACGCTTAAGACCGGCTAAGATACTGTCAGCTTTTACGGAAAAGGCTTATATTCGTTTACCATGCTTATCGCTGAAGAAACTTTTCGGCCTTCCGACATTTCTTGAGCTATATCCGTTGCTTTTTGAATTAAACCTGCATTATCGGCAACACCGTGTAAAATAACCTCATCTTCCGAAATATCAGCTTCTAAGAAGTAGATCTGAAGCTTTAGATCAAAGGAAATGTGATTTACAATCCTTTGAGCTAATAAAAGCTCTTTGATTCTTTTGTCGCTTAAGGCTGCTTCTTCCTTGCTTATTGTTTTTTCAAAACCGAATTTGATTATTTCGGCAGCTTGGAGAGGCGTTATATGCCCGGTATTTATAACCAAGTTATATTCGGAGGAGTCTTCATTTGCAGTATTAAAAAAGCTTTTGTGGAAACCGTCGCGGTTATTGTCGCTTTCTTCCATTCTGGCTCTGGCATCTTTTTCGGAGTAATTAAATTCCTTCATCAGTCTTGAAATTCTTACATCGTCTGCGGCAACAAGGCGAACTGAATAAAGGCCGGGGACATTCCTTAAAATTGCAAATCCTCCTCTTCCTATAAAAATACTGTTTCCTGAAGAGGCATGTTCATATACTGCTTCGCGCAGATAATCAAAGTAAGAATCTCTTTCTCTCGATAGAGATGCCCAAAACCCGGGTTTGCGTTCATCATATTTTTTTAACTGAGCTTCAGAAATTCCCCGTGAGAGCAAATCTTTCTCCAACGACTTACGGTCGATAAAGTTGTAATTTAAAAGCTTGGCCAGCTCAATTGCTGTTTCATCGCCAAAGGAAGCGATCTTTCTTGAAATAGTTATAATTGCCATAAAAACCTCCTATTGCAATTAAATTCTCTTTATAATAGAATAACTCGAAATCCTTGATATGTCAAATGGAGAATTGCGATTTTTATGGAAAAGAATAATGAGATTATATGGAAGCCCGATTCCTCCAGAGAAATATTAAAAACAAGGGTCTTTACCGTATGCGAAAAAGATAGTATTTCTCCTGAAGGAGAAAAAAAGACCTTTATTTCTTTAAAAGCTCCGAGTTGGGTCATTATTGTGCCTGTTTACCGGGATTCCTCCGGAGAAGATATCTTTGTGATGGTACAGCAGTGGCGGCACGGCTCTGAAAGTGTCTGTATAGAATTTCCCGGCGGTGTTGTAGATGCAGACGAAAGACCGGAAGATGCCGCTTTGCGCGAGCTTATTGAAGAAACAGGGCGGACTCCTAAAAATATAAAATGCTTGTCGGTTCTGTCTCCCAATCCCGCAATAATGGAAAACTCTTGCACCATCTTTTTAGCCGAGCTTGACAGGGGAGAGGTTAAACAAAATCTGGATGAAGACGAATTCTTAAATATTATTGAAATCCCTGCGAAAAAAGTTATTCAAAATATGGGCAATCCTCCTTATACTCATGCAATAATGAATGCTGCCCTTTTCCTTTACTTAAAAGAAAAACAATATCACTGATATATCGGTGTACTGATATATCAGTGATTGCTCACCGATATATCAGTGAAAATTCCGATAAAAACAATCTTTTTTATTAAAATTTTAAATAATTTCTGAATATTTCGACAAAATTCCTCTATTTTTGCTTAAAAAATGCTTTTTCATTCGTTTTTATATTTAGCATGAAAATTGCTTACATATAACTGAACACATATGGAGGTGTTTATGAACAATATAATTAAAAGATTATCAGTCCACACTGCCGACTTTGCAGTTCTTTATATAAAGCTGCATAATTATCACTGGCATGTAGAAGGGCTCGATTTTAAGCCTGTGCATGAAATGATAGAGTCATATTACGATAATATGAGCGATTTCTATGATGCGGTTGCTGAAAGAATTTTACAGCTAAACGAAAAAGCTCCCTCTTCTATGAAAGAGTATTTGGCAATAACGGGAATAGAGGAAGAAACAGATAAATCGTTTAAAACCGCAGATGCTCTTAAAAAAATCTTAGGCGATTTCGAGTACATTGCAAAAGAAATAAAGGTAACTCAAATTGAAGCTGCAGACAGCAATGATGTAGCTACAGACGGAATCCTTAGCGGGATTATCGAATACCTTGACAAAGAAATATGGATGTTAAAATCCGCTTTGAAATAAATTTTTAAGGAGAAAATTATGGAACAAATGGCAATGAATATGCCCCTTTTGGGAGATGACTTCCCTCAATTAACAGTTTCGACAACACATGGAGCTATGAAGCTTCCCTGTGATCTTAAAGGCAGCTGGTTTGTGCTCTTTAGCCACCCTGCCGATTTTACACCCGTATGTACTACGGAATTTGTAGCTTTTCAAAACTTAACACCTGAATTTGAAAAGCTCGGTGTAAAACTCATCGGTCTTTCTGTAGACCAAATGCAGAGCCACTTAAAATGGATTGAATGGATCAAGGAAAAACTCGGAGTTGAGATTACCTTCCCTGTAATTGCTGCAAATGACAGCATTGCAAATCAGATCGGACTCTTGCACCCCGGAAAAGGTACAAACACTGTTCGTGCCGTATTTGTTGTAGACCCTAACGGCAAGGTCAGACTTGTTCTTTACTATCCGCAGGAAATCGGACGAAACATGGAAGAAATTCTTAGAGCCGTTAAGGCCCTTCAGATTTCCGACAAGAACAAGGTTGCTATGCCCGCAGACTGGCCCAACAACAGCTTGATCAAGGATAAGGTAATTATTCCTCCTCCTCCCACAGAAGCGGAAGCCAAAAAGCGCTTAAAGGAGTATGAGGGTTACGACTTCTGGTTCTGCCACAAGTCTTTGTAATCTTAAAATAATTTAAAAAAGTAATTTAAAATAAAAAGCCCTGCATTGATAATCTCAATTCAGGGCTTTTTATTAGGATTAGATAGTTTACGTGAGTAAATTATCTAAAAACATAAATTTTAGATTTTCCATTAAAGTTTATTCCAAACCGTTTTGACGTTTTGCCGCAACAAGTGTATTTGCAACAAGCATTGCGATTGTCATAGGGCCTACTCCCTTGGGTACCGGCGTTATTGCTGAGGCAATTTCGCAGGCGGGCTCAAAGTCGACATCTCCTACAAGTCTAAAGCCGCTCTTTTTTGAGCTGTCATCAATGCGGTTTACGCCGACATCTATAACGACAGCGCCTTTTTTAATCATATCGGCCTTAATAAATTGAGGCTTTCCCATAGCTGCAACTAAAATATCGGCCTCTCGTGTAACTTCAGGTAAATTCTTTGTACCGCTGTGGCAAACCGTTACTGTGGCGTTTACATCCTTATTCATCATTAAAACGGAAAGAGGTTTTCCTACTATGTTGGAACGGCCTACAATTACAACCTTTGCTCCGCTTGTTTCAACTCCTGTTCTCTTTAAAAGATGAATTACGCCGTGGGGTGTACAGGGAATAAAGGTGTCGTGTCCTAAAAGGAGCTTTCCTACATTTACCGGATGGAAACCGTCTACATCCTTTTCGGGGCTTATAGTCTCAATGACCGTATCGGGATCGATCTGCTTTGGCAGGGGTAATTGAACCAAAATACCGTTTACCAGCTTATCGGCATTGAGTTCTTTAATAAGTTTAAGTAACTCATCCTGAGTTGTTGTTTCAGGAAGTCTGAATGTTCTGTCATTCATTCCTACCTCGTGAAGAGCATTTGTTTTTCCCTTTACATAGGATTGGGATGCGGGATCATTCCCTACCAAAATAACGGCCAAGGTGGGCTGAACTCCCATTGCCTTTATTTTTTCAACATCTTTTGCAACATCGGCTCGTAGGTCGGCAGCTATCTGTGCGCCGTCAATAATTTTTGCACTCATTTTTTTCCTCCATTAGTAGATTAAGTAACTATTATTCTTCTTGTTTGTTCTAAACTCGTGTTAGTTTAGAAAAGACAAGAGTTTTTATGTTATCTAACATTTACTATGTTATAACATAATGTGATTTTGTGCAAGTCTTACATATAGACATTCTTGTAAAAAATAAGATATACTATTTTCATTAAGTTAGAGGTGAATAAAAAGTGAAGAGATTTATTTCCTGTTTTTTGATTATCAGCGTTTTTTTGATTCCGATTTTTGCACAAGAAGAGGCTGAAACTCCTTCAAATAGTAAAATAGACGGTGCCACAGTCTTCCGGCCTGTAAGACAAGGCGATAAATTTATAAAAATAGGCTTATCCTTGGGTGTGCCTCTTTTTAATACTTCTGCCGACAAATTTGCGATTAAGCCGAATATTTGGCCGGGAGGCTCTATCAATGCAGCCTTCAGCTATTATATTTTAGACGGGTTTTCTTTGGGCGGAAGTATAAGTTTTCAGTTTTATCCTACATTGGCAAAAAATCTTTACTTTGCTGTTCCTATAACCTTTGATATGGGCTATACCTTTGCTGCCGGAAAATGGCGCATTCCTCTTGGAGGAGGTATAGGCGGGGCAGTTCAGTCCTATAGCGGAAACGGAGCCCAGTACTTCGGAATGATTTTTAGATTTGATGCAGGAACTTATTATCAGTTTTCTCCCGAATGGTCCTTTGGAGGGGATGTGTCTTGGAATGTTGTTCCTCAGTGGTACAAGAAGAAAGAAAATAACCGTACAGGAAATTTTTTAGGTATCAGCCTTGCTGCCAGATACCATCTTTAATTAAATGGAGAATTCAGTATGAAACTTAGAAGATATATTTTTATTTTACTGCCGCTTATTTTTATCGGCTTTATAGCTTGTAATGATAGGCCCATATTTGCAGCCATTGAACAAGAGATTGATTTAAAAGATTTTTCGGTTGAAGGAAATATCTTGAGTTTGTTGGAAGCCGGCGAAAATGTTTATGCCTCAAATAGAGGCGGAGTTTATTCAAAATCAAAAAAATCCGACGGTTCCTGGTCAAAAATTTTAAGTGTGTCAGGTACTCAAAAACTTGCACATGATAATGCTAATATTGTTTTTGCTTGTTTTGGTTCAGGGAGCGTAAAATATTATGAAGCCGGAAATTGGAATACTGTTCCCGGCTCCGGAAATATACGCATTATTGCCGGTGATAATATTGTTTTCGGGTATGATGAAAGCCAAGAAAAAGTTTTTAAGATAGTAAAAAATGCCGCTCCTTCCGAAGTAATACACTCCGGTAAGGTTGATAGTCTTTTTGCGGCAGGGAACTATGTTGTAGTAAAGTCAGGCAGCTCTGAAACTATGTATAAGGCAGATACTTCTCCTGCCGCTGCTGAAGGAGGCTTACCTGGCGGAGTGAAGGGTATGTGTTCAGCAGGTGATGCCGATAAAATATTTGTACTGGCCGGATCCTCAATCCATTATTATAATGGTAGTGATTGGAGTAGTAATACCAAATCAATATCTGACAAAACTCCGATAAGTATTTCATATTTTAAAGAAAGAAAAACCATACTTGTAGGCTGCACAAATGGGTATACCGAGGTAAAGCTAAATACGCCGATAAATCTTTCAAATGCAACACAGTTTAATCCGGGGAATTCCGGCTCTACAACACCGCCGGGCTCTTATTCGCAATATCAAACGACTCTTGGAAGTTATTATACATATCCTGTTTTGGGCGTCGATAGGGACAACGGAGATTATGCAGTGTTTATGGGCATTTATTCCGGAGTAATTAAAAGAAATACCGGCCTTTGGGGCTTTTACAGCGACAAAAAACGCGAATGGAACCGTGAGTAAGGATCTTTTTGAAGCTGCGGCTTCAAGCTCTAAACAAAATGAACCTCTTGCCTCCCGTATGAGGCCTTTTAATTTGGATGAATACGTGGGGCAGGAACATATTATCGGTGAGGGTTGTCTTTTGCGAAGGGCAATCCAAGCTGATAGGCTTTCTTCCATCATCTTTTTCGGTCCTCCCGGAACAGGAAAAACCACCCTTGCAAGAGTCATTGCAAATACCACCAAAAGCAATTTTTTAAGTTTAAATGCCGTTTTAGCAGGTGTGCAGCAGATAAGGGAGGCTATATCCAATGCCGAAGAAAATAAAAAGCTTTATAACCGCAAGACTATTCTTTTTGTAGATGAGGTCCACCGTTGGAATAAATCCCAGCAAGATGCCCTCCTGCCCTGGGTTGAAAACGGTACGATAATTTTAATCGGGGCTACAACTGAAAACCCTTATTTTGAAGTAAACAAGGCTCTTGTAAGCCGGAGCCGAATTTTCGAATTAAAGGCCTTAACAAATGAGGATCTAAAAAAAGTTGTGCAGCTTGTGCTTTCCGATAAGGAAAGGGGTTACGGCCGCTGGAAGGTGGAATTTGAAGAAGGAGCCTTAGAGCATTTGATAGATACGGCTTCGGGAGATGCGAGGAGTCTTTTAAATGCCCTTGAGCTTGCTGTTGAAACCGGCGTAGACTACTGGCCTCCTGATGAAGGGGTACGAATTTTAATCAGCCTCAAGGCAGCTGAAGAAAGTATACAAAAGAAGGTTGTCCTTTATGATAGGGACGGCGACTATCATTATGATGTTATAAGTGCCTTTATAAAGTCGATTCGCGGAAGCGATCCCGATGCGGCTGTTTACTGGCTTGCCCGTATGATAGCGGCAGGAGAAGATCCGCGGTTTATTTTTAGAAGGATGTTAATTTCCGCCTGTGAAGATGTCGGACTTGCCTCTCCCGGAGCTGTCAGTGTGGTTGCAGGTGCTGCCGAAGCCTTTGACAGGGTCGGTATGCCTGAAGGAAGGTATCATTTGGCACATGCTGCCCTCTATTTGGCAACCTGTCCTAAATCGAACAGTGCCGAAGCCTTTTTTAAAGCTCTTGATTTTGTTCAAAAAGAAAATAAGGAAGTTCCCAATCACTTAAAAGATGCAAGCAGGGACGGAAAGGATTTAGGGCATGGGGAAGGGTATTTATATCCGCACAATTATGAAGGGCATTGGGTCAAGCAGCAATACCTCCCCGACGGACTTGATGGTACTCACTTTTATGAACCAAGCGATCAGGGTTATGAGGGTAAGATAAGGCCTGAAATTTTAAAAAAGCGGCAAAGCTAAAGACTTGCCGCCTTATAGATTTACCGCTTCTCAAAATTATTAATTAAAATAGTATTTAATTCAATCCTAAAAGCCTACTCGCTCATTAAGTAAGCATATAAGAGGTTTATAGTTTCTTTGTAAGAATCTATATGAGTTCTTTCATAATGGTGGGTGGCACTTACTCCCGGACCCATACATGCAAAGTTAATATCGAAGCCCTGCAAGACATACATACTGGCATCAGATCCGTATCTGAACATAACATCCGTTCTGTAGTTGATCTTATTTTGAATAGCAAGGTTTTCAAGTCTATGCCTAAAGCCGAAATCGTAGGGGGTGCGCGAATCCTTGGCGATGATTGTTACTGCATGTTCAGCCGAATTTTGGCAGCCTCCGACAGTTCCGATGTCCAGGGCTAAAACCTCAAAACATTCCTTTGGAATGCCGTAAAAACCGTGGCCTATTTCTTCATAGTTGCTTATAAAGAAGTGAGTAGTGTAAGCAGGTTTCTCTCCCTTTTCCTTTAAAGCTTTACAGGCGGCAAAAAGCATGCCTATGCAGGCCTTGTCGTCCAAATGGCGGGACTTTATGTAGCCGTCTTCCGTTTCGATTGTGCGGGGCTCAAAGGCTACAAAGTCTCCTATGTTTACACCGAGAGCTAAGGTTTCTTCCTTTGAGTGAGTTTCAGCGTCAAGACGGACTTCAAAGGTTTCTCCATTCCTTTCTTCTTTTTCTATTGCTTCAAAGATATGAACAGAGGCTTTTTCCGGAAGACCTGTACCTGTGATGACCTTTCCTGTTCTTGTAATTATGTAAAGGTTTTCTCCTTCGATGCTGTTAAAGGCTATACCGCCGATAGGAGCAAGCTTTAGGCAGCCGTTGGGCTTAATTTGACGCACCATAGCACCGAGGGTATCGGCATGGGCCGAAACAACTCTGTGTTTTGAAGTGTTTTTTCCTTCTATAGTGCCGTAAATGGCACCCTTATTTGTTTCAGTATATTTTATGCCTAAACCATCAAATTCTTTTTTTATTCGTTCAATTATGGTTTTTGTGTAGCCTCCGGGGCTGTGTATTTGTAAAAGCTCCTTTGTAAGATCTACTGCATATCTTATATTCATAAATTAGATTCTCCTGATTGTTTGTAAATTGTTTTGCGGGAATAAAAAAACTTCCTCCCCTCAGGGAGGAAGTTGTATATCGAAGATTAAAACTCTTTAAGCCGTCGTCTTAAAGACTCAACTACTCCTGACTTTCCTTCATCCTCATAAATTTTAATACATTTTTCGAACTCAGGTCTTGCAAGCATTTTTGAAGGTGAGTGTTTCATAAAAAGATCAAAATCAGGGATTAAAAGTTTGGTCTTAGGTGTGAGTTTGTCCGGATGCTGAACTTTACCGGGATTGATCGACATAATTATAGGAAAGTAGTATGCCTTTTCTCTTGTGCCGTAAAATTTCAAAGCAATTTCGGATAGAGTGTCGCCTTGTACAACTGCATATTCCTTTACAGGTACATCTCTGGGCTCTTCAACAACCGGTTCCGGTATGGGTGCGGGTTCAGGTGCTGGTTCCGATTTTACCTCGGGTGCAGGCTCTTCTACAACAATAGGTGCGGGTTTTTCTTCGGGAGGAGGAGTGGGCGGCGTTCCACAGCTCGTAAGTACAAAAGAAAAAAGGGCCATAATTGCCAAAACTTTCAAAATGTTTTTCATTTTTTACTCCTTAAATATTAATATAATTTATAAACTTGCCTTTCGGCAAGTTTATAAATAGCTACCTTATATTATACGATATTATTTTATAAAAATCAAATAGTATCGTATATTTTTTTAATTTTATGACAAGCCTTCCACGTTTCCGTTTACCAAGTCGATTCTTACGGCTTGGGGATCTTTAGGTAGACCGGGCATTCTCATCATATCCCCCATAATTGCAACAATCATTTCGGAGCCTGAGTTTAAAACTATATCCCTGACATTCATTTCAAAGCCTGTAGGAACTCCGTAAAGTTTAGGATCCGACGAGAACGAGTACTGTGTTTTAGCAACACAAACAGGGAAGTCTGCCATTCCGGCTTCTTCAATCTTTTTGATCATCTTGTCGGCAGCTCCCGAATATGTAACATCAGCAGCTCCATAGATTTCTTTACAGATTTTTCCTATCTTGGTTTTTATGCAGTCCTTGTCTTCGTAAATGAATTTTAAGGGCTTTGACGGATTTGTTTCGATGGTCTTGACAACGAGCTCGGCGAGCGCAACAGCTCCTGTTCCGCCTTCGACAAAGGCATTGTTTACTGCAAAGCCTACGCCCTGTGCTTCACAGTGCTTTTTAACCAGATCCAACTCGGAGTCAATGTCGTATCCGTATCTGTTAAGAGCTACGACTACAGTCTGACCGAATTTTTTCATGTTTTCAATGTGCTTATCAAGGTTGGCCAAGCCTTTTTTGAGAGCTTCTGCGTTGGGCTTGGATATTTCCTTTTCGGGAACATCTCCGTGCATTTTTAAACCGCCTGTAGTGGCTGCAATTACCGTCAATTTCGGATTTAACCCTGCTTTTCGGCACTTGATGTCGAAGAATTTTTCGGCACCGAGGTCTGCGGCGAAGCCTGCTTCGGTAATTACATATTCACCGTAGGTGAGGGCCGTCTTTGTTGCTATTACGGAGTTACATCCGTGGGCAATGTTTGCAAAGGGGCCGCCGTGAATAAAGGCCGGGGTATTTTCCGTTGTCTGTACAAGGTTGGGGTTAATGGCGTTCTTTAAAAGAACTACGATTGAACCTGCAATACCTAAGTCTTTTACCTTTACGGCATTGTTTTCGGTATCATAGCCCAATATGATATTTTCGATTCTTCGGCGTAAATCTTCAATGTCTTTTGCAAGACAGAAAATAGCCATGATTTCGGAAGCCGGGGTAATATCGAAGCCGGATTCCATTACTACGCCGTTACCGTCTCCTAATCCGGTAACAATTTGGCGTAAGTTTCTGTCGTTAACGTCTAAAACCCTCTTCCAAAGTACTGTTTTGATCGCTTTCGGAGTTCCCTGCATTCTAAAAATGTAATTGTCAAAGAGGGCACTTATCATGTTGTGTGCCGAAGTTATTGCATGGAAGTCTCCGGTAAAGTGGAGGTTAATGTCTTCCATAGGCAAGACTTGAGCATAGCCCCCTCCTGCTGCACCTCCCTTCATACCGAAACAGGGGCCTAAGGAAGGCTCCCGCAAGGCAGCAACCGCCTTTTTTCCGATTTTATTTAAGCCTAAGGCAAGACCGATTGATACGGTTGTTTTTCCGATTCCGGCCTTTGTAGGCGTGATAGCAGTAACAAGGATTAGATTGTTCTTTTTTACCTTTTCATCATCTATAACGCTATAGGGAACCTTGGCTATGTACTTTCCATAGGGAATGACGTTATCGTCATGAATCCCTAAGCCGTCTGCAATTTCAGCGATTTTGTTTAGCTTCGCTTCTCTAGCTATTTCTATATCTGTTTTCATGGTAATATTATCGCATAAAAAAACTATATTTGCAACTGTAAAACTCTTTTTTTGTTAAACTAGGCTTGCAATTTGTATAATCTGTGAGCCTATTTAATCGGTACTTGTATAAAGATTAAAAAAATATTATAATCAGTAATTCTTATTAGCAAAAGGGAGATACTTTATGGAAGATCATAAAATTTCAATGGAAAAAATTGTAAGTCTTTGTAAAAGAAGAGGTTTTGTTTTTCAATCATCCGAAATTTACGGGGGACAAAACGGTGCATGGGATTACGGCCCTTTAGGAATAGAATTAAAAAATAATGTTTCGCGTGCATGGTGGAAGGAGATGACACAACTTCATGATAATATTGTAGGGCTTGATGCTGCAATTTTGATGCATCCCCGCACGTGGGAAGCCTCCGGCCATGTTGAAAATTTTACCGATCCTTTAGTTGACTGCAAAAAATGTAAAAGCCGCTTTAGAGCAGACCATCTTTCTCCTGAAAACCTTGAAAAAAAAGTTTGTCCCGATTGCGGAGGCGAGCTTACCGATACACGTAAATTCAATCTTATGTTTAAAACTCATATTGGTCCTACTGACGATAACTCAAGTGTTATTTATCTTCGCCCGGAGACGGCTCAAGGTATCTATGTAAACTATAAAAATATTATTCAATCTAACCGAATGAAGATTCCCTTCGGAATCGCACAGATCGGAAAGGCCTTCCGAAACGAAATTGTTACAAAAAACTTTATTTTTAGAACCTGCGAATTCGAGCAGATGGAAATGCAGTTTTTTGTAAAGCCCGGAAGCGATGATGAATGGTTCGACTATTGGAAAAAACAGCGCTGGGCCTTCTATGAAAAATACGGAGTAAGAACAAATAAGCTTCAATGGCACCAGCACGGCAAAGATGAACTTGCCCATTATGCAAAAGATGCTTACGACATTGAATACGAATTCCCGATGGGCTTTAAGGAGCTTGAGGGTGTACACAACCGAACCAACTATGACCTTACACGCCATACCGAGTATTCAGGCAAGGATATGCAGTACATCGATCAAGATAACGGAAACGAAAAATACATTCCGTATATAATTGAAACATCAGCCGGATTAACACGAAATGTGCTTATGTTTATCTGTGATGCTTACGATGAAGAAAAGGTTGCCGATAAGGGAAACGATGATGATTGGAGAACCGTACTTCGCTTCCACCCGAATATTGCTCCTATAACTGTAGCTGTTCTTCCCTTGATGAAAAAAGACGGGCTTGCAGAATTGGCTGCTGAAATTCGAAATGAGCTTAAAGAGGAATTTAAGACCGATTACGATCAAGCCGGAGCTATCGGAAAAAGATACCGCCGTCAGGATGAGGTCGGAACTCCTTTCTGCGTAACTGTAGATTATGATTCAAAAGAAGATAATACGGTTACCCTGCGTTTTAGAGATTCCATGGAACAGGTTAGGATTCCCAGGGCTGAATTAATTTCAAGAATAAAGACAGAAATTAAAAACTATAAAAGAGTATAGTAAAAGAATAATTAATGGAAAATTACTCTTACAGTGCAGAGGATAAGTCCTTACTTACTCCTCTGCTTTACAAGTATTTTGTTTTCCCCCTTGTAAGGATTTTACCTGAATCCGTTCCGGCCAATATAATAACGATATTTTCCAATGGCCTTGTAGTCCTTGCGTTTTTTATTGCTTATATAAACTATTTACATGATGCGTATAAGTTTTTATGGCTTATACCGATCCTATGCTGGTCTTATATTGTAGGCGATTGTTCGGATGGAATACAGGCAAGAAGAACAAAGACCGGTTCCTCATTAGGGGAATATTTTGATCATTTTTTGGACAGCTTTGTTACAGGACTTCTTACCGGTATTTTAATGCTTTGTTTTAGGGTTACAAATCCGATTTTGCTTTTTTGCGTATATCAGTTTTTATATGTAGGTCAGATAGGAACATTTTGGGGCCGCTTTAAAGACGGGGTAATGCAGTTTGCTCTCTTTAGTACAAGTGAAGGTGCGATGGCAATTACAATTACGGCAGCCCTTGCTTCTTTTAGCGCTATTAGAGAACTTAGTTCTCATTCTATTGTGCTAGGTTTGAGCATTATTCACATAATTATGCTTGCTGCCTTTGGAGCGGCTTGGCTTACAGGAATTCTAGTTATTTTTAGAACAAAAAAATTGACTATACGTTTATTTTTACACCTTGTATTTTCTGCCCTCATAGGAGCTGTTTTAGTTTGGAAAGTTCAGGCTCCGATATTTATGCAGACCGTGATTATTACATTCTATAATGTGTTGTTTATTCAATCGGTTCTTTCAGCTACGGCAGAAAAGTTAAGAGAAGCTTTGCCCGATTTTTTAGTGCCCTTAAGCTGCTTACTCTATTTTGTGTTCTTAGAATATTCTATTATTATCGGAGCAGCCCAAAGTTTATATCTTTTAATAAGGATAATAATAAGATTTTCGATATTTTTAAAAAAATATAAGCATTGCTGGTATTGGAAAAATCCTCTTCCTGCAAAAAAAAGTAAATAAAATGCTTTTAAGGTATTGACAAAATCTTGATAAAATAGCAAGGTATAGCCATGGTTGATCCGATATTTAATGATGAATTTTTGATGTCCCCTGAAATAAAAGAGATTGCAGTTTTTGAAATTCCAAGATTTATAGATGCTGCAGATACGGAGCTTGTCTCATCGGCTTTAAAAATATCCAAGGCCTTCGGACGAGGGGCTTCTTTTGAAATTTATACGGATAGAACCAAGATAGATGCCGAAAAAAACTTGATAGAAAGTTTTATGAAAAATATTCAGCTGCTTGTACAAAAAACTTGGGTTGAAAAAGATGATGAAGAATGTAAAGAAGATACCTTGTACAGGATAAATTCTTTATGTGAAAAACTTATAAGATCGGAGCATCCTGCGGCATACAAGGAATCATTTGAAGATTGTTTTGCAATTTTACGCGATGTTGTTGCCCTTCTTTTTGGAGACTTGGTAAAAACCGATTCTTTTGTCGAGTATGCATTCCGCATTGATCCTGACTTCGGATTTTTTTGGTATTATGTTACACGTCTTTCAAAGGTGGAAATTATATCTGAAGAAAAGGCCAGATATGCTTCCTTGCTTGCAATGTTCTTTTTAGCAAATTTTTAGAGTAAGTTCTTTTTAATTTTCAATTGTTTTTTTAAAAATATGAGATCCGAAAATCTCCCGATTCTTTGAATCCTATTTTTTTATACATTTGCCTTGCTGCCTGATTTTTAATTTTTACAAAGAGGGCGCATTTTTTTTTATACTGAAAGCAGTCATTTATCAGCATCATCATATTTGCCGCACCCACACCCTTATTTCTATATTCCGCTCTTGTAAAGACTCCGCCTATTTGATTCCATCTAAAACCGGAAGCATTTATTCCGGCCTTTGCAATATACTTGCCGTCTTTTTTTACTGCATATAGGGCATGATTGTTTATTCTTTTTTTTAGAAGCTTTAGGCAGGATTCGTGAGAGGCTCTTACTCCTGGGGCCAATACTTCGGTTTCATTGTATTCTATTTCCATCGGGCAAAGGAGTTCTGCATCTTGAATCGGAGGTTTTATAAATTCCAATTCGGTATTTAAATTATCGGAAGCCCTTATACAAAAAATGTTAGGTGCTGAAGGTTTTGTTTTGAGGGTAAGAAGTTTGTAGTTTTCAAAACGGTCAGGCACAAGTGACAGACTTTCATTTATTAATTTTTCTAAATAGATGGAGGTGTTTTTTTCTCCCATCACGGAAAGAGGTTCTGTGTGTTTTAAAAAATCTTTTTTGATATATTTTGCAATATCATCAGTAATTTCTTTGGTAAAGCAATGGAGTAAAACACTGTGAGCTGCTAAAAATAAAATCCCTATAAATTCTTGATTATTTGAAAAAAAGGCATCAGCCTTTATAAAGGTAAAAAGTTCTTGGCCTGCATCAAAAAATCTTTTTTGTTTTTTTAGACATTCGGCAAGATTTACGCATAAGTGTTCATAGGGTAGAATGTTATCGATGAAGAGATTTATATTGCTGCTTGTAAGATGAAGAACCGGGCATTTCATTACTCTATTCCTGAGATAGGAAGTCTTCCGTTAGCATTAAAATCTCCGCAAAGGGCTCCGAATGCAGCGGTAAAGGATGCAGGCGAATAGCTGTAAATGGCAATAGCCGTTTCAGCTTTAGGGACCTTTGCCAAAAATGCGGGGGACAGGACTGAAATAACTATGTATTTTTTCTTGGGATAGGCCTGCATTATTTTTTGTAAAACACTTAAAGAGTACTTATCGGAAAGACAAAAAATTATTGTATCAAAGCGCCGTGCATGGTGATAGGCTGAGTCTACCTCTATTATTTTTGCCTTGGGGAAACGTTTTAAGCCGTATTTAAAAAAATCTTTATAGGCAGACACAAGGAGGATATCCTCATGTTCTTCAGGTTTAAAAGGGATATCTGCATCGCGCACTATTGTAGTTGAGCGGCCCGCCAGGCTTAAAAAGAATTTTTGGCCTTCCTTATCGGGGATGTTTTCATCAAGTTTTTCTATATCGGGCATAATGGGAACATGGTTATCGCTTTTAAAATACTTTAATTTTTCAACTAAAATTCTAAAGGCTGCATCCTTTACCCTTTCTTTAAATTGGGGGTCGTCCTTCATTGCCCTGATATTATCCTTCCAAAACGCTTGATAGTGCCGAGGTGTTGTCGAGGATTCGATTATATCGTTTCCGGCTTCTAAGGCCATTTTCACGGCCTTTGCAATGCCGCCTGCAAAATTCATAGCGCCGTGCATCATCATGTCATCGGTAATTATGAGTCCCTTAAAGCCAAGTTCTCCGCGCAGGATATCTTTTAAAAGATATTTGGAAAAGGTGGCCGGTTCTCCATTAGGTAAGATTGACGAAAAATTTAGGTGTCCTGTCATAATTGCAGGTACGCCGGCATCTATCAGGTATTTAAAAGGTATCAGCTCCCTGCTGCGGAAGGTTTCTTCGGATATGTCGATTTTAGGTAAACGGCCGTGACTATCGATGCTGGTATCTCCGTGGCCCGGAAAATGCTTTGCTGTTGTAAGAACGCCTGCATCCCTGCTTCCCCTTACAAAGGCTGCTCCTAAGATACCGGCGGCATGAGGGGAGTCTCCAAAGGAGCGGGGGCCTATTATTGAGGAGTCATGATCCGTTAAAAGATCTACAGTGGGAGCAAAATTTAAGTTTATACCTAGGGCTCTTATTTCTCTTGAAATATAATAGCCTGAATAGTAAGAATCTTGGGGTATGCCTGATGCTCCTATTGCAAGGTTTCCCGGAGTCTCTGAGGTTAATCCTTTGACATGCCGTACCCAGCCCCCTTCTTGATCGGTTGCAACAAAGAGCGGGATGCCGAATCTTCCTTCGAGGGATTTTTTTTGCAAAAGTGAAATTGACTTGGCAAGCTTGTGGGAGTCTCCGGTGTTCCAGCCGAAAATCTTGATGCTGCCCAGTCCGGAGTCTTCAATCCATGATAAAAGTAAGTCTCCGGGATCTTGACCGGCCCAGCCGAACATAAAGGTTTGAGCCAAAAGTTCTTCATCGGTCATGTTTTCGACTATTTCGGATGCCAGTTTTTCACTCGGCACATTATCGTAAAAGTTAGGCAACCTTTTTACGGCAGAATTGGAGTTCAAATTGACCGTCAATAAAAAAATACAGACAAAAGATAGTATGCTCTTTTTTGTAAGGGAGAATTCGGTTTTCATAAGTTTATTTATTCCAGCCAGTAAACCTTATCGGGTGCTCTTTCCGTAAGGAAAAAATTTTCATATCGTTTTGATGATTCTACACGAATATCGTCAGGAAAATATGTCGAATGCAAGAACCAAACGACGTCCAGCAGATCTCCAAAGGAGTCGGAGCATGAATACCTGTAGTAAAGCTCTATATCGTCATCTTCCAATATTTTTCTTCTTTCGGGATCTATTTTTGTATCGGGGTCGATTGCTTCCCGTATATTGCTTCTTAAACCTCCGTACCACGCGTGGGTTACCGATAAAAGATTGAGGTGCTTTTCCTTATCCATTTTGTACAGCTCGTAAACACCAGAAACGGCGGGAACTGCACGGTTTATCTTGTATTTATCGGCCTTTGTAAGAGGCGACCATGTAAGAATATAATGAGGTTTGTTCTTAAATATTTTCTTTATTATAACAGGTTCCATTTCAAACATATCTGTCATTATACTATTTTTTTATTAAAATTGCTATAAGGCCTTGTCAAAGTTTGTATTTTTTGATATACTATCTAAACTTCGGCGCCGTACCCAAGTGGTAAGGGACAGGTCTGCAAAACCTTCATTCATCAGTTCGATTCTGATCGGCGCCTTTTTCCATTTTTTAGTTTTTTTTTCATAATGGGAACCTCCTTTACAGAGGTTCCCCTCCTTTTTTATAAGCCTTATAGCCTATATTCATGTTGGCATTCTTATTTAATCAGATTTGCAATAAGGGCAGGAACCGTTATAAATGTTCCTATCGAGCTTCCAAGCGAAGAAAGAATAAAAACAAGCAGAACCTTTGTTATTCTGTTTTTATACCAGCCTGAAAAGGTGCCGGCATCGTTTGTGAGGTTTTCCATGTCTTTTACCTGAGGCTTTTTTGCCCAAGCCTGTACCAGTCCCGAAATCATTCCTATACCCAAAAGAGGGTTGATAGTCGTAAATGGGGCTCCCAAAAAGGATGCAAGGATAGCGAGAGGATGGCCGAGTGCAATTAAGGCACCGATTGCCGCAAGTCCTCCGTTCCAGAGTACAAAGGATAAAAGCATTTGTCCGGTTTTTATGCCGCCTCCCTTAAAGAAGCCGAGAATGATTAAGCCTATTATAACTACCGGAAATATCCAAGAGGCTGCCTTGCTTGCGGTACTTTTGGGAGGGATTACCTCAATGTCTGATACGTCTGTTGTTTTTGTACCAGCCTCAAGTTCTTTTATAAAGCGTTCCGTTCCGGGAAGATGTCCTGCCCCCAAGACGGCTACGATTTTTTTTCCGCCGCTTTCCCAAATTTTTGATGCAAGATAGCGGTCTCTTTCATCGATTAAGACGCCTTTTATGTTTGGAAGGTACTCTGCCATTTCCTGCATCATATTGTCCATTGCGCTTTGATTTTTTAATTTTTCGATTTCGGCTTCATCAAGTTTTTCGTTGGAAAAGGCGGCGCTTAAAAGAGTTGCCAAGAGCTTCGATCTGCCCCAGCCGCGGTTTTTTGCCCAAGCTCGTTTTAAGGTTGTGTGAATCGGGCGGTCAACCATTTCGGTTTTTATGTTTAGTTCTTGAGAAACTTCGATTGCCGCCTTCATTTCATCTCCGGGTTTTACACCGAGGTCGGTTCCGAGTTTTTTTTGAAAGGAGGATAAAACAAGGTTTGCAAGGAGTAAAAAGCCTTTGCCTTCCCGCAATACTTGGGAAATATTTATTTGCTGCCATGCATCTTTTGAGGTTAGGGATTTGTATCTTCCTTCATCCAATTCTACACATACACAATCGGGATTTTCTTTTCGAATTGTAGATTCAACATCCTTAATACTTTCTTTAGAAACATGTGCTGTTCCTAAAAGAATAATTTCGCGGTCCTTTAAAAGAATACGCTTTAAAGTTTTTTCATTATTTTCGTCCACAGTGATTCCTTTCTGTCTGAATTTGCAAGCTCAACGATTGAGCCTAAAAGTATTTTTTTTCCGGGATATTTTTTAGAGTCGATTATTCCTCCGGCCATATGTGCATGTCCGCCTCCTCTTCCTATACCGCTTAGAGCTTCTTTAACAAGATAACCTGCATCGAGGGTTTTATCGCGGCTTCTGGCAGATAGTTTGTATTCGTCTCCGTTTGTTTCTATTACGATAACAAAAGAAATATCCTTGATCCAAATTAAAAAATCTGCTACAACCGACAAAATAGCTCTCGAATAGTCTTTGCTTAATTCCACCAAGAGGAAGTTTCCTATCTGAAAATAATCGGTAAATGCCCTGCCTATTTCTTCGAGTTCACCAATGTGTATTGTCGTTTTAATCATTTGATACATTGTCTGAACATCGGATTTAAAATAAAGTTCATAATAGGCATCCATATCAAGATGATTGACTCGTCTTGATAAAAATGATGTATCAAGCTGAATACCTGCAATCATTGCAGTAGCCGTTATTCTGTCATATTCTTTACCGCTTTCTTTCCAGTATGACCAGATAATTGAGCAGCAGGCTCCCATTTCGGGTCTTATGTCCATGTATGCTGCAGTGGATTTTGTGCGGGGAGGATGATGGTCTATAATGGCTTTTAGGACTCCTCCAACCTTTGAAACCGTAGCTTTAAAGGGAGAGCCGTCTACAATTATAACTTGATATTTTTTGAGATCTTCAATTTCTTCTACTTTTAAAAGAGGGTTATTTAGATATTTGACGAATTCGATCAAGGGAAGACTTTGAACGAGTCCTCCGTAAGCTATTTCTGTTGTATAGCCGTAATTTTCTAAAAGTTTTGAAAGAGCATAGGCCGCTCCTATTGCATCATGATCGGGAAAATCATGAGTTTGTACAAGTACCGGTTGATCTTTGTTTAAAACCGAGCAAAGCGTAGATAATTTTTCTTCCATAAAATAATCCTAAATTATGGGAATAATATATCATAAAAAAAAGTGTTTTTCAATCAGGTTTGCACCTGGTTATTTTTAATAAGTTTTTTTCTTTTAAATAAAAATAAAATTGCAAATAAAGGTATTGAAAAACTTATATTCCATGCTGCATATGGGCTTGCCGCCATTGCTGATGCAGATAAAAAATAAATAGCAAAAAAAGATAAATTTATACTGCCTGTTGTCCAGTTTATTGAGACAGAAAATATGCCAAACAAGATTAAAATACACCATAATACTTTCTTTTTAAACTTAGGAGTTTTTATACATAAAACAAAAATAAATATGGAGTATAACGGCATTAAAATTGCGAGTAAAAGAATAGTAATGTGTTTCCATGTTTTATCTTTTAATGTGAATTTGTTTATGTTTTTTTGTGAATCAGGAGCCGCTGTTATACGAAAGCCCTGTAGTATTAGCGTGTTTTCTTTTTTAAAGTTTAAGGATATAATTCGAAATTCTTTATTTTGATATTCATATTCAAATAAAAACTCATAATAAGTTTGCTCATTTAGTATTTTTTTATGTGAGCCTAACATTATGATATTACTTACTTTTGAATTTGGGATAAGTGTTTCAATATTATTAAATGTTTCTTGCGTAAGCTGTTTTTTTATATTTTCATCTGAATTTTCATATATAAAGTTAAAATCTTTTTCTTTAAATTTAGATATATATTCTTTTGCAATCTCTATCTCCTCATGCGGAGCTATTATACTTACTATATTATTATAACTGCATGAAAAGACCGGAAATAACGATAACAATAAAAGTAAATTTTTAAGATTTTTCATTTTTGCCCTCAATTTAATACTCTTAATAATTATAGATAAATCTCCTTTTCCGGATATTCTTGCTCGATTGACTTTAATTTTGTTTTTTTATTTAAATCAATATCATACAAAAAAAACGTCAAAACCGTTCCATCATGTTCAGTGAATAAAAGTTGGTTGTTGTCTGTAATTCTAACCTTATATACCGAGTTTGAAACTTGAATTAAATTTTTACCGTCATAATCGGAAACGTATAAGGCTACATTATCCTTTGTATTTAGAGTTTTATCGTTGTTTGTGTCTTCATTTACAACAGCATAAATATTTTTATCGCAAGAAATGTTATTTCTGTTTGAGCTTTCAGCAAATCGATATCTATATATAAAAATATTTGATTCAAATAGGTTATACTCTTCGTAATTTTTATCTTTTATAAAAATTAAGTTTGTAATTCCTTCATTACCGGATTTTGCCGAAAAACTTGGGCTTGATTTAAGAGAAACTTTAGGTATATCATCATACAGCCCATCGGCTTTTATTTTAGAGCTTTTAAGGTTAAAAATAAAAACATCTTTTATCTTTTCGTTGAATTCTATATATTCCCGTATTTCTTCTTTAGTTTCGTCTTCAACAATCGCGACTTCATTTGATACGCTGCGGCGGCTTCTAAATGGGTCAAATATACTTATCATAATAATAACCCATGTAACAATTCCTAAAATCGAGAAAATAAAAATCAACACAAAATCAATTTTTTTGATTAATTCAAACGATATTTTTTTCATTTTATATCTCCTACGCTTATGAATATTATATTAGCATTATTGTATATCTTTTGAGCAAGAAGTACAAGATGACGATAAAATAATAAATTATTATCGGGAAGTGTATATTATGCAAATTCTAGATCAGAAAAACTTACGCTTATAGCTGAATTTTGATTGAATTTTTTATATATTGGTTTTTTCAATATTAGCGGATTATCCAAAACATAGATGTATGCTTTATCATCATCAGAATTATAAATACGAGAACGAGGGGTTTTAGGCGGTATAATTTCTTTTACGGGATATAATTTTTTTATCAATACTTTTTTTGCATCTGTATCCCATTCACGAATCCCGATAAATATTGGTTGGTGATAATTGTCATTTCTATAAACAAGGTCTTCCTCTATTCTTTTGATCTCAGCATCTTTATTGATGACAACCGCCCATATGTCTATATCCGATATTTTCATATTTTGACTCCCTGTAAGATAACTATCAAATTCATCTGCGATATTTATAGTTATGTTGTATTTTTTGATTACTTCATATATTTCTTTCCATTCTTTATACAGAATCTTTACATTAGTGTTTGCTGAAAATTCAATTTGATTATTATACTGTGTTAGCAATATAAGAATCTTTTTCGGCTGACTGTAATTTTCAAGAATTTTTAAATACCTATTCATTTGATCTTGTCCAACAGTGCTTAGCCCTATTTTAGTTTCTATAACTATTGCATAATTCTTGCTTAAACAAAGGATATCAAAACGTGCAGAACCAAAACTGGGCTCATAATAAACTTCTAGTGTCTTAACATCTTCCTTTTTAAATTTAAAGTTTTCGCCTTTTATAATTTCTCGAATTACCCTATAGTCAGAATAAAATAAGCAAGCCAAAGTTCTTGATAAACCGGTTTCTTTACGATTGTATAAATCAAACAATGATTTTATTTTTTCCATTTTTTCTCCATGCTTAAAGTATTGCTATAGCACACACAAAAAATTATAAAGGTATACTGTTTTACTTTACAAATTTTCTCGTATTTCCTTAGCTACTCTTTCTAATTCTTCTCTATTCGGCTTGTGATTATAGTACCTTTCAGAAAACTGTAGTTTAAATCCGTCATCTTTATATCTTGGGAAACAGTGTATATGAGCATGGCTCACTTCTTGAAAGGCCGCTTCTCCATCTGCTAAAAAATAGTTAATACCCTCACATTTTATTTTAGACTGACGTATTGCTTTGTTAATTTTATTTGTTACCATAAACATTTTAGATGTTATCTTGTCATCGATTTTATATATGTATTGTTCGTGTATTTTGGGAATTATTAATACATGGCCTGCGTTTACAGGCTGAATATCCAAAAATGCTAAGCAATCATCATCTTCATAAATCTTACTTGCGGGTATTTCGCCTTTAATAATTTTACAAAATATACAATTATCCATTTTTGCTGTCTCCTATTTAGATTATATTCTTAACAAAACTTCTTCATCCTTAATCCTACATCAATACCTTATTTTTTTCAAGTAAGAAAAAAGCATTTGTGTGTCCACAAACCAGAGAATGTACCCATAGTTACAGAGTAAAAGCCATAGCAAAATCTAACTCAGCATGGCTATGCTGTATGGCAGATAAATGATAGCTGAACAATGATTATACTGAATCGGACTAAACTAATCTTTAAGAGGACAAATAATGGGAGAGGTCAAATGGCAATTCAAGATTTTATTCGTGCGGAGGGTTTAATACCCCGACGCTTTGCGTCGTAACAAAGGGTATTAAAGCCGACTGCAACCACCTTATGAGAACATACAGTGCGAAACATTGAGCACTGTACCCCGATGCTCTGCGTCTGGGTATGTTGATTAAAACTCATAACACAGATTATCCACATTAGAAGAGACAATAGCTATTATGAAAACTAATATACACGATACTGATGATTAAAAAATATTTCCAAGGCCATGTCTTTTTCAACCAACAAAAAACCGTTCAAAATGTTGGAAGTCCATACATTCTGAACGGTTTTAGCTTATCTGATTAGAGCTTTTTAAAAAGCCCTTACTTTATCTTTTTAAAGACGGCAACACCGTTATGGCCTCCGAAACCGAGAGAGCCTGAGGCGGCACAGTTTATTTCGCCTTTGACACCCTTGTTCGGAACATAGTCCAAATCGCATCCTGCTCCAAGAGAAGGTCGAGAGGCTCTACCGAAAGTCGGGAGCGAAGACCAAGAGCGACTATGTGAGAGCCCGAGTCTTAGGCGAGCCGTTCAAGGTTATTACAAAGGACAAGTCCACTGAGAAGCATCTCCGTGAATTGTCTTCCATCATCGCCTCTATCCAGCAGATCGGCATCCTCTACAACGAAGCCGTGAAGACGCTGAACAGCTACCACTCCGTAGCCACGGCTCAACGAATGCTCGCCAAGCTCGAGAAGTATTCCGTGCTCCTCATTAAGCTACAAGAGCAAGCGATAGCTCTAAGGGAGGATTTAAGAACCCAATGACTTTTCTTCGCCTCGCTTACTCGGCGGATAATTCTAATCAGTAGGATTACCTACAATCCCAATACGAGTCGTACTATCTTGAGAGTATTATGGCTTATAGATTCCAGCTTTTAACGCTTCCACAAATTCCACCCCATAAATAGAAGCTTCCAAGCAAGCTTTTCGAAACTCATCAGTACAAAATAGCCTGTTGAAGAAGTAGCTACTATCTGTCATAAATACCTGTTGGGATATATCTGTCCTTAAGTGTAGCTCTATAGGCTTCTTTATAAAGCCTTTCTTGTCATAAACAATATTAGATGACGTATGGTTAATTAAGTCTGTATAATTATAGAAGCGGATGTAGTAGTACTCTTTTTTTTTATTATCACCTTGTCGTTCTAGAAAGTCGCAATTTTACTACTCTCCATACTTCTTCACTTAAGATCGTCATTCTCTATTTTACGAATAACAAAACTCTTACCTTCTTCATTTAAGGAGTACAATTCATCTAGGTGGATATGATATGTCATATCCACCTCCTCCATTTTAGCTATACCTAAGATGCTCCTTGCTAGAAGCTGTAATCCGATTTCATTACCCAAAATTTCAATCTCACCTCCTATAGGTGAGATCTGAAAGGAAAGATAACAACCTGACTTGGGTGTAATATACGGGATCCCCTCTTCGTTATAGCGAACCGTTATGCTTCTTTTTTTCATCAATCCTCCAATGCCTTTTTAAGAGCGTCTTGGACACGAGAATTCTGTGCTACTTTTTTAGGAAGTTTTTCTTGTGCCTGTCCAACAGTCAACCCTGATATGTTTATACACTGTTCTTTTTTTGTTCCCCGATTGATGTGTACATGGGGACCATGGCTATCAACATGTATTTCTACTTGATTGTGGGCAACCTTCTGCCTTGAGAATACCGTGACGCTAGAATTAACATCCTCACCTGTTTTTTTGCTCTTATATGTTAACCCCAACACATCCAGCCAGCTATTGCTATCTTCTACATAGTTATGCAGTGCTAACGTTCCACTAGCAAATCGTATCGGGTCTTCCGAAATATATCTCCCCAATTCTGGTGAGTAGTACCTGAAACGGTTGTAAGCCAGCTCCGTCTCGTGGTCGTAGTACTGTCCTTGGAAGAGGAATGGGATGCGTATCTGCTCGCTGTATGGGGCATTCCTGTCGTACACCTCCTCCAGTATCTTACCGTTCATATCGAGTCTGCGATGCCAAACCTCCTTGCCCTCGACGTTGTACGCCTCCGTTGGCGTGCCTAACTGGTCGGTAACGATGC
Source organism: Treponema sp. OMZ 798 (assembly GCF_024181385.1). Taxonomy (NCBI): domain Bacteria; kingdom Pseudomonadati; phylum Spirochaetota; class Spirochaetia; order Treponematales; family Treponemataceae; genus Treponema; species Treponema sp. OMZ 798. The sequence continues at coordinate 2,872,886 of NZ_CP051305.1, forward strand.
TGTACACCTTGCCATTGAGGAGCAGTGCCATCGGCACGAAGCTCTCCTCCTCAAAGACCCAAGTCCTGAGGTCAAGCTCGTAGTGCTGCCAGCCGTCGTCCTTCCATTCCCTGCCAGAGTTCCACTCGGTATGCAACGGCACATTGCCGTTCCATACCCAATGGGTGTATTCACTGGCGAGCTTGCTGAGACGACGCCCCAAGGCATCGTAGGTAAACTCTACCCAGTTCGACCTATGAGGCGCCTTAACCGCCTTAAGCGTCCCGTTCTGATTCCACTCATACCGCCAGCGTTCACGCTTCGTGTCCCACCACTTGCCTGAGCCTTTGTACTTCTCGGTAAGCTGTCCATCCTTGTCATACTCGAAGTGCCACTCGCCCGACTGCTCGATCTTACCCCCTTGGAGGTACTTGCGGAGCTTGCGTTCGGGGTCATAAAGGGCATTTGCTGAATTTAATCCGATGCCCACCACATGTTACACCTTTGGTAAAAAGTAGAATTAGTGCTTTTGTCGCTGCGTCGACAATGTAGTCCTCTATTGTATTATAACTTGAGTAATCTATCTCTTCTACGAAATAAAAGTGCCTACTGTCTGATATCGGATTCCATAAAGACCATTCTACTTTTCGAAGTCCCCATAGAGCTTGTTTATGACTAGGAATGGAGATTGAGATAAATAAGCGATACCGATCTCCCCAGCGAAAAGAACGTTTAGCTACCCCAACCCTATCCGAGGCTCTGGTCATAACGGAAATAACCAAAGATCTTCCTCCTATATCAAGTTCTTTCACAAGTCTATCTACTATCTCACTAAACCGAACTTCTACAGCCTGCAGATCAATTTCTAGGCTTGTTAAGTTTGATATTTCACTTGGAAATGATATCTCAATATGCTCCTTCATGACTTTTTCAACGCCTTTTTGACTCTGTCAGAGATCGCTATTCTCGTTGGGAAGAAAAACGCCTCAGAGGAACCAACAATTGGGACAATCGAGTATTTTTTTATCTTCTCCGCAGAGAGTACTGCTTTAATCAATATGCTCTTATTCACCCCATAAAGAGAACTGTCTTCATTAAGTATATCAAGAGTTCTAGTGAATTTTGGAGCAAAATAACGATACTGATTTCTTGACTGAACTACGGACACTTCGTACCATTCAATTCCTTCCTCGCCTGTCATTAATTCATCTATGATATTTCGAACTTGTTCTGAGAATAATGGTACACCCAAGTCATCGGCGATATAGTCGTCCAATGACATTTTTGGGGATAGTCTGTATTGGAATGGAAATCTTCTGTTAGATTCGATTGCCTCCATCCAGTCTATAAGTGTTTTTTTCCCATCTGGAGAGATAGCTAGGGGTGTTGAGGAAGTTTCCTCTTCGGGGAATTGTATTTGCCACCATTTCATATTTATATCCATCCTGTTTTTCGTAATAAGTCGGGGTTGTTTCTTACGGGGTCCTTCACTCGAACTTCGAACTCCTGTAAAAAAGTCTTCTTTTTTTGTCCACGAGGGGCTTGCGATGCAATTTGGTCTGCAGCTTTCATATTTACCTCCTAAATATATCCATACTTTTCAGCAATCAATTCGAAATATTTTGATGGTGTAAAAATTAACGGTTTATCAATTTTTACATCTTCAAAATCCTTGTCTCCCGTAATCAAAATATCTGAATCAGATAAAATTGCGGATACAAGAACCGGCAAATCTTTTATATCACGAACTTTTGGATATTTATTTTCATCAATTGTATCGGGACTCTTAAATTCTTCAAAAGTAATTCCATCAAAGAAAATACCCAATAACTCTTTTTTAAATGGAAATTTATTTTCAAAAACTTTTTTGCATTCTTCCTTTGTATATGAAGAAATTATTACCGTATGATTTTCAAGCAAATGAGAAAAAACTTTAGCAACCTTACCATCAGGGAAAAGTATCGCAGAAATCACAATGTTTGAATCTATGAAAATCCTCAACTCTTTTTCCTTAGCTCTTTAATATAAGCAATAACGTCATCTTCTGTTTGAAAGCCGGCTTTTTCTGCTTCTCCTTGCATTTGAGTCTGAATATTTGCTAAAGTTATTTGAGAAGCATTTGTAATATAAACTTTTCCTCTGCTTTCTTCAAAAAAAACTTTATCGCCGGTTTTTAATCCGAGCATATTTCTTATCGCAAGCGGAATTGTAATCTGACCTTTCGATGTTAGTTTTGCAAGTTCCATAAAACACCTCCTTACTTTCCTTACTAATACTATTATATAATAATTAATTACTTTCTGTCAATAATTTGTATTTAATATTTTGTGTATGATATATTTATTTCAAACGAGAATTAATTTGTTGCTATTTGAAGAACCCATGATTGTAGATTCAATACTCTTTTTAAAGAAATACTTTTTTTCTCTCTGTTTTGCCATATCTTGTTTAAAATAATTACAGCATAAGAGTAATATTTTTTGATATTCTTTATTCAAAATATATTCTCCAAGTAATGATGGCCTCTATTTTTGTAATTGCCTTCTTTTTTGCAATTTCAAATCAATATCTCTGATATCATTTTTATTTAGTATTTGATTTATAATGTTTTTATTGTTCCTGCGCTCTTTTCTTTACCCTATTATTTTCTTTCTAAAAATTCTAAGATACTTACCTATTCTAATGGCCAATTTATGATCTTTCTTGCAGAGCAATTTCTTCTTCGTTTGCAGAGTTTTCGGTTCATAGTATATCTCTTTATTCTATGTAGTTTTACTATTTTCTTAACTTGCAAATTAGTTTGATCTTTTGCGGGCTTTAAAATTGTGTTGTCAGTTAATTTTTGTAATTTCTCAAATAATTCTTTATATTCATCCATCGTTATTGCTATTTGAATTTCTCCAGAGGCCCCATGTGCATATTTATTTCTTATTTCATAAACCTTTTTATAGCTAGACGAATAGTAGTCAATATCTTCAACTCCTAAAGATACTAAATATTTGGCCATCAAAGATTTAGAGGGAATATTTGATGAATTATTAAAAGCTCCATAAACTAAATTAGAATCTACTGCTTTATCTTTCAAAGCTTTTCTGATTGTAAAAACAAAAAAATTGCATAAATGAATTGTGGCAAATTTTATAATTAAATCTTGGCTAACAGCATCAGTTATATTGTTAAATTCAGTAAAAGAATTAATCAAACTTGTTATTTCTGAAGAAGTAATTAAATATGCATTTTCCCACTCAACGAATTTTTTATTTTTTTCACAATCCATAATTTATTTATTTTTTATAAAATATTTTTCTGAAAAACAAATAATTTCCATTAAGTTCTTTGATGATGAGGCTCTTCTTGAATTTTCGATAAATTCTTTCCATTCATTTGTTTCAATCATTTTAATAGAAATCTCTTGGATTTTATTTGGATCAACACTATTAGTTTCTAGCAACTTTCCGATTACTATCCAATAAACTAAAAACATATAACCATTAAAATTTTTTTTAGGAGAAAAGGTTCTACTATCAAAACACTTACACATCATTGCAAAACTTCTTTCAAATAAAATCTTTAATTTATCTTTTGAGTGCTTTTCAAAATTTCGATTATTTTTCAGCTCTTTATCTAAAAAACTTTTCATTGATCCCTTAAATTCTCCGGCTGTATAATACAATGAAAAGAAACGTAAAATCAACTCTGAAATTCCTCCAGTTACATCACTTAATCTAAAAATATTTAACCACTCATATTTTTGCGCATAATTAGATATAAAATCTGCATAATTACCATGATAAACACATAAACGAATTTGTTGAGGATTTAAAGGCGTTGCACCAGTATTAATTCTTTCAAAAACTAAATACATGCTAGAATTATCATCAGTTGGCTTTATCTGTTTTAAATTTATTATATAAATATAGGTATTTAAAATTCTTTTTTGCTGTTGTGGAGATAAATCTTTAAAACATCTTCCTTTCCAGTCGGGATGAATTTTTTTTCCTGTTAGAGAAAAATTTTCTTTACTTATATCTTTACTTATTGGAGCAATAGCTTGATGCGCTTTTTTTTCTGGAAAATAGCCCTCTACAAAATAAAACAGCGACAGTAATCTTTGTTGACCATCGATCACTAAATATCTTTGAGATTCTTCTTCATAAAAGAAAAAACTTGGACTTGGAAGACCTCTTAAAACAGAATCTATAAACATTGAAGCCCCATCTTTTGTCCATACATAATTTCTTTGAAAAGATGGAATTATTATATCTTTTGATTTATACCTACGAATCAAACCTTCAACATCCATATTGAAATGATATGGGGTTAAATCATAATAAAAATCACCGGAATCTTCTTCTAATTCTTCAACAAAAATTTCATCTGTAATTTTTTTACTCATAATTTCTTCACTTTGAGTGTCGAAGGTATTATTCTAACACCAATTGCCACTCCTATCTCCATTCTACCTCAAAAACTCATCTTTTTCAAGTAATAAAAACCGTTCAAAATGTTGGAAGTCCATACATTCTAAACGGTTTTATCTCATCCGTTTACCGCTTTTTAAAAAGCCCTTACCTTATCTTTTTGAAGATGGCAACGCCGTTATGGCCTCCGAAACCGAGGGAGCCTGAGGCGGCACAGTTTATTTCGCCTTTGACGCCCTTGTTCGGAACATAGTCCAAATCGCAGCCAGCTTCAAGGTCGGGTTCGGTTAGGTTTATGGTCGGGGGATAAAATCCTTCTTCCATTGCCTTTATACAGAAGATAGCTTCAAGAGCTCCTGCGGCACCTAAGCAGTGGCCTATCATCGACTTGGTTGAAGAAACCTTCATTTTATACGCATGGTCTCCGAAAGCTTTTTTAATCATGGCCGTTTCTGCAGGGTCGTTAATCGGTGTCGAGGTTCCGTGAGCATTATAGTATTGAACTTCTTCAGGTTTTACGCCTGCATCGGCTAGTGCGTTTGTGATGGCCAATGCTCCTCCGTCACCTGAGGGGTCGGGGCTGGTTAAGTGGTAGGCATCGGAGGAAGCTCCATAACCTGCAAATTCTGCATATATTTTAGCTCCCCTCTTTTTTGCATGTTCATATTCTTCAAGAATGAGAATGCCGGAGCCTTCGCCCATTACAAAGCCTGAACGCTTTTTATCGAAGGGGCAGCAAGCCTTGGCAGGATCGCCTGAGGCGAGGGTTTGTAGAATCGTAAAACCGCTTATACCGAAACCGGTAATTGTAGCTTCCGTACCGCCCGATACGCATATATCGAGCCTTCCTGAGCGGACAAGGTCTAAAGCGTTTCCGAGAGCATCGGTACCGGAAGCGCAGGCTGTGGCCAAGGTCCAAGACGGGCCCTTTATACCGAACTGCATACTTATATTTCCGGCCGCCTCATTCGGAATAAGAAGAGGAACAGTCATCGGCGGAATACGATCCGGAGCGACCTGAAAGTATTTTTTAAAGGCTTCTTGGTAGATTTCAAAACCTCCTATACCGTTTCCGAGTATTATACCTGTGCGGTTTGCATCGATGTTTTCTTTTGAAAGACCTGCATCCTTCATTGCCTGTGAAGCTGCGGCTACGGCAAATTGAGTAAACCGAGCCATTTTACGGGCATCTTTTTTATCCATAAATTGTGAAGCGTCAAAGTTTTTTACTTCTGCCGCTATCTGAATCTTAAAATCGGAACAATCAAATTGGGTAATGTTTCCGATTCCGCATTTACCTGCTTTGATTCCTTCCCATGTTTCATCCAGGGTGTTTCCTATGGGGGTTACGGCACCGAGGCCTGTAATTACAACTCTTCTCATATAAACTCCTTTTTTATGTCAGTCTGTCTACATAACAACTTTTATAGAACAAAGTCTACTTGCTTTCGGCCTGTGTGTCAAGGCCGGTTTTTCTGAAGCCGCGGAAATCAATTTTGCAATAAAAATGTATTCTCTTACAAAACTTGCCAATCTATGTTATAATAAAATCAGTGAGGAAACGGCTATGAGTACGTCAAACAGAAAATACAAGGATTCGGTTTTTGTTGATTTGTTCAGCGAAGATGAAAGGGCAAAAGAGAATTTTTTATCTCTTTATAATGCTTTACACGGAACGGAACTTAAAGCTACGGAAGCTTTAAAAAACATCCGCCTTGATCAAGTTTTGTATATGACATTTTACAATGATGTATCATACCTCGTGGATAACAAAATAATAGTACTTGCTGAACATCAATCAACAATAAATTCTAATATGCCTTTACGCTGCCTTGAATATGTCAGCCGCCTTTATGAAACTCTATTTGAATCAAAAGAAAAATACAGCCGTAAGCTATTAAAAATTCCAACTCCAGAGTTTTATGTCTTTTACAATGGAGAAGAAAGCTATCCTTCTGATAAAATACTGAAACTATCGGATGCTTTTATAGAAAAGACAACGGAAACTAATCTTGAGTTAACTGTTAAAGTAATAAACATAAATCAACAAAACCGTCATCCTATATTGGAAAACTGTAAAATGATGCAGGAATATAGTATATTTGTAGAAACGGTAAGGAAATGGAAAGAAATAGATCCGCAAAAAGGTTTTGAAAAAGCTGTTGAAGAATGTATACAAAATAATATTTTGCGTGAATATTTAAAGCGCAAGACCAAGGAGGTAATTAACATGTTACTAGCCGAATATGATTATGAAACAGATATAGCCGTACAACGGGCAGAAGAACGGGAAATAGCCTTTGCCGAGGGCTCATACCAAAAATCACTCGAAACGGCAAAAAATTTGCTTGAAATGGGTTTTAGCTCAGATTCTATTATAAAAGCGACAGGTTTAACCCTAAAAGAAATAGAAGCTTTATAAAGTATCAATCCTTTCGGCTTCTGATTGCAGCCCTGCTTATCTTGCCGTTATGAGTTTTAGGCAAAGTTTCTACAAATTCGAGAGAACGCGGGGACTTGTAGAGGGCAGCATTTTTCTTTGCAAAGAACATAAGCTCTTTTTCTAAGGCTTGGCTCTCTCGATAGGTTTTGTTTAAAACAACAAAGGCCTTTACCGCCTGGCCTCTTTTCGGGTCGGGTACGCCTGTTACCGCACATTCAAAGACTGCCGGATGCTGGAGAAGAACCGACTCCACCTCAAAGGGGCTTATACGAAAACCGGAGCTTTTTATAAGGTCATCGGTTCTGCCTTCAAACCAAAAATAACCGTCTTCATCCATATAGGCGGCGTCCCCCGTGTGGTAAACTCCGTCCTTAAAAACCTCGGCCGTTTTTTCTTCATTTTTATAATAGCCTCCGAACATTCCGAAGGGAACCTTTTTATCCAAACGCAAGATGATTTCTCCCGATTCTCCTGCCTTGCAAGAAGATCCGTCGGGGCGGATAATATCTATCTCATAGCCGGGGGCAGGCTTTCCCATTGAACCTGGTTTTATTTTCATGCCGGGGAAGGTTCCCGTTGTGAGGGTAAGCTCTGTTTGCCCGTAGCCTTCCCGCAGTTCTATTCCGGTCTTTTCTTTAAAGGTATTGAAGATGTATATGCTAAGGGCTTCACCTGCCGTTGTACATTCTTCCAATGAGGATAAATCGTAATCGTCTATTTTTTCACGGATTAAGTACCTGTAAACCGTGGGCGGAGCGCAAAAGGAAGTTATTTTGTATTTCGATAATTTTTCGAGCATGTTTTTAGGGATGAACATTTTCATGTCGTACACAAAGATAGCACAGCCGCAAAGCCATTGCCCGTAGATCTTTCCCCACATGGCCTTAGCCCAGCCCGTTTCCGCAACGCTCAAATGCCTTCCGCCTTCTTTGACATTTTGCCAAAACTTTGCCGTTGCTATGTGCCCGAGCGGATATAGAAAATTATGTTCTACCATTTTGGGATTACCCGAAGTACCTGATGTAAAGTACAAAAGGGCCGTATCCTTTCCGCAAGGATAGGCTTCTCCTGCGGGGGGCATAAACTCATCGCTCATATTTTTTACAAGCTTATCAAAGGAAATCCAGCCTTCCATCTCGTCATGAACCCAGACAAGGAGGGGCTTATTATAGGCGGATTCGGCAGCTTTTTGAATTTCTTCCTGCAAGTTTTTTTCTTGTACGGCCATGACCATTTTTATATTGGCGGATTGAATTCTGTACTCAATGTCGTGGGCTGCAAGCTGAACCGTCGCGGGGACGGCTATGGCTCCGATCTTGTGCAGGGCCGGAAGAACGAACCAAAACTCGTATCTTCTTCTCAAAAAAAGCAAAACCGTGTCGCCTTTTCCTATCCCCATCGCCTTAAAAAAGTTTGCCGTCTTATTTATTTGTTTTGCCAATTCTCCGAACGAAAAAATCCTTTCTTCGGTTTCGTCGCACCAGACGAGGGCTTCCGTTTCAGGGCTTTCCTTCGCCATTCTATCTATTATGTCATAAGCAAAATTAAAATTTTCGGGAGCTTTGACTGAAAAAGAGTTATGTACGGTTTCCCAATCATCGCTTTCAATATAGTTTATATATTCTTTATAAAACATAGTTTCACCCTATAAAATAATAGACAAGGCTGTTTCCAAAAGGTTGCAATAGAAAAAAAAGGAAAAATATGCTAGAATTTGGTTTTATGGGAGAGCTTATATCAAGGACAACGAGCGATATCCTTTTGGATATGCTGATAGAACAAAACGGAAAACCTCTTTCGGGCGAAGAAGCTGCTTTGCGCTTGGGGCTTTCGCGGGTTTCCGTTTGGAAGGCCGTACAAAAACTGCGGAGTGAAGGCTATGATATCGAAGGCGGAAAGAACAAGGGCTATGTCCTAAAGTCTTCTTCCGATGTGTTAAACGCTTTTTTTATCGAAAAGAACTTATCCCGCCTTGCCGAATCTGTTTGCGGCAGCAAAATCGAAGTTTTTAAGACAATAGATTCTACAAACACCGAGGCGAAAAGGCGGTTGAATTCTTCTAATAATGCAGAGTCTCTCCATGGAACTCTTCTTTTTGCTGAGCATCAAACTGCAGGGAGGGGCCGCTTTTCGCGAAATTTTTATTCGCCTGAAGGAGCAGGCCTCTATTTTAGTCTTATTTTCTGTCCATATCTTCCTGCAAAGAATAAAAAGGAAGCTCCCGATCCAAGCCTTTATACGGCAATTTCGGCAGTAATCATTTGCCGCTGTTTACAGGAATTGGCCTTTGCTCCAAAAATAAAATGGGTAAACGATATTTATCTCAACGGAAAAAAAATCTGCGGCATTTTAAGCGAAGGAATTATCGATATGGAAACCTCTTCAGTACAGGCCGTAATTATAGGCATAGGCCTCAACGTAAAAGAATCGAATTTTCCTCCCGAACTTAAAAACAAAGCCGGAGCACTTTTTAGTGAGACTTTCTCTCTTTCCGGTAAAGAGTGTATTCCGTTTAAAGAAACTTCTTCCTTCAGCCGAAACGCCTTGGCTTCTTCTATTATATCGAGTCTAATCGAAGCTCTTTACGGCCTTCAGTCTAAAGAGAAATTAATGGAAGAATATAAGGGCCTATCCCTCCTTACAGGAAAAAATGTGAGGGTTTTGCCCTTTACCGGTGCCCCCTATGAAGCCTTGGTTCTTGGAATCAGCGATTTAGGTCATCTTATTATAGAAAACGAAGAAGGAAAAAAGGGAGAGCTGATTTCGGGTGAGGTGAGTTTGGAGTTTGAGTCTTGAAAACTTTATTTTTAGTGTCGGCATTTTGCTAGACATAAACATTAAAACATGCTAAAATACAGTGCAAGTAAAAAATTGTTAGTCCGATTTAAACATGCGGAAAAGATTTAGGAGATAAAGTTATGAGTTTTGTAGACGAAATGAAAAAAAAGGCAAAAGAATATGCTAACCGCCTTGTTTTGCCTGAGGGTACTGAAGAAAGGACTCTTAAAGCAGCCCGATCTATCGTAGATGAAAAATTGGTATCGGAACTTTTTTTAATCGGTTCTGATGAGGCTGTTTCTGCAGCTGCTTCTAAAGCAGGAGTAAGGCTGGACGGAATTAAGGTAATTGATCCCAAAAAATCCGAGTGGCTTGATTCCTTTGCCGAAAGCTATTACGAAAAAAGAAAGGCCAAGGGCATGACCCTCGAACAGGCTAAAATAGATATGAGTGCAGAACTCGGTTTTGCCGCAATGATGCTCGTTCAAGATAAGGCAGATGCAATGGTTGCAGGAGCCTTAAACACAACAGCCGACGTTCTCCGTGCAGGCTTAAAGGTTATCGGTACTCTTCCCGGAATGAAAACCGCTTCTTCATGTTTTTTGATGGACACAAAAAATCCCAAACTCGGAGCAAACGGAGTTTTTATCTTTTCGGACTGCGCCGTCATTCCTACTCCCAGCTCGGAACAGTTGGCCGACATTGCCTGCTCTGCTGCCATGAGCTGTAGAACCTTTGCAGGAGTTGAACCCGTTGTTGCAATGCTCTCCTTTTCTACAAAGGGCTCGGGAGGCGACAAGGATGAAAATATTTTGCGTGTCCGCGAAGCCGTAAAAATCTTAGAGGAAAGAAAACCCGACTTTGTCTTTGACGGAGAAATTCAGTTGGACTGTGCTATAGTTCCTTCCGTTATGCAAAAGAAGGCCGCCGATTCTCCCGTCAAGGGACAGGCCAATACCCTGATCTTCCCTGACCTTGGAGCCGGAAACATCGGATACAAACTGGTACAAAGGATTGCCGGAGCAGAGGCCCTCGGTCCCTTCCTCCAGGGCTTTGCAAAACCAATATCCGACCTTTCCAGAGGCTGCTCGGTAGACGACATAATCACCACCTCGGCTGTAACCTTGGTTCAAGCCGGAAGAAAATAAACCTATGGCTAAGTCTGTAAATGCGCTTATAAATGAAGCCATTGAAGCCGGAAAAAAACGCGACTATAAGACGTCAATTTTAATTTTAGAAAAACTTGCCGCAGAAGGCTTAGCCGAAGTATCTTCTCCCTTTTACGGCGAAAAAAAGGGAAATCCCGAAATATATTTATATCTTTCCAGGGCTTGGGCTGCCGTAAACAATTACGGCAGATCCATAGCCTATGGTAAGGCCTACGTTAAAAGGTGCTCATCGGACCCTGCTGCAAATAGCACAAGTCTTCCTATGGGCTTCTTTTTTTTGGGCCGCTCCTATTTGGCCGCGGGACAGTATGACAAGGCTGTTTATTGCCTTGAAAAAAGCTTAAAGCTCAATCCTCATCCTCTTGAAACAAGGGCAATGCTGGGCTCGGCCTATCTAAAATGGAAAAAGCCTCGGCTTGCCCGCGAAACATTTGAAGAAGCCTTAAAATTTGCTCCTTCCGATGCACGGCTGAATGCCGGATATTTAAACTCTCTTTTTGTTGAAGGTGTCTATGAATTAAGAGGCGGCAACGCGGATATGGCCCGTCAAATGTTCAGCTTTGCAATAAAAAACGGGATAGACGGGGTTGCTCCGCGCCTTTATCTTGCACACGCCCTTAAAATGGAAGGTTATCTTCCCGAAGCCCTGGGCCAGTACGAGGCTGCCTGCGAATTCGAGCCCGATGATCCGGCCCTAAAATGGTATCCTGCAATGATAAAGATGCAGCTGGGCGATGCTGCAGGAGCCGCCGAAGACTTTGCAAAGCTGGGAATTGAAATTCCCGATGACGGAGTCTCGGACCGTTTTTTTGCGATGGGCGTTATCAAAAAACACATGGAACGGGGCGACTATTCAAGGGCTGCCGTTGCTGCCCGCATCTTTATAAAAAGTTTTGGAAGCGATGCCGAAATCAGGCTTCTTGCTGCCGAAGCTCAACGTTCTATGGGGAACACCAACACGGCCTTAGGCCATTATAAATGTGCTCTTGAACACGAGCCCGAAAATCCTTATCCGCATTACGGCATAATGCTTTCCCTCCAAGAAGCATACCGATGGGAAGAACTTAGTGCTGCAATTCTGCGTGCCGAAGCTGCAGGCTCCTGCGATGCGGACGATATTTATTATTATAAAATAATTACCGCCGCCCATATCGATAATCCGCCTGAAGAGGTTTTACCGCATCTTCAAGCCCTTATTCAAAACGGAAGAGCCGATTCGGCAATCTTTAATGCCATGGGCTGCTGCTACATAAAACTTAACATGCCCGATTTGGCTCTCAACTGGTATGAAAGAACTTTAAGCATCAATGAAAAAGATGAGGAAGCTAAAATAGGAATTATCGCCTCTTACGAAAATTTACAATTAAATAAAGAAGCCGATGAGGCCTATGAAGCCTATCTAAAGGAATGGGGAAAGAATATTTACATAAGGCGGGACTACGTACTATTTTTGGAAAAATGCGAGCGTTGGGAAGATGCCGGCAACCACCTTGAAATTTTGATGAGCCAAGGAGAAAAAGTTAATTTTGATCCTGAGCTTGCCTTGTTCCGCCGAAAGGCCGGGCAGTACCAAAAAGCCGCTATCCTATATAGAAAGATGCTTAGGGCAAAACCTGAAGAAAGGCTTTTATTACACAATCTTGTATTCTGCCTTGATAAGATGGGACAAACAAAGATTGCCCTCGACCTATTAAAAGCTGCCGAAAAAATGTTCGGTATTAAAACCGATTCTCTGCTTATTAAGGGAATCCTTCAAATGCGTTTAAAAAAGAAAGAAGATGCAATAAAAACTTTTCAATATATATTGGAAAAAGAACCTAAAAATAAACATGCAGCCGAATTTTTAGAAAAGGCTTACGGGAAGTAATTACTTTATTTATGGAGGAAAGATGATTTTTATTTATTATCCGAAATGTACTACATGTATAAATGCAAAAAAATGGCTTGATGAGAATGGACTGTCTTATACCGAAAGACATATCAAGGAGAAAAATCCTACAGCCGCCGAGATTAAAAAATGGCATAAAAAGAGCGGCCTGCCCTTAAAGAAATTTTTTAACACAAGCGGTTTGGTTTATCGCGGTTTAAACCTTAAAGAAAAATTACCTAATATGAGCGAAGAAGAAATGTATAATCTTCTCGCAAGCGACGGTATGTTGGTAAAACGCCCCTTGTTAATTACCGAAACTTCTGTCCTCATCGGTTTTAAACCTAAGGATTGGGAAGCAGCTCTACAAAATCGGTAGAAACTTTTTCGTTAAATTTTTTGTCGTGCTCTACCAAGATAATTGCGGGGCTGTACTTTAAAATCATCCTTTCGATTTGAAGACGGGAAATAACGTCGATATAGTTTAAAGGCTCGTCCCAAATATAGAGATGGGCCGACTCGCAGATTGAACGGGTCAGCAGCACTTTCTTTTTTTGACCGCCCGAATAGGTTTCCATTTTCTTGTCAAAATTGTCCTGCGGAAAATTTAGCTTTCTTAAAGTTGTCAAAAAAATTGTTTTGTCTATATTGCTTTCTTCTATAAAATCGAAAAGCGGGCCTTTTAAAAAATCAAAGTTTTGCGGGATATAAGAAACTTTTAACCCTTGCGCTTTTTTTAAGATTCCGGAAAATTCTATTTTTTCTCCCATCAGTAATTTTAAAATGCTTGATTTTCCCGCTCCGTTTTTTCCGTTAAGGCTTAAAACACCTCCGGCTTCAAGGGAAAAATCGACCGGTGAAAAAATCTTTTTACCGCCATAAGAAACTGAAAGCGCGGAAGCTTCAATAAGGTGCTTTGCGTGATGATGGAGAGGCCTCATAGGAATGTCTTCGATCCTCTCGATATTTTTTAAAAGCTTTTCTTTTTCGGTAACGACCTTATTCGCATTCCGCTCGATATTTTTTGCCCTCTTCATCAGCTTAGCGGCTTTGTGCGATATAAAACCTCTGTCACAAGGGCCTTGTCCTGATTTTGTTTTTTCTTTTAAGTCAGCCCAACCGGCCTTTTGGCGGGCCGCTTCTTTGAGGCGTTTGATTTCTTTCCGCAGCCGGATATTTTTTTCAATCTCAAAATTATCCTGCCGGATTTTATTTTCTTCCCAAGTGTCATAGTTGCCGTTTTGAACATAGATTTTATTTTTTTCGATTGTTAAAACGTGGTCAACAGTCCGGTTTAAAAAATCTCTGTCATGCGAAACAAGAATAAAACCTTTTTTCTTTTTTAGATAATCGGCGACAGCGGTTCGTCCGTAAGCATCCAAGTGATTTGTAGGTTCATCAATCAGCATAAACGCGTTTTCATGTAAAAACATAACAGCAAGCAGCACCTTAATTTGCTCGCCCGAACTTAAAGTTTTAAAGGGCCTGTCTGCAATTTCGTCAGAAACTTCCAATAGGGAAAGCTCGCAATCAAGCTGCCAGTCTTCGAGATGAGGTAGTCGGGAAAAAACCGCCTCGCGGACGGTCTTTTTTTCTTCGAGAACATAAGGGAAATATTCAAAGCTGACAGGAGAGATAATCTTCCCTGAATATTCGAGTTTGTTCCGGAGTAAATTTAAAAAGGTGGTTTTCCCGTAGCCGTTCCTGCCTATAAGACCGAGCTTCCAATCCGTATCCAACTGTAAATTAAGATTTTCAAAAACAGGTTCCGCCGAACCATAATAAGCAAAGGTTAAATTCTTAACATCTATTAACATAAACATTCCTTAAAATTAATATTAGTTTTGAGACAATATTTTACATTTTGAAGAATGTTTAGTTATTCATTTTAGATATTAAAAACTCCCTTTGATAAACGATTTGTTATTTATTGGAGCGATTGTACTACAAAACACGATACGAGTCAAGACTGATTGAGAGAATAAATAAATCGCTATTTGTGATTAAATTATAGATTTTCTTCTATAAAATTTTTTCTTTGGCTGTTATAAAGTTCTGCGAATAAACCGTTTTGAGCTAAAAGGCTTTCAAAGTTTCCTTTTTCGATTACGGTACCTGAATCGATTACGATTATATCGCTGCAGGACCTTACGCTTCCCATTCTATGAGTTACGATGAGCGAGATTTTTCCCTTGCCCTGCATAAGGATGCTTTAGATAAATTCGTTTTCGGCTATCGGGCCTATTGCTGAAGTGGGTTCATCAAAAAATATTATATCGCTTTTTTTGATGAAGGAACGCAAGGCGGCAAGCCTCTGTCTTTGTCCGCCTGAAAATTCTTTACCGCCGTATTGCATTCCCAAAACGAGGGAGTAATTATTTTCAAGCTTCTTTTCAAAGTCTTTTCCTAAATATTTTACCTTTTCGATTTTTTCTTTTTCCTCTTCCTCAGAGTGTTCGGGTTTTATAAAAATATTTTCGTCCACAGTGTAGCCTGAGTAAACGGCGAAGTCTTGGAATACCGCCGACAGCCTTTCCCGGTATGAATCCATATCCAAATCAGCAATCCATAATATCAAAATAGTTTTGAACGTACCCCATTATCGTAAAATACCATCTTCCGTACATAGCCCGCTACGGCACTTACCCTGAAAGGCGAGGCCTTAAAAAAAAGCTTAAAGGTTCTGATAAAAGGATACTTGGTCATTTAGATTTTTCCGGTCTTGGTATAATTACTTTAAATTGTTCACCTTGAATATCATTTATTAATTCTATATTAGGTTGTTCGGATATGGCTCTTTTAATTCCTGACCCTAAACCGCTAAAAGGTAAAAGATGCAAAGCGTAAGAAACTAATTGGTTGTTTCTTATTACAGGATTTCCGAATTTTATTTCTTCAACAGTCAGGCTATTAGGTAATTTACCCGGGCTAATTATTTCGACTCTATTATCAAAAATGAGAATTCTAATGGGAGAATTTTTAAAATAATCTCTATGCAGCAAGGCATTTTGTAATACTTCGATAAGAGCTATTTCAGAGATTTCAAGAATTCCTGTCGAGTTAAACCCCTGTTCTTTTTGTACATGGTGTAAACAAGATTTTAAATATCTCATAGCTTCATCAAAAAGTTCAGGAATTGTACCTTTTAGATCCGAAGGTTTGTTTCTATAGTAATTTTCCGATATATCGTTTCCAAAAAAAGAAACAAATTTAATCGTAAAAGCCGGTTTTATTTCTTGAGGATTTTTTCCAAAAAAAAGCAATCCTGCAAGCGTTAAATGTTCATTTCGCAAAACCCGTTTTGCTTTTAAGGCTTGTTCAAGATTTAATCCCTTATCTTCATATGTTGTACCGAATTCTTTTTTAAAAAATTCTGAAAATTTTTCTTTATTGATATCATCTACGGAGGTTCCATAAACTTCCATTTCATCGGCAAGTAAATCTTGTTTAAATTGAACCTTGCTTGTTTCTCCTAATGTAATAATTTCCAATAGATCTTTAGTATTCATAAATGTATATCTCCATTTATTTTTATATCTTCCCTTTCTTATACATTATCCTCGTGTAGATGATTGTAATAATAGCTCCGACAGGGATGAGCATACTTATGGCTTTTCCCAGCTGAGGCATGGCAATAAAAAGAATCAGCATAAAGGCAAAGGGAACAACGGCAATCTTAGGATTTTTTGCAACGAAGACTACCAAGAGGCCGCCGAAAAGGGCCGGCAGGATGTTTTTAAAGGCCGGAGCCATAATAGGAGATTCCAAAATTGGCTTTAACTGAGTTAGCAAAAGCATTCCCGCTATTAAAATAAGGGTTGTCGTTATGGAAGAAACTGCAACGGCTATTGTGGTAACCACGTCGCCTTCTTCGGTGTTGGCTTCAACCTTTGCGGCCTCCAAGGCTAAGACTCCGCAGGGAACCTTTAGGTTTGTTAAGTTTCCTGTGATAAAGCCTACATAGGTTCCGCCTGCTCCTAGCATGGGTGCAAAGGTAAAGGCTTCAATAATTCCTACCGGCCAAAAAATAACGGCAACACCGAAAAGCCCCCTCAAAAGAAGCCAAAAATTGGGCCAAGTATTATAGTAAATACAGGTAAAAAGAGGATAAGAAAGAAACATAATAATGGCTATTACCATCCATATTCTTCCCCACCTATGTATGCTTTTTTCATAAGAACTGAATTCGATTTGTTTATCTTGCATAAAAACTTATCCTTAAAACTTAATGTTTTTAACCTATCAGCATTGTAATCGGAATGGAAAAGGCCATCCCGCCCAAAAGGCTTATCGGCATAGCATAGCTTTCAAGCCATTTAGCCCTTGTCTTCTTTACGATTAAACCGCAGATAAGCATTAAGATGGCCGAAAAGAACATCACAAAAACGGGAATCCATCCCTTGAGTCCCAGACGAATTTCGGAAAATATCATTCCTAAAAAGGCTGAAATCATTCCCATAAAGAGGGCATCGATGAGGAGCTTGCTCCATTTTTCATCCTTGGACTTCATTCGAATAAGATTTTTTTGCATCTTGGGTAAGAAAAGAGCAATCACCACAATCCCGGAAATTATTCCGAGGGCCATAACCCAAGAAATAGTCGTATAGGCTGCCGCATCTGCAATCGGCTGATCCAAGGGAATATCCAAGACCGATGCTGCTGTGCTTGCAGCCGTAAGCTCATAGGTCAAGGCTCCTAGAACCGAAAGACGAAGCCAGGGCAGAGGAAGACCTAAAAATTTGGAAAGGCTTATCATTCCGAGAATGATGGAAATGGCGGGAGCGATCGTAAAAACCGCCGCTCCGGAAATAATTTGCTTTATCTTTTTTTTGGGCATGTTTAACTCTTTTGCCCGCTTTAAAGCCTTTACCAAAAAAAAGACTGATTGCAGCAAAACAAAGAGAATCACAACTCCCGCAAACCAAAAGAGCACAGAACTATTAACATCAAACATACATACCCCCAAACTTTTTTTATCGATTAATCAAATATTTATTACACATCCAGATTTGCGTAGACGGCGTTTTCTTCGATGAATTTTCGGCGGGGCTCTACTTCTTCGCCCATTAGGGTGCTGAAAATTCTGTCGGCTTCAACGGCGTCGGGAAGGGTAACCCTCATCATTTTCCGCCTTGCAGGGTCCATGGTCGTTTCCCAAAGCTGGGTGCCGTCCATTTCACCCAAACCCTTATAACGCTGAACAGCAGCATTGTTTCCCCGTCCGATTTCGTCCAAAACGGAATCCCTTTCATCATCGTTGTAAACATACCACTCTTTTTTATTGTGAGAAATTTTATAAAGAGGCGGCATGGCAATGTAGACATAGCCCCTTTCGATAACCTGAGGCATGTATCTAAAAAAGAAGGTCAATAGCAGGGTGCGGATATGGGAGCCGTCAACGTCGGCATCAGCCATTATTATAACCTTGTGATAGCGGAGTTTTTCTATATTAAAATCCTTGCCTATACCCGTGCCGAGGGTAGCAATAATCGGCTGGAGCTTTTCGTTGTTTACAACCTTGTCGAGACGGGTTTTTTCGACATTGAGCATTTTTCCCCAAAGTGGGAGAATAGCTTGCGTCTTGCTGTCTCTTCCCTTTTTGGCTGAACCGCCTGCAGAGTCTCCCTCAACTATGTAAACCTCACAAGCCTCGGGGTCTTTTAAAGAACAGTCTGCAAGTTTTCCGGGGAGGCCGAAGCTGTCTAAACCGCTCTTCCTTCTGGTAGCTTCCTTTGCTCTTCGGGCTGCAATGCGGGCTGCGGCCTCGGCAACGCATTTTTCCAAAACCTTTTCGACCTCATTCGGGTTTTGTTCAAAAAAGAGGGTGAGTTTTTCGTTTACAAAGGAATCGACTATACCTCGAACCTCGCTGTTGCCCAGCTTTGTTTTGGTCTGTCCTTCAAACTGGGGTTCGGGAACCTTTACGGAAACGATGGCGGTGAGACCTGCGCGGACATCTTCACCCGTAAGTTTTTCTTCCTTATCCATCTTTTTTACAAGTTTAGGATATTTCTTTAAAAACTCGTTCATCACGCGGGTGAGGGCTGTCTTAAAGCCTTCAAGATGAGTTCCGCCCTCGCGTGTATTTATATCGTTTACAAAGGAAAGAAGGTTTTCGTTATATCCGTCATTGTACTGAAGAGCAACCTCGCAGATAATATCGTTTTTTTCGCCTTCGATAAAAACCGGAGTTTTAGGGAAAACCTGTTTTGAGGCATTTAGGTATGAAACAAACTGAGATATTCCGCCTTCAAAGGCAAAGGTAACTTCTTTTGGAGTGGAAAGGCGTTCATCCCTCATCGTGATGGAAATTCGGCTGTTTAAGAAGGCCAGTTCCCTCAAACGGGTTGCAAGCACTTCAAAATTGTATACGGTAGTTTCGGTAAAGATGGAAGAATCTGCTGCCCACCTGATAACCGTACCGCTTTTTTCGGTTTCGCCTATCTTTTTTACGGGTTCAAGGATTGAGCCTTTTTCAAACTTTGCATAGTGCTCAAAGCCGTCCTTGTAAACCTTGGCTTCCATCCAGACTGAAAGAGCGTTTACAACCGAAACGCCTACACCGTGTAAACCGCCTGAAACCTTGTAAGAACCCTTGTCGAACTTACCTCCGGCATGGAGGCGGGTTAAAACCAGCTCCAAGGCACTTATTTTTTCGGTCGGGTGAATATCTACAGGGATGCCCCGGCCGTTGTCTTCTACACGCACAATATCGTTCGGTTCAAGAACTACCAGAATTTTATCGCAAAAGCCGGCCATAGCCTCGTCTATACAGTTATCTACAACCTCATACACAAGATGATGAAGGCCGTCCGGCCCCGTTGAACCTATATACATACCCGGTCTTTTTCTGACCGCTTCCAATCCCTTTAAAACCGTAATATTATTTGCCGAATAATTTGACTTTGTCATTTTTTTTCCTTAAAAACTTATAAATTCCCATAAAATTTGACAATAAATGCCTTTTTTTATTCTATCATTATTGCAAAAAAAAGTAAAGAAGTAGTATAATGGCACACT